>DAMBWF010000012.1:0-92779 GCA_032052615.1 Pseudomonadaceae bacterium
ACGCTGGCCTGCACGCTGCGGTGCCTACGGCAGTACTTTTCGTACAGAACCTAGGGCATGTAGGTGTTTTTGTAGGAAATGGAAGTGAGAAAGTTCTTTTCGATCCAGGCGGAAGCTACAAAGTGGATATAAAGGGCTCGGGCGATGCGCTTGAAGGAAGTGATGCGAACCTGGAGGATTACGTACGTTATCAGAGAGAAGATGGTAAAGACGTACGGGTCTATGAGTTCGACATTACCACTGAAGAAGAGTTGACGATAAAGAATCGAATTGATGAAGGCGGTTGCCCTCCTTTATTTTGCGCTACTTGCTCGGGAGAAGTTATTAGGGGAATTGGACCATTTAAAAACATGGGCTCTACTCGAACCCCATGGGGCATAGCGGAAGAAATGGAGAAGATTAAAAATCCAAGGCCAAGCATATTTCAGCGATTAGAGGAATTATGAAGTGAGCAAGGCCAGTTCCCT
This sequence comes from Pseudomonadaceae bacterium, assembly GCA_032052615.1. Lineage (GTDB taxonomy): Bacteria > Pseudomonadota > Gammaproteobacteria > Pseudomonadales > Pseudomonadaceae > Pseudomonas_T. The sequence goes on from DAMBWF010000012.1 coordinate 468, forward strand.
GTGGGCTTTTATATTGCCTGGAATGTTTTATGTTCCGATTTTTTGTATCAATATAAAGCATTTTCCGCGCCTGGAAATTTTCTATGCTTCATTAAATGTAGTGCTTTATATATTTATTTTAATATTTCTGGGGGCCAAAAAACTGAGGGGTGCAAGAGTTTTGTATATTTCAGCATGGCTGGTGCCATATATAGTTTCATCGATTTCATATTTGCTTTCTCTTGCGCTAACAAACAATACGATTTATATGGCAAGAATATCATTTGTGGATATACTGTTAGTGGCTAGTTTTATGCCTTATTTGGCAATCCAGGCTTGGATTTATAGCGCTTTTATTTCTATTTTCCTGCTATTATTAAGTCTGCGTAATAAGTTATAAACTACGAAGCTTGCAATAGTGGCTCTGTATCTTATCCTGGTCCAAAATTTGGTTTGGGGTGGGGTTTTGAGTGAGTGGAAAGGTAAGTTTAATTTCCATATTGTGCTTGCTTGCTGCTTTATTTATTTTCAAGAAACCACTAACGTTAAGAGCGCTAAAGCCGTCCCTATTTTTCACAGCAAATAGGAAGCTCTAAAGTTACCAGCAGAAAATCTTGGGTTTAGCTAAAGGAAGTGAGGAGGTCGAAGTTGATGCTGTATCGATGTAATACTACTTGGATTTTTTAAGGCCACATTTACCGGCGGTAAAGAATGGATGTTAATAATAGCGAATATATTTTGTTGCAGTCTGATAAAGGTCAACGGTTAGGGATATTAGCACTGGCTATGGCGCGCGCAACTTCTGATTAGAAGACAGCGCCGGCTAAACTACCCGAGCGAACAAAAAGCAGTGATCGCAATCGGCTTCTTTTTGTAAAATTAAAATTTTCGATTATTGTTAGTAGGTGTTAGGGCGGAAATGGTGTGGCCTGGGCAGCAGTAATTATAGATAGTCAAAAAAAGCAAATAGATAATACTATTGTTGTCATGGCGAGACCTTTGAGGATAGGTCTTTTCCCGTCTTCTATAGTGCGGTGTTTAATCGAAGGTATATAGCCGAATCCTGCTCCCAAGGTTTAGGGAATTAAAATGTTACGCATATTTTTCCAGGTTTTTTATATCGTTTTTTTTATTTTTAGCCTATTGGTTTCTGGATTTTTCCTTGTTATGGGGTTGGTTTCTTCTCAAGCTTTCAATATAGAAGATTTTGTGGCGGCTATATTTGTATCAAACATACACTTTGTGCCGTTTTTGTATGTCTTTTTGATAAAAACAAGAAGCCTTTGGGGTGGTGCGGTAGGGATTTTATTATCTCCTCTTGCCTTGGTTGTTCATTACGTTTTGTCTGCTGTTTGCGCGCACGCCCCGTTCTTTTGGATACCGATTGCAATGTTTTTGGAGTTCATGTTCTATCTTTGCGTTTTTTTGGGTATCAAAAGATATACAGGGCTATAGCTTGGTCGATCTGTTGCGCTTGATAATGCGCTGGATACGTTTGCTGCCTGATGCGGTAGGAATGGGAAGCGAAGTATCCAGCGCTGGGCAACCGCGAGGCCACCGTGCTGCCGGACGGTCGCACCCTCAACACCCTGACCTACGGCAGCGGCCACGTGCACCAGATCAACCTGGACTTCCGGACGATCTGCGACTTCGAGCGCGACGCCCTGCACCGGGAAGTGGGGCGCAGCCAGGGCGCGCTGTTCACCCAGTACAGCCTCGACCCCCTGGGCCGGCTGTTGCAGAGCCAGGCGCGCCTGCAGCGCGAGGCGGCCGAACCCCTGGCCGGGCAGGGCGCCCAGGCCAGCCCGGCGAGCCAGGGCCAGCGCATCGCGCGGCGCTACCAGTACGACCTGGCGGGCCAGCTCACCACCCTGGCCGACCGTCGCCAGGGCGTGACCCAATACGGCTACGACGCCCTGGGCCGGCTGCGGGCGGCGCTGTCGCCGCGTGGCGAGGAACTGTTCGCCTTCGACCCGGCGCACAACCTGATGGAGCCGGAGCAGGCGCGGCGCGAGGAAGCCAAGGCGCGCAAGACCCAGTGGACCGAGGAAGAATGGTCGGCCTACGTACAGGCCAACCTGGACAACCCCGCCTTCAACCCGCTCTTGACCCCGGCCGAAGCCGCCTCCGACCCCAGCGCCTGGGGCGAGCGCAAGCCCAACCGGCTGCGGGTGTGGCGGGAACACCGCTACGCCTACGATGCCTGGGGCAACTGCATCGAGAAAAAATCCGGGCCGAACCAGGTCCGTCGCTTCGACTGGGACGCCGACCACCAACTGAGCCGGGCGACGATCGAGAAACGCAACGGCCGCTTCGTCCACGTGGAGCGCTGGGGTTACGACTACGACCCCTTCGGCCGGCGGATCGCCAAGTACCGGCTCGACCGCAACAGCACCCGCTCGCCGCGCCCATGGCAGGACCCGGACGCCACCCACTTCGCCTGGGACGGCAACCGGCTGCTGCTGGAGCGGCGGGGCGGGCGGCAGAGCCTGTATCTGTACGAACCCGACAGCTTCGTGCCGTTGGCGCTGGTGCGCAGCGAAGTCAAGACACCCGTACCCGAGGACGACATCCCGCTACCGGCCGAATGGCTGGCCTTGAAGGACCTGCACCCGGAACACTGGGCGACCACCACCGGGGCGATGCAGCGCAAGATCGAAACCAAGCGCCAGGCGAGGCGGGCGCGGCTGGGCCTCGCCGACGAAGCCCCATTCAGCTCTTGGATCATCGGCACGTATCACCAGCCAGTGACCTCATGCCATCCATCCCATTACCCACTCCATCAACTCCCGCTGCAACCCTTCGACTTCCGCCACCAGGCCGGCCATGCGCAGGTAGTCGTGGGTCAGGCCGGGTTGGAGGCTGAGGTGGAGGGTGTTGCCCGCGTCGCGAAGGCGGTTGGCGTAGGCGAGGCCTTCGTCGTGGAGGGGGTCGTATTCGGCGAGGCCGAGGTAGGTGGGGGGAAGGCCGTGGAGGGTGCCCGCCAGCAGGGGCGAGGCGCGCCAGTCCTCGTGATCGGCAGGGTTGGGCAGGTAGTGGCGGTAGAACCAGTCGAGGGTGTCGGTTTCCAGCAGGTGGCCTTCCGCGTAGCGGTCGTGGGAGGGGTATCGGTGGGAAACGTCGGTGACGGGGTAGAGCAGGACTTGGGCGCGGGGACGCAGGGCCAGGGTGGTGGGGCGATGGCAGGCGTGCAGGGTGAGCACGGTCGCCAGGGTGGCGCCGACGCTGTCGCCGCCGAAGGCGGCGCGGGTGGGTTCGAGTCCGAGGCCGCGGCCCTGTTCGGCCAGCCAGTTGGCGCCGTCCAGGGCGTCCAGCACCGCCGTCGGGAACGGCCACTCCGGGGCCAGCCGGTAGTCCAGGGCGAGGATCGCGCAGTCGCCTGCCCGGGCCAGGCGCCGGCACAGCGCGTCGTGGGAGTCGAGGCTGCCAACCACGTAGCCGCCGCCGTGGAAGTACAGCAGCACGGGTTGGGCATCGGCGGCGCCGGGTCTTCGGTACAGGCGCGCCTCCAGGGTATGGCCGTCCCGCGTCGGATAGCGGTGGGAGGTGACGTCCAGGTCCTGCGGCGGGTCGTTGTCCAGCAGGGGCGAGGTCCGCTCGAATTCGGCTCGCGCCTGTTCCACCGGCAGGCGTGACATGGGCTGGCTCTTGCCGCTCAGGCGGCTGAGTTCGGCGAGTTCGAGAAAGGCGTCGATGTCGGGGTGAAGAGGCATCGGGAAAATCCTGTGGAAAGGTCAGGAGACGGGCGAGGCCGCCGGTGCCAGCCGTGCGTGCAGGGCATCCAGCAGGCGCGGGTGGTCCAGCAGGTCGTAATGGCCGGCATGCAACACCTGGGCGGGGCGCCCCCGCAGCACGCCCGTCTCGAAGCGTTGCCGCAGCGGCCCGTCGTCCACTTGGGCCCACCAGGCTTCGGCGGTGGCGCATTCCAGCCCGGGCAGCTCGTTCGCGTGGCGGGCCAACTGTTTCAGCCGGCAGGCCACCAGGAAGGTATGGGCGAGTTCCTCGGCGCCGAGGGCGGCATGCCTGGCGCCGACGTCCCGGTCGGCCTGTTCCAGCGCCTCCGCCACCAGGCGCTCCACCTCGGTTCGCTCCGGCTGCGCCCGTTGGGTGGCGCCCAGGCGGACCTCGGTCCCCAGCAACACTCGCAGGAACTGGCGCAATTCCTCCGCCCAGGGTTCGTCGTCGGCGACGCATTCCAAGGAGGGCAGGTAGCTGTCCACCAGGCCGAGGTAGGCGATGGCCTGGCCCTGGCGCTCCAATTCCTTGGCCACCAGGACCGCCAGGGTCCCGCCCAGGGACCAGCCCAGCAGGTGGTAGGGTCCGGTCGGCTGTTTCTGGCGGATGTACTGGGCGTAGTCGATAGCCATGGCGTCCAGGGCGTCGTCCCGCCAGGCGCGGTCCAGCAGCATCCGGCATTGCAGGCCGTAGAGGCCGCGCCGTCCCTCCAGACGCCGGGCCAGCGGTTCGTAGTCGAACACGGTGCCGAAGCCGGCGTGCAGGCAGAACAGGGGGGCGATGCCCGGCACCGCGCGGTTCAGCGGCAGCAACGGGTCCAGGCCGGACTCGGCGCGGTTCGTTTCGTCGCGGTAGCCGGAGAGTTCGCCGATGGTGGGCTTGGCCATCATGTCCCGCAGTTTCAGTTCGACGCCCAGGTCGTGCTGGGCGCGGACCTTGGCGATCACCTTCAGGGTGCGCAGGGAATCGCCGCCCAGCTCGAAGAAGTTGTCGGTCACGCCGACCCGCTCGACTCCCAGCACCTCCTGCCAGATGGCGGCGAGGCGTCGCTCCAGCTCGTTGCGCGGGGCGACGAAGTCGCGGCCGCGGAATTCCGGAGCCGGTAGCGCCTGGCGGTCCAGCTTGCCATTGGGGCTGAGGGGGAAGGCCGCCAGCACCATTACCTGGGCCGGCACCATGTAGTCCGGCACGTCCCGTTGCAGCCGCTGGCGCAGCGCGTCGCCGAGGCCGGGGTCGTCGTCGGCCACTACATAACCCACCAGTTGCTTGCCGGTGTCGTGCTCCCGGGCTACCACCAGGGCTTCTCGCACCTCGGGGAAGGCCCGCAGGCGGGCCTCGATCTCGCCCAGTTCGATGCGGAAGCCGCGAACCTTCACTTGGTGATCGAGGCGCCCCAGGTAGTCGATCACCCCATCCGCGCGGCGGCGTACCAAGTCGCCGGTGCGGTACATGCGCGCGCCGACGGCGAACGGGTCGGCGACGAAGCGTTCGGCGGTGAGCCCCGGGCGGTCATGGTAGCCCCGGGCCAGGGCCTCGCCGCCGATGTACAACTCGCCGGCCACGCCGTCGGGCAGCAGGTTGAGCTCGGCGTCCAGTACATACAGGCGCCGCTGCCCGACGCGACGGCCGATAGGGGCGTAGGCCGCGCCGCAGGTGTCGCCGGCCGCCACTTTCCAGAGCATCGGCGTGACCACGGTCTCGGTGGGGCCATAGCCATTGGTCAGGTGGCGCGGCCGCAGGGTGCGGGCGACCTGGCGGAAGGTGGCGTCGGCCACCGCGTCGCCGCCGAAGCAGTAGATGCGCACCGGCGGCGGGTTGCCCTGGGTCTCGGCGTACTCGGCCAGTTGCTGCAGGTAGGCGGGCGGGAAGCAGGCGATGTCGATGCGTTCGCGGTGCAGGGCCTGCCAGGTCTGTTCCGGGGTCCACAACCCGTTGTCGCGGATCACCAGGCAACCCCCGGCCAGCAGGGTGGACAGCCAGCGTTCGTGGGCGCCGTCGAAGGCGAAGGACATGAACAGTAGCTCGCGGGTGCCCGCGTCCATCTCGTAGAGGCGAACGATAGCCTCGCAATGGCCGCGCAGCGGCCCGTGGGCCACGGCGACGCCCTTGGGCTTGCCGGTGGAGCCCGAGGTGTAGATCAGGTAGGCGAGGTGATCGGGCAGGGCGCGAAGCGGCGGGCAGTCCGCCGGCTGGCTCGCCAGGGGCAACCGCTCCATGACCGCCGGTTCCAGGCCGCCGACCCGGGGCAGGCGCCGCGCGACGTCGCGGTGGGTCAGTAGCAGCGACATGCGCGAGTCTTGCATGATCCAGCGCAGGCGTTCTTCGGGGTAGTCGATGTCCAGCGGCACGTAGGCCGCGCCGGCCTTGTGCACCGCGTAGAGTGCCACCACCAGGTCCAGGGAGCGCTCGAAGGCCACGCCGACCCGGTCGTCCGGGCCGACGCCCGCCGCGATCAGCCAGTGGGTCAGGCGGTTGGCGCGATCTTCCAGGCCGGCATAGTCGAGGCTGTCCTCGCCGCAGACCAGGGCGGGCGCCCCGGGCTGGCGGGCCCCATGGGCGCGGATGGCCTCCGCCACGGGAGACGACGGCCGGGTTTCGCCATCGAGCCGGTTGTCCTGCTCCAACCGCTGGCGAGCGGCCTCGCCCAGCATCGGCAGGTCGCCCAGGCGGGCCTCGGGCCGCGCCAGCAGGCCCTCCAGCAGGGTTTCGAAGGCGTCCACCAGGCGCGCGCAGGCCTCGTCGGTGAAGCGCTGGCGCAGGTAGAGGAACTCGATGCTCAGCGTCTCGCCCAGGTGGACCGCCAGGTCCATGGCGAAGTTGGTGACGTCGCGGTTCTCGCTACCGCCGAAGCGCAGGCCGTGGTCGGTGGCGCCTTGCAGGCGTTGGTCGAGGGGGTAGTTCTCGAACACCAGGATGCTGTCGAACAGAGGCTGCCCCCCCTGGCCGGACCAGCGTTGGATGTCCGCCAGGGAGGCATGTTCGTGGTCGCGAACCCGCAGGTTGTGTCGCTGCAGGGCGTGCAGCCAGTCGGCCACCGTTCGGGCCGGTTCCACGGTCTGGATGATGGGCAGGGTGTTGATGAACAGCCCAAGCATGTCCTCGGCGCCCGGCAGCCCGGCCGGGCGCCCGGCCACGGTGGCGCCGAAGCAGACGCTCGCCTGACCGGTATAGCGGTGCAGCAGGAGCAGCCAGGCGGCCTGGATCAAGGTGTTGGGGGTGACCCGATGTTGCCGGGCGGCCTCCAGCAGGCGCGCGGTGCGCGGCGCGTCCCACTCCAGGTAGCGCGCGGCGTGTCCGTTCAGGCCGGCCGCGGGTTGCGGGTGAACGCAGGGCGCCAGGTGGGTCGGGGTCTCCAGGCTGGCCGACTCGCTTTTCCAGAAGGTTTCCAGGGCGTCGGCGGGCTGGCGGCGCAGCCAGCCGATGTAGTCGCGGTAGTCGCCGGCCACCGGCGGCAGCGGCTGGCCGGCGTAGGCGTGGAGCACTTCGCCCAGCAGCCGCGAGCGACTCCAGCCGTCCATGAGAATGTGGTGGCTGGTCCAGATCAGGTGCCAGTTCCGCTCGTCCAGGCGAACCAGGGTCAACCGTTGCAAGGGCGCCCGTTCCAAGTCGAAGCCACGGGCGCAGTCGTCCTCGGCCAGGCGCGCCAGGTCCGCTTCGGAGACGGCGCGGTCGCGCCAATCGAGGATGTCGAGGGGGGTGTCCGCCTGACGCAGCACCGCTTGCAAAGGCTCCTTCCAATCGGTGCGGGACAGGAAAGCGCTGCGCAGGATGGCGTGGCGGCGCGTGGCCTGGCGCCAGGCCTCGGCGAAGCGCCGCGCGTCCAGGCCCTCCACCGGGACGCGGGTCTGGTTGATGTACAGGGCCTGGTCGTCTTCCTGGGCGTGGAACAGCATGCCTTGCTGCATGGAGGACAGTGGATAAAGGTCCTCGAGCGGGGCGCCGAGGAAGGGCAAGGCGTCCAGTTGAGCTTGGTCCAGCCCGGCCAGCGGTACGTCGGATGGCGTCAGGCCGCCGTCCTCCACCGCCAGGCAGTGCGCCACCAAGGCCCGCAGGTCGGTCGCGTAGGCTTCGGCGAGCCGTTGCACCGTGGCCTCGTCGAACAGCTCTTCGCTGAAGGTCCAGCCCAGCACCAGCTCGCCGTCGTACACCTCGCCGTTGAGGCTCAGCCAGTTGTCCAGGGGCGCCCGGGGGTCGTGGCAGGCGCCGCCGGACTCGGCGGCCGGAACGAACAGGGCGCCTTCGGCGAAGCTGCCGTCGAACTGCCCCAGGTAGTTGAAGGTGACCCGGGGCTCGGGCAGCGCCGCCAGGCGCGCCCGGGCGGACGCATCGCCCAGGTGGCGCAGCACGCCGTGGCCGATGCCGTTGCGGGGAATGCCGCGCAGGTGTTCCTTGACCGCCTTGAGGGTGGCGCCCGGTTCATCGTGGGTCACCAGGCGCACCGGGTAGGTCGAGGTGAACCAGCCGACGCTGCGGGTCAGGTCCAGGGTATCGGACAGGTCCTCGCGCCCGTGGCCTTCCAGCCGCACCAGGGTGGCCGGGGCGCCGGTCCAGCGGCCGAGGGTCGTGGCCAGGGCCGCCAGCAGCAGGTCGTTGACCCGGGTACGGTAGGCGGCCGGGGCGTCCTGCAGCAACTGGCGGGTGACGACCCGGTCGAGGCGGGTGTGGACGGTGCGCCCCACGGACCGGCAAGCGCGGCCCCCGACGCGATCGCGAGGCAGCTCGGCGCCGGCGCCGCGATGCAGGTCCTCCCAGTAGGCCAGTTCGGCCCGCGTGGCGTCCTCGTGGGCGAAGGCGGCCAGGCGCGCCGCCCAGTCGCGGAAGGCGCTGGTCTTGGCCGGCAGGGCGATGGGCTGCCCGTCGAGCGCGGCGCGGTAGGCGCCTTGCAGGTCCTCCAGCAGGATGCGCCAGGACACGCCGTCCACCACCAGGTGGTGGAACACCAGCAAGAGGCGCTGCTGGCCGTCCGGCAGGGTCGCCAGCAGGGCGCGAAGCAACGGGCCTTCGCCCAGGTCGAGGCTGCGCTGGGCCTCCTCGCAGAGCGCTTCCAGGGCCGCCGCGTCGGCGGCGTCCCGCCGCCAGAGCAGCCCGCCCGCCTCGGGGCCGGCATGCCGGGCCCGCCAACCCTCGGGGCCGTGCTGGAAGCGCAGGCGCAGGGCGTCGTGATGGCGATACAGCGCGTCCAGGGCGAGCTCCAGCGCACCGGCGTCCAAGGGCTGGCGCGGGCGCAGCAGCAGGGCCTGGTTCCAGTGCTGGCGTGCCGGGATTTCGCTGGCGAAGAAGGCGTGCTGGATCGGCGTCAGGGCGCTGTCCCCCTGGACCGGGCCTTGTTCGGCCGCGACCACGTCGCCATGGCGGGCGACCCGGGCCAGGGCTTGCACGGTCTGGTGCTCGAACAGGTCCCGGGGCGCCAGGTGGATACCCTGGCGGCGGGCGCGGCTGACCACCTGGATGGCGATGATGGAATCGCCCCCCAGGCCAAAGAAGTTGGCATCGGCGGCGACCCGTTCCAGCCCCAGTACTTCTTGCCAGATGGCGGCCAGGGTCTGTTCCATGGGCGTCTCGGGCGCGGTTCCGGTCGCGCCCGTGGCGATCGCCGCCGGTGCCGGCAGGGCCTTGCGGTCCAGCTTGCCATTGGGGGAGAGCGGCATGTGCTCCAGGGTTTCCCAGCGGGTCGGCAGCATGTGCTCCGGCAGGCGCTCGCGCAGATGCCGCCGCGCGGCCTCAAGGCGCGCCGCCGGATCGCCGGCGTCCAGCACCAGATACGCCACCAGATAGGTGGGCGTGTCCGCCGGCAGCGCCAGCACGGCGGCCTCCCGCACCCCGGGCGCTTCCCGCAGACGGGCCTCGATCTCGCCCAGCTCGATGCGCTGGCCGCGCAGTTTCACTTGGTGGTCGAGGCGGCCGAGATACTCCAGGGCGCCGTCGTCCCGGTGGCGCGCCAGATCGCCGGTGCGGTACAGCCGTTCGCCCGGTTGGAAGGGGTCGGGCACGAAGCGCTCGGCGGTGAGCCCGGGCCGGCGGTGGTAACCCCGGGCCAGGCCCACGCCGCCCAGGTACAGCTCGCCGCTACAACCCACCGGCACCGGCGACAGCCCGGCGTCCAGCACGTGGGTGCGCAGGTTGGCGATGGGGTGGCCGATGGGAACCGCGTCGCCGCCGTCGTCGCGGCAAGTCCAGTGGGTCACGTCGATGGCCGCCTCGGTGGGCCCGTAGAGGTTGTACAGGGCCGCGTCCGGCAGGCGCTCGAAGACCCGCGCCTGGGCCTCGACAGGCAGCGCCTCGCCGCTGCAAACGATGCGACGCAAGCCGGTGCAGGTGGCGACGGCCTCCTCGTGGAGGAACGCCTGCAGCATGGAGGGCACGAAGTGCAGGGTGGTCACCCCTTCCCGGCGGATGGTCGCGATCAGCCGCGCGGGGTCGCGGTGTTCGCCGGGGTCGGCCACCACCAGGCAGGCGCCGGTCATCAGCGGCCAGAAGAACTCCCAGACCGATACGTCGAAGCTGAACGGGGTTTTCTGCAGCACTCGGTCATGGGCATCGAGGCCATAGGCTTGCTGCATCCAGGCGAGGCGGTTGTAGAGGGCGCCGTGGCTGTTTCCGGCGCCCTTGGGCCGGCCGGTGGAGCCGGACGTGTAGAGGACGTAGGCCAGGTGGCCCGGGTGCAGCCGGGGCGCCGGGTCGTGCTCGATGGCGGGCTCGTCGTGGCCCTCGTCCATGCACAGGCACTCGACGCCGGCGTTCGACGGCAGCCGCTCCCGTAGCGCGTGCTGGGTCAGCAACAGGCCCACGCCGCTGTCGTCCAGCAGGTAGGCGAGGCGCTCGGCGGGGTAGTCCGGGTCCAGGGGCACATAGGCGCCGCCGGCCTTGAGCACCGCCAGCAGGCTCACCACCAGGTCCACCGAGCGCTCCATGGCCACGCCCACCAGGGCATCGGGGCCGACCCCACGGGCCATCAGGCGATGGGCCAGACGGTTGGCCTGGCGATTGAGCTGGTCATAGCTCGACTCGCGCCCGGCGAAGCGCAGCGCGGGGGCTTCCGGGGTCGCCCGGACCTGACGTTCGAACAGGCGTTGGACGAAGGGGGTGTCGGGGTAGTCGCGACCGGTGGCGTTCCAGCCGGAGAGGCGCCGGCGCTCGCCCGCCGTCAGCATCGGCAGGGCTTCCAGGGGCCGCCCCGGAGCGTCCAGGGCGGCCTCCAGCAGGGCCAGCCAGTGGCGGCCGAGGGCTTCGACGCGGCCCGGCGCGAAGCGCGCGGGGTCGTGGATCAGCACGGCGTGGAAGCCGTCCGGCCGGTCGTGGGTGCTCAGGGTGAGGTCGAACTGGGCGGGTTGGGCGCCGGGGTCCAGGGGCTCGATCCGCAGGCCGGCGAGTTCGGCGGTGCCGGCGTCGGCGGCGGCGCTCTGGTGGTTGAACAGCACCTGGAACAGCGGCGTGTGGTCCAGGGAGCGCTCCGGGTGCAGGCGCTCCACCAACCGCTCGAACGGCAGGTCCTGGTGAGCCTGGGCCGCCAGGGCGGTGTCGCGGACCTGCCGCAGCAGGTCGAGGAAGGTCTGGCCCGGGGCGAAGGTGGCCTTCAGTACCTGGGTGTTGACGAAGAACCCGATCAGCCCCTCGGTCTCGGCCCGGGTGCGGTTGGCCACCGGCACGCCGACGCGGATGTCCGCCTGGCCGGAGTAGCGGTGCAGCAGGGCCTGGAACGAGGCCAGCAGCACCATGAACGGCGTGGCTTCCCGGTCCCGGGCGAAGCGGCGCAGCCGTTCGCCGAGGGCCGGGTCCAGCGGCAGTTCCACGCGGGCGGCGGGTTGGCCGGCTTCGTCGGGGCGTGGCCGGCGGACGGGCAATCGCAGCACCGGCTGTTCCTCGCCCAGTTGGGCCGTCCAGTAGGCCAGTTGCCGGTCTTCCTCCCCGGACTCCAGCCACTGGCGCTGCCAGGCCGCATAGTCGGCATACTGGATCGGCAAGGCTGGCAGGCACGGCGGCTGGCCGGCATGCCAGGCCCGGTAGCCTTGCAGGAGTTCGTCCACCAGGATCGCCGAGGACCAGCCGTCGGAGACGATGTGGTGCAGGGTCAGGGCCAGCACGTGGTGGTCGTCGCCGAGGCGGAACAGGCGCACCCGCAGGGGCGCCTCCCGGGCCAAGTCGAACGGCTGGCGGGCGATCTCGTCCAGGCGGGCGTGGAGCCGCGCGGGATCGTCCGCCAGGGGCTCGATTGGCAGCGCGAAGGGGCCCGGCGGGTCGATCACCTGGCGCGGCCCGTCGCCTTCCTCGACGAAGCGGGTGCGGAATACCGCGTGGCGTTCCACCAGGCTGGCGAAACTGCGCCCCAGGGCCTCCACGTCCAGCGGGCCGCGCAAGCGCAAGGCGGTGGGAATGTGGTAGGCGCTGCTCTGCGGGTCCAACTGCCAGAGCACCCACTGGCGTTGCTGGGCGTATGACAGGGGGCGCGGCTCGCCGTCCAGGGCCGGCTGGATCGGCAGGCGGGCGACGTCCACGCCTTTCTGCCGGAGTAATTTGAACAGGGCCTGGCGTTGCTCCCCGGGCAGGTTGCGCAGCCGCTCGGCGACGCCGGCGAGGGTGCGATGGGCGGCTTCAGACATGGGTTTCCTCCAGTTCGTCGAACGCGTCGAGGATCAGCGCCAGCTCGTCGTCGGCCGGGGCCTCGGCGCGCCGCTCCTCGATCCACGCGGCGATGCGTTCGAGGGAGCCACGCCGGTAGAACTCCTTCACCGGCACCTCGATGCCGATTTCGTCGCGGATGCGGGCGATGACGCCGATCAGTTGCAGCGAGTGGCCGCCCAGCTCGAAGAAGTTGTCGTGCGGGCCGACCCCCTCCACCCGCAGCGCCTGGGCCCAGAGGGCCGCCAATTGCCGTTGCAGCGGCGTTCGCGGCGCGACCCGTCGTCGAGCGGGGTCGGCGCGATCCGGCGCCGGCAGGGCGTGGCGGTCCAGCTTGCCGTTGGCGGTCAACGGCAGCGCCGGCAGCAGGATCAGGTGCGCCGGCACCATGTATTCGGGCAGGCGTTCCAGCAGGTGGGCCCGCAGCGTTTCGGCCAGGGTCTCGTGGGCTTCCGGCTCGGCTTCCAGCAGGCTGGCGTCCATCGGTACCAAGTAGGCGGCCAGGCGTTCGGCGCCTTCCAGAGGCAGCACCCGGACTTCCCGGACCTGGGGATGGCTCGCCAGGCGCGCCTCGATCTCGCCCGGTTCGATACGGAAGCCACGGATCTTCACCTGATGGTCGTTGCGGCCGATGTAGTCGAATTCGCCGTCGGCACGGCAGCGCGCCAGGTCGCCGGTGCGGTACAGGCGCGCGCCCGGCTCGCCGGGGAAGGGCGACGGGACGAAGCGCTCGGCGCTCAGGCCGGGGCGCCCCAGGTAGCCCCGGGAGAGCCCCGGGCCGCCCACGTAGAGCTCGCCCACGCCGCCCGGCGCCACCGGTTGCAGGCCAGGGTCCAGCAGGTACCAGCCGAGGTCGGGGATCGCCCCGCCAAGGGGGCTGCGCACCGCGCCGTCCAGGTCCTGGCGGCCCAGCGGCCGGTAGGTGACATGCACGGTAGTCTCGGTGATGCCGTACATGTTGATCAGCCGCGGCGCCTCGTCGCCGAAGCGCTCGAACCAGGGCGCCAGGCTGGCGGTTTCCAGGGCCTCGCCACCGAACACCACGTAGCGCAGGGCGAGGGCCGGGCGGGGCTCGGCCTCGCAAAGCACGCGCATCAACGGGCGGAACGCCGAGGGGGTCTGGTTGAGCACGGTCACGCCCTCCCGCCGCAGCAGCGCGGCGAACGCCTCGGGCGAGCGGCTGACCGCGTAGGGCACGATCGCCAGGCGCCCGCCATGGAGCAGCGCGCCGAAGATCTCCCAGACCGAGAAATCGAAGGCGAAGGAGTGGAACAGGGTCCACACGTCATCCTCGCCGAAGCCGAACCAGGCATCGGTGGCGTCGAACAGCCGGGTGACGTTGCGCTGGGTCATTTGCGCGCCCTTGGGCCGTCCGGTGGAGCCGGAGGTGTAGATGACGTAGGCAAGGGCGTCCGGCGCGCTGTCCTCGTCGAGATTGCCATCGGGGCACGCCGCCAGGGCCGTGTCGGTGTCCAGGCACAACGAGCGAACCCCGTCCGGCGCCGGCCAGCCGGCCAGCCACTCGGCGCGGGTCAGCAGCAACGACAGGCCGCTGTCTTCCACCATGTACTGCAAGCGCTCGGCCGGGTAGTCCGGGTCCAGGGGCAGGTAGGCGGCGCCGCTCTTGAGCACCGCCAGCAGGGCGACGATCAGCTCCGGGGAACGCTCCAGAGCGACCCCCACCAGCACCTCCGGCCCGGCGCCCAGGGCGCGCAGGCGGCGGGCCAGGCGGTTGGCGTCGCGGTTGAGCGCCCCGTAGGTCAGGGTCCGGCCTTCGTGGCTGACGGCGATGGCCTCGGGACGCCGCGCGGCGACGGCCTCGAAGCGCCGTTGCAGGCTGCCCGCCCGGGGCGCGCGGGCCGGTCGTGGGTTCCAGCGTTGAAGCTGCTCCGCGGCCCGCGCCTCGCTCAGCAACGGCAGGTCCGCCACGAGGCGCTCCGGCGTCGCGGTGATCGCTTGCAGCAGGGTCAGCCAGTGTTCCGCCAGGCGGGCGATGGTGGCTTCGTCGAACAGCGCCTTGGCGTAACTGAAGCTGGCCGCCAGGGCTTCCCCGGATTCGAAGGTGCTGAGCATCAATTCGAACTTGGCGCAGGGGTTCTCCGCTTCCAGGGGCTCGATCCGCAGGCCGGGCAGCGCCGCCGGGTCGACGGCGTCGTCGCTGCGGTGGTTGTACATCACCTGGAACAGCGGCGCGTGGCCCAGGTCCCGCTCCGGCTGCAAGGCGTCCACCAGGCGTTCGAACGGCAGGTCCTGATGGGCCTGGGCGGCCAGGGTGTCGGCCTTGACCCGTTCGAGGAAAGCCCGGAACGGCTCGTCCGGACGTACCTCGGCGCGCAGCACCAGGGTGTTGACGAACAGGCCGATCAAGCCCTCGGTCTCCAACCGGTTGCGGTGGGAGGCGGGCACGCCGACGCGGATGTCCGTTAGGCCGGAATAGCGGTACAGCAAGGCCTGGAACCCAGCCAGCAGCACGGTGAATAGCGTGGTGCCCTCGGCCTGGGCGAGGCGCCGCAGGGCGCGGGCCAGGGGTAGCGGCAACTCCAGGTTGCAAGAGGCGCCTTCCGGGCTGGCCAAGGCATGGCGCGGCCGGTCGAAGGGCAAGTCGAGGGGCGGGTGGTGGTCTCCCAGGCGGTCGCGCCAGTAGGCCAGTTGGCGCTGGGACTCGCCCCGTGCCATCCAGTCCCGCTGCCAGGCCGCGTAGTCGGCGTACTGCACCGGCAAGCCGGGTAGCGCGGCGGGGGCTCCGCCGCACCGGGCGGCGTACAGGCGGGTCAGCTCGTTCACCATCACCGGCACCGAGCCGCCGTCGAAGGCGATGTGGTGCAGCACCGCGATCAGCACATGATGGTCTTCGCCCAGGCGAGCCAGGGTCAGGCGCAAGGGGCCTTCGTGGGCCAGGTCGAACGGGCGCAGGGCGGCCTGTTCGATCAGCGCCTGGAGCGGCGTATCGGGTGCCAGGGACAGGACTTCGAGGGGCGGCGCCAGCACGTCCGGCGCTTCGATCCGCTGGAATACCTCGCCGTCCCGCTCCCGGTAGCGGGTGCGGAGGATCTCGTGGCGCGCCACCAGGTCGGCGAAGGCTCGCTGCAGGGCATCCCGGTCCAGGACGCCGCGCAGGCGCAGCGCCAGGGGAATGCCATAGGCGGCGCTCTGTGGGTCGAGCCTCCACAGGAACCATTGCCGGCGTTGCGCGTAGGACAAGGGCAGCGCGCCGTCCCGGGGGATCGGCCGCAGGGGGGCCGAGTCGTCCCCGCGCGCCTGCTCGACCCGTTCGACGAAGTCTTCCAGGCGTGGCCGCTCGAACAGGGCGCGCAACGGCACCTCGCAGGCGAGCCGCTGGCGTAGCCGGCTGACGACTTGGGTGGCCAGCAGCGAATGACCGCCGAGGCCGAAGAAGTCGTCGTCCAGGCCGACCCGTTCCAGGCGCAGCACTTCCCGCCAGATCGCCGCCACCTGGCGCTGGGCCTCGCTCGCGGGTGGGCGGTGGGTCGCCTGGACGACGCGCGAGTCCGGCGCCGGCAGCGCCTTGCGGTCGAGCTTGCCGTTGGGCGACAGCGGCAGGCGCGGCAGCGCCACCAGGTGAGTGGGCACCATATAGTCCGGCAGGCCCCGGCGCAGGCGCTCCTGCAGCGAGGCGCGCCAGGCGGCGAGGGCTTCGTCGTCTTCCAGCAGGCTGGAATCGATGGGCGCCAGGTAGGCCGCCAGTTGCAGGCGACCCGGCTCGCCCAGGGCGATGACCAGGGCCTCGCGAACGTCCGGCTGTTCCAGCAGGCGGGCCTCGATCTCGCCCGGTTCGATACGGAAGCCACGGATCTTCACCTGATGATCGAGGCGGCCGGCGTACTCGATGCCGCCGTCCTCCCGGTAACGGGCCAGGTCGCCGGTGCGGTACAGACGCCCGCCGGGCTGGGCGCCGAAGGGATCGGGGACGAAGCGCTCGGCGGTGAGGCCCGGGCGGCCGAAGTAGCCGCGAGCCAGCAGGTCGCCGCCGATCGTCAGTTCGCCGGTTACCCCGATGGGCGCCGGTTGCAGTCCGGCGTCGAGGATATGGATGGCGCGACCGGGCAGGACGTGGCCGATCGGCAAATGGGTGGGCAGCGCGCGGGCGCCGCCGACATAGTCGGTGCAGTCGTGGCAGGTCACCGTGACGGTGGCCTCGGTGGGGCCGTAGGTATTGAGCAGGCGCACCCCGGCGAGGCCCGCGCGGCGCCACAGGGCCAGGCCCTCCACGGGCATCGCCTCGCCGCCGGCGTGGACTCGTCGCAGCCGGCCCAGGGAGCGCGGGCCGGCGGCGGCGAAGTCCCGGGCCAGCATGAACCAGTAGGCGGTGGTGACGTCCACCACGCTGATGGATTCGGCCAGCAGGGTGGCGCGGAAGGTCTCGCTGTCCCACAGCTCGGGGCCGCGCAACACCACCGAGGCGCCCAGGGTCAGCGCCGGGTAGAGCTGCTCGACGAAGCCGTCGAAGTTGAAGGTGGAGAATTGCAGGACGCGGTCGTCCGGACGCAGGTCGAAGAACTCCACCGAGACCCGGGTGTGGCGGGCCAGGGCCCGGTGCTCGATGCCCACGCCCTTGGGCCGCCCGGTGGAGCCGGAGGTGAACATCACGTAGGCGAGGTTGCGCGGGTCGGGCGTGGCGTCGAGGTTTTCCGCCGACTGCTCGGCCAGATCGGCGCCGTCGGCGCTCAGGCAGAGCGCGGGCAGCCCGGGGGGGAGTGGCAGGCGCGGCAGCAGGGCGGCCTGGGTCAGCACCAGGCCCATGCCGCTGTCCTCGATCATCCCGCCCAGGCGTTCGGCGGGGTAGGCCGGGTCCAGGGGCACGTAGGCGCCGCCGGCCTTGAGCACCGCCAGCAGGCCCACCACCATTTCCAGCGAGCGCTCCACGGCGATTCCCACTACGGTGTCGGGGCCGACGCCATGGGCCCGCAGGACATGGGCCAGGCGGTTGGCCCAGGCGTTCAGTTCGCCGTAGCCGAGGCGACGCTCGCCCAGGGACAGGGCGGGTGCTTCCGGTCGCTCGGCGGCGCGGGCCTCGAACAGGCGGTGCACGCAGGTGGCGTCCGGGTAGTCGTCGACGCGGCGGTTCCACTGCGCGAGCATCCGCTCGCGCTCGCCGTCCTCCAACAGGAGCAAGGCGTCCAGGCGGCTCTCCGGCCGCGTCAGCAGGCCCTCCAGCAGGCGCCGCCAGTGGCGGGCGATGCGCTCCACGGTAGCCGGACGGTACAGCGCGGCGTTGTACTCCAGCACCGCTTCGAAGCCCTCGGCGGTAGCCGCCACGTCCAGGGACAGGTCGAACTTGGCCTGAGCCGGTTCGCCTTCTTCCAGGCTCGTTCGCAGGCCCGGCAACGTGTTGGCGGCACCGCCGGCGTCCACTTGCCAGTTGAAGAGTGTCTGGAACAGCGGCGTGGCGCTGGCGCTGCGCTCCACCTCGAAGCTTTCCAGCAGCCGCTCGAAGGGCACGTCGGCGTGTTCCAGGGCGGCCAGGGACTCGGCCCGCAGCCGGGCCAGCAGCTCGGCCACGGTCAGGCCCGGCTCCAGGCGCGCGCGGTACAACTGGGTGCTCATGAAACAGCCCACCAGGCCCTGGGTTTCCGGACGCTGGCGGTTGGCGTAGGGCACGCCCACGGCGAAGCCGCCCTGGCCGCTGTAGCGGCTCAGCAGCAGTTGCCAGGCGGCCAGCAGCGGCACGAAGGGGGTTCCCGCCTGGCGTCGCAGCGCCTCGGCCAGGGCCTCGTCCAGGCGGAAGCGATGCTGCCCGGCGGGCCGCGGGTCGCCCGGACGGCGCGGGAAGTCGGTGGGCAATTCCAGCGGCGGCAGGCGTTCGCCCAGGTAGTCGCGCCAGTAGGCCAGGGAGGCGTCGTGGCGACGCAGGGGATCGCGCTCCCAGCGGGCGTAGTCTGCGTACTGGATCGGCAGCGGCGGCAGCGGCGCGTCGGGGGTGTCGCCGCCGGCCAGGCGCAGGGCGGCGCCCAGGTCGGCCAGCAGGATCGGGTTGGACCAAGCGTCGGTGACGATGTGGTGCAGGGTGATCAGCAGGGCGTGAGCCTCGTCTCCCAGGCGGAACAGGCGGGCGCGCAGGTGCCCTGGCCGGGTGAGATCGAACGGCCGCGCGGCCTCCTCGGCCAGGGCGGCCTCCAGGCGCCGGGCGCGGGTGTCCTCGTCCAGGGCGGCGAGGTCGACCAGCGGCACTTCCAGCGACAAGCCGTCGACGGCGACCTGGCGCGGGCCCTCGTCGCTCTCGATGAAGCGAGTGCGCAGGATGGCGTGGCGATCCACCAGCTTGCGCACCGCCGCCACCAGGCGCGCCGGGTCCAGGGGCCCGTGCAGGCGCAGCAGGCGCGGCAGGTTGTAGGAGGCGTCCTCGGGGTCATAGCGCTGGAGAAACCACAGGCGCTCCTGGGCATGGGAGAGCGGCGCGGGCCGGTCGGCGGGGTGCGGGCGGATTCGCTCGTCGGCCTCGGCCTGGTCGGCGGCCAGCAGGGCCAGCAGATCGTCGTCGCTGATATCGCTCGTCGGGGTCATGTCCACTACTCGCAAGGAAACGGGGCGCATTGCTTATGTCTGGGTAGACGAAGCGTCGCGGGGTGGATTTAGCGGCGGTGGCCGGCGCGGGAAGGGCGTCGGCGCGGGCGTTCAGAGGTCGCGGGCGACGCGGAAGCCGAGCCAGTCGGCGCGGTCTCCGGGGACGGTGTGGTTGCGGTTGGCGGAGCGGGAGAACACCGGCGCGCTGCTCCAGTCGTTGCCACGGATCATGCGCAGGTCGCATTCGCCGTCGAGCCAGGCGCGGCCGTCCGCCGGGGCACCGTCGTAGCTGCGGTTGACGCAATCCTCCAGCCACTCCCAGACGTTGCCGTGCATGTCGTGGAGGCCGAAGGCGTTGGCCGGAAACGCGCCGGCCGGCGAGGTGTGGTTGTAGCCGTCCGCCGCCCCGTAGGTGTTGGCGTGGCGGGCGATGTCGTAGCTGCCCTCGGCGTCGAAGGGGAATGGGAACGGGCCCTCGCTGCCGGCCCGGGCGGCGTATTCCCGTTCGGCCTCGCTGAGCAGGCGGTAGGGCTTGCCGGTCTTGCGGGCGAGCCAGGCGACGTAGCCGTGGGCCTCGTGCCAGTCCATGCAGACCGCCGGCTGGCGCGGCGACTGCCGGTAGCCCGGCCGGCCGGCCTTGCACTGCGAGGCTTCCCGGGGGTCGCCGTCGCCGATGGGCGCGCCGGTCTCCCGGCGGTAGGCCTCCCATTCCCCGGCCAACACCTGGAACTTGCCCACGGCGAAGGGCTTGGCGAAGGTCACTTCATGCTGGGGGCCCTCGTCCGGCTCGCGGCCGACTTCGCCCTCCGGCGCGCCCATGACGAAGCGGCCCGCCGGGACCACCACCATGTCCGGGCAGTCCTTGCAATCCCGGAACACCCGTCCGGGGGCGGCCGGCGAGGCGGCGCAGGCGAGGCTCGCGGCGGCGAGCAGCAGGAGGGCGGCGAGGGGACGGATCGTGGGCATGGGGGCTCCGGTACGGGCTGGGCGGCGTCAGTCGACGGTTTCCAGGTCGGTGGGGGCGGGGCTGGCGACCACGCGGCCGCGCTCCATGCGCACCAGTTGGTCGGCGACATGGAAGTAACGGTCGTCGTGGGAGATGACGATGAGGGTCTTGCCCAGGCGCTTCAGGTCCGGCAGCAGCTCGGTGTAGAAGACCCGGCGGAAGGTGGGGTCCTGGTCCGCCGCCCATTCGTCGAACACCAGCACCGGGCGGCCGTCCAGCCAGGCGTTGACCAGGGCCAGGCGCTTGCGCTGGCCGGTGGACAGGTCGGTGGTGGTGAACGCGCCGTCGCGGATGCTCACCTTGTGGGCGATCTCCAGGCGTTCCAGGTACTGGCTGGCGTCGGCGGGCAAGGGCCGGCCAGCGTGGGCCAGTTCGTCGAACAGGTAGTAGTCGGCGAACACCGTGGTGAACAACTGGCGGTAGTCGTCGCGGTCGCGGGGGCCCACCGGCTCGCCGTCCACCCGCACCTCGCCCCGCTGCGGCGCGTAGAGCCCCAGCAGCAGCTTGATCAGGGTGGTCTTGCCGCAGCCGTTCTCGCCGACGATGAAGACGATCTCGCCCTGGCGGATATCCAGGTTCACCGGGCCCAGGCGGAACGCCTCGCCCCCCTCCACCGGGGGGAAGGCGTATTGCACGTCGCGCAGTTCCAGGCGCTGGATTCGCCGGTCGCCGGCATCCTCGGCGGTCAGCAACAGGTGTGGCTCGGGGGAGGAGAAGCGCGCCGAGAGGTCGGCGATGCGGCGGAAGGCGATCTGCGCCCGGCTGACGATGGGCAGGTTGCCGATCAGGTTTTCCAGCGGCCCCTTCATGTACAGCAGGATCAGCACGAAACCGCTCATCACCTGGGGGTCGTGGTCCGGCCAGAGGGCCTGCAGGCCCAGGGCGACGCCGATGACCACGAAGAACAGCATCGAGCCGAGGCTCTTGGCGACCACGAAGAGGTTGATGGCGCGCACGTGGGTATTGCAGATGCGGTCGGCGGTGCCCTGGATCTTGCGGGTGTACATGTCGTGGCGGCGCGGGCGGTGGATGCGCAGCTCCTTGGCGCCCTCGGCCACCGCCTGGTAGTGCTTCTGCAACTCGTCCTCGGCGTCCCGCGCGGCGTAGAAGCCCTGGATGCCCTTGCCGCGGGCGATGTACTGCACCAGCGAGCCGATGCCGATGGCCAGCACGGTGACCAGGAACATCGGCCAGGACAACACCGCCAGGTAGCCGACGCAGCCCAGCACCACGGTCAGGGAAATGGCCAGGGGGGCGAAGGCGAAGGCGAAGTCGCTGATGGTGTCGACGTCGTGGGTGAGCACCGGGATCAGCCGGTGGGTGCGGTAGCGCTCGATCTGTTCGATGGGCGCCGAGAGCACCTTGGCGCCCAGCTCCTTGCGCAGGCCGGCGATGATCTTCTGGCCGACGTAGTTGCTGCCGATGTCCGAGACGATGCTGCTGGCCAGCGCCAGCGCGCAGAGCAGAACGAATGCCAGCAGCAGGCCGCGATCCAGCCCGCCCGGGCTGTGCAGCCCCTGGTTGATGGTGGCCAGCAGGGCGGTGACGCTGAGACCGCCAACGATGCCCAGCGACACCGATAGGGTCACCGTTGGCCAGAACGGCTTGAGCAGGCCCAGGAGTTCGCGGACGGCGCTGCGGGGGTTTGCGGTCATGGGGCTTCCTCAGGAGCGGGCGCGGCGCGCCGGGCGGCCGGCGCTTCTGCTGGGTGTGACGAGTGGCGGGGAGGTGGATTTAGCGGTGCGTCAGGCGTGGAAGCCGCCTCGGCGCAGCAGGTCGGCCACCCGTTGCAACTGGTCGCTGTCGTTCAACAGGCCGGGCGCGGTGCGCACCAGCGGGCCGACGTCGCGGTCGGTGGCGTCGGCGATGACCCGGTTGGCCTTGAGGTAGGCGGCGATTCGCTCCGGGTCGGCGCCGTCGATGCGGAAGAAGGTGAAGCCGGCGGAGAGCGCCGGGCTGTCGGGGGTGACCAGGCGCAAGCCCGGGACGCCGCGCAGGTGCGCCTTGAGTTCGCCGTTGAGCTGGTGGATGCGCGCCTGCACCTCGGCCTTGCCCAGCGCCAGGTGGAATTCGAAGGCCTTGCCCAGCGCCCATTGGTGCTCGAAGGCGTGGTAGCCGCCGGGGGTCATGCTGGTGCCGAAGTCCTCGCTGGCGGAGAAGCTCTCGATGGTGGGGCTGAGGTTCTCCAACTGCGGCGTGCGAGAGCAGACGATCCCCGTGCCGCGCGGGCCGAATATCCACTTGTGGGTGCCGGCCATGAAGAAATCGCAGTTCAGCTCGGCGAAGGACACGTTCTCCACGCCGAAGCCATGCACGCCGTCCACACAGAAGAGGATGCGCTCGTCCGGCGCGCGGTCTCGGTTGTGTTCCGCCACCAGCGCGCCGATCCGCCCGATGGGCAGCTTCACGCCGCTGCCCGAATGGACCCAGGTCAGGGCCAGCACCCGGGTGGTGGGGCGCAGGTTGGCCTTCAGGGTGCCCAGCACCTCGTCCACCGACACTGTGTGGGGATCGCGGAACAGGCGGATGGTGCGGATCGGCGTGCCGTCCTTTTCCGCGCGGAATCGCAGCGCGCCCTGGGTGGCGTAGTGCTCGTGCTTGGTGGTTAGCACTTCCTGGCCGGGACGGATGGCGAGACCGTTGTAGACCAGGCCGATGCCCTCGGTGGTGCTGCCGGTGAGAGCGATCTGCGGCAGCTCCACCCCCAGGTAGCGGGCGGCCCAGGCGCGGCTGGCCTCCTCGTGGCGCCAGATGTTGCGGTAGTCCATTTCCTCCGCCGGGTTGAAGTCGATGCGCCGGCGGTGGCGCTCGATCTCCTCGCGCACCGCCCGGGGGTGGGAGGCGATAAGGAAGCCGGCCAGGTGGATATAGCGTGGGTCCAGGTCGAACTGCTCGCGGACCTGGCGCCAGCGCCCCGGGCCGTCGGCGGGAGCCGGAGCGGCGACCGTCGCATTGGGGCCGGCGGCGCTGACGCAGGCCTGGAGTGGCAGGCTGGCGGCGAGCAGCCCGGCTTTCTTCAGGAAATTTCTCCGGTCGTCCATTGTCGCGGTCCTTACTGCGGGTGCCGGGCGTCGGCGGGAGGGGGCAGGTGCGGGGCGGGAGGCTCGCCCCGGGCCTGGACCTCGCCCCAGACCCGCAGGAAGTTGCCGGCCCAGAGCTTGGCGATATCGGCGTCCGAGTAGCCCCGGCGGATCAGCTCGGCGGTCACGTTGCGGTTATCGCCGACGTCCTTCCAGTCGGCCAGGCCGCCGCCGTCGTTGAAGTCGGAGCCGATGCCGACGTGGTCGATGCCGATCTTCTTCACCGCGTAGTCGATGGCGTCGCCGAAGTCCTTGAGGGTGGCCTTGGGCTCCTCGTCGAGGATCGCGTACAGCGACTTGGCGTACTCGCCGAAGGTCTTCTCCGGCCAGATGGCGATGGCCGGGTCGCCGGGCATCAGCGCGTAGGCCAGGTTCGGCAGCGGTTGCAGGCCGAAACGCGCGCGCAGGACGTTGAGCTTGTCCTGGGTGGGCTGGCTCAGGGGGCGCAGGTAGGTGGGGAAGCCAACGATCTGCACCACCCCGCCGGTCTGCTTGATCAATTGCAACTCGCGGTCGCTGAGGTTGCGCGGGATGTCCACCAGCCCGCGCACCGCCGAGTGGGAGGCCACCACCGGGGACCGGGTGAGGCGTGCCACATCCTCCAGGGCACGGGTCGACATTTGCGAGACATCGATGATCACCCCCAGGCGGTTGAGACGCTCCACCGCCTGCTCGCCGAGGGGCGACAGGCCGTCCAGGGCGTCCGGGGAATCGTTGAAGAACGGCAGCGGCCGGGACGAATCGGCCCAGTCGTTGTTACCGACGTAGCTGAAGCCGAACATGCGCATGCCCCGGGCGGTCCAGCGGTCCAGTTGGGACAGGTCGTCTCCCAGGGGATAGGCGTTGAGCATGCTGATGACGATGGCGAACTTGCCCTCCCCGGCGAGGCGGCGGAAATCGTCCGGGGTGTAGGCGATGCCGACCCGGTTGGGGAAGTCCCGGGCGATGCCGGTGATGATCCGGTAGCGGGTTTCCTGCTGGTGGCGCGCCTCGTCGACGAAGCCGGGGGTGGGGCGGTGGGGGGCATTGGGGCCGTTCCACGGCTCGGGCCAGCCGAAGACCGTGAGGGCCGCCCCCGACAGCCGCCCGCGCCCGGCCTTGACCAGGTCGAACTGGTCCTCGCCGTCCTTGTCCGCCTCGCTGCCTTCGCCGCCAAACGTCAGGGGCACGGTGATGTGGCTGTCGAAGGACAGGATGCGCTCCTGCAATTCCGTGGCGTGGCGCATCACCTCGGGCGGATAGTCCGTTGTCTCGCCCCAGGCGAACCGCCAGCCCAGGTAGGCCCCGGCCCCCAGCGCCAGCAGCAGCGGAAGGCCGATAGACAGGGTTTTCTTCGTTCGCGATGTGCTCATGGCCCGACCGGTTGCAGGATGACCGAAGAGCGACGCCACGGCGCCGAGGGCGCGCCAGGCTCGCCTGTTGTCAGGGTTGAACGAGCCGTCGGCGGGGAAATTTAGCGGAAGGGGGCTGTGCCGTTGGTGGCCCGTGGGCGCCCCCATCGTAGAATCCGCCCGCGCCGTCCGTCGGACGGCCTCTATCGAGGGAATCCGCATGAAAAGGCTGGTGGTGGCGCTGTTGCCGTTGTGGTTGGGGGGGCACGCTCTTTATCCGGAGCAATCCGGTTCCCCACCTGGAAGCCGAGGCCGTGCCGGCGGAACGCCTGCTGGCTTATCAAGACAAGAAAGCGGGCTACCTGCCCCTGATAGTGACTCGCGATGAGGGTTACCTGGGGAGCGCCTGCTACATCGGACTGGAAGTCAACGGGACCCTGGCGGCACGCCTGGACCTGTCCGAGACCGCGACCTTCTATGCGCCCCCCGGCGAGCTGACGCTCTCCGCGGTCGGAGACTCCGCCGGCAGCGGCCTGTGTTTCCTGTCCTGGCAGAAGGTGATCGAGCACTACACGCTTCAGCCCGGAGAGCCGAACCTGTACCGCATCAGCCTGGGGGCCTATCGGCGCCCGCGCGTCGTGCCGACGCCGGAGTGAATCGCCTCGCCGCCTGAGCGTTCCGCCTGGGCGCGGCCGACCCCGATCCCGCCCAGGCTTCGCGGATCGGCGAGGCGCAAGGCCGGAGCGGCCGGGCGAAGCGCCCCAGAGGCATCGCGCGCAGCCTCCTTCGTTGACGATATGCTGGGCGTTCGTCGTCCGGGTGGCATGCGGTTCAGGGGAGCAGGTATGGCAGAGTGCACGATGGTCGAGGGCAAGGACTGGCGGCGGTTGACTCCACCTCGCCGCCCAGATGGCGAGGCATCGCCGCCGCGGTTGACCACCCCGGAGGAGACCTGATGGCGACCCGCGAGCACCTTTCTTTGGCCGAGGCCCGGCGCCTGGCCCTGGCGGCCCAAGGCTTCGCGGCGCCGCCCGCCGGCGTTGGCGCGCGTGACGCGAAACGCCTGATTGAGCGCCTCGGCGTGGTGCAGATCGATTCGGTGAATGCCTTGGTGCGCTCCCATTACCTGCCGCTGCTTTCCCGCCTCGGCCCCTATCCCCGGGCCATCCTGGAGACCCTCGCCTGGGGCCCGCGTCGCCAGCGGGCGCTGTTCGAATACTGGGGGCACGAGGCGTCGCTGCTGCCGTTGTCGGTCTACCCACTGCTGCGCTGGCGGATGCGCCGGGCGGAGCAGGGGCGCGGCATCTACGGCGGCCTGGCCCGCTTTGGCCGCGAGCGCCAGGATGTGATCGAGCGGGTCTTCCGCGCGGTGGAGGCAGGCGGCGCCCTGGGGGCGGGCGCCCTTGCGACCCGCCCACGGAAAGCCGGCCCCTGGTGGGACTGGAGCGACGAAAAACAGGCCCTGGAGTGGCTGTTCGCCGCCGGCCGCCTGACCGTGGCGGGGCGACGCGGCTTCGAGCGGCTCTACGACCTGCCGGAGCGGGTGCTGCCCGCCGAGGTGCTGGCGGGTCCCGAGCCGGACGAGGCGGAAGCGCAGCGCCGTCTGCTGCTTCGTGCCGCCGACGCTCTGGGCGTGGCCACCGAAACGGACCTCCGGGATTATTTCCGCCTCGATCCAGCGGACAGCAAGGCGCGCCTGGCCGAGCTGCGGGAAAGCGGCGAACTGCGCGCGATGCGGGTGGAAGGATGGAGCCAGCCGGCCTATTGCCGGGGAACGCCCCGGATACCCCGGCGGGTCGAGGCCAGCGCGTTGCTATCGCCCTTCGATTCCCTGGTCTGGGCGCGGGCGCGCACGGAGCGGCTGTTCGCGTTCCGTTACCGGTTGGAGTTCTACACCCCGGCGCACCGCCGGGTCTACGGCTACTACGTGCTGCCGTTCCTGCACCGGGAGCGCATCCCGGCCCGGATCGACCTGCGCGCCGAGCGGGCCACTGGCCGGCTGAGGGTGCTGGGGGTCCACGAGGAGCCGGCGGGACTGAATGAGGAGGCCATGGCCGCGCTGGCGCTGCGCGTGCGGCAACTGGCGGACTGGCTGGGGCTGGCCGAGATCGCGGTCACCTGCGAGCGGCCGGAAAGCGCGCGCTTGCGACGGGCCCTGGCGGATACGGCATTGCCGTCCCTCAGTCCGGGGTCGGCTGGAGATCGAGGATGAGCGGCCGTTCCGGCTCGCCATCGAAATAGTCGGTGGGTTGCAGGCGGCCGACCTTGCCGAGGCTGCGCACCATGACCTTGCCGCTGTCCGGATAGACGCAGACTTCGTCGGGGTCGTGGGTGCCGATTCCCAGGTAGACCAGATCCTCCGCGAAGGGATTCGCCAGTTGGTGCGCGATGCCGGTGCCGGCCGGGCAGCTGATGCAGTCGCCCGCGCGGATTTCACGCACGCTCTCGCCATAGCGGAACAGGCCGCGCCCGGACAGCACGTAGAACACCTCGTCTTCCCGGGCATGGGCGTGGAAAGGGCAGGCCGTGTGCCCGGCGGGCACGCGCATCGCGCTGACCCCGAGGCGCGGCCGCTGGCCGTTTCGCGGCGGCGTCAGGCAGCGGACCGCGCCGCCCTGGTGGGGCCTGTCGAAATCGATCTCTTCCTCGACCTCGTCCAGGTTGACGATCAGCGGTTTGGCGCGTTCCATCGTGTTCTCTCCAGGCCGGCCGGTCGCCGGCGTGAGTCGCTCAGCGCCGGACCTGTTTCAGGGTCTCGGCGATCATGAACGCGAGCTCCAGGGACTGATCGGCGTTCAGTCGCGGGTCGCAGTGGGTGTGGTAGCGGTCCGACAGCCCGTCCTCGGTGATGGGCCGGGCGCCGCCAATGCACTCGGTGACGTTTTGCCCGGTCATCTCGATATGGATGCCGCCCGCATAAGTGCCTTCGGCCTGGTGCACGTCGAAGAACTGCCGCACCTCGTCGAGGATGCGCGCGAAATCCCGGGTCTTGTAGCCGCTGGAGGCCTTGATGGTATTGCCATGCATCGGGTCGGAGCTCCACAGCACCTGGCGCCCCTCGCGTTGCACGGCGCGCAACAGCCGGGGCAGGTGCTGCTCCACCTTGTCCGCGCCCATGCGCACGATCAGGTTGAGCCGGCCCGGGTCGTTGCCCGGGTTGAGCAGGTCGATCAGCCGCAGCAGGTCGTCGTCGTGGATCGTCGGGCCGACCTTGAGACCAACGGGGTTGTTCACGCCCCGCAGGAACTCCACGTGGGCGCCGTCCGGCTGGCGGGTGCGGTCGCCGATCCACAGCATGTGGGCGGAGCAGTCGTACCAGTCGCCCGTGAGGCTGTCGCGGCGGACGAAGGCTTCCTCGTAGTCCAGCAGCAGTGCCTCGTGGGCCGTGAAGAAACTGGCCTCCCGCAATTGCGGCGCGCTGTCCAGGCCGCAGGCGCGCATGAACGCCAGGGTCTCGTCGAGGCGGCTGGCCAACTGGCTGTACTTCTCCGTCAACGCCGAGTTGGCGATGAAATCGAGATTCCAGCGGTGCACTTGATGCACGTCGGCGAAACCGCCCTGGGCGAAGGCCCGCAGCAGGTTCAGGCTGGCGGTGGACTGGTGGTAGGCGGAGAGCAGGCGTTCCGGGTCGGGCGTGCGGCTGGCCAGGTCGAAGCCGATGCCGTTGACGATGTCGCCACGGTAGGCGGGGAGGGTGACGTCGCCGACGGTCTCCTGGCCCGAGGAGCGCGGCTTGGCGAACTGGCCGGCCATGCGACCCACCTTCACCACCGGGCAGCCGGCCGCGAACGTCATGACGATGGCCATTTGCAGGAGCACCTTGAAGGTGTCGCGGATTTTCGCGGCGGAAAACTCGGCGAAGCTTTCCGCGCAGTCGCCCCCTTGGAGCAGAAAGGCCCGGCCCTGGGTGACCTCGGCGAACTGGCGGCGCAGCTCCCGGGCCTCGCCGGCGAACACCAGGGGCGGGAGGCCGGCGAGGGTTCTCAGGACCCGCCGCAGGTGCTCGTCGTCGGGGTACTCCGGCTGTTGCTGGATCGGCCGGGTTCTCCAGCTTTCGGGACTCCAGCCGGGGCTGGCGGCGGTCGACGGCTCGCGCATCGGAGGGCACTCGTTCGCAGTGGCAAGGGATGCGGCATGGTAACCGATCGCTCCCTGGCTGCCAGCCGCCGGTTCGATGGCGGGCGGGCCTGGAGCGGAGCGGGCTGTTATGATCCGCCGCCAGTGGCCAACCACAGGGGCGAGCGGAGCTGGGATGAGCGAAGAGCGGGTGCTGATCGAAGTGCGGGACCCCTACGGCACGATCCGCGTGCTGGAGGCGGGCGACTATCGCTTCCTGGAGTTCGGCGAGGGGGTCGAGCAGAGCTGCGTGTTCATGCCGGACGCCACCTGGCTCGAATACGACTACACCCGTGCCATGCTGCTGGGCGCGTTGTGCCACGAGCATCCGGAGTCCGCGCTGTTCCTCGGTCTCGGGGCGGGCAACCTGACCCAGGCCTGCCTGGCGTTTCTGCCTCTGGAAGATGTCGAGGTAATCGAGTTGCGCCCCGACGTGCCCCGCCTGGCCATGGAATACCTGGGCCTGGACGACGATCCACGGCTGACCCTGCGCATCGGCGATGCCCTGGAGCTGCTTGACAGCGCGGAATGCGCGGACCTGATCTTCGTCGACCTGTACACCGACACCGGACCCGGCGTGGGCCACCTGGCCTGGAAGTTCCTGGAGAATTGCCAGCGCCGGCTCAACCCGGGCGGCTGGCTGGTGATCAACCAGTGGGCCACTGACGACGGCAAGCCGCTCGGCGCCGCGCTGCTGCGCGGTCTTTATCATCGCCACTACTGGGAATGCCCGGTGAAGGAGGGCAACGTGATCCTGCTCGTGCCCGCCGATCTGGAGCAACCGCTCGACCGCGAAGGGGTGGCGCGACGCGCCGAGGCGCTGGCTCCCCGTCTGGGCTATTCCCTGATGCCGCTGTTCGAGGCGATCCGCGACGCCAGCTGAGGCGCGAGGAGCGCCCCGTTTGGCGGTGAAACGTTCCAGCTCGGCAAAAACACGCGCGGCGGCCGGGAAAAACCGCTATAGTACGCGCCGGCCTTTCGCTGGCCCCCGTTCAGGTACTGCGATTCTCGAAGCGCTTGCTTCGGCTGCATGTCCGCGCCGCGGACTATCCTTGACGATTCATCCATTTCAAACGCGTTCACGCAAATTCTCGCCGTCAGGCTGCCAGGGCGACTCTCGGGTCTTCACGGCATGCGCAGCCTTGGACATGGGTCTTTGCGGATGCGCATGAGGCAGACCCATGACCCAGGAAACCGGCGGCTTCGCCGCGCTCGGACTCCACCCCCATATTCTCGCCGCGGTCGCCGCGGTCGGTTACGAAGAACCCTCGCCGATCCAGGCTCAGTCGATTCCGGTGATCCTCGCCGGACACGACATGATCGGCCAGGCCCAAACCGGCACCGGCAAGACCGCCGCGTTCGCCTTGCCGCTGTTGGATCGCCTGGACCCGGCTCGCCGCGAGCCCCAGGTGCTGATCCTCACCCCAACCCGCGAGCTGGCGTTGCAGGTGGCCACCGCCTTCGAAACCTATTCCAAGCAGATGCCTGGCGTTGGTGTCGTCGCCGTATACGGCGGGGCGCCCATGGGCCCGCAGTTGAAAGCGCTCCGCCAGGGCGCGCAGATCATCGTCGCCACGCCGGGCCGTCTGTGTGATCACCTGCGCCGGGACGAGAAGCTACTCAGCACCATCGAGCGGCTGGTGCTCGACGAGGCCGACGAAATGCTCAAGCTGGGCTTCATGGATGACCTGGAGGTGATCTTCCAGGCCATGCCGGAAAGCCGCCAGAGCGTGCTGTTCTCCGCCACGCTGCCGCCGTCGATCCGCTCCATCGCCGAACGCCATCTGAAAGACCCCAAGCACATCAAGATCGCCACCAAGACCCAGACCGTCTCCCGCATCGACCAGGCCCATGTGCTGATCCATGCCGACCAGAAGACCGGCGCGGTCCTGCGCCTGCTGGAAGTGGAAGAATTCGATGCGCTGATCGCCTTCGTGCGTACCAAGCAGGCCACCCTGGACCTGGCCAGCGCCCTGGAGGCCAGCGGCTACAAGGCCGCCGCCCTCAATGGCGATATCGCCCAGAACCAGCGCGAGCGGGTGATCGAGTCGCTCAAGGATGGCCGCCTCGACATCGTGGTCGCCACCGACGTGGCGGCGCGGGGCATCGATGTGCCGCGCATCACCCATGTGCTGAACGTCGACATGCCCTACGACCCCGAGTCCTACGTACACCGGATCGGCCGGACCGGCCGCGCCGGGCGCGATGGGCGCGCGCTGCTGCTGGTGACGCCCCGCGAGCGGCGCATGCTGCAAGTGATCGAGCGGGTCACCGGCCAGGCGGTCGCCGAGGTTCGCCTGCCGAATGCGCAGCAGGTGCTGGATGCGCGAATCAAGAAATTGATCGCCGGCCTGACCCCGCTGGTAGCCGATGCCGAGGCGAGCCATGGCGACTTGCTCGATCGACTGATCGCCGAAATCGGCTGCAGCCCGCGGGCCCTGGCTTCGGCGCTGCTGCGCAAGGCCACCAACGGCCAGTCCCTGAATCTGGCCGATGTGGAGCGCGAACAGCCGCTGGTGCCGGGCTCCTCCGCTCCCCGCGAACGCCGCGAGCGCGCGCCGGGCGAGACTCGCGAGCGTCGCGCGCCGATACCGCTGGCCGAAGGCCGGGTCCGCTGCCGTACCGCTCTCGGGGCGCGGGACGGCATCGCGGCGAAGAACCTGCTGGGCGCGATCCTCAATGAAGGTGGGTTGGCTCGGGAGGCTATCGGCCGCATCCAGATTCGCGAGACGTTCAGCCTCGTCGAATTGCCGGAAGAAGGGCTGGAGCGCCTGCTGGGCAAGTTGAAGGATACCCGGGTGGCCGGCAAGTCCCTGAAACTGCGCCGCTATCGCGAGGACTGATCTTCCTCGCTGAACGGGGCTATCTTCGCGGGCCATGAACCCGTCGCGGTACCGAGCGAATCGGTGCCATGGCGGGTTTTCCATTTCTGGTACGGTCGCTTCGGAGCGACTGCTTGGGCCGCTGCTCAGATGCCGGCGCCCAAAAACACGAAACCCCACAAAGGTGGGGTTTCGTGTGGGCCGGGTGGAATCAGCGTTCGATGATCTGTTTCACCTCGGATTGGGGAATCTGCTGCTCGTTGCCTTCGCCATCTTCGAACCTGAGCATACCGGTATCTTCGTCCAGCTTCGGCTTGCCGTCGGCGGTGATCATCTGGCCGTCGGTGGTCGCGATGATGTAGTCACCGGCACAGCCGGCCAGACCGAGTACGCAGAATGCGGCGATAATCCAGTGCTTCATGGTGTAACTCTCCTGATCAGTCGTCGGCCCGTCTGGGCTCCTTGTGTCTGACCCCTCCGCGCGCGATATGCTCCCCTGAAATTACGTCGTTCGCGCGGATTTTCCTGATGACGCGCCCAAGAAAAAGCCCCGCGCGAGGCGGGGCTTTTCGTCACGCGGTGGTTCAGGCCTGGACCACCGGAATGGTGGCGTTGGCTGCGGCCTCGCGATACTCGGCGATCTGGTCGAAGCTCAGGTAGCGGTACACGTCCGCCGCCATGCTGTCGATGTTCGCCGCGTACTGCATGTACTCCTCGACACTCGGCAGCTTGCCAAGGATCGACGCCACCGCCGCCAGTTCCGCGGAGGCCAGGTAGACGTTGGCGCCGTCGCCCAGGCGGTTCGGGAAGTTACGGGTGGAGGTGGACACCACGGTGCTGTTGGAGGCCACGCGTGCCTGGTTGCCCATGCACAGCGAGCAACCCGGCATTTCCATGCGGGCGCCGGCCTTGCCGTAGATCCCGTAGTAGCCTTCCTCGGTCAGTTGGTGCTGGTCCATCTTGGTCGGCGGCGAGAGCCACAGGCGGGTGGGGATCGAGCCCTTCACCTTGTCCAGCAGCTTGCCGGCCGCGCGGAAGTGACCGATGTTGGTCATGCAGGAGCCGATGAACACCTCGTCGATCTTGTCGCCGGCCACCTGGGAGAGCAGGCGAGCGTCGTCCGGGTCGTTCGGGGCGCAGAGCACGGGCTCCTTGACGTCGGCCAGGTCGATTTCGATGACCTCGGTGTATTCGGCGTCCGCGTCGGCCGCCAGCAGTTGCGGGTTGGCCAGCCAGGCTTCCATGGCCTTGGCGCGACGCTCCAGGGTGCGGGCATCGCCATAGCCTTCGCCGATCATCCAACGCAGCAGGGTGATGTTGGACTTCAGGTACTCGGCGATGGATTCCTTCGACAGCTTGATGGTACAGCCGGCGGCGGAGCGTTCGGCGGAGGCATCCGACAGTTCGAACGCCTGCTCCACGGTGAGGCTTTCGAGGCCTTCGATTTCCAGGATGCGGCCGGAGAAGATGTTCTTCTTGCCTTTCTTCTCGACGGTCAGCAAGCCCTTCTGGATGGCGTAGTAGGGAATTGCGTGGACCAGGTCGCGCAGGGTGATTCCCGGTTGCATCTTGCCCTTGAAGCGCACCAGTACCGATTCCGGCATGTCCAGCGGCATCACGCCGGTCGCGGCGGCGAAAGCCACCAGGCCCGAGCCGGCCGGGAAGGAGATGCCGATGGGGAAGCGGGTGTGGGAGTCGCCGCCGGTGCCGACGGTATCCGGCAGCAGCATGCGGTTCAACCAGCTATGGATGATGCCGTCGCCCGGACGCAGGGAGACACCGCCACGGGTGCGGATGAAGTCCGGCAGGGTGTGGTGGGTCTTGACGTCGATGGGCTTGGGATAAGCCGCGGTATGACAGAAGGACTGCATCACCAGGTCGGCGGAGAAGCCCAGGCACGCCAGGTCCTTCAGCTCGTCGCGGGTCATCGGGCCAGTGGTGTCCTGGGAACCGACGGTGGTCATCTTCGGCTCGCAGTAGGTGCCAGGGCGGACGCCCTTGCCTTCCGGCAGGCCGCAGGCGCGTCCCACCATCTTCTGCGCCAGGGTGAAACCCTTGCCGGTGTCGACCGGGGCTTCCGGTTTCTTGAACAGATCGGTCGGGCCCATGCCCAGTTCGGCGCGGGCCTTCTCGGTCAGGCCACGGCCGATGATCAACGGGATGCGGCCGCCGGCGCGGACTTCGTCCAGCAGGACCGGAGTCTTCAGTTCGAAGGTGGCCAGCACCTCATCGCTGCCGTGCTTGGTCACCTTGCCGGCATGGGGGTAGACGTCGATCACGTCGCCCATGTTCAGCGCGGAGACGTCGAACTCGATCGGCAGGGCGCCGGCGTCTTCCATGGTGTTGTAGAAGATCGGGGCGATCTTGGAGCCGAAGCAGAAGCCGCCGGCGCGCTTGTTCGGCACGTAGGGGATGTCGTCGCCGAAGAACCACAGCACCGAGTTGGTGGCGGACTTGCGGGAGGAGCCGGTGCCGACCACATCGCCCACGTAGGCGACCGGGAAGCCCTTGGCCTTCACGTCCTCGATCTGCTTGAGCGGGCCGACCACGCCGGGTTGGTCCGGCTGGATGCCGTCGCGGGCCATCTTCAGCATGGCCAGGGCGTGCAACGGGATATCCGGGCGCGACCAGGCGTCGGGCGCGGGAGAGAGGTCGTCGGTGTTGGTTTCGCCTGGCACCTTGAACACGGTCAGGGTGTACTTCTCGGCGATGGCCGGGCGGGCCTTGAACCACTCGCCTTCGGCCCAGGATTGCAGCACGGCCTTGGCCTGGACGTTGCCGGCCTTAGCCTTCTCGGCCACATCATGGAAGGCGTCGAACATCAGCAGGGTGTGCTTGAGCTGCTCGGCCGCGGTCGGCGCCAGCTCGGGGCTGTCCAGCATCTCCACCAGGGTGACGATGTTGTAGCCGCCCTGCATGGTGCCCAGCAGTTCGACGGCGCGCTTCTTGTCGATCAGGGGGGAGGTGGCTTCGCCCTTGGCGAGGGCGGAAAGGAAACCGGCCTTGACGTAGGCGGCCTCGTCGACGCCTGGCGGTACGCGGTTGGTGATCAGATCGACGAGGAAGGTTTCTTCGCCGGCCGGCGGGTTCTTCAGCAGCTCGACCAGGCCTGCGGTTTGTTCGGCGTTCAGCGGCTGGGGCACGATACCCTGAGCGGCACGCTCTTCGACATGGTTGCGGTAGGCTTCAAGCACAGTAACACCTCATCAGTTGTCCCAAGAGTGTCCGGGACGCTATCGGGAAGGCCATACGCAGAGGCCGCGTGGCGAGGGGCCACGGGCAGAGGTATCGGATTCCCTCCGGAAGCTGCTTTCAAAGTTTTACGCCGGAAGGACCTGATGAGGGTCGGCGCGGGGCACCCGAGTGGGTCGAATGCTCAGCGCCAGGGGTTCCTGCCGGATCGGACTGTGCTCGTGACGCTTTGAAAACAGCTTCCAACGGACATGTGGCGCCTTAAAGGCGGGCCGATTCTACTGGATCGCGGCGGCAAAGTTAAGCCGCGCGCCCCGCCCATGCGGGTGACCCCGGTGGGACAAAAGGCTAATATCCGTTTCTTCGCTTTTGACCCATGCCGCTTTTCCCATGTCCGAATTCCGCATCAAGACGCCCTGCGTAGGCCTGTGTTCAACGGTCTATGGCGATCGGGTGTGCCGGGGATGCAAGCGTTTCCACCATGAGGTGGTGAACTGGAACCTGTACGGGGACGAGGAGAAAAGAGCGGTCTGGCGGCGCCTGGAAGCCTTGCTCGTGCAGGTGATGGAGGCCAAGGTGGAAATCTTCGACGTGGCCTGCCTGCGTCGCCAATTGGAAGCGCGTCAGGTGCGCTTCGTGCCCGAGCAGTCCCCCTATTGCTGGGCCTACCAGCTCATCGCGCGGGGCTCGCGGTTGATCAACCGGCTGGAAGCTTACGGGCTGGTCCTGCTGCCCGAGTTCCGCGGCTGGACCTTGCCCGCGCTGCGCGATGCCATCGATCGTGAGTTCTTCCTGCTTTCCGAAGCCCATTACGAACGCTACATCGCGCCACGCTTCCTTCGCGAAGGGGTGGAAACCCGGGTCTGACCACGCGCGTGCGCCGCTAGCGTTGCGCCACGAGATCCTCCAGTTGGGCCATGATGGCGTCGGGCTTGAGCACCAGCACATCGCTTTCCAGGTTATCCAACACCACTTCGGCGGTGTTGCCGATCAGCGCGCCCGAGAGGCCGGTGCGAGCCACGGTGCCGATCACCGTGACCACCGCCTGGAGTTTCTGGGCGGTATAAGGAATCAGCACATCGGCGGGGCCTTCCTCGATGTGCAGGCGTTCGTCGGCGATGGCGTATTCATTCTGAAAGGCCTTGCACTGCTCGCGGTAGCGCGCCTCGATGGTGTCCTTGAGTTGGAAGGCGGGATCGGCGGCGGACAGCATGGGCGAGGGGTGGGCGCTGAGCACGTGCAGCTCGCCGTGGGCCAGGCGTGCGATGTCGAACCCGTGGTTGATGATGCTGGCGTGCAGGGTGCGATGCTGATTGTCGTGGTTGCCCACATCCACCGCCGCGAGTATCACGCCTCCGGTCCAGGGACGCTCGCTCTTCACCATCAGCACGGGGACGGGGCAGTAGCGCAGCAGCTTCCAGTCATCGGGAGTGAGCAGCGCCTTTTTCAGCGGGTTGTCCGGAATGTGCTGCTTGATGACCAAGCCGCAGCCCTCGGCCTGCTGCACGGATACGATGGTCTGCTGCGGATTTTCCTGCCAGAACTGCTCGGTACTGACGCTGTAGCCTTCTTGCTGCAAGTGGGCCGCCAGTGTATCCAGGCGTGCCGCGTGGTCTTGCTTGCGATCGCAGATCAACAGATGCAGGTGGGACTGGGTGACGCCGGCGATCAGCTTGGCGCGCTTAAGGGCGAAGTCCTCGGTCCGATTGGCTT
This sequence comes from Pseudomonadaceae bacterium, assembly GCA_032052615.1. Lineage (GTDB taxonomy): Bacteria > Pseudomonadota > Gammaproteobacteria > Pseudomonadales > Pseudomonadaceae > Pseudomonas_T. The sequence continues at coordinate 36,580 of DAMBWF010000012.1, forward strand.
CCAGGATCACCAGAATGCTGCGAATGGCTTGCATGAGCGTCTCCCTGAGCGATGGTCGGAGGCAGTGTAGTGCGCGTGGCGAGGGGCGGGATGATCTGGGTCAGGCTCGTCGCTGGCCGGCGCGGAGCGGGGCCGTATAATGCTCCGTTCTTTGTGACCGCAGTCAGACCGCCATGTTGCCGCCCGAAATCGAACGCTTCCTGTCATGTCCCACGCCCCAGAGGGGAATCGGCCAAGCCCTGGCGCATCGGGAGTTCCTGCCGATCGACCACGCCGACCGCGAGAAGAAGACGGTTCTGCGACTATGGAAGGAGCCGGCCTGTGACCCTGCCTGAAATCCACGACTTCCTGGGCTGTCGGACCCCTCGGGATTGGATCGCCGCCGCGCTGGCGGATCAGGAAACCCTGCTGATCGACCACAAGAACAATGAGTTCAAGGCCGCTTCGACGGCCATGGCCCTCATCGCCAAGTACGGCGGGCACCTGGACCTGATCAATTTCATGTCGCGCCTGGCCCGTGAGGAGCTGGTTCATCACGAGCAGGTGCTTCGAATCATGAAGAAGCGGCGCGTGCCGTTACGGCCGGTATCGGCCGCGCGCTATGCCTCCGGTTTGCGCAAGGTCGTGCGCAGCCACGAGCCGGCGAGGCTGGTCGATACCCTGGTGGTGGGTGCCTTCATCGAAGCGCGCTCCTGCGAGCGTTTCGAGGCGCTGGTGCCGCATCTGGATGAGGAGTTGGGCAAGTTCTACTTCGGACTGCTGAAAAGCGAAGCGCGCCACTATCAGGGTTACCTCAAGCTGGCCTACCAGTATGGCGATGCGGCGGACGTGGACGGTGTGATCGAGAGGGTGAGGGCTGTCGAACGTAACCTGATCGAGAGCCCGGACGATGAGTTTCGCTTCCATAGTGGAGTGCCGCTGTAAGGGACAAACCTAGGGAGCTCTTGGACGACGAAAGACCGGCGGCGATCGCATCGCCTTTCGTCGAAGAGCGCGCAGGTGTCCTCATGCGCGGCGGCGCCTGAGCGGCGCGTCTCAGCCGAGAGGGAAGGGCGCCTGCTGGAACCCTTGGGCATCCACTTGAAGCGCCCAACCCTGGCGGTCCCAGTCGCCAAGCACGATGCGCCGCGCCGGTTCACCCTCCACCACGAGGGTGTGCTGGGCGGGGCGGTGGGTATGCCCGTGGATCAGCAGGCGCGCCTGATGCCGCCGCAGCACGCGAGGGATTTCGTCGGGCGTGACATCCACGATATCCGCGGCTTTCTGCCGGGTCTGAACTTGGCTTTCCTTGCGTAATCGACGCGCCAGGGCATGTCGCGTCCGCAGCGGCAGGTGGCGTAGCAGCCACAGCGACACGGGGTTGCGCAGCCAGCGGCGCAAGCGCATGTAGCCGAGGTCACGGGTGCACAAGCTGTCGCCGTGCATCAGTAGCACGGGCTCGCCGGCGAGCTCGACCACGCTGGGGTCCGCGAGCAAGGCGCAGCCCGCCTCCCGGCAGAAGCGCTGCCCGATGAGGAAGTCGCGGTTGCCATGCATCAGGAATACCCGGGTGCCCCGTTCGCTCAGACGCCGCAGCGAACGGGCGATGTCGTGCTGGAACGGAGTCATGGCGTCGTCGCCGATCCAGGCCTCGAAGAAGTCGCCGAGGATGTACAGCGCCTCGGCCTTGGCGGCGCGGGTGTCCAGGAAATGCAGGAACGCCCGGGTGATGTCCGGGCGTTCTTCTTCAAGATGCAGATCCGAGATCAGCAGGACGGTCAATGGCGTTACTCGGCGACGATCTCGGCTTTCTCGATGATCACATCATCCACCGGGACGTCCTGGTGGCCGCCGCGCATGGTGGTGGAAACGTCCTTGATCTTCATGACCACGTCCATGCCTTCCACCACTTCGCCGAATACGGCGTAGCCCCAGCCCTGCACGGTCGGCGCGCTGTGGTTGAGGAAGGTATTGTCGGAGACATTGATGAAGAATTGTGCCGAGGCCGAGTGGGGCTCCATGGTGCGGGCCATGGCGACGGTGCCGATCTTGTTGGAAAGCCCGTTGTCCGCCTCGTTCTTGATGGGCGCGCGGGTGCTTTTCTGTTTCATGCCCGGCTCGAAGCCGCCGCCCTGGATCATGAAATTGCTGATGACCCGGTGAAAAATGGTGTTGTCGTAGTGGCCGGCCTTCACGTACTCCTCGAAGTTGGCGACGGTCTCGGGCGCCTTGTCCTTGAAGAGCTGCAGCGTAATGACGCCGTGATTGGTGTGCAGTTTGATCATCGGGGGAAACGCTCCGTCGAGGAAATCGAAAGCCTGTCAGGGGGTTGACAGCTTCGGCTATGATAAGCGCTTTGGTTGGAGCGGCCTACCCTTGCCGCCCGCAGCACGAACAAGGACCCCATGAGCAAGCCCGATACCCCCGTCGTCGCCACGAACTTCCTTCGCGCCGTGGTCCAGTCCGATCTGGAAACCGGCAAGCATGCGAAAGTGGTAACCCGCTTTCCGCCGGAGCCGAACGGATACCTGCACATCGGTCACGCCAAGTCGATCTGCCTGAACTTCGGCTTGGCCAAGGAATTCGGAGGGGATTGCCACCTGCGCTTCGATGACACCAATCCCGCCAAGGAAGACCAGGAATACATCGATGCCATCGAAGAGGACGTGCGCTGGCTGGGCTTCGAGTGGACCGGCGAGGTGCGCTACGCATCCCGGTATTTCGATCAACTCCATGCCTGGGCGGTGCTGCTGATCGAGGCCGGCAAGGCCTACGTCTGCGACCTGACGCCGGAGCAGGCCCGGGAATACCGGGGTTCGCTCACGGAGCCGGGCCGCAACAGTCCCTTCCGCGACCGCTCGGTGGCCGAGAACCTGAACCTGTTCGCCCGCATGAAGGCCGGCGAGTTCAAGGATGGCGAGAAGGTGCTGCGGGCGAAGATCGACATGGCCTCGCCGAACATGAACCTGCGGGACCCGATCCTCTACCGCATCCGCCACGCCCATCACCACCAGACCGGCGACGCCTGGTGCATCTACCCCAGCTACGACTTCACCCACGGCCAGTCCGATGCCATCGAAGGCATCACGCACTCCATTTGCACCCTGGAGTTCGAGGACCATCGTCCCCTCTACGAGTGGTTCCTCGCCAACTTGCCGGTGCCGGCCCAGCCGCGCCAGTACGAGTTCTCCCGGCTCAACCTCAACTACACGATCACCAGTAAGCGCAAGCTCAAGCAATTGGTGGACGAAGGCCACGTCAACGGCTGGGACGACCCGCGGATGTCCACGTTGTCCGGCTACCGCCGGCGCGGCTATACCCCCGAGTCGATCCGTAATTTCTGCGAAATGGTCGGAGTGAACCGGGCCAGCGGCGTGGTGGACATCGGCATGCTGGAGTTCTGCATTCGCGAAGACCTGGATGCCCACGCGCCCCGGGCCATGTGCGTGCTGCGCCCGCTCAAGGTGGTAATCACCAACTATCCGGAAGGGCAGGAAGAGCACTTGGAACTGCCCCGTCATCCGAAGGAGGACATGGGCGCGCGGGTCCTGCCGTTCGCTCGCGAGCTCTACATCGACCGCGACGACTACATGGAGAACCCGCCCAAGGGCTACAAGCGGCTGGAGCCCAACGGCGAGGTACGCCTGCGGGGCAGCTATGTGATCCGGGCGGACGAAGCCATCCGGGACGCCGAGGGCAACCTCGTCGAGCTGCGTTGCTCCTACGATCCGGACACCCTGGGCAAGAACCCCGAGGGGCGCAAGGTCAAGGGCGTGATCCATTGGGTGCCGGCGGCCCGGAGCGTCGAATGCGAGGTGCGCCTCTACGATCGCCTGTTCGCGGTACCGAACCCGGAGAAGACGGAGGAGGGCGGCAGCTTCCTCGACCATATCAACCCGGCTTCCCTGGTGGTGTTGTCGGGCTGTCGCGCCGAGCCCGGCCTGGCCGAGGCCCAGCTCGGGGAGCGCTTCCAGTTCGAGCGCGAAGGCTATTTCTGCGTGGACGCCCGGGATTCCCGGCCAGGCCGTCCGGTCTTCAACCGCACCGTCACCCTGCGCGATTCCTGGGCCCAGGGCTGACGGCGCGTGGCTTCACCGGTCGCGGTATCGCCGCGATCGGTATCGTCGACGGCGCGAGAGGGCGCCGTCTTGCGTTTGTCGCTGATCAAAGGTCGAGCATGCTTACCATCTACAACACCCTCAGTAAAACCAAGGACGTCTTCAAGCCGCTGGAAGGCAACACGGTGCGCATGTACGTATGCGGCATGACGGTGTACGACTTCTGTCACATCGGCCATGGCCGGGTGATGGTGGCTTTCGACGTGATCGCTCGCTGGCTGCGGCATTCCGGCTACGCCCTGACCTACGTGCGCAACATCACCGACATCGACGACAAGATCATCCGCCGCGCCCAGGAGAACGGGGAGTCCTTCGAGGCGCTGACCGAGCGCATGATCGCCGCCATGCACGAGGACGAGGCGCGCCTGTCGGTGCTGCGCCCGGATATCGAGCCGCGCGCCACCGGCCATATAGAAGGCATGCACCGGATGATCCAAGCACTCGTCGACAATGGCTATGCCTACGCGCCGGGCAATGGCGATGTGTACTATCGGGTGGGCCGCTTCGTCGGCTATGGCAAGTTGTCTCGCAAGAAGATCGAGGACTTGCGCATCGGGGCTCGGGTCGAGGTGGACGAGGCGAAGGAAGACCCCCTGGACTTCGTCCTGTGGAAGGGGGTCAAGCCGGGCGAGCCGAGCTGGCCGTCGCCCTGGGGAGAGGGGCGTCCTGGTTGGCATATCGAATGCTCGGTAATGTCCACCTGCTGCCTGGGCGATACCTTCGACATTCATGGCGGCGGGCCGGACCTGGTCTTCCCCCACCATGAAAACGAGATTGCCCAGAGCGAGGCGGCCACCGGCAAGCCCTATGCCTCCGTCTGGATGCACGCCGGCGCGGTGCGCATGGACGGTGAGAAAATGTCCAAGTCTCTGGGCAATTTCTTCACCATTCGCGAAGTGCTGGAAAAGTACCACCCGGAAGTGGTGCGCTACCTGCTGGTTTCCAGTCACTACCGCAGCCCGATCAATTATTCCGAGGACAGCCTCAAGGATGCGAAGGCCGCCCTGGATCGCTTCTATAACGCCCTGAAAGGGTTGCCGGTGGCAGAGCCCGCGGGGGGCGAATCGTTCGTCGAGCGCTTCGCCGCGGCGATGGACGACGACTTCAATTCACCCGAGGCCTGCGCGGTGCTGTTCGATCTGGCCCGGGAGGTGAACCGCCTGCGCGAGCAGGACCTGGCCGCCGCCGCCGCGCTGGGCGCGCGCCTCAAGGAGCTGGCTGACATATTGGGCGTGTTGCAACTGGAGCCAGAGGCTTTCCTGCAAGCGGGCGCGGCCGGCAAGGTCGATGCGACCGAGGTCGAGGCTTTGATTCAGGCGCGTCTGCAGGCGAGGGCCGAGAAAAACTGGGCCGAATCGGATCGCATCCGCGACCGGTTGTCCGTCATGGGGGTGGTGCTGGAGGATGGTAAGGGCGGCACGACCTGGCGTCTGGCGGATTGAATCCCGCCCATGAAAAAGGCCGCTTCGAGCGGCCTTTTTCATGGGTGGCAGTTAAGCGTGCAAATGCTCCGCGGCGTACAAGGTGTTTTCCAGCAAGCAGGCGCGGGTCATCGGGCCGACGCCGCCAGGCACCGGCGTGATCCAGCCGGCGCGCGGCAGGGCGGTTTCGTACACCACATCACCCACCAGCTTGCCGTCTTCCTGGCGGTTGATGCCGACGTCGATCACGATGGCGCCCGGTTTGATCCACTCACCCTTTACCAGCCCTGGCTTGCCTGCAGCGACCACGACCAGGTCGGCGGCGGCGACATGACCGGCCAGGTCCCGGGTAAAGCGGTGGGTGACTGTTACCGTGCAGCCGGCGAGCAGTAGCTCCAGTGCCATCGGGCGGCCCACAATGTTGGATGCTCCGACGACCACCGCGTCCATGCCATAGAGGTTCACTCCCGTGCTGTTGAGCAACGTGATGATCCCCTTGGGCGTGCAAGGGCGAAGCATGGGCATACGCTGGGCCAGGCGGCCGATGTTGTAGGGGTGGAAACCATCTACATCCTTGTCGGGCCTGATCCGCTCCAGCAGTAGCGAGGCATCGAGATGGGCGGGGAGGGGCAACTGCACCAGGATTCCGTCGATATTCGGATCGTCGTTGAGCATGTCGATCATGCCGAGCAGGGCTTCTTGCGTCGTGTCAGCCGGCAGGTCATGGGCCTGGGAAAGGAAGCCGACCTCTTCGCAGTCCTTTCGCTTGTGAGCGACATAGACCTGGGACGCCGGGTCGGTGCCGACGAGAATCACGGCGAGGCCTGGGACACGCAAGCCCTGTTCGCGGCGCTCGGCGACGCGTTGGGCTATCTGCTGGCGAAGTTGGGCGGCGATCGCCTTGCCATCGATCAGTTGTGCGGTCATGACGCGTGACGAACCATCGGGATCCAAAGGGGCGCGCATTCTCGCATGGCGTGCCTCGCCGGCAAAGGCGCCGGGCGAGGTATCGGTGTAACTCCTTTATCTTTCTAAATTTTTTTAGCTTTTGGTGTTGACGGATAGAAAGACCATGGATAACATTCGCCCCGCTTGTCGAGCACAGCCAGCTGCTGGGTAAGGAGGCAAAGGCATAGCCTGACGGCAAAGCCGAAGCCAAACGCTTTAGGTCTGCGCGTGCAGATGGATAGGCGCCCGTAGCTCAGCTGGATAGAGCATCCGCCTTCTAAGCGGATGGTCGCAGGTTCGAGTCCTGCCGGGCGTGCCATTTGGCAGCTTAGGCTCAAGCAACAGTAATATGGTGGGCGTAGCTCAGTTGGTAGAGCACAGGATTGTGGCTCCTGGTGTCGTGGGTTCGATTCCCATCGTCCACCCCATATTCCAAACGCCAGGCTTTTGCCTGGCGTTTTCGTTAATGAGTCATCGTCGCGTTACGCGGACGTGGTGAAATTGGTAGACACACCAGATTTAGGTTCTGGCGCCGCAAGGTGTGAGAGTTCGAGTCTCTCCGTCCGCACCATATATCTCTTTCGCGTTCTTCGCGAGACTTCGCAAGCCCAGTGAATTCGCCGCTTGCAGCACAATGATCTCTTAGCCAGCTTGCGCTTTAATTCGCTATAGCCGCATTTTTAGTACATTACCCAGCACATCCGCGTTTGGTTTTGACGGATGTGCCGTACTCCGGCTACCGGCGTCCGCCAAGCCCATCCTGATTAAAGGCTCTTCGCAGCCATCGACGGCTTAGCGCTGTCGTTTCGCTTTTGGTACCAAGAGCCGCCAGTTCCGTTTCACTGAGCGACCCGCTGAAGCGCGTTTCCTTGATGTCCGCAGTACACCTAACGTAGCCAAACACAAGGGCAGCCAGCCATGAAGGCTGTCTTGCTGTTTCCGGCCGGCCTGCGCCGGGATTGTGGCTCTACCTGAGCTGCCGAATCGGCAAGTGCATTGGGTTTTAGCCGAAGGGTTCAATTGCATCTAATCGTTGTCCGGTACCGTCTAGGCTATCGTTGCCTTGCCACTCAAAGGCTAACAAGGATCAGCCACTCTGAAGCCGAGGGCGCGCTATCGCCTTCGCCAGGCTTTAGAAGAGTGCTCCCATACGAAGCTCATGCCTTGAAATGATTAGTCCCGAAGCCCTTGCGTTCTGCCATCCAGGTCTGTGAACGGGCACGCATCTTGACGAACGTCTCCCCTTCTTTCTGTTCGAAAGGAAACTGTACGTCCCTTCAGGAGAGCATTCATGAACGATCAGCAGCGCGACGATCTCGATTCGCCGTCAATCCAGCCCGATAAAGGAAGTATGCCGCCGGGTATGAACGATCCTGGCAATGAGGATCCGGGTTCGCTTGTCGAGGTCAATGTGGATCCCGACTCGGAGCGCCCTGGAAATGAGGACCCTCGGCCGAGAAATGAATAGGCGGAATGCTGTTTCCAGCCCTACGAGGCCGGTATGGCTGCATGAAGAGTGAAGCGCGCTCGATTAATACGCGGCGGTAACTTCTTCAAGGCGAAGAGGCCAAGTAAGGAACCGGAGAGTGCGAGGCCAGGCCAAGTCACTGAGCGGCCTGGCTGAGTCAAGATCGGCTGCTATGCTCCAGCATAAGCATCGGCCCGAACGGGCGTTCAGGTGTGGCGTTGGGCCAACCAGGCAGGGTTGGTATCTGATCCATGGCGCATTGGTGACAGCATGTTCCTTCGTCGATTCAACCTCGCTCCCCGGGCCCTTTCTTGCTTCGCTCTCATTACGCTATTTGCCGTTGGGCTTGGTGTCTTCGCCTTGCTCAAGCTAAGTGAGCTCTACCGCGCAGAACAGGTGATCGAAAAGAATTGGCTGGTCAGTATCCAGGCGGCCGAACGCATGCAGAAGGATGCCTTGCGCATGCGCCTGGAAACCTGGCGAGGTCTCTCGGTGGGCAACAGCGGCACCCCGGTCGCTCCCATCGACAGCGCGTTGGTACAAGGGTATCGCCAGGACTTCCAGCAGACGGTGGATCATTACCAGAGCGGTTTGCTCTCAGCCGGTCGGGAGCGCGAACTCCTCCAGCAGGTCCGGACTATTTTCGAAACCTACAGCGCGGCGCAGCAAAAGGTCATGGACTTGCAGACCGCCCAGCAGGCGGACGCGGCTTATGCTCAGGCGAGTGGGCCTTCCCGGACGGCCGGCAAAGCTTTGGAAAAAGCCCTTGATGAGCTGAGCGCGTTCAATAACGAAGGCGCCCGCGAGGCGGGCTTGGCGGCGGGGCAGACCTATAAAGTCAGCCAGATGAGCATCATCGTGACGATCCTGATCACTGCCTCGCTCACTGTCCTGCTCGCGCTGTTGCTGGTCCGAAGCATCGTGAAGCCTATCAACGAAGCGTTGCTATCCGCCGAAGCGATCGCCGAGGGAGACCTGATCCGCCCGGTCAGCGTTTCGGGCGAAGACGAGCTGGGGCGCTTGCTCGCCGCGCAGGCTACCGTCCAGCAGAACCTCCATGGCGCGATACGAAAAATCGCCGACTCGTCCACTCAAGTCGCCTCGGCGGCGGAGGAGATGGCGACGGTGGCGGAGGAAAGTACGCGCGGCTTGGAAAACCAGAATGCCGAGATCGAGCAGGCCGCCACGGCGGTGAATGAAATGAGCGCAGCGGTCGAAGAGGTATCGCGTAATGCCAATGCGGCCTCGGAGGCCGCCCGTAATTCCGAGCGTTCGGCGCAGGCAGGGAACCAGCAGGTCGCGCGCACGGTGGAGGCCATTCGTCGACTCGCGGCCCGGGTGAACGATGCGGCCGGTGAGGTTCAAGGCTTGGCGGACCAGGCCAGGGGCATCAGCAAGGTACTGGATGTGATTCGCGGGGTCGCCGAGCAGACCAACTTGTTGGCGTTGAATGCGGCTATCGAGGCCGCCCGCGCGGGCGAACAAGGCCGGGGGTTCGCGGTGGTGGCCGATGAGGTCCGGGCGCTGGCCCATCGAACCTCGTCCTCCACTCAGGAAATCGAGCAAATCATCGGCAGTATTCAGAATGGTACGGAGCATGCTGTCCAGTCCATGCGGAGCAGCAGCGATGAGGCCGCCACTACCTTGAACCTTGCCGACGAGGCCGGGCATTCGCTGGAGGAGGTGGTGCGTGCCATTGGGGAGATCAACGAGCGCAACCTTCAAATCGCGACCGCCTCCGAAGAGCAGGCCCACGTAGCGCGGGATGTCGACCGCAACCTGATGAGCATTCGCGATTTGTCGCTGCAAACGGCCTCGGGAGCCAATCAGAGTTCAGCGGCTTGCAACGAGCTGGCCCGGTTGGCCCAAGAGCTCAATGGCTTGGTGGTGCGTTTCAAGACCTGAGCGCGGTATGCAGGGCTGGTGTGCCCAGCGCCATAGGTTCATGACCAGGATCAGGTGTCATCTGGATCGACGTGTTACAAAGGGATACTTAAACTAGCGCCTTGCCGTATCGCTTCCGGCGGCAAGGCAAGCTACCCCGTATCCCCTCCACAAGGATTGGCAGGACATGAAACGATCCATCCTCTGTTGCGCGCTGCTGGCTTCGGTAACGGCGCAAGCCGATAGTATTGGCCCGCTTTGGCCGCAACAGACCGGCGATATGCCGGCGCAACAGGCGCCAGCCCCCAAGCGTGAGCGCGCCTTACCCGTGCCGGCCGCGACCGTCATCGACCTGGGCCCATTCGAAGGTCTCAAGGCAGAGTTGGCGGAACCCAGCAAGGCGGGCATGCCGGAGCGCATCGGATTGCGTCGCGATATCGAACAGCTGAAGAGCGAGGCACAGACCGATAGCGCGCTTCATTGGAGCGCGACCCCGATGGGGGGGCATGTCGCCGCCATCAGCCTGATCTCCGCCGATGCGGTCAGCCTGCGGGCCGCCTTGCACGTGAAGCGGCTGCCCTCGTCGGCGGTGGTGCGTTTCTACACCCAGCAAGATGCCACGCCCATCGAGGTGCATGCCAGTACGATCCTGCAAGCCATCGAGCGCAATATCGCCTCGGGGGATCAGAGCGAAAAGGCCCGCATGTATTGGTCCCCGCCTCTTCAGGGGGACGAAATCACCCTTGAAATCGAGTTGCCGAAGGGCGTTTCCACCGATGCCTTGGAAATCAGCGTGCCGATGCTGTCCCACCTGTTCCGTTCTCCCACGGACCCGGCGGCGGCCACGGAAGAGGCAAAGTTCGGCAACTCCGCTTCCTGCGAGGTGGACTATGCCTGCGAGGCCAACCGTGATGCGAGCCTCGATGTGAAAAGCCGATCCACGGCGAAGATGACTTTCGTCGACGACGGCCTGAGCTACCTATGCTCCGGCACGTTGCTCAACAACACGAATCAAGACCGCACGCCGTATTTCCTCACCGCCAACCACTGCATTTCTTCTCAAACCTCGGCCTCCACGCTGACCATCTATTGGTTCTACCGGGCGGCTTCCTGTTATGGGCTGAGCGTCGACCCGGCCACGACCACGCTTCATGGCGGCGCGCAATTGCTCTACAACAGTGCCCAGACCGATACCTCCTTCCTCAAGCTCAATGAGCCCGCTCCGACCGCCGCCACCTTCGCGGGATGGAGTGCCGAGCCCGTCTTCTACAACAATGGTCTGGACGTACTCGGGGTCCATTACCCGAAGGGTGATGTCCAGAAGGTCAGTCGCGGCAGGGTTTCGGGCTATGCCACCTGCACCAGCAGTGGTGGCCAACGGTTCACTTGCCGCGTTAGCGACCAATCCCGCGCGACCTTCGTCAGTGTTACTTGGCGCAGCGGCGTGACGGAGGGGGGCAGCAGCGGTTCGTCGTTGTTCAGCAATGGCTACGTGATCGGCCAGCTCTACGGCGGTGGTTCTTCCTGCTCCTTGATGTCGAACCCGGACAAGTACGGTCTGCTGTCCGTGGCCTACAACGCCAAGCTCAAGCAATGGTTGAAACCGGGCTCCGCGACTCCGACCAAGGATACCGTGGTCGAATACTACAACCCTGACCTGGACCATTACTTCATGACGGCCGATTCGGCCGAGCAGGTGTCCGTGGATGCCGGGGCCGCGGGGCGCTGGATACGGACCGGGCAAACCTTCAAGGCGGGTGGCAAGAAAGCCGTTTGCCGTTTCTATGGCAATGCCCTGCCCAACCCCGCCACTGGAGCGGCATTCGGCCCCAATTCCCACTTCTATACCGTCGATACGCAGGAGTGTGAGTTCTTGGTCGGGTTCTATAACCCCGCGGAACCGAGCTGGAAGTTCGAAAGCTATGACTTCTCTACCAGTGAACCCGTGGCCGGAGCCTGCGCCCCAGGAACCGTCCCCGTCTACCGGGTGTATAACAACGGCTATGCCAAGGGCGTCGAGTCGAATCACCGCTTCGTCCGGGACATTAACCTGGCGAATCAGATGGGCCAGGAAGGGTGGTCTGTCGAAGGTGTGAAGATGTGCGCGCCTCAATGACCTAGGCGTCGTGAAAAAAGCCGCAGGAGTGCGGCTTTTTTCATTGTGTTCATGCGCTCGTTTGCGGAATAAGCCCGGATGAACGGCAAGGGCGGAGCGCTGTCAGTGAAGTAGGCACAGCGGTTTCCGGCCTGCCATGAGCCGCGTTTCGCTGGGCATTGTAAGGCGATAAGGGCGTGATTAGACTGCGCGGCGATTCGCCACTCTCACTCCATGCAACCCAAGGATCGACATGATCAAGAAATGCTTGTTTCCGGCTGCCGGTTACGGTACTCGCTTCCTGCCAGCCACCAAGGCCATGCCCAAGGAAATGCTGCCGGTGGTGAACAAGCCGCTGATCCAGTACGGCGTCGAGGAAGCACTCGATGCGGGCCTGAGTGAAATTTCCATCGTCACTGGGCGTGGCAAGCGCGCTTTGGAAGATCACTTCGATATCAGCTACGAACTCGAACACCAGATTCGTGGCACCGATAAGGAAAAGTACCTGGTCGGTATTCGCCGCTTGATCGACGAATGCAGTTTCTCCTATACCCGCCAAGTGGAAATGAAGGGGCTGGGACATGCCATTCTCAGTGGGCGCCCTTTGATTGGCGACGAGCCGTTCGCGGTGGTTCTGGCGGACGATCTGTGCTTCAACCTGGGCGGGGATGGCGTGCTGACCCAGATGGTGAAGCTCTACAATCAGTTCCGGTGCTCCATCGTGGCGATCGAAGAAGTTCCGCCGGATGAAACGTCCAAATACGGGGTGATCGCGGGCGAGATGATTCGCGACGATATCTTCCGTGTGAACAACATGGTGGAGAAGCCCAAGCCGGAAGACGCGCCATCCAACCTGGCGATCATCGGCCGCTACATCCTTACCCCGGATATCTTCGAGCTGATCGAGCAGACCGAGCCGGGCAAGGGCGGGGAGATCCAGATCACCGACGCCTTGATGAAACAGGCCCGCGATGGGTGCGTGCTGGCTTACCGCTTCAAGGGCAAGCGGTTCGATTGCGGCAGCGCGGAAGGCTATATCGACGCCACCAACTACTGCTTCGAAAACCTGTACAAGACCGGCAAAGCCTACTGACGCAGGCCTTGCAAAAAAGCCATCCGCCCGGATGGCTTTTTTTTTTGGATCGACGGGCATGCTTTACCTCTCATCCAAGGGAGATCTGCTTCCTTTAAGGGAGCGGCTGGCCTGGATGGCCGGTTCCGGTATGCTGGCGAGCCCAAAGGAGGACAGCCATGAATCATGACTTCGACTTGTTTGTGATCGGTGCCGGCTCGGGCGGCGTGCGCGCCGCGCGTTTCGCGGCGGACTTCGGCGCCCGGGTGGCGATCACGGAAAGTCGGTATTTGGGCGGGACCTGCGTCAATGTCGGTTGCGTACCGAAAAAGCTGCTGGTCTATGGCGCCAGTTACACGGAAACCCTGGCCCATGCGCCGGGTTATGGCTGGACGGTGGAGGGTGCCACCTTCGACTGGCCGACCCTGATCGCCCATAAGGACCGGGACATCCAGCGCCTGAACGGCATCTATCGCAACCTGCTGGTCAACAGCGGCGTACGGCTGTTGCAAGGGCATGGGCGCCTGCTCGATCCACACACCGTCGAGGTGGACGGCCAGCGTTTCACCGCCAAGCACATCCTGATCGCCACCGGTGGCTGGCCGCAGGTGCCGGACATCCCGGGGAAAGAACTGGCGATCACTTCGAACGAGGCCTTCCATCTGGAGACTTTGCCTAAGCGCGTCCTGGTGATAGGGGGCGGCTACATCGCGGTGGAGTTCGCCTCGATCTTCCACGGCATGGGCGCCAAGACCAGCCTGCTGTATCGCCGCGACCTGTTTTTGCGAGGGTTCGACGACGGGGTGCGCCATCATCTGAAGGACGAGTTGCAGAAGAAGGGCCTCGACCTGCGCTTCAATGCGGATATCGCTCGTCTCGACCGGCTACCCAGCGGGGCCGTGCAGGCCACGCTCCGCGATGGCCAGACGCTGGAAGCCGATTGCGTTTTCTACGCCACCGGCAGGCGCCCGATGCTGGACGGCCTGGGGCTGGAGAACACGGCGGTCGAGCTCGACGATCGAGGCTTCATTCAGGTGGACGACGACTATCGGACCCGCGAGCCCTCGATCCTGGCGATCGGCGACGTGACCGGCCGCGTGCAATTGACGCCGGTGGCCCTGGCCGAGGGCACCGCCTTGGCCCGGCGGCTGTACCGGCCCGACCAGTTCAGGCCGGTGGACTACCGGTTGATCCCGACGGCGATCTTCAGCCTCCCCAATGTGGCGACCGTGGGCCTGACCGAAGAACAGGCGCGGAAGGATCATCGGGTGATCGTTTATGAAAGCCGCTTCAGACCAATGAAGCTCAGCCTGACCGACGATCCGGAGCGAACCTTCATGAAGCTGGTAGTGGACGAGCAGAGCGATCGCGTGCTCGGTTGCCACATGGTCGGGCCCGACGCGGGCGAGATCATCCAAGGGTTGGCGGTGGCCCTGCGGGCTGGCGTTACCAAGCGGGATTTCGACGAGACCATCGGCGTTCACCCGACGGCAGCGGAAGAGTTCGTTACCTTGCGAACGCCGCGTGATGCCTGACCCATGCAGACACTTTTCCATCTGGCCGACTTGTTCGGCGTAGCGGTGTTCGCCATTACGGGCGCGCTGATGGCGGGCCGTAAATCCATGGACCTGTTCGGCGTGGTGGTGATCGCCATCATCACCGCCCTGGGCGGGGGAACGCTGCGGGACGTGATCCTCGGCAACCATCCGGTGAGCTGGATTCGTGACGATACCTACATCCTCATCGCCACCCTGGCGGCCATCGGCACCGTGGCATGGGTCCGCCTGACCCGCCCGATCCACGAGACGGGCTTGCTGGTGGCGGATGCCTTCGGCCTTGCCGTCTTCACGGTCTACGGGACGGAGGTCGCCTTGCGCCATGACGTGCCCTTGAGCACGGCGGTGATCATGGGGGTGATCACGGGGGTCGCCGGCGGGGTGATGCGCGACGTCATCTGCAATGAAATCCCTCTGATCTTCCAGAAGGAAATCTACGCCACCGCTTGCATGGCCGGCTCGCTGGCGTTCGTGGTCCTGCCGAGCATGGGTGCTTCCCATGGGGCGGCGACCCTGGTGGCGATGCTGGTGGTCTTGCTGACGCGCTTGGCGGCGATTCGCTGGCATCTGGCGCTGCCCAGCTTCCACCTGCTGGACCGGGACAAGGCCTGACGAGGCGCGCATGACGTGGCTTGCCCCGCTGCGTCTTTAGCGCCCGGGCCGGGGCTAAATCATCGGCGTCTCACCGCCCGGCAACAACGTCTCGGGTGGCAGGCCGAGCGCGGCGGCGCAGTGGTCCAGGGAACGGCGCTGGCTCTGCGCGTACAGCATCATTTCATCCTGCACCGGCGCGCCCAGGGCGTCCTCGAACAGCGCCTTGCTACCGGCCTGTGCATGGCATTCGCCCGGGTTTTCACCCAGGTTCGACTGGAAAATGCCCGCCGCGCTGACCGGCAGAAAATCCTCGTAGACCAGTGGTTCGTAGGCGACATGGCCGGCCTCGATCAGGTCTTCCAGATCAACGGGCCCCGTGCCGGGGTGCCCATGTGCAAGACCTCGCTCGGTAGGGACATAACGGAAATAGGCGAGCCCTTGCCGGCGCAAGGTGTCGTAGTCGTCGGGGAGTTCGGCGAAGACGTGGGCCAGGGCGGCCAGGTAATCACCGGAGCCGTCCCCGGTCTTTGACACGCTTCGCGCCTGGGCCAGCAACCGGTCGTACAGAGTCCGGCCCGCGGGCGTCAAGGCGGCTCCGCGTTGCTCGACCTCGCCGAATCTGGCGGTGTGATGGCCAGGCCGCTCCACGCCCGAGCGTTCGAGGAATATCACGTCCTCCCGTAGCGCCTTGAAGCTGGTTTGCCGCAGCAAGATGGGGCAGCGCCTTGGCGGCGGTCCCTCGATGATCGCTTTCGGGACGATGCCGCGTGTCGGCATGGCGCGCTGCACCGCATCGATGTCCAAGGTGCGCGGGGTGAGGTGGTTGATGTGCGGCCCCTTGAAGGCCACCACGTCCGCCAGCAGGCGATGCTGGTCGTGTAGCAGGCGATAGGTCTCCGCATCCACCGTCGCCTGGCGATGCCAGCGAAAGGTCTCCAGCGCCGCCGCGATGAAGCGGCGGGCCTCGTCTTCGTTCAGCCCGCCCGTCCGCTCGTGGGTATCGATCAGGCGCAGCGCTTCCGCGGTGAAGATGCGCCGTCGGGCGAGGAGGGTGGCGGCCCGTGAGCGAAGCGGTTCTTCGATCAGTTCGAGCCGCAGGAGCGAGGTGAATACCCGAAACGGGCTGCGTTGCAGCGAGGCTTCATGAGTGGCGCGAAACGCGGTCGAGTGAACCGGCACGCCGGCGATGGACAGATCGTAGTAGCCGACCGGCCGCATCCCCATTACGGCGAACAGACGACGCAAGGTCGCCAGTTCGTCGGCTGTTCCGACACGGATGGCCCCATGGCGCTCGCGGTCCAGCCGCTCCCGCTCGCCGGTCCGCTCCAGGCTTCGCGCCAGTTCCGGCTGATGCGCCAGGGCGGCCTGGTTGATGTCCGAGACCAGCGCCAGCAGGTCGCCATAAAGGGGCACCTCGCTTCGGTACAGGTTCGACATGGCGTGGGAAAAACGAGCGCGAATCTCATCCGGTGGAACGAAGGCCTGTTCGGTCATAGGGGCTCCCGCAGCGACGACGACCCGGGGATTTTCTTCAGCCGGGGCCGATGACACAAATGACTATTGCTCGGGCATTCATTCTCACAAGGAATGGTGAGGGGTGTCGCTGGACCTCGCTCCCGGAGAAAGATGCTCGGTTACCCACTCGACGAAATGGCGAATCTTCGGCACGTCCACGGCATGCTCGGCATACGCCATGAAGTAGGTGCCAGCGCCCGCCAGGGGGTAGTCCCACGGGATTACCAGCTTGCCCTCGGCGAGTTCGTCCTCCACCAGGAAGCGGGGCACCAGGGCCACGCCACACCCGACCTGGGCGGCGCGAATGCACAGGTAGAACGTCTCGAACCGTGGGCCGTGGTAGCTGTGCTCGCTGTGGAGTCGCTGGGCCTGAAACCACTCGTGCCAGGCCTCGGGCCTGGAGGCGCACTGCAACAGGACCAACCCGGTGAGTTCGAGGGCGCTGGACAGCGGCGAGGCGGGCAGCAGGTCGGGGGCACACACAGGGACCACTTCTTCGCCGAACAAGGGAATGCACTCGGCTCCCGGCCAGGTGCCCTGACCATAGAAGAACGCCACGTCCGCCTTGGTCTGCATCAGGTCGAAAGGCGCCAGCTCGTTGCGGATGTCCAGATGAATCCTGGGGTGGCGGTGGCGGAAGCCCTTGAGGTGAGGAATCAACCAGCGGGCGCCGAAGGAGGGCTGGGTCGCGACCCGAAGCACCTCGGTCTCGCCGCCATACGAGAGGAGGTAATGGGTGGACATTTCCACCTGGGTGAGGATCTTGTTCACCTCGGTCAGGTAGAGCGATCCCGCCGGCGTGAGCTGCAACCGGCGGCGAATGCGTCGGAACAGCAAGTGCTGAAGCATCTGCTCCAACTGCGCCACCTGCTTGCTCACGGCGCTCTGGGTCAAATGCAACTCCTCCGCCGCCCGAGTAAAGCTCAGGTGCCGCGCCACCGCCTCGAAGCATTGCAGGGCGGTCATGGACGGCATCGATCGTTTCGACATGGCGACCTCCCATGGATGCATGAACGCAGGGAATGATAAAGCGAATAAAGGTCGTTTGGCGGCCTGTCGCGCACGGTTCGATACTGGCCGGGTTTCGATACCGAAAGAGAGGACGCGCGATGATTGACGGATTGCTGGCGAAGCTGGGCGTGACGAGGCAGGCGCCCGGGGAGGGCGGGCATCCGGTCCGCTCGCCGATCGACGGAAGCCTGCTAGGGCATGTCCACCAGGAAGGCGCCGATGCCGTGGCGGACCGGGTCGCCCGTGCCAGCGCCGCTTTCCAGGCATGGCGCGAGGTGCCGGCGCCTCGCCGTGGAGAACTGGTCCGCCTGTTCGGCGAGGCGCTGCGGGCGCATAAGACGGAACTGGGCGAGCTGGTGTCCTGGGAGGCGGGCAAGATCACCCAGGAGGGCCTGGGCGAGGTCCAGGAAATGATCGATATCTGCGACTTCGCCGTGGGGCTGTCCCGCCAGCTCTACGGCCTGACCATCGCCTCGGAGCGCCCCGGCCACCACATGCGCGAGACCTGGCATCCGCTGGGCGTGGTGGGGGTCATCAGCGCCTTCAATTTTCCAGTGGCGGTCTGGTCGTGGAACGCTACGCTGGCCTTGGTCTGTGGCAACGCCGTGGTCTGGAAACCCTCGGAGAAAACCCCCTTTACCGCGTTGGCCTGCCAAGCGTTGCTGGCGCGTGTCCTGGCCGATTTCCCCGACGCGCCGGATGGGCTCGCCCAGGTGTCAATCGGAGGACGCGAGGCCGGGCTGACCCTGGTGGACGATGCCCGCGTGGCGTTGGTCAGCGCGACCGGCAGCACCCGCATGGGACGGGAGGTAGGGCCCCGGGTGGCGGCCCGCTTCGGTCGCAGCATTCTCGAATTGGGCGGCAATAACGCGATGATCCTGGCGCCCAGCGCGGACCTGGACCTGGCGGTGCGCGGCATTCTGTTCAGCGCGGTGGGTACCGCGGGGCAGCGCTGCACCACCCTGCGCCGGCTGATCGTCCACGAGTCGGTGAAGGACGAAATCCTCGCGCGGCTGCGCACGGCCTATGGCAGGGTCCGGATTGGCCACCCCCTGCAAGGCAACCTGGTCGGTCCGCTGATCGACCGGCACAGCTACGAGGCCATGCAGGCCGCCTTGGAGCAGGCCCGCGCCGAGGGTGGCCACGTGTTCGGTGGCGAGCGTCGCTTGCAAGACGAATATCCCGATGCCTACTACGTCATGCCCGCTCTCGTCGAGATGCCCGCCCAGAGCGCGGTGGTACGTCGGGAGACCTTCGCGCCGATTCTGTACGTTCTGACTTATCGGGTGTTCGACGAGGCGCTGCACTTGAACAACGACGTGCCTCAAGGGCTGTCCTCGTGCCTGTTCACCACGGACCTGCGGGAGGCGGAGCGCTTCCAGGGCGCCGCCGGCAGCGACTGCGGCATCGCCAACGTCAACATCGGCACCAGCGGGGCGGAGATCGGCGGCGCTTTCGGTGGCGAGAAGGAAACCGGCGGCGGGCGCGAGTCCGGCTCCGATGCCTGGAAGGCCTACATGCGTCGACAAACCAACACCATCAACTATTCCCGTGAGTTGCCCCTGGCCCAGGGCATCACCTTCGATTGAAAGCCGATGCGGTCCGTCGTCAAGGAGCGAGCATGAGCGAGTTGCACCGGCATTGCCTGTGGGAACACCTCACCCGGACCCGTCCCGTGGCCGGAGCGCTGGAGGAAGAGCGCAAGGCCGACGTCTGCGTCATCGGCGCGGGCTTCACAGGTCTGTCCACCGCCTTGCATCTCCTTGAGGCCGGGTGCTCCGTCTGCCTCGTGGAGGCACACGAGACCGGACATGGCGGTTCGGGACGCAATGTCGGACTGGTGAACGCCGGCACCTGGATTCGTCCCGACGATGTGGAGGTAGCGCTCGGTCCGGCCGTGGGCGGACGGCTCAACGCCATCCTGGGCGAGGCGCCGGGCGAGGTGTTTTCGCTGATCGATCGCTTCGGCATCGATTGTCAGGCGCGTCGCGACGGAACGTTGCATATGGCCCATAACCGCACGGGCATCGCGGACCTGCGCGCGCGGGCGAGCCAGTGGCGGCGGCGAGGCGCTCGGGTGGAACTGCTGACCGGGGCACGTTGCATGGACTACTGTGGCACCGACAGGGTGGCTGCGGCGTTGCTCGATCACCGTGCCGGGACGCTCAACCCCATGGGCTATGCCTGCGGTCTGGCGATGGCGGTGCAGCGCCTTGGCGGCGCGCTGTTCCACCATTCCCCCGTCGAGCGCCTGGAGCGCGAAGGCTCGTGCTGGCGCGTGGGAACGGGGCGGGGCTCGGTGCTGGCCGAGCGCGTTGTCATCGCCTCCAATGCCTACACCGAAGGCGAATGGACCGAGGTGAAGCGGCATTTCTTCACGGGTCATTATTATCAGCTCGCCTCCGCGCCCCTGGACGGCGAAGCGGCGGCCCGCGTCCTGCCCCACGGGCAGGGCTCCTGGGATACCCGAACGGTGCTCAGCAGTATTCGCCGCGACGCCGAGGGGCGCCTGATCCTCGGCAGCCTCGGCAACGGTTCGCACATGCCCGACTGGTTCTTGCGCCGCTGGGGGGATCGCATTCAGGGCCACTACTATCCGCGCCTGGGGCGAGTGGATTGGCGGTTCGCCTGGACGGGGCGCATCGCGTTCACCCCCGATCACTTGATGAAGCTGTTCCAGCCAGCTCCCGGTCTGCTGGCGGTCACCGGCTTCAACGGACGCGGCGTGACGACCGGTACCGTTTTCGGCAAGGCCTTCGCCGCGTTCATCCTGCGGGACGAGCCGGCCGAGCTCCCCATTCCGTTCCAGGTCCTCAAGCCGTTGACCGCCGCCGGGCTACGGGGAGGGCTGTACGAGGCCGGCTTCAGTCTGTACCACGCGGGGCAATGCCTGCGGGTCGTTCTGTAGGTACCCGAAGAGCCAGGCAAGGCCGCCCGGGCGCCCGTTTTTCGGCAGGGTGACTTCTGCCAGGCGAGCCACTAGAATGCATGCCCTTGATTCTGGGGCCGGAGACGGCCGGCTATGTCTGTGCAACGAGGATTATCCATGCAAGTTTCTGTTGAAAGCACTTCCGCTCTCGAGCGCCGCATGACCATCGGGGTGCCGGCCGAGCGTATCGAGACCGAAGTCACCAAGCGTCTGCAGCAGACCGCTCGTCGCGCCAAGATCGCAGGCTTCCGCCCGGGCAAGGTTCCCATGAGCGTCATCCGCCAGCGCTACGAAGACGCCGCGCGCCAGGAAGCCCTAGGCGACCTGATCCAGTCCACCTTCTACGAGGCGGTCGTCGAGCAGAAGCTCAACCCCGCGGGCAGCCCGGCCGTCGAGCCCAAGGTGTTCGAGAAAGGCAAGGACTTGGAATACATCGCCACCTTCGAAGTATTCCCGGAATTCGAAGTCTCCGGCCTGGATGGCATCGCCATCGAGCGTCTGCAGGCTGAAGTCGGCGAGGCCGACGTCGACAACATGCTGGAAATCCTGCGCAAGCAGAACACTCGCTTCGAGGCATCCGAGAATCGTGCCGCCGAAGAAGGCGATCAGGTCAGCATCGACTTCGTCGGCAAGATCGACGGCGAGGCGTTCCCCGGCGGTTCCGCCAAGAACTCCCTGCTGATCATCGGCTCCAAGCGCATGATCCCCGGTTTCGAGGACGGCCTCGTGGGCGTCAAGGCGGGCGAAGAGCGCGTCCTGAACCTGAGCTTCCCCGAGGACTACCAGAACCTCGACCTGGCCGGAAAAGCCGCTGAATTCACCGTGACGGTGAACAGCGTGTCCGAGCCCAAGCTGCCGGAACTGAACGAAGAATTCTTCGCCCTGTTCGGGATCAACGAAAACGGTCTCGAAGGCTTCCGCGCAGAAGTCCGCAAGAACATGGAGCGCGAACTGCGCCAGGCCATCAAAACCAAGGTAAAGAACCAGGTCATGGACGGTCTGCTCGCCGCTAACCCCATCGAGGTGCCGAAAGCGTTGGTGGCCAACGAGGTCAATCGCCTGCGCGCCCAAGCGGTGCAGCAGTTCGGTGGCAACATCAAGCCCGATCAACTGCCAGCCGAGCTTTTCGATGAACAGGCCTCGCGCCGTGTCGTGTTGGGTCTGATCATCGCCGAACTGGTCAAGCAGTACGAGCTGAAGCCCGACGAAGCCCGGGTGCGCGAGTTGATCGAAGAAATGGCTTCTGCCTACCAAGAGCCGCAGCAAGTCGTCGCCTGGTACTACAAAAACGAGCAGCAGATGAACGAGGTGCGCTCGGTTGTGCTGGAGGAACAAGTTGTGGATACTGTCCTGCAGAAGGCCAAAGTGACCGATAAAGCGGTTTCCTACGAAGAAGCGGTCAAGCCCGCCGAGGCTCCTCAGGCAGCCTGATCCGCTTCTAGCCGTCCATAAGCCAGCCTCAGGGCTGGCTTATGCGTCTATGAGGCATGACATCCATTAAGGGAGCGATCGCTGGACATGTCCCGCAATTCTTTTATGCAGCAAATGCCGGAAATCCAGGCTGCGGGTGGCCTGGTGCCCATGGTCATCGAGCAGTCCGCACGTGGCGAGCGCGCTTATGACATCTACTCGCGCCTGCTTCGTGAGCGCGTGATCTTCCTGGTCGGCCAGGTCGAGGATTACATGGCCAACCTGGTGGTTGCCCAATTGCTCTTCCTCGAAGCCGAGAACCCGGACAAGGACATTCACCTGTACATCAATTCGCCGGGAGGCTCGGTGACCGCGGGGATGTCGATCTACGACACCATGCAATTCATCAAGCCGGACGTTTCCACCTACTGCATCGGCCAGGCGTGCAGCATGGGCGCGCTTTTGCTGGCGGGCGGCGCCGCTGGTAAACGTTCCTGTCTGCCCCATTCGCGCATGATGATCCACCAGCCATTGGGCGGTTTCCAAGGGCAGGCTTCGGATATCGAAATCCATGCCCGCGAAATCCTGACCATTCGTGAGCGTCTGAACAAGATCCTGGCGCATCACACCGGCCAGCCGATGGATGTCATCGCCCGCGACACCGATCGTGATAACTTCATGAGCGGTGAAGAGGCGGTCAAGTATGGCCTCATCGACCAAGTGATGGACAAGCGCCCCCTGGCGAGCTGAGCCTCCTCCACGCCCTGGCTGGAGCTTTCCGGCCATTCGGCGGGCTTGAAAACGCCCGCCTTTGCCTTCATCTTGTGTTTCAAGCCTATCGGATTGGATCGATCGAATGACTGATACCCGCAACGGCGAGGACAATGGCAAGCTGCTCTATTGCTCCTTCTGTGGCAAAAGCCAACATGAAGTCCGCAAGTTGATTGCCGGCCCCTCGGTCTTTATCTGTGACGAATGCGTCGACCTGTGCAATGACATCATCCGCGAGGAGGTGCAAGAAGCCCAGGCCGAAAGCAATGTTCACAAGCTGCCGGCGCCCAAGGAAATTCGTACCATCCTGGATCAGTACGTAATCGGTCAGGAGCGCGCGAAGAAGGTTCTGGCGGTCGCCGTCTACAACCACTACAAGCGCCTGAACCAACGCGACCGCAAGGACGATGTTGAGTTGGGCAAAAGCAACATTTTGCTCATCGGGCCGACTGGTTCCGGCAAAACGCTGCTCGCCGAAACCTTGGCCAGGCTGCTCAACGTACCGTTCACCATCGCCGACGCTACGACACTGACCGAGGCTGGCTATGTCGGTGAGGACGTCGAGAACATCATTCAGAAGCTGTTGCAGAAGTGCGATTACGATGTCGAGAAAGCCCAGATGGGCATTGTTTACATCGATGAGATCGACAAGATTTCCCGTAAATCCGATAACCCCTCCATCACTCGGGATGTTTCAGGAGAGGGCGTCCAGCAGGCTCTGCTGAAGCTCATCGAGGGGACTGTGGCTTCGGTGCCGCCTCAGGGCGGGCGCAAGCATCCCCAGCAGGAATTTCTGCAGGTGGATACTCGCAATATCCTGTTCATCTGCGGCGGTGCTTTCTCAGGACTGGAAAAAGTCATCCAGGCGCGCTCGACTCGCGGTGGGATCGGCTTCAATGCCGAAGTTCGCAGCCAAGATCTGGGTAAGCGCGTGGGTGAGACCTTGAAGGATGTCGAGCCGGACGATCTCGTCAAGTTCGGCCTGATTCCCGAGTTTGTCGGTCGTCTGCCAGTACTGGCGACGTTGGACGAGCTGGATGAAGCGGCGCTCATGCAAATCCTGACCGAGCCGAAGAACGCACTGACCAAGCAGTACGGGAAACTGTTCGAAATGGAGGGGGTCGATCTTGAATTCCGCACCGATGCCCTCAAGGCTGTTTCACGTCGTGCCTTGGAGCGCAAGACGGGGGCGCGTGGTCTTCGTTCGATTCTCGAAGGCATCCTCTTGGACACAATGTACGAGATTCCTTCGCAGTCCAATGTATCCAAGGTCGTCATCGACGAAAGCGTCATCGAGGGTACCTCGAAGCCGTTGCTGATCTATGAAAATGCCGATCAGCCTGCCAAGGCGGCGCCGGACGCCTGACCAAGAAGGGGCCTGCGGGCCCCTTTGCATTTCCGAAGCATTGCTTGTTTTTTCCAGGGGCCGACCCCATGTTTGGCCCAGGATACCTATCTGTCACGGCCTGAAGGCCGCCGTAGAGCCGATACCATGAAGACTACCGTCGAACTGCCACTCCTGCCTTTGCGCGATGTCGTCGTTTATCCGCACATGGTGATTCCTTTGTTCGTGGGGCGTGAGAAGTCTATCGAAGCCCTTGAGGCCTCCATGACGGGTGACAAGCAAATTCTGTTGCTGGCGCAAAAGAATCCGGCGGACGACGACCCTGGCGAAGAAGAACTGTACCGCATGGGTACCGTCGCGACCGTGTTGCAGCTGTTGAAACTACCCGACGGCACGGTAAAGGTCTTGGTCGAGGGCGAGCAGCGTGGTGCCGTTGAGCGCTTCGTCGAGGTCGAAGGGTATTGCCGGGCCGACGTACTGCTGATCGATGAAACGGACGCGGGCGACCGTGAGTCGGAAGTATTCACCCGCAGTCTGATGAGCCAGTTCGAGCAATATGTGCAGTTGGGTAAGAAAGTGCCCGCCGAGGTGCTGTCGTCCTTGAACAGCATCGACGAGCCTGCCCGTCTGGTGGACACCATGGCGGCGCATATGGCGCTGCGAATCGAGCAGAAACAGGAAATCCTGGAAATCACCGACCTGTCCGCTCGGGTCGAGCATGTCTTGGCCCTGTTGGATGCGGAGATCGACCTGCTTCAAGTGGAAAAGCGCATTCGTGGGCGAGTCAAGAAACAAATGGAGCGCAGCCAGCGCGAGTATTACCTGAATGAGCAGATGAAGGCTATTCAGAAGGAGCTAGGCGATATAGACGAAGGCCACAATGAAGTCGAGGAGCTGAAAAAGCGCATCGATAATGCTGGCCTTTCCAAGGAAGCCCTGGCCAAGGCAAATGCCGAGCTGAATAAGCTGAAGCAAATGTCGCCCATGTCGGCCGAAGCGACTGTCGTCCGTTCATATATCGACTGGTTGGTGAATGTGCCCTGGAAGGCCGAAAGCAAGGTTCGACACGATCTTTCCAAGGCGGAGGACATTCTCGACGCGGATCATTACGGCCTCGAGGAAGTCAAGGAGCGAATCCTTGAATATTTAGCCGTTCAGAAGCGCGTAAAGAAAATCAAGGGCCCTGTCCTGTGCCTTGTGGGGCCGCCGGGGGTCGGAAAGACGTCCTTGGCCGAGTCCATTGCGCGTGCCACAAATAGAAAGTTCGGTCGGATGGCGCTGGGCGGCGTCCGGGACGAGGCTGAAATCCGAGGGCATCGCCGCACTTACATTGGCTCCATGCCAGGTCGTTTGATACAAAAAATGACGAAAGTCGGCGTACGGAATCCTTTGTTCCTGCTCGACGAAATCGACAAAATGGGGAGCGACATGCGCGGTGATCCAGCATCGGCGCTACTCGAAGTACTCGATCCTGAGCAAAACCACAATTTCAACGACCATTATCTGGAAGTCGATTTCGATCTTTCCGATGTCATGTTCCTGTGTACGGCTAACTCCATGAACATCCCAGCCCCTCTGCTGGATCGCATGGAGGTGATTCGTCTGCCAGGCTATACGGAAGATGAAAAGGTCAACATCGCCGTGAAGTACCTTGCGCCTAAGCAGACCCAGGCCAATGGGTTGAAGGCGGGTGAGCTCGAGTTCGACGAGGCGGCCATTCGGGACCTCATTCGGTATTACACGCGCGAAGCCGGCGTTCGCAGCCTTGAGCGACAAATTGCCAAGGTATGCCGCAAGGCGGTGAAAGAGCACGCCCATGAAAAACGCCTCAAGGTAATGGTCACTGCGGACTCGTTAGAGCATTTTCTGGGTGTTCGTAAGTACCGCTATGGACTGGCGGAACAACAGGATCAGATCGGTCAGGTGACCGGTCTCGCCTGGACGCAGGTAGGCGGGGAGCTCCTTACCATCGAGGCGGCCGTCGTGCCCGGAAAGGGCCAACTCACCAAGACCGGCTCGCTCGGCGATGTCATGGTGGAATCGATCACCGCGGCCCTGACCGTGGTCCGTAGCCGGGCGAGGAGCCTCGGGATTCCGCAGGATTTCCATGAAAAACGCGATATCCATATCCATATGCCTGAAGGGGCCACGCCCAAGGATGGCCCCAGTGCTGGTGTGGGCATGTGCACCGCGCTGGTCTCGGCCTTAACGCAGATTCCCGTGCGAGCAGACGTGGCCATGACCGGTGAAATCACCCTGCGTGGCCAAGTGCTGGCAATCGGGGGGTTGAAGGAGAAATTGCTGGCGGCTCACCGAGGGGGGATCAAGACCGTCATCATTCCCGAGGAAAACGTGCGCGACCTCAAGGAGATCCCGGAAAATATCAAACAGGACCTCTCTATCAAGCCGGTCAAATGGATTGACGAGGTCCTGCAAATTGCGCTGCAATACGCGCCGGAGCCTTTGCCTGATGCGGCTCCCGAGATGGCCGCACAGGATGAAAAGCGCGATTCGGATTCCAAGGAGCGAATCAGCACGCACTGACCGCGGGCTTCCTTGACGCGCCCGAGGGCGGCTAAAACACCCGCGCGTCGGTAGGGCCTATCAGCACCGCTTCGCTTACGCTAAACAAACTAGAAACAACTCACAGAAATAAGGGGACTTAGAGTGAACAAGTCGGAACTGATCGATGCCATCGCTGCATCTGCTGATATCCCTAAAGCTGTAGCCGGCCGAGCGCTGGACGCAGTAATCGAATCCGTCACCGATGCGCTGAAGGCCGGTGACTCCGTAGTACTGGTTGGTTTTGGAACGTTTGCCGTCAAAGAGCGTGCTGCTCGTACTGGTCGTAATCCCCAGACCGGGAAACCCATCAAGATCGATGCCGCCAAGATTCCTGGTTTCAAAGCTGGTAAAGCCTTGAAAGACGCCGTCAATTAAGCTTTGATCGACCCCGATCAGGCGTTGCCTGATCGGGTAGCGGAGCGTTAGTTCAGTGGGTTGGATGCCGGTCTGTCACGCCGGCATACGGGTTTGAGTCCCGTCCGCTCCGCAGTAACGAAAGGCGCATCTCGAGATGCGCCTTTGTTCTATTCAGATTCTACCCGCGCTACGCGATCATGCTTCATGATCGATTCTGGGGGACCCATGCTGCAAAACATAAGGGACAATTCACAAGGTTGGATTGCCAAGACCATTATTGGCGTCATCATGATCTTGTTGGCGCTCACGGGCTTCGATGCGATTTTCAGAGCAACAAGCAACAGCGACAACGCAGCTGAAGTGAACGGCGAAAAGATCACCCAGAATGAGGTGGCTCAGGCGGCGGAGCTCCAGGTTCGGCAAATTCGTCAGAAGCTGGGTAGCGACTTCGACGCTTCCCTCTTGAATGAGAAGATGATGCGCGAGTCCGCGCTTAAGAATCTGATAGATCGTCAGTTGCTGCTCCAGGGTGCTCACGAAGCAGGTTTTGCTTTTTCCCAGGCTTCGCTCGATCAGTTGATTCTGCAAACGCCTGATTTCCAAGTGGCAGGTAAATTCAGCCCCGAGCGTTTCGACCAGGTTTTGCGGCAGATGAACTACAGTCGCTTGCAGTTCCGCAAGATGCTTGAAACGGAAATGTTAGTGGCGCAGTTGCGTGCTGGGCTTTCTGGCAGTGGTTTCGTGACCGACTCCGAGGTTCAATCCTTTGCCCGCTTGGAAAAGCAGACTCGTGACTTCGCAACCATTACGTTGAAAGCTGACGCGAAGGCAGTCCAGATCAGCGATGAAGAACTAAAAGCCTATTTCGATGCACATGCCAGCGAGTACATGACGCCTGAGCAAGTGGTAGTGGAATATATTGAGCTGAAGAAAGAGGCTTTTTTTGATCAGGTCACCGTGAGCGATGAGGATCTGCAAGATCTTTATCACAAGCAAATAGCAAACCTATCCGAGCAGCGTCACGCGGCGCATATCTTGATTGAAGCCGACCCGAAGCTCGCTGATGAGCAAGCGAAAGCAAAAGCCGAGGACATCCGTAAGCGAATAGAAAAGGGCGAAGATTTCGCCGCCTTGGCCAAGGAGTTTTCAGCGGACCCTGGGTCCGCTACGCAGGGCGGCGATTTAGGGTTCGCAGGGCCGGGTGTTTATGACCCGGCCTTCGAAAAGGCGCTATTCGCCCTGAAACCAGGGGAGGTTTCGGAGCCGGTCAAGACTCAGTATGGCTGGCATCTGATCAAGCTTATAGGCGTTCAAGCTCCTGAAATTCCCAGCTTCGAAAGCTCCAAGGAAACTCTGGTGCGTGAGCTCAAGGCGCAAAAGGTCGAGCAGCTTTTCGTCGAGGCGACCAAAAAACTGGAGGACTCCTCTTTCGAGGCGTCCGATCTGGCTCAGCCTGCTCAGGAACTGGGCTTGAAGGTGCAAACGAGTAAGCCGTTCGGAAGAGAAGGCGGTGAGGGCATCAGCGCCAATCGACAAGTCTTACAAGCTGCGTTTAGCCAGGAAATCTTGGATGACGGAGCGAATAGCGGAGCTCTGGAGCTTGACCCCGATACGGTGATTGTTCTGAGAGCTAAGGAGCATCTGAAACCGAAGCCGCAGGCGTTTGATCAGGTTGTCGCTGGGATTCGCGAACACTTGTCGAAAGAGCGGGCTGCGGAAGCGGCGAAGCTGGCCGGAGAACAGCTCTTGGCTCAAGTGAAGCAGAACGGCTCGGGTAACCGAAAAGACTGGAAGGTGGTCGAAGCCGCTACTCGCACACAGGAAGGGATTGACCCAGTAGTCCTTCAAGCGTTGTTCCGGGCTCCGAAACCTACCACCAAGGAGAAGCCCGTCTATGTCGGAGTTGCCTTGCGGAATGGCGACTATGTCGTGCTTCGCCTGGATGGCGTGAACGCACCCGAATCGGTGCTTTCGGATGAAGACAAAGCCTCTTATAGACGTTTCCTTGCTTCGCGTGCTGGTGCGCAGGACTACAGCGCTTACCGTCAGCAACTTGAGGAAAAAGCGGATATTAAGCGCTATTGATATCTCGCGCCTCAAAGAAGGGAGGAACTTGCCCCTCGTCGTTAGGTCCTAAAGGCGGCAGGTTTGCTGCTGATGAGCCTGCTCCTCCCGAGAGCTCACAAAGCGCAACTCAAGGGAAGGACCCTTCCATCGACATGTGAGGCCGATGGGGAAAGAGAGCGGCCTTTGAGATTTGGCGCTGTAGATCAGTCGATCAACGCTTCAAGTCCCAGAGGCCGCTCTCTTAGTCTTTGTACAATCCCGCAAGGCTCGCATTACCTGTGCACGCCGACCTCTCTGAGTACGGCTCCGGTGTATCGTGCGGGTCAAGCCTCTGACGTATCAGCGGCTCGGTAGAGCATATCGATGCTCGCTGTCGCTTGCTCAATTATGGGCCTAGGCACAGCTACCTCCAGAACAGTCTGCATGAGGGCTGTAGGACTGCGCTTACAGCTACCAACGCTTTTGTGCTACCTTAGCACCTCGCCCGATCCGCTAACTGGGCGCATCAAGCAACTTCCAGTGACTCCGGTTCGGTCGGCTCAGCTTCGGCACCTGCCAATGTGCGGCAGGTTCTGCTACCCAATCGTTTACTGGCTCATCCCAACCCCATGTGGCCTTTGGTAGAGGTCACCACTAGGAGAGGAGGCGCCATGCCCATCATTACTCTTCCCGACGGTAGTCAGCGCTCTTTTGATCAAGCAGTGACCGTCGCTCAGGTCGCCCAATCCATTGGTGCCGGTTTGGCTAAGGCTACCGTTGCGGGTAAGGTCAATGGTGTATTGGTTGATGCATGCGACCTCATCGACAGCGACGCGACATTGCAAATCATTACGCCTAAGGATCAAGAGGGCGTGGAGATTATCCGCCACTCCTGCGCGCACTTGGTCGGCCATGCCGTAAAGCAGCTCTATCCCACGGCCAAAATGGTCATCGGGCCAGTGATAGAGGAGGGGTTCTACTACGACATCGCATATGAACGGCCCTTCACTCAAGAGGACTTGGCCGCGATCGAGCAGCGCATGCAAGCGCTAATCGATAAAGATTATGATGTCATCAAGAAAGTTACGCCACGGGCGGAAGTGATCGAGATATTCAAGTCTCGAGGTGAAGATTACAAGTTGCGCTTGGTGGATGACATGCCCAATGAGACCGCCATGGGGCTGTACTTCCATGAAGAATATGTAGACATGTGCCGTGGTCCGCATGTGCCTAATACTCGTTTTTTGAAAGCGTTCAAGCTGACCAAGCTCTCGGGCGCCTATTGGCGTGGAGATGCGAAGAACGAACAATTGCAGCGTATTTACGGGACCGCTTGGGCCGATAAGAAAGAACTCGCCGCTTATATTCAGCGTATCGAGGAGGCGGAAAAGCGCGATCACCGCCGTCTCGGCAAGCGTCTGGATCTCTTCCATACGCAAGAAGAAGCCCCAGGCATGGTGTTCTGGCACCCCAATGGTTGGACACTTTATCAAGTGCTTGAGCAGTACATGCGCAATGTCCAGCGTGAAAATGGTTACCAGGAGGTCCGCACTCCCCAGATTGTCGATCGCATTCTTTGGGAGCGTTCCGGGCATTGGGGTAACTACGCTGAAAATATGTTCACGACCGAGTCGGAAAGTCGTGACTATGCAATCAAGCCAATGAACTGTCCATGTCATGTCCAGATCTTTAATCAAGGACTGAAAAGTTATCGGGATTTGCCTTTGCGCTTGGCGGAATTTGGCTCCTGCCACCGGAATGAGCCGTCTGGGGCGCTACATGGCATCATGCGGGTGCGTGGCTTTACCCAGGACGATGCCCATATATTTTGTACCGAGGCTCAGGTTAGCCAAGAGGCAGCCAATTTCATCAAGCTGACGTTGCAGGTTTATGCGGATTTCGGCTTCAGCAATATCAAGATGAAGCTGTCCACTCGTCCAGCCAAGCGGGTCGGAGACGAGGCATTCTGGGACCGCGCCGAAGCAGCCTTGGCGCAGGCGCTGGATGCGGCTGGGTTGCCTTGGGAGTACCAGCCAGGCGAAGGCGCTTTCTATGGGCCCAAGATCGAGTTCACGCTGCATGATTGCCTGGGGCGAGCCTGGCAGTGCGGTACCCTGCAGTACGACCCGAATATGCCGCAGCGGCTGGAAGCTTCCTATGTAGCGGAAGACAACAGTCGTCAGATGCCTGTCATGCTGCACCGTGCCATTCTGGGTTCATTCGAGCGTTTCATTGGGATGCTCATCGAACACTACGAAGGGGCGTTTCCGGCTTGGCTGGCGCCTACCCAGGCGGTGGTGCTGAACATTACCGATAAGCAAGCCGATTTTGCCCTTGAAGTCGTGAAAAATCTCACTCAAGGCGGTTTTCGTGCCAAGTCCGACTTGAGAAACGAAAAAATCGGTTTTAAAATCCGGGAGCATACCCTGCTCAAGGTTCCCTACCTCTTGGTTATTGGAGATAGGGAAGTCGAGACACGAACCGTCGCTGTGCGCACCCGCGAAGGGCACGACCTAGGATCCATGCCGGTCGACCAATTCGCGGATTTCCTTGCCCAGGCGGTTTCCCGGCGTGGTCGCCTAGATTCGGAGTAAATGATTATTAAGCGTGAAATGAGACAAGATAAACGAACTGCACCGAAGGCCCCGATCAACGAGAATATCTCGGCACGCGAGGTTCGGTTAATTGGTGCTGACGGCGAGCAGATTGGCATCGTCTCGATTGATGAAGCGCTTCGTGTTGCAGAAGAAGCCAAATTGGACTTGGTGGAAATTTCCGCCGATGCAGTGCCCCCTGTTTGCCGAATCATGGATTACGGCAAGCACATCTTCGAGAAGAAGAAGCAGGTCGCTGCAGCGAAAAAGAACCAGAAACAGGTTCAGGTAAAAGAAATCAAGTTTCGTCCAGGGACGGAGGAAGGAGATTACCAGGTAAAACTACGCAACCTGGTACGTTTCCTGAGTGAAGGGGATAAGGCCAAGGTTTCCTTGCGATTCCGCGGTCGAGAGATGGCCCACCAGGAGCTGGGTATGGAACTGTTGAAGCGGGTCGAAGGTGATCTTGCTGAATACGGAGCCGTTGAACAGCATCCTAAGATGGAAGGACGCCAGCTAATCATGGTCATCGCCCCCAAAAAGAAAAAATAACCACCAGGGCACTGGCAGGCCTTGCGGTTATGTTCATCCACTGAATGCGGAGTACCGAACATGCCAAAAATGAAAACCAAGAGCGGAGCAGCCAAGCGTTTCCTGAAGACTGCTTCCGGCTTTAAGCACAAACATGCTTTCAAGAGCCATATCCTGACCAAAATGTCCACCAAGCGTAAGCGCCAACTGCGCGGAAGCACTTTGTTGCATCCGTCTGACGTGCAGAAAGTGGAACGCATGATGCGTGTTCGTTAATTGGTCAATTAGAGGAATAATTCATGGCTCGTGTTAAGCGTGGCGTTATCGCTCGTGCTCGTCACAAAAAAATCCTGAAACTCGCAAAAGGCTACTATGGTGCGCGTTCGCGTGTTTTCCGTGTCGCCAAGCAGGCGGTAATCAAGGCAGGCCAGTACGCCTACCGGGACCGTCGGCAGCGTAAGCGTCAATTCAGGGCACTTTGGATCGCTCGTATCAATGCTGGCGCTCGGATCAATGGCCTTTCCTATAGCCGTTTGATCGCTGGCTTGAAAAAAGCTTCCATTGAAATCGACCGTAAAGTACTGGCCGATTTGGCTGTAAATGAAAAAGCGGCGTTTGCTGCGATTGTCGAGAAAGCGAAAGCCGTATTGGCTTAACTCCCCGGCAATCATCGGCTTATACCGATGTGAACGTCACCGATAGGGGAAGAGCCCATGCTCTTCCCCTATTTCGTATCTGGAGTCACCTTATGGAAAATCTGGATGCGCTGGTCTCGACAGCGATTGAGGCTGTGCGACATAGCGAAGACATCGATGCCCTGGAGCAGGTCAGGGTCCATTTCTTGGGCAAGAAAGGCGAACTGACCCAGGTAATGAAGGCCTTGGGAGAGCTTCCTGCAGAGGAGCGGCCCAAGGTTGGGGCATTGATCAACGTAGCAAAGGAGCGCGTCCAGCAGGCCATTACAGAGCGCAAGATGGCCTTGGAACAATCGGCTCTCGATGCCCGCCTAGCGGCTGAGCGTATCGATGTGACCCTTCCGGGACGTGGCCAGCATACTGGCGGTTTGCATCCCGTTACCCGTACCCTCGAACGTATCGAGCAGTTCTTCACCCGGATTGGTTATGACGTTGCTGAAGGTCCGGAAGTCGAAGACGATTACCACAACTTCGAAGCACTCAATATTCCAGGCCATCATCCGGCTCGTGCCATGCACGACACCTTCTATTTCAATGCAAACATGTTGTTGCGCACTCACACGTCTCCTGTTCAGGTAAGGACGATGGAGAGTCGGCAGCCTCCTATCCGTATCGTCTGCCCTGGCCGGGTTTATCGGTGCGATTCCGATATCACTCACTCGCCAATGTTCCACCAGGTCGAGGGGTTGCTTATCGATGAACATATCAGCTTCGCTGACCTCAAGGGGACTATCGAAGAGTTTCTGCGAGTGTTCTTCGAAAAGGAACTGGGCGTTCGTTTCCGCCCTTCCTTCTTCCCCTTCACTGAGCCCTCGGCCGAAGTCGATATGCAATGTGTCATGTGCAGCGGCAAGGGGTGCCGGGTCTGTAAGCAAACTGGCTGGCTCGAGGTAATGGGCTGTGGGATGGTCCATCCCAACGTATTGCGGATGTCTGGTATCGATCCCGAGAAATAC
This sequence comes from Pseudomonadaceae bacterium, assembly GCA_032052615.1. Classification (GTDB taxonomy): domain Bacteria; phylum Pseudomonadota; class Gammaproteobacteria; order Pseudomonadales; family Pseudomonadaceae; genus Pseudomonas_T. Next base: position 70,440 of record DAMBWF010000012.1, read on the forward strand.
CAGGGATTTGCATTCGGCATGGGCGCGGAGCGCCTCGCTATGCTGCGTTATGGCGTCAACGATTTGCGCCTGTTCTTCGAGAACGACTTGCGGTTTTTAACTCAATTTCGCTAGACCGCACCGTATTGAGTATTGAGGAGAGCAGGATGAAATTCAGTGAACAATGGTTACGGACTTGGGTAAACCCGTCGGTTTCCCGTGATGACTTGGTTGCCCGTCTGTCCATGGTCGGCCTGGAGGTAGACAGCGTAACCCCAGTCGCTGGTCGCTTCGCAGGGGTTGTCATCGGCGAAGTGCTGAGCGCGGAGCCGCATCCTGACGCTGACAAGCTTCGGGTCTGCCAAGTCAGCACCGGTACCGAGCGCTTCCAAGTGGTGTGTGGCGCGCCTAATGTCCGTCCAGGCTTGAAAGTCCCGTTCGCGCTGATTGGCGCCGAGCTCCCAGGAAATTTCAAGATCAAGAAGGCCAAGCTTCGCGGAGTCGAGTCCAGCGGCATGTTGTGCTCTGCTGCCGAACTCCAAATAAGCGAGGAAAATGCAGGCCTACTCGAACTGCCCGCGGATGCGCCGGTAGGCGAAGACATCCGAGTTTATCTAGGACTCGATGATGCTAGCATTGAGCTGGGGTTGACACCTAACCGCGGCGATTGCTTGTCCCTGGCGGGGCTTGCCCGAGAGATCGGGGCTATCTATTCCTTGCCCGCCCGTGGGCTTTCCCCCGTGGCTATTCCGGCTACCCACAGCGATGTGCTTCCAGTGGAAGTGCTAGAAGCCAAGGCTTGCCCGCGTTACGTCGGGCGTATAGTTCGCAACGTGGATCTTACCAAGCCTACGCCTGCCTGGATGGTGGAGCGCCTTCGGCGCTCCGATATCCGGAGTATCGACGCGGTCGTGGATGTCACCAATTACGTGATGCTTGAGCTTGGTCAGCCCATGCATGCTTTCGATCTTTCCGAGATCGATGGCGGTATCAAGGTACGTATGGCCGAAGCGAATGAAACATTGGTTTTGTTGGACGGCCAGGAAATTAAGCTGCGCGATGATACTTTGGTGATTGCCGACCAGCGTCGTGTGCTGGCCATCGCGGGAGTCATGGGCGGAAAGGGAAGTGGCGTCAGCAAAGGGACACGCGATCTTTTCCTTGAAAGCGCGTTCTTCGAGCCGGTTGCCCTGGCCGGGAAGGCTCGTTCTTATGGACTCCATACCGATGCATCGCATCGCTTCGAGCGCGGCGTTGATTTTGCGCTTCCCCAAAGGGCTATCGAGCGAGCCACGCAGTTATTGCAGGAAATCGTGGGAGGAGAAGCTGGGCCGCTAATCGAGTGTTGCACGCCGGAGGCGTTGCCGAAGATGCAATGCATCGAACTGCGTGCCGAGCGAATTAGCCAAATGCTGGGCCTCGATATTCCTGCTATCGAAGTCGAGTCGTTGCTCAAGGGCTTGGCGCTCGAAGTCGTGGCGGAGGGTGAGGGGAGCTGGCGAGTAGGAGTGCCTAGTCATCGCTTCGACTTGAATATAGAGGTAGACCTGATCGAAGAGGTGGGTCGGTTGTACGGCTATGATCGGCTGCCGGTTCGTTATCCGCAGGCGCGTCTCGCACCTCGTGCTCGGGCCGAAGTTAAGGTGGAGCTATCGGCGTTGCGCCGATTGTTGGTCGCACGCGGCTATCAAGAAGCGATTACCTACAGCTTCATCGATCCTAAGCTCTTCGAGCTTTTCAATCCGTCTGCCAACGCACTGCAACTGGCCAATCCCATCTCGGCGGATATGGCTGTCATGCGTGTTTCTCTGTGGCCGGGTCTTGTGAAGGCCGTACAACACAACTTGAATCGACAGCAAACCCGAATTCGTCTGTTCGAAAGCGGCCTGCGCTTCCTCGGTCATTTGGAAAACCTTGCACAGCAACCTGTGATTGCAGGCGTGGTAACGGGTAATCGTATGGCTGAGGGGTGGTGCCAGGGGCGAGAGAGTGTCGACTTTTTCGATGTGAAGGCTGATGTCGAGGCGTTGCTAGCCTCCGTGGGGGCTGGCGATCAGTTCACCTTCAAGGCAGCGGAGCATCCAGCACTTCATCCAGGTCAAGCTGCTAGCGTGGAATGCCAGGGGAGACTGGTTGGATTCCTGGGCGCCTTGCATCCTGAACTGGCGAAAACACTAGGTATTGAACAGCCTGTTTACCTGTTTGAATTGCTGCTGGCTGAGCTGGAAAATGGGCGTCTGCCTCATTTCAGGGAGCTATCCCGGTATCCGGAGGTTCGCCGTGATCTGGCCTTGCTCATAGACAAGGATGTTCCCGCTCAAGCTATTCTAGATTGCATCCGCCAGCATGCGGGTGAGTGGCTAACTGACCTTACACTCTTTGACGTTTATCAGGGCAAAGGCATTGATCCGCTTAGAAAAAGCTTGGCAGTCGGCTTGACCTGGCAACATCCATCACGCACTCTTACCGATGAGGAAGTGAGTGCCGCCATACAGGGCATCCTCACGTCATTGGAAGAAAGGTTTAACGCCACGTTAAGGAAGTAGCGTAATGGGGGCTCTGACGAAGGCTGAAATGGCTGAGCGTCTTTACGAAGAGCTAGGCCTGAATAAACGGGAAGCCAAGGAATTGGTAGAGCTATTCTTCGAAGAAATACGCCAAGCCTTGGAGCACAACGAGCAGGTCAAGTTGTCCGGTTTCGGAAATTTTGACCTGCGTGACAAGCGTCAGCGCCCTGGACGAAACCCCAAGACGGGCGAAGAAATACCGATCACGGCTCGCCGTGTGGTTACTTTCCGTCCAGGGCAAAAGCTGAAGGCCCGAGTCGAAGCCTATGCTGGAACCAAGCCATAACGATGAGTTGCCCACCATACCGGGCAAGCGGTATTTCACAATAGGCGAGGTTAGCGAGCTATGCGCTGTCAAGCCTCATGTGCTTCGCTATTGGGAGCAGGAGTTCCCTCAGCTCAATCCCGTCAAGCGAAGAGGAAATAGACGTTACTACCAACGCCAAGATGTGTTGATGATCCGGCAGATCAGAGCTCTTCTGTACGATCAAGGCTTTACCATAGGCGGTGCCCGACAGCGTCTATCCGGAGACGAGGCGAAAGACGATACGACGCAGTATCGGCAACTCATTCGCCAAATGGTCTCGGAGCTTGAGGATGTTCTGAGCGTTCTGCGGAGATAAAAAAAGCTTCCACAATTCAAACGCTTAATGTAAGATTCGTCTCGCTTAAGCAGCTTGCATAAGCAATCGGGGCGTAGCGCAGCCTGGTAGCGCACTTGCATGGGGTGCAAGGGGTCGAGTGTTCGAATCACTCCGTCCCGACCAAAAAACCCTAGAAAATCCAGTCACTTAGCAGTGACTGGATTTTTTATGCCTCATGTTTTTTGCCTGCATTCGAATTTTGCCCCACTTTTTGCCCCACCACCGGTTTTACCCTATGAGCACCAGTCTCAGTCGAGTGCTGGTCGCCACGGTTAATCGCTTTGATCTGTGTCCCGCGCCTCCGGTAAATGAGTGCTGGGCAGGATGAACATTTTTCTCTTTTTTGGCCTGACTCTCATTGTGGGCAGTTGGGCATCACTTTGAGTAAGAGGCTGGGCATCGTTCAGCGTTGGGATTGAGTCTTCCGAAACGGCATACTCAGGCCGGATCTCGTCTTCCGTTGCAGCTGGCGCTTGGCTGTCATGGGGTAAATCAGGAAATGGGCTATTGGCTCCTCCCTGGTTGAGAGCGGTTTCATTGGCCTGTATTGCTGCAGGCCCTAGAGACGGCTCTGCACTCTTTCCATTAGGACTGCCTGCGGTTTCGGCAAGTAGCGGTGGTCTCCCCAGGTAGTGGGAAGCGTCGATTGATGCTTCATGTAGAGTTTGGGGCGACACATCTGAGTCATCCGGCCCGGGGGTGCCTCCGGTCATCAAGGCGAGAATGTCTTCAAGCGTCTGATAACGATCCATTTGTAATGTTTGCTTCGCCCCCCCGCCAGGCTTCTGCTCCATGCGAAGCTTGGCCTTGTGAGCCTTGTTGATAAGGTTTTCCAAGATTGCGGACTCGCTGCCGCCTCCTGCCAGTTCCTTCAGCTTTGTCTTGGTCGTTGCGTCCAGCGTGAATGAGCATGTTTTACGGCCATTCTTGCTCTCGCGGTATTGCCTCTGGCGCCAGGCGGCTTTCATGTCCTGAATTAGCGCCCGTTTTTCCTGAAGGCGGCGGCCAATTCTCACCAGATCCTCATGTGTTAGCTGCTGGCCAAATGGGCGGTTGGCTGGATGTTCATGCTTTTCAAGAAGTCCGCGAGCGGCCAAGTAGGTCGCTGCCCACCGTAACTGCTCTGGGTCGTTTGGCTTTAGCCACTCCATGCCTTGTGTGAGCTTGCGCCCCATCGACTGCCCTCTAACTCGTTCCTGGCGGGTCGAAATCCACCTCGCCTCACGCTGTAAAATATACATCACCATGTTATGTAACATGGTGATGTTTTTATTATTGAGACAAATATAGGGTATATTTACCTTCATTAATTTGGAGGCTATTTATGTATCTGCCCCTGCTTTTTCACCGTTTGAAGAGAGTCGACGCCAAGGCAAAGTTTGTCTTGATCGCCTTCATCCAGCGCTATGGGGGGCGTGGCGCAGTGCCTGCCAGTAGCCTCCGCCGCGCGAATGATCTGGGTCTGCCACAGCGAGAGTTAGGGCGTGAGCTAGCTCAACTGGTACGCGAGGGGTATCTGCTTGAAGAGGCTGTGACCGGCCAGCAGGCTGGGCGCCCCAATCGGACCTATTCAATCAGTAGCCACGTGATGGAGCTCGTGCTGAGGTCAGATAAAAGGACAACGGCCCATGTCGATTTGATCAAGCATGTCATCGAGGGGCCTGATGTTCTTGCTATCAGGCCGAACGACAATGGCGCTCAATCAGGTCCGCGATCGGTGTGGGTCGACGGCAAGGCAGTGCCGAAAAGAAGCAACCGGCTAAGCCTATCCAATCGGCTACTTCTAGCTGTGTTGCTCGCTCATTCAGATGATTTCGGCATCGTCAGGGACCTTGGCAACGTGGATCTATGCAGGTTGGTTGGGCTTGAGGCTACAAGCCTGAAACAGCGAATTCGCAAGCTGATTGATCTGGGATTCATCCGGCGGCATGTGCCTGGTATTGCTAGCTCGGTATTCTCGAAAAAGCTAAAGAGCATCTACTTCCTAAACCTCAACCATCCACAGTTAGGTGGGGGAGAGAGCAATCTGGTGCTGATTCACCAGTCTGACATCCGTTCGGGGGACGGACGTGATGAGTATGTGCGTGGAATAGTGGGTGACATTCGGGGTGGGGGGCAATTGGGATGCCGGACCCCTTCTGCGGTCATTAGCCTACTCACGCATGCTCCAATGGCCGTGTTTAGTCAGTTGGAACTCAAGCTTTGCGAGTGGGCATTGGAGCATTTGGCTTCTGGGCAGATCGATGCCCAGCATGTTTCGACAGCCCTCCATCATGAGATCGATGGCTTCTTCCGTGCAGTCGATGTTCCTGTTCCCGCATCTCCAGACGAGACACTGCGAGAGAGGACGCAGCGGGTCAGCCTGATCGAGGCTGCACACGGGAGCCGAAACGACGTAGTTAATCACTTCTGCTACCTGACACGCTTGCTAGCTGATGAGTGTTGGGAGCGCTATGCCGCAGGTGGAAAGATACCTTTTTCATTCGAGGACTTGGTCCTCATCCCCACACACTTGCCGTTGGAACGACGGTGCTTCGTGTTTGTCGTGCGAAAAGGGGCAGTTGGGGATTTCCAGCAGCATTGCGTAATGACGGAAAGCCAAGGAGAACTTTCGTTGATCGGGGTCAGACTCGAAACGGAAATCGCTCCAGAGTTGCGTTTTGAAAGTGGCCTGCAAGTGAGGGCCGCCTGCGAGCCTATCACCCAGCCCCAAGGGTGAGTTTTTTTGTACCGCCTCTGCAAATCCTCTGAGCTAACAGAGGAGCCTGCTCATGAGGATTATCCGCCTGAAAGAAGTCATTGATTCGACTGGCCTGGCCCGGTCGACCATCTACAAGTACATCACGGAAGGCACCTTCCCGAAGCCCGTCTCGCTGGGCGACCGCTGCGTCGGCTGGGTCGACTGCGAGGTGCACGACTGGATCCTGGCAAGGATCGAGGAGCGGGATCTGGCTGAAGGAGAAGCAGCGCGTCCTACCGGCCGCCTGAGTATGGCCTGCTAGGACGGACCACCCGTGCCATGACTGGCTACGGCTGGTCATGGCGTTTATGTCGCGTGGAAAGTCCAGCGCTCTCAGCTAACTCTCCCAAGATGTGATTCGGTGAATCTCTCGGCTGGCCGGGCAGTGCTGCTCCCCATTGCCTTGTCTCGCCGAGACGACCCTCCTTGGGTTGAGGTGCTTCTAATTATATAGTTACTAGCTATCAATTATAATCATTCAATAGTCAGGGGTGTAAAGCCTACACATCCCATGCTACCTGGGGCTGGGAAGAGGTTGTCGTAAAAAATCACTAGCTCCCCTTCTGGTATGCCTTAAACAGCGAGGGATACCACCATGGCCGATCGCAACACTTACACCCACCGTTCCCAATCCGACATCGCCATCCAGATCGAACGACTCGTCCACGCCATCGAACGGCACGACAGCCCAGCATTTCGATTCAGGCAAACCCGTGCAGGTTATGAGCGAGTTGAGGAGACCAGACTCTCCAAGTACTTCGCCCATATCCGGCAGATGATGGACCTGTTCGATGATCGCTGTGAGTACCGTTACAGCGAGCACCTGCAAGCGTTCAGGGATGCCTGTCTGGACATCGGACTGGAGCGTCGCCTTACTGGGCCTGTTTGCCTGAATGAAGAGCGTACGACCTGGCTCGATCATCACCGCAGCATGAACGTTCTAGTCGCGCGGATCCGTCAGTTGACTCGTGAGCAATGGTATCGCCGCAAAAAGGGTGACCGTCGCTATCAAGCCAAGCAGCAGGATGAGCTTGTCTGTGACTACTCCGATGCTGTGGTTGATCGCTATTCGCGTACCACCATCGTCAGGGTCAACCTCTACTACTACTCAGAGGTCCAGGCCAGGTTACGTGTCGAGCATGTGTTCGATGATCTGGATCGATTGATTGCCGAGCATAAGCGCAACCCCATCTTCGACCATCTCACTGGCTACATCTGTGCGGTGGAGCAGGGTCAGGACCGGGGCTATCACATCCACGCTGCCTACTTCTTCAATGGCAAGAAGGTGCGTGGAGACGTTTACAAGGCCCAGCAGATCGGTGAGTTGTGGGAGCGCATCACTCGGGGCCAGGGCAACTTCGATAGCTGCAACCACGACAAGGAAAAGTACGAGGACGAGTGTGGCATAGGCATCATACAGCGGAACGGCCGAGCGATTCGGCCCAATGTTCACAAGGCGGTGAAGTATCTCGTCAAGGATGCTCAGCATCTGCGCTTAAGGCCAGAGGGAGCTCGATGCCTGCGGATGGGACAACTGAAACGAGCTCGCTGCGGGGGCTAGACTGACGAGCCCGCTCTCCGGACGGCAAGGCTTTGCGTAAAATTAGCTGTTCTGCGTGCTCTGTCTGCTGGGCAAGGCTCTGTAGGTCTTTGATCTCGTCGGGAGTCATTGCCGCACCTCAGCCAGGCAGCGGCTGCGCAGAGCAGAATCTTGAATCGCATAGCAGCGACCAGGGTCATTGTGGACGAGAGCCAGGCAGTAGGTCCTGGCATCAGCCTCAGCAATGGCGTAACAGCTGGAGGTATCAGCTGCGTTTGCTGTGGCTGTGAGACCAAGCAGCAGCCTGGCAAGGTAGCGACGGATCATGGGTGGCTCCCGGTTGCTTGAGTGACGACTGCTCAGGTGGCCGACGAGAAAAACGGAGCGAGGCTGCCGCAGGGCGGTAAGAGCATCTGTTTGGTACGCAGGCAGAAGGGGAGAACCCACAAGCACAGGTCGGGGGACTTGGGAAAGCTAAATACTGCCAGGGGCTGACTGAAGGTTTCGGTCTTGGGATAGATCAGGATCACATCGCCGTCTCCGTCGAGATAGCTCTGGCCGTAAGCTTGCAACTGGTAGAAGTCGCTTTGATCAAGTCCGTACTTTTCCTTGCTATTGGCCTTCCTTTCATCAACCAGCTTCCACTTGGTGTCCAGTACCAAGAGGTTGGTTTTGGCTTCCAGTACCAGCAGATCTGGTTTGAGCTGAAACCAGTCATGCTCTTTATGTCGTACAAGCCTCAGGCAGCGAGTTTGAAGGCGCAGGTCGAGGCCTGAGTTGAGTTGTCGGGCAAGATGTTTCGCGACAAAAGCCTCAAAGACAGCTTCCATCGGGAAGAGCAGGGACGGTGCGGGATGTTGGCCCGTACCAGTGAGCGGTGACTCATCCTGAAGAATCAGTCGCGCCCAGGCCATTGCAGCGTCGTAATGCGCCATCCCGCGATCTGGCCGTACCTGCCCAAAGTCCGCGTTGATCTGGACAGATGTGGGAATGTCGGCGAATACGAAACACAGTTCTCGTGCTAGTTGCTGGTTTGCTTGCGAGGCAGTCCACTTCATTACGCGCTTTAGGGCTGTATGCAGTAGGCGGTTTTCCGGTCTGTTGAGCGAAAACTCGTCGAACTCGGTATAGAACTGGTCACGACGGCATAGGTTGAGACGAAGATGCTGTGCCATATTCAGCTTGCCGCGCAGAGCAAAGAGGTTGTCTTGCTGGGCGCGGTAATCGCTGCGTAGGCCTCGCTTCACGGTGTGACCTACTGCTCGCAGAAACTCAGCGATGAACACCTCCAGTAAAGGCATTCGGCGTGCCTGTAACTGGGCACTGTAGGTTTGGATGTGGCGAAAGCTACCCAGGCAACACAGCATCTCGATTAGCAGTTGTCGCGCATCTGCTTCGCCATTGGCTTTACCCAGCTTAGGCAACACTTCAATTTGGAAGCCGTCGGGGCAGCGAATTACGCCCACGAAGCTTTTAACCTGTATGGCCCTTCGGCCGTGCCGTTGGGTCAGGCGCAGCCAGGTCGAATCGCCCGCTTCGGTGTTGCGTAATGCCTGGGTCTCCAGCCAGGCAAAAACATCGGCAGAGATCCTGTGCACCCCAACCATATCGGGCGAGCCGGACGGCAAAACCGCCATGGCGTCGAACTCGAAAATCGTAATGCCCGCCATTTCCGTACCTGTCAGGTCGAGGTTTGGTAAATGCCGAGATAGGCGGCTGGTTCGCTGTAAGCCGAGGGCTGCGATAGGTAGCGGCGCTTGGTGGTATAGCTATCCAGTCCGTGATCACTCCCAAAGAGAGTGCTCAGATCCTGCTCGTGTGAGTCGTTCTCTGTAATGAATTGGGCGGCGGTGGGTTTCTGGTTGTCGCCTAGAACTAAGCGAATCTTGCGCCAATCCTCGAAGAAGTATTCCTCCAATAGGGGAAGAACACGATTGCGGAACGTGTCGGCCAGTGCGTCGAATCTGTCCGGGCCATCCGTCTTGCTCCACAGATGGGTGAAGTAGGCGTGGCCGATGCAATGATCACGGTCGTACAGCGCCTCGATGCGGTCGTTGATTCGCTCCAGCATCCGGCACACGTCGATCTCGCCTGCGTCTGTAGTCACCATCAAACCCGCCAGCGGCGCGCTGTGTGGGTCATCGGCGTCTTTCACAGCACGGGTGTCGGGCAGAAGCGGCACGAAGTCGAAGCGTCTGCGCAAGGCCGTGTCCAGCAGGGCTAGTGAGCGGTCCGCGGTGTTCATCGTGCCGATGATGTCCACGTTCGCTGGCACCGAAAACTTCTCGCCCGAATAAGCCAGCGTCAGTTCCAGGGGCGGCTTGTTGCCATCGAGCGGGTCGCGTTTGTCCGGCTCAATAAGGGTGATCAGCTCACCGAAAATCTTGCTGATATTGCCCCGGTTGATTTCGTCGATCACCATCGCGAAGTGTTGGTCGGGCGCTAGCCTTGCCTCGTGGCAGAGCTTCTTGAATGCGCCGGGGCGAATTTCGTACTCCACTTTGCCAGCTCTATCGTCGCTGTTCAGAACAGGGCGTAAGCCCTCGACGAACTCTTCATAGCCGTAGGATTGATGGAAAGTTACAAAGCTATAGCGCCGGATGCTGTCGCCTTCCTCCGGCCCCCGCTGCAGTTGCGTGACGAGCTCGATTAACTCAGAGCACTCTTCCGACCAATCCCCAGCAAGTATCCACTCGGACTCACCGTTTTTATCGAAAATGAAGGGGCTCAACTGGGCCTTCAGTTTTACCGTGGTTGACGTTTCGGTGGTGTGTTTTTGCAGAGTGTCTCTGACTCTGGATGAAACATTAATCCCGGATTTCGTCCCTTGTATCGCCTTGATGAAGGGGTGTTCATACAACGAGCTCAGACTAGCTCTTCCGCCTAGATCGTATAAGGATGCTGCTACACCTTCCCACCAAGTAAGGGGGGCAATCTTCTCCGTAATGAATTGGTGCCGCCATTCCTCTGCCGATTTGGTTGCAACGTTGTCTTCGTATTCGCTTTTGAGCAGTTGCATTAGCGTGTAGGTTTTGCCGGTGCCGGGCGGGCCGTAGTAGATGCGGTTGAAACACGCTGCGTTGAGATTCTTGCCTGTATCTGTGGTAGCGACCGGTGGCGGTGCCACTCCATCGCCTAAGCTGGCCGCCTCAATGGGCTCGCCGGCCAGTGCGGCCACTTCAGCTAAATCCGTACCAAAAAAAGGCTTGAGCAAGGTGGACTCGAATTCGGGCAGGTCGTGTGCACCCACTTGCCAGAAGGTAGAGTTGCCCTGCGGCGACCAGTTCTTGGAGTTGGCAGTGTAGCGTTCGGTGCGCTGGGCCGGTTTGAGCAGGCGGTAGCTGCGCTGCAACCAACCGTCGCCCTTGGAGCAGGGCATGGCTTTCGACGTGAACTGGCCAATACGCTGCGGACTGTTGCCGTGGCACAAGAAGAACAGGGCTCCTACCGGCGCCTCTGCGAATTTTTTGCCTTGCTCCTTGCCGGTGTCTTGATGCATCACTGCCCATTGACCGTCCAGATATTGCTGACGCTCGGCATCGGTAAAATTGGGTGGGTTGCCATGCGAGAGTTTCCAGATCGCCAGATTCTTTTGGCTCCACGCCTCCCACACCTGCCGCCCGAACTCCAGAATGCCAAGGTCGCTTGGGCGTTTGGCCAGTGTGGCCTTCTGCAGCGTGGCCATGCGCTGACTCGCGGTACCGCCAACAAACACCGCCAGAGGCGCACGCTTGAAAATGTCGACGATCACTGGCGTCTTCCGATCCTGGTAGTGGAAGGCAATCTTCCATTTAAAGGCCTCGCCCAGGTGCTCAAAGGACTCGATGGCGTCCAGATCGCCTTTGGCGGACCAGTCCGCCACCTGCGCTACGAAACCCCGGACTTTGTCGAAAGCAGCCTCGGCTGATGTGCCAAGCGATGAATACCAACCGTGCGTTTCCGAGTAGGAGAGCTTGGTGTCCGAGCCCTTATCTTCAGTGTCCTTGCGCGAGAACACGCCGAACTTGAAAGACGAGCCACCCCAGATGCTGCCCAGTTCATCGAGGCGTGATTCGATCCAATAGGTGAAGCTGTCTTTCGACCCTGCCTGGGTATATTCGTCCAGCGTCATGCTGGCTAGTCGGGAGGCAGGCCAGATAGACAGAAATTCATCCCACAGGGCGTACTCTTTCTGAAAGTCGCTCATCGTGCTTTCGCCTTACGTGTAATTCGGATGGTTTGGCAGAGCCATTGGGGTCAGCTTGCGGGGCAAAAGATCAGTAATTGCTCAATGATCGTATCCAGCAGCGCAAGATCCTCGCGCTTATCGGTTGCTGTGTATTGTCCGCTGTGCCGGTTGATTTCCACTTGCCATGCTTGCCAGCCGGTATCGCAGGGCTTGAAGTGAACACGGAAAATGCAGAATCCCGTCCAGCTGCGGTGGCAGTGCAACACGCCGTCTTCGTAGAAGATGAACCACTTCTCCTCCATCTCGGTCGGCACGAAGCCTCGGATAATGGTTGCCATTTCCTGAGGCGAGTAGCGGGTTTCCAGCGGCACCGTGACTCGTGCGGCTGGCATGAATCTGCTTTGCCAGTCGGTACGGCGAGCCATAGCATGTTTCAGTGGCGGCTCTGCTGGCAGAAGGTCCAGCGCTGCCTGAAGAATGGCAAGGTCGCGCTCTAATCCTTTACTGTTGGTTGATTGTGCGATCAATCGCTTGGCCTCCTCTGGGTTTGCCCAGATCAGGCGCTCAGTCTCCCGGTTACCAAAGGTGAGGTCTGGTGTTCCACGGTCTGTCAGCATCAGGAAGAAACGATTGATCGTGGTGCCGCCAGCAAATTCACCGGGTATGGCTGAGAGAATGGTGGCGTCTATGCCCATTTCTTCGCGGACTTCGCGCAGTGCGGTCTGCCTTGGGCTTTCCCCTTTATCCTGGCGGCCTTTGGCAAATGTCCACGCATAGCCATCGAAGTGGTTTTTCACCTCGCGCATCAGCAGGTAGCCATTAGGGTCGATCACCACGCCGCCATAGGCCACGGCTTTACCGGTGCTGGCGGTTTGTTGCCAGGGTAGGCCCTCGAAGCCGTCCGGATGAGGTTCGTGCAGATCATCCGGCATATCGTAAAGCGCCGACCAGATTTTGCCGTAGCGGTTGGCACGATCTTTCCCTAGGCCAAGTGCTACTTCGTCCTTGAAGTTCGCATAGTCAATGTCCTGCGCAATAGCGCGCATTGCCTCGCCCAAGGCGGTGGGTGATGTGGTCGCCCGCCAGGGGTAGTCGGTGCCTTCATGGGCGCGGGATGGCGAAAGCGAGGGCAGATAGTGATTGCGGAGTCGGTCCAGATCACTCTTGGTGCGGCTGCGCACCGTGAGTTCATCGTTATCGCCCTTGTTCACGACTGAAAAGAAACCGAATTTGGTAAACAGCCACATGGCATGCCCGTCCCTGAGTTTGTGGGTCGGGCAGGGCGCCCGAAGATTGCCTTAGGCTATTACGGATCAAAATGATCTGTAAATGGTGCGTTCGTGATTTTTAATTGCGGGTGTTGTGATCGCAATTTATGCTGTCCCGGCTTTAACCACGACCAGTCCAGCCATGACCACTGAAGCACTCTCGCAGCTAACGCAAGCCCAGCGCGATCGCCTGGCCTACCTGGAGTTGCGCCTGCGATTCGTGGGGGAGATAGGCCGGCAGGATCTGATTCAGCGCTTCGGCATTCAAACGGCTGCCGCCACCCGAGATCTCACCACCTATCGTGAGCTCGCCGGCAACAATCTGGCCTATGACCGCAGCAGCAAAATCTATACACCGACCAAAGAGTTTCGACCGCTCTTCACCTTTTCTGCTGACCGGGTACTGGCCTGGTTGGCGGAGGGGTTTGGCGATGGTGAGCCGGTAAGCAGTGTGCCGGGAATTTCTTGCGTAACGCCAGGACGCTTGACCCAGCCTGACCTGGAAACTCTGGGTGTGGTGACCCGCGCCATCTACCACCGCTGCCCTCTGCGAGTGGACTACTACTCCCTGGGCAGCGGCAAGACCCAGAGAGAAATCGTGCCCTTCGCGCTGATCGATACGGGCTTGCGCTGGCACGTGCGCGGCTATGACCGCAAGCGCGGTGCATTTCGGGACTTCGTGGTCACGCGCATCAGACGTCCGAAGCTGCTGATGGAGTCTCCCGTCGCTGAGCACGAGCGACCGGAGCAGGATGTCCAGTGGAGCCGGATATTGGAAGTCGAACTGGTGCCGCACCCCGACCAGCCGCATCCGGACATCACCGCTATGGATTACGCCATGCAAGACAGTGTGCTGCGCCTGAGGTTGCGCGGGGCCACGGCGGGTTACGTGCTGCGCAAATGGAGCGTCGACTGTTCGCCGGATCATCGACTGCGTGATCCGGAGTACCGCCTCTGGCTGAAAGATCCCCTGCTGCTCTACGGCGTAGAAACAGCGGTGCTGGCGCCCGGTTACCGAGCGACCTGAGCGAACGATTACATACACGCCGTGATGCGTTAGTCATCCGGCGACACGAAAACTGAGAGTGATTACCGCCCCATGAGCAACACCAGAGATCTTGAACGCGCCGAACTGCACAAAACCATCTGGCGCATCGCCAACGACCTGCGCGGCAGCGTCGATGGCTGGGACTTCAAGACCTACGTGCTCGGTATGCTGTTCTACCGCTTCATTTCGGAGAACCTGACCGACTACCTCAACGAACAGGAGCGTCGGGCGGGTAGTGCGGATTTTGACTACAGCGATTTGGCGGACGCCCACGCTATCGTGGGCCGTTACGAAACGGTTCAGGAAAAGGGCTTCTATATCCTGCCGTCGCACCTGTTCGCCAATGTGCGCAAGCGCGCCCGCCATGACCCGAACCTCAACGAAACCCTGTCGAAAGTGTTCAAGGACATCGAGGCCTCGGCGTTGGGCGCTGGTAGCGAGGACGACTTCAAGGGGCTGTTCGATGACCTGGACGTCAACAGCAGCAAGCTCGGCCCAACCGTGGCCAAGCGCAACGAGAAGCTGGTCAAGCTGCTCGACGCCATCGGCGATCTGCCGCTGGGCAACAGCTCGGGCAATTTTGCCGACAACAGCATCGACCTGTTCGGCGACGCCTACGAGTACCTGATGCAGATGTATGCCTCCACCGCCGGCAAGTCCGGGGGCGAGTTCTATACCCCTCAGGAAGTCTCCGAACTGCTGGCCCGCATCACGGTGGTCGGCAAGAAGGAGGTCAACAAGGTTTATGACCCAGCCTGCGGCTCCGGCTCGCTGTTGCTCAGCTTCTCCAAGGTGCTGGGGCACAACAAGGTGCGTCAGGGCTTCTACGGCCAGGAAATCAACCTCACCACCTACAACCTGTGCCGGATCAACATGTTCCTGCACAACGTGAACTACGAGAAGTTCAACATCGCCCACGGCGACACGCTGACCGACCCGGCGCACTGGGATGACGAACCCTTCGAGGCCATCGTCTCCAACCCGCCGTACTCGATCAAATGGGAGGGCGATGCCAACCCGCTGCTGATCAACGACCCGCGCTTCGCTCCGGCCGGCGTGCTCGCACCCAAGAGCAAGGCCGACCTGGCCTTCACGTTGCATATTCTCAGCTGGCTGGCGGTCAACGGCACGGCTGCCATTGTCGAATTCCCCGGCGTGCTCTATCGCGGCGGTGCGGAAGCCAAGATTCGCAAGTACCTGATCGACAACAACTACGTCGATGCCGTCATCCAGTTGCCGCCGGACCTGTTCTTCGGCACCACCATCGCGACCTGCATCATCGTGCTGAAGAAGTCCAAGCGTGACAACGCCACGCTGTTCATCGACGCCTCCAGCCTGTTCGTGCGCAGCGGCAACAAGAACAAGCTGTTGCGCGAGCACCAAGAGAAAATCCTCGACGCATTCAGCGCTCGCCAGAACATCGACCATTTCGCACGCATGATGAAGAACGGCGACATCGCCGCCAACGGCTACAACATTGCCGTCTCCAGCTACGTCGAGCAGGCTGACACCACTGAAGCGGTGGATATTCGAGCGCTCAACGAAAAAATCAGCGGCATCGTTGCCCGGCAAACGGAACTGAGAAAGCAGATCGATGCCATCGTTGCGGATCTGGAAGGAGCCCAGGCATGAGCGAGCAGCCAGCAGGGGAGATCATTCTTTACCAACGTGGCGATGCAACCGCCATCGATGTACGGCTAGACGGCGATACGGTCTGGCTGACCCAGGAGCAGATGGCGGAACTGTTTGGTAAGGCCAAGTCGACCATCAACGAGCACATCAAGAACGTCTTCGAGGAAGGCGAGCTGGTGCCGGAACGGGTGATGAGAAAAATCGGAATTTCCGAATTTTCTACCAAGCCGACCAACTTCTATAACCTCGACGTCATCATCTCGGTCGGCTACCGAGTCAAGTCGCAGCAGGGCACGCGCTTCCGCATCTGGGCCACCGAGCGCCTACGCGAATACCTGGTCAAGGGCTTCACCATGGATGACGCGCGCCTGAAGAACCTGGGCGGCGGCAGCTACTGGAAAGAGCTGCTGGATCGCATCCGCGACATTCGCTCCAGCGAGAAGGTGCTCTACCGTCAGGTGCTCGACCTGTACGCCACCAGCGTGGATTACGATCCCAAGGCCGAAGCCAGCGTGGTGTTCTTCAAGGCCGTACAGAACAAGCTGCATTACGCGGCCCACGGCCAGACGGCGGCGGAGGTGGTCAGGCAGCGTGCCGACGCCGGTAAGCCCTTCATGGGCCTGCTGTCCTTCAGTGGCAAGCAGCCCACCAAGGCCGAAGTCACCAATGCCAAGAATTACCTCAACGCCGACGAGCTAAAACGCCTGAATACGCTGGTCTCGGCCTATTTTGATGCCGCCGAGTTCCGTGCCATGAACCATGAGCCGACCTATATGAAGGATTGGCTCGCGCACCTGGAGCAACTGATCCTGGCCATGGGCGGCAAGGCCCTGGAAGGTGCCGGCAAAGTCAGCCACCAGCAGGCCATTGCTCACGCCGAAACGGAATACGCCAAGTTCCGTGCCCAGTTGGCCGAGCAGCCGAGCGAGGTGGAAGCGGCTTATCTGGAAACCGTGAAGACGGTGCAGAAGAAAATCACCGGGAGGAAAAAGCCATGAGCCGGATCGATGCGTTGATCGCCGAGCTTTGCCCGGAGGGGGTGGAGCACAAAACCCTTGGCGAAATTTTCGATATGAAAGCGGGAAAATTCATTTCTGCCAGCAAAATATCGGAACGTCAGGATGCTGATTTCCCATATCCATGCTACGGCGGAAATGGTGTTCGTGGATTTGTTCCTGCCAGCAATCAAGAAGGTAAATATGTCCTGATTGGCCGGCAAGGTGCGCTTTGCGGGAACGTGAAGCGTACAGAAGGGAAGTTTTTTGCCACAGAGCATGCTGTCGTGTGTGAAGGAAAGGTTGAAGTGGATATGGACTGGGCATTCCACTTGCTTACCGCCATGAACTTGAATCAGTACGCAACGAAATCAGCGCAGCCTGGTCTTGCTGTGGGAACGCTTGAGCAGGTCAAAGCTCCGATTCCACCCTTGGAAGTGCAGCGCGAAATCGTGAAAGTGCTTGACGCTTTTACGGAGCTTGAGGCGGAGCTTGAGGCGGAGCTTGAGGCGCGTCGCAGGCAGTACACGTACTACCGCGACGCCTTGCTCGCTTTCAGCGATCAAGATATTCGCTGGGCCGCGATGGCCGAGGTCGGCGAGTTCTTCCGAGGTCGGCGTTTTACCAAGGCTGACTACGTCGAAGACGGGATGCCCTGTATCCACTATGGCGACATCTACACGCAGTACGGCACAGCCACTGAAACAACGACGTCACATGTAGATGCCGACTTGGCTCAGACGCTGCGTTTTGCGCAGCCAGGTGATTTGATAATCGTTGGCGTGGGCGAGACGGTCGAGGATGTGGGCAAGGCGGTGGCATGGCTCGGCCATGACGAAGTGGCGATTCATGACGACTGCTTTGCCTTCCGGCATTCGCTGAACCCACGGTTCGTTTCCTATTACTTCCAGACCAAGGCGTTTCACGCGGAGAAGAACAAGTTTGTCGCCCGAGCCAAGGTGAAGCGCTTGTCCTCAGAAAGCTTGGCCAAGCTGACCATCCCTGTTCCCTCGCCTGAGGAGCAGGCGCGCATCGTCGCAATCCTCGACAAGTTCGATGCGCTGGTAAATGACATCTCAGTCGGTCTGCCAGCCGAGATCGCCGCCCGTCGCCAGCAGTACGCGCATTACCGCGACCGTTTGCTCACTTTCAAGGAAGCCGCATGAGCATTGAAACCCAGCCCTACCGCTACGAGGCCATTGCACTCACCAACGAGAGCACTGTGGTTGCCGAGTTTCTGCCGGAAGCGCTGGGTGTGCGCGAGACCGGCTACCAGAGCGAGGCGGCGCTGGAGAGTGCTTTTATCGAACAACTGCAGCGGCAGGCTTACGAGTACCTGACGATCAGTTCGGAGGCCGAGCTGGTCGCCAACCTGCGGGCTCGGCTGGAGCAGCTCAACAAGGTCGAGTTTTCCGACACCGAGTGGCAGGGTTTCTTCGCGACCTGCATTGCGGGTAGCAATGACGGCATTCTGGAGAAAACCGCGCGCCTGCAGGAAGACCACATTCAGGTCTTGAAGCGCGATGATGGCAGTACCAAGAACATCTACCTGATCGACAAGGCCAATATCCACAACAACGTCTTGCAGGTGATCAACCAGTACGAAACGCAGGCTGGCGAGAATGGCGGCAAGTACGCCACGCGCTTCGATGTGACGGTGCTGGTCAATGGCCTGCCGATGGTGCATATCGAGCTAAAGCGCCGTGGCGTGGACATCCGTGAAGCCTTCAACCAGATCAACCGCTACCAGCGCGACAGCTTCTGGGCGGGCTCCGGGTTGTTCGAGTACGTCCAGCTGTTCGTGATCAGCAATGGCACCTTGACCAAGTACTACAGTAACACCGTGCGCGATGGGCACTTGAAGGAGCGATCCGGCAAGCACAGTAAGAGCAAAACCTCGAACAGTTTTTCCTTCACCAGTTGGTGGGCCGACGCGCGCAACCAACCCATCACCGAGTTGGTTGGCTTTACCAAGACCTTCTTTGCCAAGCATTCGTTGCTGAACGTACTCACCAAGTACTGCGTGTTCGATGTGGATCGCAAACTGCTGGTGATGCGGCCCTACCAGATCGTTGCTGCCGAGCGCATCCTGCAACGCATCGCCACCTCAACCAATCACCGACAATTGGGCACTGTGGCGGCGGGTGGCTACATCTGGCACACCACGGGCTCGGGCAAGACGCTAACCAGCTTCAAGGCCGCCCAGCTCGCTCGTGGTCTGCCGGACATCGACAAGGTGTTGTTCGTGGTCGATCGTAAGGATCTGGACTACCAGACCATGCGCGAATACGAGCGCTTTGAGAAAGGCGCGGCCAACTCCAATACCTCGACCTCGGTGCTGCAGAAGCAGCTGGAAGACCCGAACGCGCGGATCATCATCACCACCATTCAGAAGCTCTCGCGCTTCGTGGCCAAGAACAAGAAGCACCCGGTGTACGAGGCGCATGTGGTGGTGATTTTCGACGAATGCCACCGCAGCCAGTTCGGTGACATGCACAGCGAAATCACCCGTGTGTTCAAGCGCTACCACTTGTTCGGTTTCACCGGCACGCCGATCTTTGCGAAGAACTCGGGAACCGGTGGCAACCCATTGCGGCGCACCACCGAGCAGGCCTTTGGCGACAAGCTGCACACCTACACCATCGTCGATGCGATCAACGACAAGAACGTCCTGCCGTTTCGCATCGACTACATCAATACCCTCAAGATGCAGGCGCGGATCAAGGACAAGCAGGTCTCGGCCATCGACACCGAGCGCGCCCTGCTGGCGCCGGAGCGCATCAGCCAGATCGTCGGTTATATCCGCGAGCATTTTGATCAGAAGACCAAGCGCGCCAGCACCTATCGTCATGATGGTAAGCGGGTGGTGGGCTTCAACTCGCTGTTTGCCTGTGCCTCGATTGATGCGGCCAAGCGTTACTACGCGGAATTTTCCGCGCAGCAGCAGGCGCTGCCCGAGGCCCAGCGCCTCAAGGTTGGGCTGATCTACAGCTTTGCCGCCAATGAGGACGACGAAGACGGCCTGCTTGGCGAGGAGGAGTTCGAGGCCGAGGGGCTGGATCAGAGCTCGCGGGATTTTCTGGACGCCGCGATCAAGGATTACAATGCGCTGTTCGCCACCAGCTTCGACACCTCGGCGGACAAGTTTCAGAACTACTACAAGGATCTGTCGCAGCGCCTGAAGAAGCGCGAGCTGGACCTGGTCATCGTGGTCAACATGTTCCTGACTGGCTTCGACGCCACCACGCTGAACACGCTGTGGGTGGACAAGAACCTCAAGGCGCATGGCCTGATCCAGGCGTATTCGCGGACCAACCGTATCCTCAACTCGGTGAAGACCTACGGCAACATCGTTTCCTTCCGCAATCTGGAACAGGAGACCAACGATGCGCTGGCCCTGTTCGGCAACAAGGACGCCAAAGGGATCGTGCTGCTGAAGCCTTACGCCGAGTACTTCGCTGAATACCAAGCCCGAGTCGGCGAGCTGCTCGACAAATTCCCACTGGGGCAGGCCATCGTCGGCGAAGCGGCGCAGAAAGCCTTCATCAAGCTATTTGGCTCGATCCTGCGGCTGAAAAATATCCTGACGGCCTTCGACGATTTTGCCGGTAACGAGATTCTCAGCGAGCGTCAGTACCAGGATTACCAGAGCGTCTATCTGAATCTGTATGCCGAGTTCCGCGCCACGTCCGAGGCGGAGAAAGAGTCGATCAACGACGACGTGGTCTTCGAGATCGAGCTCATCAAGCAGGTGGAAATCAACGTCGACTACATCCTGCTGCTGGTCGAGCAGTACCTGAAGAAAAAAGGCACGGGAGAGGACAAGGAAATCCGCGCCACCATCGAACGCGCCATCAATTCCAGCCCCAGCTTGCGCAACAAGAAGGATCTCATCGTTCAGTTCGTTGAGTCTGTCAATACCCGGGCCAAGGTGGACGCTCAATGGCAGAGCTTCATGGCGGCCAGAAAGACTGAGGAGTTGGAGCGCATCATCGCTGACGAGAACCTCAACGCCGAGGCCGCGCGTGAGTTCGTTGAGCGTGCGTTCCGTGATGGCGCTATCCCCACGGCCGGCACTGCTATCACCAAGATTCTGCCGCCTGTTTCTCGGTTCTCGCAGGGCAACGGTCATGCAGCCAAGAAGCAGACAGTGCTGGGCAAGCTGGCGGTGTTTTTCGAGCGCTATTTCGGACTAGCTTGATGTTGGAGATGTCCAGAAAAGAAAAAGCAGGCCACCAGCATGAGACAGCCGAATGCTGCCTCATTCTGGTTTTCTACCGCTTGCGGGGAACTGTTTGATAGCGTGCAGATCCGTTACTGCAGCAAATAGCCGACTGGTGATCGTCCTTATCGAAACAGAGGATGGTCTCGCAGTATCCGCCGATCTGATCGATGTTCGATTCAGCAACGGCTGGCAACCACTTACCAAGCTCAGCTGCGGGTACCTTCTTCTCGTTGATGTAGCAGTCGTCATCCATGCGCGGATTACACCAGGCGGATTTGATTTCCGGCCATTCGGATTGATCTGACGTGCCTATAGCTTGAGCACCTTCTTTCTGCGCCTGCCAGGCTGCATAGCCGCCTTCATAGCGTCCATCGAACGTGCCAGCCAGCCGGTCATCCGGGACGCCGATATCCAGGTAGAACTGATACAGGAGAGATCCTGCCTCGGCATACGACACTTGGCGCGAGGTGTCGACGCGGTAGGCCACCGGTTTGCCATCGGTGCTGGTGCCGATGCGGTACCAGATCGACAGTGCGAAGAAGACATCCTGATTCCATTCACCCACGATGGTGGTGTTTGTCCGGCACTTACCGCGCAGGCACGTACCGCTTACCTGGTTGGCATAACGCACATCCTGCTGGCGCTGGGGATTCCAGATGAGCACCTCGCGGGAGGTCTCCAGCCAGGTGCACTTAATCATGGGCTGCCCGTTGAAGGCTTTCTTGGTGATACAGGGGATGGCTTCAGGAAGTCCTGCGGTGGATGTTTCATCCGGGTAGGCGATACCACCCCAGGCGTAATGGTCCACAAGGCCGCCGGCATGGGCAGTGGTGCAGAAAGCAAGCAGCAGGATGCTGAGTATCCGTTTCATGGGGTAACTCCAGGTTGTCGGTTTTTGCGAGCGAATTTGCTCCGGCCGTGATGACTGGGGCGTAGCAGACGAGCCCGCAACCAGAGCGGGGCTAGTAGCGATCAGAAAGCTATGGAAATGGGGCGAAGGGGTTACTTCTTGTAGATAACCTTGAGTCGCTGGTTCACATAGTCCTTGAGGATTTCGTAGTCAGGGTTTCGTGTGAGGAGGTTGTGTCCAGCGCTGGCTGCGGCTGTGACTCCCAAGACAGTCAGTGTCACGGGTGCCGAAGCTAGACTGGCGAGCGCACCAAGCGCGCCACCTTGAGCGAGTGCGCTTTTCGTATCGCTCTTGACGCGACACTTCATTCCCAGGCTTTCGATCTTGGTCTCGACCAGTTTGATGCCGGCCATGAAGTTGCCCCTGAGGCCATTGATCTCGAAGGAGGCCCTGTTTCGCACGAGGCTGTCGATCTGCGCTTCGTTCAGTCCGGTGATGACGTACATGCTGTTTGTGCTCCCTGCTTGGAGTTGGAGGAAAAGTCGAATATCAACTTTTTGGGTTGAGTTTCGGTTTGTGAAGTCCTTCATGTCAACGGGTTGATGCCCAACCATCCAGGTTGATCTGGAGGGTGGCATGTCGAAAACCGATTCGAAGCAGTTGGCGGAAGTCGTGGGTCAAGCG
>DAMBWF010000013.1:0-86470 GCA_032052615.1 Pseudomonadaceae bacterium
CACGCTGGCCTGCACGCTGCGGTGCCTACGGCAGTACTTTTCGTACAGAACCTAACTTCGAACACCTGATACCACTCAGTTTGGTCATTGCAGATTGGCGTCTCGTCACCCATGACGCATGAGTAGAACAACACTAAGTAGGCTTGCCCCGAGGCCTTCTTGGCGCAGCTCCACTGGGATACAGCAACATCCAGTAAGGGCTTTTCAAAAAAGGATTTTTTCACCGGACGGCTCAACAAACCCAAGGGGCGACCAGGCACTTTTTCGCGAACGATGCTCTGTTGCAGTACTTCTCGCTCCAACTGGTCAGGCACTTCCACCATCGTCGTTCTGGCAAGGAATGTATCCTTTCCGCAAACCAAACGACTAAGGGATGTGCTTTCCTCCGCTTGAGCACTCAAAAACCAGCCAGATATGACTCCGATCAAGCATGTCACTCGGAACAGACCACGATGCTTCACTGCACGTCCTCTTGGTACCGCGAAAAACGCTTCTTTGCTTCATCCATGTTCATGAGCGACTGGCTTGCCCCAGGTAGGGAAGTCCAGGTTTTCCTGAGTAATGAAATAGCCTGCTCAATGTCCCGCTTTCGATGGGGGCGAGGGCCCGCTTCTGGCGAATGAGATCGATGGCTATTTTATCTTGAGCGGAAGGTGAAAAATCATCGACCAAGCGCTTGTGTTTGGCTTCAAGCCAAGTGCCATAGAGTATTTGATAGGCCCCTGCCGCGGTCGACGTTTTACCCCATCGTTTGGCTACGATGTTTGGGTGTTTGGAAGTATCGCTGAATGTACCGCCTCCAAAAATCAAATAATAAACACCCGCGTCCTCTCTGCGGTGCTCGGCGAATCGGACAAGTTTGAGGAAGGCCTTGAGGTTTCTACCGATCACCTTGCGTGTCCCTGGTTTGATAGACCACTGACTCTAGCGTTATCACCAGTTCACCGCAATCCGGCTCGGCCCGATGAACAGCCCAAGTGGGCTATCGCCTCGCTCACATGCACTTCTCACCAAGAAATAAGCCGCTCATCGAGCGGCTTCTTTCTCCCCACCTCCCTCACCCGTTGCTGGGAAAGGCGAACTGCGCCGCTTCGTGGCTTGTGCGTTGCGGCCAGCGTTGGGTTACGGCCTTGCGCCGGGTGTAGAAACGCACGCCGTCGGGGCCATAGGCGTGGAGGTCGCCGAACAGGGAGCGCTTCCAGCCGCCGAAGCTGTGGTAGGCGACCGGCACCGGCAGGGGGACGTTGACGCCCACCATGCCCACTTCGATCTCGTCGCAGAACAGTCGGGCCGCTTCGCCGTCGCGCGTGAAGAGGCAGGTGCCGTTGCCGTACTCGTGGTCGTTAATCAGCGCCATCGCCTCTTCCAGGCTGCCGACCCGCACGATGCACAGCACCGGACCGAAGATTTCCTCGCGGTAGATGCGCATGTCCGGGGTCACCCGGTCGAACAGGCAGCCGCCGAGGAAGAAGCCGCCCTCGTGGCCGGGAACGCTCAGCCCGCGCCCGTCCACCACCAGCCGAGCGCCGGCGGCGACGCCGTCCTCGATGTAGCCGGTGACCTTGGCCAAGTGCGCGCCGGTGACCAGCGGCCCCATGTCGAGGCCACGGGCGGTGCCAGCGCCGACCTTCAGCCCCTGGATCTGCGGAACGAGCCGTTCCACCAGCGCATCGGCGATCCGATCGCCCACGCAGACGGCCACGGAGATGGCCATGCAACGTTCGCCACAGGAGCCGTAGGCCGCGCCCATCAGGGCGCTCACCGCGTTGTCCAGGTCGGCGTCGGGCATCAGCACGGCGTGGTTCTTCGCGCCGCCCAAGGCTTGCACTCGCTTGCCACGGGCGGCGCCCTCCCGGTAGAGGTACTCGGCGATGGGGGTGGAGCCGACGAAGCTCAGTGCCTTCACGGCCGGCGCCTCGATCAGGGCATCCACCGCGTCCTTGTCGCCATGCACCACGTTGAGCACGCCCTTGGGCAGCCCGGCTTCGTGGAGCAGCTCGGCGATGTACAGGGTGGCGCTGGGGTCGCGCTCGGAGGGCTTGAGCACGAAGGTGTTGCCGCAGGCGATGGCCAGGGGGTACATCCACAGCGGCACCATGGCGGGGAAGTTGAACGGCGTGATGCCGGCCACCACGCCCAGGGGCTGGAATTCGCTCCAGGCGTCGATGTGCGGGCCAACGTTGCGGCTGTACTCGCCCTTGAGGATTTCCGGCGCGGCGCAGGCGAACTCGACGTTCTCGATGCCCCGCTTGAGCTCGCCGACGGCGTCCTCCAGGGTCTTGCCATGCTCCTGGCTGATCAGCTCGGCGATCCTCGCTTCGTGCTGCTCAAGCAACTGCTTGAAGCGGAACATGACCTGGGCGCGCTTGGCCGGCGGCGTGGCGCGCCAGGCGGGAAAGGCGGCGCGGGCGGCGTCGATGGCCCGTTGCACGGTGGCAGGGTCGGCCAGGCCGACCTGGCGCGTCACCTCGCCGGTGGAAGGGTTGTAGACGTCGGCGCGGCGGCCGTGGCCCGCGAGGCGCTGGCCGTCGATCAAGTGGGGAATGAGTTCCATGGGGTCTCCGAATCGGCGCGGCGGGACACCAGTCCGCGCGGCAGGTAAAGAGGAGTGGGGCCCCTCGGCGACCGAGGGGCGATAAGACGGCGAGGCGCCGGCCTCAGCTCAAGGCGCCGAGGGTTTCGCCAACGGCATCGAACAGCCGGTCCAGCTCTTCGGGCTTGGCATTGAAGGTCGGGCCGAACTGCAGGGTGTCGCCGCCGAAGCGCACGTAGAAGCCGGCCTTCCACAGGGCGATGCCGGCCTCGGTGGGCCGCACGATGGCGTCGCCGTCCCGGGGCGCCAGCTGGATCGCGCCGGCCAGGCCGCAGTTGCGGATGTCCACCACGTGGGCCGCGCCCTGGAGCCCATGCAGGGCCCGCTCGAAGTGGGGCGCCAGCTCGGCGGCACGCTGTACCAGGTTCTCCTTCTCCAGCAGGTCCAGCGCGGCGAGGCCGGCGGCGCAGGCGACCGGGTGCGCGGAGTAGGTGTAGCCGTGGGCGAACTCCACCGCGTAGTCCGGGGTGGCCTGGTCCATGAAGGTCCGGTAGATCTCCCGGCGGGCGATGACCGCGCCCATGGGCACCGCGCCGTTGGTGACCTGCTTGGCGACGTTCATGAGGTCCGGGGTGACGCCGAAGTACTCGGCCCCGGTGTAGGCGCCCATGCGGCCGAAGCCGGTGATCACCTCGTCGAAGATCAGCAGGATGGCGTGCTGGTCGCAGATTTCCCGCAGGCGTTGCAGGTAGCCCTTGGGCGGCACGATGACCCCGCCGGAGCCGGACATGGGTTCGACGATCACCGCCGCGATGTTGGAGGCGTCGTGCAGCTCGATCAGCTTGAGCAACGCGTTGGCCAGCTCGACGCCGCCGGTCTCGGCCATGCCACGGGTGAAGGCCAGACCCGGTTGCAGGGTATGGGGCAGGTGGTCGGCGTCCATCAGGTGGCCGTAGAGCTTACGGTTGCCGTTGATGCCACCGAGGCTAGTGCCGGCAACGTTGACCCCGTGGTAGGCGCGGGCACGGCCGATCAGCTTGGTCTTGGAGGCCTGGCCCTTCAGCCGCCAATAGGCGCGGGCCATCTTCACCGCGGTGTCGGCGCACTCCGAGCCGGAGCCGGTGAAGAACACGTGGTCGAGGTCGCCCGGCAGGCGCTCGGCGATCTTCTCGGCCAACTGGAAGGACAACGGGTGGCCGTATTGGAAGCCCGGGGAGTAGTCCAGGGTGCCCAACTGGCGGGCCACCGCGTCCTGGATTTCCTTGCGACCGTGGCCGGCGCCGCAGGTCCACAGGCCGGAAAGGCTGTCGTAGATGCGCCGGCCTTGGTCGTCGATCAGCCAACTGCCTTCGGCGCCGACGACGATCCGCGGGTCGCGCTGGAAGGCGCGGTTGGCGGTGAAGGGCATCCAGTGGGCATCCAGCTTGAGGGTGCTGGCGAGGGGCGTGGCGGTGTGCGGCATGTTCATCGAAGACCTCCTGGTCGGGTAGACGGCCCCTTGTACCGGCGACGGCGCCTGCGACGCCCCCGGCGGGGCACGGCCGGGTTGCAGGCAACGGTGCCACGGGCCTAGAGTCGGAAAAATCCGATTTTTCCGATCCCGAGTTTACCGAGCGCTAAACAATGAATGGACGACGCGGCGATCCGCTGGCTCAGGTGAGCGACTTCGACGTGCGCCTGTTGCGGCTATTTCGCACGGTGGTGGACTGCGGCGGCTTCTCCGCCGCCGAAGGCGCCTTGGGCATCGGCCGCTCGGCCATCAGCCAGCAGATGGGCGACCTGGAGCAGCGCCTCGGCCTGCGCCTGTGCCAGCGCGGCCGCGCCGGCTTCGCCCTCACCGAGGAAGGCCGCGAGGTGTACCAGGCGGCCTTGCGGCTGCTGGGGGCACTGGAGAGCTTTCGCACCGAGGTCAACGGCTTGCATCGGCACCTGCGCGGCGAGCTGAACATCGGCCTCACCGACAATCTGGTCACCGTGCCCCACATGCGCATCACCCATGCCCTCGCCCGGCTCAAGGTCCAGGGCCCGGAAGTACGCATCCAGATTCGCATGACGCCACCTGGCGAGGTGGAACAGGGGGTGCTCGACGGTCGCCTGCATGTCGGCGTGGTACCCCAGGCGGCACCGTTGGCCGGGTTGGATTATCAGCCGCTGTACGACGAGCGCTCGCTGCTCTACTGCGCGGTGGGCCATCCGCTGTTCTATGCCGACGACGCCACCCTGGAGGATGAGCGTCTGAACGCCCAGGACGCCATCGCGCCGACCTTCCGCCTGCCCGCCGAGGCCCAGGCGCGTCACCAAGCGCTGACCTGCACGGCCAGCGCCTCTGACCGCGAGGGCATGGCCTTCCTGATCCTCACCGGTCACTACATCGGCTACCTGCCGGACCACTATGCCCAGCAGTGGGTCCGCCAGGGCCGCCTGCGGGCGCTGAAACCGACGACTCATTTCTACGACCTGGGGCTGGCCTCGGTCACCCGCAAGGGACGCCGGCCGCACCTGGTACTGGAAAGCTTCCTCGACGCGCTGGCGCAAACCGTCTAGCGGGGCGCGCCTAGCGGGGCGCGCTGCTGGGGAAGTAGAAGGAAATCACCAGCGTCACCAGGGGCAGCGCGCCGATCTTCACCAGTTCGAAGATCTGCGCCACGCCTTCGTTGCCAGGCCAGACGCCATGGGCGACGAACACCCCCACGCAGATCAGCGCCAGCCAGAACAACACCTGGCGGGCGAAGCGCAAGCGCTCGCCCTCGTTGACGGTGACGCCCCCGGGAGCGCTGAAAACGTGAGCCAGGTCGATATCGCCGGAAGGTCCTTTTCCCTGGTCGTCCATGTCAGACCCCCACGACCCGGCCGACCGCCACCAGCTCGTTATCCTCGTTCTCCCGCACGATGCCCAGGGAAAACCCCTTGCCCTTCTGCTTCTCCTGGTCCGCCACGGCGAGAAGAGCGAAGGCGCGGCGCATGGCTTCGGCCTTGGTGATGCCGTTGCGCTTGGCGATGTCGGTGAGCTTGGCGTCGATTTCGGCGGACAGGTCAACGGTGAGACGTGTCATGCGACTCTCTCCTGGTACGGAAAATCCACTGAGATTCTCAGTCTATACAGCGCCCCGGGACATTCAACCGCACGCGGTCTCCGGCGGGCGATCCGCCTCTGACGGCCGCCGCACCGGCCCCGTGCCCGGCGAGCCTCCGAGGCGTTTTCGCCCGGCGCGCTTGTCACCCATCGGGCGCTGCGGTATCAGTGCTATCGCGACGCCACCCTTCCGGAGCCCACCATGACGCCCGCCCCCTCCGCGCCACGCCGCGACGACAAACCCGCCGGGCGCATCCGCCAGAAGAACGAGGAGGCAATCCTCACCGCCGCCGAGGACGAATTCGCCCGTCACGGTTTCAAGGGCACCAGCATGGGAGCCATCGCCCAGAATGCCGGGCTGCCGAAAGCCAACCTGCACTACTACTTCAGCAACAAGCCGAGCCTGTACAAGGCGGTCCTGGGGCGCATCCTGTCCCGCTGGGACAGCGCCCTCGACACGCTGACCGTCGAGGACGACCCCGCCGAGGCGCTGGCCCGCTATATCCGCGCCAAGATGGAGTTCTCCCGGCGTCATCCGAAGGCCTCGCGCCTCTTCGCCCTGGAGGTGATCAGCGGGGGCGACTACCTCGCGGAGGCTTTCGCCACTCATTACCGGGCCCGGTTCGACGATCGGGTGAAGGTCCTTGAAGCCTGGATCGCCGCCGGCAAGATGGACCCGGTGGATCCGGTCCACTTGATCTTCCTGCTATGGGGGAGCACCCAGCACTACGCCGACTTCGCTTCGCAGATCTGCCAAGTCACCGGTCGCGCCCGCCTGGCCCAGGAGGATTTCGACGCCGCCCGCGACAACTTGATCCGCGTCGTCCTCAAGGGCTGCGGCCTGACCCCGCCGACCTGAGGCGCGTCGTCGCCATGTCCTTCACCCTCGCCGCGCCGTGCGAATACCGGGAAGACATCCGCAAGAGCCGCTTCCTCGCCCAGGCGGCCCCGGTGGAGAGCGCCGAGGCGGCCGAGGCGTTCGTCGCCACCCACGGCGACCCCGGTGCGTCCCACAACTGCTGGGCCTGGGTGGTTGGCGATCGCTACCGCTTCAGCGACGACGGAGAACCGGGCGGCACCGCCGGCCGCCCGATTCTCACCGCCTTGCAGGGCCAGGGCTGGGATGCCGTCGTGGTGCTGGTGACCCGTTGGTACGGCGGCATCCGCCTGGGGACCGGTGGCCTGGTCCGCGCCTACGGTGGCTGCGCCGCGAAGTGCCTGGAAGGCGGCGAGCGCCTGCCGCGGCTTGCGCGGGTGCGGGTCGCGTGCCAGTGCGGCTTCGCCGCCTGGGCGCGCCTGCAGGCCAGGCTCGCCGACTTCGCCGCCGAGGTGGAGGAGCACGGCTATCGGGCCGACGGCGTGGACCTGCGCCTGACCCTCCCCCAGGCTCACTGCGCGGCACTGGATCGCTGGCTGGCGGAGATCAGCCGGGGACGAAGCCGGCTTCGCGGCCTCTAGCGGCTACGCCGCTCGCCCGGCCTCGTCAATTCCGCTGTACGTCGCTGTCGTAAAAAACTGCTCACAGACTCTGTGGATAACCTTGGGGAAAAGCCGGGGAAGGGCCGCGCTAGACGCGGCACCACGAGGGCTGGCGGCCGTTGCGCGGATTTTGTCCAAGCGTTTCCGGGCGCGCGCCTTTGTCGCAGCTAAACCCTTGATCCATTGATGCTTTACCGAACGTGGCGGAGCGTGCCGCCTCTGCCGGCACGACGCCCCGGTGGCGCCTGGGTTGTCCACGCCAGCCGGGGAAAACGTTGTGGATAAGCCGGGGATGAACGGTTCGGAGCGCGGCGGGCCGGGCCCCGCGAGGAAGCGCACACATTCTGACCAGGCGCTTCGTCCTCGACCGTCGGCGCGGGCGGCGACGTTCAGTGGCGCGCGGCCTTTCTCACTGGCCAGGCCTGGGCGACGCCCCAGGCAAACTCGGCCAGCAGGAACGGCAGGATTACCCAACTGGCGCCCTGGGCCAACGCATAGGCCTGCCAGAAGGTGAAGATCATCCGCGCGACCGTGTCGTAGCGGCCCAGTCGCGCCTCGGGGTGACGGATGCGCAAGATGGCCCAGATACACACCAGCGTGCCCATCAGGTTGGCCATCAGCATCGGCAGCGCGGCGAAAGCCGGTAGCTCGCCCGGCAGGCCCCAGCGGCTCGCCACGGCCGACAGCGTCCCGTGCAGTAGCGCGAACGTCCAGGGCGTGGCGAAAGGCGCGGCGACCAGCAGATCGTACCAGGCACTGGCGCGCACCAGGCGCCGGTAAGCGGAGGGATGCCACATCATGAAGACCTCGAAACGAAAGGGAGCCTTCATGCTGGGGCCTGGAGTATGCTCCAGGGTCAAGCCCTTTCTGCGAGTCCTTTTTCATGCGTATCGGCGAACTGGCCCACCGCGCCGTCGTCAGCCGCGACAGCCTGCGCTTCTACGAGCGCCTCGGCCTGATCCGCTCCCGGCGCAGCGCCAACGGTTACCGCGACTACCCCGAGGAAAGCCTGCAAGCCCTGCTGTACATCAAGACGGCCCAACACCTGGGCTTCGCCCTGTCGGAAATCAGCGAGCAACTGAACGCGCTGTGGTCGGCGCCGGATCGCGACCAGGCGGTGCGCGCCCTACTGACGGACAAGCTGCACCGGATCGAACAGCGGATGGAGGAACTGGCCGTCCTGCGCGATGACTTGCGCCAGCGCCTCGCCAGTGGCTGCCCGCTGCAACCGCGCCCCCGCTAGGACCGGCGCCGGAACAGTCTGCGCAGCCCGAAAACCACCAGCGCCGCCCCACCGTCCACGGCCAGCAGCAACGGACGAGGATCACTCCATTTATCCCTATTGGTACTGCGGCCGTAATAGGGCTCGCCTGGGCCGTATGCCTCCCACAGCATCAGAACGCTGAACAACAAGGCGAGCACCACCAACCCCAGGCATAGCCCGTTCACGACGAGTCGAATGAAGGAGTGGCGCATCTTCGGCATTCTCATGGCATCGGAACCGGAAGCATGCCGCGCTCGCCAGCGAGACGCCGGGCCTGGCTCACATGCCGATCAGGCTGAGCATGATGAAAGTCGCGAACAGCACAAAGTGGGTCATGCCCTCGATGGCGTTGGTATGGCCGTCGTTGAGGTTGATGGCGGCTACCACCAGGGTGATGGCGACCATCACCGTCTGCACCGGGGTCATGGCCATCTGGAACGGCTGGCCGCCGAACAACGCCAGCGCCTCCATCACCGGCACGGTGAGGATCACCGTGGACAGCGAGGCGCCCATGGCGATGTTCACCACCGACTGCATGCGGTTGGCCAGGGCGGCGCGCAGGGCGGTAAGGATCTCCGGGGCGGCGGAGATGGCCGCCACCAGCAGCGCCGCGACAATGGGCGGCGCGCCGCTGCCTTGCAGGCCCAGGTTCAGGGCCTTGGCCATTACTTCGGCCAGCGCGCCGATCAGCGCCACGCCCGTCACCAGCAGGACGATGGAATGCCGGCCGCTGCCGCTGGGCGACGGCGTGCCATCCTTGGCGCGTTTCTTTTCCGGGTAGTTGTAGCTGAAGAAATAGCTGTGGGGCCCGGTCTGCATGCGCAGGAACAGGGCATAGAGCATGAGCATGGCGCCGATGGTGAACATCGAGTACAGGTGCCATTTCCCCGGGGGGATGAATTCCGGCACCACCATGGAAATGCCCATGGCGGTCATGATCATCACCCCGTAGGACTTCGCCGAGTCGTCGTTGTAGGCCTGTTCGCCGTACTTCAGCCCGCCCATCAACGCGGCCAGCCCGAGGATGCCGTTGATGTCCAGCATCACCGCCGCGTAGATGGTGTCCCGGGCCAGGGTCGGCGACGGCTCGTGGCTCATGACGATGCCCAGCACCACCACCTCCACCAGCACGGCGGAGAGGGTCAGGATCATGGTGCCGTAGGGGTCGCCGACTTTTTCCGCAAGCACTTCGGCGTGATGGGCTACCCGCAGCGACGCGCAGACGATCGCGGCGATCAGCGCCAGCGCCACCAGCAGCGCCACGCCCCGGCCCTGGCCGAGCAGCCAGTGTTCCGCCCCGTAGGCCAGCAGCGCGGCGGCCGCCGCCAGCAGCAGGAACGCTTCGTCTTTCAGCGAGCTGGACATCGAGTCGTTTCCTTGTTCGTCGCGAGAGCCCGGCCTTAGGGCCGGCTTATCAACCGGACGCCGAAACGGCCCGAACAGTTCAAGAGGATTGGCCGGCCGCGCGCGCCCGGCGCCCCGGAACGCCTGTGTCATAATTCGCAGATCCGCCGCGCCGCGCGGCGAAGCCTCATTTCCCCGGAGACCCCCGCCCCATGTACGACTGGCTCAATGCCCTGCCGAAGGCCGAACTGCACCTGCACCTGGAGGGCTCCCTGGAGCCGGAACTGCTGTTCGCCCTGGCCGAACGCAATGGCATCGCCCTGCCCTGGGACGACGTGGAGTCCCTGCGCCGGGCCTACGCGTTCAACAACCTGCAGGAATTCCTCGACCTCTACTACCGGGGCGCCGATGTGTTGCGCACCGAGCAGGACTTCTACGACCTGACCTGGGCCTACCTAGAGAAGTGCAAGGCGCAGAACGTCGTCCACACCGAACCCTTCTTCGACCCCCAGACCCACACCGACCGCGGTATCCCCTTCGAAGTGGTGGTGCGCGGCATCGCCCAGGCCCTGGCCGACGGCGAGCGCCGCCTGGGGGTGACCAGTGGCCTGATCCTCAGCTTCCTCCGGCACCTCCCCGAGGACGAAGCCCAGCGCACCCTGGACCAGGCCCTGCCGTTCCGCGAGCACTTCGTCGCCGTGGGACTGGACAGCTCGGAAGTCGGCCACCCGCCGCGCAAGTTCCAGCGGGTGTTCGACCGCGCCCGGGCCGAGGGCTTCCTGACCGTGGCCCACGCCGGCGAGGAAGGCCCGCCGGAATACATCTGGGAAGCCCTGGACCTGCTCAAGGTGCAACGCATCGATCACGGCGTGCGCGCCAGCGAAGACGAGCGTTTAATGCAACGGCTGATCGACGAGCAGATTCCCCTCACCGTCTGCCCCCTTTCCAACACCAAGCTGCGGGTGTTCGAGGACATGGCCCAGCACACCATCCTCGACCTGCTGGAGCGTGGCGTGAAGGTCACGGTGAACTCCGATGACCCGGCGTACTTCGGCGGCTACGTCACGGAGAACTTCGCCGCCCTGCATCACAGCCTCGGCATGACCGAGGCGCAGGCCCAACGCCTGGCGCGGAACAGCCTGGACGCGCGCCTGGTGCGCTGAGGTCAAGCCGACCAGGGCGCCCGTTCCAGCAACCCGGCGCAACGTTCCCGCAGGAAGCCGTGGAGCAGGCGCACCGGCGGGCTCACTTGCGCCCGGTGGGGGGCAGATCAGGTTCAGCGGCGCCGCCTCGCCCTGGTGATCGGCCAGCAGCAGCGCCAGGCGCCCCGCCGCCACGTCCCCCGCCACGTCCAGCCACGACTTGTAGCTCAAGCCGTGGCCAGCCACGGCCCAGCGCCGCACCGCGTCGGCATCGTCGCTGACCCGGTCGCCCTTCACCGTCACTTCCCGGACGCGCCGGCCTTGGACGAAGCGCCAGCGATCGTGGACCCGCTCGCCGAGCAGGTACAACAGGCAGTTGTGCGCCGTCAGGTCGTCGACCCGCCGGGGTGTTCCGTGGTGGGCCAGGTAGTCCGGCGAGGCGCACAGCACGCGGCGGTTGCCGGGCGCCAGGGGCAGCGCCACCAGGTTGGAATCCTCCGGCTCGCCGTAGCGCAGGGCGATGTCCACCGGCTGGCGGTACAGGTCGGCGACCCGGTCGCCCAGATGCAGGCGAAGACTTAGGCGCGGGTGCTCCCGCTGGAAAGCGTCCAGCCAGGGCAGCAGCACGTTGCGGCCGAAATCCGAGGGTGCGGACAGGTGCAGCACGCCGCCGATTCCGGCGCGCCCGCCCTCCAGGGCCTGACGCCCTTCCTCCAGGGCGAGCAGCGCGGCGCGGGCGTGGCCGAGGAAGCGCTCGCCCTCGGCGGTCAGCCGCAGGCTGCGGGTGGAGCGGGCCAGCAGGCGTGTCTGCAATTGGGCTTCGAGGCGCTTGAGGGCGGCGCTGGCCACCGCCGGCGAGCACTCCAGCCGCCGCGCGGCGGCGGAAAGGCTGCCGGTTTCGGCGGTGCGCACGAAGACCTGGAGATCGTCCAAACGCAGCATTTTCAATTTTCCGTTGAAAGAGCCTCTCTTGATAGCGGGTTTTTCTTCGCGACGGAATAGCCGAGCATGGCCTCATTCCGCCGGCGCGCCCCGCGACCGGCTCTCGGAGAACCGCCATGAAAGCCATTGCCTATCGCCACCCCCTGCCCATCGACGACCCCCGTGCCCTGGAGGACATGGAGATAGCCGAGCCGACGCCGGGGCCACTCGACCTGCTGGTGGAGGTGCGCGCCATCTCGGTGAACCCGGTGGACACCAAGATTCGCCGCAACGTACAGCCCGAGGGCGGCCAGCCCAAGGTGCTGGGCTGGGACGTGGCCGGCGTGGTGAAAGCGGTGGGCGAGCGGGTCGACCTGTTCGCCGTGGGCGACGAGGTGTTCTACGCCGGCGCCCTGGACCGCCCGGGCGCCAACAGCGAGCTGCATGTGGTGGACCAGCGCCTGGTGGGCCACCGCCCGCGCAGCCTGGATTTCGCCCAGAGCGCGGCGCTGCCGCTGACCGCCATCACCGCCTGGGAATTGCTGTTCGAGCGCCTGGGCATCGCCGAGGGCGAGGCGTCCCGGGGCCAGCGCCTGCTGGTGGTGGGCGCCGCCGGCGGAGTCGGTTCGATCCTGGTGCAACTGGCCCGCCAACTCACCGGGCTGACGGTGATCGGCAGCGCCTCGCGACCGGAGACCCAGCAGTGGGTGCGCGAACGAGGGGCCCACGCGGTGATCGATCATCGTCGCCCCCTGCACGAGGAATTGCGGCGCATCGGCATCGACTCGGTGACCCACGTCGCCAGCCTGACCCACACCGACCAGCACCTGCCGGCGATCGTCGAAGCCCTGGCGCCCCAGGGCCGGCTGGCGCTGATCGACGACCCGGCCTCCCTCGACGCCGCGCTGCTCAAGCGCAAGAGCCTGTCGCTGCACTGGGAGTTCATGTACACCCGCTCGCTGTTCCAGACCGAGGACATGATCGAGCAACACCGGCTGCTGGAGCGGGTCGCCGGGCTGGTGGATGCCGGCGTGCTGAAGACCACCCTGGGCGAGCACTACGGGCCCATCGACGCGGCCAACCTGCGGCGCGCCCACGCTCAACTCGAAAGCGGCACGTCCAAGGGCAAGATCGTCCTGGAAGGCTTCCGCTGAAAGGCGCCCGCGCGGACGTCAGTGCATCGGGGTGGCCAGGCGGCTGGTGGCGAGGGCGAAAGTCACCGCCAGCAGACCGCAAACGCCGATCACCAGGGCCATGGGCACGGCGCTGCCATCGTGCAACACGCCGACCATGGCCGCCGCGCACGCGGCGATGCTGAACTGCAGACACCCCAGCAGCGCCGAGGCACTGCCGGCGTGGCGGCCCTGGCCGGCCATGGCGCAGGCCGAGGCGTTGGGGATGATGCAACCCAGGCTGGCGATGCAGCCGAACAGCGGGATCAGCAGCGGCCACAAGGCCCCGCTTCCCGCCAGGGCCAGCCCCAGCAGGGCCAGCGCGCACACCAGGTAGACCCAGACGGCCCGTCGCAGCAGGTGGGCCGGGCCGCGCCAGCGCAGCAGCCGAGCGTTGATCTGGGAGACCAGGATGAAACCCGCGGCGTTGCTGCCGAACAGCCAACCGTAATGTTCCGCCGGCACGCCGTAGAGCTGGATGAACACGAACGGCGAGCCGGCGATGTAGGCGAACATCCCGGCCATCGCCACGCCGCCGGCCAGGGAAAAGGCGATGAAGGCACGGTCGCCGAACAACCGGCGGTATTCCTTGAGAGCCCCTCGCAAGGGCGGATGCGGCAGGTCGCGATCCAGGGTTTCCGGCAGCCAGGCGGCGACCCCCAGGCCGGACAGCGCGCTGAACAGGGTCAGCACCACGAAGATCGAGCGCCAGCCGAAGCTGTCCAGCAGCAGCCCGCCGCCCAGTGGGGCGAGGATCGGCGCCAGGCCCATCACCAGCATTAACTGGGAGAACACCTTGGCCGCTCCGATCGGGTCGCACAGGTCGCGCACCACCGCACGCGACACCACCATCCCGGCGCAACCGCCCAGGGCCTGGACGAAGCGCGCGAGGATCAGTCCTTCGAGGCTTGTGGCCAGGGCGCAGCCGAGGGACGCCAGGGTGAACAGCGCCACCCCCGCCAGCAACGGCCGGCGTCGGCCGAAGCGGTCCGCCAGGGGACCGTAGACCAATTGGCCCAGAGCCAGGCCGATGAAGTAGGCCGCGAGGCTCAGTTGCACGTGCTCCACGTCGGTGTCGAAGGCATGGGCCAGGGCGGGAAAACTCGGCAGGTAGAAGTCGATGGCCATGGGGCCGAAGGCGCTGAGGGCGCCGAGGATCAAGAGGATTCTCAGGTTCATGAATGCTTCCGATGACACGGGACAGAACCTGCCCGGCCATTCAGCCCGATGGCGCGGTCACCGCGCCGGCAGGAAAAAAGAACGGTCCGCGCGAGGCGGACCGGAACACAAGCCTAGCACCGCCGGCGAACCGGCGGCGGGCCTCAGAGGTGTTCGCCGTGGGGCGTGGCGATCGCCTTCTTCTTGCCGAAGCGTTCGCCCAGGCTTTCCACCAGGACGTAGAACATCGGGATGAACAGCATCGCCACCGCGGTGGCCGCCAGCATCCCACCGATCACCCCGGTGCCGATGGAATGGCGGCTGGCGGAGCCGGCGCCGGAACTCACGGCCAGTGGCACCACGCCGAGGATGAACGCCAGCGAGGTCATCACGATGGGCCGGAAGCGCAGCCGCGCAGCCTCCAGGGCCGCCTCGCGGATGCCCATGCCTTCCTGCCGGCAAAGCACGGCGAACTCGACCACCAGGATGGCGTTCTTCGCCCCCAGGCCGATCAGGGTCACCAGGCCGACCTGGAAGTACACATCGTTGGCGATGCCGCGCAGCCAGATGGCCAGGATCGCGCCGAACACGGCGAACGGCACGGCGGTGATCACCGCGATCGGCAGGGTCCAGCGCTCGTACTGGGCGGCGAGGATCAGGAACACCATCACCAGGCCGAAGATGAACGCGGTACTGCCCGACCCCTGGGTCTTCACTTCCTGGTAGGCCGAGCCGGTCCAGGCCAGGCTGTAGTCCTGGCCGAGCACTTCGTCCGCCACTTCCTGGGCCGCCTGCAGCGCCTGGCCGGAGCTGTAGCCAGGGGCCGGGTTGCCCATGATCTTCGCCGAGGGATAGACGTTGAAGCGCTCGAAGGTGTCGGGGCCGAGCACGCGGCGCACGGTGACCAGGGCGCTGAGGGGGATCATCTCGCCGCTCTGGGCGCGCACGAACACCTGGCTCAAGTCCTCGGGCTTGCTGCGGAACTCCGACTCCGACTGCATGCTGACCTGGAAGGTCCGGCCGTAGAGGGTGAAATCGTTCACGTAGAAGCTGCCGAAGGTGCTCTGCATGGCGACGAACACTTCGTTCACCGGTACGCCCAGGGCACGCGCCTTGTTACGGTCCAGGTCCACGTAGTACTGCGGCACGCTGGCGTCGAAAGTGGTACGCACCCCCGCCAGTTCCGGCCGCTTGGCCGCCGCTTCGGTGAACTTCCGACTGATATCGGCGAGCCCGGCGATGCCGTGGTCGGCGCGGTCCTGGATGTACGCCTCGAAGCCGCCAGTGGTGCTCATGCCGGAGATCGGCGGCGGGTTGAAGGCCAGCACCATGGCGTTGCGCTTGGTCTCGTCGGAGCCCATGCCCATCACCGTGCGCACGAAGTTGCGGGCGTCCAGCTCGGGCGTGGTGCGCTCCTCCCAATCCTTGAGCGGCACGAAGGATACGCCGGCGTTGGAGCGCTGGCCGAAGCTGAGCACGTCGAAGCCGGTGAAGGTCACCACGTTGGCCACCGCCTCGTTCTTCAGCAGGCTCTGGGTGATGTCCCCGGTCACCTTGGCGGTACGGTCGAGGGACGCGGCCGGCGGCAGGTAGTAGGCGCTGATGATGTAGCCCTGGTCCTCTTCCGGCACCAGGGAACCCGGCACCCGGCCGAACACCCAGGCGGTGATGGCGATCATCCCGGCGAACAGCACCAGGCCGAGGATCGCGCGGCGCACGAAGAAGCGCACGCCGCTGCTGTAGCCCCGGGTGATGCGATCGAACTGCCGGTTGAACCAGCGGAACGGCGCCGCCGGCTCCTGGTGGCCCGGCTTGAGCAGCACGGCGCAGAGTGCCGGGCTGAGGGTCAGGGCGACGATGCCGGAGATCACCACCGAAATGGCGATGGTGATGGCGAACTGGCGATACATCTGGCCGGCCAGGCCGCCCAACAGCGCCACCGGCACGAACACCGCGCAGAGCACCAGCACGATGGTGACGATCGGGCCGGTCACCTCGCTCATCGCCTTGATGGCCGCCTCTCGCGGACTCAGCCGGTCGGTGCTCATGACCCGCTCGACGTTCTCGATCACCACGATGGCATCGTCCACCACGATGCCGATGGCCAGCACCATGCCGAACAGGGTCAGCAGGTTGATGGAAAAGCCGAGCATGTACATGCCGGCGAAGGTGCCGATCAGCGAGACCGGGATCGCCAGCACCGGGATCAGCGTGGCGCGCCAGTTCTGCAGGAAGATGAACACCACCAGCACCACCAGCAGCATGGCCTCGAAGAACGTCTTCACCACTTCATGGATGGACGCCTGGACGAAGTGGGTGGTGTCGTAGGGGATGCGGTAGGCGACACCCTCGGGGAAGCGCGCGGACATCTTGTCCATGGCGTTGCGCACCGCCTCGGCGGTTTCCAGGGCGTTGGCCCCCGGTTGCAGGTAAATCCCGAACGCCGCCGCCGGGCGGCCGTTCAAGGTGGCGCTGAACGCGTAGTCCTTGGCGCCCAGCTCGACCCGGGCGACGTCCTTCAGGCGCAGGCTGGCGCCATCCGGGTCGGTGCGCAGCAGGATGTTCTCGAACTCCGCCGGATCGGCGAAGCGGCCCTGGGTGGTCACCGTGTAGGTGAAGTCCTGGGGATCGTGCATCGGCTGCTGGCCGAAGCTGCCGGCGGCGAACTGGGAGTTCTGCCCGCCGATGGCCTCGGACACGTCGCTCGGGGTCATGCCGTACTGCGCCAGCTTGTCCGGGCGCAGCCAGATGCGCATGGAGTAGTCCTTGGCGCCGAATTGGGAAGCGTCGCCGACTCCGGGCAGGCGCTTGATCTCGTCGATCACGTTGATCAGCGCGTAGTTGCTCAGGAACAGCGGGTCGCGGCTGCCGTCCGGCGAGTACATGGTCACCACTTGCAGGATCGACGCCGAACGCTTCTGCACCTGCACGCCCTGGCGCCGCACCTCTTCGGGCAGCTTGGCCTCGGCGGCGGAGACGCGGTTGTTCACGTCGATGGTCGCCTGGTCGGGGTCGGTGCCTACCTCGAAGGAGATGGTGATGCGCAACTGGCCGCTGCTGGACGCCACCGAGTTCTGGTAGATCATGTTCGGCACGCCGTTGATCTGCTGCTCCAGCGGCGCCGCCACGGTGCTGGCGATCACCTCGGCGCTGGCCCCGGGGTAGGTGGCCTGCACCACCACCTGGGGCGGCACGATATCCGGGTACTGGGCCACCGGCAGGCCGCGCATGGCGACCAGGCCGGCGATGGCGATGATGATCGAGAGGACCGTGGCGAATCGCGGCCGGTCGATGAAGAAACGCGAAATCACGAAGCCGCCCCTTCGGCCGCCTTGGCCGGTTGCGAGTCGGAAGCGCCAGGCTGGACGATCTGCACCGGGGCGCCCGGACGCAGTTTCGCGGCCCCCTCGATGATGACCTTGTCACCGCTCTTGAGGCCTTCCTTGATCAGCCAGCGATGATTGGCGGTGAGACCGGTCTTGACCGGCCGCGCCTGGGCCTTGCCCTGGTCGTCGACGACATAGACGAAGGTGCCCTGGGGGCCCTGGGCGACCGCCCGCTCCGGAATGGTGATCGCGCTCGGGTAAACCAAGCCGGTCACCTCGACCCGCACGAACTGGCCGGGCAGCAGTGCCTGGTCGGGGTTGGGCACGCTGGCGCGGGCGCCCACCGTGCCGGTGCCCCGGGTGATCAGGCTATCGGTAAAATCGACCCGACCCTTGTGGGGATAGCTGGCGCCGTTGGCCAGCTTGATCTCGGCGTTCAGCTTGCCGTCGGCGGGCATCTTCAGGCTGCCGTCCTGCAGGTCGTTGCGCATGCGCTCCACCTCCAGGTCCGGGTAGGCGAAGTTGACGTACAGCGGGTCGAGCTGAGTGACGTGGGTGAGCAGGCTGGAATTGGCATCGTTGGCGGTCACCAGGCTGCCCTCGGAACGCACCTCGCGACTGGTGATCCCGGAAATCGGCGATTTCACCGTGGTGTAGTCCAGGTCGATCTGCCGCGCCTGCACCTCGGCCTTGGCGGCCTCGATGTTGGCCTTGCTCTGCTCGAAGTTGGAGATCGCCGTGTCCAGCTCGCTGCCGCTGGCGAAGCCGCGCGTCTGCAACTGGCGAATGCGCTTGAGGTCGCGGTCGGTCTGGCGGTAGCGGGCCTGTTCCTGGGCCAGGGCGCCCTTGGCCCGGTCGAGGGCTGCTTGATAGGGGCGCGGGTCGATGCGGAACAGCACCTGCCCCTTCTTCACCGTGCTGCCCTCCTGATAAGCGCGCTCGATGAGGATGCCGCTCACCTGGGCGCGAACCTCGACCTCGCGGTACCCCGCAGTACGGCCGGGGTATTCGGTGACCAGGGGAAAATCCTTCGTCTCGGCGGTTTCCACCACGACCTGCGCCGGCGGCGGGGTGCCGCCGTCCTGGGCATGCACGCTCTGGGCGAGCAGCAGGCTCAGGGCCAGGGCCGGGAACGCAAAGGGAAAAGGTCGAGCGAGCATAGGTACATCTCCCGGGGCGTCGAGCATTGCGAAAAAGGACGGTATGCTGTTACATACATTGGCGTTTGTAAACCAGGGAAAAGCACGAAACGCGGGACAATGCGTTCCCTGGGATAGTCTCCCGCCCGCTCGGATCTCTTCGGACATGCGTCGCACCAAAGAACAAGCCGAACAGACCCGTGTCGCCATCCTGGCGGCCGCGGAGCAGTTGTTCCTGGAAAAAGGAGTTTCGCCCACCACGCTGGAACAGATCGCCCGCGCCGCCGGCGTCACGCGCGGAGCGGTCTACTGGCACTTCCAGAACAAGGCCCACCTGTTCCACGCCATGCTGGAACAGGTCCGGCTACCGCTGGAGCAGTTGACCGAGCGATTATCGGGGTACGGTGGCGAAGACCCCCTCTGGGCCCTGCGGGACCTGTGCGTCGGCTCCGTCGAGAGCCTCGCCCAGGATGACCAGAAACGGCGGATTTTCACCATACTCCTGCATCGTTGCGAATTCACGGGCGAATTGCGCGAAACCGCGCAGCGCAACGCCACGTTCATCAATCAATTCATCGCCCTGGTGGAGGCGTTGTTCGGCCGCGAAGGCTGTGTCGAGCGTCTGCAGGAAGGCGTGACGCCGCGCATCGGGGCGCGCTCCCTGCACGGGCTGCTCATCGGCCTGTTCACCGACTGGACGCGGGACCCGGACCTGTTCGATCCACGACGGGACGCCGCCCCGCTGCTCGACACTCATTTCCGAGGCCTGGTGCGCGACTGGCCGGGCCGCCCCGCCCCAGGTCCCTGAGGCTCACCCCTGGGGCCGGGCCGGGTACCCCTCGGCGGCCATGGCATCCACCACCTGCCGGTCGTCCAGCCGTTCGCTGTCCACCTCGACCCGCCCGCTGGGAATGTCCACCCGTACCTGCGCCGCCGGATCGAGCGCCTGCACGGCCTGGGTGATGCTGCGCACGCAATGGCCGCAGGAAATGCCTTGTACCTCGAATGCTCGCATGGGAAT
This sequence comes from Pseudomonadaceae bacterium, assembly GCA_032052615.1. Classification (GTDB taxonomy): domain Bacteria; phylum Pseudomonadota; class Gammaproteobacteria; order Pseudomonadales; family Pseudomonadaceae; genus Pseudomonas_T. Next base: position 19,573 of record DAMBWF010000013.1, read on the forward strand.
CCTCCTGGTTTTTTCGAGAGTGTCGACCTTGCCACCGGGTCAGGGTCAAGCGGGGGTTGCCGAGCCGGCGCCGGTCGACCAAGCTGACGGTCGAGCCACCCGGAGTCCCGCCGCCATGCGCCGCCCATTGCTGTCGCTGTTCGCCCTTCCGCTGCTCGCCGCCGCCGAGAACGCGCCTTACGCGCCGCTCAACGTACCCAGCGCATTCGACTACGGCGTGGTGATGGTGTCCCGCGACCGGCTGGAGGTCTCGACCAGTTGCGAGATCGGCCTGTATGTTCAGGACCGCCTCGCCGCGCGGCTGTACCAGGGGCAATCGGTGTCCTTCAACCTGCCGCCCGGGGAGACCTTGATCCGCCTGGGGATCGTCGGCCAGGGCGCCTGCAACTCCGGCTTCGAGCAATACAGTCAGCAAGCCGTGAGCCTGCGCGCGGGAGAAATCCGCAAATACCGGATCGCCGCCAACACCGCCGGGTTGTACTTGGTGCCGGAGGCGCTCTGATGGGCCGCGCCGGGGGCGGAACTCCGCCAGCGAAGCGGCTGTCACTTTGCCACCCACGCGCCCGCGCGACGACGAAGACCACGAAAAAGGAGCTCCAAGGATGACCCGCTATTCGACCTCGCAAATCGCCCTGCACTGGCTGACCGCCCTGCTGGTGCTTACCAATATCGCCCTGCCCTACGGGCATGACTTCTTCGGCCAGTTCCTCGGTGGCGATGGCGGCGTGTTCACCCTGCACAAGTCGATCGGGCTGACGGTGCTTCTTCTAACCCTGCTGCGCCTGGTGGCCCGCGCCCGCTACGGCGCGCCGCAATTGCTGCCGCCGGAGGCCCGCTTCCAGCAGGTCGCCGCCAAGGCCGGCCACGCCCTGCTGTACCTCCTGCTGCTGGCCATGCCGCTGACCGGGCTGGTGTTCGGCAAGCGTCCGGTGAACCTGTTCTGGCTGGTGGAAATCGCGCCGCTGCCGCTGTCCGACGATACCCGCGCCCTGGCCAAGCAGTTCCACCTCACCGCTCAGTACGCCCTCTATATCCTGATCCTCGGCCACGCCGCCATCGCCCTCTGGCATCACTTCGCCCGTCGCGACGGCGTGCTGCAAGGCATGCTGCCGATTGCCCGCCGCTGACGAGGCAGGCTTGACCTTGCCACCGTGACAAACCCGAGCATAGGGTGTCTGCTCATCAGGAGGACGCCCCATGCCATCCCTCACCGCCCCTGCCGCCGACCTCGACCTGCCCATCCGCGGCATGACCTGCGCCTCCTGCGCCGGCCGTGTCGAGCGCGCGCTACGCCAAGTACCCGGGGTCGCCGCCGCGAGCGTCAACCTGGCCAGCGAGCGGGCCCGGGTCGAGGGCCATGCGCACCCCATCGCGCTGTTGCGGGCGGTGGAGAAAGCCGGCTATGAGGTGCCGCGCCAGACCGTCGAGCTGGCCATCGATGGCATGACCTGCGCCAGTTGCGTGGGCCGCGTGGAGCGAGCCCTGGGCAAGGTGGACGGCGTACTGGATGCCAGCGTCAACCTGGCCAGCGAGCGGGCCCGGGTCGAAACCCTGGAAGGGGTCGATCCCCAGACGCTGCTGGCGGCGATACGGCACGCCGGCTATGCCGCCCGCCGCCTCGACGGCGAGGCCCCGCTGCCGGCGCCCCGGGACGAACGCCTATTCCTGACCGGCGCGGTGCTGCTGGCCGCTCCTCTCATGCTGCCGATGATCGCCGGCTGGTTCGGCGTGCATCTGATGCTGCCGGCCTGGCTGCAATGGGTGCTGGCCACGCCGGTGCAGTTCGTCTTCGGCGCGCGGTTCTACAGGTCCGCCTGGAAGGCACTGCGCGCCCGCTCCGGCAATATGGACCTGTTGGTGGCCCTGGGAACCAGCGCCGGCTACGGGCTGAGCCTGTACCTCTGGTGGCGCGCCGCCCCGGGGGAAATGCCGCACCTGTATTTCGAAGCCTCGGCCGTGGTGATCGCCCTGGTGCGCCTGGGCAAGTACCTGGAGAGCCGCGCCAAACGCCAGACCGGCGACGCCATCCGCGCCTTGCAGGCGCTGCGTCCGGAGCGGGCGGTGCGGGTGGTGGACGGTCGCGAAGAGGATGTGGCCATCGCCGACCTGCGGGTCGGCGACCTGTTGCGGGTCAAGCCGGGGGAACGCATCCCGGTGGACGGCCAGGTGGTGGAAGGCCAGAGCGACGCCGACGAGGCGCTGATCAGCGGCGAGAGTGTGCCGGTACCCAAGGCCCCCGGCGACCCGGTCACCGGCGGCGCGCTGAACGGAGAGGGCCGCCTGCTGATCCGCGCCACCGCTCTCGGCGCGGAAAGCGTGCTGGCGCGGATCATCCGCCTGGTGGAGGACGCCCAGGCGGCCAAGGCGCCGATCCAGAAGCTGGTGGACCGGGTCAGCGAGGTCTTCGTGCCGGCGGTGCTGCTGATCGCCCTGGCGACCCTGGCCGGCTGGCTGCTGGCCGGCGCCGGCCTGGAGCGGGCGATGATCAATGCCGTGAGCGTGCTGGTGATCGCCTGTCCCTGCGCCCTGGGCCTGGCCACGCCGACGGCGATCATGGCCGGCACCGGCGTGGCGGCGCGCCACGGCATCCTGATCAAGGACGCCGGCGCCTTGGAGATCGCCCATGGCGTCACCGACGTGGCGTTCGACAAGACGGGCACCCTGACGTCCGGCGAGCCCCGGCTGGTGCACCTGGCGGCCCTCGACGAGGAGAATCGCGCCCTGGCCCTGGCCGGCGCGCTGCAACGGGGCAGCGAACACCCCCTGGCCCGGGCGGTGCTGGACGCCTGCGCCGAGCGCGGCCTGGAACCGCCTCCGGTCGACGACAGCCAGGCCCTGGCGGGACGCGGCATCCGGGGGCGGGTGGACGCACGCCCCCTGGCCCTGGGCAACCGCCGCCTGCTGGACGAGCAGGGCCTGACGCCCGGCACGCTGGAGGCCCAGGCCCGCGCCTGGGAAGCCGAGGGCCGCACCCTGTCCTGGCTGCTGGACCTGGCGACTCCACGGGTGCTGGGGCTGTTCGCCTTCGGCGATTCCCTCAAGCCCGGGGCCGCCGAGGCGGTGGCCACCTTGAACGCCCAAGGCATTCGCAGCCACCTGATCACCGGCGACAATCGCGGCAGCGCCGGCGCGGTGGCCGAGGCCCTGAGCATCGACGATGTCCACGCCGAGGTATTACCGGCGGACAAGGCGGCCACGGTGGTCGCCCTGAAGGCCGAGGGCCGCACCGTGGCCATGGTCGGCGACGGCCTGAACGACGCCCCGGCCCTGGCCGCCGCCGACGTGGGCATCGCCATGGGCGGCGGCACCGACGTGGCCATGCACGCCGCCGGCATCACCCTGATGCGCGGTGATCCGCGCCTGGTGCCCGCCGCCCTGAGCATCAGCCGGCGCACCTACGGCAAGATCCGCCAGAACCTGTTCTGGGCGTTCATCTACAACCTGGTGGGGCTGCCCCTGGCCGCCTTCGGCGTGCTCGACCCGGTGCTGGCCGGGGCGGCGATGGCGCTGTCCAGCGTCAGCGTGGTGAGCAATGCCCTGCTGCTGAAGACCTGGAAACCGAACGTCGGAGACGCCTCGTGAACATTGGCCAAGCGGCGCGCCGCTCGGGCCTTAGCGCCAAGATGATCCGCTACTACGAAGCCATCGGCCTGCTGCCGCCCGCCAGCCGCAGCGACAGCGGCTACCGTCAGTACGATGAGCGGGACCTGCACACCCTGGCCTTCATCAAGCGCGCCCGGGATCTGGGCTTCGCCTTGGAAGAAGTCGGCAGGCTGCTGGCGCTCTGGCGCGACCGCCAACGCGCCAGCGCCGATGTCAAGGCCCTGGCCCGGGCCCACATCCAGGCCTTGGAGCGGCGCATCGCCGAACTCAGCGGATTGCGGGATACCCTGGCGGAGCTGGCGAGCCACTGCCAGGGCGACGACCGTCCGGACTGTCCGATCCTGCAGGACTTGGAAAGCAGCGGGTGTCGCACCCCTTGCGAGACACCGATCAAGGTCGACCGCGAGCACGAGAACAAGAATCCAAGCCGAATGGAATAACCTGTCATTTGACATTGCTTCTTATTTACTTCGCGTTTTCCACGCCTTACTCTTGCGCACCCCTGCGGTTGCGCACCGAGGCGAACGCTGGCGTCCGGCCCGATCGGACGCGTTCTTTCCTGGTCGCAAGCGCAGCGAACCACGCCGACGCGGGAAACGTCGGCTCGGACACGACAGGGATGCGCTGCCACCACCAGGAATCCCATGCGTATTCACTCTCTTTCCGTCGCGGTCGCCCTGGCCCTCGGCCTTTGCGCTCATGCCCTCGCCACGCCGGTCGACCTTGACCTGCCGGCCCAACCCCTGGCCGATGCGCTGGCCCGCTTCTCCGAGGCGACCGGCATCAAGGTGGCCTACTCGCCCACCGACGTCGCCGGCAAGCGCTCCGCCGCCGTTCGCGGCCAGTTGGAGCCCGACCAGGCCCTGGCCCTGCTGCTGGCCGGCTCCGGCCTCGGCGGTAGCGTCCAGGGTCATCTCGCCAGCGTCACCGCCGGCGTGCCCGACGGCGCGCTGCAACTGGACAGCGTGAACGTCACCGGCCTAGGCGAAGTGGCCGGCAGCAGCATCACCGAGGGTACCCAGTCCTACACCACCGGCGTCATGCGTACCGCCACCAAGTTGAACCTGTCCGGCCGCGAGACCCCGCAGTCGGTCACCGTGGTGACCCGGCAGCGGATGGACGACCAGGGCGTCAACACCATCAACGACGTGGTGAAGAACACCACCGGGGTGACCCTGCAGAAGTACGGCCCGGAGCGGCAGCGCTTCGTCGCCCGCGGCTTCACCGTCGACAACATCATGTACGACGGCCTGCCCATCACCCTCTCCACCTACACCCAGGACGTGATCTCCGCGGCCGACATGGCGATCTTCGACCGGGTGGAAGTGGTGCGCGGCGCCACCGGCCTGATGCAGGGCGCAGGCAGCCCGGCGGCGGCCATCAACCTGGTGCGCAAGCGTCCCACCGCCACGCCCCAGGTGAGCCTGACCGGCAGCGCCGGCAGCTGGGATTCCTACCGCGCCGAGCTGGATGCCTCCAGCGCGCTGAATGACAGCGGTACCCTGCGCGGCCGGGTGGTCACCGCCTACCAGGACAAGGACAGCTACCAGGACGTCACCGGCACCGAGCGCGGCGTGTTCTACGCCATCGGCGAGGCCGACCTGACCGACGACACCACCCTCACCGTCGGCGCCTCGTACCAGAACGACAACAAGGATTCCGACTGGGGTGGCCTGCCCACCGCGCCGGACGGCCGGGACCTGCACCTGTCGCGCTCCACCTACGTGGGCAACGACTGGGCCTACTGGGACACCACCAACACCTTCCTCTTCAGCGAGCTGGAACACCGCTTCGACAACGGCTGGACGCTGCACGCCGCCGGCAGCAAGCTGTGGGGCCGGATCGACATGCTGGGCTCCTACCTGAGCTACTCCGGCACCACCCTGAGCCAGGGCAGCGGTCGCTACCTCTATACCGACGACCACGACAGCTACGACGTCTATGCCAACGGCCCCTTCCAGTTGCTCGGCCGTACCCACGAACTGGTGGTGGGCGCCAGCCATCGCGAGGAATCCTTCGATGGCCACGGCGGCTGGGGCACCACCGCGGACCGCCTCAACCCCTTCACCTGGGATTCCGGCAGGGTCGCCAAGCCCAACTACTACCTGCGCGCCTGGGGCCTGAAGACCGACAGCGAACAGAACGCCGTGTACGCCACCACGCGCATCAGCGTCACCGACCCGCTGAAGGTAATCCTCGGCGGTCGCCTGGACTGGTACGACTACGAAGGCGAGAACATGAGCAACAACGTGGTCAAGCCGCAGAACGGGTACAGCATCACCCGCAACGTGACCAAGTACGCCGGCGCGATCTACGACCTGAACGAAACCTACTCGGTCTACGCCAGCTACACCGACATCTTCAAGCCGCAGAACAACCAGGACACCAGCGGCGCCGTGATCCAGCCCATGACCGGCAAGAACTACGAAATCGGCCTGAAGGCCGCCTACTTCGATGGCGCCCTGAACGCCAGCGCGGCATTGTTCCAGGTGGACCAGGAGAACCGCGCCAAGCTGCTCAATGACCAGAACGCCTGCCACAGCTACCCGGCCGTGAGCTGCTACGAGGCGGCGGGCAAGGTGCGCAGCCAGGGCATCGACCTGGAGCTGACCGGCGCCATCACCCCGGACTGGCAGTTGAGCGCCGGCTACACCTATGTGGAAGCCACATACAAGAAGGACGCCAACAAGGCCAACGAGGGCAAGCTGTTCGACACCGACCAGCCGCGCCACCTGTTCAAGCTCGCCACCACCTATACCCTGCCCGGCGAGCTGGACCGCTGGCGGGTCGGCGGCAGCCTCAACGCGCAGAACGCCATCTACAACGAGGGCGGCAGTGGCGCCAGCGCCTGGCGCATCGAGCAGGACGCCTACACCCTGGTGGACCTGATGGTTGGCTACAAAGTGAGCGAGCACCTCGACACGCGCTTGAATTTCAACAACGTGTTCGACAAGCGCTACTACACCGGCATCGGTAGCACCACCAACGTCATCTACGGCGAGCCGCGCAACGCCATGCTGACGATGAAGTGGTCGCTGTAACGCGCCGCGAACCGGAGCGGGCCCGTCCCGCTCGGTCCTCGACGGGGTCGACGCGCGCGCCGGCCCCGTCGTCGTTTCAGGCGGTGGCCGCGCGGCGGCGCCATAGACGCGCCGGCAGCACGGTGACCGCCAACCCGGCGAACACCAGCGCGCAGGCCCACAGGGTTCGCTCGCTCAGACGCTCCCCGAGGAACAGCCAGCCGGCCAACAGGCCGGAGATCGGCACCGCCAGGGCGAAGGGCGTCACCAGGCTCGCCGGGTAGCGGCGCAGCAGGAAACTCCACAGGGCGAAGCCGACGGTGGTAGCGAGGAACGCGATGTAGAGCAGCGCCCCGGCTCCCTCCCAGGTGATCCCGCTCAGGGCCGCGCCGATGGCCTCGGGCCCCTCGAAGAACCACGACAGCAACAGCAGCGGCAGGGGCGGAATCAGGCTGACCCAGCTGATCAGCCGCAGCATGTCGGTGGCGCCGGAACGCTTGGTGGCGATGTTGGAAAAGGCCCAGGCCAAGGCCGCCACGATCACCAGCGCGAAGGCCAGCAGGCTGTCGCCCAAGGGGCGCTCGCTGCCGATCAGCATCAGCCCGGCGGCCGCCAGCGCCAGGCCCACCAGTGCCCTTGGGCTGGGCCGCTCGCCCAGCAGCGCGGCGGCGATCAGGATGGTGAAGAACACCTGACTCTGCAGCACCAGGGAGGACAGCCCGGCCGGCATGCCCAGGTGCATGGCGACGAACAGTACGCCGAACTTCAGCACCCCCAGCAACAGGCCGATCTGCACGATGCGCCAGAACGGCGCCGGCAGCGGACCGCGCAGCACCAGCAACGGCAAGGCGGCCAGGGCGAAGCGCAGGGCACAGAACAACAGCGGCGGGAAGTCGTGCAGCCCCACCTTGATGACGACGAAATTCACCCCCCAGATGAGGGTGACCAAGAGGGCTAGCAGAACATGTAGCAAGGGCACGGCGACGACTCCCATTTGGATGACGGGCCACCCTAGCAGGCCGGCGCCGAAACAAATGGATACAGCTAGGGAGTAACAGTCGCCGACGCCTCGCCCCTGGATTCGGTGACCCCGAACCGAGGGCGGGCTAACGAGACGGCCACCGTCGCGCGGGACGAGGAGAGCGCTGAGGGGATCAGGCCTGGGATTGCAGGTAGTTTTCCAGGCCGATCCGGTCGATCAACCCGAGCTGCTGCTCCAGCCAGTAAGCGTGGTCTTCCTCGGTGTCTTCCAGTTGGATCCGCAGGATCTCGCGGCTCTGGTAGTCACCGTGCTGCTCGCATAAGGCGATGCCCTTGCTCAGGGCGGCCCGCACTTCGTATTCCAGCATCAGGTCGTTGCGCAGCATTTCCGGCACCGTGCGGCCGGGATTGAGCGGCTTGGGCGTCATGTCCGGCGTGCTTTCCAGGAACAGGATACGTTGCAGCAACGCGTCGGCGTGCTGGGTCTCCTCCTCCATCTCGTGGTTGATCCGCTCGTAGAGCTTCTCGAAGCCCCAGTCGGCGTACATCCGCGAGTGCAGGAAATATTGATCGCGCGCGGCCAGCTCGCCGCGCAGCAGGTCCTTGAGGTATTCGACGACGTCTGCCTGGCCTTGCATGGGAGGGTTCCTTGGAAGAGAAAGGTCGATTCAACGGCGAAAGCATCCTGCGCGTGCTGACACGGGTCAAGCACAGGGGCCTTCGCGGGATTACCGGCGGTCAGGACGCTGCCAGGGCGGTTCCGGCTCGCGGGGCGCGGGGGCATCTTCCTCGGCCTCGGCGCGGGCCGCCTCGCGGCGCGCCTGGTCAGCCAGGGCGGCCTTGATCTCGCGCATCACCGCGTCGACGTCGGCCTCGTCCTCGGGCTCGTCGTACTCGCCGGTCAAGACGCTGGCGGGCGTCAACTCGCCGGCCTCGTAGAGCGCCCACATCTCCTTGGCGTAGCGGGTAGCGAGCAGTTCGGGGGCGAACTGGCCGAAATAGGCGGCCATGTTTCCGACATCCCGCTCCAGCATGCGGAACGCATGATTGTTGCCGGCGGCGTCCACCGCCTGAGGCAGGTCGATGATCACCGGGCCGTCCGGGCCGAGCAGCACATTGAATTCCGACAGGTCGCCATGCACCAGGCCGGCGCAGAGCATCTTGACGATCTCCTGGATCATGAAGGCATGGAATTCCCGTGCGTCCTCCGGCGTCAGCTCGACGTCGTTGAGACGAGGCGCCACCTCGCCGGCGCCATCGGTGACCAGCTCCATCAACAGCACGCCGTCGAGGAAATCGTAGGGCCTGGGCACCCGGACCCCGGCGTTCGCCAGACGGAACAAGGCCGCCACCTCGGCGTTCTGCCAGGCGTCCTCCCGCTCCTTGCGGCCATGCTTGGTGCCCTTGGTCATGGCGCGGGCATCGCGGCTATTGCGGACCTTGCGACCTTCCTGGTACTCGGCGGCCTGGCGGAAGCCGCGCTTATTGGCTTCCTTGTAGACCTTGGCGCAGCGTAGCTGGCCGCCGCAGCGCACCACGTAGACCGCCGCCTCCTTGCCGCTCATCAGCGGTCGCACGACCTCGTCGACCAGGCCGTCCTCCACCAGGGGTTCGATGCGTCTGGGTGTCTTCATGCGTGTTCGTCGCTGTCCTTCTTGGCGGCCATGGGGGCCTTTATACGGGAAACCGCCGGGCCTCGCACGGCAACGCGCTCAATCGCGCGGCACGCCGGCCAGAGCGTTCGAGGCATGGCTCCCCGCGAGTGGCGTGTCACGCGCGGTTTGAGACCCAGGCGAAGGCGCTCCTCCGGCACGGTGTGGGCGCCTCGCGCCGTCGTGCGAGGCCCGCTCTCAGCCGCACCGGCACGATCATCGCCCGTGACGGGACCGACACGTGTTGTCGTGCGGGAAGGCCGTGGCCCCGGTCAGTCCAGGCGGACATCGGGCACCTATCGTGCGTCCTCCCATGTCCATGGCGATGACGGGCGCGTGGCCGAAGCGGTAAGCCGGCCCGAGCCCCGCAGAGGCGCTCGCCCGCCATGTCGAGCGCCGCCATGGCGGCCCCTTGGCTTGGGTTGACGCGCCGCCCGATACCGCCGCCGCGCCTCAGGGCGCGGGCAGCGGTTCCAGCTCGATGGTCTCGGCCAGGGACTGCTCCAGGCGCTGCAGTTCACCGCTCAGGGTCTGGTCGGAATCCGCCAGGCGCCGGGCGACCCTCGCGAAGGCCTCCGCCACTTCGGCGAAGACCCGCACCAGTTGCGGATCGAACAGGGTGCCGGCGCCGGCCTGGATGCGTAGCGCGGCCTCCTCGGGGGTAAGCGGCGTGTGATAAGGGTGGCGGCTGGTCAGGCGGTCGTAGTGATAGGCGAGGCCGACGATACGCGCCGACAGCGGGATCGCCTCGCCTTTCAGGCCCTGGGGAAAACCGCTGCCGTCCCAGTGCTCGTGATGGCTGTAGGCGATTTCCTTGGCGTAGTGGAGGAATTCCGCCGAGCCGCCGAAGCGTCGCTCCGCCAGGGCCAGGGCGTCGCGGCCGGCGATCGGGTGGCGATGGAGGATCGCCAGGTCCTCCGGGCTCAGGGCGCCGGGATTGAGCAATACCCGGTCTGGCAGGATCACCTTGCCGATGTCGTGCAACAGCGCCGACTTGCCCAGCACTTGCACGTCTTCAAGGCTCAGTTCGCCGGCGAAGCCGTCCTGGCGGATCAGCGCCTCGGCCAGCAGGCAGACATAGCGCTCGATCCGCGCCAGGCGGTGCCCGCCGGGGTTGTCGCGCAGGTCCACCAGGACCGCCATGGCCTCCAGAGTGGCATCGTGCAGGCGCTGGATCTCCTGGGTGCGGCGCTTGACCTCCAGCTCCAGGTATTCGCTCTTGTCCCGCAGGAAATCGGCGGTGGCCTTCAGTTGCAGGTGGTTCTTCACCCGCGCCAGCACCACCGGCGGGCTGATCGGCTTGGCGATGTAGTCCACGGCGCCGACGTCCAGGCCCAGTTGCTCGTCCTCCGCCGAGCTCTTGGCGGTGAGGAAGATCACCGGAATGGCGGCGGTCGCCGGGTTGCCCTTGAGCATCCGGCAGACCTCGTAGCCGTCCATGCCCGGCATCATGATGTCCAGCAGGATCAGGTCGGGCTGGGGGCTATCCAGGGCGATGCGCAAGGCATGGGTGCCATTGCTGGCGACCTTCACCCGGTAATCGTCGAGCAGCAGCAGTTCGCTCATCAGCTCCAGGTTCTCGGGGGTGTCGTCCACCACCAGCACCACGGGCTGATCGGGTCTGTCGAGCATTTCGTCCATGGCTATCCGCGTCTTGGCGCCTCGTCATGTGATTGAATCGGGAGCGACCCGGCTTCGCCGCTTCCCCGCCCGCCTTCGGCGGAGCCCGCCCCCCCCTCTCGAACCGCCCGCCAGCGCGCCCATGCGGCGCGCAACACGGTCAACGCCTGACGGAATTCGAAACCCTGGACGGCACCCGCCAGCGCGGCGTACTCGGCCCCCAAGGGTTCGCGCAACGCACCGCCCTCGGCCTCGAACAACCGCGCCGCCCGAGGGTCGTCCTCTTCCAGCAGGCTTTCCAGCCGCTGGCACAACAGGGTCAGGGCGGCATCATCCAAGGCCATGGGCGCTTCCGGCGCCGGCCGGACCTGGGCATCGATGGCCTGCAGCAGGGTGTTAAGGGTAGGACTCAGGCCTTGCAGCAAGGTTTCCAGCGGCGCCCGCCGCCCGTGGGCGCTCACGCTTTGCTCCAACGCCGCCGCCTGTTCCTGCAAGGCGGTCGCCCCCAGGGTCGCCGCGAGCCCGCGAAAGGCCTGGACCCGTCGCAGCGCATCGTCCAGGTCGCCGGCCTTCATGGCGGCGCGCAGCCGCTCGGGGAAGTCCCGCTGGCTGTCGGCGAAGCGCCGCAACTGGCGCCGGTAGGCCTGGTCCCGGCCCAAGGCGCGGCGCAGCCCGTCGGCGACGTCCACCCCCGGCAACCCCCAGTCCACCTCCGCCTTCTGCCGGGCCCCGGCCGGCGCCGCCAGCCAGCGCAGCAGTGTGCGGCGCAATCCGTCGGGGCCGATGGGCTTGGCCAAGTGATCGTTCATCCCCGCGGCGAGGCACCGCTCGCGGTCGACCGCGCCGGCGTTGGCGGTCATGGCGATGATCGGCAGGTCACGAAAACGCGGCTCGCGCCGCAGCGCCCGGGTAGCGCCCAGGCCGTCCAGGCGGGGCATCTGCATGTCCATCAGCACCGCGTCGAAGGCGGCAGGCGAGGCGCGCAACCGTTGCAGGGCCTGCTCGCCGTCCTCGGCGCAGGCCACCCGCACGCCGAGCTGGCCCAACAGTTCCCGGGCCACCTCCCGATTCAACTCGTTGTCTTCCACCAGCAGCACGCTGATGCCTTGGAGCGGGCCGGCCTCTTCCATCGGGCTCTCCTCCGGCCCGGCGAGTGACCGGCGGGGCGCCCGCCGCTCGACCGCGCCGCCGTCCAGGCAGCGCAGCAGGGCGGCGCGCAGCGCCGGCGCCCGCAGCGGAGGCACCAGCACGTCGTCCACCGGCTCCCCGTGCAGCGCGACAGGCGCCTGGCCATCTTCCAGGACCACCAGCACGAAGGGCGGCGGGTCGCTTTCCAGTGAGCGGATGCGCCGCGCCACTTCCAGGCCCTCCAGGTCCGCCAGGCGCTGGGCCAGGACGACGAATTCATAGGGCGTCCCACGCAGCACCCCCTGCCAGATATCGCGCAACGCCTCGGCTCCGCTCGCCACGGCGTCGGCTTGCAGCCCCAGGGCGTCCAGCAAGTCCTGGAGCGACACGCCGTCGCCGTATTCGCCCACCGCCAGGGCGCGGCGCCCGCGCAGGTCGGGCGGCGGCCGCTGGGGCTCGGGAGCCTCGCGGGCCGCCACGCCCACCGGCACGCGGCACCAGAACAGGCTGCCCTCGCCGGGCAGGCCCTCGGCGCCGACGCTGCCGTCCATGGCCTCGGCGAGGCTGCGGCAGATCGCCAGGCCCAGCCCGGTGCCGCCGTAGCGGCGGGTGGTGGAGTTGTCTCCCTGCTGGAAGGGCTCGAACAGCCGCGCCACCTGGGACGGCTCCAGGCCGACCCCGGTGTCGCGCACTCCCAGGTACAGCAGCAGCCGGTCGCCCTCCCGCCCTTCGCTGCGGGCGAAGACCTCGATCCGCCCGCGCTCGGTGAACTTCACCGCGTTGTTGCCGAAGTTGATCAAGATCTGTCCCAGGCGCAACGGGTCGCCGATCAGGGTGGGCGGCACCTGGGGATCGACGTCGAAGTGCAGCTCCAGGCCCTTGCCCGCGGCCCGCTCGCCGATCACCCCGGCGAGGTTCTCCAGCACCGTCCGCAGGTCGAACTCGATGCGCTCGACGGTCAGCCGGCCGGCCTCGATGCGGGAGAAATCCAGTACGTTGTCGAGGATGCCCAACAGGTGCTGGCCGGCCTGCCGCACCTTGTCCAGGTAGTCCCGTTGGCGGGGGTCGAGGGCGGTCTGCTGGGCCAGATGGGTCATGCCGATGATGGCATTGAGGGGCGTGCGGATCTCGTGGCTCATGTTGGCGAGGAAGTTGGACTTCACCCGCGCCGCTTCCTCGGCCAGTTCCTTGGCCTGCTCCAGGGCTTCCTCGCTCTGCTTGCGGGCGGTGATGTCGCGGCTCACCCCCACCGTGCCCAGCAACCGGCCGCGTTCGTCGCGAAAGGCGCTGCGCAGGCTGTCGAACAGTACCCGCCGGCCGTTGGGGTAGGTCAGCCAGACCTCGCTCTTGAGCGGCACGTCCGCCGACATGGCGGTCAGGTCCCGGGCCATGGCCTCCTGGGCCCGCCAGCCACCGAACAACTGGCGGTCGTCGCAGCCGATGAGCGTTTCGATGGGCCGTCCCAGCAAGTCGGCGAACGCTTGGTTCATGCCCAGGTAGCGGCCCTGGGGGTCCTTGTACCAGATAGGGTCGGGAATCGCGTCCAGCAGGGCCAGGAGAATACTGCGCTGGCGCCGGGCCTCGGCCTCGGCGCGGCGCCGCTCGACGATCTGCTCGGTGAGCCAGCGGTTCCAGATCAGCACCACCAGCAGCAGGCCCAGCAGCGCCAGCGCGTAGGGCCAGGCCACTTCCACGGCCTTGCGCCAGTTGAACTCCGTGAGAGGCGGCAGCCAGCGCTCCTGGATCGCCTGGCGCTCGTCCCGCCCCAGGCTCTGCAACGCGCGGTCGAACAGCGGCACCAGCGGCGCCAGTTCGCGGCGCAGGGCGAAGCGCAGCTCACTGGGGCCGAAGCCCCCCTCGCCACGCAGTTCCAGGCCGCTCAGGTTGTACTCGCCGATCAGATAACGGCCGACGATGGCGTCGCCCACGTAGGCATCGGCCTCGCCGGCCGCCAGCGCCCGCAAGGCCGCCTCGGTGTCCTCGCGCAGCACCAGGCGAATGCGCGGCACGCGCGCCGCCAGCACGTCCTGCAGGGCATACCCACGCTCCACCGCCACCCGCCGCCCCGCCAGCTCCTCGACCCCCTGCAATTCGGTGGGGCGACGGGCGAAGATCACATTGCTGCTGCGCAGGTAAGGCGCGCTGAACACGAAGGAGGCTTCCCGCGCCGGGGTTCGCGCGGTGGAGGGCAGCAGGTCGACCTCACCGTCCAGCATGGCGCGCTGGGCGGCTTCCCAGGAGGACATCGACACCGCCTCGAAGCGCAGGCCGAGACGCTGCCCGATACGCTCCAGGTAGTCGGCGCTGATGCCCTGGAAGCGGCCGTCCCGGTAGAACTCGAAGGGTGGCCAGCCACCCTGCACCACGGCGACCCGCAGGGTCTCGTGGCGCGCCAGCAAGGCCCGCTCCCCCGAGCTCAAGGGGGGCTGCAACTCGCTCGCGCCGATGGCTCCCATCCAACAGCACCAGGCAATCAGAAACCACCTGCCGATGACCCTCATCCTCGTTCGCCGCCCTCCGACCCGCGATGCCGCCACGCCGCCCCACCGGCGCGCCCCCACTGAAGCGTAGCCGGCCTCAGCGGAACAGTTCGCCCGGCGTGCGACCGAACAGGCCGCGAAACGCCGCGATGAAGGCCGAGGGCGACTCGTAGCCGCTGGCCAGGGCCACCTGGGTCACGCTGTCGCCCCGCTCCAGGGGTTGCAGCGCCGCCAGCAGGCGCAAGCGCTGGCGCCAACGCCGGAAGGTCAGGCCGGTGTCGCGCTGGAAGGCCCGGCTCAGGGTCTTCTCCGAAGCGCCCAGGACAGGCGCCCATTGGCCGAGGGTACGGTCCAGGTCCGGCTGCTCCAGCAGCGCCTCGCACAGGCCGCGGATACGCGCGTCCCCCGGCATCGGCAGGGAAAATCCCGCTTCCGGCGCCGCCGCCAACTGGTCCAGCAACACCGCCACCAGACGCGCGGCCGGGCCGTCCGCTTCCGGATAGTCCGCCGGCAGCAGGCAGAACTGCTTGATCAGTTCCCGGGTCAGGGGGGTCACCTCCAGCACTTGGCAATGGTCCGGTGCCCAGCCACAGGCGTCTTCGCGCACATAGAGGCTGCGCATGTCGGCATGGGTAGAGGTGATCACTTCGTGCTCCAGCCCGGCCGGCACCCAAACCGCCCAATGGGGCGGGGCGAAGAAGCTGCCGCCCTCGGTGTGCACGCCGAGCACGCCGCTGATGGCGTAGGAGAGCTGGCCCCAGGGATGGCGGTGACGGGCCGTCCAGGAGCCGGCGCGCAAGCGTTCGACCCGGGCATGGAGCAGCCGGGGCAGGCACTCCAGCTCGGGAATGGCGCGCCGCAGGGCGGGTTCGGGGCTGGACGGCATGAGAGCGCTCCGGGGCGAGGAAGGGGCAGTCTGCACCACCGGCCGCCCCGAGACATCCCGGCGAGGACGACCTCAGCGTTCGAGGATCGCCGTCACGCCCTGGCCGCCGGCAGCGCAAATGGAGATCAGCCCACGCCCGCCACCCGCCGCGTCCAGCAGCTTGGCGAGGTTGGCGACGATCCGCCCGCCGGTGGCGGCGAACGGGTGACCGGCGGCCAAGGACCCGCCCTTGACGTTGAGCCGGGCGCGGTCGATAGACCCCAGCGGCGCGGAAAGGCCCAGGCGTTCCCGGCAGTAATCGGCGTCCTCCCAGGCCTTGAGGGTGCACAACACCTGAGCGGCGAAGGCTTCGTGGATTTCGTAGTAGTCGAAGTCCCGCAAGGTCAGGCCGTTGCGCGCCAGCAGGCGCGGCACCGCGTAGGCCGGAGCCATCAGCAGGCCTTCCCGGCCCTGGACGAAGTCCACCGCGGCGGTCTCGCCGTCCCACAGGTAGGCCAGCACCGGCAACCCCCGTTGCCGCGCCCACTCCTCGCTGGCCAGCAGCACCGCCGAGGCGCCGTCGGTGAGCGGCGTGGAGTTGCCGGCGGTAAGAGTGCCCCGGGTACCCTTGTCGAACACCGGCTTGAGGCTGGCGAGCTTTTCCAAATCCGCGTCGGGACGCAGGTTCTGGTCCCGGGTCAGGCCACGGAACGGTGTCATCAGGTCGTCCTGCCAGCCCTCGGCATAGGCGGCGGCCAGCTTGCGATGGCTTTCCCAGGCCAGGCGGTCCTGCTCGTCCCGGGGAATCGCCCAGGTCTGCGCCATGCGTTCGCAGTGCTCGCCCATGGACAGGCCGGTGCGCGGCTCGGCGTTGCGCGGCAGTTCCGGCAAGAGGTGGTGGGGCCGCAGGCCGGCGAAGACCTTGAGCTTGTCGGGCAGGGTCCGGGCGCGATTGGCCGCCAGCAGGATGCGACGCAAGCCCTCGCCGACCGCGATGGGGGCGTCGGAGGCGGTGTCGACGCCCCCGGCGATGCCGCACTCGATCTGCCCGAGGGCGATCTTGTTGGCCACCAGCAGCGCGGCTTCCAGGCCCGTGCCGCACGCCTGCTGGAGATCGTAGGCCGGCGTTTCCGGCGCCAGCCGCGAGCCGAGCACGCACTCGCGGGTGAGGCTGAAATCCCGCGAATGCTTGAGCACGGCGCCGGCCACCACCTCGCCGAGCCGCAGGCCATGCAGATGGTACCGCTCGACCAGGCCCTCCAGCGCGGCGGTGAACATGTCCTGGTTGCTACAGGTGGCATAGGCCGCGTTGGCGCGGGCGAAGGGAATACGGTTGCCGCCGACGATGGCGACCCGGCGCAGGGGGGTCATGGAAGCTCCTCGTGAAGGGGGTGGTCGACGGGCCGCCGTCCGTGTCGTCGGGCCCCGCCCCGAAAGGGCGAAGGGGGCATGACCGACATGAAACGAGTGGCGGCATGACGTGTCAACCATTGGAGCCTAGCCCTCGGGAGCCCGTTCCATGTCCGACCGTTACATCGAATTCGCCAACTCGTCCGTCGGTCATCGCTTGGTCAGTGCGCTCGGTCTGCCGGCGCCCGTGCATCTGGAGCGCTGGATGGCCGGCCGTACTCGTCCGGTGGAGGGCGCGCTGCTGATCGGCGGCGACGGCGTCCTGGCCAAGGCCGCCAGCGGCCTGCTCAACTGCCTCACCGACGCCAGTTTCGCCGACGAGGAAGGCCGTTTCGGCCTGCCGCGCTGGACCGCCGAGCACGGCCCCCGGCTCAAGGCCCTGGTGTTCGACGCCAGCGACCTGCTCGACGTCGATCGCCTGATCCGCTTGCGGGACTTCTTCCAGCCGACCCTCAAGGCCCTGGCGCCCTGCCCCCGGGTGGTGGTCCTGGGGCGCCCGCCGGAAACCCTCGCCGACCCGTTCGCCGCCAGCGCTCAACGAGCCCTGGAGGGCTTCACCCGCTCCCTGGGCCGTGAAATCCGCCATGGCGGCGGCGTGCAATTGCTGTATGTCGGCGAAGGCGCGGAAGATCGCCTGGAAGGCGCGTTGCGCTTCTTCCTCTCTCCGCGCAGCGCCTACATCTCCGGCCAGGTGATACGCCTGGCAACCGACGACAGCCAAGTGGCCGACTGGACCCGCCCGCTGGCGGGCCGTCGCGCGCTGGTCACCGGCGCGTCCCGGGGCATCGGCGCCGCCATCGCCGAAACCCTGGCGCGGGACGGCGCCGAGGTGGTGCTGCTGGACGTGCCCCAGGCCCGTGAAAGCCTGGACGCCCTCGCCGCGCGCCTCGGCGGCCGCACCCTCCCCCTGGACATCTCCACCGAGGACGCCCCCGAGCGCCTGGTGGAGGCCCTGCCGGAGGGCATTGATATCGTCGTCCACAACGCGGGCATCACCCGCGACAAGACCTTGGCGAAGATGAGCGAGGCCCAGTGGAGCGCGGTGATCGACGTCAACCTCAAGGCGCCCCAAGTGCTCACCCGGGCGCTGCTGGACAGCGACCGCCTGCAAGACGGCGGGCGAGTGGTCCTGGTCTCCTCCACCAGCGGCATCGCCGGCAACTTCGGCCAGACCAACTACGCGGTGAGCAAGGCCGGGCTGCTCGGTCTGGTGCAGGCCTGGGAGCTGGAGCTGGCCAAGCGAGGGATCACCATCAACGCGGTGGCGCCCGGGTTCATCGAGAGCCACATGACCGCCGCCATGCCGTTCACGGTGCGCGAGGCGGGACGGCGGATGAATGCCATGGGCCAGGGTGGTCTGCCCCAGGACGTCGCCGAAGCCATCGCCTGGCTCGCCCAACCCACTTCCGGCGCGGTGACCGGCCAGGTGTTGCGCGTCTGCGGCCAGAGTCTGATCGGCGCTTGAACGGTCCGCTCCAGGGCTGACGGGCGAACCGCCCGCATCCTGGCGAAAGGCACCTCGCCGTCGCGCATTCCAGCAGGCTGGCACACGCCGGCCGGTAATCAAGGAGTTCGACCATGGCCATCGACTGGCACGACGTGTCCTCCCCTCCCGCCCTGACCGGCCTCTTCGCCCGCGCCGCCGTGCGTCGCGACGCGCGGGGCACGACACTGCCGACGTTCGGCCTGCGCGGCCGAGTCCAGGTCGAGGCCGACGCCCTGGCGCGCTACCGCCAGGTGTGCGGCTTCCCGGCCAATGGGATGCTGCCACCCACGTTTCCCCATGTCCTGCTCTTCCCGTTGCAGATGAAGCTGCTCACCGACCCGGCGTTCCCCTTCCCGCCGATGGGCCTGGTGCACGTGGGCAACCGCATCCGGGTGGTGCGCCCCCTGGGAGGCGAGGGCCCCTTTGTGGGCAGCGTGCACGCTGCCCACCTCCACCCCCACGCCAAGGGCGCGCTGTTTACCCTGGTGCTACGTCTGGAGGACCAACTGGGCCTGCTCTGGGAGGGCGAGAGCCGGATGCTCTGCCGGGGCGTGAAGCTCCCCGGCCCGGTGCTGGAGCGAAGCGACGAGGACCCGCTGGAACTCACCGAACTGGATCGCTGGCAAGCCGGCGCGGACACCGGGCGCGCCTATGCCCGGGTGTCCGGCGACTATAACCCGATTCACCTGTCGGCCCTCAGCGCGCGGCTGTTCGGTTTTCCCCGGGCCATCGCCCATGGCCTGTGGAGCAAGGCGCGGGTCCTGGCCACCCTCAGCGACCGCCTGCCTCGGGCCGGCTTCGTCACCGAGGTCCGGTTCCAGAAACCGTTGCTGCTGCCGGGCGAGGCGGTCCTGTTCGCCAGCGCCCCCGCGCCCCATGGCCAGTTCGCCCTGCGGGGCGCCGACGAAGTGCCCTACCTGAGTGGCAATTGGCACCAGCTCGGCTGAGGTGGCTTGCAGGATGGACGTCCGGGGTCGAAGCTAGGCGCCCCTCCCCCGCGCCTTCGAGACCATGGATATCGCCGACCTGACCGCCCGCCTGCACGCCATCCGCGACGCCAACGACTGGAAACGCTTCCACAGCCCGAAGAACCTGGCCATGGCCGCCAGCGTGGAAATGGCCGAGCTGGTGGAAATCTTCCAATGGCTCGGCGAGTCGGAATCCCGTGCCTTGACGCCCGACCAACGGGAACACGCCGGCCAGGAAGTGGGCGACATCATGCTCTACCTGCTGTTGTTGTGCGCCGAGCTGGGCATCGACTTCGAGCAGGCGGTGCGGGCCAAGCTGGCCGACAGCGAACGGCGCTTCCGGCCATGAGCGACCGGCATTTCGACGAACTGGCGGCCCGCTTCGCCGAGAAGATCTACGGGGGCGCCAAGGGCGCGATCCGCCTGGCGGTGCTCCAGGCGGACCTGGACGAGGCGTTGCCCGGGGGGCCGCTGGAGGTGCTGGACATCGGCGCCGGCCTCGGCCATATGAGCCTCTGGCTGGCCGAGCGCGGCCATCGGGTGACCCTGGCCGAACCGGCCGCGCCCATGCTCGACGGCGCCCGCCAGCGCTTCGCCGAGGCCGGGTGCGAGGCGACCTTCCTGCAGGCGCCCTGGCAGGACTTGACCGCGCGCCTGGAGCGCCGCTACGACCTGGTGCTGTGCCACGCGGTGCTGGAATGGCTGGCCGAGCCCCTGGCGATCCTGCCGGTGCTGCATGACCTGGTCGCCGACGACGGCTGGCTGTCCCTGGCCTTCTATAACAAGGACGCGCTGATCTACCGCAACCTGCTCAAGGGCCATTTCCGCAAGCTGCGCCGGGAACACTTCGCCGGCGAGGGGCGGAGCCTGACGCCCCAGCAGCCTCTGGACCCGCGCATGCTGGCGGAGCAACTCGCCCCCCGCTGGCGGGTCGAAAGCCGCAGCGGCGTACGGGTCTTCCACGACTACATGCCGGTGGAGTTCCAGGCCAAGGCGGAGCCGGCCGCGCTGGTCGAGATGGAGCTGGCCCACCGTCGCCACCCGGCCTTCGCCGGCCTCGGCCGCTACCTGCACTGGATCTGTCGCCCGCGCTGACGGAGGGCTGCGATGAAACGATGCGTCCCGCTCCTGCTGAGCCTGGCCCTGGCCGCCTGCCAGAGCCCCAACCCCTACGTCGCCGACTCGCGGCCGTTGCCGCCGGCGCCACCCCAGGCCGCCGCCACCTTCGACCGCAGCGCCTATCCCGCCGCCCCCCGGGACTACGGGCGTTACCGCAGCTGGGCCTGGCGCGACGGCCGGCTGCCCGCCGGCACCCCCGCCGCCAGCGGCGAGACCCTGGCCGAGACGGTAGCCGCCAGGCTCGATCAGCAAGGCCTGCGCCCGGCCCGCAACGGCGCGCCCGGCGACCTGCTGGTGAGCGCCGAGGCGCGTCAGGAACAGCGGCTTCGCCAGGTGACGGATTACGACGACGGCTACTATGGCGATGGCTACTACGGTCGCGGCGGCTATTACCGGGATCGCTACGGCGCCTGGGGCGGCGCGCCGGTGGTGCGCACTTACCGCGAGGAGGTGACGGTGGTGCGGATCGACTTCTACGACGGCCACGACGGCCAACGGGTGTGGAGCGGCACCGGAGAAAGCCGGGAGGGCGGCGACTCGGCGCAATGGGCCAAGGCCCTGCGCTCGGCGGTGAAGGACGCGCTGGCGGACTACCCACCACGCTGATCAGTCGTCCAACTGGATGATGCCCTCGCGCACGGCGAACAGCGCCAGCCCGGCGACGTCGTGGATCTTCAGCCGGTGCATGATCTGCGCGCGATGGGTTTCCACGGTCTTCACGCTCAAACCCAGGCCGTTGGCGATGGAACGGGTGGACTCGCCCCGGGCGATCAACCGCAGGATTTCCACCTGGCGCGCCGTGAGCAACTGGCTGGCGTCGCTGCTCATGTCGGCCGGGGCGTGCTGCACCGCCAGCTCGATCACCGGCTGGACGATCGCCGAGCTCAGGTAACGGTCGCCACGGCGCATGGCCTCCAGGGCGAGGCGCAACTCGATGATCGCGCTGTCCTTGAGCAGATAGCCATGGGCGCCCTGCTGCAGGGCCTTGAGCACCATATCCGGGCCGGTGTGCATCGACAGCATCAGCACCTTGCTGGAGGGCGAGCGACTGGCCAGCTCGTGCAGCGCCTCGATGCCGCCGACCCGCTTCATGGAGATGTCCAGCAACACGATGTCCGGCTGCAGCGCATCGGCGAGGTCGATGGCTTCGCCGCCGTCCTCCGCCTCGCCCACCACTTCATATCCATTGAGGTCTTCGATCAGGGCGCGGATACCCGCGCGGATCAGGGCATGGTCATCTGCCAGCAGGATTCGACAAGTCATAAGCGGCGGTCCGGTTAGCGACGCGAACGGAATCGGCGCGGGCGTTGCCCGTCGAACCGCTGCGTCCATTTATTTTTCTCATTGACTGGCAAAAAGCCATGACTGCCGATGGAGTGCGATGAACGGCTCATGACATGAACACGCATGCGGACGTCCTCATGACGGTGTCGACTCACGGGAGCCATGGCTTAGACGAACGAAGCGCCTGGCGCGCAGGCATCGCGACGCCGCGCCGGAGGCGAGGTCCGCGCGGCGTTTTAAACAGGGTAGGCGAATTTTAGCGGTCGACCCGGAGGCCGCGACGGACGTTCAGCGCGACGTTCCGCCGCGACGGGGGTCGGCCCCCTGGCGCCCGTAGAGCTGGATCAGCCGGGGGAAGGCGGACAGCGGTTCCACCGCTTCGGCGGCCCCCATGCGCAACGCCTCCTTGGGCATGCCGAACACCACGCAACTGGCCTCGTCCTGGGCCACCGTGCGGGCACCGGCCTCGCGCATGCTGAGCAGTCCCCGGGCGCCGTCGTCGCCCATGCCGGTCATGATCATGCCCATGGCGTTCTGCCCGGCGTGCTTGGCCACCGAGCGGAACAACACGTCCACCGAGGGCTTGTGGCGGTTCACCGGTGGCCCGTCGAGCACCTCGACGAAGTATTGGGCACCGCTGCGCTTGAGCTGCATGTGCTTGCCGCCCGGCGCCACCAAGGCCAGACCGGAACGCACCCGGTCCATGTGGCAGGCCTCGCGCACCTCGATCTGGCACAGGCTGTCCAGGCGCTGGGAGAAGGCGGCGGTGAATTTCTCCGGCATGTGCTGGACGATGACGATGCCCGGACAGTCCCGCTGCAACTGGCGCAGGACGAATTCCAGGGCCTGGGTACCACCGGTGGACGTGCCGAGGGCGACCACCTGGTCGGTGGTGGAGAACACCTCGCCCACCGGATGGGCCGCCGCAGGGGCGGGCGACGCGGCCGGTGCGGGTGGCGCGGCGCGGGCGAAGGTCTGGGGGTGGGCGCGGGCCGCCTGCTCGACCTGCTTGATCAGTTCGCCGGACATCTGCTGCAGGCTTTCCTTGAGCCCCAGCTTGGCCTTGGTGAACACGCCGACGGCACCGGCGGACAACGCATCCAGGGTGATGGCGGCGCCCGCCTCGGTGAGGGTCGAGCAGATGATCGCCGGCGTGGGCCGTTCGGCCATGATCTTGCGCAGGAAGGTAATGCCGTCCATGCGCGGCATCTCCACGTCCAGGATCAGCACGTCCGGCCAGTCGTGGCGCATCTTCTCCAGGGCGAACAGGGGATCGGCCGCCTGGCCGATCACCCGGATGCCGGGGTGGTTATCGAGACAACTGGTCAGCACCTGCCGCACCAGCGCGGAATCGTCGACGATGAAGACCTTGATCACGTATTTCTCCCTGCTGCGAAAGTGGAGGACTTCCAGCCCAGGCGCTGGCACACCACCCGCCCGGTGCCGCCATCCATGTTCAGACGCCGATAATCGCTGCCGTCCACGTCGGTCTCATCGGGCGTCCAGGCCAGGATCTCGAACTGCTCCCGGGCGAACTTGATGTTCTGCTGGCCGACACGGCTGGTCGGCCGGTCCTGGGCCAGCAGGCTGCCGCCGCCATAGATGCCCTTGCGGTACTCGGCCGGATGGGTGCCATGCATCGCCATGTCCCGCAACAAGCGGTGGAACACTCCGACGCCGTAGTGGGTGTCGTAGACCCGCTCGCCCTGGGGGTCCCGGGGCAGCAGGAAATGGGTCATGGCCATCAGCCGCTTGCCCGGGTGCCAAAGGGTGATGGAAACGCAGGACCCCAGCAGGGTCCCGACGCTCCCGGCGTGTCGGCCGAAGAAATACTCGCCTGGACGCAGGAACCGCTTGCTCATACGCGCCGGTACACGGAAGGCTGCACGCTGCGAACCGGCAAGTCGAGGCCATGGAGGCTTTCCGCGTGGCCGATGAACAAAAGTCCGTCGTCCCGCAGGCGCTGAATCAGCCGGCCGACGATGGCGCATTTTTCCTTCGCCTCGAAATAGATCAGCACGTTGCGCAGGAAGATCGCGTCGAAGGGCCCCAATTGCTCGGGGAGCGGGTGGGTCAGGTTGAGTTCGCGGAAGGTCACCCGCTCCCGCAGCTTGGCCGCCACCCGGAAGCTGCCTTCCTGCTCGCCGATGCCTTTCAGGCAGTGGCGATGCAGCCAACCCGGCGGGAAGTGCTGGGCCTGGGACAGGTCGTAGATGCCGGCGGCGGCCTTTTCCAGCATGCGCTGGCTGAGGTCGCTGGCGAGGATCGACCAGTCGTTGCCGGCGACGTTCTCGGCCGCCACCATGGCCAGGGTGTAGGGTTCCTCGCCGGAGGAACAGGCCGCGCTCCACAGGCGCAACGGGCCGCGCCGCGAGGCCAGCCAGGGGCCGAGGAACTGAAAGTGCTTCGGCTCGCGAAAGAAGTAGGTCTCGTTGGTCGTGAGCAGGTCGATGACCAGGCGCCGCTCGCTCTTATAAGCGTCGCTGGCCAGCAGGTCGAGGTAGTCGCCGTAGCTGCTCAAGCTGAAATGGCGCAGGCGTTTCATCAGCCGGCCAGCCACCAGGGAACGCTTGTGGTCGGCCATGCGGATTCCCGACACCTCCGCCATCAGGTGTTGCAGGCGCTGGAACTCCCGATCGCCCAGCGGCGGCATCTGCATCCCTGGCGCGCTCATGTCAGGCTCCTTGGGCGGCGGCCAGGCTGAGCTGGCGAATATCCTCCAGCGACAGCACCCGACGCATGTCGAGGATGATGGTAAACCCTTGCCCGCGGCGCGCCATGCCGAGGATGAAGTCGGTGCGGATGCCCGCGCCGAAGGGCGGCGGCGGCTCCACTTCACCCGGCTCGATGTCCAGCACCGCGTCCACCGCGTCCACCACCAGGCCGATGCGCTGGGACTGGTCGTCCAGGGTCAGTTCGATAATGACGATGCAGGTGCGCTTGCTCGGCACCGTCAGCTCGAAGCCGAAGCGCGCGGCGAGGTCGAGGACCGGCACCACATTGCCGCGCAGATTGATCACCCCGTGGATGAACACCGGCATCATCGGCACCGTGGTAATCTCGCCGTACTCGATGATTTCTCGAACCAAGTCGATAGGCAGCGCGTAACGGGCCTGCCGGACCCGGAAGGACAGGTGCTGCACGCTGTGCCCGTCGCGGGACGGCGGAGCGCCGGAAGGCTGGAGTGCGTTGCTCATCGCGGCGCCCTCACGAGAAGCGGACGAACTGGCCGTCGTCGGTCAGCGAGTCGTGCTGCGGACGGGACGGCCGTGGCGGCTCCACGTAGCCCCCGCCGGTGCGCCCGCGCAGCGGCGGACGCGGCGCGGAGGCGGACGCGCCGTCGAAGCGGAAGAAGCCGATCATTTCCTGCAACTGCCCGGCCTGGGCGTTCATCTCCTCGGCGGTGGCGGCCAGCTCCTCGGAAGCCGAGGCGTTCTGCTGGGTGATCTGGTTCATCTGGCTCATGGCGATGTTGATCTGCGCGGCGGCGCTGCTCTGCTCCTGGGACGCGGCGGTGATCTCCTGCACCAGATCCGAGGTGCGCTGGATGTTCGGCACGATCTCGTCAAGCAGGCGCCCCGCCTGCTCGGCCAGTTGCACGCTGCTGGCGGCGACCTGGCCGATCTCCTGAGCCGCGACCTGGCTGCGCTCGGCCAGTTTGCGCACCTCGGCGGCCACCACCGCGAAGCCCTTGCCGTGGTCGCCGGCGCGGGCCGCCTCGATGGCGGCGTTTAGGGCCAGCAGGTTGGTCTGGTAGGCAATGTCGTCGATGATGCCGATCTTGTCGGCGATCTGCTTCATCGCGCTCACGGTATCGCTCACCGCGCCGCCGCCCTGCACCGCGTCGTTGGCCGCCTTGCCGGCGATGCCGTCGGTGATCTTGGCGCTCTCGGTGTTCTGGGCGATGGAGGCAGTCATCTGTTCCACCGAGGCGGTGGTTTCCTCCACGCTGGCGGCCTGCTGGCTGGCGGCCTGGCTGAGGGACTGGGAGGTGGCACTGACCTGCTCGGAGGCCGACGACAGTGCTTCCGCCGAGCTGCGTACGTCGCCCATGATGGTACGCAGGCGCTCGATCAGGTTCTTCATGGAAGCCAGCAGTCGCCCGGTCTCGTCCTTCGAGCGGACCGCCAGTTCGACGCCCAGGTCGCCGGCGGCCAACTGGTCGGCGGCCTTCATCGCTTCGGTCAGCGGCTTGCTGATGGTCCGGGTGATGAGCATGCCAATGCCGACCCCCAGTAGCGCGGCCAACAGGATCAGCACGATCATCTGGGTCCGCGAACTCAGGTAGATATCGGTGATGGCGTCATTGGCGTCCTTGGCCCGCTTCTGCTTGAAAGCCACCACTTCGCTCATGATGCTGTCGACATTACCTCCGCTTCTGGTCAACTGCGGCAGCATTTGGCTGAACTCACTGGCCGGTTGCAGCGCGCCGGATTGGATGTGGAGTTGCAGGAGTCGCTGCACCTCGGCCTCGTATTCCTTCAGCGGCGCCTCGATGCGCGCGATCATCGCCTTGCCCTCGTCGCTGACGAAAGCCGGACGAGCCTTTTCGATCAGCGCGCGGGTATCGGCGATGGCCTTGCGGGTGCTTTCCGCAGCGGCATCGCGATCTTCGACCGAGGCCGCAAGCAGGCTGGTCCGCAGCGAACGACCAATGACGATGAGCTGGATGTTGGCCTGCTGCAACTCGCTCAGACCTTTCATGTCCTGGTTGTACATCTTGTCGGTCAGGTCGTTGACCGTGCTCAGGTTGACGATGCCGATCACACCGACCGCCACCGTCAGCGCCACCACGAGCAGGAAGCCCAAGGTCAGCCGGACGCCGATTTTCATGTCGTGAATGAATTGCATGGGGGTTTCTCCTTAAAGCCTCGGCAGAAGCTCCTGGCGGTTCTGAGGTGAACGGGTGTCCGTAGCGCCGGTGTCGACCAGCGTCTGCAATTGGCGGAACAGGCTCGGGATATCGAGGATCAGGGCCACTTGCCCCGAGCCGAGGATGGTGGAGCCGCTGATGCCCTGGAGGTGCTGGAACAGCAGGCCCAGCGGCTTGATCACGGTTTGCAGCTCGCCGTGCAACTGGTCGACGATCAGGCCGGCCTGCTGCCGGCCCTGACTCACCACGACGATGTTGCGCCGGCGGCCCGTGTGGCTTGGCAGGTCGAAATGGGCCGACAGGTCGATGCAGGGCAGCGGCTTGCCACGCAGGTTGAGGTAGCCGCAAGGGCCGGTGATGAGAGGGTCGTCCCCCAGCTCCATGCACTCGGTGACCATGTCCAGGGGGATGACGAAGTACTCGCCCCCCAGCCCCACCAGGAAGCCCTCGATGATCGCCAGGGTCAGGGGCAGGCGGATGCGGAAGGTGCTGCCGCGCCCCGGGCGCGACTCGATCTCCACGGTGCCGCGCAACTGGTCGATGGCGCTACGCACCACGTCCATGCCCACGCCGCGCCCCGACAGGTTGGAGACGCTCTCGGCGGTGGAGAAGCCGGCGGCGAAGATCAGCATATGCAGATCGTGCTCGGCCAGAGTGGCGTTGGGGTCGATCAGGCCCTTTTCGATGGCCTTCTGGCGGATGCGCGCGGTGTTCAGACCGCGTCCGTCGTCGCTGACCTCGATGACGATCATCCCCGACTCGTGATAGGCGTTCAGGGACAGGTGGCCCTCGGCGGGCTTGCCAGCCGCCAGGCGTTCCTCGGCGGACTCGATGCCGTGGTCGATGGCGTTGCGCACCAAGTGGGTCAGGGGGTCGGCGATCTTGTCGGTGACGGTCTTGTCCAGCTCGGTGTCGGCGCCCCGCACTTCCAGGCGGATCTTCTTGCCTAACTCCTGGCTGACGTCCCGCACGACCCGGTGGAAGCGGTTGAAGGTGTCGCCGATCTCGATCATCCGCAGCTTGAGCGCCGCTTCGCGGATCTGCTCGACATGGCGGTTGACCACCTGGGTGGATTCGATGACATCCGCATGGCCGTGGCTGCGCGCCTGCAACTGGGCGCCGGCGGCGCTGATGACCAGTTCGCCGACCAGGTTGATGAGCTCGTCCAGCTTGTGGGCGGCCACCTTGATCAGACTGGACTCCTGGGCGCGCCGCTCGCGCACCACCTGCTGCTTTTCCAGGGCGGCGTTGACCACGGCGGGGGCGACCATCCCAGCCTCCACCAACACGCTGCCCAGGGGTGCGCGCGGTTCTTCGCCCTGGGCCTGCATGGCCAGGCCGGTGTTCAGCTCGTGCTCGGTAAGCAGGCCGCTCGCCACCAGGATGCTGCCGATGCGCTCGTCGGTTTCCGGCAACTCGCGAATCAGGTGCAGGTAGTCGCTCAGGCCGCTTTCCGGCGGCAGGATGCGCAGGGTGCAGAAGTCCAGGATGAACTCGAAGACTTCTTCGATCTCCGCCTTGCTGGAGGCGCTGCGCAAGGAAATCTCCATGCCCAGGTAGCAAGCCTCGGGGTCCATCTGGTGGAAGTCGGGCAGGCGCTCGTCGACCACCTCCAGGTGGGTGATGTCCCCCAGGCGACCCAGGTAGCGGACGAATGCCGCCGGGTCGAAGCCGTTGCGGTACAGGTCGGGAGAAAACCGCAGGGAGATGTGCCAGGCGCCTTCCTTGCCGGCCGGGGCCCGCTGCACGGGGCCTTCCCGGGGAGCCGTGGGGGTCGGCAGGCTGTCGCCGCTGGCACCCATTTCCGCCGCCAGGGCGTTGAGCAACTGGGTTTGCAGCACCTCGTCGTGCCCTTCCACGGCGCCGGTCTCGACGTTGATCTTCTCGATCATCGAGCCCAGCTCGTCGAGGCAACGCAGCATCAACGAGATCAGGTTCGGCGTCAGGCTCCGCTCGCCGTCGCGCACCGCCATCAGCAGGCTTTCCAACTGATGGGTGAAGGTCACCACGGGGGTCAGGGAAAACAGGCCCGCCGACCCCTTGAGGGTGTGCATGGCGCGGAACAGGCCGTTGATGGCCTCTTCGTCGGTCAGGTCGGCGTCCAGCACCAGCAGGCATTCCTCGGCCTGCTTGAGCAGGTCGCGTCCTTCCTCCAGGAAGCTCTGCAGCAGTTGGCTCCACTGCTCTCCGTTAAGCATGGTCGCTCCTCAGGGCTGGGCCGGTAGCACGTCGGGGTACAGTGCCTGCAAATGCAGCAGCTCCAGCATTTCCAGCACCGGGGCCGTGGGGTTTCGCACGTCCAGCTTGCCGTCGAGGCCCTGCAGGTGACGCTGCAGGGCCAGCAGCAGTTGCGCGCCCGCACTGTCCATTTCCTCGAGGTCGGCCAGGTCCAGCCGCCATTCCCGCTGGCCGGCGGCCAGGACTTCCTTCAGTCCTTCATAGGCCTCGCGAACCTCGTAGATGGTCAGGCTGCCGCCGAGGGCGAGCAGCCCCGGTGTCTGACCGGCGTCGTGGCGGAGCGTGAGCATGGCTCAGCCCACCAGCTTTTCGACGGCGGCGAGCAGTTGCTGGGGCTGGAAGGGTTTGACGATCCAGGCCTTGGCCCCGGCCGCCTGGCCCTCGGCCTTCTTGCCCTGCTCGCTTTCGGTGGTGAGCATGATGATCGGTGTGAAGCGGTACTCGTTGCGCGCCTTGATTTCCTTGACCAGTCCGATCCCGTCGAGGTTGGGCATGTTCACGTCGCTGATGATCAGGTTGATCTTCTGCCCGTTGAGCTTGCTCAGCGCGTCGCGTCCATCGCTGGCCTCGATGACCTGATGCCCCGCTCCGGTGAGGGTCATCTTGACCAGTTGGCGCATGGACATCGAGTCGTCGACGATGAGGATGGTCTTGCTCATGGTGGCTCCTTAGAAGAAGGTCACGTCGTTGTTGACCGGCGCGCGCCGGCCATGGCGTTCTTCATCGGTGGTGAAACGCTCGCGCAGTTCGCGCAGCCAGCGGGTGGGGTCGTCGAGGCTCGGCTGCTGCTCGCGCACCGCCTCGGCGAGTCGGTGCATGTCGCTCTGCAGGTGGTCGAGCATCTGGTCGGAGCGGTCCTGGTACTGGAGGCTGACGATGATTTCACCGATGTCGCCCCGGGTCGTTCGGGCATCCTGCTGCAGGCGCAGGGAGGTTTCGGTAAGGGATTCGAGGTTTTCGCTGAGCCGCGTCATGACTTGGCCGGCGACTTCGTCCAGATAGGCGAGGTTGCTTTTCTCGCTCTGGCTGAGCTCTTCGGTGGCGGCCACCGTTGCGCGGATCGCCTTGTTGATTTCGCTGACCTTCTCGCCCATGCGGTGGCCGGTCTCCGCCGACAGGGTGGACAGTTTGCGCACTTCGTCGGCGACCACCGAGAAGCCGCGCCCGTATTCCCCGGCGCGGGCCGCCTCGATGGCGGCGTTGAGGGCCAGCAGGTTGGTCTGGCTGGCGATGTCCTGGACCAGCTTGGACATCTGCTGGAGTTCGGTGGCGTAGTTGTCGAGGTTGCCGATGGTGGCGAACAGTTCGCTCCGGCGCTCGCTGGCCCCATGGAAGGCGCCGATGACCTCGGTCAAGCGGTCGTTGGCCTGGCGCAGGCTATCGCCCACGCCGCCACTGCCGATCACTTCCTCCGAGCTGGCGAGGGTATTTTCGAGACGTCCGCTCAAGGCGGAGAACCGCTCGAACAGCGCGCGGACGTTATGCTGGTTCAGCCCCCGCACCCCATCGACGTTCTCGCTCCAGATGGGCAACACCCCCAACAGAACGGGCTCCACGTTTCGGCGAGGCGGCGGCAGGTCCACCGGCGCCGTTTCCACCGGCGTATCCGTCACCCGCCGTCGCCATGCCCATAGGCCGGCGGCCGCCAGCGCGCTACCGGCGCACCCCAGGCCGGCCAGCCAGACGATTTGCAACATGAGCCCCGCCGCGGTGACGGCCAGGGAGCACCAAAGCCCGACATACACGAACAAGGCGCTTCTCCTTGTGCCGAAAGGAATTGACTTCTCTTCACCTTAGTTGCGGGTTGATATCAGGTGTATCGGGGTTTCCCTGAGAAGGTCCCTAAGGGTTTTCCTGAGTTACTGCTCCATCGCCGGAGCGCGACGAATGCGCTCCGGCGCGGTCGGAACCCAAGGGCGCCGCCGCATCGACTGCCGCCCAAGCCCCTCCGTTTCTCGGCCTTTTCTGTCTGGAGTGAACCATGGCGTATCGTGTCCTCGCGTTGTTCGCCGTGCTGGCGCTGGCGGGTTGCGCCACGCCGCGCGTCGAACGGGACTACGACGACAGCCGCGATTTCGCCGCCTACCGCACCTGGAGCTGGCAGGCGCCCGCGCTGCGCTACAGGCCCGCCGACGACCCACGGATGGCCAGCGACCTCACCGAACGGCGCATCCGCTCGGCGGTGGCCGCCCAGCTCGAACAGCGCGGGCTACGAGCGGTGGCCGAAGGCGCGCCGGCCGACCTCAAGGTCCAGGCCTGGCTGATCGTCGACGAGCGACAGAAGCAGACCGGCACGCCGGCCGGCTATTGGGGCGGTGGGTCTTGGGGAGGGCCTTGGGTGAGCCCGGCTTACAGCGAGCCCCATACGGTGGATTACCAGGTCGTCACGCTGCAACTGGACCTGTTCGACGGCCGCGACGGCAAGCTGGTCTGGCGGGCCTCCATGGAGCAGACGCCACGCCCCTCGCGCACGCCCGCTCAACGCGAGGCCGACATCCGCGAGGCGGTGGCCGGACTGCTGGCTCACTACCCACCCCACGGCGGCCACTGAACCGGCCTCGCGGGACACGCGCCCGCCTCGCGCGTCGCTCATCCTCGCCGAGGCCCCACCGGGATGCGAGGCAGGCCGCGTGATGGGATGAGTGGCGAGGCCAAGTCGACGTGGCCGCTCGGCCCTAGAGGCGATACCCCGAACCGTCGCTGAACACGACCTGCTCGTCCACGGCCAGGGTGCCGCTGGCGAAGATCAGGTCCAGGTGATGGCTGCCCCGGGCGCCGCCTCCGAGGCCCAGGTGCAGGCCGCAGTGCCGCTCCTCGAAGCCGGCGTTGCGCGCATAGAGCCGCTTGACCCCCTCGTTGGTGCCGATCCCCAGTTCCTCGACGCGTCGGTTGGAGGGATTGGCGTCCAGGTACTTGGTGAAGTCCTCTTCCAGGCCCGGCACGTCGGTGGCGATGCGGCTGACGGTGGAGTTCTCGATCCATAGTTCCAGCGGCGATTCCAGCACGCCGTACTTGCGGGCGAAGGGGATGGTCCCCAGGAAGGTGCCACGGAACTTCACATGGCCGCAGAGGGTTTCGCTGTGGGTCGCGACTTCGCCGGGCGCCAGGTCGTAATTGCCGACGCCATTGATGTTCGTCCACTTCTTCAGGTCTCGCAGCGAGGCGTCCAGGCGCGAGCCGTGCTCGTCGCGAAAGGTCAGCACCTGCCCTTCGCTCAGGCGCTGGATGAGCGCCGCGTTCAGTTCGGCGATGCGGGCGGGCTCCACGCTGAACGTTTCGTAGAAATGCTCGCCGTAGTCCTTGAACAGCAGGGATTTCTTCCAGTGCTCGGAAATCACCGGCTGCAGGGCACGAATGAACGGCGGCCCCTCGGCCCGGGGGTTGGGCAGGGTCGAGGCGTCGTAGAACAGGATGAAGAGGTCCGATTCGACGATGGCGCCCGCCAGCGCGTCCACGGGGGCCACGTCGAGCCGCATCGCCCGAAAGCGGATTCCCTCGACCGAGGCGGCGGCCTCGACGAGGCGACTCACCAGGTCCGTGTAAGGCGAGGTATGGCCGAGCAGAACATCGATCGGCGAGCGCCCGTCGAGGGCGGGGTGATGCGGCAGGTAATAAAGAAAGTGTTCGATGGCGCGGTCACGGTCCATGCTTACCTTCCCTGGGGTACGGCGATGAACGAGAGGGCGAACACGGCACGCCGCATTCGCCCCGGGATCAACCGATCGTCAGAACGGCCACATGGCGGTGCCGAACGGCACGACGGCTTCGGCCTTCATCATTTCCACGGCCGCGTCGTGGGTTTCCGCTTCGAACCAATCGTCCAGTTGCAGTTCTTCTTCGCGGACTTGTTCAACGTTTTGCATGGCGAATCTCCTTCGTTCACGTACTACCAGAATGGGCGGAACCGGCGGCCCCGCCAGCGGGAGCACGCTGACCACCTTGGCCAGCAAGCGTTGAAAAAACTAGTGCAGTGGGTCGCGTTTGCAAATCGAAAACGGCCGAACGACCCGCCTTTTTTAATTCGTACGTTTGAACAGCGAACGATACCCGGCCGGCTTTACGGGAATGCCCGAACCAGACTGGCGTGCATCTTTTTATGGAAAATCAGAGGATTACCCTACCCCTCCGCCGACGATACGTGAGCAGAAAAGCGTAACGGCCAAGCCGGCGGGAAACGGCTTCTCCCGCGACGGAACAGGCCACGATACGAACCGCTTCTGTTTTTTGGGCGCTCAGAATACGAAAGCCGGGAAGACGTCTGCTCTAGGGCACGAAGCGCCGCGAGCACGACGAAGGCTCCGGTCGGGCGGGGCGCCGGCTCGCGCGCGTATGAGGCATACTTTTCGCCCCTTTCTGGAGAGTCCGCTCGATGGCCCATGCGTGGTGGTTGTTCGTCCTTCCTTTCGTCGCCGGTGCCTTCCTCCCCTTGCAGGCGGGGATCAACGGCTTGCTGGCGAAGCAGCTTTCCAGCGTCATGTGCGCCGCGCTGGTGTCGTTCGGCGTGGGCACCGTGGCGCTGCTGCTGGTGGTCCTCGCCCAGCGCGACCTGCCAGGCATCGCCGCCCTCAGGGGCGTGCAATGGTGGCAATGGTGCGGCGGCCTGCTGGGGGCGGTCTTCATCGCCACGGCGGCATTCGCCGGCCCGCGCATCGGAGCCCTGCTGTTCATGGTGCTGGTGCTGGCGGGGCAGTTGGGCATGGCCGTGGCGCTCGATCACTTCGGTTGGGTGGGTTACCGCGAAGCGCCGGTCAGCCTGATGAAAGTGGCGGGCCTGCTATTGATCCTCGGCGGAGTCTGGCTGATCCGCCGGGGCTGAGGCGCCGCCGTCCCGGTCGACCGCCGCGCGCCACGCCGTTTCGCCGGCTTTCGCCTGACAAGTGCGGAAACCCCGGCCAGACTGCGATGGAGAGCATGCTGGGCATGACGGCCCGGGTCGATTCGAGGACATGCCATGAACAGTATCAACGTGACGCACCGCCTGCTGGCGCTGGTCATTCTCCCGCTGCTGGCCATCCTGGCGCTGCTGGGACTGGCGTTGAACGGGTTTTCCCGCATCGACGCGGGAGTCGGCCAGCTCTATGACGACCGGGTGGTGCCGCTACAGCAACTGAAACGGATCAGCGACCTCTATGCCGTCAACATCATCGATGCGGTGAACAAGGCGGACCATGGCCTGCTCGGCAAGCAGGAGGTCCTGAGCCACCTCGGCGACGCGCAACGGGAGATCGAGACGCTCTGGCATGCCTACTTGGCCACGAACCTGACCGGGGAAGAGCAGCGCCTCACCCAGGAGGCTGGACAACAGTTCCAAACCGCCAACCAGGACATCCAGCGGGCGATCGCCTTCCTGCAGGGTGCTCCCGAGCCACTGCAAGGCACCCTGGGGGCCTTCAACGGCCCGCTGTACCGGAGCATCGACCCGATCACCACCACCATCGGCTCGCTGATCCAGGTCCAGCTCGACGAGGCCAAGGCCACCCGCATGAGGGCCGCGACCGTCTACCACACCATCCGTACCGCCATGCTCGGCGTGGCCGGCCTGATCCTCTTGGTGACCCTGGCTGGCGGCTGGCTGGTGGCGCGTAGCGTCACCCAGCCGCTGGCCGCCCTGCTCGCCGCCCTGCAACAGGCGGAGCGCGATTCCGATCTCACCGAGCGCCTGAAAATCCATGGCCGCGACGAGATCAGCCGGGTAGCGCAGGCCTATAACAGCATGCTGCAACGCTTCCGCGAGGCCATTTCCGCCCTGCAACAGGTGACCGAGCAGATCCGTGGGCAGAGCGAGGCGCTCAGCCACGTCACCCTCAGGGCACGCCAGGACATGGATCGCCAGCAGTCCGAGACGGACCAAGTGGCGACCGCCACCACCGAGATGGCGGAAACCATCCAAGAGGTCGCGCGCAACGCCTCCAGCGCCGCCCAGGCGGCCCTGAACGCCGAACGCGAGGCCACCTCGGGCAGCCAAGTGGTGGCGCGCACCCTGAGCGCGGTCACCCAGTTGTCCGGCGAATTGCAGGAAACCGCCTTGCAGGTCACCGACGTCGCCACTGCCAGCGACACCATCGGGGGCGTGCTGGACGTGATTCGCGGAATCGCCGAACAGACCAACCTACTGGCGTTGAACGCCGCCATCGAGGCGGCCCGGGCCGGCGAGCAGGGTCGCGGCTTCGCCGTGGTGGCCGACGAGGTCCGCTCCCTGGCCCAGCGCACCCAGCAGTCCACCGCCGAGATTCAGCAGATGATCGAGCGCTTGCAGCGCGGCGCGCGCGACGCCGCGGGGGCGATGGACCAGGGCCAGCAGCG
Source organism: Pseudomonadaceae bacterium (assembly GCA_032052615.1). Taxonomy (GTDB): domain Bacteria; phylum Pseudomonadota; class Gammaproteobacteria; order Pseudomonadales; family Pseudomonadaceae; genus Pseudomonas_T. The sequence continues at coordinate 54,603 of DAMBWF010000013.1, forward strand.
GGCGCGCCAGTCCCTGGACGACGCCGGCGAAGCGAACGGCGCCTTGCGCGGCATCAGCGAGGCGGTGGGCACCATCATGAACATGAACACCCAGATCGCCAGTGCCACCGAGGAACAGACCTCGGTGGCCCAGGAAATCAATCGCAACTTGGTGAATATCCGCGACGTGGCCCAGTCGACCCAGGAGGCGGTGAACCACATCGACCAGAGCAGCCAGGCCCTGGCCCAGATCGTCAACCGCCTGCGGGACTTGACCAACCGTTTTCGCGTGTCCTGATCGGGCGCCCGCCACGGGCGCGAGAGTTGGCCGGGACGCGCCCAGGCACCTTCACCCAACGGCATGCGGTGCCGGAAGCGAAGCGCCCCTCGCCATTCCGTAACGGCACGGCGAGGGGGAGCGGGTCACTCCAGAACGCGCCAGATGTCCGTGGCGTATTCGCGGATGGTCCGGTCGGACGAGAACCAGCCGGTGCGCGCCGTGTTCAGTACCGCCGCGCGCCACCAGCGCTGGGGCTGGCGCCACATGTCCTCGACCTGCCGCTGGGCCTCCCAGTACGCGTCGAAATCGGCGCAGACCAGGAAGCGGTCGCTCCAGGTCAGCTCGTCCACCAGGCCCACGTAGCGCCCCGGGTCGTCCGGCGAGAACACCCCGCTGCGCAGCGCCAGCAGCACCTCGGCCAGGCGCGGCGAGGCGGCGATGGCGGACTCGGAGGCGTAGTCGTTGGCGCGCTTGCGGACGTTCACCTGCTGCGCGGTGAGGCCAAAGATGAACATGTTCTCCAGGCCGATGCGTTCGCTCATTTCCACGTTGGCGCCGTCCAGAGTGCCGATGGTCAGGGCGCCATTGAGGGCGAACTTCATGTTGCTGGTGCCGGACGCTTCCATCCCGGCGGTGGAGATCTGTTCGGACAAGTCGGCCGCCGGGATGATGCTCTCCGCCAGGCTGACGTTGTAGTTGGGCAGGAACACCACCTTGAGCAGCCCGCGCACCGTCGGGTCGTTGTTCACCATGCGGGCGACATCGTTGGCCAGCTTGATGATCAGCTTGGCCTGGTGATAGCTGGCCGCCGCCTTGCCGGCGAAGATCTTCACCCGGGGCACCCAGACCGTGGTGGGCTCGGCGCGGATCGATTGGTAGAGCGCCACGGTGTGGAGCAGGTTGAGCAGTTGCCGCTTGTATTCGTGGATGCGCTTGACCTGCACGTCAAACAACGCGTCCGGATCAAGGACGATGCCCAGGCGTTCCTGCACCAGGGCGGCCAGGGCCATCTTGTTCTCCCGGCGCTGCTCGATGAAGCGCTTGCGGAAAGCCGTCTTCTCGGCGTGAGGCTCCAGGGCGAGCAGGGTTTCCTCGGGGGTGTCCAGCACCCCATCGCCCAGGGTTTCCCGGAGCAGGCGGGTCAGCCCGGGGTTGGCCTGGTGCAGCCAGCGGCGGAAGGTAACGCCGTTGGTCTTGTTGTTGATCCGCTGCGGGTAGAGACGATGCAGGTCGGTGAACACCGTCTCGCGCATCAGTTGGGTGTGCAGCGCCGACACGCCGTTGATGCTGTGGGAACCGAGGAATGCTAGGTTGCCCATGCGCACCCGGCGGCCGTTGCCTTCCTCGATCAGCGATACCGAGCGCAGCAGATCGAAGTCGTGCAGGCCCTGGGCCCGCAGCGCGTCGATGTGGTAGGCGTTGATCAGGTAGATGATCTGCATGTGGCGCGGCAGCAGGCGCTCCATCAGGGATACCGGCCAGCTTTCCAGCGCCTCGGGCAACAGGGTGTGGTTGGTATAGGACAGGGTGTTGACCGTCAGCTCCCAGGCCTTGTCCCACTCCAGGTTATGGGTATCCACCAGCAGTCGCATCAGCTCGGCCACGGCGATGGACGGGTGGGTGTCGTTGAGCTGGATCGCCGCTTGCTGGGGCAGGTTGAGCAGCGTGCTGTGCTGGGAGAGGTGGCGGCGCAGCAGGTCCTGCAGCGAGGCGGAGACAAAGAAGAACTCCTGGCGCAGGCGCAGCTCCTGGCCGGCCTCGGTGCTGTCCGCCGGGTAGAGCACCCGGGAGATGCTTTCCGCCCGGGCGACATCGGCCACCGCGCCGAGGTGGTCGCCGGCATTGAAGCGTTCCAGATGCAGCTCCTCCATCGCCCGCGCGCGCCACAGGCGCAGGGCGTTGACGCTGGCGCCGCGCCAGCCCACCACGGGCGTGTCGTAGGCCACGGCGCGAACGGTTTCCGCCGGCTGCCAGACCTGCCGCTGCACGCCCTGCTCGTCGGTGATGCTGGTCACGCTGCCGCCGAAGCTCACCGGGTATACCACTTCCGGCCGTTCGAACTCCCAGGGGTTGCCGAAGTCCAGCCAGTTTTCGGTCTGCTCCTGCTGCCAGCCGTCGATGATGGCCTGGCGGAACAGCCCGTGCTCGTAGCGGATGCCATAGCCATGGGCGGTGACGCCCAGGGTCGCCATGCTTTCCATGAAGCAGGCGGCCAGCCGGCCCAGGCCACCGTTGCCGAGGGCGGCATCCGGCTCCAGGGTGCGGATTCGATCCAGATCCACGTCGACCTCGGCCAGGGCCGCGCGGGCGATCTCCAGCAGGCCGAGGTTGCTCAGGCTGTCGAACAGCAGGCGACCGATGAGGAATTCCAGGGAGAGGTAGTAGACGCGCTTTTGCTTCTTGCGCAGCGTTCGCCGGTAATCGTCGAGCCAGAAATCCACCATGTAGTCCCGCGTGGCGAGGGCGACCGCCTCGAACCAGTCGTGTTCGGTGGCGTGCTCGGCGTCTTTGCCGACCGAGTAAGCGAGCTTCGCGAGCACGGCGACCCGGAAGGCCGCTATCTGGTCGGGAACGGGCGTGAGCGTTTCATCGGACATCGCATTGACCTCGTGGGTGAAAGAAAGCGGCGGTTCCGGCCTGGCTTCGACCGGACGTCGGAGGCGGGGTCGGCCGCCCATGATGCTACCGGAACCGTCCCGTCGGAGGCCCTCCAGCCCGGGCTCCGCTCGGGGACCCTACCAGTAAAGTTCAAAACCGCCGCCAGCGCCCATCAGCGGTCCAGTTGAAAGTCCACGCGAGCCGTCTGGCCCGCTTCGTCCAGCACGCTGATCTGGTGCCGGCCGGGGGTTTTCAGGTCCACGCTGAAGCTGTCGTCGGCGGCGCTTTCGCCGAGCGGCGCGCCATCCAGGAACCACCAGCGCCGTCCGCTTCCGCCCAGGGCGCCGAGCTTGAGGCGCAACGCCTCCGCGCTGCCCGCGGGCTGGCTGAGGCGGTCGCTGGGGCGCACGCCGACGATGCTCAGGGGCGCCGCTGGCGCCGGCTGGGTCGGCGGGCAGGCCGGGTCGACGGCGGGCAAACGCGCGCTGCGCCGCTCGCGGCGCGGCAGCCAGGGTTCCAGGGGCGCGGGCCAGAACACCTGTTCGTGAGGCTGCGCGCCGGGACACGAGGGGTCGACCCGGTGCCCGGCTGCGTTCAGCCAGACAGTCTGGCGCAGACCGAGCCCGAGGGGCTGGTCGGCGGCCTGCAGGGTTGGCGGAGCGGTGCCGTCGAGGGTCCAAGCGAAGCGCTGGCGCCGGCAATTGGGGTCGTCCCGCGCCATGGGCTGGCCCAAGGGCCAGCAGATGGCGGCGACGCCCACCGAGGCCGGCGGTGGGTCGTCCGGCAGCTTCACGCCACGCTGGGCGTCGCGGTTCACCAACAGGTCGTGGACTTGCAGGAGCAGCGGCGCCGCCGAGGCAAGGCCGAATTGGCCGGGCACCGGCGTGCCGTCGGGCCGGCCGATCCAGACGCCGATCAGGTGCCGAGGCCCGACACCGATGGCCCAGGCGTCGCGGAAGCCGTAGCTGGTGCCGGTCTTCCAGGCCAGCACCGGACGCTGCGCCAGCCGTGCCCGGGGATCGCGGTCGGGCCGCGCCTGGCCGGCGAGGATGCGCCGCACGATCCAGGCCGCCCCTGGCGACAGCAGGCGCCGCTCCAACAACGGGTCCTGGGGACGCAGGCGCAGGCGCGCGGCGCGCCCTTGCCGGGCGAAGGCGCTGTAGCCGGACACCAGGTTCTCCAGGCGGGTACCGGCACCGCCGAGGATCAGCGCCAGGTTCGGCTCGGCCAGGGGCGGTAGGATCAACGGCACGCCGGCGTTGCGCAGCTCGCCGGCGAAGCGCTTCGGCCCATAGGCTTCCAGGAGTTGCACGGCCGGCAGGTTGAGGGAGGTGGCCAAGGCTTCGCTGGCCGAGACCGGCCCGCTGAACCCCGAGGAAAAGTTGCCCGGCCGGTAGTCGCCGTAACGGCGCGGCACGTCCTGCAGCAGGGACTCGGAGTGGATCAGTCCGGCGTCCAGGGCCATGCCGTAGAGGAAGGGCTTGAGGGTGGAGCCGGGGGAGCGCAGCGACTGGACCATGTCCACATGGCCGAAGCGACGCTCGTCGTCCAGGTCCACCGAGCCGAGGTAGGCGCGCACCGCCATGGTGTCGTGCTCCACCACCAGGATCGCCGCCGAGGTTCGCTCCGGCAGGCGCCCGCGCCAGCCCAGCAGCAGGTCCTCCAGGCGCCGCTGCAAGGAGGCGTCCAGGGTGGTGCGCAACAGCGGCGGGCTGCCGGGTACGTTCAGTCGGCGCGCCAGCAGCGGCGCCAGGCGTGGCTCGCGGCGGGGCGCCAGCAGCACCGGTTCCTCCAGCGCCTCGTCCACCGTCGCCCGGGGCCAGACGTCGAAATCCGCCAGCCGTCGCAGCACCTTGTCACGGGCGGCCTGGGCGCGCTCCGGGTAGCGGTCCGGACGCAGCCGGCTGGGAGCCTGGGGCAGCACCGCCAGCAACGCCGCCTCGGCGCGGGTCAGGTGCGCCGGGGATTTGCCCAGGTAGGCCCAACTGGCGGCGGCGACGCCCTGCAGGGTGCCGCCGAACGGGGCCCGGTCCAAGTAGATCGCAAGGATCTGTTCCTTCGACAGGTGCCATTCCAGTTGCAGGGTGCGCCAGAGCTGGCGCAGCTTGCCCGGGAGGCTGCGGGAGTGGGGATCGAGCAGGCGCGCCACCTGCATCGACAGGGTGCTGCCGCCGGACAGTACCCGGCCGCCGGTGAGGTTCTGCCAGGCGGCCCGCCCCAGGGCCAGGACGTTGACCCCGGGGTGGCGGTAGAACCAGCGGTCCTCGTAGGTCAGCAGGGCCTCGAGGTAATAGGGCGAGACCTCGTTCACCGCCACCGGGTAGCGCCAGACACCTTGGGCGTCGGCGAAGCGCCACAGCGGCGTGCCGTCCTCCGCCAGCACGACCCGCGCTTGGTCGTCGGCGGGCATCGGCAGGGGGAACAACCGGTCGGCCGCGACCAGCAGCAGGATCGCCAGCAGCGGCAGCGCGAGCCAGGGCCGGCGCAACGTGCGTCCGACCCTTTTCAACCCTACCGCCACGGCCCGTTCGCGGGCCGGCTCAATGGCCGTTCACCACCAGCCGGTCCGGCGCGGCGCCCACGGCATGCCAGGCGGGCCGGTACATGGAGTCCACCTGGGGTGGCGGTACCCGGTAGGTGCCCGGCGTCACGGCGCGGGCCAGGTACAGCAGGTGGCGGGTGTCGTAGCTGCTCACGTCCACCGCGGCGACGTAGCGATCGTCGCGGAATTCCTGGTGTTTGAGCGGGCTCTCCTGCATCGCCTCGAGCCACTGTTTCACCTCGCCGCCGGCGTCCTGCAGGCTCGCCGAGCTTTGCGCCAGGTTCTGGTTCTCCAGCTCCAGCCCAGCGGGCAGCAGGTCCACCACCAGGGCATCGGGTACCCGCTCCTTGGCCTTGACCGCCAGATGCACCAACACCAATTGGCCGCTTTCCAGCCGGTCGAGGTTCAGCGGACGACCGTCGGTGCCCAGGTACTGCCGCTCGATCTGGAGGTTGCTGCCACCGGGCGTCGGTGCCTGACGCGGATAGCCCGACAGGGTCAGGCGCTGATAGAGCGGCGCCTCGGAGCCGTTGCGCAAGGTCAGCGGCTCGGCCAGCAGCGGCCCGTCGAGTTTCAGCCCGGGCCGGGCGTCGCTCAGCTCGCGCTGCTGGTCGGCCGCCGCTAGGGTCGCCGTCCAGTGCTGCTCCGGCTTGCCCAGCAAGCCGCGGCCGGCGAGGAACAAGGCATTGCGCTCCTGGGTGGAGAGCCATTCGCGCACGCCAAGGGTTTCCGACAGGTCGAACAGACGCTGCTCGCGCGCGTCCGCCGCCAGGTCGTTTTCCTCCAGCAGCGAGAGAATCAGGGCCTGGTCGCGCACCGGGCTACCATAGTCGCTGTACCACTCCTCGTCGGTGCGTTTCACCGCCAGGCCGGCCTGCAACGCCTGCTCGGCGCGGGGGCCATCGCCCATTTGCTTCAGCGCCACCGCCAAGTGCACCAGGGGCAGGCCGGAACGGGCGTCGGCGCGGCGCTCGAACAGCGCGCGCAGGTTACCCAGGGGCGCCTGCTGGCTGCGGGCCAGGACATAGCCGGCATAGGCCTGCACGGCGAAACGGCTGTGCTCGGTGCTGTAGCTGTAGTTGATGTCGATCAGCGATGGGTCCTGCAAGTAGCGCAGCAGGCGCTCGCTGGCTTTCTTCAGCGGCTCCGGCGGCACGGCGAAACCCTGCTCCCGGGCGCGCAGGAGGAAGTCGGTGACGTAGGCGGTCAGCCAGTATTCCTCCTCGCTGTCGGCGCTCCACAGGCCGAAGCTGCCGTTGTAGCGCTGCATGCTCAGCAGCCGCTCGATGCCCAGCTCGATGGCCTTGCGCCGCTGCTCGTCCGGCTCGCCCTTCAGGCCGAGTCGCTCCAGGGTGGCGCCATCGGCGTACAGGGACGGGTAGAGCCCGCTGGTGGTCTGCTCCAGGCAGCCGTAGGGGTAGGCCTTGAGAGCGCTGACCTGCTGGGCGAGGTTCAGCGGCGGCCGGCTGGAGACGGCCAGCAGGCCCTCCAGGCTCGCCGGCTCATACTGCGCCAGGGTGCCGGCCGGCAAGCTCCAGGGCTCACCCTTGAGCACCGCGCGGAACTGTTGGGTCTGCGCCGGGTAGGCCGGGCGGGTGCCCAGGGTCCAGCTCCGGGCGAACGGCGGCAGGTTCTCGCCGGGCACCGACAGGCCCTGCACATCCAGCATCACCCGGGCTTGCTCGAAGCCGCCGGCGGTGGCGCGGACCGGAATCCGCAGGGTGGTGCGCTGGCCCTCGGCCAGTTTCAGCGACTGACTGTCCGCCTGCTCCAGGGCCAACGGGCCTTCCACCGCGAGGCGCACGGCCAGGTTCTGTTCGGATCCGGACAGGTTGGTGAGGTCCAGGGCCAGTTGGGAGCGATCGCCGCCCGCCAGGAAGCGCGGCGCCGATAGCTCGGCCACCAGGGGCGCGGCCACCACGGTCTTGGCCTCGGCCACCCCGTAGCGCTCGTCGGTCCAGGCCTGGGCCATCACCCGCAGCTCGCCATTGAAGTCAGGGATGTCCACGCTGACCTCGCCTTCGCCCTGCTCGTCCAGGGCCACCGGCTGGGCCTGGCGGGCGACGATGGTGACGTTGGTCTGGGGCCGCTTGCCGCCACTCGCCAGGGCGGCGTCGCCGCCGAAAGCCAAGCTGGCGAGGCGCCCCCCGCCCTCGATCAACTGGCCGTAGACGTCGTACTGGTCGGCACCGTAGGCCTTGCGCCCGAACAGCGTGGCGAAGGGGTCGGGAGTCTTGTAGTCGGTAATGTTGAGGATGCCCACGTCCACCGCGGACAGCAGCACATGGGCGCCACGGGCGGGGCTGCCGTCGGCATTGCGGGCGTGCACCTTGACCTTCAGCGGCTGGTTGGGGCGCATCTTCGCCGGGGCTTCCAGCGCCACCGCCAGCTTGCGCGGCGCCCGCTCCAGCGGCAGGTGCAGCAGGCCCACGGCACGCTTGGGCGTGACGTTGGCCTTGCGCTCGCCCGGGCGGATCACCAGGGCGCTGACGTAGAGGTCGTGGCGCAGCCACTCCTTGGCCAGGGGGATGTCGTAGGTCTTGCCGGCGGCGGGCACATCGATGGTCTGCCACCACAGTGGCCCATTGGCGGACTCCACCAACAGGTAGCCGCTGCCGGCGGCGGGTGGGGTCACGGTGACATGGGCGACTTCGCCCTCGGCGTAGGCGGGCTTGTCCAAGGCCAGCTTGACTTGGTCCGGGCGCACCGCGCCGCCCTCGACGTTATCCTGCCACCGGTAGCCGGCCCAGAAGCGCACGCTACTGACCAGGCCGCTCTCGGGGTCTTCCACTTCAACGCGGTAGGGTCCCCACTCCACCGGGAAACCGACCTTGACGGTCCCCCCGGCGGCGACGCCGACCTGTTGCTCGTCGAGGGTCAGGTATTTCTCGTTGTAGTGGTAACTCCAGCCCTCGCCCTCGGCGAAGTTCCAGTAGTAATCGCGACGCTCGCGCACCAGGCGCACCCGCAGGTTGTCGGCGGCCAGTTTATTGCCGGAGGGGTCGGCCACCAGCAGCTCGAATTCGGCTTGGCTGTCGCCGTCGATTTCCTCGCCATCGAACAGCGGGCGCAGGCCCGGCAGGCGCTCGGCGGGCCAGACCGGCTGCACCAGTCGGCGGGTGATGGGCCGGCCACCGGACTCTTGCAGGCTGGCCTGGAGGATCAACTTGAGCGGGGATTTCACGTCGTGCCAGCGGCTTTCCACGTCCAGGGCGCCATGGCCTTCGTTGTCCAGGGTGGTCTCGTCCAGCTCCACGTCCTGGGTAAGCTCTTCCTCGGTGACCGAACCGAACTGATAGCCCGGCAAGGCCTCCACCGCCTCCCGTAGCGGACGCACGTAAAGCTGGCCGCTCAGGCGGTTGCCGGAGGCCGGGGCGCCGTAGAGGTAGCGGCCCTCCACGTCGAAGTGGGCGTTTTCTTCCGGCCGCAGCGGCTGGTCGCCGCCCTTGAGTTCCAAGGCCAGGCGCTCGGGAAGGAAGTCTTCCACGAGGAACTCGTAGAGCTCGCGCTCGCCACCGCCCAAGTCGAAATACACTTGCCAGCGCCCGGTGGGGGATTCCGCCGACAGCGGCAGGCTGTATTGGTAGAAGCCGCCCTCGCCCGGCTCCCAGACGAACTTGCGACTGACCTGATCGTCCGGTCGACGCAGTTCGACGCTCACCGGCTGGTTCTTCACCGGCCGCCCGTCCGCGTCCCGCAACAGAGCGTTGATCAGCACGGTTTCGCCGGGACGATAGAGGACGCGGGGACCGAAAACGAAGAATTGCAGGGCATGGCTGACCGAGCCGGCGATATCGAACTCGGCGAGGTCGAGGGCCGGGGTGGACAGTTGCAGCAGGCTGGTCTGCTCGCCCTGGCGCGCCACCACCAGCTCGGCCTTGGCGTGCCGCGCCAGGTCGGCATGGCCGTCGCTGTCGGTCTTGGCGCTCTCCAGCACCGCGCCGTCGCTATCGAGCAAGGTCAGATCGACGCCCGCCAGGGGCCGGCCGCCCTCCAGAGCCTGGGCGAAGGCGGAAAGCCCATCCTTGTAGGCATGGAGGGACAGGCCGATGTCGCTCAGGGTGAACAGGGTGGCGGGCAGGGAATAGTCGTAGTCGCCGGAGCGGCGCATCACCGCCACGTAGACCCCGGCCTGTTTCAGCGGCTTGATGCTGGACAGAGGCAGGGTCAGGGTTTCGCGGGTGTTGCGCACCGGCTTGAGGTCGAAGCGGCCGCCATAGACCAGGTCGGCCATGGGCAGCAATTGCTTGGAGTCCCAGTAGTCGAGGGTGCCGCGCCGGCCCCAGCGGCTGAGGAAGGCCGGCAGCGTGGCGTCCTTGACGCGGAAGAACTCCACCTCCACCGAGTTCACGTTCAGGGCGATCACCGGCAGGCCCTCGGCCAGGCGGGTGGGCAGCAGCGAGCCCCGGCTGACGAAACCGACGCTGGCCTTCAGGTCGCGGGTCTCCAGGGCGGTCAGGCTCTGCTGGGCGAGGGTCGCGCCGTTCACCGCGCGCAGCCCGGCGTCGATGGTGAGGGTCAGCTTGCGCTTGGGCTCCAGGGGACGCAGGCGCAGCTCGGTGAGGTTGTCGGACAGCTCCCAGGCGCCGTCCACCGTTCCGCTCACGGTGTCGGTCAGGTGCAGGCGCTCGGCGAACTTCTGCTCCGGGTCCAGCGGCACCGAGAAGGTCACCGACAGCGTGCTGGCGCCGTCCTGCTGCACCTCGGAGACATCCACCACCTTCAGCTCCCGACCTTCGAAGCGCTTCGCCAGCGCGGCGGTATCCACCGCCGGCCGGGGCCGCGCGGCGGGCGCCGGAGCGGCCGCCGAGGCTTCGCGGGTCGCGTTCTGCTGGGAAGTACGGGCGGGCGGAGTGGAAGAATCGCAGGCACTGAGCAGCGCCAATGCGAAGGCCAGGACCAAGCCTTTCTTCGACATGCGGGAGGGCTCCGGAAGGGGGTGGGCGGTGGTGCGCACTATACCGGGCGCGCTCCGGCGCGACGAGGGCGAAACGGCGCGAAACATGCACCGCCGCACACTCTGTGCGCAACCGGATCGACGCGCCAGGGCGGGTATACTGCGCGGCCCCTCACCGGAAGACGCCATGAACGCATTCCAGGACGCCTGGCGCGACACCGCCACCCATCGCCGGGTCTGGGCCCTGGCGGCGCCGATGATCCTCTCCAACCTCTCCGTGCCGCTGGTGACCCTGGTGGATAGCGCGGTGGTCGGCCACTTGCCCCAGGCGGCCTCCCTCGCCGCGGTGGCGGTGGGCAGTACCCTCTATGTGATGCTGGTGGCCAGCCTGGGCTTCCTGCGCATGGGCAGCACTGGCTTCGCCGCCCAAGCCGCCGGGCGCGACGACGGCGGCGAGCTGCGCCGGGTACTGGCCCAAAGCCTGCTGCTGGCCCTGGGCCTGGCGCTGTTGCTGGGACTGCTGGCGATGCCCCTGAGCCGCCTCGCCCTGGGCCTGATGAACCCCACGACGGCCCTGGACGACCTCACCCGGGATTTCTTCCACACCCGCCTGCTCGGGCTGCCGGCGGCCCTCGCCAACTATGCCCTGGTGGGCTGGCTGCTGGGCACCCAGAACGCCCGGGCACCCCTGGCGATCCTGCTGACCACCAACCTGTGCAACATCGTGTTGGCGGTCTGGTTCGTCCTCGGGCTGGAGGGAGGCGTGGTCGGCGCGGCGCGGGCGGCGGTGCTCGCCGAGTGGAGCGGCGCGATCATCGGCCTGTATCTGACCCGGGGCGCGCTGCGACGCTTCCCCGGCCGGCCGGACTGGGCGGCGTTGCGACGCTGGGCCGCCTGGCGGCCGCTGCTGGCGGTGAACCGGGACATCTTCATCCGCTCCCTGGCCCTGCAAGGGGTGTTCTTCCTGGTGACCGTGCAGGGGGCGCGACTGGGGGAAGCCACCGTGGCCGCCAACGCCCTGTTGCTCAACGGCCTGCTGCTCTGCGCCTATGCCCTGGACGGCCTGGCCCACGCCGTGGAGGCCCTCTGCGGGCACGCGATCGGCGCGGCCGACCGCCGGGCCCTGCGACGCACCCTGTGGGTGGCGGGCGGCTGGTCGTTGCTGGCCAGCGCCGTTTTCGCCGTGGCCTTCCTGTTGCGGGGCGACCTGCTGGTGGACCTGCAAAGCGACATCGCCGAGGTGCGCCAGGTGGCCTACCGCTACCTGCCCTACCTGGCGCTGCTGCCCCTGGTGGGGGTGTGGAGCTACCTGCTGGATGGCCTGTTCATCGGCGCCACCCGGGCCCGAGAAATGCGCGATGCCATGCTCGGCGCACTGGCCGTCGCGCTGCCCCTGGGCTGGGCGCTGCAAGGGCTGGACAACCATGGACTGTGGCTGGCCTTCCTCGCCTTCATGGCGCTGCGCGCCCTCTGGCTCGGCGTCTTCGCCTGGCGCCTGAACCGCCGCGACGGCTGGGTGCGCGGCTAGGCCGAGACACCCGGCGGCCCACCTGGCGAGGAGTCGGGCTCCCCAGGGCACGGCGGTCGCCAGAGCCGCCCGTCAACGGCTGCCGAGGCTCGCGCCACCTATTCATCGGCCCGCTCGACCCACCGAGGAGATGCGAGAGGTCTTCGCCGTCCTAGGGCCAGACCGGCGGGTCGCCCCCCAGTGGACAGGCCGGCCGCGCCCAGCGCAACGGCTGCTCGCCGATCCGCAGCGGCGAGCGCAGGCGTCGCGCCTCCCCCCAGGCGGTGCGTTCGAGCACCGAGTCGAAGTCGGCCTCCGTCTCCGCCGCGAGGGGCGACGAGGCCGTCGGAACCTCCCGCTCCATCAGCAGCCGCGCGGTGCGCGCCAGGGACAGGCGCGGCGAGCCGCCGATGCCGTCTTCCAGGCGCCGGGCCAGGGCGCGGATCGCGGCGGCGGCCATCAGGTAGCCGGTGGCGTGGTCCAGGGCTTGCACGGGCAGCGGCACCGGTTGCGCGGCCTGGCGCCAAGCCATGCCCGCCGCGGCGATCCCGCTGCTCATCTGCACCAGGCTGTCGAACCCGCGCCGGTTGCGCCAGGGTCCGCTCCAGCCGTAGGCGTTCAGCGCCACGTCCACCAGCCCGGGGGACAGGGCGCGGCGGCGCTCGGCGTCGTAGCCCAAGCGCTCCAGGGCGTCGGCGCGATAGCCGTGCAACAGCAGGTCGGCGCGGCCCAGCAGCGCCTCGAAGGTGGCGCGGTCGGGGCCCCGGCGCAGGTCCAGACGAGCGCAGCGCTTGCCCAGGGCGACGTCCGGCACCAAGCCCGGTTCGTCCCAGCCCGGCGGGTCGATGCGCAGCACCTCGGCGCCCAGCCCGGCCAGGGCGCGACTGGCCACCGGTCCGGCCAGCACCCGGGTCAGGTCCAGCACCCGCACGCCCGCCAGGGGCCGCTCCAGCGTGCCCCGCCAGGCGAGCGCCGGGCCGTCCCCCGGCGCGTCCCAGGCGATCAAGGGCTCGTCCCGCACCGCCCGCCCCTGGGGATGGGCGCGCCAGGTGTCGGCGTCGTGCATGACCGCCGCGCAGCCACCGGCCTCCACCACGGCCTCCTCCAGGGCCTCCACCGACCAACCCGCCACCCGCGCCGCCAGGGCCTCGCGATCCGCGCAGGCGCCGACCACCCGCTCGGCGGCGGCCCGGTGGGCGGGAGCGTTGGTGTGAAGGCGGATCCAGCCGTCGCGGCCCCGGTAGTCTCCCGCCAACGGGTCCCAGGATGGCGGCAGGCGCCAGCCCAGGGGCCGGATCGAACCGGCGAACCAGTACGAGGCCAGGCGCCGGTCCACGGTTACCATCGGCCGCCCGGCGCCGCGCCGGTCCAGCAGGTCGGCCGTGGCCAGCCCCACGGCGGCGATACTCTCGGCGGCCAGGTCAGTGACGGCGAAGGCCGAGGGCAAGGCGCCTTCGCCGATCACCCGAGGCGACGGCGCCGTCGCCGGCAAACCGAGCGCGTGTTCGATGACGGACAGCGACATCGTTTATCCTCCCGCGTGTCGTCCCATACCACCGCCGCCGGGGCATCGCGCCTCCCGGCGGCGGCCAGAGGAACATCATGGCCCAAGCTCTCGCCGCTTACCTGCATTATCTGTCGATCTTCATCCTCTTCGGCCTGCTGACCGTGGAGCACCGGCTGTTCCGCCTGCCCCTGGACCTGGACCGGGCGCGCAGCCTGCTGCGGGTCGACATCGCCTACGGGCTGTGCGCCCTGGTGGTGCTGGGCAGCGGCGCGGCGCGGGCGCTCTGGTTCGCCAAGGGCCCGGTTTACTACCAGCACAACGGCGTGTTCCACGCCAAGGTGGGGCTGTTCCTGCTGGTGGTGGCGCTGTCGATCCTGCCCACCCTCACCTACCTGGGCTGGCGCCGGGCCCTGCGTGCCGGCGAGGTGCCCCAAGTGACCCCGGGGCGCGGCCGGGCGGTGATCATGGCGATCCGCCTGGAGCTGTTGCTGCTGATGATCATGCCGCTGCTGGCCACCCTGATGGCTCGCGGCTTCGGCATGTTCGGCTGATGCGGGCGAGGCGTCCCGGGCTGGCATTGCTGGCCGCCGGTCTGGCCACGGCGCTCGGCGGCTGCGCCAGCATGAGCCCGGAGCAGTGCCGCTCGGCGGACTGGCGCGCGGTGGGCTACCGGGATGGCGCCAACGGCGTGGACCGCGCCCGGGTCGATGCCTATGCCGAGGACTGCGCCCAGGCGGGCGTACGCCCCGACCGTGGCGCCTACCGGGCCGGCTGGAACGCCGGCATTCCTACTTTCTGTACCGCCGAGCGAGGCTGGCGCCTGGGCCTGGACGGCTACGAGTCGCGCTACGTGTGCGTCGGCCAGCCCGGCGAACGGGCGTTCTTCCGCGCCCAGGAAGCCGGCCTGCGGCTGTATGGCCTGCGCCGGGCGCTGCGGGACATCGAGGCGGAGGTCGACCGCCTCGAAGCACGCCTTCACGACGAGCAGGACGCCGAGCGCCGCTCGCGCTGGCGCGCCCGTCTGCGGGAAGCCCGCCGCGACCGCGACTACCTGCGCGACCGATTGCTGGAAGAATCCCTGATCCCCGCCGGGCGTTACTGACGCATCCCCACCGCCAGGCGGTTGAAGGCATTCATCAGCGCCACGGCGATACTCAGGTCGGTGATCTCCGCCGGGCTGAAATGGGCCTCCAAGGGGTGGTACACCGCGTCCGGCGCCTGGGTCTCGGCAATGCGGGTGAGGGATTCCGCCCAGTCCAGGGCCGCCCGCTCCCGCTCGCTGAAACGCCCGCTGACCCGCCAGCCGGCCAGGGCATCGAGGCGTGCCTGCTCCTCGCCCCGCTGGCGCAGCGCCTGGGTATGCAGTTCCAGGCAGTAGGCGCAGCCATTGATCTGGGAAATCCGCAGGTAGACCAGTTCCAGCAGGGGCGCGCCGACGGGACCGCGCTCCAGGGCGGCCTTGGTCGCGACCAAGCCGCGCATGGCGTCGGCGGACAAATGGGCGTAGGGCTGGCGCGGGGTGCTCATGGCGGGCTCCGTGTGTGCGTGAGAGGACGCCACTGTAGGCGCGCCATGGCATAGTCGACAGGGCCAAGATCGAGGAAACGGACTGGGACATGGGCAACCTCTTCGACACCGATCCGCCCGGGCTGCGGCCCGACCGGAGCACGCCTCTCTACCGCCAGGTGTACCGGCGCTTCCGCGATGCCATCGCCCAGGGTCGGTTGCGCCCCGGTGATCGCGTGCCGGCGGTGCGCGCCTTGGCCAGCGAGCTGAACCTGGCCCGGGGCACGGTGGAGGCGGCCTATCAACTGCTGATCGGCGAGGGCTACCTGTTGCCGCGCGGACCGGCGGGGACGGTGGTCTCGCCACACCTGCCGAGCGCGCCGCCGGGTTTGGCGCCGGCGCCGGCGGCTGCCGTCCCCGCCTCGCAGTACGCCGGCAGCGGGTCGCCCCGGCCGTTCCAACTGGGCTTGCCGGCCCTGGACGCGTTTCCCCGGGCGCTGTGGAACCGCCTGGCGGCCCGACGCCTGCGGACTCTCGGCCTGGAGAGCCTGGACTACCCCGATCCGGCCGGCCACGGCCCGCTGCGGGCGGCCATCGCCGCCTACCTGGGCATCGCCCGGGGCATTGCCTGCGAGCCGGCCCAGGTATTCGTCACCGCCGGCTACCGAGGCGCCCTGGACTTGATCTGTCGCGCCCTGCTGCGGCCCGGCGACGCCTGCTGGTACGAGGACCCCGGCTATTTCCTCGCCCGCGAGCAACTGACGGCGGCGGGCGCGCGGCTGGTCCCGGTACCGGTGGACGGCGAGGGGCTGAACGTCGAGGCCGGCATCGCCCGGGCGCCCGGGGCGCGCTTCGCGGTAGTCACGCCGACCCACCAGAGCCCGCTGGGAGTCTCGCTGTCCCTGCAACGGCGGCTGGCATTGCTGGAGTGGGCGGCGGTCGCCGGGGCCTGGGTGATCGAGGACGACTACGACAGCGAGTACCGCTACAGCGGCCGGCCGCTGCCCGCCCTGAAGAGCCTGGATCGTCCGCAGCGGGTGCTCTACGCCGGGACCTTCAGCAAGGTGCTCTACCCCGGCCTGCGCCTGGCCTATCTGGTCGTTCCAGCCGCCGAGGTGGCCCGCTTCGCGCGCTGCGCCGAGCTGTTCCACGGCGCCTGCCCGGTGCTGCTCCAGGCGACGCTGCGGGATTTCCTCGCGGAAGGTCACTTCGCCCGCCACCTGAAGCGCATGCGCGGGCTCTACGCCCGGCGCCGCGACCTCCTCCAGCAAGCCTTGGAGGCCCGCCTGGGCGATAGGCTGCGGATCGACCGCCAGGCCGGCGGCATGCACGTGCTGGCGCGTCTGGCGGAGGGCACGGACGACGGCGTGATCGCGGACCGCGCCGCCGCCCGCGGGCTGGCGGTGCAGGCGCTGTCGCGCTGGACGCTGGAGGCGCCGGCGACCCCCGGCCTGCTATTGGGCTTCACCCATGTCGCCGACGCGGAGCAGGCCCGGCGCTGGGTCGACCGACTGGCGGAGACCGTCGGCTGAGTCGGGATAAGCGGGAGGCGCCACGGACCCGCGCGACCGCGAAGCGGCCGAGCGGGCCCGGTGCGGTCACGGCGAGAGGTAGGACGAGCGGGTCAGGCCCAGGCGCAGGGCGTCGACATAGCGGGCGCGCTCCTCGGCGCTGAGGTCGGCGCTGGCCACCTTGTCCCGGTACATGCTCATCAACTCCTCGGGCGACAGGTGCACGTAGCGCAGCATGTCCTCGATGGTGTCGTGGGTCTCCACCCCGGCGTGGTAGACGCTCCCGTCGTCGCGCTGGTAGATGTTCACCGAGTCGGTGTCGCCGAACAGGTTGTGCATGTCGCCGAGGATTTCCTGGTAGGCCCCCACCAGGAACATGCCCAGCAGGTAGTCCTCGCCCGCGCGCACTTCATGCACCGGCAGGCTGGTCTCGATGCTCTGCTCGTCCACGTACTGCTTGATCTTGCCGTCGGAATCGCAGGTGAGGTCCTGCAGCACGGCGCGGCGCAGCGGCTCCTCGTCCAGGCGCTGGATCGGCATGATCGGCAGGATCTGGTCGATGGCCCAGGTGTCCGGCAGGCTCTGGAACACCGAGAAGTTGCAGATGTACTTGTCCGAGAGCTTGTCGTTGAGTTCGTCGAGCACTTGCCGATGGGAGCGCTGGCGGGCCTTGAGCTGGTTGTGCAGGCGCCGGCAGATGGCGAAATAGCACTGCTCGGCCAGGGCCTTCTGGGGCAGGTTGAGCTTGCCGGCGGAATACTGGGCCGACACCTCGTCGATGTAGTGGGTGGCGCGCCAGTAGGTCTCGGCGACCATTTCCGGGTCGCTGGGGCCGAGCAGGTCGAGCAGCACCTGCAGGGATTCGGGCTGTTCGTCCTCGGGCGCCACCAGCGGATCTTCGTCGTTGCGCCGCTCGACATCGGTCACCTGCACCACCAGCACGGCATGGTGGGCGGTCATCGCCCGGCCGCTCTCGGAGAAGATGTGCGGATGCGGCAGCTCCTGGCGGTCGCAGAATTCCTTGAGCATGTCGACCACCGTGGCGGCGTAGTCGTCCATGTCATAGTTGATGGAGCTGGCGTTGCGCGAGTGGGTGCCGTCGTAGTCGACCCCCAGGCCGCCACCCACGTCCACGTGATCCACCGGCAGGCCCAGGGCGCGCAACTCGCCGTAGTAGCGGATGGCCTCGCGGAAGCCCTTGCGGTAGTCGGCGATGTTGGCGATCTGCGAGCCCATGTGGAAGTGCAGCAGGCGAATGCCCTGGCCGAGGCCGGCGGCGCGGAAGCGCTCCACTACCGAGAGCAGTTGCGCGGCGGACAGGCCGAACTTGGATTTCTCGCCGCCGGTGTCGGCCCACTTGCTCGACGCCAGGGACGACAGGCGGACCCGCAGGCCCACCTGGGGCGTGACGCCGAGGGAGGCGGCCTCCTCGATCACCAGGGGCACCTCGGATTCCTTCTCGATCACGATGAAGACGTTGTGGCCGAGCTTCAGCCCCATCAGCGCCAGACGGATGAATTCGCGGTCCTTGTAGCCGTTGCAGACGATGGTGCCGCCCTGGGGCGCCATGGCCAGCACCGCCAGCAGCTCGGGCTTGGAGCCCGCCTCCAGGCCGATGGAGACGTTCTGGGTGGCGATGATGTTCTCCACCACCGCCTCCTGCTGGTTGACCTTGATCGGGTACAGGGCGGTGTAGCGGTTCTGGTAGCCGAGTCGCTCGATGTTGGCGTCGAAGGCGCCGGTGAGCTGGCGCACGCGGTCCTGGAGGATGTCGGGGAAACGCACCAGCAGCGGTAGCGACAGGCCGCCCTGGCGCAGCGCGTCCACCTGGGCCAGCAGGTCGATGGGCTGACCGGCGTTGCGGTTCGGTCGCACTTCCACGCGGCCGGCGTCGTTGATCGCGAAATAGCCGGCGCCCCAATGGCGAATGCCGTAGACACCGCGGCTGTCGGCCACCGTCCAACTGCTGCCATCGTCTTTGCGCGTGCGTCGTACGGACATCGTTCTGGTTTCCCCCATGGGCTGTGAATGACGGCGCCCCGCCGGAATGCACCGGGCGGGGTCGCCGCGAGAAGAATGGATCGGTCGTGTGACGTCTGGGTGGTTGACCGCGCGCGGGCGCGGTTAGTTTAGGGGCGGCTCAACCGCCGGACTTGCGGGCCTTGAAGCCACGCCGGGCGAGTTCCGCCAGGAGCAGCTCGACATGCTCGCCCTGGATCTCGATGACCCCATCCTTGAGCGCGCCGCCCGTGCCGCAGCGGCGCTTGAGTTCCGAGGCCAGCGCCTTCAGCTCGCCTTCCGGCAGGGGCACGCCGCTGATGGTGGTCACGGTCTTGCCGCCCCGGCCCTTGCTTTCCCGGCGAACCCGGGCGATGCCGTCGCCGACGGGCAGCGCATCGCGGGAGCAGGAACAGGCGGCCACCGGCTGCCCGCAATCGGGGCAATGCCGGCCGCCATCGGTGGAATACACCAGGCCGCCGAGGGCGGATAACGAAGCGGCTTTCTTGACCACCGGCTTTCCTCGTAGGGGTCAGGATAGCGACTGGCCGGCGGGAGCCGACCGCGAGGCCCCACTCTGGCAGGGGCAGCGCATCCGGGCGAGAGACGCCCGGTTCGAAGGCCGCGCAGTGTACCGGCAAAGCCGCCGCTTGCTAAGCGGCAAATCGCACCCGCCACGACGAAATGCAACCTGCGCCAGGACGCCGAGACGGGCTCGGCGGTACGGAAACCGTGGGCACGCCGGAGACACTGTCCCAGCGACGCTCAGACCCGCCGCGCGCGGGTGGCGAGGAAGGTCGGCAGGTAGCGGTCGATCACGAAGCGCGGCCGTGGCTGCCAGTCTTCGAGGAAGCGGTCGATGACGAAGCCGGCGGCCAGTTGCCCGCCGATCAGGTCGCCAAGGCCGTGACCGAAGGTCAGCGCCTCGCCGCTGGCCCGCCGGGCTTCGAGGGCGGCCGGCTCCAAGTCGTCCAGGTCGGAATAGGGAATCCGGTAGCGGGGGCGGATCAGGCCCTGTTCCGCCAGGTCGGGGTCGCGTTCGCCGACGAACACCACCGGGTTGTAGAAGCTGGCCATCAACAGCCCACCCGCGGCCAGCACCCGATGGCTTTCGGCCCAGACCGGGCGCACGTCGGGTATGTAGAGGTTGGAAATGGGATGGAATACCACGTCGAAGCTGCCGTCGGCGAGAGCGCCCAGGTCGCGCATGTCGCCTTGCACCAGGCGCAGCGACAGGCCATCGCGTTCGGCGACCGCGCGATCCTGGGCCAGTTGGCCGTCGGACAGGTCGAACACCGTGACTTCGGCGCCCGCCGCCGCCAGCACCGGCGCCTGCTGACCACCAGCCGAGGCAAGGCACAGAATACGCCGGCCACGCACGTCGCCAAGCCAGTCCGCCGGCAGCGGACGCGGCGTCAGGTGCACATCCCAGCGGCCCTCGCGGGCGGCGGCGATGGTGGCCTCGTCCACCGGGCGCGACCATTCGCGCGCCTCAAGGGCCTGGCGGTCCCAGGCAGCGCGGTTATGGTCGATCAAGGTCTGCTCAGGGCTCATGCGTCGTTCATAGGCCTCGTGTGACAGCCGCCACGCGCCGGGCAGCGTCGCCTCAGCCCTGTTCGAGCAGTTGGCGCAGGTCGATGATCGCCGCGTTGGCGCGGGAGATGTAGTTGGCCATCACCAGCGAGTGGTTGGCCAGGATGCCATAGCCACTGCCATTGAGGACCATCGGGCTCCACATGGGCTCCTGGGCGGCCTCCAGCTCGCGGATGATCTGCCGCACGCTGATGGTGGCGTTCTTCTTCGCCAGGACGTCGGCGAAATCCACTTCAATGGCGCGCAGCAGGTGGGACAGCGCCCAGGCCTGGCCACGGGCCTCGTAGAAGACGTTATCGATCTGCAACCAGGGAGTTTCCACCACTTCCTCGCTGACCTGGGGCACCTGCCCTGGCTGGACCTCGTCGGCCTTCACATCGGTGTTCAGGCGCACCCGGCCGACGCTCGCCGACAGGCGCTGGGACAGCGACCCCAGGCGGGTGGCGACGTCGCCCAGCCAGTTGTTCAGGTTGTCGGCGCGGGTATAGAACTGCGCGCTGGGCGACGCCGTCGAGAGGCGCGCCTGGTAGCGGTCCAGGGACTTGATGCCCTCGCGGTACTCGGCCTCGGAGGCGGGCAGCGCCCAGCTCTTGTTGTCGAAGTTGAAGCGCGGCTCGGCCTTGGTAAGGTCGGGGTCCTCGGTGGACTGGGACTGGGAGCGGGCAAAGTCCTTGCGCAAGGCGCGGGTCAGGTCGCGGACCTGGACCAGCACGCCGTATTCCCAGCTGGGCATGTTGTCCAGCCACAGCCCGGGCGGCGCCAGGTCGTTGGAGAGGTAGCCGCCATTCTTATCCAGCAGGGTCGCGGCGACGCGCTTAAGGGTTTCCACCGTGGTGAACCCCGTGACCATTTGCCGCTGGGTGCGCTGGGCGGCGTCCTGGGCGTTCTGCTGTACCGAGAACGGCCCTGGCTCCTGGCTCCAGTACCAGCCGACCACCAGCGTCACCAGCAGGTAGATCAGCAGGAGCACACCGAAGCCACGGACGACCCAGGAGCCCCGTGGTTCGTGGCGGACGCCGGTGGCGGGCTCGTGGGCCACGCCCTCGCGCGGCTCGCCGGTACGATTCTTCCAGTCCAGCATGGCAACTCATTCCTTCATCGCGATGTTCGGAGGTTCGACCACAACCCCGCCGGAGGGTTGCCGCCGGGTGGCACTATACGAGAATGTCCCGGCGCGAAGCGGTCTCGCCGAGCAGGAAAATCGCCCAGAAGCATGACCCAGGTCATGCGTCAATGGATCGGCGGCGCTCCTCTGACGCGACGCCGAGTGCTAGCATAGAGCCATTATTCAGCGCCGATCGCGAATGGAAGCCCCGATCCGACCTTGAGTCGGCCCTCGACGCGTTATATAAGCCACACCCAACGCATCCAGAAGCCGGGCCATGAGCGAGCAAGAAGACCCTAGCCGGGATCGGCTCAAGCATCACTTCGCCCAACGGGTCATCCACCAGGCGCGCCAAGTGCTGGAGGTCTGGCAGCGGTTGCAGCGCCTGGAGTGGAACGCCCACGACATGGCCGACCTGGTGGATGCGAACCTGCGGTTGCTGCGCTACGCCGAGCGCTTCGACCAACCCGAGCATACCCTTCTCGCCCAAGGCATCGAGCGTTGCCTGCGGGCCGTCAGCGCCAACCGAGGGCGCCTGAACAGCGCGCTGATCACCGAACTCAACCAACTCATGCAGCGGCTGTCCCGCACCGGCCTGCGCCACAGCGACCAACTCGAACAGATGGCCCTGCCACCGCTGCGCAAGCCGGTCTACCTGGCGCTGCAGGACCAGGACCGAGTCGAGCGGCTGGTCCAGCAACTGGACTTCTTCGGACTCAGCGCCCAGGGCTTCGAGAACGCCACTGCCTTCCGCGCGGCGATGGCCGAACGGCACCCGGCGCTGATCGTGATGGAGGTGGATTTCGACGGACCGGGCGTCGGCCTGACGCTGGCGGCGGAGGCCCAGACGGGGCTGGAACAGAAGATCCCGGTACTGTTCTTCAGCCACGACGACACCGGCACCCCCATCCGCCTGGCGGCGGTGCGTGCCGGAGGGCAGGAATTCTTCACCGGCACCATCGATGCCTCCAGCGTGCTGGAAAAGGTCGAATCGCTCACCCGCACCGCCCATTACGAGCCTTACAAGGTCATGGTCGTGGACGACTCCAAGGCCCAGGCCATGCACACCGAGCTGGTGCTCAACAGCGCCGGCATCGTCACCCGCGCCATCACCGACCCGGTGCTGGCCATGGGCGAGCTGGCCGACTTCCAGCCGGACCTGATCATCCTCGACATGTACATGCCCGGCTGCGTCGGCACCGAGCTGGCCAAGGTGATCCGCCAGCACGAACGCTACGTCAGCGTGCCGATCATCTACCTGTCGGCCGAGGACGACCTGGACAAGCAACTCGACGCCATGAGCGAGGGCGGCGACGACTTTCTCACCAAGCCGATCAAGCCACGCCACCTCATCGCCACGGTGCGCACCCGCGCGGCCCGGGCCCGCAGCCTGCGGGCGCGCATGGTGCGCGACAGCCTGACCGGGTTGTTCAATCACACCCATACCCTGCAACTGCTGGAGGACGCCCGCTTCCGCGCCCGCCGCTTCCGCCAGCCCCTGGCCTTCGCGATGATCGACATCGATCACTTCAAGCGGGTCAACGACACCTATGGCCACCCCATGGGCGACCGGGTGATCAAGAGCCTCGCGCTGTTCCTCAAGCAGCGCCTGCGCAAGACCGACCACATCGGCCGGTATGGCGGCGAGGAGTTCGCCGTGGTGCTGCCGGACACCGACGCCCAGGGCGCGCTGGGCGTGCTCGACGAAATCCGCCGGCGCTTCGCCGAGATCCGCTACCCCGCCCAGCCGGGCGAGCTGAGCTGCACCTTCAGTTGCGGGATCGCCGAGCTGCGCGAGGACATGGACATCAAGACCCTGTCCAAGCAGGCCGACGAAGCCCTCTACCAGGCCAAGCACGGCGGCCGCAACCGAGTCGAACTGTTCCGCTAAGTGTGATGCCGGTCACACTGTCATCGCTTCGTCATCCGCCCGACCTATCGTGGCCGCCCGACCCGCGTTACGAGGCCGAGCCCGATGCGTCTCAAGCTGCTCACCCACCTGAACACCCTGCTGCAGGTGAGTGCCTGCCTGGCGCTGGGCGCCACCCTCGTCTGGTCGCAACGAGCGCTGGAGCGGCCGTTCCAGCTCATGGAACGCTACCTGACCCTATCCCAGGGCATGCAACGCGACATCGCCGACAACATCCAGGCCTACCTAGGCAACGGGGATGCCCTGCGCCAGAAAGCGGCGGCCGAGGCCTTGGAGGCCCTGAGCCTCGATCTGGACACCCTGCCTCCGGCACTGGCGACGCGCCTGCGGCCGAGCCTCGACACCCTGCACGGCTTCGTCGCCGGCGACCTGCTGGCGGCCGGCAAGCTGGCGGGCGACCCACAGGGCCTGCTGATCCAGGCCGAACGGGAGATCGCGGCGAACCTCGACGGCCTGAGCCGCTATGTCGACCAGGGCGCCGGCCAGGGCGCGAGCGCCGAGGCGGCGGCCTACCGGGCCCCGCTGTTCGCCGCCGCGCAACACCTGACGCGGCTGGCCCAGGCGCGCGCCAAGCTGGTGGAGAGCGGCCGCGACGAGTTGGCGGCGGACGTCGACCGGGCGCTTGATGCCTTGCGCGGCGAGGCTCGTCGCCTCGACCAACTGCCCCTGCTGGGCGTCGTCGCGGACGACGGCTCGGCCGCCGATAACTTCGCGGCGATGCTCGGCCTCGCGGCCGAGGGCGGCGCCCAGGCGCCGGCCGAGGACCAGGCCATCGCCCTGCGCCGCGACCTGGCCGGCCTGCTCCAACGCTACCCGGGCGAGCTGCAACGCACCCGCACCCTGATCCGCCAGCGAGGCGAACTGGCGACCCTGAGCGCGCAACGGGTCCGCGAGGCCCAGGAAGCCCTCGCCGGGCTGGAGCCCGATGTGCGCGCCGAACATGCCCGTATCCAAGGTGAGGTGAGATTGATCCAGGGCCTCGCCATTGGCCTGATCCTCCTCGTCGCGCTGTTCATCGACCGCCTGCAGCGGCGCCTCGCGGGCACTCTCGGGCGGCTGGCGCCGGCGCTCTCCGCCTGGGCGGCGGGCGACTTCGCCGAGCCGATCCTGCTGCGCACCCGGACCCGGGAACTGCAAGACATCGAGACCTCCCTGGGGCGGCTGCGCCTATACCTTGTGGACTTGGTGGGCACCCTGCGCGGCCATGCCGAGGCGGTCGCCGGCAGCAGTCGCGCCCTCGCCGACCTCAGCGGCGGGCTGCACGCCGGCGCCGAGCGCCAGGCCGGGGATACCGGACTGATCCGCGACGCCCTTGGCGCCCTGGAAACCACCATCCACCAAGTCGCCGAGGATGCCAGCCAGGCGGCGCGCGCCAGCCAGGACGCCGGGCTGGCGGTGGAGCGGGGCCAGCGGGTGATCGGCCACAGCCTCGACGGGCTGCGCGCCTTGGTGGGCGAGGTGCAGGACAATGCCCAGGCCGTCGAGCGACTGGCGGCGGAAAGCGCGGCCATCGAGCGGGTGCTGACGGTGATCCGCGGTGTCGCCGAACAGACCAACCTGCTGGCCCTGAACGCCGCCATCGAGGCGGCCCGGGCAGGCGAAAGCGGCCGGGGCTTCGCCGTGGTCGCCGAGGAGGTCCGCGCCCTGGCCCTGCGCACCACCGGCGCCACCGGGGAAATCCAGCAGTTGATCGACCGCCTGCAGCAGGCCGCCCTGGGCTCGGTGCAGGCCATGCGCGCCCAGGTCGAGCACGCCGAGGCCACGGCGGCGGAGGCAGCCCTGACCGAAGGCGCGCTGCACACGATCGTCGCGGCGATCCAAACCATCGCCGCCCTCGCCGGACGCATCGCCGAGGCCACCGCCCAGCAGCGCGAGGCGGTGAGCGACATCAGCGCCCACAGCGAGCGCATCCACCGCCTGGGCGCCGAGAACCTGGTGCGCATCGGCCAAAGCCGCGAACAGGGCGAACACCTGCTGCGCCTGGGCCAGCAACTGAGCGGCGCGGTGCAGGCCTTTCGCGTGGCGCCGGCCCTCGTGCCGAGCGGTCGGCCCCGCTAGCCGGCGTTTTGGTTATCATGCCGGGCATTTGGCTTCGCGAGCGACCCATGCGCCCCCTGTTGATCCTGCTGCTTCTGCTGGTCACCCTGCCCGCTTCCGCGGGTCTCTTCGACAAGCGTCCCGCCGCCGGTCCGCTGGACAACACCGCCAGCGCCCCGCTGAACAACAGCGATGACTTCCTGCCGGTCCGCGAGGCGTTCCGCCTGCGCCTGAGCGCCAGCTCGGCGGACTCGGTGAAGCTGAGCTTCATCGCCGCCGAAGGCTATTACCTGTATCGCCACCGGCTCCAGTTCCGCGCCGAGCCGGCGGACGTCGCCCTGGGCGAGCCGCGACTGCCCGACGGGCTGCATAAGCACGACGAGTTCTTCGGCGACGTCGAGGTGTACTACGGCGTGCTCGACGTGGAACTGCCCCTGGCACGGGCGCCGCGCGGCCCCTATACCCTGGTGGTCACTTACCAGGGCTGCGCCGACAAGGGCCTGTGCTACCCGCCGGAAACCGAACGCATCGCCATCGGCGGCGCGCAACCGGACGACGCCAAGCCCGCGAACCCAGCCGCGGCGGACAGCGTGCCGGCCCGAGCGGGCTGGAGTTGGCACGAGCTGGCGCTGTTCTTCCTCGCCGGCCTCGGCCTGACCTTCACGCCCTGCGTCTTGCCGATGCTGCCGATTCTCTCGGGCGTGGTCCTACGCGGCCGGGTCGGGGGCGCGCGCGGGCTGGCGCTGTCCTTGGCCTACGTGCTGCCCATGGCGGCCTGCTTCGCGGTGCTGGGTGCCCTGATGGGGGTGTTCGGCGCCGAACTCAACCTGCAGGCGCGGCTGCAATCGCCGTGGATCCTGGCGCCGTTCGCGGCCTTCTTCGCGTTCTTCGCCCTGGCCATGTTCGGCCTCTTCGAACTGCGCCTGCCACGCGCGATCAGCGAGCCCCTGGACCGCCTCGCCGGACGTACCGAGGGCGGCTCGATCTGGGGCGCGGCGCTGCTCGGCGTGCTGTCCAGCCTGCTGGTCTCGCCCTGCGTGTCGGCGCCCCTGGCCGGCGCGCTGCTGTACATCAGCACCAGCGGCGATGCCCTGGGCGGCGGCCTGAAGCTGTTCGCCCTCGGCCTGGGCATGGGCGCCCCGCTGGTGCTGTTCGCCGCGGGCGGCGGCGCGCTGCTGCCGAAGACCGGAACGTGGATGGTGCAGGTGCGCAACGCTTTCGGCGTGCTGTTGCTGGCGGTCGCCCTGTGGCTGCTGGAGCGCGTGCTGCCGGGCGCGCTGGCCCTGGCTCTTTGGGGCGCGCTGGCGGTTGGCGTGGCGCTGTTCCTCGGCGCGTTGGAATTCGTGCCGAAACCACCGCGCTCGCGGCTGGCGCAACTGCTTGGCCTGGCCCTGCTGGTCTACGGCGTGGCGGCCTGGACCGGCGCCCTGCAAGGCCGCACCGACCCGCTGCGGCCGCTGGGTGCCCTCGCCGTGCCCGGGGTCGCCGCGCCGACGGCGGCCACCCCGGAGGGCTGGCGCACCATCAGCGAGCCCGCCGCGCTGCAAGCGGCACTGGACGAGGCGCGCGCCGCTGGCAAGCCGCTGCTGCTGGACTGGTACGCCGACTGGTGCATCAGTTGCAAAGTCATCGAGCGGGACGTGTTCGAGGCGCCCGAGGTACGGGCGCGCCTCGACGATTACCGGCTGCTGCGCTTCGATATCACCCGCAACGAACCCGGGCAGCGCGCCCTGCTGGATCGCTACGGCCTGTTCGGCCCGCCGGCGATCCAGTTCTTCGACGAAAAGGGTGACGAGCGCAGCGCGCTGCGTGTCGTAGGGGAGATCGACGCGGCCGCCTTCTCGGCGCGCCTGGACCAGGCCGCCGCGATACGCTGAAGGACGCATCTGTCCTGATCGCCGTCCATCCGGAAGCCAACGGCGGACAACTGGACAGTTTTTTTCGCCTTCCGGCATAGTCTGCCGGCTGACCACGACAAGGACACGCTTATGGCCACCCTCCTGGTGCTGCACGGGCCCAACCTCAACCTGCTCGGTACCCGCGAACCGGGCGTCTATGGCGCCGTCACCCTCGACCGGATCAACCAGGACCTGCAACGGCGAGCCACCGAGGCCGGCCACCACCTGCTGTTCCTGCAGAGCAACGCCGAGTACGAACTCATCGAACGCATCCACGCCGCCCGCGATGAAGGCGTGGACTTCATCCTGATCAATCCGGCGGCCTTCACCCACACCAGCGTCGCATTACGTGACGCGCTGCTGGCGGTGAGCATCCCATTCATCGAAGTGCACCTGTCCAACGTGCATAAGCGCGAACCTTTCCGCCATCACTCCTACTTTTCCGACGTTGCCGTGGGAGTGATCTGCGGCCTTGGCGCCACGGGCTACCGCCTGGCCCTGGAGGCCGCACTGGAACAACTAGAACGCCCCTGACCTGACCTGGGAGTTGATGATTAATGGACATCCGTAAAGTCAAGAAACTGATCGAGCTGTTGGAAGAATCCGGGATCGACGAGCTGGAAATCCACGAAGGGGAAGAATCGGTACGCATCAGCCGCCACAGCAAGCAGGCCTTCTCCGCCCAACCGATCTATGCCGCCGCGCCCCAGGCACCCGCCGCCCCGGCGCCGGCCGTGCCCCAGGCCGCCCCGGTGGGCGAAGCCGCCGCGCCGGCCGCCAAGCTCAACGGCACCGTGGTCCGCTCGCCGATGGTCGGCACCTTCTACCGGGCGTCCTCGCCCACCACGCCGGTCTTCGTCGATGTCGGCCAGACCGTGAAGAAAGGCGACATCCTCTGCATCGTCGAGGCGATGAAGATGATGAACCACATCGAGGCCGAAACCAGCGGCGTGATCGAATCCATCCTGGTGGAGAACGGCCAGCCGGTAGAGTACGACCAGCCGCTGTTCACCATCGTTTGAACCGCGGAGAGCCTGCGATGTTGGAAAAAGTTCTGATCGCCAACCGTGGCGAGATCGCCCTGCGCATCCTGCGCGCCTGCAAGGAGCTGGGCATCAAGACGGTGGCGGTACACTCCACGGCGGACCGCGAGCTGATGCATCTGTCCCTGGCCGACGAAACCGTCTGCATCGGCCCGGCGCCCGCCGCCCAGTCCTACCTGCACATTCCGGCGATCATCGCCGCCGCCGAGGTGACCGGCGCCACGGCGATCCACCCCGGCTACGGCTTCCTCGCCGAGAACGCCGACTTCGCCGAACAGGTGGAGAAATCCGGGTTCGCCTTCATCGGCCCCACCGCCGACGTGATCCGCCTGATGGGCGACAAGGTATCCGCCAAGGACGCCATGAAGAAGGCCGGCGTGCCCACCGTGCCGGGCTCCGACGGCCCGTTGCCGGAGGACGAGGAAGCGGCCCTGGCCATCGCCCGCGAAGTAGGCTATCCGGTGATCATCAAGGCCGCCGGCGGCGGCGGCGGACGCGGCATGCGCGTGGTGCACAGCGAGGACGAGCTGATCAAGTCGGCCAAGCTGACCCGTACCGAGGCCGGCGCCGCGTTCGGCAACCCGATGGTCTACCTGGAGAAGTTCCTCACCAACCCGCGCCACGTCGAGGTCCAGGTACTTTCCGACGGCCAGGGCAACGCCATCCACCTGGGCGACCGCGACTGCTCCTTGCAGCGCCGCCACCAGAAGGTGCTGGAAGAAGCGCCGGCGCCTGGCCTCGACGAGAAGGCCCGCCAGGAAGTGCTTGCCCGTTGCGTGCGGGCCTGCATCGAGATCGGCTACCGCGGCGCCGGTACCTTCGAGTTCCTCTACGAGAACGGGCGGTTCTACTTCATCGAGATGAACACCCGCGTGCAGGTGGAGCACCCGGTCACCGAGATGGTCACCGGCATCGACATCGTCAAGGAGATGCTCAGCATCGCCGCCGGCAACAAGTTGTCCTTCAGCCAGGACGACGTGGTCATTCGCGGCCACGCCCTGGAATGCCGGATCAACGCCGAGGACCCGTCGACCTTCATGCCCAGCCCGGGCAAGGTGAAGTACTTCCACGCCCCCGGCGGCAACGGCATCCGGGTCGACTCGCACCTCTACAGCGGCTACGCGGTCCCGCCGAACTACGACTCGCTGATCGGCAAGCTGATCAGCTACGGCTCGAGCCGCGACGAGGCCATGGCGCGAATGCGCAACGCCCTCGACGAGATCGTGGTGGACGGCATCAAGACCAACATCCCGCTGCACCGCGACCTGACCCGGGACAAGGGGTTCTGCCGTGGCGGCGTGAACATCCATTACCTGGAGCACAAGCTCGGCATCAAGTGACGCTGCCCCTGGGCCGTCATCGTCGAAGGGGAGCGCTCGCGCTCCCCTTTTTCATTCCGCCCGCCCGAGGAACCTCGACGCCGGAACGACGTCGAACCACCCAACCCCGGTGGCGGCGATGCCCGGCCCCGGTGTTACCCAGGTCACAGTTTTCGCGATATCCAGCGGTAAGGAACGCTCGGTCCCGGCACTATCGGGGCTGACCTTGAGGGGAGAATGCGTATGTTGACTATCGATGCCGCCGGCATGATCACCGACCCGCGAGTGCGCAATGCCCGCGCCACCACCATCGAGCGTGGCGACATGTCGGCGGTGAACGGCATCATCGTGCACCAGACCGGAGGGGCCACCGCCGCCTCGTCGCTCAACAGCTACAAGACCAGCGTGGCCGGTGCTCACTTCCTGATCGACAAGGACGGCACCATCTACCAGACGGCCTCCCTGTACAAGCGCACCAACCACGTCGGCCGCCTGCGCGCCCGCTGCCTCGCCGAGCACCGGTGCAGCCCCGCCGAGACCAAGGCCCTGCAAAGCTTCAACCCGCGCGCCGAGCACATCCGGGAAATGGCCAAGTCCACGCCGGACCGCTACCCCTCCAACCAAGACAGCATCGGCATCGAGCTGGTGGGCGAAACCGTCGCCAACGGCGACTTCGGCCGCGTGGCCGGCGCGCCGGAGCGGGTCTACATTACCGTCACCGATCCCCAGAACGCTTCGCTGAAATGGTTGATCGACGAGATTTCCGTCTCTCTCAAAGTGCCGATGATGGAAGTCTTCCGTCATCCCACGGTATCCCGCAAGACCGAATCGGAGGCCTCGACCGCACGATGGTGAAGACAATCGCGATACTGGCGGCCGGCCTGCTGACCGCCGCCTGCGCCAGCGCCCAGAATCCGCAGGCCGACGACGACGGCACCGAGCCCAGGTTGCAGGATGCCGGCCTCGCCGCCGTGAGCATGGTGCGAATCACCCGCAACGCGGCGCGGGCGAAAGGCCCGGAAAGCGACCAGGCCGATTGCTCGGGCTTCGTTCTCGACGACGCCTCGGTGCGCAAGTTCTTCGCCACCACTCGCGCGGTGGCGGCCGAGGACTACTGGCACACCCTGGATTGGTCGCCCTGCCATGCCAGCGGCACGGTCACCTTCGTCGACGGCCGCACCGCGACGTGGTCGCTGCACCAGCTTCAGGCCGGCTCGGTGGTCTTCGAGGACGGCAAGGAAATCTACCTGTACTGCCCGGAGTGTCGCTTCAAACCCTTTGTCTGGTAAGGTTGCCGCCTTTCCCGGCCCGGCGGGACATTCGCTCCCGCCCACTGGCCGTCGCCGATCGAGGTTCCTCCCGCCATCATGCCCTGGCTCCAGCTCCGACTCGCCATCACCCCCGACCAAGCCGAGACCTACGAGGACGTCCTGCTGGAAGCCGGCGCCGTCTCGGTGACGTTCATGGATGCCGAGGACCAGCCGATCTTCGAGCCCGACCTGGGCACCACGCCCCTATGGCGTAACACCCACCTGCTCGCCCTGTTCGAAGGCGACACCGACGAAGCCGAACTGCTGCAACGGCTGACCCGCCTCACCGCCGGCGCGGTTCCGGCCTACACCGCCGAGCGCATTGAGGACCAGGACTGGGAGCGGAGCTGGATGGATGCCTTCCAGCCGATGCGTTTCGGCCAGCGCCTGTGGATCGTGCCCAGCTGGCACGTCGCGCCGGAGCCCGAGGCGGTGAACCTGCTGCTGGACCCCGGCCTGGCCTTCGGCACCGGCACCCATCCGACCACCGCCCTCTGCCTGGAATGGCTTGACGGCCAGCCCCTGGCGGGCTGCCACGTGCTCGACTTCGGCTGCGGCTCGGGCATCCTGGCGATCGCCGCGCTGCTGCTGGGCGCGGAGCGCGCCAGCGGCACCGACATTGATCCGCAGGCCCTGGAAGCCTCCCGGGACAACGCCGCCCGCAACGGCATCGACCCGGCCCGCTTCCCGCTCTACCTGCCCGAAGACCTGCCGGCCGGGCAGGCCGACGTGGTGGTGGCCAACATTCTCGCCGGCCCGTTGGTGAGCCTGGCCCCGCGCATCGTCGAGCGTGTCGCTCCCGGCGGGCGCCTGGCGCTGTCCGGCATCCTCGCCGAGCAGGCCGAGGAAGTGCGCGCCGCCTACAACGATGCTTTCGACCTCGACCCGATCGCGGAGAAGGACGGCTGGGTCCGGATCAGCGGGCGCCGCCGCGTGTCGCGCCCGTAGACGCTTACGCTAGACTAGCGCCTCGCTCCGTACGGACCGCCGCATGATCGACAGCTTCGTCACCCAGTGCCCCAATTGCCGCACCAGTTTCCGCGTCAATCGCGCTCAACTGAGCGCGGCCAACGGGGCGGTTCGCTGCGGCGCCTGCCTGCACGTCTACAACGCCGCCCAGCAGTTACTCAGCGATGCGGTGTCCGCCGTGCGCCCACAGCCCCGGCAAGCGGCGCCGGCCAAGCCCTCCGTCCAACCGGTCCAGCCCGCCCAACCGGCGAAGCCGGCCCCGGCGCCAGCGGCCCCGGCGAAAGCTCCGACTCCGACTCCGACTCCGACTCCGACTCCGACTCCGACTCCGACTCCGAC
>DAMBWF010000030.1:0-1494 GCA_032052615.1 Pseudomonadaceae bacterium
TCAGCCCAGGAACAGCCGGTAGGCGGGGTTGTCGGTCTCGTCCCAGTAGGGGTAGCCGATGCGGTCCAGGGCCTCGGGCAGCAGGTGTTGCTCGTCCTCGGGGACTTGCAGGGCGGCCAGCACGCGGCCGTCGGCGGCGCCGTGGTTGCGGTAGTGGAACAGGGAGATGTTCCAGCGTCCGCCGAGCGTGTCGAGGAAGTTGAACAACGCGCCGGGGCGTTCGGGGAATTCGAAGCGCAGCACGCGCTCGTCGGCGACCCGTTCGGCGTGGCCACCCACCAGGTGGCGGATGTGCAGCTTGGCCAGTTCGTTGTCGGTGAGATCCAGGACCGGGAAGCCCTGCTCGCGCAGGCTGGCCACCAGGCGGTCGCGGGGGTCGGTGTCCGGGTGGGTCTGCACGCCGACGAAGATGTGGGCGTCCTGGCCGGTGTGGTAGCGGTAGTTGAACTCGGTGATCTGGCGCTTGCCGATGGCCTCGCAGAAGGTCTTGAAGCTGCCGGGGCGCTCGGGCAGGGTGACGGCGACGATGGCCTCGCGCTTCTCGCCCAGCTCGGCGCGCTCGGCGACGTGGCGCAGGCGGTCGAAGTTGACGTTGGCGCCGGAGTCGATGGCCACCAGGGTGCGGCCGGTCAGGCCGTCGCGCTCGACGAATTTCTTGATGCCGGCCACGGCCAGGGCGCCGGCGGGCTCGGTGATGGAGCGGGTGTCGTCGTAGATATCCTTGATGGCGGCGCAGATTTCGTCGCTGCCGACGGTGACGACCTCGTCGACGTAGCGGCGGCAGAGTTCGAAGGTGTGCTGGCCGATCTGGGCGACGGCGACGCCGTCGGCGAACAGGCCGACCTGGGGCAGCACGACGCGCTCGCCGGCGGCCAGGGCCTGTTGCAGGCAGTTGGAGTCGTCGGGCTCGACGCCGATGATGCGGACCTCGGGGCGCAGGTACTTGACGTAGGCGGCGATGCCGGCGATGAGTCCGCCGCCGCCCACCGGGACGAAGATCGCGTCCAGGGGGCCGGGGTGCTGGCGGAGGATCTCCATGGCGACGGTGCCCTGTCCGGCGATGACGTGGGGATCGTCGAAGGGGTGGATGTAGACGAGGCCGTCGGCCTTGACCCGTTCGAAGGAGTGGGCGAGGGCCTCGGGAAAGGCGTCGCCGTGGAGGACGACCTTGCCGCCCCGGTCGCGCACGCCCTGGACCTTGAGCTCGGGAGTGGTGCGGGGCATGACGATGGTGGCCTCGATGCCCAGTTCGCGGGCGGCGAGGGCGAGGCCCTGGGCGTGGTTGCCGGCCGAGGCGGTGATGACGCCGCGCTGGCGCTCCTCGGGCGCGAGGTGGGCGAGCTTGTTGTAGGCGCCGCGGATCTTGAAGGAGAAGACCGGTTGCAGGTCCTCTCGCTTGAGCAGGACCTGGTTGCCCAGGCGGGCGGAGAGTCGCCGGGCGCTCTGCAGGGGCGTTTCCTCGGCCACGTCGTAGACGCGCGAGGTGAGGGTCAT
>DAMBWF010000001.1:0-405067 GCA_032052615.1 Pseudomonadaceae bacterium
CCAGCCTCTCATGGCGCTGATTCTAACCGTCGGACTTTTCGTACAGAACCTAGTACTGGAAAGGACATTACCCTGGCTTGCCGGCAAGACTTGGCCTGCATACAGAACCGACTCCGTGCCGCCGGTGTATGGAGCTTGCTCGAAGGCGTCCCCCTTGAAAGCGTCAGGGTTCCCGAAGGGCAATAAAGGCGCGGTTACTCGAAGGGCGATCCGCATCGTTCGCAGTACATATAAACCTCGCGCCCATCGGAGTAGACGAGCAGCGCTGGAGCCTCCAGTTGGCCCGGCTTCCAGCGACGGATTCCACGGTGCCCATGGCTTGGCAGGCCGACCATTCGACGACTTCGGTAAAGTCGCCCTCATCATTTTGGGCCAGACTGCTCAAAGCCTAATCCGAACTTCTATTAAGTCTACGAAAAGCAAGCGCGCTTACCTTCCAAACTTTAAGCGTTAGCCAGGTGATTAATAGCGGAGTGACGAAGCTGATACCGGCTAAGTAGATCTCCCAGTCGCCTTCCGACTTTACGTGACTCAACCAATACCATCGACTGTGCAAGTCGACGCTGAAGGCCAGGGAATATAGTGTTGCACTCAGAACCATTCGTGGAAACGTGGGTTTCCAAGCGACGGAAAAACAGACGCTGTATAGGAGTCCCGCAAGGACAGCGTATGCGGGATTATCGAGTAGCAGTCGGGTGAGTGAATAAACCGATACCGAGGTCGCGGTGTAGAGAAGGGCATAAAGGATTGCCTTCGTCATGGCGAAACCTCTACGCGGATATTGCCAGTCGAGTGCTGGATCATCTCCACCACATAGCGGGTCTGCCGATCTCCAGCAAGCCCGCCGCCAATATCAATGCAGCCAGCGGATCCGGCATACAGTCCACCGTGCAGAAAGAAATTGTCTCTTCCATAGGTATTGGTTCCAGGGGCGCATGAAGTCTTTACTCGAAAGGACCCCCAGTCGGCTTGGTTATAAAAAGTACGATATGCGCTGCCTAAAATCCCGGGGGCTGATAACTCATGAGGGTAAATGTAATAGGATCCCACCGGTAAAGCCCCGTGTTTTTCAGCATCTGACACAGTACGTCCGCCTTGTTCATGCACGAGTCGGGGCGGCCACTGGTAGCACGCATCGTGCGGCAGTCATGGCGAGACACAAGGGTCAATGTTCCGCTGGATATCTGGAAGAAGAACGAGACCGTGCCGATGTGTCTGTTCATGTACAACCGGCCGTCGATCAGCCCGAAATGTTCGGGGCGGACATGGCCTTTCCTCAATACACCAGGCTTGAAGGTGCCCTGATAGGTAACGTGGTCGCGGGTATGGGCCGGGTCTTGCAGACCAACCGGCCCCGGCAGCCTGAATCCTGTCATGGTCGTCCCTTGTCCTGTGAGCCATCCTTGAGCGGCATTCGTGCCGCTGCCATAGGGCATCGATGCCGGCGCGCACCTTACCAGGGCGACAGACGTTCGCTTGTGAATCGACTCGCAAATATGAGGTGGCTAGACGGTAACGTGTGGCGAGATGACCATTGCCTAGGAAGATGGGCTCGCCTTCTAGCCATAGCGTACTTGGCACCGTTCGCAGAAGTAGCTCTGCCGCTGGGTCTTGCCCAGCTTCGCCTTGACCAGGGGGATGGCGCAGCGGGGGCAGGTGCGCTGGCGGTGGGCTTGCCAGTGCTTCTTCAGTTCGAAGGCTTTTTTCCAGGCGAGGAAGTCGAAGGCGTATTGGCGGGTCTGGTCCACCAGTTCGCCGAGCTTGTCGGGGGGCAGCGCGCCGAGGGGCGAAAGGGGATGGACGTGGATGCGGAAGAGCACTTCGTTCTTGAAGATGTTGCCGGCCCCGGCGAAGACTTGCTGGTCGAGAATGGCGTCGCAGGCCAGGGTCGCGGGCATGGCCTGCAGCTTGCGCCGGGCGGCGGCGGGGTCCCATTGGTCGGAGAGGGTGTCCGCCGACCAGTCGTAGCGCAGCTCCAGCGGCTCGTCGATGAGTTCCACGGAGCAGGCGTAGACGTTCAGCTCGCCGTTGGCGAAGCCCAGGCTGAGGCGCGGCGGGGTGTCCTTGCGCTCGTCGATGCGGTAGCTGCCGAATAACAGCAGGTGGATGCGCACGGAGAAGTCCGGCAACTGGATGAGGAAGTGCTTGCCCCAACTGCGCAGGGCAACCACCCGGAGGCCCACCAGCCGCCCCGGGTCGATCTTGCTGTTGCCTTCGGCGCGCTGGATGGTCTGGCCGGCGAACTTGGACGCGGCCTCGCGCAGGATGGCGATACTGGGCCCTTCGGGCATGGCGCACCTCGGTTGGCGGTAGGTCTGTGCAGTGGACCCCGCCGGGCGCGCCGGAGTTGCGGTTGCCGTGGGTCAGGCTTTCCTGACGAATTCCGACTTGAGTTTCATCGCGCCGATACCGTCGATCTTGCAGTCGATGTCATGATCGCCGTCGCACAGGCGGATGCCCTTGACCTTGGTGCCGACCTTCACCACCAGGGACGAGCCCTTGACCTTGAGGTCCTTGATCACGGTGACGGTGTCGCCGTCCTGCAGCATGTTTCCCACCGAATCCTTGATCACCCTGTCGTCGTTCCCGGCGGCCTCGACCGCGCCGGCGGTCCATTCGTGGGCGCACTCGGGGCAGACCCACTGGGCGCCGTCTTCGTAGGTATAGGGGGATTGGCAAAGGGGGCAGGGCGGCAGGGTGCTCACGGGTCGTACCTGGCGTGGAGGAAAAGGCCGTGAAGTGTATAGGGTTTTTGACCCGACTTCAGGGCGCGGCGATGGCATCCGGCCAGGTCAGCGTGCCCGACTCGCTGAAACGCACGGTGCCCAGCAGGCCGCCGGCCAGTTTGCCGCGCAGGCTGTACGGCAACTCGCGGCGCGGCGGTCGTTCGGCCAGGCCCCACGCCTGGCGCAGCGCGGAGAAGGCGGAGAGGGTCACCGGCACGCTGAGCACCCGTTCGCCGAAGCGCGGGATCTCGCCGTGCTGGTCGCTGACGCCGCTGGCCAGCGGGCGGCCGTTGACCTCCAGGTCCAGGGCGACGCCGTCGTAGGCGATGGCGCTGTCGTTGGGGTTCTGTACCCGCAGCTTCACCGCGAAGCGCGCCTCCAGGTCCTGGCTGGGCAGCGGTTCCAGGCCGGCCAGGTCGATGCGCAACGGATCGCGCGGGGCGAGGCCGGCGCACGCGGCGAGGGTCAGGGTCAGCAGGCAGGCGAGCAGCGAGCGGAAGTACGCACGGGTCATGGTCGTGTCCGAGGTGGAGCGTACCGCTTGGGACCCACGCGCGGCGATTTCGCTCAGTCGTATTCGGCGGGTTCGTGGTCGCCCAGCAGCCGTCGCTGGCGCGGCGTGCAGGCGGCCAGCACGGCGGGGTCGAAGCGCCAATGCAGGTAGGGAGAGAATTTCTGCGCCACCATGCGCCGGCCATAGTGCACTTGCAGCAGGTAGCGACTGCGCGGGCCGCGGTTGCGGCTGCCGGCGTGCCACAGCTCGCTGCGCAGCACCAGCACGTCGCCGGCGCGGCACAGCACCGGTTCCGGCCGGCGACCTTGCCAGTCCGTCTCGTCGATGCGTGGTGGCCGGCCGGCGCGGTGGCTGCCGCGAATCACCCAGGTGGGGCAGAGGGTCTCGTCGATGTCGTCGAGGTAGCACATGGCGGTGCAGATCTGCATCGGCAGGCGGAACCCCGGGTCGGCCAGCAGGCCGGGTGGCAGCTCCATGACCAGGTAGTCCAGATGCAGGTCGGCGCCGATGAAACCGGGATGGCAACGCCAGGCGGTCTGGCCGATCACGTGGCAGTCCGCGCCGAGGGCCGCCTCGGCCAGTTCGATGACCCCGGGCGGGTCGAGGAACGGCAGCCACAGCGGGTCGCGATTGAACACGCACTTGTAATGGTCCACCAGGCCGGTGTAGTCCCAGTGCAGGGGATGGAGCGCGTCGATGGCGGTCCGCAGGCGCCGCACCGTCGCCGCGTCGAACACCCCTTCGAGCAGCACGAAGCCGTCTGCTTCCAAGGTTTCCAGGCGGCGGGCGGCGAGCGGGTCGGGGTGGGCCATGGCGGGGTCCCGGACAGCAGGGCGATGGAGATACGACCGCGCCCGCCGGGGA
The DNA here is from genome assembly GCA_032052615.1 of Pseudomonadaceae bacterium. GTDB lineage: Bacteria > Pseudomonadota > Gammaproteobacteria > Pseudomonadales > Pseudomonadaceae > Pseudomonas_T. Next base: position 4,105 of record DAMBWF010000001.1, read on the forward strand.
TCGTCGTCGCCGTCAGTGCGGTGTTTCACAAATCCACCGAACGACCGCCGCCGCCGCGCCTCGAATCGGTGAAGATAGGCGCCCGGTACCGGCGCGCCGCAGGCGTCCGGTGGTGACGCAGCGCCGGCTTCAGGCGCGACTCGTGGAGGACTTCAACGAATGGCATATCTGGCTAGAAACCCGACGTCGTACGTCGGCCAATCGATCGGAACCGGTCACTGCGTGCCTTATGTGCAGGTAGCGGCCAACGCCCCGCTCACCGCGAAATGGCAGCGTGGCCAGCGGGTCAAGGATGTCGCGGACCTGCCCAGCGGCACGGCCATCGCCACCTTCGACCCGGACGGCCGCTACGGCAGCCGCAAGGACGGCACCAGCCACGCGGCCATCTTCATCCGCAAGAGCGCCGCCGGCATCGTGGTGCTGGACCAGTGGATCACCAATGGCGTGCGCAAGGCGGTCAGCGAGCGGACGATCCGCTTCAACAATCCCGCCGGGAAGAAGATCAACAACGGGGACGAATACTATGTCATCGAATGAAACCGGACTGTTCGCCGCCGCGCTGCTCGGTCTGAGCCTGCTGGCGGGCTGCGCCCACGCCGAGATCGCCTGCCCGCAGAAGGGCGCCACCGGCGGTGCCCTCAGCGGGGCTGAAGTGTTCGACGGGCCGCCGGAGGAAATGGCCAGCCTGGCGCCGGACAACGAGGAAGGAGCGTCCTGGGACCTGTCCAGCTATCACGACAGCCCACGGGACCTGTACCTGGTCTGCGTCTACGCCGACGGCGGCCGGCAGAACATGCGCCTGCCGAAGGACGTCAACGAGTGCACCGTCGCCGACAAGGGCGGCGTCAGCGCCCGCTGCCACTGAGTGTCTTGAGCGTCGGGCGGCCTTGTCGGCCGCCGCCGCACGCGACAAGGTCACTTCGCCCCTCGCTCGGCCCCGGTCGCCCGGGGCCAGCCCGCCTCAAAGGGGTACCTTGAGGTCCGGAAGGCGCACCGGAAAGAAAGGCTTTATCGCGTTGATGTTGGCCTTGACCGACACGACCGGACCGGTGTCGTCCCTGGACATGCCCAGGGCATCGCCATCGGGGAAGCCGGGGCCGAAACACCACTGGGCGTTCATCACGTGGTTGGCCTGCAGGTACTTGAGCATATTGACCGTGGCCACGTAGGCGCTCTGGTTCTCCGACGGGTAGCCGTGCTCGCCGAGGAAGCCGCGCTTGTCATGCTGGGCCAGCGCCTGGACGAAAGGCTCCACCATGAGGATGCCCTGGTCGGGGGCCACCGTCTCGTTGCGGGTCTCCCAGTTCCCGCCGCCTTCTCCCTTTTTGTCCAGGTAGTTGTGGGCTTCGTAGATGATCTGCCCCCGGCTATCGGGAATGTCGAACAGCGGTATGGAGTAGCGTTTCCATAGGCGGGCGCTGGCGAACTCGTTGCCGCAGATGAACAGGTTGTGCCGGGTGTCCTGGCGCAGGATCCGCGCCGCGCAGCGGGTCGCGGTTTCCAGCCAGTGGGCGCGCATGTCGAACGGGTTGCCATTGATGTCCAGCTCGTCGCCGGTGAACGGCTCGTTCATCACGCCCCAGCCGAGGATCGCCGGGTGGTTGCCGAAGCGGTTGAGCAGGCGTGCCCACAGGTCCGGCAGGCCGTCCAGGGTGTACAGCTTGCAGCCGGGGGTGCCGATGATGCGGTACTCGTACAGGCGCAGCACGCCGTAGCGCGCGTCGAAGTGTCCGCTATACCTCAGGGTAGGGTCGAGCCGGTAGGCGTTGCCCCAGGTGGACTGGGCGGTCAGGTCGCTGACCACGTTGCCCTGGGGATCGAGCACCTCGTGGTTGGCGTTGCGGCTGTAGCCGTACAGCTCGGCCACCTTGTGGGGCAGACGCATGTAATCGTGCAGTTCGAGGATGGCCTTCTTGCCGTGGCGATGCAGCGTGTCGAGGACCTGTTCCACTTCCTTGCAATAGCTTTCGTTAAGGGGATAGCCCTGGCTCGGGGTGAAGCGCGCCGCGGTGGTGGTCAGGCGGAAGAACGGGCATTCGCCGGCGGCGATGATGTGCTTATCCTCCGCCGCGCGGTAATGGGTGTGCAGCTTGGCGTCTTCCACGTAGCTGTTGGAGGCGAGCCCCGACAGGTTCAGGCCCGCGAAGAACACAGCGTTGGTCTGCGCGGCGCTGGCCGCCAGGCTCGCCCCGGCGCGGCCGAGCAGCGCGGTGCCGAGGGTCAGGCCCATGCCCTTCACCAGGGTCCGGCGGCTCAGGGGGATGGCGTGGGGGTGTTCGTCGAGGGACGGGTCGTGCGGTCGATCGTTCGACATGAGGCTCACTCCTGTTGAGAAGAATCCCGAGGCGGCCCGCCGCGAACGCCGTGGCGGCCGCCCCGCTGGATTCTGTAACGGAGCGTCTCGGCGGTTCTGCGACGCAGCGCCCAAACCGCGACGGGCGCCGGGAAGAAGTGGGCCTGTCGGTCAGAAATGCACTTTTAGCAGCAGGCTGGCGGTGTTCTGGTCGGTGCCGCCGAGCAGCTCGCGGCCCACATAGCCGTCGTCGTCGATGCCGTACTTGTCGCTCCAGTAGTCGTATTCCAGGCCCACGTAGAAATGCTTGACGCCCCAGCCCATGGCCTTGCCCAGATCGTATTTGATCTGCGGGTTGACGTGCAGGTTGGCGTGGTAGCTGTCGTCGTTGTCCACCACCCAGTCCAGGTAGCCGTCGACCAGCAGGTCGGAATTGCCCACCGGCACGGTGTAGGACCAGACCGGGGTGATCTGCCAGACGCCACGGCCGTCGCGGCGGCCGTCCGGGCGGCGATAGTAGGCGTTGAGCTGGAAGTAGTCGAAACCGGGCAGGTCGAGGTCCACCGCCGGGCCGAGCAGGTAGGCGTCCACATCGTCTTCGCCGAACTCGTAGGTGGCGGCCAGCAGGACATCCTTCACCGGGCCGAAGCGCAGCGGCCGGTCCAGCAGCTTGCCGAAGGACAGGCGCGGAGTAATCTCGCCGTAGAAGGTGCGGCTGTCGCCCGCGCCGTTGCGCCCGCCGTTGAAGTGGATGGAATCGACGAAGAGGAACAGGTCGCCGATGCTCCAGCCGCTGGCATGCTCGAACGTGACGGTCTGCTCGATCCCCGGGTCGACCTTGTAGTTCTTGCCGTACAGGTAGGTCAGGCTGTTGTCCTGCCACTGCATGAGGTCGGCGGCGGCCGGGCCGCCGAGCAGCAGGCCGCCGAGGCAGAACAGGGGAAGGGCGCGGTTCATCGGGTACTCCAGGTCAGGGGACCTGTCTTGCGGACAGGCGGCCAGCGAAAGCGAGGAGGCGCCAGGCTCGCGGTGAGCCGGCGCCCGAGGGCCGCGCATTCTAGTCGGCGACATGCCGTTTGGCAGCCCCGTTCGGCTGGGCGAGGCGCAAGGCGCTGCCGGTCAGCCGGGGGGAACGCGGATGCGCCGGGCGCGTCTACCCCGCACGTGCCCGGCGGGCACGCGCGCGACGGAACGCGGTGGCGCTTGAGCGTTCGTTCCCGGCCGCTTCCTTACCTTTCCACAAGGAGCCGTCATGAATCCGAACGACATTTTCTCCTCGCGGCGCCGGCTGATGCAGGGCGCGGCGGTCACCCTGGCCGCCACCGTGGCCGCCCCGGCTTTCGCCCAGGACTCCGCGCCACCGGCCAGTAGCGCCGCCGCGCCGCCCCTGGGCGACCCCAAGGCGATGTACCCGAAACCGCCCTTCAAGGAGCAGACGCAACCCTGGCCGGGCCTGGCCGGCAAGATGGAGCCGCGCCCCGACCATGGCGAGAGGAGTTACCGGGGCAGCGGCCGCCTGAGCGGACGCAAGGCGCTGATCACCGGCGGCGACTCCGGGATCGGCCGCGCCGCCGCCATCGCCTATGCCCGGGAAGGCGCCGACGTGGCCATCAATTACCTGCCGGACGAAGAACCCGACGCCCGCGAGGTGATCGAGTTGATTCGCCAGGAGGGTCGCAAGGCCGTGGCGATCCCTGGGGATATCCGGGACGAAGGGTTCTGCCGCGACCTGGTGAAGCGGGCGGTAGAGGGCCTCGGCGGGCTGGACATCCTGGTGAACAACGCCGCCCGCCAGCAGAGCCATGACTCCATCCTCGACATCACCACCGAGCAGTTCGACTGGACCCTCAAGACCAATGTCTACGCCCTGTTCTGGATCACCCAGGCGGCCATCCCCCACCTGCCCGAGGGCGCGGCGATCATCAACACCGCCTCGGTGAACGCCTACGAACCCTCGATCAACCTAGTGGATTACGCCCTGACCAAGGCGGCCATCGTCAACTTCAGCAAGGGGCTCGCCAAGCAGATGGCGGCGCGTGGGATTCGCGTCAACGCGGTGGCCCCGGGGCCCTTCTGGACCGCCCTGCAGGTGACCGGCGGACAGACCCCGGAGAACCTCAAGCAATTCGGCGGCGACACACCCTTGCAACGGCCCGGCCAGCCCGCCGAGATCGCTCCGCTCTACGTGCTGCTGGCGTCCACCGAGGCCAGCTACGTCACCGGACAGGTCTTCGGGGCTTCCGGCGGCAAAGGCCAGCCCTGAGGCGATTGAGCGCCCGGCGGCCGGCCGGGCGTTCGCTGAAGGTTCGCCGGGTATCGACCGGGAGGCGTGGCGATATCGTGTTCGAGTCGGTTAGCGGAGCACGGAACGGCGAGGAGCGGCGCGGCGCGGCGCCGATCGATGCGCGCCGCGCGGGTCAATGCAGATGTTCGAGCAGCCGCCGGGCGGCTTCCTGGCCGCTCAACCAGGCGCCTTCCACACGCCCCGACAGGCACCAGTCCCCGCAGGCGTAGATGCCCAGGTCGGCATCGGCCAAGGCGCCCCACTGGTGGCCCTGGGCGGGCCGGGCATACAGCCAGCGGTGGGCGAGGGTGAAGGTGGGGGCCGGCACGGCGCAGCCGATGAGTTCGGCGAACGCGCCATGGAGCTGTTCGATCACGTCGCCCCGGGGCAGGTCGAGATGCTGCTTGCTCCAGGCGTTGCTGCCATGCAACACCCAGGTCTCCGGCTGGTTTTCACGGCCAGGCTTGCTGCGGGTGCGCGCCACCCAGTCGAGGGGGCCTTCCTGGACGAAGCAGCCCTCCACCCGGGTCTCCAGCGGGGCGTCGAAGGCCAGGGCGACCGCCCAGGTGGGTTCCATCTGCACGCCCGCGGCGGCGGCGGCGAGCTTCGGCGCGGCGGCGAGCAGGGCGCAGGCCTGGGGCGCCGGCGTGGCGATCAGCACCCGGCTGAAGGGGCCGTGGGTCTCGCCGTCCGCGTCTTGCAGGCGCCAGTGGCGCTCGCCGCGAAAGACCTCGGTGATGCGCTTGTCGAAGCGCGCCGGCAGGTCGCCCAGCAGCCCCCGGGTGATGGCGCTCATCCGGGGCGCGCCGACCCAGCGCTCCTGCTCGTCGGGTGAGTGGCTGAGCTGGCCACGGGTGAAGTGGTAGAGGCTGGGCGACCACTGAGCCACCCAGCCCCGGTCGCGCCAGTGGGCCACGACTTCGGCGAAGCGCCGGTCGCGCACGGTGAAATACTGGGCGCCCAGGTCGAGGGCGCCGGCGTCGCTGCGCTTGCTGGCCATGCGGCCGCCGCTGCCGCGACTCTTGTCGAACAACTGGATATCGAGGCCGGCGGCGTGCAAGGCATGGGCGGCGGACAGGCCCGCCACGCCGGCTCCGATGATGGCGATGGGTGTACTCATGGGTTACCTCGATGACAGAAGGTCCGTCACACGACTGCTTACCGTTGGGACCACGCGGGCGCCGGTTCATTAGCCTGGGCGACCGACGCGAGGCTGCCTCGCGGACACGCGGCGGTCCGTCGAGAATAGCCCATCGGCACGGCCCCTGACGGTGCGAAGTTGTACAGATTTTCTTATTTGTATAGATTTCCAGGGTATATGCCCGGCGACGCCACGCCGCTTTCTACAATCCGCGCAACGCCGCCGTTTCCGGCGCGCGGGCCCGTTCCCCTCCAGTCGGCCGTGGCCGACCTGCTCGAGACGCTCCCATGACCGAACACGCTTTGCTGCTGGCCAACCTGGGTTCCCCGGCCTCCACGGAGGTCGCCGACGTGCGCCGCTACCTCGACGAGTTCCTCATGGACCCCTACGTGGTGGACCTGCCCTGGCCGTTGCGCCGGTTGCTGGTGTCGCTGATCCTGCTGCGCCGGCCCGCCCAATCGGCCCATGCCTACGCCTCGATCTGGTGGCCGGAGGGGTCGCCGCTGATCGTCCTCAGCCGGCGCCTCCAGGCGGACATGAAGGCCAAGTGGACGCAGGGGCCGGTGGAACTGGCGATGCGCTATGGGGAGCCGTCCTTCGAGCGTGTGTTGCTGGACCTGGCCAAGCGTGGCATCCGCCAGGTTACCCTGGCGCCGCTCTACCCGCAGTTCGCCGACAGCACCATCACCACCGCCATCGAGAAGGTCCGCCAGGTCATGCGCGAACACCGGCTGGACATGAGGCTGTCCGTGGTGTCGCCTTTCTACGACCAGCCGGAATACCTGGACGCCCTGGTGGCCAGTGCCCGGCCCTATCTGGAGCAGGGCTTCGACCACCTGCTGCTGAGTTTCCATGGCCTGCCGGAGCGGCATATCCGCAAGCTGGTGCGCGATGTCCGCCACGACCTGCGCGCCCTCGACAGCCGAGGGGTGCGCGACGAAGTGCTCGCGCTGTGCTATCGCAGCCAGTGCCTGCGCACCGCCGAAGCTTTCGCCGAGCGGGCCGGGCTGCGCCCCGACCAGTGGTCGGTGTCGTTTCAGTCGCGCCTGGGACGGGACAAGTGGATCGAGCCCTACACCGAGACGCGCCTCGACGAACTGGGCCGCCAGGGCGTCGGCAAGCTGCTGGTGATGTGCCCGGCCTTCGTCGCCGATTGCATCGAGACCCTGGAAGAGATCGGCCAGCGCGGCGCGGAGCAGTTCCGCGAGGCCGGCGGCGGCGAGCTGGTGCTGGTGCCCTGCCTGAACACCCATCCGGATTGGGTGGCGGCCCTGGATACCCTGTGCCGGCGGGCTCAGCCGCTGGCGTGAGGGCGGCGGCGAGGACGGATGGGGCATAATCGCCGGTCCATCCCTGTTCGCGGAGTTCCGATGAAGATCGCCATCCTGTCCGGCTCGGTGTACGGCGCCGCCGAGGAGGTCGCCCGGCATGTCCAGGGCCTGTTGCGGGCCGCCGGGTTCGAGGCCCGCCACGACCCGCGCCTCGACCTCGACGGGCTGCTGGCCTTCGACCCCGATGCGTTGCTGGCGGTGACTTCCACCACCGGCATGGGCGAGTTGCCGGACAACCTGCAGCCGCTGTACCACGCCCTGCGCGACCGCCTGCCGGACTGGCGGGGCCGGCCGGGAGCGGTGATCGCCCTGGGCGATTCCAGCTACGGCGATACCTTCTGCGGCGGCGGCGAGCAGATGCGCGAGCTGTTCGCCGAGCTGGGCCTGCGCGAGGCGGCGCCGATGCTGCGTCTGGACGCCAGCGAGACCGTGACCCCGGACACCGACGCCGAACCCTGGCTGGCCGCCTTGATCGAGCGGCTGCGCGCCTGAGGCGCGCCGATCTCACTCGTCGAGGCGCGGCAACGGGAATTCCCGCAGCAGCTCCAGCCAGGCGCGGGCGGCGCGGGAGAGGTAGGCGTCGCGGCGCCAGATGAAGGCGATATCCCAGCGCAGGTCCGGCTCCCGCAAGGTCAGGCGCACCACGCCTGGGCGCTCCAGGGTGCGCGCCACCAGGCGCGGCAACAGCACCACGCCCTGGCCAGCCGCCACCAGCGCCACGAGAAAGTCCGCCTGGCCGCTGCGGCCCCCTTCCAGAGGCGCGAAGCCGGCCTCCCGGCAGGCCCGCAGCAGGCGGTCGTTGAGAGTGAAGCTCTGCTGGTAGAGCAGAAACGGCGTATCGGCCAGGCTCGTCAGCGGCAGCTCGCCGGCCCCGGCCAGGGGATGGTCGGCCGGCAGCAAGATATCCAGCGGCTCGTTGCAGAACGGCTGCCAGTCGAACTGCGGATCGTCCGGCTGCAGGCCGGCGCCCAATTCCACCTCGCCGCTCAGCACCCATTGCTCGATGTACTTGCTGCCGCCCTCGATCAACTGCACCGAGACCTGGGGATAGCGACGCCGGTATTCGGCGAACGGCGCGGCGAATAGCGCGTCGCTGCCCAGCATCGGCAAGCCCAGGCGCAGCTCGCCCCGGGCCAGGCGGCCCAGGTCGTCCAGCTCGGCGTGCAATTCCTGGCGTACCCGCAGCAGGGCCTCGGCGTGGCGCAGCACCACTTGGCCGGCATCGGTCAGCCGCACCTGAGGCCCCAGTCGCTCCAGCACCGGCACCCCGAGGCTGCGCTCCAAGTGCGCCACCTGCTTGCTGATGGCCGATTGGCTGGCATGCAGTACCCGGGCGGCCTGGGTGAAACCGCCCTGGCGCACCACTTCGACGAAGCTGCGCAATTGCTTGAATTCCATGAGTCTCTCGATTCCAGTTGGGAATGTCATCCAGTCCAACGATTCGCTTTTGGGATAGCAGGGCCGCTCGTAAACTGCAAGCCTCTGCCACGGCCGTTGCCGAAGGTGATCGCGATGAACCGAGTCCGTTTGCGTCGTTTCTGCCGTCTCTGCGCCGAGCTGGCCGCATTGCTCGGCCTGTATGCCCTGGGCTGCGAAGTGGCGGTCTGGCTGCATTGGCCGCTGCCCGGCGGCGTGGTGGGCCTGGGGCTGTTACTGGCGGCCTTCGCCAGTGGCCAGGTGCGGCCGGAGACCCTGCAACTGGGAGCCGGCCTGCTGATGGCGGAAATGCTGCTGTTCTTCATTCCGGCACTGATGAGTCTCTTGGACTATGGCGCGCTGCTGCGCACCGAGGGCTGGCGCATCCTGCTGGTGATCGGCTGCTCGACGCTGCTGGTGATGCTCGCCACCGCGCTGACCGTGGAGGCGGTGTGCCGTTGGAGGCTCCGCCATGAATCTTGAGCCGATGCCACTGTTCTGGCTGGCCCTGACCCTGGGGGGCTACTTGTTCAGCCGCTGGCTGTACCGGCGCAGCGGGCGTTACCTGCTGTCGCCACTGCTCCTGGTGCCGGCGTTGCTGCTGGCGGTGGCGGTGCCGTTGCACACCGGCTACGCCGAATACGCCAGCAACACCCACCTGCTGATGCTCCTGCTGGGCCCGGCAACGGTGGCGTTCGCCGTGCCGATCTGGCAGCAACGCGCCTTGCTCGCCCGCCATTGGCCGGCGCTGCTGCTGGGCATGCTGGCCGGGAGCGCCGTGGCGATCGGCAGTTCCTGGTGGCTGGCCAGCGCCTTGTCCCTGGATGGCACGGTCAGCCGCTCGTTGCTGCCGCGCTCCATCACCACGCCGTTCGCCATGCCGGTGGCCCGGGACCTGGGCGGCGTGCCCGAGCTGACGGCGGTGTTCGTGATGCTCACCGGGGTATTCGGCGCCCTCGCCGGCGGCCTGCTACTGAAATACCTGCCGCTGCGCAGCAGCCTGGCGCGGGGCGCGCTCTTCGGGGTCGGCGCCCATGGCGCGGGTGTCGCCCGGGCCCACGAGGTGGGGGGCGAGGAGGGCACCGTGGCCGGCTTGGTGATGGTGCTGATGGGGCTGCTCAACCTGTTCGCCGCGCCCCTGCTGGTGCACTGGCTGTGAGGGCGTGACCCGCTGGGTCATCAGCCTGGCTGCCAGGGCGACTCCACCGGCCGGGGCGGCCGGCTAGACTCCGGGGCACAACGACAACAGGCCCCGGAGGCCCCATGACCGATCCGCTCGCCGTGAAACGCCAGGTGTCCGCCGAGGAGTGGCGCGCCCGCGTCGACCTCGCCGCCTGCTACCGCCTGATCGCCCTGTATGGCTGGGACGACCTGATCTTCACCCACATCTCGGCCAAGGTGCCGGGCACCGAAGACTTCCTCATCAACCCTTATGGGCTGATGTTCGAGGAAATCACCGCCTCCAGCCTGGTGAAGGTGGACCTGGAGGGGGTCAAGCGCATGGACAGCCCCTACGAGATCAACCCCGCCGGCTACACCATCCACAGCGCCGTGCACGAGGCGCGCCCCGACGTCGCCTGCGTGCTGCACATCCACACCGCGGCCGGCATCGCCGTTTCGGCCCAGAAGCAGGGCCTGCTGCCGCTCTCCCAGCAGTCGCTGTTCGTGCTCTCCAGCCTGGCCTACCACGGCTACGAAGGGGTGGCGCTGAACGTGGAGGAGAAAGCGCGCCTGCAACGGGACCTGGGGGACAAGCACTTCATGATCCTGCCCAACCACGGCCTGCTCACCGCCGCCGGCGGCATCGCCGATGCCTTCCTGATGATGTTCATCCTGCAGCGCGCCTGCGAGGTCCAGGTGCTGGCCCAAGGCGGCGGCGAACTGATTCCGATCCCTCAGGCGATCCTCGACGGCGCCCGGGGGATGATCGCCGGGGTGATGGGCACGCCCCAGGGCATGGGCGGCGCGCTGGCCTGGCCGGCGCTGCTGCGCAAGCTGGACCGGCAGAATCCGGGCTACGCCGACTAGGCGCGGGCGCCTCGCGGTCGGGGCAGTTATCGGACGGTATTCAGCGAGGCCGCCTTCGTTGTGGCCTCGCCCGACGCTGCGGGACACTCGGGCTCCCTATCGCCTGCCAGGAGAGTGCCGCCATGAGCGATGCCGTGCGTTTCGAAGACCAAGTCGTGATCGTCACCGGAGCCGGAGGTGGCCTCGGGCGCGCCCATGCGCTGCTGTTCGCCCGCCACGGCGCGCGGGTGGTGGTCAACGACCTGGGTGGCAGCACCCACGGCGAGGGCGCCAATGCCTCGGCGGCGGACAAGGTGGTGGCGGAAATCCGCGAGGCCGGCGGCACCGCCGTGGCCAGCCACGATTCGGTGACCGACGGCGAGAAGATCGTCCAGGCCGCCCTGGACGCCTTCGGCCGGGTCGACGTGGTGGTGAACAACGCCGGCATCCTGCGGGACAAGACCTTTCACAAGATGGAGGATGCCGACTGGGACCTGGTGTACCGGGTCCATGTCGAGGGCGCCTACAAGGTCACCCGGGCCGCCTGGCCGCACCTGCGGGAGCAGAACTACGGGCGGGTGATCTTCACTTCGTCCACCTCGGGCATCTACGGCAACTTCGGCCAGAGCAACTACGGCATGGCCAAGCTCGGTCTCTACGGCTTGACCCGCACCCTGGCCCTGGAGGGGCGCAAGAACGACATCCTGGTCAACGCCATCGCCCCCACCGGCGGCACGCGGATGACCGAGGGGCTGATCCCGGCCCAGGTGTTCGACCAGCTCAAGCCGGAACTGGTGAGCCCCCTGGTGGTGTACCTGGGCAGCGCCGCCTGCCAGGACACCGCCGGCCTCTACGAGGTGGGCGGCGGCTGGATCGGCAAGGTGCGCTGGGAGCGCAGCCTGGGCGTCGGCTTCGATCCCCGCGAAGGCTTCACCCCCGAGGACGTGGCCGCCCACTGGCGGACCATCGGCGACTTCCACGGCGCCGCCCACCCGGCGGACAACATGGAAGCGCTCAAGGAAATGATGGCCAACCTGCAACGCCACGCGGTCTGACGACGGCGGAACGCGCGTGCCCCGGCTCGCGCGTCTGCCCGGCGCGCTTGCCGTACGGCGAGCGGGGATACGCCTTCGCCTTCCGCCCGTGCCGGCGATTCGCTGGCGCGAATCCGGTCCGTGGCGGTCTATGGGGAAATCCCTTCTGATCGCGACGATGTCCTTGCATCTATCCCGCCCCCTGCCTCCCGTACAAGCCCTGGTGCTCGCCGCCGGCGTTGGCCGGCGCTTCGGCGCCGACAAGCGCCGGGCGCGGCTGCCCGACGGCACGCCGCTGCTGGCCGCCAGCCTGGCGCGGGCGACCCGGTGCTTCGCCGGGGTGAGCGTGGTGCTGAGGCCTGGGGACGATCCCCGGGCGCTGGGCGTGCCCGAGCAGGTTCGAGTCGTGCAGTGCGCCGAGGCGGACCTGGGCATGGGGCACAGCCTGGCGACAGGCGCTCGCGCCCTGGCCGGCGCGCCGGGGCGGGCCCTGGCGGTATTGCTGGGGGACATGCCCTGGATCGCCGAGGATACCCTGGCCCGGTTGGTCGCCCTGGCGGAGGAGGCGCGGATCGTGTTCCCTCGCTACTGGGGCGAGCGGGGCCACCCCGTGCTGTTCGGTCGGGACTTCTGGCCGGACCTGGAGACGCTGCGAGGCGACAGCGGCGCCCGCGACGTGCTGCGGGCCTATCCGAACGCTTGCCTGGCGATGCCGGTGGACGACCCAGGTGTGGTGCGGGACGTGGACCGGGCCGCCGACTTGGCGGCCCGCTGACACCGCTTCAGTAGAGCCCCATGCCCAGGCGGATCAGGTAGGCCAAAGCCGCCACCGCCAGCACGCCGGCCAGCCACAGGCCGACGAACCACCCCAGACGCCGCCATACCGGCCGCATCAGTGGTAGCCCTCGCCCAGCTTGATCTTGCCGCGGAACACGTAATAGCTGTACGCGGTGTAGATCAGGATGATCGGCACCATGATCGTCACGCCCACCAAGGTGAACGCCTGGCTTTTTTCCGGTGCCGAGGCTTCCCAGATGCTCAGGGACGGCGGCACGATGTTCGGCCAGATGCTGATGGCCAGCCCGACGTAGGACAAGGCCATCAGCCCCAGGGTGAGCAGGAAGGGCTGGCGGTCGGCATGGATCGCCACCGCTCGTACCAGGCCGAGCGCGGCGACCGCCACCAGGGTCGGCACCGGCAGGAAGTAGAAGAGGTTGGGCAGGGTGAACCAGCGCTGGGCGATGGCCTCGTGGGCCAGTGGCGTCCACAGGCTGACGATGGCGATGCACACCAGCAGCAGGCCGGTCAGCGGCACCACCAGCCGGTACATGTGTCGTTGCAGCCGGCCCTCGGTCTTCATGATCAGCCAAGTGCAGCCCAGCAACGCATAGCCGCACAGCAGCGCCGCCCCGCAGAACAGCGGGAACGGCGCCAGCCAGTCGAACGGCCCGCCGGCATAGGCGCGGTGCGCCACCGGGATACCGTCGATGAACGCTCCCAGTACCACGCCCTGGGCGAAGGTGGCGACGATGGAGCCGCCGATGAACGCCGCGTCCCAGACGTAGCGGGTGCGCTTGGCCTTGAAGCGGAACTCGAAGGCCACGCCCCGGAAGATCAGGGCGATCAGCATCAGCACCAAGGGCAGGTAGAGCGCGCTGAGCACCACCGAGTAGGCCACCGGGAAGGCGGCGAACAGCCCCGCGCCCCCCAGGACCAGCCACGTTTCGTTGCCGTCCCAGATCGGCGCCACGCTGTTCATCATCACGTCCCGCTCTTCGTGGTCGCGGATGAACGGGAAGAGGATGCCGATACCCAAGTCGAAGCCATCCATCACTACGTACATGAAGATGCCGAAGCCGATGATGGCGGTCCAGATCAACGGAAGATCAATGGTCATCGCCGTGCTCCTCGTCGCGTTGCCCCTGTAGCGGCCGGTCCTGGGGTGCGCTGCCCGGACCGTCCTCCACGTCGTCCGCCGCCGCGGACAGCGGCCGCGCCGGGGTCCGCTTGTGCCCGGGCCCGCCGTCGGGGCCGGCCTGGCGCGCCTCGGCCAGGCGCACCGGGCCCTTGCGCATCATCCGCAGCAGGTAGGTGATGCCCACGCCGAACACCGCGAAGTACACCGCGACGAACAGGCCCAGACTGAGGCTCATCTGCCCCACGTCATGCCGGGAGACCGCGTCCGCCGTGCGCAGCAGGCCATAGACCACCCAGGGCTGGCGGCCCACCTCGGTGGTGATCCAGCCGGCCAGCAGCGCCACCAGGCCGCTGGGCCCCATGACCAGCATCAGCCGATGGAAGAATCGGGTTTCGTAGAGCTGGCCGCGCCAGCGCAGGTACAGGCTGATCATCCCGCAGGCGATCATCAGCAGGCCCAGGCCCACCATCACCCGGAAGCTCCAGAAGATGATCAGGGAGTTGGGGCGGTCTTCCTTCGCCCATTCCTTGAGGCCCTTGATCTCGCCGTCGAGGTCGTGGGCCAGGATCAGGCTGCCCAGCTTGGGAATGCCCACGGCGTAGTGGGTGGTCTCGGCGTCCATGTCGGGGATACCGAACAACAGCAGCGGGACGCCGCGCTCGGTCTCCCAATGGCCCTCGATGGCGGCGATCTTCGCCGGCTGGTGCCGCAGGGTGTTCAGGCCATGCATGTCGCCGACCACCGCCTGGATCGGCGCCACCAGCAGGGCCATCCACAGCGCCATGGAAAACATCACCCGGGTCGAGGCGTCGCGCCGGCCCTTGAGCAGGTGCCAGGCCCCGGTGGCCCCGACGATGAACGCGGTGCTGAGGAACGCGGCGATGGCCATGTGGGCCAGGCGGTAGGGGAAGGAGGGGTTGAAGACGATTTCGAACCAGCTGTCCGGGTGGAACACCCCGTCGACCAGGGTGTGGCCCTGGGGCGTGTGCATCCAGCTATTGGAGGACAGGATCCAGAAGGTGGAGATCAGCGTGCCGATGGCCACCATCAGCGTGGCGAAGAAGTGCAACCCCTTGCCCACCTTGTTCAGGCCGAACAGCATGATCCCGAGGAAGCCCGCCTCCAGGAAGAACGCGGTGAGCACCTCGTAGGTGAGCAACGGCCCCATGATGCTGCCGGCGCGGGACGAGAGTTCGCTCCAGTTGGTGCCGAACTGGTAGCTCATCACCACGCCCGAGACCACGCCCATGCCGAAGGTCACGGCGAAGATCTGCAACCAGAAACGGTACAGGTCGTAGTAGACCGGCTTGCGCGTCTTCAGCCACAGCCCCTCCAGGACCGCCAGGTAGCTAGCCATGCCGATGCTGATGGCGGGGAAGATGATGTGGAAGGAGACCGTGAAGGCGAACTGGATTCGCGCGAGATGCAAGGCGTCCAGGCCGAACATAGGAATTTCCCCGGTGCGTATTGATGTGGATCAATCATGAGGCGCGCCGGTTGGCCGGGAACAGCGGACGAATTGTCGCACGGGCCAAGCGGCGTCTCTGCCGTTGGGCCGTGGGCACGCGGAAGGAGTTCAACCGATGCGCCGGGCGCGTCGACCCGGGAAAGGCCGGCGCGCCCGGCGGGGCGGCTCAGGCGCGGCGAAGGGCGCGCAGGACGACGAACTTGGGCGTGGCGCCTACCTGCTCGACGGAGCCGAACAGCCGCTTGAGCTTGGCGTGGTAGCCCAGGTGCCGGTTGCCGACGATCCACAGCTCGCCCCCCACGTCCAGCGCCGCGCGGGCCTGGAGGAACATGCGCCAGGCGAGGGCGTCGCCGACCACCTGCTGCTGGTGGAACGGCGGGTTGCACAGCACCAGGTCCAGGGTGCCGGCCGGTTGCGAGGCCAGGCCGTCGTCGACGCGGATGTCCGCCGGGCGCTCGCCGAAGTGGGCGCGCCAGTTGGCCCGGGCCGACTGCACCGCCATGTAGGACTCGTCCACCAGGGTCAGTTCGGCCTGGGGGTTGCGCCAGGCATGGACGAG
The DNA here is from genome assembly GCA_032052615.1 of Pseudomonadaceae bacterium. Classification (GTDB taxonomy): domain Bacteria; phylum Pseudomonadota; class Gammaproteobacteria; order Pseudomonadales; family Pseudomonadaceae; genus Pseudomonas_T. Next base: position 19,556 of record DAMBWF010000001.1, read on the forward strand.
GCCAAGCACGCCGTTGCCGCAGCCCAGATCCGCCACCCGGCGAGGCCCCTTGTCCCGGGGCAGGAACGGCAGGAACGCCCGGGTGCCGATGTCCAGGCCCTCGCGGCAGAACAGGTTGGCGTGGTTCACCAACGCCAGGGGCGGTTCGTCCAGGCGGTAGCGGGTCGGGTAGGGCGAGGGGCAGGGCGGGCGCGCCTCCGGCGTCGCGGTCAGCAGGCGGGCCTTCTTCACCGCCAGGCTCGCCTGCACCGGGCCGATGTGGCGCTCCAGCAGGTCCCCGGCCGCCCGTGGCAGGTGCTTGAGCATGCCGGCGGCGATCACCCGGGCGCCCGTCGCCAGGCGTCCGCGCAGACGGATCAGTTGTTCCTCCAGCAACGCCAGGGTCTTCGGGATGCGGATCAGCACGGTGTCGAACGGCCCTTCCGGCACCTCGCTGGCCGGTACGAACCGAGGCGCCTCGGCGAGGCCGTTGCGCGCCTGGTTGCGTTGCAACGCGAGGCAGGCCAGGTGGGAGTCGCCGCTGCTGGTCACCTCGGCATGACCGGCCAGACTCAGGGCCAGGGCGCCGAACGCATCGTTGAGCACCAGCACCCGTTCGGTGGGGGACAGGCCCTGCCCGTGCAGGTGGGTCAGCAGGTACTCGTCGGCGGCGTCGAAGGCTTGCAACGGCTCGTCCGGCCGCTCGGGGTAGCGGACAAGATCGAGGGCGGCCAGCGGGGTGGTCAGAATAGGCATGTGAACTGGTGGTGTTTATCCGGCGAGGTTTACGCGAGACTGGCGCTTCACTTCAAGGCGCGGCATGCGCCCTCGCACCAGGAACGCCAGTATGACCGCCAGCGACGAGAAGTTCACCCGGCAGACCCTGCTCGACGTGAATACCCTGACTCCCAGCCTGTTCACCCTGCGCGTCACCCGCGATCCCGGCTTCCGCTTCCGGGCTGGGCAATTCGCCCGGCTGGGAGTGACCAAGGCGGACGGCGGCACGGTCTGGCGCGCCTATTCCATGGTTTCGGCGCCCCACGACGACGTGCTGGAGTTCTTCTCCATCGTGGTGCCCGGCGGCGAATTCACCCGCGAATTGTCGCGCCTGCGGGCCGGCGACGAATTGCTGGTGGACCGTCAGGCGTTCGGCTACCTCACCCTCGACCGTTTCGTCGATGGCCGGGACCTGTGGCTGCTGGCCACCGGCACCGGCGTCGCGCCGTTCCTGTCGATCCTGCAGGATTTCGAGGCTTGGGAGCGCTTCGAGCGCATCTTTCTGGTCTATAGCGTGCGCGAGGCCCGGGAGCTGGCCTATGGGGAACTGATCGAGGGGCTCGGCCGGCGCGAGTACCTGCGGGAGCACGCCCACAAGCTGCGCTTCATCCCGGTAGTAACTCGCGAGACGCATCCCGGAGCGCTGCACGGGCGGATCACCACGCTGATCGAGCGCGGCGAGCTGGAGCGCGCCGCCGGCCAGGCCCTGGAGCCCGCCCATTCGCGCCTGATGCTGTGCGGCAACCCCCAGATGATCGAGGATACCCGGGCCCTGCTGAAGGCCCGCGATCTCCAGTTGTCCCTGAGCCGGCGGCCCGGCCAGGTGGCGGTGGAGACCTATTGGTGAGGGGCGCGGGGCGTGGCCCGCGCGGAACGGCGCGTCAGGTCCGGTCGGTCGGCGACGTGGACTTTTCCTGCTCGACTTGCTGCTTGAGCAGGTCGCGGATTTCGCTCAGCAGGACTTGGTCCTTGGTCGGCGCGGTGGCCGCCGGGTGGCTATGGCGCAGCCGGTTGATGATCTTCACGCCGAGGAAGATGGCGAAGGAAATGATCAGGAAATCCACGACCGTCTGGATGAACTTGCCGTAGGCCAGCACCACCGCCGGCGCGTCGCCCTGGGCCTGCTTGAGCACGATGGCCAGGTCGCTGAAGTCCACCCCGCCGATCAGCAGCCCCAAAGGCGGCATGATCACATCGCCGACGAAGGACGAGACGATCTTGCCGAAGGCGGCGCCGATGATGATACCGACCGCCATGTCGACGACGTTGCCCTTGACGGCGAATGCCTTGAACTCGCTGATGACGCTCATCTGTCTGGAATCCCCCTTGCTGCGTTCTCGGTGGCGGCCGCTTCGTGATGGCGACCAGTGGTTCGGACCCCTGTCGGGGCCGTGGCGTTCACGCCGGGTAGGCGACTTCCGGCAGGCCCTGGAACATCGGGCGGGCGAACAGGTAACCCTGGAACAGCTCGATGCCCATGGCTCTCAGGGTGTCGTACTCGGCGCGGGTTTCGACGCCTTCGGCGATCACCGCGATACCCAGCCGCCGGCACATCGTCAGGGTAGCGTCCACCAGCACTTGGCGCACGTTGTCGCAGTCGATCCCGCGCACTAGCGCCATGTCCAGCTTGAGCAGGTCGGGCTGGAAATCGGCCAGCAGGTTGAGTCCGGCGAACCCGGCGCCGAAGTCGTCGATGGCCGTCAGGAACCCCTGGGCGCGATAGGCGTGGAGGATGCCGCACAGGTGGTCCAGGTCGAGGACCTGCTCCTGTTCGGTCACCTCGAAAATGATCCGCTCCAGGGGAAAGCGCGCCTGTTGCGCGGCCTCCAGGGTGGCGCGAATGCAGGTTTCCGGGCGGTAGACCGCATTGGGCATGAAATTGATGGACAACCGCGCGGGTACCTTCAGGCGCGCGCCCCATTCCACCGCCTTCACCCGGCAGCGCTGGTCGAACCGGTAGCGGCTGGCGTCGTCGACGCGCTCCAACTGGCTGGCCGCGCTTTCCCCGGCGATGCCGCGCACCAGCGCTTCGTGGGCGAACACGGTGCCCTGGCGGACATCGACAATGGGTTGGAAGGCCATGCTCAGGGCGAAATCGTCGTCGCCCAGGTCGCGGCAGGCGGAGCAGGAGGGGCGGTCGGCCATGGCGAGACTCCAGTGAGTTCGAAGGGGCGAGCCACTCGGAGCGCCGCGCCCTACCCACAGAGACCTGCGGGGGCACCCGTAAGTTTTGCCCGTTCGCTCCGGTTCATGGCCGAGGGCCGGCATGACCGCCGACGACACGAGCGCCCGAGGATCGAGGCGGGTTGATCCGGATCAATGGCCCTCGCCGAGGGCCTCGCTAGGCTGCGAGCAACCCCCCCTTTCCAAGGAATCGCCCTCATGCATGTCGAACACCATCCGCTGGTCCAGGATTTCCCCGAACTGCGCGCCGAGCTGCACGCCCTGCGCCAGGGCGACGCCGGCTTCGCTCGGCTCGCCGAGGAATACGAGGCCTTGGACAAGCGCATCTGCCGCATCGAGGATGGCGTGGAAACCCTCAACGACGAGGCATTGAGCGTTCTCAAGCAGCAGCGCGTGGCCCTCAAGGACCAAGTGGCGCGGCAACTGAAGAAATCCGTCGGCCAGTGCTGCGGCTGCGGAGGCGGCTGCCGCGGCTGATCCACCCCGTGCCCTTCGGCTTTGCGCGTCGCGGTCGGGCGCGCCGCGTCGCTGCCATCGAAGGGCGACCCAGGCTGTATCATGGCGTCTTTCTATCGAGGGGAGAGGCCATGGCCAAGGCCAAGCGCATGTATGGCTGTACCGAGTGCGGCGCCACCTATCCCAAGTGGGCCGGGCAGTGCGCCGAGTGCGGCGCCTGGAACACCCTGGTGGAAACCGTGGTGGAGGGAGCGCCGGCCGGCGCCTCGGGACGCGCCGGCTGGGCCGGCCAGCAAGCCCAGGTGAAAACCCTGGCGGAAGTCAGCATCGAGGAAACCCCGCGCTTCTCCACCGCTTCCACCGAACTGGACCGGGTACTCGGCGGCGGCCTGGTGGATGGCTCGGTGGTGCTCATCGGCGGCGACCCCGGCATCGGCAAGTCGACCATCCTGTTGCAGACCCTGTGCAACATCGCCCAGCGATTCCCCGCGCTCTACGTCACCGGCGAGGAGTCCCAGCAGCAGGTGGCGATGCGCGCCCGGCGCCTGGACCTGCCCCAGGACCGGCTCAAGGTCATGACCGAGACCTGCATCGAAAGCATCATCGCCACCGCTCGCCAGGAGCAGCCCAAGGTGATGGTCATCGACTCGATCCAGACCATCTATACCGAGCAATTGCAATCGGCTCCCGGTGGTGTCGCCCAAGTCCGCGAGAGCGCCGCGCTGCTGGTGCGCTTCGCCAAGCAGACCGGCACGGCGGTGTTCCTCGTCGGCCATGTCACCAAGGAGGGCGCCCTGGCCGGCCCGCGTGTGTTGGAGCACATGGTGGATACCGTGCTGTATTTCGAGGGCGAGCCCGATGGCCGGCTGCGCCTGCTGCGGGCGGTGAAGAACCGCTTCGGCGCGGTCAACGAGCTGGGCGTGTTCGGCATGACCGACAAGGGCCTCAAGGAAGTGTCCAACCCCTCGGCGATCTTCCTCACCCGGGCCCAGGAGGCGGTGTCCGGCAGCGTGGTGATGGCCACCTGGGAGGGTTCGCGACCGATGCTGGTCGAGGTGCAGGCCCTGGTGGATACCAGCCACCTGGCCAACCCGCGCCGGGTTACCCTCGGTCTCGACCAGAACCGTCTGGCCATGCTGCTGGCGGTCCTCCACCGTCACGGCGGCATCCCCACTTACGACCAGGACGTGTTCCTCAACGTGGTGGGGGGGGTGAAGGTGCTGGAAACCGCTTCGGACCTCGCCCTGATGGCGGCGGTGATCTCCAGCCTGCGCAATCGGCCGCTGGAGCATGACCTGCTGGTTTTTGGCGAAATCGGCTTGTCGGGGGAGATCCGGCCGGTGCCCAGCGGCCAGGAGCGGTTGAAGGAAGCCGCCAAGCACGGTTTCAAGCGGGCCATCGTGCCCAAGGGTAACGCGCCCAAGGAAGCACCGGCGGGGATTCAGGTCATCGCGGTGACGCGCCTAGACCAGGCGCTGGACGCCCTGTTCGGCTGATGGCGGGCGGGGCGGTCACTCGCCGCCCAGCGCCGCCAGCTCGCGTTCCAGCAGCGCCTCGTCTCCCAGGTTGAGTTCCACCAGTCGCCGCAGGTGGCTGATGGAGTCCAGGTCGATGTGTTGGCAGACGAACACCAGTTGATCGGCCTGGCGGCGGGTCAGGGCGACCTCCAGGGTTACCACCGTGTCCGCGTTCAGAATGATCCGCGCCTCGAACGGCTGGTCTTCGTCGGCGTCCCAATCGGCCGGCCGCCGGACCAGCAACCCCTTGAGGGACAGATCGTGTAGCTCTACCGTCCAGTTCCTGTCGCCCTGCCGGAGCTGCGTGTCCGCATCGAAGGCGAAGCGGTGGAAGCGGCGACGCTCGTGGGTGATTTGACTCATCGCGGATCACTCCTGTGCTGATCCACCCACTATAGCCAAAGCTGAGCCGGACACATCGCGGGGCGTCGGCCCGGATGACGTTGCGCTACGACGAGGGCGGTGCCGCGCCGTGGCGCGAGCGATAGGCGGAACGTCCCGAAGGTGGGCCGCTCTAAGGGCTGCCAGTGGTGCCGAGCGGAGGGGCACGTGAGAGAATGCGCACCCGCAACGCTTCGCTCCTTCGGGAGCGGGTGGCGCGGGGGAGCTAGGACAGCGTGGCGCCAGCGGCGGGCAGAGCGCCGGCCGCATTGACAGTTCGGTGACCATCGCTAAAGCTCCAGTGGCAGCAATAATTCTTCCAATGAGTGGAGTATGAAAATGGACAAACTGCTGAGTAAAGCGCTGTTCGCGGGCCTCCTGAGCGTGGCCAGCGTCGCCGCCCATGCCGACGCCGCCGGCGGTAACGGCTGTGGTTGGGGCAACATGCTGTTCGAAGGCCAACGTGGCCTGGCCCCCCACATTCTGGCCACCACCACCAACGGTACCTCCGGCAACGCCACCTTCGGCATGACTTCCGGCACCAACGGCTGCGACACCAATGGCCGCCTGGGCTACAACGGTCGCTCCATGCTGGCCATGAACGGCATGCTGGACAATATCGCCGAAGACATGGCCCAGGGCCGCGGCGAGGCGCTGGACGCCTACGCCACCCTGCTGGGGATCGAGCAAGGCGACCGCGCTCACTTCGCGCAAGTCGCTCAGCAGAACTTCGGCGTCATCTTCAGCGCGCCGGACGTGACCGGTGACCAGGTGCTGGCCGCCACCCTGAACGTAATGAGCCAGGATCAGCAACTGTCGCGCTACGCCAAACAGGCCTGATCGCCTCGTCGCAACGAAAAAGCCGGGCCCAGGCCCGGCTTTTTCGTTGGCGCGGCCCTTGGCCGTCGACCCAGGTGGGGATAGCGCCCGCGACAGGACGCGGTAGACTGAGGCCGCAGCCTATCCTTCCATTCCGGGGAGTTCGTGATGAATCATAACAATAGCCTGCTGCGCCACTTGCCTTGGGCCGCGTTGGCCATCATCGGGGCTTGCGCCCTGGGGGTGGTGGCGTTGCGCCGGGGCGAAGCTATCAATGCCTTGTGGATCGTGGTCGCGGCGGTCGCCCTCTATCTCGTCGCCTACCGCTACTACAGCCTGTTCATCGCCAACCGCGTCATGCAACTGGACCCGTCGCGGGCCACGCCGGCGGTGCTCAACAACGACGGTCTGGACTATGTGCCGACCAACAAACACATTCTCTTCGGTCACCACTTCGCCGCCATCGCCGGGGCCGGTCCGCTGGTCGGCCCGGTGCTCGCCGCGCAGATGGGTTACCTGCCCGGTACGCTCTGGCTGATCGCCGGGGTGGTGCTGGCCGGGGCGGTGCAGGACTTCATGGTGCTGTTCATTTCCAGCCGGCGCAACGGCCGCTCCCTCGGCGAACTGGTGCGCGAGGAGATGGGCCAGGTTCCCGGCACCATCGCGTTGTTCGGCGCCTTCCTGATCATGATCATCATCCTCGCCGTGCTGGCGCTGATCGTGGTGAAGGCCCTCGCATCCAGCCCCTGGGGCATGTTCACGGTGCTCGCCACCATCCCCATCGCCATGCTGATGGGCGTGTACATGCGCTATATCCGTCCTGGCCGGATCGGCGAGATTTCGGTGGTCGGCCTGCTCCTGCTGCTGGGCTCAATCTGGCTCGGCGGCCAGGTGGCGGCGAGCCCCGAGTGGGCCCCGCGCTTCACCTTCAGCGGCGTCGAGATCACCTGGATGCTGATCGGCTATGGCGCGGTGGCCTCGGTGCTGCCGGTCTGGCTGCTGCTGGCGCCCCGGGACTACCTGTCCACCTTCCTCAAGATCGGCACCATCATCGCCCTGGCCATTGGCATCCTGATCGTCATGCCCGAGCTGAAGATGCCGGCCCTGACCCAGTTCGTCGACGGCACCGGCCCGGTGTGGAAGGGCGGCCTGTTCCCGTTCCTGTTCATCACCATCGCCTGCGGCGCGGTGTCCGGCTTCCATGCGCTGATCTCCTCGGGCACCACGCCCAAGCTGCTGGCCAACGAGGCTCACGCCCGCTACATCGGTTACGGCGGCATGCTGATGGAATCCTTCGTCGCGATCATGGCGATGGTGGCCGCCTCGGTGATCGAGCCGGGCGTGTACTTCGCCATGAACAGCCCGCCGGCGGCGGTGGGCGCGGATGTCCAGGCGGTGGCCAGCACCATCAGCGGCTGGGGCTTCGCCATCACCCCGGAGGTGCTGGAAAGCACCGCCCGCGACATCGGCGAGACCACTCTGCTGGCCCGCGCCGGCGGCGCGCCGACCCTGGCTGTGGGCATCGCGCAGATCCTCCACAGCGTGCTGCCGGGGGAGAACACCATGGCCTTCTGGTATCACTTCGCGATCCTCTTCGAGGCCCTGTTCATCCTCACCGCGGTGGACGCGGGTACCCGCGCCGGGCGTTTCATGTTGCAGGACCTGCTCGGCAACTTCGTGCCGGCCCTCAAGCGAACCGATTCCTGGATCGCCAACCTGATCGGCACCCTGGGCTGCGTGGCACTGTGGGGCTGGCTGCTGTACCAAGGCGTGGTCGATCCCCTTGGGGGCATCAACACCTTGTGGCCGTTGTTCGGTATCTCCAACCAGATGCTCGCCGGCATCGCGCTGATGCTCGCCACCGTGGTGCTGATCAAGATGAAGCGTCAGCGCTACGCCTGGGTGACGATCGTTCCGGCCGCCTGGCTGCTGGTCTGCACCACGGCCGCCGGCCTGATCAAACTGTTCGACCCGAACCCGGCGGTGGGCTTCCTCGCCCTGGCCCGCAAGTACAGCGACGCCCTGGCTTCCGGCCAGGTGCTGGCGCCGGCCAAGGATGCCGAACAGATGCAGCACGTGATCTTCAACGCCTGGACCAACAGCGCCCTCACCGTGCTGTTCCTGCTGGTGGTGCTGAGCGTGCTGTTCTACTCGATCAAGGTGGGCCGCGCCGCATTGCGCGATCCCGCGCGGACCGACCGGGAGACGCCGTTCCAACCGATCCCCGCCGCTTGACCCGAAGGCGGGGCCCGGCCCCCGCCGCCTTCTCCAGGAGACCGCGATGTTCAACGACCTCGACCGCATGGGCAAATACCTCGGGCAGGCCGCGCGCATGCTGGTGGGCATGCCCGATTACGATACCTATGTCGCGCACATGCGCGAGCGGCACCCGGACCAGACGCCGATGACCTACGAGGCGTTCTTTCGCGAGCGACAGGAGGCCCGCTACGGCGGCGGCAAGGGCCGGCCGATCCGCTGCTGCTGAGCCTCCGCGCCGGCCCCGCGGAACGACCGCGGGCGCCGGCCGCTCTCACCGGTAGAACCCTCCGGAGACGCGCCATGTCCCGCGACACCTACCGCCTGATCCGCGAAGCCATCCTCCAGCGCCGCCAGGTGCTGGCCACCTACGGCGGCCTGCCCCGGGCCTTCTGCCCCCACGTGCTGGGCCACAAGCACGGCCGCGCCCAGGCGCTGGTCTACCAGTTCGGCGGCGAGAGCCACCAGGGCGCCGTACGCGATGACGGCCCGGACAACTGGCGCTGCATTCACTTGGACGACCTGCGGAATGTGCGTCTGCGAGACGGCCCCTGGCACAGCGCCGACAATTACCGCCAGCATCCCCAGGCCTGTGTCGACGAGGTGGACGTCGAGGTCTGACCCATTCGCGCCCGTGCTACCCTGCGGGCCGCCCCGCTTCGAGGAGTCGCCATGTCCCTGCCCGTCGTCCCCGTCACCGTGCTCACCGGCTTCCTCGGCGCCGGCAAGACCACCCTGCTGCGGCACCTGCTGGAGGCCGAGCACGGCCTGAGGCTGGCGGTGATCGAGAACGAGTTCGGCGAGGCCGGGATCGACGGCGCCCTGCTGGGGGATGCCCCGGTTGAGGTGGTCACCCTGGCCAACGGCTGTGTCTGCTGCAGCGTTCACGTCGAGCTGGAGAAGGCGCTGTTCCTGTTACTGGAGCGGCTGGACAGCGGCGAGCTGACCTTCGACCGGCTGGTGATCGAGTGCACTGGCATGGCCGACCCGGGGCCGGTGGCCCAGACCTTCTTCGTCGACGAGGCGCTGCGGGAACGCTACTTGCTGGATGGCATCGTCACCCTGGTGGACGCCGCCCATGCGGGTTTCCAGCTCGACCTGGCCATCGCCCAGGCCCAGGTGGGGTTCGCCGACCGCCTGCTGGTGAGCAAGCGCGATCTGGTGGACGACGCCACCTTCGATGCCCTTTGCCAGCGCCTGCGGCGAATCAACCGGCGCGCACCGATCCGCCTGGTGGAGCACGGTCGCATCGACCTCGCCGAGTTGCTCGATGTGCGAGGCTTCAACCTCAACGCCGACGTCGCGCTGGCGCCGTTGCCACGGGCGGTGGCGGGCGGCGTGTCCCTCGACCGGATTTCCACCCTGGCGTTGCGCAGCGCCAGGCCGTTGGACCTGGAGCGCCTGAGCGACTTCATGAACGACCTGCTGGAGCGCCACGGCAATTCCCTGCTGCGCTACAAGGGGGTGCTCAACGTGGCCGGCGAGGACCGGCGCATGGTATTCCAGGGCGTGTTGCGGCTGTACGGCTTCGATTGGGACGCGCCGTGGGGCGAGGACGAGGCGCGGGAGAGCGTGATCGTCCTGATCGGCGACGGCCTGCCCGAGGCCACGATTCGCGAGGGCTTCGCGGCGATGACCGGCGACGGGGTGGGCTAGGTTAGGAGAAGAGGGCGACGATGGACCGGTTCGCGCGCCTTGAATGTCGAGTCGGCTTCGACGGCGCGGGCACCGGGCGCGGGCAGTCTTGATCGAGACCGAGCCACGCGCGAATGGGCGGCCATCAGCCGCTCGCGAGGGCGAGGGGATAGCCGACTGCACGGCGGCATGGCCGGCGGCTCGCCATCTCACCCGCCCTCGACCGCCTTTGGCGCGCCCATGAAAAAGCCCGGCATGAGCCGGGCTTTTTCGTGTCGCGTCGACGCCTCAGCGGCCGTACACCGGCAGGCGCTTGCAGATGGCCTGCACCTGCTCGCGGACCCGGGCCTCGACGCTTTCGTCGCCGAGGTTTTCCAAGATGTCGCAGATCCAGCCGGCCAGCTCGCGGCAATCCGCCTCGGTGAACCCGCGGGTGGTCACCGCCGGGGTGCCGATGCGCAGGCCGGAGGTGACGAAAGGCGAGCGCGGGTCGTTGGGCACGGAGTTCTTGTTCACCGTGATGTGGGCGCGGCCCAGGGCGGCGTCCGCGTCCTTGCCGGTGATGTCCTGTTTGATCAGGCTGAGCAGGAACAGGTGGTTCTGGGTACCGCCGGACACCACGTCGAAACCGCGCTGGATGAACACCTCGGCCATGGCCTGGGCGTTCTTCAGCACCTGCTGCTGGTAGGTCTTGAATTCCGGTTGCAGGGCTTCCTTGAAGCACACCGCCTTGGCGGCGATCACGTGCTCCAGGGGACCGCCCTGGGCGCCGGGGAAGACGGCGGAGTTGAGCTTCTTCTCGATTTCCTCGTTCTTGCGCGCGAGGATCAGGCCGCCGCGCGGGCCGCGCAGGGTCTTGTGGGTGGTGGTGGTCACCACGTCGGCGTAGGGCACCGGGTTCGGGTAGACGCCAGCCGCCACCAGGCCGGCGACGTGGGCCATGTCGACGAACAGGTAGGCGCCCACCTTGTCGGCGATGGCGCGGAAGCGCGGGAAGTCGAGTATCTGGGAATAGGCGGAGAAGCCGGCGACGATCATCTTCGGCTTGTGCTCGATGGCTAGGCGCTCGACCTCGTCGTAGTCGATCAGGCCATTCTCGTCGATGCCGTATTGCACGGCGTTGTACAGCTTGCCGGAGGCGGACACGTTGGCGCCGTGGGTCAGGTGGCCGCCGTGGGCCAGGCTCATGCCGAGGAGGGTGTCGCCGGCGTTCAGCAACGCCAGGTAGACCGCCGCGTTGGCCTGGGAGCCGGCATGGGGTTGGACGTTGGCGTAGTCGGCGCCGAACAGTTCCTTGGCGCGGTCGATGGCCAGTTGTTCCACCTTGTCGACGAATTCGCAGCCGCCGTAGTAGCGCTTGCCCGGGTAGCCCTCGGCATATTTGTTGGTCAGCACCGAACCCTGGGCTTCCATCACCGCCGGGCTGGTGTAGTTCTCCGAGGCGATCAGCTCGATGTGATCTTCCTGGCGCTGGGCTTCTTGCTCCATCGCGGCGTACAGGTCGGCATCGAAGCGGGCGAGGGTCGAATCACGGCTGAACATGGCAATCCCCTGGGACGTTGCGGTGAGAAGGGGCGCGATTCTACCCCATCCGCCCGGAGCCTGGCACATGAGCGCCGGTCATGACCGGCGCGAGGCGCGCTCAGGCGGAACGGCCGTTTCAGTTGAGCACGAACAGCGCCGCCCCGCTGAACAGCGCCTCGAACTGCCGGGCCGGCATCGGCCGGCCGAACAGGTAGCCCTGGACCTCGTCGCAGTCGTGTTCGCGAAGGAAGTCGAGCTGGGCCTGGGTCTCCACGCCCTCGGCGATCACCGCCAGGTTGAGGCTATGGGCCATGGCGATGATCGCCCGGGCGATCTGGGCATCCTGCTCGCCCTGGGGCAGGCCGTCGACGAAGCTGCGGTCGATCTTCAGCACGTCGATGGGGAATTGCTTGAGGTAGTTCAGCGAGGAATAGCCGGTGCCGAAGTCGTCCACCGCCACGCACAGGCCGAGGCGCTTGAGGCCGGCGAGGATCTGCAGGGTCTCGCCGACGTCGCGCATCAGGATGCTCTCGGTCAGTTCCAGCTCCAGGCACGCCGGCGGGATGCCGCTGCGGTCGAGAATGCCGGCGATCCGCTCGCCCAGTTGGCCGTCGGCGAACTGCCGCGCCGAGAGGTTCACGGAAACCTTCGGCACACGTACCTTGGCCGCGTGCCAGCGGGCCATCTGGCGGCAGGCCTCGGTGAGTACCCAGTCGCCCACCTGGACCACCAGGCCAAGCTCCTCCAGGACCGGGATGAATTCCCCTGGCGGCACCAGTCCCCGGCTCGGGTGGCGCCAGCGCAGCAGCGCCTCCACGCCGGTCAGGCGCTTGCCGTTGCCGCTGAACTGCGGCTGGTAATGGAGGACGAACTCGTCGCCTTCCAAGGCATGGCGCAGGTCGCTTTCCAGTTCCAGGCGCTCCAGGGCGCGGGCGTTCATGTCGGCCTGGTAGAACTGGAAGTTGTTTTTGCCGCGCTCCTTGGCGTGATACATCGCCGTGTCGGCGTTCTTCATCAACTGGCTCAGCTCGTGGCCATCCTGGGGGCTCAGGGCGATGCCGATGCTGGCGGTGACGAAGAACTCGCGTCCCTCCAGGACGAACGGCCGGGCCAGGCTGGCGAGTATCCGCTCGGCCACGTGAACCGCCCGGTTCAGCGCGCCTTCGCGGGAGCCCCGGGGTTGCAGCAGCAGCGTGAATTCGTCGCCGCCCATGCGCGCCACGGTGTCGTCGTCGGCCACGCAGTCGGTCAGGCGCAGCGCGACGTCCTTGAGCATGCGGTCGCCGGCGGCGTGGCCGAGGGAGTCATTGATCGGCTTGAAGCGGTCCAGGTCGAGGAACATCAGCACCACCCATTCCTGGTTGCGCTCGGCATGCTGCAGCGCGGTATGCAGGCGATCCTGGAACAGGGTCCGGTTGGGCAGGTGGGTGAGGGCGTCGTAGTAGGCGAGGCGATGAATGCGCTGTTCGCTGGCCTTGCGCTCGCTGATGTCGCTGAAGAAGCACACGTAGCTGACCAGGTCGCCTTCTTCGTCATGCACGGCGGTGATGCCGACCCAGGACGGGTAGGTGTCGCCCTGGCGGCGTTTCAGCCAGATTTCCCCCTCCCAACTGCCATGCTGGTTGAGCTGGCTCATGATGTAGGCGAGCTGGCTGGCCTGCTGGCGGTCGGCGGTGAGCAGGGCCGGCTGCTGGTCCAGCACCTCGGCGCCGGCGTAACCGGTGATGCGGGTGAAGGTCTCGTTGACCTGCACGATGTAGCCGGCCGGGTCGGTCACCAGGATCGCCGCGGTGGAGTGCTCGAACACCGTGGCGGCCATGCGCAGGTCCTTCTCCGCCCGGCGCTGCTGGCTGATGTCGCGGCCGACCCCCAGCAGGCCCTCGAAGCTGCCGTGCTCGTCCCACATCAGCATGACCCGCAGCTCCACCGGAATCTTGCGGCCGTCCGCCCGCAGGCAGTCGAACAGGAACACCTGGGGGCCCAGGCCCCGACGCAGTTCCGCCAGGCGCTGCGGGTTGCCCAAGGCGTTGCGCACCCGCTCCAGCAGCACGAACAAGCCGTTCAACTGGCGCGGGTTGGCGGCGGTGCCGATGAAGTTGTGGGCGATGATCCAGTCGCTGCTGTAGCCGAGCATCGCATGCACCGAGGGGCTGACGTAGTTGAGCTGCAACCGGCGGTCGGAAGTGAAGATCACGTCGCTGATGCTTTCCGCCAGCAGCCGGTAGCGCCGTTCGCTCTCGCGCAGGGACTCGCTGGCCTCGATCTGCTCGGTGATGTCCTTGGCCACTCCGATCAACCGGCCGACCCGGCCGCTCGCGTCGCGACTCAGGGCCTGTTCGCGGATGTCGAACCAGTGCCAACTGCCGTCGCGATGGCGCCAGCGCAATTGGCACTGGAGCAACTGGCCGTCTCCCAGCACCTGTTGCAGGTTGCGCATGCGCTGGTACAGCTCGGCATCGTCCGGGTGCAGGATTTTTTCCCACAACCGGTCTCCCAGGGCGCGCAGTTCGTCCTTGCTGTAGCCCAGGTCGGGCCCCAGGCGGTTGTTGCTGAAGAGCACCCGACGCCCGGTGATGTCGTGCACGTACAGGGTATCGGGCACCGCCCGGGCCACGCAGGACCAGAAGCGCTCGCGCTCGATCAGCGACAGTTCGACCCGCTTGCGCGCGGTGATGTCGCTGAGGCTCAGGGTCACCGCGCGCAGGTCCTCCTCCGCGCTCGGCAGGCGCAACACCAGCAACAGGTGGCGCTCCTGGCCCGTGGCGGTGAGCAGGCGGGTCTCCACTTCCACCTGGGGCGCGCCTTCGAGCAGCGCGACGATGAGCTGCAGGCGGATGCCGCCCGGACGCAGCGGGCGATGGTCGATGAGGCAGCGGCGGGCGCCGGCGATGTCGTCCACTTCCAGCAGGCGCAGGGCCACCTGGTTGGCCTCGGTCAGGCGCAGGCGTTGCAGCAGCTCGGGGTGCCGCTGGGGATGGGCGTCCAGCCACTGGAGGAGCGTCCGCGCATCGCGCAGGCCCAGCGCCAGCAGGTAGGCGCGCAGCGCGGTGAGGTCGAGCACGCAAAGGGCGACGCCGCTGCCCTCGAAGATGTCCTGGTAGCGGCGGCGGGTTTCCCTCAGCACCTGGATCGAACGTTGCTCTTCGGTGACATCGCGCAACACCCAGGCGAAGCCCTGGGCCTCGGACGCCTCGCCCAAGGCATGCCGGCTCACCGCGAACAGCCGGCGCTGGCCGGCCTCCGCCAGCGGGATCAGGTCCGGACCGGACTCCGTCGTGTCGCGGTCGAGCCGTTCGGGCGGCAGCCCGGGCAGCAAGTCCAGCAGGACCTGCCCGAGCGCGGACTCACGCTCGAGGCCGAACAGCGCCTCGGCCTGGGGGTTGAGATAGACCAGTCGCCCGTCGGGGCCGCTGACCAGCACCCGCTCGTCGATCGCCGCCAGGGCGCTGCCCGCTTGGTGCAGCGAGCGCCGCGAGGCCGCGTGGAGCGCGCGTTGCTGGCGCAGCAGGCCGACCAGCGCCAGCAACGTGAGCAGGGCGCAGGCGACCACCAGCGCCAACTTCATCATGAGCCGGGACAGCCTGTCGGCTTCCAGCCGGCCGAGGTCGTACTGGACGCGCAGCCGCCAGTCGCTGCCCGCCAGGGGCAACGCCATGCCGGGCGCCTCGGCAACGATCTCCGCGCGGGTGGCGATCAGCCGGCCGCTGGGCACGTCCTCCAGCGACCAGCGGAAGGCGGCCTCCGGCGTGTCTCGCAACCAGTCGAGGCATGCCTGGGGATCCAGGCGCGCGACCCAGTGGCCAGCCGGCCCGGACCCGCCCGGACGGGGCAGCCAGAGCCGGATGACGGCGGCCTGGGGGTCGAAGGTGAAGCGGTAGGGCGCGAAGCGCCGGCTCCGTGCCTGGGCGGCGAGGATGGGCCCGTCGTCGGCGGGGCTCGCTGTGTCCGCCCGCACGTCGCCGGCGGCGTCCACCCAGGCCACGCTGCGCAGACCCGGTAGCAGCGCCCTCAGGTCGTCCAGCGGGAAGTCTTCCGGTCGGACGGGGTCGCCCTGGCGCAGCAAGGCGAGGCTCGCGCGGGCCTTGAGGTCCATGCTCAGTTCCAAGTGGGTCGCCAGGGCGCGCATGGCTTCGTCGGCGCGCTGCCGCAGGTGCTCTTCCGCCCGCAGGTATTCCTCGCGCGCCTGCCAGACCAGCAGGCCAAGCATCAGCAGGACCAGCGCCACCAGGGCCAGCCGCATCGAGCCGCCCAGGGCGCGCGACCGGTCGGCGGTGTACTCAGGCACGCGGGAGCGAGAGCTGGAAGCGGCTCTGGACACGAACGGTTCCTTCGGTGACGGCTGCGAAGGCAGGGGCATCTCTGACTTTAGACTGCTGGCGCGCGGGGCGGCTAGCATGCCCGGAGGCTTGGCAAAGTGCCAGTATCGGCGGTCGGGCGGTTTGCCCTGCCCGGTGCATTCCGGTAGCTTTGCCCGATGCTCGTCCGAGCGCCCGTGGCGGGGCTTCGACGGTTCGGCGGGATGCCGGTCGCCGCGGCCACCCCTTCTGTCAGAAGACAAGGTAAAGCAAGGTCATCATGGCTCAGTACGTTTACACCATGCATCGGGTCAGCAAAGTCGTGCCCCCGAAGCGTGAAATCCTCAAGGACATCTCTCTGTCGTTCTTCCCCGGCGCCAAGATCGGCGTGCTCGGCTTGAACGGCGCGGGCAAATCCACCCTGTTGCGGATCATGGCCGGCGTGGACACCGAGATCGACGGCGAGGCCCGGCCGATGCCCGGCATCAACGTCGGCTACCTGCCCCAGGAGCCGAAGCTCGACCCGCAGCAGACCGTGCGCGAGGTGGTCGAGGAGGCCGTCGGTGCCATCAAGCAGGCCCAGGCGCGCCTCGACGAGGTCTATGCCGCCTATGCCGAGCCCGACGCCGACTTCGACGCCCTGGCCGCCGAGCAGGCCAAGCTCGAAGCCATCCTGCAAGCCTCCGATGGCCACAACCTGGAGCGCCAACTGGAGGTCGCCGCCGACGCGCTGCGGTTGCCGCCGTGGGACGCCAGGATCGAGCACCTCTCCGGGGGCGAGAAGCGCCGCGTGGCCCTGTGCCGCCTGTTGCTGTCGGCGCCGGACATGCTGCTGCTGGACGAACCCACCAACCACCTGGACGCCGATTCCGTGGCCTGGCTGGAGCACTTCCTCCACGACTTCTCCGGCACCGTGGTGGCCATCACCCACGACCGGTACTTCCTCGACAACGTGGCCGGCTGGATTCTCGAACTGGACCGTGGCCACGGCATCCCCTTCGAGGGCAACTACTCCGGCTGGCTGGAATCCAAGGCCGCCCGCCTGGCCCAGGAAGCCAAGCAGGAGTCTTCCCACCAGAAGGCCATGAAGGCCGAGCTGGAGTGGGTGCGCCAGGGCGCCAAAGGGCGCCAGGCCAAGTCCAAGGCGCGCCTGCAACGCTTCGAGGAGATGCAGTCCCAGGAATTCCAGAAGCGCAGCGAGACCAACGAAATCTACATCCCCGCTGGCCCGCGCCTGGGGGACAAGGTCATCGAGTTCCATAACGTCAGCAAGGGCTACGGCGACCGGGTGCTGATCGACAACCTGTCGTTCAGCGTGCCCAAGGGCGCCATCGTCGGGGTGATCGGCGGCAACGGCGCCGGCAAGTCCACCCTGTTCCGCATGATCATGGGCAAGGAACAGCCGGACGCGGGCACCATCGAGATCGGCGATACCGTGCAGTTGGCCAGCGTCGACCAGAGCCGCGACAGCCTGGATGGCGGCAAGACCGTCTGGGAGCAGGTCTCCGATGGCCTCGACATGATCCGCATCGGCAACTACGAGGTGCCGTCCCGGGGCTATGTCGGCCGCTTCAACTTCAAGGGCGCCGACCAGCAGAAGTTCGTCAAGGACCTCTCCGGCGGCGAGCGTGGGCGCCTGCACCTGGCCCTGACCCTGAAGCAGGGCGGCAACGTGCTGCTGCTGGACGAACCGTCCAACGACCTCGACGTGGAAACCCTACGGGCGCTGGAAGAGGCGCTGCTGGACTTCCCCGGCGCCGCCATCGTGATCTCCCACGACCGGTGGTTCCTGGACCGCATCGCCACCCACATCCTCGCCTACGAGGACGATTCCCAGGTGGTGTTCTTCGAAGGCAACTACACCGAGTACGAGGCCGATCGCAAGAAGCGCCTGGGCGATGCGGCGGCCCAGCCGCACCGGGTCCGCTACAAGAAGCTGGCGTAACGCTGGCGAACGAAAACGGGGCCCCTTCGGGCCCCGTTTTCGTTTACGCGCCCATGGCGCGCGGCCCGCCGCGCCTGCGCGGAGTCGGCTGATCGGCCCTGGCGGCGCGCGATCCGGCAAGGGACGCGGGCCGTCGGCCGGCTAACGGCCCGGGGCGGGCAGGGTCTCGATGCGGCGCGCCAGGGTCTCCACGATGTCCTCGATGGACTGTCGGATATCCACCCGCCAGGCTTCCTCCGCCGTGGGCGGCTCCAGGGTCGCCAACTGGCTTGCCAATAGCTGAGGGTCGAAGAAGTGGCCGCTGCGCCGCGTCAGGCGATCCGCCAGCACCTCGGGCGGCCCGTCGAGGAAGACGGTGAGCACATGATCGGCGTCCGGGTGCAGCCATTCGCGGTAAACCCGCTTGAGGGCGGAACAGGCGAAGACATGGCGGCCGCCTTGCCGCTGGCGCGCCTCAAGGGCGGCGCTCATGGCCGCCAGCCAGGGGCGGCGGTCCTCGTCGGTGAGGGGAATGCCGCGGGCCATCTTGGCCTTGTTGGCCTCGCTGTGGAAGGCGTCGGCGTCGGAGAAGCCCCAGCCCAGGCGCGCCGCCAAGCGGCTGCCGATGGTGGTCTTGCCGCTGCCGGAGACGCCCATCACCAGCACGATCCAGCCGGGGCACGATGTATCGGGCATGGTCATGGCGCAGTCCTCCTGGACGATCTCCCGGGCCGATAGTGGCGGCCGGGGGCGCTGCGGTCAACGTGGCGCGTGGCTCGTCGGCGCGCGCCGCGTCTCGTAGTCGGCGCCGGCCCGCTCACCCTTTCACGCACACCACCTGGCGCAGGGTGTGCACCACCTCGACCAGGTCGCGCTGGGCGGTCATCACCCGCTCGATGTCCTTGTAGGCCATGGGAATCTCGTCGATCACCGAGGCGTCCTTGCGGCATTCGACGTGGGCGGTGGCGCGGATCTGGTCTTCCACGCTGAAGCGTTTCTTCGCCTGGGCGCGGCTCATGGCGCGGCCGGCGCCGTGACTGCAGGAGCAGAACGCTTCCTCATTGCCCAGCCCCCGGACGATGAAGCTCCGGGCGCCCATGGACCCCGGGATGATGCCCAGCTCGCCCTTCCGGGCCGAGACCGCGCCCTTGCGGGTCACCAGCACCTCGCGGCCGAAGTGGCGTTCCTTCTGCACGTAGTTGTGATGACAATCGACCGCTTCCAGGCTCGCTTCGAAAGGCTTGGCGATTACCCGGCGCGCCGCCTCGATCGTCGCCCCCATCATCAGCGCGCGGTTCTGCCGGGCGAAGTCCTGGGCCCAGCCGACCGCCTCCACGTAGTCGTCGAAGTGCCGGCTGCCTTCCTCGAAGTAGGCGAGGTCGCGGTCCGGCAGGTTGGCGATGTGCTGGCGCATGTCGGCCTGGGCCAACTCAATGAACAGGTTACCGATGGCGTTGCCGACACCCCGCGAGCCGCTGTGCAGCATGAACCAGACCCGGTCCGCCTCGTCCAGGCAGACCTCGACGAAGTGGTTGCCGGTGCCCAAGGTGCCCAGGTGCTGGCGATGATTGGTCTTCGCCAGCCGAGGGTACTTGTCGGTGATCGCCTGGAAGCGGCCGCTCAGAGCGCTCCAGGCTTGGTCGACCTCGGCCGGCGCGCGCTTCCAGGCCCCCTGATCGTGGCCGCCGAAGGTCTTGCCGTGGGGCACCGCCTGCTCGATGGCGCGGCGCAGGCCGCGCAGGTTGTCCGGCAGGTCCGCCGCGACCAGGGAGGTCCGCGCGGCGATCATGCCGCAGCCGATGTCCACCCCTACCGCCGCCGGGATCACCGCGCCGACCGTGGGGATCACGCTGCCGATGGTGGAGCCCTTGCCCAGGTGAACGTCGGGCATCACCGCCAGGTGCTTGAAGACGAAGGGCATCTTCGCGGTGTTGGTCAATTGCCGGCGCGCGTCTTCTTCCACCGGCACCCCGTGGGTCCAGAGCTTGATTGGCTTGCCGCCCTCGACATTCAGGACGAAAGGTTCGCTGTCGTTCATGGCGTGTCCTCGTGTACCTGGCATTCGTCGCCTCGCGGAGCGCGTGGGTTCATCGGAAGAGGCGAGCGGTCGTCCCCGGGCGGCTGTGCGGCCCCGCCTGTCCTCGGTCGCGGGGCGGCTTCGGCGGACATGGCGAGGCCGCGCGGACCCTCCCGTCGGGGGTGGACCGCCGGTGCTTTGCGTATCGCCGCCTCGCCGGGGTCACGCTACGGGCCGGGCGGACCGCGCCAGGCCGGGGCCAGTCCCGGCCATTCAGCGCGCCCGTGCGGCCCGGACGCCCGTCAGTAGTGGTACCACTTCAGTTCCAGGTTGACGTCGTTCAGCGGCTCGCCGAAATGGCTGAAGGTGCGGTTGGCCGAGAGACGCAGGCCGAGGTTGCGCGACA
Organism: Pseudomonadaceae bacterium; assembly: GCA_032052615.1. GTDB lineage: Bacteria > Pseudomonadota > Gammaproteobacteria > Pseudomonadales > Pseudomonadaceae > Pseudomonas_T. The sequence continues at coordinate 39,726 of DAMBWF010000001.1, forward strand.
GCTCCCACTGCTGGTTGAGGGACAGGCTCCGCCGCGCCTCGCCGGTGGTGAAGTAGTCGCCCCGGGCCTCCAGGCTGAGGTTGCCCAGGCGGTTGCGCCACAGCAGGCCGCCGTTGAAGCCTCCGGCGGTGGCGACGAAGGGGCTGAAGTCGCCGTTGTGTTCGACGCGGGCGGTGGCCAGGGCGAAAGCCAGGGTCTCGTCGCCCAGCAGCCAACTGGCGCCGGCGCCGCCGCTGATGTGGCTGACCAAGGTCTCGTCGCCGTGGCGCCCCGGCACCCGTTCCAGGCCGCCGCCCACCTGCCACGACCAAGGCTTGAGCAACGCCGAGCGGGGCGTCAGGGAGCGGATGGTGGCCAAGTCCAGCCGTTGCAATTGCCAGCGGCTGTCCTCGTACTGGCGCACCTTGAGCTGGGCGATCTCGATCTGCGCCCCCAGGGGAAAGCCGCTGAGGTTGTCCTGCAGGTCGTGATAGGCCATGCGCAGGCCGTACTCGGCGTAGGCTTCGCCGTCGCGACTGCCGAGGCCCAGTTGCCAGGTCCGGGACTCGTGGCCTTCCTCCGGCAGGTCGGGGCGCTCGACCGACAGCGGCGGCGGCGGGTTGCGGTTGATCGCCTGCAGCAGCGTATAGCTGCGCAAACTGCGGGCGGCGTCCCGTTCGCCGCTGGAGCGGTAGCGCAGCAGGCGGAACGCGGTGTCCTGGATCAGCGCCCGGCGCGCCGCCGGCAATGCGGCGAAGGCCGGGTCGCCGAGGGTGTCGGCGTCCTCCGCCAGGCGCAGCGCCCAAGCCTGCTCGTCGGGTTCCAGGGGCGCGGCGCGGGCCTGCAACTCCTTCTCCCGGGACGGCCGGTAGTCGATGCGTTCCACCAGACCAGCGTCGCGTACCGCGCGCACGGTGTCGGTGGGGATGGCGGTGATGGGGAAGTGCCGGGTCAGTTCCACGCCCGGCCGGGCGATCTCCAGCAGTTCCAGCAGGCGGAACGAGCAGTTCTCGTCGAAGAAGTAATAGTCGAAGCGGATCTGCTTGAGTTCCCAGACGTGCTCGATCATCCGCCCGGTCTCGTCCGGGGTCAGGTTCAGCCGGTATTCCCAGAGGTCGCGGTTCTCCAGGCGGCTGTATTCGCTGAGCTTCTCGCTGTAGGGCACCAGGGCGAACAGGCCCGGGTAACCGCCCATCAGCCCTTTCCAGGCATAGAGAATGCTGTTGTCCATGCCCTCGATGAAGGCGCCGAAGTTCAGCGCGTAGCTGAGCATCGCGGTGTTGTGGCTGTCGATGTCGGCCTGGTCGATGCGCAGCAGGGTGTGGCCGAACATGGAGGACGGGCTGTTCAGATAGGCGGCGGGGAACACCAGCACCGCGCCGTGGGGGGCGATATTCGCGTACCAGCGGCGGAACTCGCCGCAGTCCGGCCGGGGCAGGTCGCTCAGGTCGAGCCGCTCCCGGAGCCAGCGGGTACGCGCCGGGTAGACGCACTGGGCATGACGGTCGCCCAGGCTGGCCGGCGCCTTCAGCGCCTCCAGGGTGGCCGCCAGCTCGGCGGTGGGGTCGTGGGCGCCGTCCTTCGCCAGGAAGAAGCGCGCGTCGTCGACGTAGCTGCGCCAGCCGCCCAGCTTGCCGGTCTCGTAGTGGCCCAGGGCGATCCAGTACGGGTCCTCGGCGAGGCGGGCCAGGGCCGGGTCGGGCGCGGCCCGCAGAGCGAGGGGCAGGAGCGTGGCGAGGCAAAGCGCGAGTGACGCCGGGATCCGTTTCAAGTCGCTGTTCTTTTTCCAGGAGCGGGCGGCGAGCTTTGCCAAGCCCCGGGCCGCTGTCAAGCCGGATGCCGGGCGCCCGCCCGGCGCCCTTGCCTCTGGCGCGCGGCGGGCGCCAGAATGCCCCCATCGCCGCGAGGCCCGCACCGTCAAGGACACCCGATGCCGAAATCCGTAGCCGCCAGCCTGAGGCTGGCGCCCGATGCGCTGACCCGTCCCTTCGCCCCCACCCAGTTCGACTTCGATACCACCGACGACTTGGAACCCTTCCGCGGCGTGCTTGGCCAGGAGCGCGCGGTGGAGGCCCTGCAATTCGGCGTGGCGATGCCGCGCCCCGGCTATAACGTGTTCGTCATGGGCGAGCCCGGTACCGGACGCTTTTCCTTCGTCCAGCGCTACCTCAAGGCCGAGGCCAAACGCCTGGACACCCCATCCGACTGGGTCTACGTCAACCATTTCGACGAACCCCGCGAGCCCCGCGCCCTGCGACTGCCGCCCGGCGAGGCCGCCGGCTTCATCGACGACCTCAACGGGCTGATCGACAACCTGCTGGCTACCTTCCCCGCCGTGTTCGAGGCGCCCACCTACCAGCAGAAGAAGAGCGCCATCGACCGCGCGTTCAACCAGCGCTACGACCGTGCCCTGGACGTCATCGAGCGCCTGGCCCTGGAAAAGGACGTCGCCCTCTACCGCGACAGCGCCAATATCGCCTTCACGCCGATGAAGGACGGCAAGGCGCTGGACGAGGCCGAATTCGCCCAATTGCCGGAGGAGGAGCGGGAGCGCTTCCACCAAGACATCTCCGCCCTGGAGGAGCGCCTCAACGAGGAACTGGCGAGCCTGCCCCAGTGGAAGCGGGAGTCCAGCAACCAGTTGCGCCAGTTGAACGAGGACACCATCACCCAGGCTCTGCAACCCCTGCTCGCGCCGTTGTCGGAGAAGTACGCGGAGAACGCCGGGGCGGTCGCCTACCTGCAGGCGATGCAGGTCTACCTGCTCAAGACCGTTGTCGAGCAACTGGTGGACGAGAGCCGCGTCGATGCCCAGCGCCGGCAATTGCTGGAGGAACAGTACTGCCCCAGCCTGGTGGTGGGGCATGCGGCCAATGGCGGCGCGCCGGTGGTGTTCGAGCCCCATCCCACCTACGACAACTTGTTCGGCCGCATCGAATACGGCAACGACCAGGGCGCGCTCTACACCAGCTATCGACAACTGCGACCGGGCGCGCTGCACCGGGCCAATGGCGGCTTCCTGGTGCTGGAGGCGGAAAAACTGTTCGGCGAGCCGTTCGTCTGGGAGGCGCTCAAGCGCGCCCTGCAATCGCGCCAGGTGAAGATGGAGTCGCCCCTGGTGGAGCTGGGCCGCCTGGCCACCGTGACCCTCACGCCCCAGGTGATCCCGCTGCATGTGAAGGTGGTGATCATCGGCTCGCGCCAGTTGTACTACGCCTTGCAGGAGATCGATCCAGACTTTCAGGAAATGTTCCGGGTCCTGGTGGATTTCGACGAAGACATTCCGTTGGGCGAGGACAGCCTGGAGCAGTTCGCCCAGTTGATGAAAACTCGTACCTCGGAGGAGGGCCTGGCGCCCTTGACCGCCGCCGCGGTGGCCCGCCTGGCCACCTACAGCGCGCGCCTGGCGGAGCACCAGGGGCGCCTGTCGGCGCGCATCGGCGACCTGTTCCAACTGGTCAGCGAGGCTGACTTCATCCGCCAGTTGGCCGGTGACCCGGCGACCGACGTCGGCCACATCGAGCGCGCCCTGCGGGCCAAGGCGACCCGCACCGGCCGGGTGTCGGCGCGGATCTTCGACGACATGCTGGCCGGGATCATCCTGATCGACACCGAGGGCGCGGCCATTGGCAAATGCAACGGCCTCACCGTGCTGCAGGTGGGCGATTCCGCCTTCGGCGTGCCGGCGCGGATTTCCGCCACCGTCTACCCAGGCGGCAGCGGCATCGTCGATATCGAGCGGGAGGTCAACCTCGGCCAGCCGATCCATTCCAAGGGCGTGATGATCCTCACCGGCTACCTGGGCAGCCGCTACGCCCAGGCCTTTCCCCTGGCGATCTCCGCCAGCATCGCCCTGGAGCAGTCCTACGGTTACGTGGACGGCGATAGCGCGTCCCTGGGCGAGGTCTGCACGCTGATCTCGGCACTGTCGCGCACCCCTCTCAAGCAGTGCTTCGCCATCACCGGCTCGATCAACCAGTTCGGCGAGGTGCAGTCGGTGGGCGGGGTCAACGAGAAGATCGAAGGCTTTTTCCGCCTGTGCGAGGCCCGGGGCCTGACCGGCGAGCAGGGCGTGATCATCCCCCGGGCCAACGTCGCGACCCTGATGCTCGACGAGCGCGTGCTGCAAGCGGTGCGCGCCGGGCAGTTCCATGTCTATGCCGTGCGCCACGCCGACGAGGCGCTGTCGCTGCTGGTGGGCGAGCCGGCGGGTGAGGCCGACGAGAAGGGGCGGTTCGAACCGGGTAGCGTCAATGCCCGGGTCGTGGAGCGGTTGCGGGAGATCGCCGAGCTGAGCCTGGAGGACGAGCCGGCCAAGGCGGCGCTTCCCGGCGAGGTCGCTCCGGTCGCCGTGAACGAGCCGGACACCCCGCACCAGGGGCCTCGTTCCAAGCCCGGCAAGCCGGAAAGGAAACCGCTGATCGAGCCCGCTCCGGAGCCGCTGAAGGGGCCGGCGCGGCCGCGCAAGCCTCCGGTGCGGCGCAAGCCCGAGGGCTCGGTGGAATGAGGGCGTAGGGTGACTCGCCCGCGCCTCGGGCCCGGTGGCGCCGCGCGCGGGGTCGCTTGTCCCGGCGTCATCCACAGCGTTATCCACAGGTTGCCGGGGCGTCGCGCGCTTCCCCATGGGGGAGGGCGGGTGTAGGGTGGTCCCAGGACTTCGGCGAGGACTGCCTGAATGCCGCGCGACCTCATTCTGACCCGTCAATGCCTCGGCCTGGTCACTCGCATCGAGTGCCTCGTCCGCCCCCTGGGCGATGGCAGCGGCTGTTGGACCTTGCTGTGCGCGGCGGGCATGGCGGGCGAGCAACCCTCGGTGATCAAGGCCCAGGGCCCATTCCATGGGGCCTGGGTGGCGGAGTCTGTGCTGCAGGGCATTGCCGAGTGTCTGTTCGACCTGGGGTATGCCGAAGCCCTCGACCCACCGATCTGGCGCCTGCACCTGCTCGGCGAACTGCGCCGCCTCGGTCCCCGGCGCTGCGCCGGTGCCGGCGAATGCCCGCTCCGGCCGGAGCGTTGAGCGCAGCGTTCATGCCATCAGTCGAAGCCGGCGCGGCACGTCGCTCGCGGTAGGCGCCTTCGCTTCGTTCCCGGGGTTATCCACACCGCGCGGGGATAACCTTTGCAACGTTTCGGCCTCCGCCAGGTGTGCGACGGAAAAGCCTCGCTCGGTATACTCGCCGCCCCTTTGACCGGTGAGGTGAGTCCATGGAGCGTATGCTGGAAAACCTGATGTATGCCTCGCGCTGGTTGCTGGCGCCGATCTATTTCGGCCTCTCCCTTGCGCTGCTGGCCTTGTGCCTGAAGTTCTTTCAGGAAGTGATCCACATCCTGCCGCATGTGTTCGAGAAGAGCGAAGCGGAACTGATCCTGGTGCTGCTGTCGCTTATCGACATGTCCCTGGTGGGCGGGTTGCTGGTGATGGTGATGTTCTCGGGCTACGAGAACTTCGTGTCCCAACTGGACATCGACGAGGGCAAGGAGAAGCTCAGTTGGCTGGGCAAGATGGATTCGGGTTCGCTGAAGATGAAGGTGGCCGCCTCCATCGTGGCGATCTCCTCCATCCATCTGCTGCGGGTGTTCATGGACGCGCTGAACACCGGGAACGACAAGATCTTCTGGTATGTGGTTCTGCACATGACCTTCGTGGTTTCTGCCTTCGCCATGGGCTACCTGGACCGGTTGACCAAACATTGACGGCGCGATGCCGCCCGCGTGCTAGGCTGGCCGATCCTTTTACCCCAATGGAGCCTCGCCCATGTCCGAATTCGAACTTTACACCGATGAGGCCCGTGTCAGTTATGGCATCGGCCGCCAACTGGGCGACCAGATCCGCGACAACCCGCCGCCGGGCGTGGACCTGGACGCCATCCTGGCGGGCCTACGCGATGCGTTCCTCGGCCAGCCGAGCCGCGTCGGCGAGGCCGAGCTGTCCGCCAGCTTTCAGGTGATCCGCGAGCGGATGCTCGCCGAGGCCCAGGTCAAGGCGGAAGCCGCCGCGGGCGCCGGCCGGACGTACCTTCAGGAGAATGCCCGGCGCGAGGGTGTCACCCAGTTACCGTCGGGCCTGCAATATGAGGTGTTAGTGGAGGGCAGCGGTCCCCGTCCCACTCGCGACGATCAGGTGCGCACCCACTACCAGGGCACCCTGATCGACGGCACCGTGTTCGACAGTTCCTATGCGCGCGGCGAGCCGGCGGAATTCCCGGTGGGCGGCGTCATCGCCGGGTGGGTCGAGGCCCTGCAATTGATGAACACCGGCAGCAAATGGCGCCTGCACGTGCCTAGCGAGCTGGCTTACGGCGCGCAAGGCGCCGGCAGCATCCCACCCCACAGCGTGCTGGTGTTCGAAGTCGAACTGCTCGACGTGCTCTGAGCGGAAGCCCTCCACCAGCCGGATCAGTCGGAGCGCCCGGCGCCTGGCGCCGCATGCACCGACGGCCGGCGAGGCGCCGGCTTCCCGAGGCCGCGTCATCCTCGTTGACGCGGCTGGTCGACCCTGGCGCTGCCCAGGGTGGCCGCCAGCCGGGGCAGCACCGGCTGGCTCGAAGGTCGCCGCCGCGCGCGGTCAACCGAATCGCTTGAGACGCTCGCCTTCAGTGAGTCAGCCCCTGCGGGCGTAATGCACGGGCATAGCAGAACAGGAACAGGCCGCGTACCAGCTCCTTGAGCACCGAGGGCTCGCTGGAGCTCAAGCCGGCGAGGTCCAGGTCGCCCTGGTCGCGCAGTTCGTCCAAGGCGTCCTCTTCGAGGACCGCGCACACCTCGCCGGTTTCCCGGTTCAGGATGCGCAAGTAGGGACGCGGGCGGTCCAGCCAGGCATCGATCAAGTAAGTCATGGCCTCATCTCCTTGGTCATTCGTGGTTTATGAGAATAATTCTTATTTCAAGAATGACAAGAGAGCAAGGCGCTTTTCGCCGCACATGAAAAAGCCCGTCCTGGGACGGGCTCGTTCGGCGCATCGACGGGGCTCAGTGGGTGCGGGCCACCGCGAAGCGGGTCAGCTCGACGAGGGCGTCGCGGTATTCGCTCGCGGGCAACGCCTCCAGGCAGGCAATGGCGCGCTCGGCGTAGTCCCGGGCCAGCGTGGCGGTGTAGTCCAGGGCGCCGGCCGCGTCGACGGCGTGGCGAATACTTTCCAGGTCCTGACTGCCACCCTGCTGGATGGCTTGGCGGACCAGCGCCGCCTGGGCGGCGTCGCCCTCGCGCATGGTATAGATCAAGGGCAGGGTCGGCTTGCCCTCGGCCAGGTCGTCGCCGACGTTCTTGCCCAAGGTGTCCGCGTCGCCCTTGTAATCGAGCAGGTCGTCCACCAGTTGGAAGGCCACGCCGAGGTGGTCGCCGAAGCGGCGCAGGGCCTCGCGCTGTCCGGTCGGAGCGTCCGCCAGGGCGGCGGCGCTATGGGTGGAGGCTTCGAAGAGCATCGCCGTCTTGCCGCGGATCACCTCCATGTAGGTTTCCTCGGTGGTGCTGGCGTCGCGAATCTTGGAAAGCTGCAGCACCTCGCCCTCGGCGATTACCCGGGTAGCCTCGGACAGGATGCGCATCACTGGCATCGAGCCGAGCTCGACCATCATTTCGAAGGAGCGGGAATAGAGGAAGTCTCCCACCAGCACGCTGGGCGCGTTGCCCCACAGGGCGTTGGCCGTGGAGCGGCCGCGGCGCATGCCGGACATGTCGACCACGTCGTCGTGGAGCAGCGTGGCGGTATGCAGGAACTCGATGGTGGCGGCGAGCAGGCACAGGTCATCGCCCTGACGGCCCAGGGCCTTGCCGGCCAGCAGCACCAGCAAGGGGCGCAGGCGCTTGCCCCCCGCCGAGATGATGTAGTCGCCGATCTTTTCGACCAGGGGCACGCGGGAGGCGAGCTGACGGCGAATGATGCCGTCGACGGCGGTGAAGTCGTCCGCCACCACGCGGTAAAAAGCCTGGGGTTGCATCAGCGACAGGTGCTCCTGAGAGGTTGCGCGGCATGCTAGGTGCCGGGTGGGGGGCTGTCAAGGCAAGCGCTGGCGAGGCTTGCGGAGCGTCCGGGGCTTGCGTACAATCGCGGCCCCTAACTTCCTCGGGCACTTTCCTGCCTACGCAATTGCTCGATCCCATCCGGTTCGCGCAGCCATGCCGGCCTCTTCCTATTCCCATAAAGCGCCGGGTGAGCAGGTTCAACGGAGAACATCATGTACGCAGTAATCGTTACCGGTGGCAAGCAATACAAGGTCGCCGAAGGTGAATTCCTCAAGATCGAGAAACTGGAAGTCGCCACCGGCGAATCCGTGACCTTCGATCGCGTTCTGCTGGTCGGCAACGGCGAGACCGTGCAGATCGGTGCTCCGGTCGTCGCCGGCGCTACCGTGGTCGCCGAAGTGGTTGCCCAGGGTCGCCACGATAAAGTGCGCATCATCAAGTTCCGCCGCCGCAAGCACCACATGAAGCGCCAAGGCCACCGTCAGTGGTACACCGAGATCAAAATCACCGGTATCCAGGCCTGATTCCTCGGCCCGGTTCCCTTATTTGGAGGCTTGATTCATGGCACACAAAAAAGCTGGCGGTTCTACCCGCAACGGTCGCGATTCCGAATCCAAACGCCTGGGCGTGAAGATGTTCGGCGGCCAGGTCGTCAAGGCCGGCAACATCCTCGTGCGTCAGCGCGGCACTCAGTTCCACGCTGGCTATGGCGTCGGCATCGGCAAGGACCACACCCTGTTCGCGAAAGTCGAAGGCGTGGTCAAGTTCGAGGTCAAGGGCGCCTTCGGTCGTCGCTATGTGAGCGTCGTCGCGGCCTGATCGCGACCTCGCTGGAAAAGCCCCGTCCCCGCGACGGGGCTTTTTTGTTTCTGCCACGGGAAAACCTGATGGGTGCTTCCTGTATCCTATGTCTTTTGTTTTTTCGACCCGCCGCCGGGTGGGAGGCACGCCATGAAATTCGTCGATGAAGTATCCATTCACGTGAAAGCCGGTGACGGCGGCAACGGGCTCATGAGTTTCCGGCGCGAGAAGTTCATCGAAAAGGGCGGCCCCAATGGTGGCGACGGCGGCGACGGCGGCTCGGTGTTCCTCGAGGCCGACGAGAACCTCAACACGCTCGTGGACTATCGCTATACCCGTCGCTTCGATGCACAGCGCGGCGAAAACGGCGGCAGCAAGGATTGCACGGGGCGCAAGGGCGACGATCTGGTCCTGCCGGTGCCGGTGGGTACCACGGTCATCGACGCCTCTACCCAAGAGATCATCGGTGACCTGACCAAGCCCGGCCAGCGCCTGCTGGTGGCCCAGGGTGGCTGGCACGGGCTGGGTAATACCCGTTTCAAGTCCAGTACCAATCGCGCGCCGCGCCAGACCACCAAGGGCAAGCCGGGCGAGGCGCGGGACCTCAAGCTGGAGCTCAAGGTGCTGGCCGACGTGGGGCTGCTGGGGTTGCCGAACGCGGGCAAGAGCACTTTCATCCGTGCCGTTTCGGCGGCGCGGCCCAAGGTGGCCGACTATCCCTTCACCACCCTGGTGCCCAACCTGGGGGTGGTCAGCGTGGGGCGCTACAAGAGCTTCGTGGTCGCCGACATTCCCGGTCTGATCGAGGGGGCTGCGGAGGGCGCCGGCCTGGGTATCCGCTTCCTCAAGCACCTGGCGCGCACGCGTTTGTTGCTGCACCTGGTGGACATGGCGCCGCTGGACGGGAGCGATCCGGCCGTGGCGGCCGAAACCATCATTCAGGAGTTGGGGCGTTTCAGTCCGGCCTTGACTGAGCGCGACCGTTGGTTGGTGCTGAACAAGGCCGACCAACTGCTCGACGACGAGCGCGAGGCGCGCCTGAACGCGGTGGTGGAACGCTTGCGCTGGGAGGGGCCGGTATTCGTCATCTCCGCCTTGGAGCGCGAGGGCACCGAGGCCCTCAGCCAGGAAATCATGCGCTATCTGGACGAGCGCGCCCTGCGCGTGGCGGAGGATCCGGTCTACGCCGAGGCGCTGTCCGAGCTGGATCAGCGCATCGAAGACGAGGCGCGGGCCCGCTTGCAGGCGCTGGACGACCAGCGTGCCCTGCGCCGTGCCGGCCTGAAGAGCGCCGGTACTGAAGACGACGATGACTTCGAGGACGACGAAGACGACGGCGACGGGCCGGAGATTTTCTACGTACCCTGATCCGGAGCCGGGCGCCTGGCGCCCGGTCCGGTGGTGGCGGAGGTCTGGTGCCTCTCGCCGATGACCAATCGGATCGATAAGGCAAGCTCATGCGGGACAAGGTGACAGGCGCTCGGCGCTGGGTAGTGAAAATCGGCAGTGCGTTGTTGACCGCCGACGGGCGCGGCCTCGACCGGGCCTCGATGGGGGTGTGGGTCGAACAGATGGTGGCCTTGCGCGAGGCGGGTATCGAACTGGTGCTGGTCTCGTCCGGTGCCGTGGCGGCCGGCATGAGCCGCCTGGGCTGGTCCTCCCGTCCCAAGGCCATGCACGAGCTGCAGGCTGCCGCCGCTGTGGGGCAGATGGGGTTGGTCCAGGCCTGGGAATCGAGTTTCGGCGAGCATGGCCGGCACACCGCCCAGGTCTTGCTCACCCATGACGACTTGTCCGACCGCAAGCGTTACCTGAACGCCCGTAGCACTTTGCGCACCCTCGTCGAGCTGGGCGTGATTCCGGTGATCAATGAGAACGACACCGTGGTCACCGACGAAATCCGTTTCGGTGACAACGACACCCTGGCGGCGCTGGTCGCGAACCTGGTGGAGGCCGACCTGCTGGTGATCCTTACCGATCGCGATGGCATGTTCGATGCCGATCCCCGGCACAATCCCGATGCTCAATTGATCTTCGAGGCCCGTGCCGACGATCCGGCCCTGGATGCCGTGGCCGGCGGCACCGGGGGCGCCCTCGGGCGCGGCGGCATGCAGACCAAGTTGCGGGCCGCGCGGCTTGCGGCGCGCTCCGGGGCTCACACGGTCATCGTCGGAGGGCGCATCGAGCGGGTGTTGGATCGTCTTCGCCAAGGCGAACGCCTAGGCACGCTGCTGGCTCCGGAGCGTGGCTTGCTGGCGGCGCGCAAGCAATGGCTGGCTGGTCACCTGCAGACCCGCGGCACGCTGGTGCTGGACGCGGGGGCGGTGAAGGCGTTGGTCGAGGATCGCAAGAGCCTGCTGCCGGTCGGGGTCAAGGATGTGCAAGGGGCGTTCCGGCGTGGCGAGATGGTCGTCTGTCTCGCCGAGGATGGGGGCGAGGTCGCCCGTGGCTTGGCCAACTACAGCGCCGCCGAGGCTCAGAAAATCGTCGGCCAGCCATCCGATGCCATTGAGCGTTTGCTGGGCTATGTCGGCGAACCCGAACTGGTTCACCGGGACAATCTGGTGCTGGTATGAGGAAAGTGCCGATGGCGAAAGTCTGGGTGGGTATGTTGCTGTCTGCGGTTTCCTGCGTGGTGATGGCCGAGCAGGTCGGCGAGGTGTCCACCGTGTTCAAGTGGCTGGGGCCCAACGACAAGGTCGTGGTGGAAGCCTTCGACGATCCCAAGGTGGAAGGCGTGACCTGCTACTTGTCCCGGGCCAAGACCGGGGGAGTCAAGGGTGGCCTGGGCCTGGCCGAGGATCGCGCCGACGCGTCGCTGGCCTGCCGCCAGGTGGGGCCGATCCGCTTCGTGGCCGAGCTTGCCGACGGCGAGGAAGTGTTCAAGGAGCGCACCTCCTTGGTGTTCAAGACCATGCAGGTGGTACGGTTCTTCGATAAGAAGCGCAATACCCTGGTGTATCTGGTCTACAGCGACCGGGTCATCGAGGGTAGCCCGCAGAACGCGGTTACCGCGATACCGATCATGCCGTGGCATTGAGAATGCGCGGGCAATAAAAAACCGGCCAATGGCCGGTTTTTTATTCGATCGCTCGATCAGGCGGCTGCGGCTTCGCCGAGGGCCTTGATGTGAGCGTTCAGGCGGCTCTTGTGACGAGCGGCCTTGTTCTTGTGGATGATGCCCTTGTCGGCCATGCGGTCGATCACCGGGACAGCCAGGGTGTAGGCGGTCTGGGCTTTCTCCAGGTCCTTGGCGTCGATCGCCTTGACCACGTTCTTGATGTAGGTGCGGACCATGGAGCGCAGGCTGGCGTTATGGCTACGACGCTTCTCAGCCTGTTTAGCGCGTTTTTTGGCAGAAGGTGTATTGGCCACCGTCAAGCTCCTCGAAACTGGGATACCGGGATAAATAAGGCGGCAGATCATGCCGACCGGCTGGATCGATGTCAAGCCAATTCGCGTGGCGACGGGGTGGCCGGACCGGCGGACGGTGGGTACACTTCCCGGCTTCCTCTCGCGCCGCGCCGGCATGAGTCGCGCGCCGTTCGTCCGTTCCTTCGATGCGTATCCCGTCATGAATCTACTCAAGTCGCTCGCGGCGGTCAGCTCCCTGACGATGGTGTCCCGCGTGCTCGGTTTCATCCGTGAAACCATCGTGGCGCGCATCTTCGGCGCCGGCCTGGCCACTGATGCGTTTTTCATCGCCTTCAAGCTGCCGAACCTGCTGCGGCGCATTTTCGCCGAAGGCGCGTTTTCCCAGGCCTTCGTGCCGATCTTGGCGGAGTACAAGAGTCAGCGGGGCGAGGAGGCCACCCGGACCTTCCTCGCCTATGTCTCGGGCCTGCTGACCCTGGCGCTGGCCTTGGTCACCTTGCTCGGCGTGCTCGGCGCGCCCTGGGTGATCTGGGCGACGGCGCCGGGGTTCGTCGATAACCCCGAGAAGTTCGAACTGACCTCGTTGCTGCTGCGCATCACCTTCCCTTACATCCTGCTGATCTCGTTGTCTTCCCTGGCCGGCGCGGTGCTCAATACCTGGAACCGCTTCGCCGTGCCGGCCTTCGTGCCGACCCTGCTCAATGTGGCGATGATCGGTTTCGCCCTGTTCCTCACCCCCTACTTTCATCCGCCGATCCTTGCCATGGGATGGGCGGTGCTGGCGGGGGGCGTGCTGCAACTGGCTTATCAATTGCCGCACCTGAAGAGGATCGGCATGCTCGTGCTGCCCCGGCTGAATCTGCGGGACTCCGGCGTCTGGCGGGTGATGAAGCAGATGCTGCCGGCCATCGTCGGGGTATCGGTCAGCCAGATATCGTTGATCATCAACACCATCTTCGCCTCGTTCCTCGTCGCCGGCTCGGTGTCCTGGATGTATTACGCCGATCGCCTGATGGAGCTGCCCTCCGGCGTGCTGGGGGTGGCGTTGGGCACGATCCTGCTCCCGGCGCTGTCGCGAACCTACGCCAGCGACGATCGCGAGGAATATTCGCGCCTGCTGGACTGGGGGTTGCGGCTGTGCTTCCTGCTGGTGCTGCCATGCTCCCTGGCCCTGGCGATCCTCGCCGAGCCGCTGACCGTGGCGCTCTATCAATACGGCAAGTTCACCGCCTTCGACGCCCAGATGACCCAGCAGGCGCTGGTGGCCTACGCCGTGGGGCTGCTGGGGATCATCCTGGTGAAGGTGCTGGCGCCGGGGTTCTATGCCCGGCAGAACATTCGCACGCCGGTGAAGATCGCGCTGTTCACCCTGGCTATGACCCAGTTGATGAACCTGGCCTTCATCGTGCCCCTCAAGCATGCCGGGCTGGCCTTGGCCATCGGGCTGGGGGCCTGCCTCAACGCCGCCTTGCTGTACTGGCAGATTCGTCGGCACCGGCTGTTCGAGCCCCAGCCCGGCTGGCGCGTCTTCCTGATCAAGCTGGTGCTGGCGGCGGGCGCGATGAGCGCGGCGCTGCTGGGCCTGATGAGCATCATGCCGGCCTGGGACGAGGGCGGCATGCTGCCGCGCTTCGCCCGCCTGGGCGGGCTGGTGGTCGTTGGCGCGATGGTGTATTTCGGTCTGCTGGCGCTGCTCGGCTTCCGCCTCCGGCATTTCGCCCGGCGCACGAGGCAGTGAACCGCCGGGCGCCTGTTGTCCCCGGGCGGGTGTGCGTATAATCGACCACTTTGTGAGCAAGAAGCACGTTTATGCAGTTGGTCCGAGGCCTTCAGAACCTGCGGCCCGCCCATCGAGGGTGCGTCGCCACCATCGGTAATTTCGACGGCGTGCATCGTGGCCACCAGGCCATTCTCGTGCGCTTGCGAGAGCGGGCCGCCGAATTGGGCCTGCCGACTTGCGCGGTGATTTTCGAGCCGCAGCCCCGTGAATATTTTTCGCCGCAGACCGCCCCGGTGCGCTTGATGCGCCTGCGGGACAAGGTCGAGCGGCTGGCTGGCGAAGGGGTGGACCGGGTACTCTGCCTGGCCTTCAACCGCCGCCTGCGGGAACTGAGCGCCGCCGCGTTCGTGCACACGGTCCTGGTGGAAGGGCTCGGCGTGCGCCACCTGGAGGTTGGCGACGACTTCCGCTTCGGGTGCGATCGCGCCGGCGATTTCGCCTTCCTGCGCCAGGCCGGCGCGCTGGAAGGTTTCAGCGTCGAGGAAGCCGCCACCGTGGAACTGGAGGGACGTCGGGTCAGCAGCACGTGGATCCGCGAAGCCCTGGCCGAAGGGGACTTCGCATTGGCGGAGCGACTGCTCGGGCGTTCCTTCGCCATCACCGGTCGGGTGCTGCACGGGCAGAAGCTGGCACGCCAGTTGGGCACGCCGACCGCCAATATCCAGCTCAAGCGCCGTCGCGTGCCCCTGGCGGGCGTCTACCTGGCCAGCGTCGAGCTGGACGGCCGGCGCTGGCCGGGGGTGGCCAACATCGGCGTGCGGCCCACCGTGGAAGGGGACGGCCGCGCCCATCTGGAAGTGCACCTGCTGGACTACGCCGGCGACCTGTACGATCGCCGGCTGAGCGTCACGTTCCACCACAAGCTGCGCGACGAGCAGCGTTTCGCCTCCCTTGAGGCGCTGAAGTCGGCGATCCACGCGGACATCGCCGCCGCCCGGACCTACTGGCAGGGCGTTACCCCTTGATGACGAGCCTGGACTGACATGAGCGATTACAAAGCGACTCTCAACCTGCCGGAAACGGCGTTTCCGATGAAGGCCGGTCTGCCTCAGCGCGAGCCGGAAACCCTGCGGCGCTGGAACAGCATTGGCCTTTATCGGAAGCTGCGGCAGATCGGCGAGGGTCGTCCCACGTTCATCCTCCATGACGGCCCCCCCTACGCCAACGGCAGCATTCACTTGGGCCATGCGGTTAACAAGATCCTCAAGGACATGATCGTGCGCTCCAAGACCCTGTCGGGGTACGACGCGCCTTATATCCCGGGCTGGGACTGCCATGGCCTGCCCATCGAGCACAAGGTCGAGGTCACCCATGGCAAGGGCCTGCCCGCCGACAAGACCCGCGAGCTGTGCCGTGCCTACGCCAGCGAGCAGATCGAGGAGCAGAAGGCCGGCTTCATCCGTCTGGGCGTGCTGGGCGATTGGGACAACCCCTACAAGACCATGGATTTCGCCAACGAGGCCGGAGAAATCCGTGCCCTGGCGGAAATGGTCCGGGCCGGCTTCGTGTTCAAGGGGCTCAAGCCGGTGAACTGGTGCTTCGACTGCGGTTCGGCCCTGGCCGAAGCGGAGGTCGAATACGCCGACAAGAAGTCCACCGCCCTGGACGTGGCCTTTCCCGTCGCGGACCAAGCCGCCTTGGCCGACGCCTTCGGCCTGCCAGGACTGGAGAAGCCCGCCGCCATCGTCATCTGGACCACAACGCCCTGGACCATTCCGGCCAACCAGGCGTTGAACGTCCATCCAGAGTTCGTCTACGCCCTGGTGGACAGCGGCGATCGCCTGCTGGTGCTGGCCGAGGAGCTGGTGGAAAGCTGCCTGGCGCGCTATGGGCGGGAAGGCACGGTCATCGCCACCGCGCCCGGCGCCGCCTTGGAAAACCTGCGGTTTCGCCATCCGTTCTACGAGCGGCTGTCGCCGGTCTACCTGGCCGACTATGTGGAGCTGGGCGCCGGCACCGGCGTGGTGCACTCGGCGCCGGCCTATGGCGAGGACGACTTCGCCAGTTGCAAGCGCTACGGCATGAGCAACGACGACATCCTCACCCCGGTGCGCGGCAATGGGGTGTATGTCGACGACCTGGCGTTCTTCGGCGGCCAGTTCATCTGGAAGGCCGGCCCGGCCATCGTCGAAAAGCTGCGGGAAGTCGGCGCCCTGATGCACACCGAGACCATTACCCACAGCTACATGCACTGCTGGCGCCACAAGACGCCGCTGATCTACCGCGCCACCGCCCAGTGGTTCGTCGGCATGGACAAGCAGCCGCGGGAAGGCGACACCTTGCGCCAACGCTCCCTGGCGGCCATCGAGCGGACCCGCTTCGTGCCGGACTGGGGCCAGGCACGCCTGCACGCGATGATCGCCAACCGCCCGGACTGGTGCATCTCGCGCCAGCGCAACTGGGGCGTGCCGATCCCGTTCTTCCTGCACAAGCAGACCGGGGAACTGCACCCGCGTACCGTGGAGCTGATGGAGCAAGTCGCCCAGCGCGTCGAGCGCGAGGGCATCGAAGCCTGGTTCAAGCTGGACCCGGCCGAGCTGCTGGGGGACGAGGCCGCCCAGTACGACAAGATCAGCGACACCCTCGACGTCTGGTTCGACTCCGGCACCACCCATTGGCATGTGCTGCGGGGCTCCCATCCCGTGGGGCACGATCAGGGGCCGCGCGCCGACCTCTACCTGGAGGGCTCCGACCAGCACCGCGGTTGGTTCCACTCCTCGCTGCTGACCGGCTGCGCCATCGATGGCCACGCCCCGTACCGCGCGCTGCTGACCCACGGCTTCACCGTGGACGAGAGCGGCCGCAAGATGTCGAAGTCCTTGGGCAACACCATCGCCCCGCAGAAGGTCAACGACACCCTGGGCGCCGACATCCTGCGGCTGTGGATCGCCTCCACCGATTATTCCGGCGAGATCGCCGTCTCCGAGCAAATCCTCCAGCGCAGCGCCGATGCCTACCGGCGCATCCGCAACACCGCGCGGTTCCTGCTCTCCAACCTGAACGGATTCGATCCGGCCACCGACCTGCTGCCCACCGACAGCCTGCTGGCCCTGGACCGCTGGGCCGTGGACCGCGCGCTGCTGTTGCAGCGGGAGCTGGAAGAGCATTACCGCGAGTATCGCTTCTGGAACGTCTACTCCAAGGTGCACAACTTCTGCGTGCAGGAGCTGGGCGGTTTCTACCTGGACATCATCAAGGATCGCCAGTACACCACCCCGGCCAACAGCGCCGCGCGGCGCTCCTGTCAGACCGCGCTGTTCCACATCGCCGAGGCGCTGGTGCGTTGGATCGCCCCGATGCTGGCGTTCACCGCCGACGAAATCTGGCAATACCTGCCGGGCGAGCGCAATGAGTCGGTCATGCTCAACACCTGGTATACCGGCCTCGCTGAATTGCCGGAAGGTTTCGAGCTGGGCCGCGCCTACTGGGACGGCGTGATGGCGGTGAAGGCCGCGGTCAACAAGGAGCTGGAGAACCAGCGCGCGGCCAAGGCCATCGGTGGCAACCTGCAGGCCGAGGTGACCCTGTATGCCAACGACACCCTGACGGCGGACTTGGACAAGCTGGGCGATGAGCTGCGCTTCGTGCTCATCACCTCCAAGGCCAGCCTCGCGCCGTTCGCCCAGGCGCCCGCCGAGGCGGTGGCCACGGAGATCGAAGGGCTGAAGCTCCGGGTGGTCAAGTCCGCCCATGGCAAGTGCGCCCGCTGCTGGCATCATCGCGAGGACATCGGCGTGAGCGCCCGGCATCCCGAGATCTGCGGGCGTTGCGTGGAAAACATCGAAGGGACGGGCGAGGTGCGCCGTTATGCGTAAGGCTGCCCGCCGCGTCCCCTCGCTCCAAGGGGGTTTCGCCATGAGCGCGCGTTTCGGCAAGCTGGGCTGGCTTTGGATCAGCCTCCTGGTCTTCGTGCTGGATCAAGTGAGTAAGAACCTGGTCCTGCACTCCGTGCCTTACCTGGGCCGGATTCCGGTGATCCCAAATTATTTCGACTGGACCCACATCTACAACACCGGGGCGGCCTTCAGCTTCCTGTCCGACGAAGCCGGCTGGCAGCGTTGGCTGTTCGCTCTGATCGCCGTCGGCGTCAGCGCGGTGCTGGTGGTCTGGATGAAGCGGCTCAAGCACGGCGAAACCTGGCTGGCCATCGCCCTGGCGCTGGTGCTGGGCGGTGCGCTGGGCAACCTCTACGACCGTGTGGCGCTGGGGCACGTGGTGGACTTCGTGCTGGTGCACTGGCAGGACCGCTACCGCTTCCCGGCCTTCAACCTGGCGGACACTGGCATCACCCTCGGCGCGATAATGCTGGCGCTGGACATGTTCCGTACGAAGAAAACCGGAGAACCCGCCCATGACTGAACCCCGTATTGGCCAGAACAGTCAGGTCACCCTGCATTTCGCGCTCAAGCTGGAGTCCGGCGAGGTGGTGGACAGCACCTTTGGCAAGCAGCCGGCTACCTTCGCCGTCGGCGACGGCAACCTGCTTCCCGGCTTCGAGAACGCGCTGTTCGGCCTCAAGGCCGGCGACAAGCGCACCCTGCCGGTCGCGCCGGAGCAAGGCTTCGGCCAGCCCAATCCGCAGAACGTACAGGTGATGCCGCGCGCCCAGTTCGAGGGCATGGAACTATCCGAGGGGTTGCTGGTGATCTTCAACGATGCCGCCAACACGGAATTGCCAGGCGTGGTGAAACATTTCGACGCGAGCCACGTGACGGTGGACTTCAACCACCCGCTGGCCGGCAAGCCGTTGACCTTCGAGGTGGACATCCTCGAGGTCAAAGCCCTGTAAACTGCCCCACCTTGCGGAAGTCCATGCCTCCGCATTTCCGTTCCACGCGCGCCGTCACGAGGTCTCGCATGCACATCAAACTCGCCAACCCCCGCGGCTTCTGCGCGGGCGTCGACCGGGCCATCGAGATCGTCAACCGGGCCTTGGAGGTCTTCGGGCCGCCGATCTACGTGCGCCACGAGGTCGTGCACAACAAGTTCGTGGTGGAAGATCTACGCGCCCGGGGCGCCATTTTCGTCGAAGAGCTGGACCAGGTGCCGGACAACGTCATCGTCATCTTCAGCGCCCACGGGGTGTCTAAGTCGGTGCGGGAAGAGGCGGACCGGCGCGGTTTGAAGGTCTTCGACGCCACTTGCCCGCTGGTGACCAAGGTCCATATGGAAGTGGCGCGCTACAGCCGCGACGGCCGCGAGTGCATCCTCATCGGGCATGAGGGACACCCGGAAGTGGAGGGCACCATGGGCCAGTACGACGATCGCAACGGCGGCGCGATCTATCTGGTGGAAGACGAGGAGGACGTGGAGCGGCTCCAAGTGAACAACCCCCAGACACTGGCCTTCGTCACCCAGACTACTTTGTCCATGGACGACACCAGTCGGGTCATCGATGCGTTGCGCCGGCGTTTTCCCAGCATCGGCGGCCCGCGCAAGGACGACATCTGCTATGCCACCCAGAACCGCCAGGACGCGGTGAAACAGCTCGCCAGCGAATGTGATCTGGTGTTGGTGGTGGGAAGTCCAAACAGCTCCAACTCCAACCGCTTGCGGGAACTGTCCGAGCGGATGGGCACGCCCGCCTATCTCATCGACGGGGCCGAGGACATGCAGCGAGGTTGGTTCGACGGCTGTACCCGCATCGGCATCACCGCCGGCGCCTCGGCACCGGAGGTTCTGGTGCGCGGCGTGGTGGAACGGCTGCGTACCTGGGGCGCCTCGGGTGCCGAGGAGCTGGATGGCCGACCGGAAAACATCACCTTTTCCATGCCGAAGGAGTTGCGGGTCAAGGCGGTGTAAAAGGCCCGCCCAAGGTGGGCCCGACCCCTGCTACTTCCAGCACTCCTCTTTGGAGGTCGTGCCAGTGACATCCCGGACTCCGGCCGAGGTGACCTTGAGGCTGCCGCACTTATCCTTTGCCTGGGCGCCCTGAGGTGTCGCCTGGAGCGTATAGGCCGTGGTGGAGGCGTTGGGAATGCTCAGCGTATAAAGCTTGTTGCTCGACTGGGTATTTAGCCCCAGGTCATCCACGGAAGAAGCGTAGGTGTTGTTCTGCGCGAAGAAACGCTCTTGACGAGCGGCGGCATCCATCAAAAGCGCTTTCCCCTCGCTGCGATTGCTACGCAGGACATAGCTCGAATAACTGGGGATGGCCACGGCGCCAATGATGGCGATCACCGCCATGGTGATGACCAGTTCGATAAGCGAGAATCCGCGCGATTTCATAGCTGAGGGACCGTTGCATTGTCGGGGGTCTGCTCGAGCGGAGCGGGGGCGCCACGGTTGATCGTCAACGATTCGATGACAGACTCCGGCTTTTCCACCGTGCCGCTGAAATTGACGACCTGTCCTTGCTTGAGCTGAAACAGGACGGGGCTGCCATTTTCCTGCAGGCTGTTCGGCAGCTTATAGCGCGTCCCGTCCACCACCACGATATTCTTCTCGACGATCACATCCTGGACCACGCCGACTTGCTCGAACGTCTGGGCCAAGGCGTTGCCGCCCTGCAGGGCGGCCCCCAAACCGAGGGTCAGCCAGAGTCGCTGCTGTCGTTTCATCAGTAGTCCTCGATGGTGCGCCAGTTCTGGCGGCCGTTGGTTCGCGGTGACGTATGGAAATCCTGGCAGCCCTGCGACGTGCAGACGGAAGGATCGCCGTTCACGCCCTGGGTCACGGTGAAGTCCGTACCCGTACCTTGGCTCATGCCCGAGTAAACCGCGTTGTTGAAGTTATCGTTGCTGTCGATGACGCCATTCTGGCCGAAGTCGAACACGGTGAAGGATGTCGCGCCACCCGTGAAAGGATCCAGCCCGTACAGGCGGCCGGTCGAGCCGCTGGCGCAAGGGTCGTCGTTCGGGGTCAGGCTGGAAAGCAGCAAGACGTCGCCCGATACGCTCATGTCCTGGGCCACCATTTCGCCTTTGGGCGTGCCCGGGTTCAAGTCGAGGTACCAGCCGTACTTGGTTTTCCAGTCGACCGGGTTGGTGCTGAGCTTATCAACTTCCCGGGTCGTGGTGGTGGTCTTGACCGAGCCGTCGGCGTTGTAGGCGTAGCCGCCGGTACTGGGGTCGATGACCTTGTTGGTGAAGGTCACGTTGCTACGGGTCAGGGTCTGGGCTTGCAGGTTGCTGCGCGTCAGCGTCGGAGTGGTGCCGGCGGCCTCGCCCAGGGTCTGGGTGTCCCAGATGCCATAGAGCGTCATGGCCCGGGTAGTATCCGCGGTGGCGTCGTCCTGTTCGACATACTTGCCGGTTCCGACGATCACGATGTAACCCTTGCGGCTGGGGTGGCGGACCAAGGACGGGGCTGCCGTGATGGGTTGCCGGGTACCGTTACTAGCGAGGGCGCTGTAGAGCGGCTTGCCGCCGAAGGAGACCTGGAATCCGCTGTAATTGCCGCGCTCGGGGGTGAACGGGACGGTACCGGCCGCTACGCCGCCGCTGTACAGGTCGAATCGCCACAGGTTGCCCTGGAGGTCGCCGGCATAGGCATAGTCAGCGACGCCGTCGCTGTTGTTGTCGGCGAGCTTGGGCGTCGACAGGCCATTCGCCACGTTGGCGGTGCCCTGGACTTTCAGCTCTTTGAGCAGCGTGCCTTTCTCCAGATCGATGATCAGCAGGGCCGCCTGGTCGTTCTCGCTGCCATAGCCGTTGCCGGCCACCACCGCCCATTTGCCGCCATGCAGGCGCGCCACGGTCGGCTTGCCGAAGGTGTAGCCCAGCTCGGCGTATTTGTCGGTGCCGAACTCCCAGAGCAACTTGATGTTGTCTGGATCGGTGATGTCGAGGGCGAACAACCCCTTGCCTCCGGCCCGCAAGGTACCGATCAGCACGGTGCGCCACGCGCCATTGATGAGCGCATCGGCCACCACGGGTGTGCCGTCCACATAGAACTGGTGGGCGCCGCCCACGTATTTCACGGCGCTCAGTCGATTGAGCTTCTCGTGGACGGCCGTGGGGATGAAGGCGAAGGTCTCCTCGCCGGTACCGGCATCGAAACCATGCAGCATGCCGTCATTGGCACCGACGTAGATGCGCTTCTTACGGCTTTTCTTATCCTTCTCGAACTCGCTGTAGGTGTTGTTCGGGTCGAATGCACTGGACAGCAACCAGGGTAAGTACTGGGCCTCGCCCACCAGTACCGGCTTGGAATTCACGATGTCCCCGAGGACCGAGCTGCGCATGCGGAAGATACGCGTCGAGTCGGAGTTGCCGTCCTTCATTTCCAGGGAGCGATCGCCGGCGAGGAAATTCAGGCGTTTTTCGCCCTTGGTGTCCACCTTGTTGTCCTGGTCGAAATCACGGTTGAGCAGGGTGCCCAGGGCGGTGTCCTTGACGTTGGGCCAGGTGAAGCGGGTCAGGCCGTTCCCGGAGGAGCTGCCGCTGGCGACATAAATTTTCCGCTCTTCGTATTTCTTGGCGTTCAGCTTGCTCGCCGCGCGCCATTGCTCCGTGACGGTGGGGGAAACGCCCCGCGTGCTACTGAAGGTCGTCTGGGTGCGGATCAGGTCGCCGCTCCACTGCTTGGAGCTGTCGAAGGTGGTTTGGTTGCCGTAACGGGTCAGGCCGGTGCCATCCGAGCTGACCTCGGAGCCCACCGCCGGGGCGGTCGCCGAGGTTTCCTGGGCATTGATGGAGGTCAGGATCTTCTCGAAGGCATTGACCAGGGCCTCGGGCGTATCGGCGCTGAAGAACTGGCCCCGCGAGTCGATCGCGGCATGCCACAGGTCGTAGACGTTTTCAGCCTTGTCGTTGCCGACCGCTGGCCAGTTCTTCGAACCGGCGAGCAGCTCGGCGATATTGGAATAGGTGCTGCCGCTCCAAGTCGGCGCGGAACTGCTGGTCAGCGAGTTGCCCAGGCCCAGGCCCACGGTGAAGTTGACCAAGTGTTGCCAGGTGGCGGGGTCGTTGCGCGGGTCCCAGTATTCGGTGTCGCTGAGGTCGGCAGGATCGTCCGTGCTCTTGTTGACGAAGTTCAAGGTCATCTTGACCTTGTTCTCAATGGCGGGCCGGGCGTCGGTCGCCCAGTAGTAGTAGGCCATATCGGCCAGGGTGCCGTTGTAATTGTCCCGATAAGGCGCCCGGGGCGAGTAGCCGCGGCCGTCCGGCAGGGTAGTCGCTATCTCGTCCCGTGGGTTGGGAGAGTAGCCCGAGCCGGACACGCCGTTCCACATGCCGTCGGTCATCATCACGTGATAACTGGCGCGGCAGGCGAAGGTCTTACCCTGGGCATCGACGAACATCGAGTTGTTGTTCTTCAGGTAGTTGCCCGCGCGCTGCAAGGCGGCGTGCAGGGGCGTGCCCCCGGCGGGGTCGATCTTGGCGAGCCAGTTGAAGAAGTTGACCCGGTGCTGTTTGCTGAACTCCTTGACGCTGGCGTTATTGCAGGAGCCGCCGATGGCGCAGGTATTCAAGTTCTGCCAGTTGATCCGGATATTCTCGGGGAGCCGAGCGAAGGCCAGGTTGGCGGCCGTCTTGGTGGCCAGCAGGCGGTTGCGGTAGAACGAGTACCAGATGGCGAAGTTGGTTTCCTCGTCGCTCGACACGTATTGCAAGGTGTAGCAGGCATTCTTGTAGGAGGGCGGACTGGCTGGGCAGCCGTTCTTTACCGTGTAGGTGTAGTAGTGGGCTCGTCCGCTGCAATAGTCGTTGTCGGCGCAATAGTCCAAGTACACAACATTGCCCCACCTATCGGTTCCCCATTGGGGACGGTAGCTGCTGTCCAGGTTGGTCGTGCCTTCAGCGGTGTCGTAGCCGTTGATCCAGGCCCGGGTGAAGCTCGGCGTGGCATAGTCGGTCACGACGATATTGTCACCCGACAGGCTGACCTTCTTGGGCAACTGATAGGTGTAGTTGGGGTTGTAGTACATCGGGTTGTAGGTGTTGGAGCGGGCCGCCCGATAGCCGCTCATGCCACCGATGGCATCGGGCGCATAGGCCCAGGCCATACTGCCCGAGTCGTCGAGCGTCAGCAGCAGGTTGGGGGAAACCCCCTCGGAGAGCATCAAGGGTTGCTGGCTGATGTCGAGTTTCGTGACGGCCGAGGCGCTTTGCGCCGAGAGCGTCATGGCCACGCCCAGCAGGAAGGCGATCGAACCTTTACCGGCAAAAGCAAATGTAGTGTTCATTCGGTATTCCATCACGAGCGCGGAGGATAGAAGCGGGCGTGGGTCGCTTGCAGATAGGTCAAGGCGTTGGCCTGGTTCACCGCCTTGCTGTTGCTTTCATAGAAGAACGTGACGTTCTCGCCCTTGAGAAAGCTGCCGTATTCGGGGTTCAGCGCCCGGCCTTGGTTATAGCCATCCGGAACCCGCATGGTGACCCAGGTGACTGTCTTGCCCGGTTCGGTACCGGTTTCCACCTCGGGGTCGCTGCCCTTGTAAGTCATCAGCATGGGGCCCTGGGACGGCTTGTCGTGAATCCCGTTGAGCTCGGCGTAGTCGGCGGTCAGGTAGACGCAGGGCATTCGACGATTGCTCTTGGCTTCCGCGCAATCCTTGGTCTCGCGCGGCGGCCTGTAGGAGCCCGGAAGTGTCCAGAAACGCCGCTGGCCTTCGCGCAGGCCCGCCTCCGCGGCGTTGTACAGACGTTTCTGTTCGAGAAAGCCTCCGGTGAGGCGGCTTTCCAACGTGACCTCGCGCATGTTGGACAAGGCGAGCAGGGTGACCACCAGCAGGAAGATCAGGCCAATCACCAGGGTGACGCCCCGTTGCCGAGGGGGAGGGGTGAATCGCTTCATGGCATCAGGTTCCTGAGGGTCTGGCTACTGCGAGACAACTGATAGAGCTGCCCTTTGTCGGCCGCGCTGATCGCGGTCTTGTTGACGTCCCCGATTTCATACCACTGGTCCAGTACCGGTGGCGTATCGCGGCCCAGCCGGACGTTATTGTCGCTGGCGGCCAGGACATAAACTCGCAGGCTGCGAATAATATCGGTGTCCTTGAGTTCGGATGCCTTGCGGTAAGCATTGACCACCCGGTTGCTCTGCTTGTTGGCCTCGACGCCGTACTCGAGCTTGAAGTCGGCGAGGTTGGTGACCAGCTCGCCGGTTTGCCAGCCTTTGCCGTCGTCGGAGTTCTGCGCGCAGTACAAGGCTTTCTTGCCAGGGATGTAGCTGATCCGGGTCACCATGATCTTCTCCTCGGAGAAGTCGTTGTTTTTCCGGAAGGTATCGGTGTTCACGATGGGCACTTCGTTGCCCAGGCAATCGTGTTCGCCGCTGAAGGCGGTCTGGTAACGGACGCAGACACCGTATTCGCCGGTTTCCTTGGCCTTGGCCTTGACCACCGTCTCGCCCTCGGCGAAGTCCTCGCAATAAGCATCGGCGGCCTTGGAGCCGAACACCCCGGCGAAGTCATTGTCGGCCAGGCGACGATAGCCGGCCTTGATGACTTGCTTCTCGATCAGCATGGCGGCGAAGCGGCTGTTTTCCTGGTTGCCGCCCTGGCCCTGCTGGAAGACGTAGCTGCGCTTGTTGTCCAGGTAAATCTGCGTGATGCCGAGGATCAGGAAGCTGCTGATGACCAGTGCGATCATCAGTTCGATGATGGACAGTCCGCGTTGGGCGTGAGTGTTCATGGTCATAGCTCGGTGCGGATGGTGTAAGTGCAGGTGGTATTGTCCGGATCCTTGTCCAGGCACTCGCCTTTCTTCACGACCCAGGCCAGCTGGATTTCGATGGCCGAGCCGTTGGCTGCATCGCAGGTGCCGGCGCTCGGGCTGCGGCACACATAGAACTGGTCCTTCAACAGGTCCTCGGCCCCCGGCAGGGTGGCGCTCGCCTGCTTCGCCCAGCAGGCGAGTTGCTTGGCGGGCTCGTCGGAGTACACGTCGGTGCTGGCGCAGGCGCCGAAAGCCTCGCCCTTCTGCTTGTAGAAGTCCGAACTGGCCTTGAGCTGGGCGCGGCTGTCGAGCAGGGCATCGGGGTTGCTGCGAATGATTTCCATCAGGTTGCTGGCCAGCAGAGCGGCGGCATTGCGCTGGACCGAATCCTGGGTGTACTGCACGGTCCTGCCTTGCAGGGCGACCATGCCGAGCACGCCCACGCAGACCAGCAGCAGGGTGACCATCACTTCGATCAGGCTCAGCCCTTTTTGAGGGGTCATGTTCATCATGGCGAGCAGCTACTCATGGTGGCGGCGTTGTCCTTGGTCTT
This sequence comes from Pseudomonadaceae bacterium, assembly GCA_032052615.1. Lineage (GTDB taxonomy): Bacteria > Pseudomonadota > Gammaproteobacteria > Pseudomonadales > Pseudomonadaceae > Pseudomonas_T. The sequence goes on from DAMBWF010000001.1 coordinate 65,780, forward strand.
GCCCCGGTTCCACAGGCGCACGCTGCCGCTCACGTCCACGGTCAGGGTGAGGCCGTTGGCGGCGCCGTTGCTGCCGCAGAACACGATGGTGGTGGCGGGTGCCTTGGTGGTGCCGTTGGGGTAGAAGGTCACGGCGGCCTGGCTGGACTGGATGGTGACCGAGCCCATGTCCACGGCGGTGTTCACCAGGCGGAGCGCCGTGCTGTCCGCTTTGTCGCAGAGCGGCTTGACGGAAATCTTGCCCTCGTCGAAGCACACCGTGAGGGTGCTGCGGTTGGCGGCCGCCGTGCCGCGGGCGAATTGCAGGAGCCCGTAGATTTCGCCGGCCGCGGCCTGGGTGTGGTTATTGCTAACGAACGACATGAGGTTGGGCACGGCGATCGCCGAAAAGATGGCCACCAACCCCACGACGATCATCAGCTCCGTCAAGGTGAAGCCGGAAGAGTGCGTTATACGTTTCATGGAAACATCCCAGACAACTCGAGGCGATGATGCGACAAGCGCGGGAGCCTGTCTTCCTTCGAGGGGATGACCGGAGCGCAACGGGCGATGGCTGGTGGCGCCGATTAGTGACAACTCGCCTCGAGGTCCTCGCCGCTCAGGCGTTCGGGCCGGACCCGTCCCTGACGGTTGAGCACCAGCGCTCGGCCCTCCCGGCCCTTCGCATCGCACAGGGTGAAGCGCCCGTTCCCCGTCAGCGTACCGTTGCGCTGGAAACGCAGGCGCGGCGTGAAACCTTGCCAAGCCAGCCCGAGCGGGGTTTCCATGCGGTATTGCGCGATGGTTTGATCCGAGTCGGCATAGCGGACCAGCCAGCCGTGGTTCCATTGCTCGTCGCAGGTCGACCCGTCCGCCGAGCCGCACACTTCGATCTCCCGGTTGCGCAGCACGCTGGTGAGCCGGGCATCCTGCAAGTGGGCGTACAGCAGGTCGCGCAGGGTGTCCAGGCGCGTTCGTTCGATCCACTGGCCGAAGGCGGGCAGCCCGACGCCGGCGAAGATGGACAGGAGGGCAATGCAGGCGAGGAGTTCGATGAGGCTGAGCCCCGGCTGGCGAGCGTGGTTCATGGCACGTCCTTGTGCTTGAAGGTTGAAGGAGGCGGCATCCATGCCGCCCTGTTGGTTCTAGCGCGCCTCGTGCGCCTGTCAACGCGGCGGAGTGACCGGCCGCACAAAAGTGAGAAGAGATGACGAAAATCGTGGTGGTGGGGGGTGGCGTCATCGGCCTGTTGTCGGCCTGGACCCTGGCCCGTGACGGCGCGACGGTGGAGCTGGTGGAGCGAGGCGAGACCGGTCGGGAGGCGTCCTGGGCGGGTGGAGGCATCGTCTCGCCGCTCTACCCGTGGCGCTACAGCCCGGCGGTGACCGCGCTGTCGGAGTGGTCTCAGGCGTTCTATCCCGCCCTGGCGGAGCGGCTGTTGGCCGAGGTCGGCCTCGACCCCGAGGTGCACGTCACCGGTCTGTACTGGCTGGATTTGGAGGACGAGGCTCAGGCGCTGGCCTGGGGCGAGGCTCGCGGTCTGAGGCCGGTGCCCATGGCGCGCGTCCACGCCGCGGTGCCGCCGCTAGGGCACGGGTTCGCCCGCGCCGTCCACCTGCCGGACGTGGCCAACGTGCGCAACCCGCGTCTTGCCCAGGCCCTGCGAGCGGCGCTCGAGGCACTGCCGAACGTGACGGTTCGCGAGCATCAGGAGGTGATCGGCCTGCTGGAGCGGGGAGGGCGGATACATGGCGTGCGCACGCCCGCCGGCTCATGGGAAGGAGACGCCGTGGTGGTCGCCGCCGGTGCCTGGAGCGGCGATCTGCTGGCGCCACTGGGCGTGACGCTGCCGGTAGAGCCGGTCAAGGGCCAGATGATCCTTTATCGGTGCGCGGCGGGTTTCCTCGGCAGCATGGTGCTGGCCAAGGGGCGCTATGCCATTCCGCGCCGTGACGGTCATGTCCTGGTGGGCAGCACCTTGGAGCACGCCGGTTACGACAAGACGCCCACCGAGGAGGCCCTGGCCAGCTTGCGCTCGACGGCGGAGGACTTGATCCCGGCCTTGGCCACGGCGCCGGTGATCCGGCAGTGGGCCGGGCTGCGGCCCGGCTCTCCCGAGGGTGTTCCCTTCATCGGCGACGTACCGGGGTACGACGGGCTTTGGGTGAACAGCGGGCATTACCGCAATGGCCTGGTATTGGCGCCGGCCTCCTGTCGATTGCTGGCGGACCTGCTGCAGGGGCGCGCGCCGGTGATCGACCCGGCGCCCTATGCGCTGGAGGGGCGCCTGGTGGCCTGACGGGGGAAGGAGTCGTCCGGCCTTCAGTCGATGCCAAGCTTCTTCAGGCGATAGCGCATCGAGCGAAAGGTCAGGCCCAGCCGCTGGGCCGCCGCCGTGCGGTTCCAGCGGGTTTCCTCCAGGGCCTGCATGATCAGTTTGCGCTCGATGTCTTCCAGGTAGTCCTCGATGTTGTCCACCTGGGCCAAGGACGCCTCACCCCCTTCGACGGCACAGGGCGCATCGGCCAGGCGCAGGTCCTGCTGGGTGATGCGGTCCTCCTCGCACAGGGTGTAGGCCCGCTCCAGCATGTTCTCCAGTTCTCGCACGTTGCCGGGGAAGCGGTAGTGCTTGAGCTTTTCCAGGGCCTCGGAAGTCAATTCGGCGGGACTCAGCCCGCTGTCCGCCGCCAGGCGCTTGAGCATCGCCTCGGCCAGCAGCGGGATGTCCTCGCGACGCTCCCGCAGGGGCGGCACGCGCAGTTCGATCACGTTGAGCCGGTAGTAAAGGTCCTGGCGGAAACGCCCGGCGGCGACCTCCGCCGCCAGGTCCTTGTGGGTGGCGCTGAGGATGCGCACATCCACCACCTGTTCCTGCTGGCCGCCCACGGTGCGAACGGCCTTTTCCTGGATCGCCCGCAGCAGCTTGACCTGCATCGGCAGGGGCAGGTCCGCCACTTCGTCGAGGAACAGGGTGCCGCCATGGGCGGCCTGGAACAGGCCCTGCTTGTCCTCGATGGCACCGGTGAAGCTGCCCTTCTTGTGGCCGAAGAATTCACTCTCCATCAGCTCCGAGGGAATCGCCCCGCAGTTCACCGGTACGAACGGCTGCTCGGCCCGGGGGCCCTGTTCGTGGATCAGCCGCGCCACCAGCTCCTTGCCGCTGCCGGATTCGCCGCTGATGTACACCGGTGCCTGGCTGCGGGCCAGCTTGTGCACCTGCTTGCGCAGGTCGCGCATGGGAGGCGAGTCGCCCAGCAGGCGGCTGTCTTCGGTGCCCTCGGCGCCACCATGGCTTCGCAAGCGCAGGGCGGTGGCCACCAGTTCGCGCAGGCGGCCGAGGTCCACCGGCTTGGTGAGGAAGTCGAAGGCGCCGGCCTTGAGCGCGTTGATCGCAGTCTCCAGACTGCCGTAGGCGGTGATCATCGCCACCGGGACCTGGGGATGGCGCTGCTGGATGTGCTGAACCAGGTCCAGGCCGCTGCCATCCGGTAGGCGCATGTCGGTCAGGCACAGGTCGAACGGCTCGCGGGCCAGCCATTCGCGGGCTTCCTTGACGTTGCGGGCGCTACGGGTGTCGAGCTTCATCCGGCCAAGGGTGATTTCCAGCAGCTCGCGGATATCGGGTTCGTCGTCGACGATCAGGGCTCTCTGGCGAGTGGTCATGGTCAGCTCAACTTGCGCGGATGGGCGAAGGTGATGCGGAAACAACTGCCGGTTTCGCCTTCGCGGGGTTTGTAATCGAGGCGAGCCTGGTTGCTTTCGCACAGCTCCCGGGAAATGTACAGGCCCAGCCCGGTTCCCTTGTTCTCGGTGGTGTGGAACGGTTCGAACAAGTGTTGCAGGTGTTCGGCCGCCACGCCGGGGCCGTCGTCGAGAACTTCCAGCACCGGCAGGTCGCTGTCCGGGTCGCGAAACAGCCGCAGCCAGACCTGGCCCCGTGGGTTGCGCTGGGCGCTGTAGCGCAGGCCGTTGGTCACCAGGTTGGTCAAGACCTGGGTGAGCTGGTGCGGGTCCATGCGGGTTTGCACGGTTCCGTGGCCGGTGATCAGGTGCAGCGTCTGGTTGGGGCCGGCCGAGGAGCGGAACTCGCTGGCGAAGCGGTGCAGCCAGTATTTCAGATCGAGCAACTGGGGTTCGGCCTGGCGCCGCCGTGACAGTTGCAGCACGTTCTCGATGATCAGGTTCATGCGCCGGGAGTGATCCTGGATGATCTGGGCGAGGCGCCGGTCGGCCGGCGGCAACTCATCCGATTCCTGCAACAATTGCGCGGCATGGCTGATGGCCCCGAGGGGGTTGCGAATCTCGTGGGCGATGCCGGCGGTGAGGCGCCCCAGGGACGCCAGCTTGAGCTGCTGGGCCTGCTGGGTGACCTGGGACACGTCTTCGAGGAACACCAGAGTGTGCTTCTGCTCGCCGCGGTCCAGCGCGATGAAGCTGGGTTGCAGGACCGGAGACTCGGCGCCCACCTGAAGGGTCTGGGGACGTAGCGCGGGGTTTCGCAGCCAGTCCTGCAAGCGTTTGATCAACTCGGGGCAATGAGGGTCGAGGATCTTCCCCGCCAGCGCCTCCTGGCCGAGCATGCCTTGGGCGCCTTCGTTGGCCAGCAGCACCCGGTGCAGGTCGTCGAGCACCAGGATGCCGGTGCGCATGCGCTGCAGGATCAAGGCGTTGAGCGCCTCCAGGTTGGCGACGTCGGTGGCCCGCTGCTGGGCAAGGGTCTCGCTGAGTTGCAGGCGCTTGGTGAGCCCCTGGATGAACAGCGCGGCGGCGAAGCACAGCGCGCCGAGGGCGCCGGCCTGCAAATACTGGCTGGCCGCCGTGGGGCGGCTCAGGCTCATGTAGAAGGTCAGGTAGATCAGGCCGATGGCCGCCACGGCGGCGATGAGCAGGCCGATGCGCCCGCGCAGCAGGATATTGGCGATGGCCACCGCGACGATCATCAGGTTGCCGATGCCGCTGGGCGTGCCGCCCGCCGCGTAGAACAGTGCCGACAGCAGGATCATGTCCACCAGCGCGAGGCTGAAGACCTGCACCAGGCTGCGGGGGCGGCGCACCAGCAAGGCCACCACCGCATTGAAGATCAGGTAGAACCAACTGCCGTAGCGAAACAGCTCTTCCTGCATCAGTTCCAGGAGCTGGTTGTCCAGGTCGCTGGAGATCAGCAGGACCAGCGCGAGGCCGATGACCAGTCGGTAGAGGTGATACAGGCGGATGATCCGCTGCCCCTGGGGGCTCGCCAGGGACAGGCCGTCAGGGTTCACCGGCGCCCTCCCGGGGCAGGTGGGCTTGGCTGCAGTACCAGTGCCGTTGGAGGGCGAGCGCCTGGCGTTGCGGCAGGTGCACCCCGCACGTGGCGCACCGCACCATGGGTTCGGCGTGCTCCTCCGGTGCGCGAGGGGCGGCGGCGCGAGGGGCTTTCAAGCGACGCCAGTACCAGACGGCGGCGGCGATCAGGGCGAGCCAGAACAGAAGGCGGAGCAAGGCGGTGGTCTCGCGTCGGGAAACAGGCGGGCAGTTTAGCCAAGCCGGCCGCGAGCGCCCAGCGAGAGCGTCGGGCGTCGCCCAAGAAAAAGGAGGCTTGCGCCTCCTTCGTGGTATTGCCGATGGCGATCAGTCAAAGAGGCCGAAGGTCAGGTAGCTGAACCAGGAGCGGCCGCCATGGTGGTCATCGGCCTGCTGTCCTTCTTCGTGGCCCTCGCCCTGGTTCTCCGGCAGCAGCTCCTCCGGAATCTCTTCCTGGGCGTCCTCGTACTGCTTGATCACGTCCTGGCTGGCGCGGGTCTGGCCGGGCGGCAGCGGATCTTCGCTCTCGATCAGGCCCAGGGTGGCCTTGGCCAGCCAGGAGCGGTCATCGTCGTCGGTCTGCCGGGGGACGAACTGTCCGTCCACCAGGCTCGGGTTGTCCGGGTAGTTGAGCTTCAGGGTTTCCAGGCTGGTGGCGGCCAGGTCGTCCAGGCCCAAGTGCTGGTAGGCCTCGGTCATCACCGCCAGTCCATCGCCCACGGCCGGGCTTTCCTGGAAGTTCTCCACCACGTAGCGGCCCCGGTTGGCGGCGGCCACATAAGCCTGGCGGGTCAGGTAATAGTGAGCGACATGGATTTCATAGGCCGCCAGCAGGTTGCGCAGGTAGATCATGCGCTGCTTGGCGTCGGGGGCGTAGCGGCTGTTGGGGTAGCGGCTGGTGAGCTGGGCGAACTCGTTGTAGGAGTCGCGGGCGGCGCCCGGGTCGCGCTTGGTCATGTCCAGCGGCAGGAAGCGGGCCACCAGGCCACGATCCTGGTCGAAGGAAGCCAGGCCTTTCAGGTAGTAGGCGTAATCGACGTTGGCATGCTGTGGGTGAAGGCGGATGAAGCGCTCGGCGGCGGCCTTGGCGGCCTCGGGCTCGGCGTTCTTGTAGTTGGCGTAGATCAGTTCCAGCTGGGCCTGCTCGGCGTAGCGACCGAACGGGTAGCGCGATTCGAGCGCCTTGAGCTTGGCGACGGCGCTGGTGTAGCTCTTGGTATCCAGGTCGGCCTGCGCCTGCTGGTACAACTCGGCCTCGCTCAGGTTCTCGTCCACCACTTCCTTGGACGAGCAGGCGGCGGTGAGGGCGAGGATGGCGATCAGCAGCAGGTGTTTCACATGCATGGCGGCTTGCGTCCTGTGGACGGCTGGCTGTCTCGGGCGGAGCCGTCCTGTTATGATGGGCGCCCCGGTTCGCCCGGGACAAAGACGCCGTATTTAACCACAAGCGCGCAGCCGAAACCAAAGGCTCCGCCCCGCCTCCCGAGCATGTCCCAGATCACTAAGCAGGCTATCCGACTTCGCGCCGAAGTCCCTTACGAACTGGGCGGCCAACGCCTCGACCAGATCGCCGCGCAGCTTTTCGACGAGCATTCGCGCTCGCGCCTGTCCGCCTGGATCAAGGAGGGGCAACTCACGGTCGACGGCGAGGCGAGGCGACCGCGCGACGTGGTCCACGGGGGCGCGGTGCTGGCCCTGGAGACCGAGATCGAAGCCCAGGGCGAGTGGAAGGCCCAGGACATCGCCCTGAACATCGTTCATGAGGACGACCATCTCCTGGTGCTGGACAAGCCGGCCGGGCTGGTGGTCCATCCGGCCGCCGGGCACGCCGACGGCACCTTGCTGAACGCCCTGCTGCATCATGTACCGGACCTGGTGAACGTCCCGCGCGCGGGCATCGTCCACCGCCTGGACAAGGACACCACCGGCCTGATGGTGGTGGCCAAGACCCTGGAGGCCCATACCCGCCTGGTCGCCCAGCTCCAGGCGCGCACCGTCAGCCGCGTCTACGAGGCCATCGTGATCGGCGTGATCACCGCTGGCGGCAAGATCGAGGCCCCCATCGGCCGCAGTTCCCAGCAACGCCAGCGCATGGCGGTGGTCGCCGGTGGCAAGCCCGCGATCACCCACTACCGCGTGCTGGAACGCTTCCGCTCTCACACCCATACCCGGGTCAAGCTGGAGACCGGGCGCACCCACCAGATTCGCGTCCACATGAGCCATATCGGTTATCCGCTGGTGGGCGACCCCGTCTATGCTGGCCGCTTCCGCATCCCGCCCGCCGCGAATCCCTCCCTGGTTCAGCAATTGAAGGAATTCCCCCGCCAGGCCCTGCACGCCCGTTTCCTCGAGCTGGATCACCCGGCGACGGGGCAACGGATGAAATGGGAGTCGCCCCTGCCGGAGGACTTCACCTGGCTGCTCAGCCTGCTGCGCCAGGACCGCGAGGCATTCGTCGGGTGATCGCGGGTGTTCCGCACCCCGACTGGCTGATCCCCGACTGGCCGGCCCCGGCGCGGGTCCGCGCCTGCGTGACGACCCGCGCCGGCGGTGTCAGCGAGCCACCGTTCGATACCTTCAACCTGGGCGATCATGTCGAGGATGCGTCCGCGGCGGTGGCCGCCAACCGGGCGCGCCTCCGTGATCGCCTCGGCTGCCGGCCGGCCTGGCTGCGGCAGGTCCATGGCACGCGAGTGGCGCGGGCGTGCGCCGACGAGGTGGCGGAGGCCGACGCCAGTTGGAGCGATGCGCCGGGCGTCGCCAGCGCCGTGCTCACCGCCGACTGCCTGCCGGTGTTGTTCTGCGATCGCCAAGGGCGCCGGGTCGCCGCGGCCCATGCCGGATGGCGTGGCCTCGCCGGGGGCGTGCTGGAGGCGACCTGGCGGGCCTTGGCCTTCGACCCGGAAGAGACCCTGGCCTGGCTCGGCCCGGCCATCGGCCCGACGGCCTTCGAGGTCGGCGCCGAAGTGCGCGAGGCCTTCCTGGCCCACGACCCGGCCTGCGGCGAGGCCTTCGGGCCGAGCGTCAATCCCGGGCGCTACATGGCCGACCTCTACCGCCTCGCCCGGCTCCGGCTGAACGCCCTCGGCGTCACGGCCGTATACGGCGGCGGGTACTGCACGTACCACGACGCGCGGTTCTACTCCTATCGACGCGCGTCGCGCACCGGCCGTTTCGCCTCGTTGATCTGGCTGAGCGGCGAGTAGTCGCGGTGCGATCCTCCCGGCGCCCTTGAACCGCCCGAAAACGACCTCATCTAACCTGTCATCTCGGCGGGTCTTTCGTGTGTGGACGCTCATTGTCCGGCCCGCTCTCTTAAAGGAAGGGTGAACCATGCGAATCGATCGTTTGACCAGCAAGCTGCAACTGGCGCTTTCGGATGCCCAGTCCCTGGCGGTCGGCCACGACCACGCGGCCATCGAGCCATTGCACGTGCTCCAGGCCCTGCTGGACCAGCAGGGAGGCTCCATCCGCCCCCTGCTGATGCAGGTGGGCTTCGATATTCCGGCGCTACGGCAGGCGCTGACCAAGGAAATCGACCAACTGCCGAAAATCCAGAACCCCACCGGCGACGTCAACCTGTCCCAGGACCTGGCGCGCCTGCTGAACCAGGCGGACCGCCTGGCTCAGCAGAAGGGGGACCAGTTCATTTCCAGCGAGCTGGTCCTGCTCGCCGCCATGGACGAACAGACCCGCCTGGGCAAGCTGCTGCTGGCCCAGGGCGTGTCGAAGAAAGCCCTGGAGAACGCCATCGCCAACCTGCGCGGCGGCCAGGCGGTCAACGACCCCAACGCCGAGGAATCCCGCCAAGCCCTGGACAAGTACACCGTCGACCTCACCAAGCGCGCCGAGGAGGGCAAGCTGGACCCGGTGATCGGACGCGACGACGAGATCCGCCGCACCATCCAGGTCCTGCAACGCCGCACCAAGAACAACCCGGTCCTGATTGGCGAGCCCGGCGTGGGCAAGACCGCCATCGCCGAGGGCCTGGCCCAGCGCATCGTCAACGGCGAAGTGCCGGATGGCTTGAAGGACAAGCGCCTGCTGGCCCTGGACATGGGCGCCCTGATCGCCGGCGCCAAGTTCCGGGGCGAGTTCGAGGAGCGCCTGAAAGCGGTGCTCAACGAGCTGGGCAAGCAGGAAGGGCGGATCATCCTGTTCATCGACGAGTTGCACACCATGGTCGGCGCCGGCAAGGCCGAAGGCGCCATGGACGCCGGCAACATGCTCAAGCCGGCCCTGGCCCGGGGCGAGCTGCATTGCGTCGGCGCCACCACCCTGGACGAGTACCGCCAATACATCGAGAAGGACGCGGCCCTTGAGCGACGCTTCCAGAAAGTGCTGGTAGACGAGCCCAGCGAGGAGGACACCATCGCCATCCTGCGCGGCCTCAAGGAGCGCTACGAGGTGCACCACAAGGTCACCATCACCGACGGTGCCATCATCGCCGCGGCGAAGCTGTCGCACCGCTATATCACCGACCGGCAACTGCCGGACAAGGCCATCGACCTGATCGACGAGGCCGCCAGCCGCATCCGCATGGAAATCGATTCCAAGCCCGAGGCCCTGGATCGCTTGGATCGTCGGCTGATCCAGCTCAAGGTCGAGCGCGAGGCGCTGAAGAAGGAGGAGGACGAGGCCGCCCGGAAACGCCTGGCCAAGCTGGAAGAGGACATCGACAAGCTGCAGAAGGAATACGCCGACCTGGAAGAGGTCTGGAAATCCGAGAAGGCGGAAGTGCAAGGCTCGGCCCAGTTGCAGCAACGGATCGAGCAGGCCAAGACCGAACTCGAGGCGGCGCGTCGCAAGGGCGACCTCAACCGCATGGCGGAGCTGCAATACGGCGTGATCCCGGACTTGGAGCGCAGCCTGCAGATGGTCGATCAGCATGGCAAGCCGGAGAACCAGCTACTGCGCAACAAGGTGACCGACGAGGAAATCGCCGAGGTGGTATCCAAGTGGACCGGCATCCCGGTGAGCAAGATGCTCGAAGGGGAGCGGGACAAGCTGCTGCGCATGGAGGAGGCGCTGCACACACGTGTCATCGGCCAGGACGAGGCGGTGGTGGCGGTGGCCAACGCGGTGCGGCGTTCACGGGCCGGCCTGGCCGACCCGAACCGGCCGAGCGGTTCCTTCCTGTTCCTCGGGCCGACCGGGGTCGGCAAGACCGAGCTGTGCAAGGCCCTCGCGGAGTTTCTCTTCGATACCGAGGAGGCGATGGTGCGCATCGACATGTCGGAGTTCATGGAGAAGCACTCCGTGGCTCGCCTGATCGGCGCGCCGCCCGGCTACGTGGGCTACGAGGAGGGCGGCTACCTGACCGAGGCGGTGCGGCGCCGCCCCTATGCGGTGATCCTGCTGGACGAAGTGGAAAAGGCCCACCCGGACGTCTTCAACATCCTCCTGCAGGTGCTGGACGACGGCCGCCTCACCGACAGCCAGGGGCGTACTGTGGACTTCCGCAACGCCGTGGTGGTGATGACTTCCAACCTGGGTTCGGCGCAGATCCAGGAGCTGGTGGGCGACCACGAGGCCCAGCGCGCGGCGGTCATGGACGCGGTGAGCAGCCATTTCCGGCCGGAGTTCATCAACCGGATCGACGAAGTCGTGGTATTCGAGCCCCTGGGACGTGAGCAGATCGCCGGCATCGCGGACATTCAGTTGCGGCGCCTGCGTTCGCGGCTGGTGGAGCGCGAGCTCAACCTGGAGATGAGTAGCGAGGCGATGGATAAGCTGATCGCCATCGGCTACGACCCGGTTTATGGCGCGCGGCCACTGAAACGGGCGATCCAGCGCTGGATCGAGAACCCACTGGCGCAACTGATCCTCGGCGGGCGCTTCACCCCGGGCAGCACCGTCAAGGCCCGCGTGGAGGGCGAGGACATCGTCTTCGACTAAGAAAGGCTCTCCTGGAAACCCCGCTTCGGCGGGGTTTTTCATGGGCCTCGGAAACTGGCGGACCGGGTGTCGGACTCAGGATGGGACGCGGCCACGCCCGGCGAGGCGCCTGAGGGCGCGCAGGATGGCCTCCAGCGCACGGTCCATCAAGGGCGTCTCGCGACGTTCCGGCAGCCGGCGGACGCGGCCGCTGGTCATGTCCGAGGCCAGGCGCTCCACGGACTTGACCGCGACCCGCTGGCCAGCCTGGTCGACGAACATGCAGTTGCGGCTGGTGGGGCTGAACCAGGACAGCTTGAGCACGCGGGCGGGGTGTTCGTCGGTGAACTCGAACCAGGTCCCGAACTCCACGGTTTTCAGCGTTTCCATCAGGCGCTCGGCCTCGGGCGTCAGGGTGTCCGAGCCGACTCCGACGGGGCTGTCATGCCAGGGCGCGGGGTGATCGGCCACGACAGCGGCCGACGACTCCCCCGGAGGCGGCGAGACGGGGGCTCCCGGTTTTTCCCGCAAGGCTTGGAGCTGGCGACGGATGTCGTCCTCGTGGTGATGGCCCAGGGCTTCCAGACCTTCGCGCAGGCATTCGAACAACCGCGGCCGCAGCGTCCGGGCGCGCGCTTCGTCCGCCTCGCCGAGAGGCCCATCGATCCAGGCCAGGTCCCGCGCCGCCTGGGCGGCCTGGCGCCACGCGTCGCCCTGCTCGCCCTGGCGCAGTTGGGCGAAGACCAGTACATCAGCCCAGGCCGTCTGCAAGAAGGCGCGGACCTCCGCCCCGCAGGGATGGGTCTTCAGAATGTCCTCCAGGCAGCCCGCCGCCGCGCGGCGAGCTTCTTGCAGCCGGTCGCGGCCCTTGACCGCCTCCACCGCCCGGCGCTCCCGCAGGGCGACACGGTGGGCGATCACCGCGACGCCTGACTCGAAGTCCGCCAGCAGCCGCACATACAACGAGGCATCGCTCGCCTCGTCCTGGATGATCTGGGTCACGGTGGCCTTCATGCGCGCCACCAGATCCGGCGCATCGCCGTACAGGGTTCCCGCCTGGGCCATGGCATCCAGCAGGCGTCGCGCCGGATGTGTCGGTTCGGTGAACAGGGCGTCGTCCTGCAGCGCCAGCCGCAAGTAAGGGGTATGCAGGTGGGACAGCACGGTCTTGCAGCGGTCCGGCAGGCCGTCGTCGTCGAGGATGAAATCGAAGAGCATGCCGATCAGGTCGATCACGTCGGCCTGCCGGTTTTCCAGCCCACGCGGGCGGTCCGTATCGGTGTCCCGTTCCAAGTGCTCACCCAGGCTCCGTTTGAACCCGTCGACCGGCTGTGGCTGATCCAGGCGAGGCGATAATTCCCGTGCGGCGTCGCGTTGCAGGCGATCGAGCGTATCCAGCAGTTCGGCCTGGCTGTAAGTGCTTGCGGCATGGGCGGGCGTCAGGCGGGCGATGCTGTGGGCATGCCCGGGTAGCACGATGTCTCGGTCCTGTTGGCGACATTGCGCCAGCAGCGAGGCGAGATGATCGAGCAGGTCATCCGGGGCGTCGTCGCGTGGCATCAAGGCGTGCGGGTGGGCCGAAGGCGTCGCGCGCCCGGGACGGGACGGGCCGCCCGGCGAGCCGGCGACATGCTTCAGGTCCGGCAGCACGCCGGCTTCGACCAGCGACTGGTTCAGGGCGCCGTACAGGGGCTCCAGCTCCTCCATCACGTACCGGTCGAAGAGCGTGTAGAGCACGTGTTTGATACGCGGAGGGCGTGGCTCGGCCGCCAAGGCTTCGCGAAAGGACTCGGCGATGGCCCGGGGCGAGAAGGGCCCCGGCCCGGCCCCCATCCTGTCGGCCTGCAAGGTCGCGAGGCGGCGCTCCAGCACGGGCAAGACCTGGGCACAGCGGGCCTCGGCCTTGCCGACCATGTCGTTCACCCACAGGGTTTCCTCGTACACCTCATCGGGCACCAGCGCCATTCGGGCGGCATCCAGCGCCATGGGCAAGGACACGTCGAGGGGCGCGTCGAAGCGGCGGGCGATGAGCTGGTGGTAAAGGCGTTCGATCTGCCCGCGCTGGCGGCGCAGGTCGCGCATGCTGTCGAAGAACAGCGCTTGCACCTGATTGTTCTCGGCCTTCTCGGCGCAATCGAACAGGGTGTCGTCGACCTGCGCGAACACCTCGTCAAGGTGATCGGCCAGGCGATTCATCAATATCTGCCGACAGATCTGCAACCGTTCGTCCAGGCGCGGCCGGATATGCCGGCCCGCGACGATGGAAGCGGAGGGGCGGGAAAGGGAGGAGGGTTCTTCCTGGTCACTCATGGACTACCGGGCCGGCGCTATGCGCGCGGATACATCCTGTGAGGGTGTCGTGGGCGCACGATATAGCAGACGACCAGACGACTCAAAGCCTTGTGAGGAATCGCTTTTCGAAGGGTTGACAGATGACGGCGGACCCGTAAAATGGCGCGCCTCTGATGCGGGAATCCCTGGTGATACCCGCGAAGAGCATGGAAGTGCAACGTTCCGCGATAGCTCAGTCGGTAGAGCAAGTGACTGTTAATCACTGGGTCCCTGGTTCGAGTCCAGGTCGCGGAGCCAACTTCCAGCGGGGTATAGCGCAGTCCGGTAGCGCGCCTGCTTTGGGAGCAGGATGTCGGGAGTTCGAATCTCTCTACCCCGACCAATCAATGCCGGGTCGTTAGCTCAGTCGGTAGAGCAGTTGGCTTTTAACCAATTGGTCGTAGGTTCGAATCCTACACGACCCACCATATTACCTTCCTCGGAAGGTCGTGAAGCCCGGTCGCCCATGGCGCCGGGCTTTTTCGTTTCTCCGCCAACGCTTGTGATGAGAGTTGAGCCGGTGCCGCTATCGCTTGAGACAACGAGACGATGCCCAGGCGAACCGCCTATGGCATGTCAGCGGGCAACGGCCAAGCATTACCCTGGCATTCGATCTCATAGCGTGGCGCCTGGGCGCATGCACGCTACTGGTTTTCGGCTGTCGCCGTCTCGGGTCATCTGAGCAGGATCGGCCGCGTCGGCTCCTCTCCAGGCACCCGCGACGGTCGAGGGCATTGTCCCGTACCGGTCGACCCGGATTTCCCCGCTCCAACGACCAGCACGAGCCCTGCCATTGCCGGTGATCGCACGAATAGCAGACCAGACCGCTGCTGCTCCTCAATGCGCTCGACATCGAGGCGCGCCTGGCTCCTGGCCATCGATCAGATGATGCCCCGCTCCCGCAATCCTTGGCGCTGAGCCTCGGTCAGGCCGAGGCCGGCGAGCACGTCGTCGGTGTGCTCGCCCAGGCGTGGACCGCCCTCGCCGAGTCGACCGGGCGTGCGGCTGAGCTTCGGCACCACGCCCGGCACGTTCAGCGGGCCGGCGAAGGTCTGCACCCGCTCGATCATGCGCCGGGCCTGATAATGCGGGTCGGCGACGATGTCGGCCACGGTGTATGGATGGCCGGCAGGCACCCGCGCGCCCTGGAGGGCCTCGATCACCGCGCCGCGGTCATGGCGCCCGGTCCATTCGGCGATGGCCGCGTCGATCCGCTCGGCCTGGGCGCTGCGGCCGTCGTTATGAGCCAGGGCGGGGTCATCGGCCAGGTCGGCGCGACCGATCAAGCCCATCAATCGCTTGAAGATGCTGTCGCCATTGCCCGCCACCAGCACATAGCGGCCGTCGGCGCAGAGGTAGGCATTCGATGGGGTGATGCCGGGCAGGGCGCTGCCGGCCGGCTCGCGTACGTAGCCGAACGCGTCGTATTCGGGCACCAGGCTTTCCATCATGGCGAACACCGATTCGTAGAGCGCCACGTCGACGCACTGGCCCAGGCCGCTGCGCTGGCGCTCCTGCAGGGCCAGCAGCACGCCGATCACGCCGTACAGCGACGACAGCGAATCGCCGAGGCTGACGCCGACCCGCACTGGCGGCTGGCCCGGATGGCCGGTCAGGTGCCGCAGGCCGCCCATAGCCTCGCCGATGACGCCGAAGCCCGGGCGGTCGCGGTAGGGGCCGGTCTGGCCGTAGCCGGAAATGCGCAGCATGATCAGGCGCGGATTCAGCGCGGCCAGGGCGTCCCAGCCCAGGCCCCACTCCTCCAGGGCGCCGGGACGGAAGTTCTCCACCAGGATGTCCGCCTCGGCCACCAGGCGGCGGGCGATCTCCTGGGCTTCGGCGGTCTTGAGGTCCAGGGTCAGCGAGCGCTTGTTGCGCGACTGCACATGCCACCAAAGGGAGGTGCCGTCCTTCAGCTTGCGCCACTTGCGCAGCGGGTCGCCCACCCCCGGCGGCTCGATCTTCAGCACGTCGGCGCCGAATTCGCCGAGCAGCTTGCTGGCGAACGGCCCGGCGATCAGTTGGCCCATCTCGATGACTTTCAGGTCCTGCAGCGGCAGGCTGTTGGCATGTTCCGGCATAGGTGGCTCCCCTTGGCGACCGCTCGCAGCATGGGGCACCGCGCGCTCCGATGGCAACCGGCTGGATCGGCGCGGGCGCGTCAATGCAGCTTCAGGCGCGGCTCGATGCTGCGTCCGAGGCGGCCCGAAAGCATCAGCAGGGCGGTACGGAACGGGCCATAGAGCGCGACTTGGTGCAGGCGGTAGAGGGAGATATAGAACATCCGCGCCAGCCAGCCTTCCAGCTTCACGTTACCCATCAGGTTGCCCATGAGGTTGCCCACGGCGCTGAAGCGTGACAAGGAGATCAGCGAGCCGTAGTCCCGGTAGACATAAGGTTCCAACGGGTGCCCCGCCAGTCGCGCGCGGAGCGAGCGCACCAGCAGCGAGGCCTGCTGGTGGGCCGCCTGGGCGCGGGGAGGGACGTTGCCCTCGCGCTCGTCGCCAAGCGGGCAGGCGGCGCAGTCGCCAAGGGCGAAGATGGCCTCGTCGCGCGTGGTCTGCAAAGTGCGGCGGACCACCAATTGATTCAGCCGGTTGGTTTCCAGTCCATCCAGGTCCTTGAGGAAGGCCGGAGCGCGGATGCCGGCCGCCCACACCTTGAGGCTGGCCGGGATCGTCTGGCCGTCGCGGGTCTCCAGTCCCTCGGCGGTCACCTCGCTGACCGTCGCGCCGGTGAGCACCCGCACGCCCAGTCGCTCCAGGGTGTCGTGCACCGGTCGGCTGATGCGCTCGGGCAGTGCCGGCAACACCCGCGGGCCGGCTTCGATCAGCGTGATGCGCATGTTTTCCGGTCGGATCCGGTCCAGGCCGTAGGCCGCCAGTTCTTGGGCGGCATGGTGCAGCTCGGCGGCCAGCTCGACGCCGGTGGCTCCCGCGCCGACGATGGCGACATCGATCCCGGCCGAGGTCTGCCCGCTGGCATGGGCGCGCCAGTAATGGCTGAGCAGGCGCTGGTGGAAGCGTTCGGCCTGGGCCCGGGTATCGAGCAGCATGCAGTGCCGGGCCGCGCCCGGGGTGTCGAAGTCATGGGTCGTGCTGCCGACGGCGATCACCAGGGTGTCGTAGGCGAGCTCCCGGGCGGGTACCAGTTCCTGGCCCTGGTCGTCGAGGGTCGCGGCGAGCTGGATGGCCCGGTGCTCCCGGTCCAGCCCGCTCATGCGGCCGAGCTGGAATTCGAAGTGGTTCCACTTGGCCTGGGCGACATAGTTCAACTCGTTCTCTGTGGGGTTCAGCGAGCCGGCCGCTACTTCATGCAGCAGGGGCTTCCAGAGATGGGTGAGGTTGGCGTCGGCCAGGATCACCCGGGCCAAGCCGCGCTTGCCCAGGGTTCTGCCCAGGCGGGTGGCCAGTTCAAGGCCGCCGGCGCCGCCGCCGACGATAACGATGCGATGGGTCATGGGATGCACTCGCGAAGCGTGGGAAAAGGTGAGCGATGCGGGCCAGGAAGCGACTGGCGCCAGTAGCAGATGAGTGTTCGCGCGGCTCGAGGCGACCCCTGGCGGCACGGCACGGCATGGCGTGCGCGAATGGGGCGGGCCCGGGGTACGTCGAAGCTCGGCCTCGCGAGGAGGCTCGGGCGCCCCCCGTCCGGCGGGCTAGGCAGGAAAGGGCGCAACGCTCACCGGGTCGTCGAGACGGATGATGCCTCCCGCGACCACCCGCGCGGTAATGCCGCCATGGCCTCGTATCGCCTGGAAGGCGCCTTCGCCCAGGTGGTCCTCCAGGCGACCGCAGGGCTGGCACCAGCCGGTGGTCTCGAGGATCGCCGTGCCGATGCGAAAGCGCCGACCCTTGAGGCTGAACAGGTTGATGCCACTGATGGCGAGGTTGCGCCGCAGATCGGCCGGTTCCACCGGCCGGCCTAGCAGCGCGCCGATGACCGCCAGGTGTTCCCACTGGATCAGGGTCACCTGGCGGGCGTTGCGCGGCCCCGGCCGGGCGTGGTCGCCGGTGAGGCCGGCCTCGCGGCGGGCCTCCACGGCCGGCAGTTCCAGCAGGGGTTCGCGGGACTGGGGACGCACGCCGATCCAGCGTACCCGGCCTTGTTGCGGCACCGCCGCGAGCAACGTCTGCAAGGGGCTCATAGGCCGACGCCGATATCGAACAGGATGGTGCGGCCCAGGTTTTGCCGAAGGAAGTCCGGTGCGTCGGTGTGGGCGAACAGCACCCGGGCGAAGCTCGGGCCGACGACGGACAACGAGCGCCAGCCCTGGCGCAAGAACTCCGAGGGCGGCGGAAACGGGCTGTTGAAGTCGGGCGTGGCGCGTTTGAGGTTGACGAAAGCCACCAGGTCGAGGGCGCCCAGGTCGATGTGACGCGCTCCGTAATTACCGGCCTTTTTCTGTGCCGTCGGCGCCAGCAACGCCAAGAGCTGAGGGGGCGAAAGGCGCCGGGGGCGCCCTTCGCGGCGCACCAATTGGCGCAGGGAAAAGGCGTTGCGCCGTCGTTCCAGTTCACTTCGCCATTCCTCGTTGAGCCGCCGGCCGGGATCGAGGACGAAGAACACTTCGAAGGCCGCCTCGCGAAAGCGCACGTCCGGCGGCTCCTCGGCCGGCCGGAATTCGTCCAGCCGGTGGCTCAGGTTCAGCGCGTGCAAGAGGCGCTGGCAGACCCAGCGCTCGCGCTCCCACTTGTGGGCATTGGAAAGGAAGGCATTGGCCTGCTCGGCCTGGCGGGTGAGCAGGCGCAGGTAGTCGGACTCGTCCATGGCGCCGAGCTTAAGGGCTGCGGGAAACGCCGTCGAGCCGCTGCCTGGATCGGCCTGCGCGCCGCTCATCCGCTACCACGGCGACTTGGTCCCGCCATCGTAGGGTTTGGCGAGGCCGGCATCGAGCAGTTGCTGGCCCAGGCTGCGTCCGTCCACCCACACCTCGGCCAGGAGGCGGAAGTATTTGTCCCGGCGGATGTCGCGCAACTCGATGCGTTTCGCCGCGCGCAGACGTTCGACGGTGAATTGTTTGGCCTTGCGGGCCAGTTCTCGGACTCGCGGCCGGCTGTCGCGCATCTCCGGGGTGTCGATGCCATAGAGCCGCACCGGTACCCGCTCGCCGGCGACGGGCGGCCAGGCACGCAGGGTCACCCGGAAGGTGTCGCCGTCGTAAATGCTGGTGACCTCGTCCACCACGGCATTGCCGTAGGTGTCGCGGGCCAGCGCGGGTGCGCAGAAAGCAAGGAAAAAGGCCAGTAAAAACAGGCGCATAATGCATCCTCTTGGGGTGACGGCGCGCCACTTTAGCGGAATGTACCCGCCCCGTCGCGATCAGGAGCCAGAGCGTGGGCGCACGGGCGGGTACACGGCGGGACCATCCTGCGGCCATATGTCCGGTGCGGGGGATCGAACTCCGGCGTTGCGGCGGGAGTCTGCGTCTAGGTTCCAGGCGATGCCGCGGCGCGTCGCTCCAAGGCGGCCGACTGCCCGGCCCATTGGCCGCATCGCAAGGGGCGGAGCGGTCGGATAGATGCACTCGGAGGCAATCGAATGAGAATGCTCGCCCTGCTACTAGGGATGATGGTGTGGTGGGGAACGGTCCAGGCGATGGAGCCGGGCGAGCGCCTGGCGCCCTGGACTCTGCTGGATCAATACGATCGGCCCTATAGCCTGGACGGCCGGCTGCGATTGCTGCTGGTCGCTCGCAGCATGGCGGGCGGAAAGCTGGTCGAGGCCGCGCTGGCGGATCGGCCCAAGGGCTACCTGGCGTCGCGGAACGCGATCTTCGTCGCCGATATCAGTCGCATGCCCGCCCTGATCTCGAAACTGTTCGCGGTGCCGGCGATGCGCGATTACCCGTACCGGGTGCTGCTGGATCGCGGGCCTCGTGTGGCCGATCGCTACATGGCGCCCGGAGAGGGCGTGCTTTGCCTGTGGCTGCGCGACGGTACGCTGCAAAGGCAGCGCCTTCTGAACAGCGCGGAGGACATCCGCAGGGTGCTGGCGGAAGCCGATGCGGGGGCGCCCGGCTCGTGATCGCCGCGTCGCTGTTGTCCGAGGAAAGCCTGTCGCTGGGCTGGGCCCTCTATCTGCCGGCGTTGGGCTGGGCGGCCTGGCGGGCGCCTTGGCTGGAACTGTTCAGCGACCTGCGCCGCCAGCATCTCCTGTTCGGCACGGTGGTGGCGCTGTTCTTTCTGTGGATGGTGCGGCGGGACTTCGACTCCGGCGTGTCCTTCCATTTCATCGGCATGACCGCCGTGACCCTGCTGCTGGATTGGCCGCTGGCGCTCCTCGGCGGGTGCGTCGCCCAGCTCGGCCTGGTCATCTTGGGGCGCCAGGACCTGGCGGCGGTGGGGGTGAACGGGGCGCTGCTGGTGCTGCTCCCGGTGCTGGTGACCGAGCTGTGCGCCCGCTGGGTGGAGCGCTTCCAGCCGCGCAACCTGTTCGTCTACATCTTCTGCAGCGGCTTCTTCCCCGCGGCTCTGGCGGCCGTCGTAAGCACCTTGGTAGGCCTGGGTGTGCTGTGGATCGATGGCCTTTTCCCCATGCCCCCCTGGCTGGAGGATTTCGCCGGCTACCTGTGGCTGGTGATGTTCCCCGAGGCCTTCATCAACGGCACGGCGATCACCGCGCTGGTGGTGTTCAAACCGGAATGGCTGGAAACCTTCAATCGTTCCCGCTATTTGCAGGCGCCTTGGAAGGACGACGACACGCCGCGCTGATACGGTGGGATTCAGCCCGCCCATGGGCGGGTGGGGATTGATCCAGGTCAGCTTCGCCGGGGTGCTTCCGCCGAATCATGGCGCTTCGTTCGACGAGGAGATGGCGATGGACGTATACGGCTGGGCGTCGCGCACGCTGGAAGAAGCCCTGGAGCAAGGGCGGCGGGAAGGGGTCGACAGGGCGTTGGCCCTAAGGGCATTGCTGAGCGGCGTGGTGGCCTTGAGCAAGGCGCACCGGGGGCCGGAAGACTTGGCCCAGGAGCTGCTGTTCCTGGCGGACAACCTGGACGACGACCGCGACTATGCCTTCATGCGGCCGTGACCGGCTCAATGCTCCCGGGGCGGCAGGTCGCCGGAAAACAGATCGTCCTCCAGCTCGTTGCCGGGGATCGCATGTTCCTCGGCGGCCCAGGCGCCCAGGTCGATGAGCTTGCAGCGCTCCGAGCAGAAGGGCCGGAAGGCGCTGGCGGCGCTCCACTCCACCGGGGCGCCGCAGGTCGGGCAGTCGACGCACAGAGGCTTGGTCATGGGCGTTCTCCAAGAGACGAGGGGGCGAGACTCAGGTAGAGGCGGTGCAGGCGCTCCACTTCGCTTTGCAGCCAGGGCAGGTCGCGGTCGTTCACCAGCACGTCGTCGGCGCGGGCGAGGCGCTCGGCTCGGCTGGCCTGGGCCTTGAGGATGGCCAGGACCTGGTCTTCCGGCACCCCGTCGCGGGCCACGGTCCGCTCGATCTGTATCCGCTCGGGGGCGTCCACCAGCAGGATTCGCTGGGTCAGGCGGGACTGGCCCGACTCGATGAGCAAGGGCGACACCAGGATGGCGTAGGGCGATACGGCTTGTGCCAGATTGGCCACGAGCTCTTCGCCGATCAACGGATGCAGCAGGCCCTCCAGCCAGCGCCGCTCGTCCGGTGTATCGAAAATCAGGGCGCGCAAGGCCGGCCGGTCCAGACGGCCTTCCTTCGTGATCACCCGCGGACCGAAGTGCTCGGCGATGTGCTGCAAGGCGGGTCGGCCAGGCTCCACTACCCAGCGCGCCGCTTGGTCGGCATCCACCACATGGATACCGAGCGCGGCGAACTGCGCGGCGGCCGCGCTTTTGCCGCTGCCAATGCCTCCGGTGAGGCCGAGTATCCAGGCTGCGCTCATTTGAATCCGGCGATCTGTAGGTACGAGGCGGTTATTTGATCACCCCAAAGTAGGGCGATCCAGCCCGCGAGGGCCAGATAAGGGCCGAAAGGGATAGGCGTGCCCAATTCATCCCGTCGCAGGCGCAGCATCAACGTGCCGATCACCGCGCCGACCACGGAGGACAGCAGAATGGTCAGGGGCAGCACTTGCCAGCCGCCCCAAGCGCCGAGCATCGCCAGCAGCTTGAAGTCGCCATGGCCCATGCCTTCCTTGCCAGTGATCAGCTTGAAAAGCCAGTAGACCGACCAGAGGGTGAGGTAGCCGGCGACGGCGCCCCAGAGCGCGTCGTCGAGGGTGGCGAACACCCCGTAGTGGTTGATCAGCAGGCCCATCCAGAGCAGGGGAAGCACCAGGGCGTCCGGCAACAACTGGTGATCGGCGTCGATCAGGCTCATCGCCAGCAGGCCCCAGGTGAGCGGCAGCATGGCTGCTGTCTGCCAGGTGAAGCCGAAATGCCAGGCGACCCATGCCGATAGCAACGCGCAGGTCAGCTCCACCAGGGGGTAGCGTGTGCTGATCGGTGCCTTGCAGGCCGAGCAGCGTCCGCGCAGGGCCAGCCAGCTCAGCACCGGCACGTTCTCCCAGGGGCGGATTTCGTGGCCGCAATGGGGGCACGAGGAATTGGGCAGGATCAGGTTGAAGGTTTCCCGCCGCTCCGGCGCGGGCAGCTCGAGAAACTCATGGGCCTGTGTCCGCCATTCCGCCTGCATCATCAGCGGCAGCCGATACACCACGACGTTGAGAAAACTCCCCACCAGCAGGCCGATGAAGAACAGCAGAAAAACAAAGGCCAGCGGATGGCTGGCCATGAAGTCGACGACGGACATGAGTTAGACGACTGCGCCGAGTTGGAAGATAGGCAGGTACATCGCAATGATAAGGCCACCCACGAGTACCCCGAGGACTGCCATGATCATGGGCTCCATCAGTGCCGTGAGGCCATCCACCTTGTTGTCCACCTCCTCCTCGTAGAAGGTGGCGACTTTATCCAGCATGGCGTCCAGGGCGCCGGACTCCTCGCCGATGGCGGTCATCTGGATCGCCATGGCCGGGAAAACGCCCGTGGTACGCATGGAGAAGTTCAGTTGCATGCCGGTGGAGACATCTTGCTTGATCTGGTTGACGGCATTCTTGAACACCACGTTGCCAGTGGCGCCGGCTACGGAATCCAGCGCATCCACTAGGGGGACACCCGCTGCAAAAGTGGTGGAGAGGGTCCGGGCATAACGAGCCAGCGAGGACTTATAAAGAATGTCGCCGACGATAGGCAGCTTCAGCACGGTACGGTCGACACTATCTCGGAATTTCTGGGAGCGCTTGTGGGTTTCCTTGAAAGCAAAGCCGATCCCTATGAGCGCGATGATGACGACGAGCCACCAGTCCTGTAGCACGCGGGAAATGCCGATCACCATCTGGGTAAAGGCTGGCAACTCTGCACCGAAGTTTGCGAATACCGACTCGAACTGCGGCACGACTTTAATCAGCAGAATCCCCGACACGATAACCGCAACCAGAATCACCGCGATGGGGTAGTTCATGGCCTTCTTGATCTTTTTCTTCAGCAGCTCGGTCTTTTCCTTATAGGTCGCTACCCGATCCAGCAACGTCTCCAGCGCACCCGACTGCTCACCAGAGTTGACCAGGTTGCAATACAGGTCATCGAAATATTGAGGTTTCTTGCGAAGGGAGTTGGCGAAGCTGTTACCTGCCGCCACTTCCTGTTTTACATCGTCCACCAGCTTGCGCATGTTGGGGTTTTCGAAACCCTCCCCAATGATGTCGAAGGACGCGAGCAACGGTACGCCAGCCTTCATCATGGTCGCCATTTGTCGGGTAAACAGGGCGATATCCAAGGGTTTGATGCGTTTGCCCTTGCTGAGCGAAAAGCCTTTCTTGCGGACCTTGGTGGGGTTGATGCCCTGCTTGCGCAACTGCGCCTTGACCAGGGCGGGGTTCTGGCCGCTGAGCTCGCCCTTGACCTTGGTGCCTTTTCGATCGGTACCCTCCCAAGTGAAGAGCGTATTCTTTACTGCGGTTTGTGCCATGGTCAGTCCTTGGTCACGCGGTTGACTTCTTCCAGACTGGTCACGCCCTGCATGGCCTTGAGCAGGCCGGAGGTACGGAGGTCGTTGAAGCCGTCTTTGCGCATCTGGGTTGCGATATCGATGGAGTTGCCTTCCTCCATGATAATCCGCTGCAGCGCCGGCGTGATTTTAACTACTTCATAAATACCGACACGGCCCTTGTAACCGCTCTTGCAATTATCACAGCCCACGGGGCCGAACAGCTTTAACGTGCCTATTTTGTCTGCAGGGAACCCCTCGTGGAGCAAGGTTTCCTGTGGCACTTCCACTTCCTTCTTGCAGGTACTGCACAGCTTGCGTGCCAGCCGCTGGGCGATGATCAGGTTCACCGACGTGGCAATGTTGAACGAGGGCACCCCCATGTTGCGCAGGCGCGTCAAGGTTTCGGCGGCGCTGTTGGTGTGCAGGGTAGACATCACCATGTGACCGGTCTGCGCGGCCTTCACGGCAATGGAGGCGGTATCCAGGTCGCGAATCTCGCCGACCATGATGATATCGGGGTCCTGGCGCAGGAAGGCTCGCAGGGCCTGGGTGAAATCCATTCCCTGGCGGGGATTCACGTTGACTTGGTTGATACCTTCCAGGTTGATCTCCACGGGGTCCTCGGCCGTCGAGATGTTCACGTCCGGGGTATTGAGGATGTTCAATCCGGTATAAAGAGAGACCGTCTTTCCGGAGCCCGTGGGGCCGGTAACCAGGATCATGCCCTGCGGCTGCTTCAGGGCGCTCATGTACAGCGCCTTCTGATCTTCTTCATAGCCCAGGGCGTCGATGCCCATCTGGGCGCTGGTGGGGTCGAGAATCCGCATGACGATCTTCTCCCCCCAAAGGGTGGGCAGGGTATTGACCCGGAAGTCGATCGACTTGCTCTTGGAAATCTTCATCTTGATCCGGCCATCCTGGGGCTTGCGCCTTTCGGAAATGTCCAGGGCCGCCATCACCTTAAGCCGCGCCGCCAGCCGGGACGCCAATTGGATCGGCGGACGCGCGACCTCGTGCAGGATACCATCGGTCCGGAACCGCACCCGGTAGGTGTGCTCGTAGGGCTCGAAGTGTAAGTCGGACGAGCCCCCCTTAATGGCATCCAGCAGCATCTTATTGACGAAGCGAACCACCGGCGCATCGTCGGCGTCCGAAGCCTCGCCCTCTCCGTCCTTAGTGCCGTCCCTGACGCCTTCCACATCAATGCCATCCAAATCGACGTCCGCCAGGCCATCCAGCCCAGTCGAAGCCGACTCGAAGTATTTTTCGATGGCCTCGCCCAGCTTGTCGTCCTCGACGAGAATGGCCTCGGTATTCAGTCCGGTACTGAACTGAATATCGGTGATCGCTTGATGGTTGGACGGATCGGAGATCGCTAGGAACAACTTGTTGCTCCGCTTCCAGAGAGGAAGGACGCGGTGTTGGCGAACCAGTTTTTCGCTGACCAGCTCCTTGGGTTGGCTTTCCTTGTCCAGCGACGAAAGGTCGAAGAACGCCACGCCGAATTGGTCGGCCGCCAACTCGACCATCGCCCGGCTTTTCACCAGCCGGTTCTGGACCACATAGGTCACCAGGGAAAGCTTGTTTCGCTGGGCTTGCGACTGAGCCTGCTGGGCGGTCTTCTCATCCAGTAACCCGGCTAGGACCATCTGTTTGGCCAGGCCGGAAAGGTTCACGGTGTCGTTCATCGTCGGCTCCGGTAAGCGATCGCTGCCTTATAACGTAGTTGCTCTTGGCTGCCAAACACGAGTATTACGAGTGACAAAAAAGGGCAAATCCTGCCGGGTGTTGTAGGTGAATCATGCTTCGTCATACACAAAAGCTCATCTTAAGTAGGGGTGTTTTTTGGCACGCTTAGTGCTTGATGGCTTGTCAGGCCAACGGCCTAATACATTTCAGGAGAAAGATTATGAAAGCTCAGAAAGGTTTTACCCTTATCGAATTGATGATCGTCGTTGCGATCATCGGCATCTTGGCAGCTGTTGCCATTCCCGCTTACCAGGATTATACGGTTCGTGCACGTGTGACCGAGGGTTTGGCACTTGCCTCTTCGGCTAAGACCGCTGTAGCGGAAACTTATCAGAACAACGGTAGCTTCGTTTTGACTGCCTCGGGGTGGAGTGCTCCCAAGGATACTAAGAATGTGAAGAGCGTCGCGGTGACTGATAATACTGGGGTAGTCACCGTTACCATGACGAGCTTGGCTCAGGATGTAGTATTGACTCTGACTCCTGCTCTGACGGTGGGCCAGCCGGTAACTTGGGTGTGCACTACTACTAACGATAAGAAGAAATTTGTTCCTGCTGAATGCCGCGGTTAATTTAGTTTAACAAAGGGCCGCAAAGCGGCCCTTTGTTTTGAGAGTCGTTATGTTAAATTCAAAATATTCTAAAATAATTTTCCCTTTTATTTTGTTGGGCATTTTGTTTGCTTCTTATTGTGGAGTGGGAGAGTTGGGCTTTGTCTGGGATGATGAGGCATTTTTGGTTGAGCGTAATAGTATGAGAGGGGGGGACGCTTTACAGGCTTTATGGTTTAAACCGTTTTTTATTTCTTATGATTATTATCGTCCCTTGGTTGTTATAAGTTATGCGCTTCAATATCAATATTTCGGGCTTGATGCTGAGTCTTTTCATTGGATGAACTTGGCTCTTCATTGTTTTAACTGCTTAATACTTTGGTGTGTCTTTCTGGGGGTTCGTAGGTTAAAACCATTTCACTATTGCTGGGCAATGGTTGGCACTGCGTTTTATGCATTGCATCCCGTTTTAGTTGAGGCGGTGGCATGGGTCTCTGGTCGTTTCGACCTGCTCATGACGAGCTTTCTTTTGTTAGGTCTCCTAGTTGATCTCCAAGTTCGCAATGTGTGGTTAAAGAGCTTGGGTGTTGGGTTGTGTTTTTTATTGGCTGCGCTTTCTAAAGAGGCTGCAGTTGGGTTTGCACTCGCTTATCCATTTTGGCGAATGTTCATATATTTACTTGTCAAGGATAATGATGAAAAACTGACTAATCGGTTTGGCAGTTGGAAAGTTTATTTTTCAATAATATTTGCGGGCTTGCTCTATCTTTTTCTGCGTTATGCGTCAATGGGTTACTTGCTTTCGGGGTCGGTATACAACGATTATGGAAATGGTTTGCAAAGGCTTTTGTTGACTACAAAGGCTTTTATGGTTTATCTCTGGATGTCAGTTTTTCCATTCGGTAAAGTTTCCCCCTTTCACTTTCAGCTCTTTCCGCTCTCTACTCAAGACACAGGGGGGTGGGTGGCATTAATTTTATTTTTTTCTTTGCTCATTACTGGTGGATTAGCTTGGTTGAATAATAGGAGATTATTTTTCCCGGCTTTTGTGGCCTATTTTTTAGCTTTGCTTCCGGCCTTGCATCTGTTTCAAACTCCGCTCCAAGATAATTTGGTACAAGAGCGCTACTTGCAATTCCCCTTGGCATTTTTCACGGTATTTTCTTGCCTCCTTCTAAGGGAGATTTGGGCAGATAGGCGGACTTTATTTAAATATTTTATCTTTGGTCTTTATGGTCTTTTTGTGGTTGCTTCTTTTGCAAATATAAGAGTAACTGTTCCTTTGTGGAAAGATAGCATATCGCTATGGACCTGGGCCTCTCTAAGTTCGCCGGAATCTAGTGGGGTATGGGCCAATTTGGCTGCGGCCTATCAGCAAATTGGTGAAAATGCCAAAGCCGAGCAAGCTGTGTCTAAGTCTCTTGAGCTTAATCCTAGGCCAGAAACAAAGGCTTCAGCGCTAGTTATTCTGGGGAATGTTGAGAGCTTGAATGGGCGGCTGGATAAGGCTGCGGAAAAATATTTGGAAAGCTTTGTCGAGAGCAAAACTAATCCTTCTGCCTTAATTAATATGGTTAATGTCTTGATCCGTATGAAGGAGTTTGAAACCGCTAAGTGGTATCTTGATATAGCTGAGAATTTCGATAAAACAGCAACACATCCTTATTTCTTTTTTAATTATGGTCTTTATTGGCTGGCGTTAGGTGATAAGCTTGCTGCAAAGGAGATGTTTGAGAAGGGTGAGTCTTTGATAGATGTAAGTCGTCGGGCTGGCTACGAAAAACTTGCAAATGAATATCTCACTGGTAAGCGACATATAGAATATTGGGCGCAGGGAATTAAATAGTCAGCCGCATCGAGAGATCCGTAGCCTTGACATCCTTGGTGAGAGTGCCCAAGGAAATGAAGTCCACTCCAGTAGCCGCGATGCGCTGGAGTGTTTCCTCGTTGATGCCACCGGAGGCCTCTAGCTTGGCACGGCCTCCGGTGAGGTGGACGGCAGTCCGCATATCCTCGAGGCTGAGTTCGTCCAGCATGACGATGTCCGCGCCGGCCTCCAGGGCTTCCTTCAGTTCTTCCAGGTTCTCTACTTCCACCTCGACCGGTTTGCCCGGTGCGATGGCGCGGGCGGTGGTGATGGCCTGGGCGATGCCGCCGCAGGCGGCGATATGGTTTTCCTTGATGAGGAAGGCGTCGTACAGGCCAAGGCGATGGTTATGGCAGCCGCCGCAGGTGACGGCGTATTTTTGGGCGAGGCGCAGGCCCGGTAGGGTCTTGCGGGTGTCCAGGAGCTTCACGCCAGTATCCGCGACCAGGTCGGCGTAGCGGCGACAGCGGGTGGCGACGCCCGACAGCGATTGCAGAAAATTCAGCGCGGTGCGTTCGCCGGTGAGCAGGGCGCGAGCAGGACCTTCCACCTGAAACAAGGTTTGATTGGCACTAACCCGGTCGCCATCCCTTACTTGCCAGTGCACCGCCACGCGCGGGTCCACTTGGCGGAACACGGCGTCCACCCAGGCCGTTCCGCAGATCACCGCGTCCTCGCGAGTGATCACCGTGGCGTGGGCCAAGCGTTCTTCCGGAATTAGCCGGGCGGTGATATCGCCGCTGCCGACATCCTCCGCCAGCGCGCGGCGGACAGTGGCCTCGATTTCGGCGGTGAGGTCGGCAAGCGTGAGGTTCGGCATGGGTTGGCTCCGGCGAAGAAGGGGTGATTATACGGATGCGCCCTGGCGGCGAAACCGGCCATTTAAACGGGTGCCCATCCGTACCCCCATTCGGTCGGACGGTACCGTTAATCTGTGACGTACGTCATATCCCGGGAACGGCCAACTTTGTAGGCGAAGCGCTGTCCCTATAATGGATGTGGAGATTTCTAATTTGACGCCAGAAGGCTGACGTTACCGACATTGCCACCAGGCGCCCTGATCCCGCGCTCTGGTCGTCTGCGGGAGACTCGAGATGCAGACCGACGCAAATGTGGTGCCCCTCATTAAAGGCGCCTCAGAGCAAACGCCAACTTCGCCGTTAGGAAGGCTGCCCGTGGCGCTTATCCAGGTGCGCGACAAGGCTGCTCAGCAGCTCAAGCAGGCGCTTCAGGCGCTGTTCGACAATGCCGACGATACGCTGTTCGAGATGGCGGATCGCGCCACCAGCAATGCCGAGCAGAACACCTTCTTCGAAGCGATGCGCGACCTGCGGCTCAAGCGCAAGAGCATCGAGCGCACCTTCCTGCAAAAGGTCTTCGAGTCCTTTTCCCTCCTCAATCAATACGAGATCGGCAAGCCGCCGCAGTTGGATGCGGTGTCGTTCGAAAACCTGTCTCTGGTGCAGAACGACGAGCTGGAGGAAGCGGTGGCGGTGGACGCCATGGTGGCCAAGGTCAACAACCGCGACGGTGTTGCCCTGGGCCACCTGACCACTCGCCTCAACACCTTGGTCACCAAAAAGGTCGACGACCGCAGCAACCCCCTCGGTCCCCGAGCCTTGTGCGAGTCCTTCCTGGATGCCTGCCGTACCTTGGGCGTGGAAATCCGGGTCAAGCTGATCATCCTCAAACTGTTCGAAAAATACGTTCTCGGCGAGTTCGGTGAGCTCTATGCCGAGGCCAACGCCGTATTGGTGGCCGCCGGCGTCCTGCCGGAACTGAAGTCCGCCGCACCGTCCCCTCGTCCCCAGGCGCGTGGCCCTGTTGCTCGCCAAGGTACCGTCCAGGCGCCGGCCCCGAGCCCGGCCGCTCCAGCGGGCTACGTCGACGGTGGCATGGAGGAGGTCTTCGGCGTCCTGCAGGACTTGTTGTCCCAGGTTCGCGGCACCGCCCTGCCTCGCCGCGAACTGCCGGCCGACGCCATCCCCATTTCCAGCAATGACTTGATGCGTCTGCTGTCCCACCTGCAGCAGCACCTGCCGGTGCAGCAGTACGACGAATTCGACGTCCGCGACAAGCTGGAAAACCTGCTCAACCGGGTCAGCGCGAAGAGCGGCAAGTCCCGGGTAGTCGGCCAGGTGGACGACGACGTCATCAACCTGGTGTCCATGCTGTTCGAGTTCATCCTCGACGACCGTACCCTGCCGGACTCCCTCAAGGCGCTGATCGGCCGCTTGCAGATCCCCATGCTGAAGGTAGCGGTGCTGGACAAGACCTTCTTCAGCCGGGGCGGCCATCCGGCGCGTCGCCTGCTCAATGAAATCGCCTCGGCCGCCATGGGCTGGAGCGAGCAGGATGACGCCCAGCGCGACAGCCTGTACCAGAAGATCGAGCAGGTGGTGCAACGCCTGCTCAACGATTTCGTCGACGACCCGGAGATTTTTTCCGAGCTGCTGGCCGACTTCCTTGCCTTCACTGGCGACGAGCGTCGCCGCAGCGAACTGCTCGAACAGCGCACCCGCGATGCCGAGGAAGGCCGCGCCAAGGCCATCCTGGCGCGCCAACAGGTCGAGCAGGCCCTCAACGAGCGGCTCCTGGGGAGGACCCTGCCCGAAGTGGTGGTGCGCCTGTTGCAGGAGGCTTGGAGCAAGGTGCTGTTGTTGACCTGCCTGAAACATGGCCAGGATTCGGCCGAATGGCAGGCGGCCCTGGCCACCATGGACGACCTGATCTGGAGCGTCGAGTCCCACGACGAGCCGGAAGACCGGTTGCGCCTGCTGGAACTGGTGCCGGGCCTGCTCAAGTCGCTGCGCGACGGGCTTTCCAGCGCGGCCTTCGACCCATTCTCCACCGGGGAATTCTTCAGCCAGTTGGAAGCCCTGCATGTCCAGGCCTTCCAGCGCTTCAAGCGGCCCCTGGAAGACGCGGCATCCGTCGACGCCGCCCAGGCTCCCCCCGAGCCGGCGTCGGGCAATGGCCTGCCGGTGCTCGACCTGCCCTTGGCCCTGGACGTTCCGGCGGAGCCGCCGGCGATGGTCGAGGTGGTGGAGGAAATCGTCCTGCTGGCGCCGGGTGAGGTTCCGGTGGTCGAGCCGGAAGCCGTGCTGGCCGAGGACGACAGCGCCTTGCAACAGGTGGACAGTCTGCGGGTGGGCAGTTGGGTCGAGTTCCAGGAGGACGCCGAGCATAAGCTGCGTTGCAAACTGGCGGCAGTGATCAAGCCCACCGGCAAGTACGTCTTCGTCAATCGCACCGGCATGAAGGTGCTGGAAAAAACCCGCATGGGGCTCGCCGTGGAGTTCCGCCGTGGCGCGGTGCGCCTGCTGGACGACGCGTTGCTGTTCGACCGGGCGCTGGAGTCGGTGATCGGCAATCTCCGGCGGCTCAAGGGCGCCTGAGCTAGCCCTTCACGGGCCCGCTCCGGCGGGCCTTTTCGTCGGGCTTGGCCCCAAGGGCGGACTGCTCTAGAGTGAGCCCGCACGCCGGAGGAGCCCCCTATGTTGCTGGACCCCGCCAGCGGCTGGTGCGATGGCATCCGCCATTGCCCCTCGCCGAATTTCAATGCTCGCCCCCAGGGCGAGATTTCGCTGCTGGTCATCCATAACATCAGCCTGCCACCGGGCCGCTTCGGCACCGGCAAGGTGGAGGCGTTGTTCCAGAACCGCCTGGACCCCGATGAGCATCCCTATTTCGCCGGCATCGCCTCGCTGCGGGTATCGGCCCATTTCCTCATCGAGCGCGACGGCGGGGTGATCCAGTTCGTCTCCTGCCGCGATCGTGCCTGGCACGCGGGCCAGTCCCGCTTCCAGGGACGGGAAGGGTGCAACGACTTTTCCCTGGGCATCGAGCTGGAAGGCACCGATACCGAGCCCTACACCGAGGCCCAGTACGCCGCGCTGATCGAACTGACCGGCCAATTGCGACGGGCCTACCCGGACATCGCGCCGGACCGTATCCGTGGACACAACGATATCGCCCCCGAACGCAAGACCGATCCCGGCCCGGCCTTCGACTGGCCGCGCTTCCTGGGGGCGATCGGAGAGCAAGGAGAGCGCTCATGACATTCCTGGTGTTGTTGCTCCTGGTCGGAGTGGAACAGTTTTCCCCGTGGCGCCGGCGCATCCAGCGCGACGGCTCCTGGCTGCGGACCCTGGCGCGCCTGGAGACACGCCCGGAGCGCGGGCGGACGGGCCTGGCGCTGGCCTGGCGCATCCTCGTACCGGTAGCGCTCCTGGGCTTGCTGCTGGCGCTGTTGCAACCCATCGCCTATGGCCTGCTGGCCATGCCCGTGCACCTGCTGGTGATGATCTACAGCCTTGGGCGCGGCGACGTACTGGCTGAACTAGGCGCGTTCCGCGACGCCTGGCGGCGGGGCGACGGCGAGGCGGCGTTGCTCGCGGCCGAGCGCGACCTCGGCCTGAGCGCCGACACCCCGGCGGCGTTGCTCGCCGGCGCCCAGGGCTACCTCCTGTGGCAGGGCTACCAGCGGTTCTTCGCGGTGATCTTCTGGTATGCCCTGCTCGGGCCGCTGGTGCCCCTGGCCTACCGCCTGCTGGCGCTGACCGCCGAATACACCACCGATCCGGCGTTGCGGGCGCGCGCCGAGCGCTGGCGTCACGGGCTCGACTGGCTGCCGGTGCGGGTCCTCGCGGCCAGCTTCGCCCTGGTGGGCAACTTCGTCTCGGTCAGCCGCGTCCTGCTCCACGACCTGCTGGCCTGGGACCCGAGCGCCGCCCAAGTGGTCACCCGCGCCGGCCTGGCGGCCACGGAAGACGCTCCCGCGCTGTTGGGCGACCAAGGCAGCGTCGATCTGGTGTCGCTCTGGCAACTGCTGGTGCGGGCGGCGTTGCTCTGGTACGTCGCCTTCGCCCTGTCGATCCTGCTGATGTAAGGCTGCCGTGATGGCCAGGCGCCTTTACCTTACGTTACAGAAAGCCGCCTCGGGATCGGTTACATAGTCAGGAGGCGGGACGGTGCTCCCGCTCCGTCGTCCGCTCGCGGCGCGGTGCTTCCATAACAAGAACGACAAACGGGGAGGCTTCCGTGAAGATCCTGTTGCGCCCAGCCATCGCACTGATGAACCGGCTGAGCTTCGGCATGAAGTTCAGCCTGATCAGCATCCTGTTCCTCTTGCCCATGCTCGTCACCGACGGTGTGCTGGTGCGAGATTCCTACCAACAGTACAGGGACACCCGCGCCGAGCTGGAAAGCATCGACCTGCTCGGCGCCAGCCTCGGCCTGCGACGGGACATCGAAACGCTGAACGACCTGGTACAGATCGACGCGGTCCTCGGCCAATCAGGCCAGGCGGGCGATGTCGAGGTTCGGCTCAAGCGCCTGGAGGAGCGGGCCCTCGCTACCCTGCGGGGGCTACGGGCCCCAGGCGACGAGGGCGATTCCCAGCAGGGCCGGGAGTTCGCCGAGAAACGCGACGAACTGGTGGCCGAGCTTTCGGCGGTCCAGGCGGAAAGCGCTTTACAGACCAAGAGCACCATGGCGGCGAAGCTGGTGGGAACGGCCCAAGTGTTCAGCCGCTTCGTCGCCACCCAGGCCGGCCTGAGCCAGGACGGCCAACGGGACGTCCGCCAACTGACCGACTTGATCGTCACCGCCACCGCCCAGGTCTCCGCCACGCTCAGCCAGGCCCGGGCCATCGGTTCCTATTCCCTGGGCCAGGGCTTTCTCGCCTCGGCCGCCAGCAATCAACTCGACGACCTGTTGCTGGACCTGGAAAAGCTCGAGGCGGACTACGCCCTGCGCGTGCGCGAGGCGCTGGATGGCGGCGCCGGAGCCCGGGACGCCTTGCGGGCCCCGGCCGAGGCCAGCCTCGCGAGCCTCAAGGCGGCGGCCGCCCTGCTGGAAGAAAAGGTAGTGGTCGCCGACACCCTAGACATGCCCTGGCCGGGCTTCTATGACCAGCTCAGCGGCTACCTGGCGGTCACTCACCGGCTGGACGCCGCCGCCCTGGACTTCGTCAAGGCGCGCCTGGAAACACGACTCGCCGACAAGCGTGCCCAGACCGGGCTGCTGGTGGCGGCGCTATTGGTGATCCTGCTGGCCGTGCTCTATCTCTACGGCGGCTTCTATGCATCGGTGCGCGGCACCTTGCGCAGCCTGGGCAGGGTGATGGAACGGGTCGCCGCGGGCGACATGACCGCGCATTTCCAGGCGCACAGCCGCGACGAACTGGGGGCGCTGGGGCAGGCCTTCAACGAGACGGTGCGCCGCGTGCACGATCTGGTCGAGCGGGTTGGCCTGACCGTCGAGGACGTGCGCGCGCAGGCGTGCCGGGTCGAGGCGGTCTCGGCCGAAAGCAACCTGGCGGTGGGCGGCCAGCGCGGGCAGATCGAACAGGTGGCCACGGCGATGAACCAGATGGCCGCCACCGCCCAAGAGGTGGCCCGTAGCGCCGCCGTGGCGGTGGACGGCGCCGAGCGGGTCAATCGCGAGGGCGTCGAGGGCCGCGCCCTGGTGCAGTCGCAGCGCGGCGGTATCGAGCGATTGGCGGAAGCGTTGGGCCGCTCGGTGGCGGTCGTCGATCAGCTCGCCCTGGACAGCGCCTCCATCAGTCGCGTGCTGGAGGTGATCAAGGGGGTCGCCGAACAGACCAACCTGCTGGCGCTGAACGCCGCCATCGAGGCGGCCCGGGCCGGCGAGCAGGGGCGCGGCTTCGCCGTGGTGGCCGATGAGGTACGCACCCTCGCCCAGCGCACCCAGCAATCCACCGCGGAAATCGAGCAGATGATCGGTCGTCTGCAGGGCGGGGTGGACGCGGCGGTGAAGGCCATGGGCGCCAGTCACCAGCGGGCCGACGCTACCTTGGAGGAGTCCGCTCGGGTGCGGCAGGCGTTGGAAAACATCCTCGGCGCCATGGCCGCCATCGTCGAGCAGAACCAGCAGATCGCCGCGGCGGCGGAGCAGCAGACGGCGGTCGCCCATGATGTCGACCGCACTCTCGTGGCGATCAATCAGGCCGGGGAGCGCACCGCCGAGGGCGCGGGCGAGGCGGCGCGAGCCAGCCGCGAGTTGTCCGAGTTGGTGCGGCGCCTGCAAGGCCTGACCGGGGCCTTCAAGGTGTGAGCGACTCGTCCGGACGGTCCGGGTAGCGCGCCTTGAAGGTGCGCGGCACGGTTTCCACCCCCGGCCGGTAGTCGCTGTCCTCCACCGCCGCCAGCACCCAGGCCAGGGTGCGCTCGGCGAGATGCTCGTGCCGTTGTTGCAGGCTGTCCACCGGCAGCGGCAGGAAGTCCAGCAATTGGTTGTCGCCGAAGGTGCCCAGGCGCAGGGGCGGAAAGGGCGTCCCGGCCGACCACGGCCGCATGGCCCGAGTTGGCGTGGGCCCTCCCTGGACGGCGCGCGGGGAGCTGCGCAGCACGTCGAGCACGCCTTCCAGCAGGACATAGGCGGTGGTCAGCAGCGCGTCCGGCAGATAGCCCAGGCGCGCCAGCAGGGTTTCCGCCAGGCGCCGGCCGCAGGCGCGGCTGAACGCCTCGCCATGTTCGATCCACTGGGCGCCGGGAAAGTCCGACAGGGCCTCGGCGAAGCCGGCTGCGCGGGCTTGGCTGATGGCCAGTTCGGGCCGCGCGCCCAGCAGCGCGATATGCCGGGGCCGCGGCTGCAACAGGCGGGCGGTCAGGCGCTGGCCGGCCTCGTGGTCGTCGCTGACCACCGAGCGGAAGCGCGACGGGTCCAACTGCCGGTCCACCGCCACCACGGGCAGGCCGTCGTCCAGCAGTCGCCGGTAACTGTCATCCTCCGCCGGCAGGCAACTGGCGACGATCAGTCCATCGCAGCGCCGCGCGCGAAACAGGCGCGCCAGTTGCCGCTCGCTGTCCGGGCAGTCGTCGGAGCTGGCGATCAGCAATTGGTAGCCCCGGGCCCGGGCGCCTTGTTCGAGGCACTTGGCCAGGCGCGCATAGCTGGGGTTCTCCAAGTCCGGGAGGATGAAGCCGAGGGTCCGGGTCTGGCCCCGGCGCAGGCCGGCGGCCTGGGGGTCGGGACGATACCCGTGCTGGTCGACGATCGCCCGGACCCGCTCGACCGTGGCGGCGCTGATGCGTCGCTGCGCGGCTTGGCCGTTGACCACGTAACTGGCGGTGGTGACCGAGACGCCGGCGAGGCGGGCGATATCGCTGAGTTTCAACGGCGGGTCCTGTCGGGCGGCGGGGGTTCAAGGATCGGTGATTATCGGATACCGTGCCATGCTTTATTGGATGAAACGTTTCAGCAGGCTGCATCGTCCTTCCGTCGAGCCTGAAAACGCGGTCGCATCGGCACTCCCCGACCCCGATGCGTTCGTAAGGAAAAGACCTCATCCGCCGAACCGCGGCCACCGTTCACCCCCTTGGAGAACAACGTGCTCGAACTCGAAGAAGGGCAGGTCCACATGGGCCTCGCGGCCGCCGACAAACGCCAGGCGCTGGACGCCCTGGCGGCCCTGCTGGTGGCCGACGGGCTGGTGGCGGAGGGGTACCTGGACGGTCTGCTGGCGCGCGAGGCCCAAGGTTCCACCTACCTGGGGCAGGGTATCGCCATCCCCCACGGGACGCCGGAAACCCGCCCCCTGGTCTATCGCACCGGCGTGCGCCTGATGCACTTTCCCGACGGGGTCGACTGGGGCGACGGTCAGCGGGTCCACCTCGCCATCGGCATCGCGGCGAAATCCGACGAGCACCTGCGTTTGCTGCAACTGCTGACCCGCGCCCTGGGCGAGGCCGACCTGACCCCGGCCCTGCGGGACGCGCGGCGGGCCGCCGAGATCCTCGAACTGTTGCAGGGCGCGGCTCCGACGCTGGCGCTGGACGAGTCGCTGATCGGCCTCGGCGTGCCCGCCGAAGACCTGGACGAACTGGCCTGGCGCGGGGCCCGGCTGCTGCGCCAGGCCGACTGCGTCGACGGTGGCTTCGCCGCCTGCCTCCTGCGGAGCGAGGCGCTGCCCTTGGGCGACGGCCTCTGGTGGTTGCACAGCGAGCAGGCGGTGCGACGCCCCGGGGTAGCCTTCGTCACCCCGGAACGTCCGTTGCGTCACCAGGGCCAGCCGTTAGCCGGGCTGTTCTGCCTGGCTTGCCTGGGCGAGGCCCACCGGGCCTTGCTGGAGCGGGTCTGCGCCCTGCTGATCGACGGGCGCGGCCATGAATTGGTCGAGGCCGGCAGCGGCGGCGCGGTGCTGGCGCTGCTCGCCGGCGAGCGAGAAGGGGACTGGCCGCGCGCGCGGGCGCGCCTGAACAACCCCCACGGCCTGCACGCCCGTCCGGCCCAATACCTGGCGCGCCTGGCCCAGGGCTTCGCCGGCGAGATCCGGGTCCGGCTGGTGGAGGGAGGCGCCGCCGTGTCGGCGAAGAGCCTGAGCAAGCTGTTGAGCCTGGGCGCGCGCTATGGGCAAACACTGGAATTCGTGGCCGAGCCCACGGTGGCCGCCGAGGCCCTGCCGGCTCTGCTGGCGGCGGTGGGCGAGGGGCTCGGCGAAGCCGTGGAGACGGAGGCCCCCGCCATGGCGGTCATGACCCCGGCCGTCGAGGCGCCGCCGGACCCGGTCCGCGCTCCGGAGGCCGGCAGCGTGCTGCACGCCGTCGCCGCTGCCCCGGGCTTCGCCAGCGGCCCGGCCTACCCGCGCCGCGCGCCCTGTTTCCAATACGCCCTCCAGGGCCAGTCGTCCGACGTGGAGCGTCGGCGCCTGCAGGAGGCCCTGTCCCACGTGCGGGACGACCTCGACCGATTGATCGCCGACAGCCAGGCCGTGGCGATCCGCGAGATTTTCGCGACCCATCGGGAAATGCTCGACGACCCGGGCGTCGCCGAGGACGTGCAGGCGCGCCTGCATCGTGGCCATAGCGCCGAGGCGGCCTGGCATCAGGTGCTGGAGGAGGCGGCGCGCCAGCAGGAGCGCCTGCACGATGCCTTGCTGGCGGAGCGGGCGGCCGACCTGCGCGATATCGCCCAGCGCGTGCTGGCGCGGCTCTGCGGCGTCGAGGTGGACGCCGAGCCGGGCGAGCCCTACATCCTAGTCATGGACGACGTGACGCCCTCGGACGTGGCCTGCCTCGATCCGACACGGGTCGCCGGGATCCTCGCCGCCCGCGGGGGCGCCACGTCCCACAGCGCGATCATCGCCCGGGCCCTGGGCATCCCCGCCCTGGTGGGCGCCGGCGAGGCGGTGCTGGCCCTGGCGCCGAACACGCCGCTGCTGCTGGACGGCGAGCACGGCCGTCTGTACGTCGAGCCCGACCCCGGCACCCGGGCGCGCCTGGAAGAGTGGCGCGGCCGTCGCGCCGAGCGCCTGGCGCGGGCCCACGCCCAGCGCCACGAGCGGGCGACGACCCGCGATGGGCACCGGGTGGAGGTCTGCGCCAACCTGGGCGATACCCGCGATACCGCCGTCGCGCTGGAGGAGGGCGCCGAGGGCATCGGCCTGCTGCGCACCGAACTGGTGTTCATGGCCCACCCGCAACTGCCCGATCTCGACACCCAGCGGGCCGAGTACGCCCGCGTCCTCGACGCCCTGGCGGGGCGGCCGCTGGTGGTGCGCACCCTCGACGTCGGCGGCGACAAGCCGCTGCCCTACTGGCCGCTGCCGCCGGAGGAAAATCCCTTCCTCGGCCTGCGCGGCATCCGCTTGACCCTGCGCCACCCGGCGGTGATGGAAACGCAATTGCGGGCGCTGCTGCTGGCCGCTGGGGAGCGGCCGCTGCGGATCATGTTCCCCATGGTCGGCACCCTCGCCGAATGGCGCGCCGCCCGCGACCTGGTGGCGCGCCTGCGCGTGGAGATCCCGGTGGCGGACCTGCAACTGGGAATCATGGTGGAAGTCCCGTCGGCGGCGCTGATCGCCCCGGCCCTGGCCCGAGAAGTGGATTTCTTCAGCATCGGCACCAACGACCTGACCCAATACACCCTGGCCATCGACCGGGGCCATCCGACCCTGTCGGCCCAGGCCGACGGCCTGCACCCGGCGGTCCTGCGCCTGATCGATCTCACCGTCCGCGCCGCCCATGCCGAGGGCAAATGGGTCGGTGTCTGCGGCGAGTTGGCGGCCGACCCGCTGGCGCTGCCGGTGCTGGTGGGCTTGGGCGTGGACGAGGTGAGCGTGTCCGCCCGGAGCATCGCCGAGGTCAAGGCGGGGGTGCGCGAGCTGAACCTGGGCGTCGCCCGGGAACTGGCGCGGCAAGCCCTGGGCCTGGCGGACGCCGAGGCAGTCCGTGCCTTGGTGGAGGCGAGCTGATGGCCCGCGTCCTCTGCCTGACCCTGAACCCGGCGCTGGACCTGACGCTCCGCCTGCCCCGGGTGGCGCTGGGCGCGGTGAACCGCAGCGAGGCGCTGCTGAGCCACGCCGCCGGCAAGGGGCTGAATGTTGCCCAGGTGTTGGCCGACCTTGGCCATCGACCGAGCGTCGCCGGTTTCCTCGGCGCCGACAACGTCCAGCCGTTCGAGGCATTGTTCGCCCGCCGGGGCTTCCACGACGCCTTCGTGCGGGTGCCGGGCGAGACCCGCAGTAACCTCAAGCTGGTGGAAGACGACGGGCGCGTCACCGACCTGAACGGCCCGGGCCCCTGGGTGGATGCCTCGGCCCAGGCGGCGCTGCTGGACCGCCTGGAGCGCCTGGCCGCCGGGCATGCCCTGGCGGTGGTGGCCGGCAGCCTGCCCGGAGGCGTCGAGCCGGCGTGGCTGGGCGAGCTGCTGCGGCGCCTGGCCGGGCTCGGCCTGCGGGTCGCCCTGGACAGCAGCGGCGCCGCCCTGCGCGCCGGGCTGGAAGCGGCGCCCTGGCTGATCAAGCCCAATGTCGAGGAACTGGGCGAGGCCCTCGGAAGCGACATGGCGAGCCTGGCGCGGCAGCGGGACGCGGCCGCGCGGCTGCGGGGCCGGGGCATTCGCCATGTGGTGGTGTCCCAGGGCGCCGACGGCGCCCGCTGGTTCGCCGAGGACGGCGCCTGGCAGGCGCGGCCGCCGTCGGTGGCGGTGGCCAGCACCGTGGGCGCCGGCGATTCGCTGTTGGCGGGCCTGCTCCAC
The DNA here is from genome assembly GCA_032052615.1 of Pseudomonadaceae bacterium. Classification (GTDB taxonomy): domain Bacteria; phylum Pseudomonadota; class Gammaproteobacteria; order Pseudomonadales; family Pseudomonadaceae; genus Pseudomonas_T. The sequence goes on from DAMBWF010000001.1 coordinate 105,388, forward strand.
GGCTTGCTGACGGGCGCCCCGGCGGCCGAGGCGCTGCGCCTGGCCACCGCCATCGCCGCCCAGGCGGTGACCCGGGTCGGTTTCGGCATCGCCGACCGCGAGCAACTGGAACGGCTGCGACAGGGCGTGGACGTGTCCGCCCTGGGCAACGCCCCCCGAACGGACTCACCCCGAGAGGACACGCCATGAACCTGGCTCTCGTCACCGCCTGCCCCAACGGCAGGGTCACCAGCGTGCTCTGCGCGCGCTTGCTGGAAGCCGTCGCCCGGCGCCTGGGCTGGAGCGTCAGCGTGGACATCCAGGGTCATGCCCAGTCCGCGCCCCTGAGCGACGCGGAACTGGCCGCGGCGGACTGGGTGTTGCTGGTGACCAGCGGGCCTTTCGACGCCACGCGCTTCGCCGGCAAGCGGGTGTACCGCGCCACCCCCGCCGAGGCCCTGAGCGAGCCGGAAGCCTTCCTGCGCCGGGCCGAGGCCCAGGCCGCGCCCCTGGAGATCGCCGCCGAGACGACGCAGGCGGCCCGCGTGCCCTGCCTGGTGGCCGTCACCGCGTGTCCCACGGGGGTCGCCCACACCTTCATGGCCGCCGAGGCGCTGCAACAGGCGGCCAGCCGCCTGGGCTACCGCCTGACGGTGGAGACCCGGGGCTCGGTGGGCGCCCGCAATACCTTGGATGAGGCCGCCATCGCCGAGGCCGACGCGGTGCTGCTGGCCACCGACATCGAGGTGGACACCGCCCGCTTCGCCGGCAAGCCGGTCTTTCGCTGCGGCACCGGGGTCGCCCTCAAGCAACCGGCGCAAACCCTGGACCGCGCCCTGGCGGAAGCCCGCCCTCTGGCCGCCGCCCCCGGCGACGCGGCCGACGTGGCGAAGGGCCGGGGCGAGGCGCGCGGCGCCTATGGCCACCTGCTCACCGGCGTGTCGTTCATGCTGCCGATGGTGGTGGCCGGCGGGCTGCTGATCGCCCTGTCGTTCGTCTTCGGCATCGAGGCCTACAAGGAGCCGGGCAGCCTGGCGGCGGCGCTGATGCGGATCGGCGGCGACACCGCCTTCAAGCTGATGGTGCCGGTGCTGGCCGGTTACATTGCCTACTCCATCGCCGACCGACCGGGGCTCGCGCCCGGCATGATCGGCGGGTTGCTGGCCGGCGGCCTGGGGGCGGGCTTCATCGGCGGCATCGTCGCCGGGTTCCTCGCCGGCTACAGCGCGCGTTTCCTCGTCCGCTTCGTGCGCCTGCCGAGCAGCCTCGAGGCCCTCAAGCCGATCCTGCTCATCCCGCTGTTGGCCAGCCTGTTCACCGGGCTGGCGATGATCTACGTGGTGGGCCAGCCGGTGGCTGCCCTGCTGGTGGCCCTGACCGGCTTCCTCGACGGCATGGGCACCACCAACGCCTTGCTGCTGGGCATGCTGCTGGGCGGCATGATGGCGGTCGACCTGGGCGGGCCGATCAACAAGGTGGCCTATGCGTTCTCCGTCGGCCTGCTCGCCTCCCAGAGTTACGCGCCCATGGCGGCGGCGATGGCCGCCGGGATGGTGCCGTCCATCGGCATGGGGCTGGCGACTTTCCTCGCCCGCGCGCGCTTCGCCCCCGAGGAGCGGGAGGCGGGCAAGGCGGCCCTGGCCCTCGGGCTGTGCTTCATTTCCGAGGGCGCGATCCCGTTCGCCGCGCGCGATCCGCTACGGGTGATCCCCATCAGTGTGGCCGGCGGCGCCCTCGCCGGCGCCCTGAGCATGGGCTTCGGCTGCAAGCTGATGGCGCCTCACGGTGGGCTGTTCGTGCTGCTGATCCCGAATGCCATCAACCACGTCCTGGCCTACCTGCTGGCCATCGCCGCCGGCAGCCTGCTCACCGGCGTGCTCTACGGACTGCTGCGCCGCCCGTTTTCCGGCGAGACGGCCTCGACCGCCGCCTGAGGGGGGCTATCCAGGGGCCAGCCGAACAGTTCGCAGGCGTTGCGGGTGCTGGCGGCGGCCAACTCGTCCGGGGCCACGCCGCGCAGCTCGGCCAGGCGCGCGCAGATATCCGGCAGGAATTCGGGGCTGTTGCGCTGGTGGGGATGCATGGCCGGCGCCATGTCCGGCGAGTCGGTCTCCAGTACCAGGGCCTCCAAGGGGAGCCGCGCCACCACGGTGTGCAGGCGGCGCGCCTGTTCCCAGGTGGGCGCGCCGCCCAGGCCCAGCTTGAAGCCCAGGCGGATGTACTCCCGGGCTTCCTCGTAACTGCCGGCGAAGGCATGCACGATGCCGGCTCGGGGCGGGCGGAAACGCTTCAGGGTGGCGATGCAGGCGGCGTGGGCGCGGCGCACATGGAGCAGGGCCGGCAACGCGTGATCCACCGCCAGGGCCAGTTGCGCCTCGAACAGAGCCTGCTGGCGATCCGGGTCCAGACCCTCCACGTAGCGGTCGAGGCCGAACTCCCCGAGGGCGCACAAGCGCGGGTCCCCGGCCAAGCGTTCCAGCCAGTCGCGCAAGTCGTCCAGGTGTTCGTCGCGGTGCCGTGCCAGGTAGACCGGGTGCAGGCCGAGGGCGGCGTGAACGCCCGGCTCGGCGCGGGCCAGCGCCCAGAGCCGCTCCCAGTTCTCCCGGTACACGCCCATCACCAGCATCCGCTCCACGCCCAAGGCACGGCTGCGGGCGAGAACCGCGTCGCGATCGGCGTCGAAATCGGGGAAATCCAGGTGGGTATGGGTGTCGATCAGGCGCACGGGCGATGTCCGGACAAAGGGGCTGTTCAGCATGGGCCATCCCGCGCCGCGCCGCCACTCCGGCCGTTTTTGGGGAGTCATCGCGGCCATTTGCCAGTCGTAGTACGAAATGCCAAATAACCAACACTGCGGTGACGCTCGCCGCGGTCGCCAAGGAGATCAGGGGATGCCCATGACCCGTGGACGGAGAATCGTGGCCTGGATCGTCGCCGGCCTGGTGTTGGCGATCATCGCGCTGGTGGTCTTCGTCGCCACCTTCGATTGGAACCGCCTCAAGCCCACGCTCAACGAAAAAATCTCGGCCGCCCTCAACCGTCCGTTCGCCATCGAGGGCGACCTGGCCGTGCGCTGGGGCCGGGAGCGGGACGAGCCGGGCTGGCGCGCCTGGGTGCCGTGGCCCCATGTGTCCGCCGAGCGCCTGACTCTGGGCAACCCCGACTGGGCCAAGGGCGAACGCTTTGTCGGCCTGGACAAGGTGACGTTCAGCCTGTCGCCGGTACCGCTGCTGTGGAAGCGGGTGGTGATCCCGCACATCCAGCTCACCGCGCCCCAAGCGAGCCTGGAGCGTCTGGCGGACGGTCGCGCCAACTGGACCTTCGACCTGGGCGAGCAATCCCAGGACCCCCAGGAACCGTCCCCGTGGCAACTGGACATCGGCGCCATCGGCTTCGACCAAGGCCAGGTGGCCCTGGACGATCAACAGTTGAAGACCCGCCTGCGGCTGCGGGTGGACCCCCTGGGCAAGCCCATCGCCTTCGATGAACTGGTCGGCAAGCGCCCCCAGAGCCAAGCCGGCTCCGGCAAGTCGTCCGCCACCGCTCCGGCCATGCCGGCCGATCGACCCGCCTCGCCCCCCGAATTCGCCTTCGGCTGGACCCTCAAGGGGGTCTACCGCGACCAGCCGCTGAGCGGCGAGGGTAAGGTGGGCGGCCTGCTGGCGTTGCAGGACAGCCAGCGGCCGTTCCCGGTGCAGGCGGATGTGAAGGTGGGCGGAAGCCGCATCGTCGTGGCCGGTACCCTGACCGATCCGAAGAACCTGGGGGCCCTGGACCTGCGCCTGCGGCTCAGCGGCGACAGCTTGGGCAACCTCTACCCCTTGACCGGAGTGACCCTGCCGGATACGCCGCCCTACCAGACCGACGGTCGCCTGGTGGCTCAGTTGCACGACCCGGACGGCGCCACCTATCGCTACCAGGGCTTCAACGGCAAGATCGGCGACAGCGACATCCATGGCGAGCTGACCTATGTGGCGCGGCCGCCGAGGCCGAAGCTGTCCGGCTCGCTGACCTCCAACCAGCTGCTGTTCGCCGACCTCGCCCCGCTGATCGGCGCCGACTCCAACGCGGAGAAAAAGGCCCGGGGCGCGCCGAGCGACCAGCCGGCCGACAAGGCGTTGCCGGTGGAGGTCTTCCGCACCGAACGCTGGCGCAGCATGGACGCCGATGTCAGCTTCACCGGCACGCGCATCGTCAAGAGCGAGAAACTGCCGTTCAGCGACCTGTTCACCCATGTGGTGCTCAACGACGGCGACCTGTCCCTGGAGCCGCTGCGTTTCAGCGTCGCCGGCGGCGCCCTGGAAACCCAATTGCGCGCCGACGGCCGCGCCACGCCCTTGCGGGTCCACGCCAAGCTGGCCGCCCGGGGGCTCAAGCTCAAGCAGCTCTTCCCCGACTTTTCCCCGATGCGCACCAGCTTCGGCGAATTGAACGGCGATGCCGAGCTGCGCGGCGAAGGCAACTCGGTGGCGGCGCTGTTGGGGGATGCCAACGGCCAGGTGAAGCTGCTGGTCAACGACGGCGCGGTCAGTCGGGGGCTGATGGAAATCGCCGGGCTCAACGTCGGCAATTACCTGGTGGGCAAGTTGTTCGGCGACAAGGACGTGAAGATCAATTGCGCCGCCGCCGACGTGGGCATCACCGATGGGGTACTGGGCACGCGCCTGGTGCTCTTCGACACTGAGAACGCCGTGATCCGCATCGACGGCTCGGCGGACTTCGGCCAGGAGCGCCTTGACCTGACCATCGACCCCGAGTCCAAGGGCTTGCGAGTCTTCTCCCTGCGCTCACCGCTATACGTGCGCGGCACGTTCAAGAAGCCGGACGCCGGGGTCAAGAGCGGCCCGCTGGTGGCCCGGGGCGCCGGCCTGCTGGCGCTGGGCGCCTTCGTGGCGCCGGCCGCCGGCCTGCTGGCCCTGGTGGCGCCGAGCAACGACCAGAGCAACCAGTGCGAGCCCTTGCTCAAGCACATGCAGGCGCCCCCGCCTTCGCGTTGATCCGCCTGGCCCGCCCCGCCCCGCACGGGGCGGGCCGTTCGCCGGCTCGACGGACCTCGCCGGGCCGGCGCGTCTATGCTGCGTCTGTCATGACGCTGTCAGGTTCTCCGGTTAAACCGATACCGCGTCGTCGCGGTCCTCGCGGCGGCGCCCATCCCGCCGTCGCGCCGTTGCGCGCGACTTCGTTCCGACAGGCACCCGCCCGCCGAGGCGGTCGAGACAGGAGAGTCCGATGACCTGTTCCTTGCGTTTCACCCGTTTCATGGCCGGTTCCACCACGAGCGCGCTGGTGGGCGCCGCCTCGCTGTTCGCCTTGCAGGCGTGCGCCGCGCCGCTGCCGATGGCCCTGGCGATGCCCGCCGTGGATGCCGGATCCCGCGCCATCCATGACGTCCAGGGGGCTGGCGACAGCAGCCCGCTGGTGGGCCAGAAGGTGACCGTCGAAGGCGTCGTCGTGGCCGACTACCAAGGCGCCGACGAACTGAAGGGCTTCTTCGTGCAGCAGCCCGACGACAGCGTCGACGCCGATCCCCTGACTTCCGAGGGCCTGTTCGTCTACGACGCCGGCGGCGGAGTGGCGGTGAAGGCGGGCGACCGGGTGCGGGTCAGCGGCACGGTGCGCGAGTACAACGGCCTCACCGAGCTGGTGGCCCCGTTGAAGGTCAGCGTGCTCGGCAGCGCGCCGCTGCCCCGGCCGGTGGAGCCGCGCCTGCCCCTGGCCGCCGGCGAGTCCCTGGAGCGCTACGAAGGCATGCGGGTGCGTCTGCCCCAGACCCTGACGGTGAGCGAAACCTACAACCTGGGACGCTACGGCCAGGTGCTGCTGGCTTCGCAGCGGCTGATGGCGCCCACCGAAGTGGCGCTGCCGGGCGAGGCCGCCCGTGCCCAGCAGGCGCGCAACGATCTAGACCGGCTTCTGCTCGACGACGGGCGGGCCCAGCAGAACCCCGACCCGATCCGCTATCCGGCGCCGGAGCTGACCGCCTACGCCACGCTGCGGGTGGGCGACCGGATGAGCGGCGTGAGCGGCGTGCTCGATCAGTCCAGCGAGGGCTACCGGGTGCAGCCGGACGGGGCGCCGCGCATCGAGGCGGCCAACCCGCGTCCCGCGCGTCCGACCGCGCCGGGGCGCATGCGGGTCGCCAGTTTCAACGTACTGAACTACTTCAATGGCGACGGCCGTGGCGCCGGCTTCCCCACCGCCCGGGGCGCCAGCAGCGCCGAGGAATTCCAGCGCCAGCGCGCCAAGGTGATCGCGGCGATCCTCGCCTCCCGCGCGGCGGTGGTCGGCCTGATGGAGATCGAGAACGATGGCTACGGCGCGAGCAGCGCCATCGCCGATCTGGTCGAGGGGTTGAACGCCGGCGCGCCCCGGGGCGAGCGCTACGCCTACGTCGATCCGGGCGTGGCCCGGCTGGGCAACGACGCCATCGCCGTCGGCCTGGTCTACCGCAGCGACGTGGTGCAGCCGCTGAAGGCCGCGGCGGTGCTGGACAGCCGGGTCGACCCGCGCTTCGACGACACCCGCAACCGCCCGAGCCTGGCCCAGAGCTTCCGCGAGATCGCCAGCTACCAGGTGTTCACCGTGGCGATCAATCACTTGAAATCCAAGGGCTCCGCCTGCGACGGCGACCCGGATACCGGTGACGGCCAGGGCAACTGCAACCTGACTCGCGCCCGCGCCGCCGAGGCCCTGGTGAGCTGGCTGGCCAGCGACCCGACGAAGTCGGGCGACCCGGACGTGCTGATCCTCGGCGACCTCAACGCCTATACCCGGGAGGACCCGGTCGCGGTGATCCGCGCGGCGGGCTACACCGACCTGGGCGAGCGTTTCGCCGGCAACGGCCAGGGCTACTCGTTCGTCTTCGAGGGGCAGTCCGGCGCCCTGGACCATGCCCTGGCCAGCCCGAGCATGCTGTCCCAGGTGCGCAGCGCCGAGGAATGGCACATCAACGCCGACGAGCCGCGGGTACTGGACTACAACGTGGAGTTCAAGAGCGCGCGGCAGCGCGAGACCTTGTACAACGCCGACCCCTACCGGGCCTCGGACCACGACCCGCTGGTGCTGGGCCTGGACCTCGGCGCCCGCTGAGCGCCAGGACGGGGCGGAAACGAAAACGCCGGGGCGACCCGGCGTTTTTCGTGCGATCCGCGATCAGTGGTGCTCGCGGGTGGCGCGGAATTTCACCTCCGGCCAGCGTTCTTCCATCAGGCTCAGGTTGACCCGGGTCGGCGCCAGGTAGGTGAGGTGGCCGCCGCCGTCGACGGCCAGGTTTTCGAAGGCCTTGGTCTTGAAGTCTTCGAGCTTCTTCTTGTCGTCGCATTCGATCCAGCGCGCCGACCAGACATTGATCGCCTCGTAGGCGCATTCCACCTTGTATTCCTCCTTCAGGCGGCTGGCGACCACGTCGAACTGCAGCACGCCCACCGCGCCGAGGATGATGTCGTTGTTGCGCTCGGGAAAGAACACCTGGGTGGCGCCTTCCTCGGCCAACTCCTGCAGGCCCTGGCGCAGTTGCTTGGATTTCAGCGGGTCCTTCAGGCGCACCCGGCGGAACAGTTCGGGGGCGAAGTGGGGGATGCCGGTGAAGCCCAGGGCCTCGCCTTCGGTGAAGGTGTCGCCGATCTGGATGGTGCCGTGGTTGTGCAGGCCGATGATGTCGCCGGCCCAGGCTTCCTCCAGCATCTCCCGCTCGCTGGAGAAGAAGGTCAGGGCGTCGGCGATCTTCAGGTCCTTCTTGAGCCGCACGTGGCGCATTTTCATGCCTTTCTCGTACTTGCCCGAGCAGATGCGCATGAAGGCGATGCGGTCCCGGTGCTTGGGATCCATGTTCGCCTGGATCTTGAATACGAAGCCGGTGAACTTCTCTTCGGTGGGCGCCACGCTACGTTCGTGGGCGACGCGCGGCAGCGGCTTCGGCGCCCAGTCGACGATGCTGTCGAGCACGTGGTCGACGCCGAAGTTGCCCAGGGCGGTACCGAAGAATACCGGGGTCATCCCGCCACGCAGGAAGGCGTCCTTGTCGAAGGCATGGCAGGCGCCCTGGACCAGCTCCAGTTGCTCGACGAAGTCGTCGTAGAGGTCGCCCAGGTGAGCGCGGGCCTCGTCGGAGTCCAGCTTCTCGATCACTCGGGCCTCGATGCGCTCGTGGCCATGGCCAGGCACGTAGGCGAAGATCTTGTCCTCGGCCAGGTGGTAGACGCCCTTGAAGTCGCGGTACGAGCCGATCGGCCAAGTGATCGGCGCGGCCTTGATCTTCAGCACCGCCTCGATCTCGTCCAGCAGCTCGATGGGGTCGCGGATGTCGCGGTCGAGTTTGTTGATGAAGCTGACGATGGGGGTGTCGCGCAGGCGGCAGACGTCCATCAGGGCGATGGTCCGGGGTTCGACCCCCTTGCCGCCGTCCAGCACCATCAGCGCCGAGTCCACGGCGGTCAGGGTGCGGTAGGTGTCTTCCGAGAAGTCTTCGTGGCCGGGGGTGTCGAGCAGGTTGATCATGTGCTCGCGGTAGGGGAACTGCATCACCGAGGTGGTGATGGAGATGCCGCGCTGCTTCTCCATCTCCATCCAGTCGGAGGTGGCGTGGCGGTCGGATTTACGCGACTTCACGGTGCCGGCCACGGCGATCGCCTTGCCCATCAGCAGGAGTTTCTCGGTGATGGTGGTCTTGCCCGCGTCGGGGTGGGAAATGATGGCGAACGTGCGGCGTTTCGCGACTTCGGCGGCCTGCTGGGTCATGGGGTCCTGCCTTGAAAGGCGATCCGGAAAAAGCCGGCGATTATAGCCGATGCCGCCCCGCACGGCAGCGCACCGCGCCTGGCGGGCAGATTGACGGAACCCGGGCCGACCCGGGGGCGTCCATTCTTGCGTGCCATCGTTTAGCCAGATAGGCGGTGCGATGGCGCGCCGAGACTCTCCGCCCGCGCGGTGGGTCCGTCGGTCCGCCCATGCGAACCGCGCCCCTGGCCGCGTTCGCCGTCTTCAAGAGGGAGTCCCGTCCATGGCCGAACGCTATGGCAAGGTTCTGTTCGGCGTGCTGGCCGCGATCGTGGCGCTGGCCGGGCTGGTTCACTGGATCGGCCCTGGCGTGCTGCGCCACTACCGCGCCGACCTGCTGTTCTATCTCCAGGCCCACCTGTATCTGGTGCTGGTGTCCATGGCCGTCGCGCTGCTGGTGGGCGTGCCGGTGGGTATTCTGCTCAGCCGGCCGTTCATGGCGCGTCGCGCCGAACGCTTCATGCAACTGTTCAACGTCGGGAACACCGTGCCGCCCCTGGCGGTGCTGGCGCTGTCCCTGGGTATCCTGGGGATCGGCGACGGGCCGGCGATCTTCGCTTTGTTCCTCGCCTCGCTGCTGCCCATCGTGCGCAACACCTACGAGGGCCTGAACAACGTGCCCGGGTCGCTGAAGGAGGCCGCCACCGGCATCGGCATGACCCCGCGCCAGGTGCTGCTCAAGGTGGAACTGCCCAACGCCGTGCCGATCCTCGTGGGCGGGGTGCGCATCGCCCTGGCGCTGAACGTCGGCACCGCGCCCCTGGCCTTCCTGATCGGCGCCAACAGCCTGGGCAGCCTGATCTTTCCCGCCATCGCCCTGAACAACCAGCCGATGCTGCTGCTGGGCGCCGCCGCCACGGCGCTGCTGGCGCTACTGCTGGATGGCGCGGTGGCCCTGTCCAGCCGGTTGTGGCTGGAGCGCGGCCTGGCCCGCTAAGGAGTCGTCATGAAGAAAGTCCTGCTGGCCGGCCTGCTACTGGCCGCCGTCGCCGGCTTCGCCGGGATGGCCCAGGCCGAGGAAAAACCGCTGCTGCGGATCGGCGCCAAGGTGTTCTCGGAGCAGCGCATCCTCGCCCAGCTCACCGCCCAATACCTGCAAGGCAAGGGCTACCGCACCCGGGTGATCGCCGGGCTGGGCAGCAGCGTGTCCCGCAGCGCCCAGGAAAATGGGGAGCTGGACCTGGTCTGGGAGTACACCGGCACCTCGCTGTTCGCCTTCAATCACCAGACCGACGTGCTCGGCCGCGAGGCATCCCTGAAGCGGGTGCGCGAGCTGGACGGCGCCAAGGGGCTGGTCTGGCTGGAACCTTCGCGGTTCAGCAACACCTATGCCCTGGCAGTGCCGAGGGCGATCGCCGAGCGCGACGGCCTGAGCAGCATCAGCGACCTGGCGCGGGTGGTGAACGGCTCCGACGAGCCTCACCTGGTGGCCCTGGACATCGAGTTCGCCAACCGGCCCGACGGCCTGGTGCCGCTGGTCGAGCGCTACGGCCTGCGCCTGACCCGCGACGAGGTGCGGCAGATGGACCCCGGGCTGATCTACACCGCGCTGCGCAATGCCCAGGCATACGCCGGGCTGGTGTACACCACCGACGGGCGCCTGGAAGCCTTCGGGCTGGCCCTGCTGGAGGACGACCGGCATTTCTTCCCCGACTACACCGCCGCCCCGGTGATCCGCCGCGACACGCTCGACGCCCATCCGGAACTGGCGGGGCTGTTGTCGCCCCTGGCCCGGTTGCTGGACGACGACACCATGCGCGCGCTCAACGCCCGCGTCGACATCGGCCACGAAACGCCGGCGGCGGTGGCCGCCGACTTCCTGCGCCAGCACGCACTGCTCTGAGGCCCCCATGGACTGGCTAGCGAATTTCTCCTATATCGACTGGGCGCGGGTCGGCGAGCTGACCGTGCAACACATCACCCTGGTGGCCATCGCGGTCGGCCTGGCGATCCTCATCGGCGTGCCCCTGGGCTTGCTGATGACCCGCTTCCGCTGGCTCGCCGGCCCGCTGCAGGGCGCCGCCACGGTGGTCCTGACCCTGCCTTCCATCGCGCTGTTCGGCCTGATGCTGCCGCTTTACTCGAAGATCGGCCAGGGGCTCGGGCCGCTGCCGGCGATCAGCGCGGCGTTCCTCTATTCCCTGCTGCCGGTGCTGCGCAACACCTACCTGGCCCTCACCGGTGTGGAACCGGGCATCCGCGAGGCGGGGAAGGGCATCGGCATGACCTTCTGGCAGCGCCTGTACATGGTGGACATCCCCTTGGCGGTGCCGGTGATACTCGGCGGGGTGCGCACCGCCGTGGTGATGAACATCGGCGTCATGACCATCGCCGCGGTGATCGGCGCCGGCGGCCTCGGCGAATTGATCCTCACCGCCATCAGCCGCAGCGACATGGGCCAGTTGATCATCGGCGCGTTGCTGGTGAGCGTGCTGGCCATCGTCGCCGACCTCCTGCTGCAACTGCTGCAGCGCCTGCTCACCCCCAAGGGCCTGCGCCGCTGACGCCAAGGAAACCGACATGATCGAACTCGACAAGCTGAGCAAGACCTTCAAGCAGAAGAACGGCAAGGACGTCACCGCCGTCGACGCGGTGAGCCTGACGGTGAACGAAGGGGAAATCTGCGTATTCCTCGGCCCCTCCGGCTGCGGCAAGACCACCACCCTGAAAATGATCAACCGGCTGATCCGGCCGACCTCGGGACGGGTACTGATCAACGGCGAGGACACCGCCGAACTCGACGAAGTGACCCTGCGCCGGCGCATCGGCTACGTGATCCAGCAGATCGGCCTGTTCCCCAACATGACCATCGAGGAGAACATCACCGTCGTGCCCCGCCTGCTGGGCTGGGACCGCAAGGCCTGCCACGCGCGGGCCACGGAACTCATGGGCATGGTGCAGTTGGAGCCGAAGCAGTACCTCAAGCGCTATCCCCGGGAGTTGTCCGGCGGCCAGCAGCAGCGCATCGGGGTGATCCGCGCCCTGGCCGCCGACGCGCCGTTGCTACTGATGGACGAGCCGTTCGGCGCGGTGGACCCGATCAACCGCGACGCCATCCAGAACGAGTTCTTCCAGATGCAGCGGGCCCTGAACAAGACGGTGATCATGGTCAGCCACGACATCGACGAGGCGCTCAAGCTGGGCGACAAGATCGCCGTGTTCCGGGGCGGGCGGCTGGTCCAGTTCGACCACCCCGATACGCTGCTGGCCCATCCGGCGGACGACTTCGTCAGCCAGTTCGTCGGCCAGGACAGTACCCTCAAGCGATTGCTGCTGATCCGTGCCGAGGACGCCGCGGACGACGCGCCCGGCATCGCCCCCGACACCCCGGTGGAGCAGGCCCTGGAAGCGATGGAGGAACAAGACCGGCGCTACGTGGTGGTCACCGATGCCGACCGCAAGGCCCTGGGCTACGTGCGCCGGCGCGACCTGCGGCGCCAGCAGGGCGCCTGCGGGCAGTTCCTCCAGGCGTTCAAGGTCACCGCGGCCCACGACGAGAACCTGCGCATCCTCCTGTCGCGCATGTACGAGTTCAACAGCTCCTGGCTGCCGGTGCTGAGCCCGGAGGGGACCTTTCTCGGTGAGGTGACCCAGGAATCCATCGCCGACTACCTGAGTTCCGGCCGCTCCCGAGGCAAGACCCGCATCGTCTCGCCGGCCGAGGCGCCGGTGGCATAGAGGCGTCGTCGCGCCGCCGCGCGCCCGGTCGCGTCGCGGCGAAGGATTCCCCTGTGGCGCGTTAACCCCTAGGATGTGCGCCGCAGCAGGCCTACAAGGAACGAAGCCATGACGTCCCCCTTGCCCGGCGCGGCCGTGATCGCCGCGATGCAACGCAATACCTCCAACCGGGGTTACACCCTCGACCCCTTCCAGTGCGCCGCCGTCGAGCGGCTCGGGCGCATGGCCGACGAATTGCTCGCGCCCGGACGCCGGGAAGCGCCGCGCAGCGTCTACCTATGGGGCCCGGTGGGGCGGGGCAAGAGTTTCCTGCTCGACGGCTTCTTCGATGCCGTCCCGATCGCCGAGAAGCGCCGGGTGCATTTCCACGCCTTCTTCCGCGAACTGCACCAGCGCATGTTCGAGCAGGCCGCCAGCGGCAATGCCATGGAGGCCGCCCTGGGGCTGATGCTGGGCGATTGCCGGTTACTCTGCTTCGACGAGTTCCACTTGCACGACATCGGCGACGCCATGCTCATCAGCCGATTGTTCTCGGCGATCTTCGCCCGCGGCGTGACCCTGCTCACCACGTCCAACTACCCCCCGGATGGCCTGTTGCCCAACCCGCTGTATCACGAGCGCTTCCTGCCCACCATCGAGTTGATCAAGGCGCGCATGGACATCCTCTCCGTCGCGGGGGACATCGACTACCGGGGCCTGGAGACCGGCGAACCCGACCCATTCCACGAGGGCGCCTTCCTGTGTCCGGGCAACGAGGCCCAGCGCCAGGCCCTCGGCCTGCCGAAACGCCCCGCCGGGGGGCAGGACATGCGGGTGGGCCATCGCCTGTTGCGCGTGTTGAGCGTGGAGGGGCGGACCTTGCAGTTCTCCTTCAAGCACCTGTGCGAAGGCCCGACCGCGACCATGGACTACCTCGCCCTGGTGGCCGACCACGACCGCTGGATACTCGAAGACCTGCCGCGCATCTCCACCGCCTCGCCGGCTGCCCAGCAGCGGTTCGTCAACCTGATCGACGTGCTCTACGACCGGCGCTGCCAGTTGTTCCTGATCAGCCAGTGGCCCTTGCAAGAGGCGTTGAACCAAGCCGAGGCAGTGGATATTTCCAGGACGCGAAGCCGACTTTCACAACTTCGACAAGTTTCCGTCATGGAACCGTCGCCTATCACATAGAGTATTGGGTTGTATATTCGACCTTGGTCCTGTGGCAACGGACTAAATAACTCTTACAGTGAGTTTCGCGTGTGAAGCAGACCAAGTAAGGTCTGATATCAATAAGAATGGATTCGACGTAATGAACGAAGTTCAGGCATTTGGCCTTTCCGGCTACGCAGTCATTTTCATTACTCTGCTCGGCGCTTATATCATCTTCGGGATCGCCGGTTTCGGCACCGCCCTGGTGGCCAGCCCCGTCCTCGCCCTCTATGTCCCCATCGCCAAGATCGTGCCGCTGCTGGCCTTGATGGACATGTGCGCGGCCTTCGTCAACGTCAGCCGCGACGGACGCAAGGCCGACTGGCGCGAATTGCGCCGGCTGGTGCCGCTGATGGTGGTGGGCAGCCTGATCGGCGCGGCCATCCTGCTCAAGACCCGTCCCGACATCCTCTTGCTGGCCCTGGGGATCTTCGTGGTCGGCTACGCCCTGTATTCCCTCAGCGGCCTCAAGCCCCAGCGCCGTTTCGCGCCGCTCGCTTCGGTGCCGTTCGGCGCCATTGGTGGCATATTCAGTGCCCTATTCGGCAGTGGCGGCTTCATCTACGCCATCTACCTGAGCGGTCGCATCGATAACAAGGAGTCGATGCGCATCACCCAGACCACTCTTATCGGCCTCAGCACCCTGACCCGCGTCGTCCTGTTCGCCTTGGCGGGCGTCTACCTCGATACCAGGTTGCTGTGGCTGGCCCTGATACTGGCGCCCGGCATGCTGCTGGGTATCGCCATCGGTCGGCGGATCACACTGAAGATGTCCCGCGAACAGTTTCTGAAGGTGATCAATATCGTGGTCCTGGGATCGGGAATCATGTTGATCGTCCGGTATTTCTCCTGATTCACCCGTAACTACAATAACGCAGGGACGAATATGGAAGAGTTGCATCGCAATGAGATGATGACGGGTCGCGAATACCTGGAAAGTTTGAACGACGGGCGCGAAGTTCATATATATGGCGAGCGAGTCGCCGATGTCACTCAGCATCCCGCCCTGCGTAACAGCGCTTATTCCGTTTCGCGTCTTTACGATGCCCTGCACGACCCGGCCACCCGCGACCTGATGACCTGCGCGGACCCGGACGGCTACCTGACCCACCGCTATTTCACCCCGGCGCGCTCGGCGGACGACCTGCTCAAGGCCCGCGACGCCATCGCCCACTGGTCGCGGCTGTCCTATGGCTTTATGGGCCGCACCCCGGATTACAAGGCGGGCTTCACCGCCACCCTGCGCTCGGACCCCAACCTCTACGCGCCGTACCACGACAACGCCCTGAGCTGGTACCAGAAGAGCGCCCGCAAGGTGCTGTTCCTCAACCACGTGCTGGTCAACCCGCCGGTGGGCAAGGCCCGGCACATCGCGGACATGCGCGACATTTACCTGCACGTGGAAAAGGAGACCGACCAAGGGATCATCGTCCGCGGCGTGAAGATGGTGGCCACCAGCGCCGCTCTGTCCAACGCCACCTTCGTCGCCCAGAACAGTGCCACCCAATACCGCGCCGGCGCCGAGGAAGACTTCGCCCTGTGCTTCATCCTGCCGATGAACGCGCCCAACCTGAAGATCATGTGCCGACGCTCCTACGAGGCCTCGGCCCTGAGCCCCTTCGACCACCCGCTGTCCAGCCGCTTCGACGAGAACGACTCGGTGCTGATCTTCGATGGCGTGCTGGTGCCCTGGGAGAACGTGTTGATCTACCGTGACATCGAGCGGGCCCGCAGTTTCTACGCGGCCTCGGGCTTCCTCAACCGCTACCCGCTGCAGTCGGGCACCCGCCTGGCGGTGAAGATGGACTTCATCTGCGGCCTGCTGGCCAAGGTGCTGGAGTCCAACGGCTCGGCCGAATTCCGCGGCATCCGCACCCGGCTGGCCGACATCGTCGCCCTGCGCAACCTGATGTGGTCGCTGACCGAGAACCTCTGTCTCAACCCCGAGTCCCGTGGCGACGGCTCCGTGGTGCCGCGCCTGGAGGCCGCCGCCACCGTGCGCTACTTCGGCACCCAGATGATGAGCCAGCTCAAGCCGGTGTTTAACACCATCCTCGGCGGCTCGCCGATCATGCAAGTGTCCAGCTGGCTGGACATGCAGAACCCGGACGTGCAGCCCCTGATCGACTGTTACTACCAGGGCACCGACCAGAGCGCCGGCGATCGCATGAAGCTGATCAAGCTGCTCTGGGACGCCCTCGGCAGCGAGTTCGCCGGGCGTCACGAGCTCTACGAGCACAACTACGCCGGCAACAACGAGCAAGTCCGCCTGGACATGCTGCGCCACTGCGAAAGCGCGGGTGTGATGAAGCAATGCACAGGCCTCGTCGACCAGTGCCTGGCCGACTACGACCTGCAAGGGTGGAAGAACCCCGGCTGGCGCTTCGAGCCGAATCAGCCGGAAACCCACTGACGCCAACCGCGTGCCGACGGTGGCCGTTTCGCGCCGCCCCGGCATCCCTTTGCCCGAAAAAGGAGAAGCCGATGTTATACAACGGTGAATGGAAGCGTGAGGAGCTCGACTACCGGGCCCTGGTGAACCAGTGGCACGTGGTGGCGCGTAGCGAGGACGTGGGCGCCGACACGCCCCTGGCGATCCGCCTGCTGGGCGAGGAGCTGGTGCTGTGGCGCGACGCCGAGGGCACCGTGCACGCCTGGAAGGACTACTGCGGCCACCGGGGCGCGCGCTTGTCCCTGGGCGCGGTGAAGAACGGCGAGATCGAGTGCCCCTACCACGGCTGGCGCTACGACGCCCAGGGCGACTGCACCCGGGTCCCGGCCCACCCCGACCGCGCCTGCCCCTCCTCCAAGCGCCTGGTGTTCCGCCACCACGCCCAAGAACGCTACGGCCTGATCTGGGCCAGCCTGGAGGCGCCGCAACGGCCGCTGCCTGAATTTCCCCAGTGGGAGGACGGCGCGTATCGCAAGGTTCACGCGGGTCCCTACCGCTACAAGGCCAACGCCCTGCGTTCCCTGGAAAACTTCATCGACGCCTCCCACTTCCCCTTCGTCCACGCCAACCTCAACGGCCTGCCGGACGCCCCCGAGCCGCTGAAGAAATACACCGTCAGCGAGGACGAGCGTGGGCTCCACTCCTCGGAAATCTGCGTGTTCCAGCCCTACGGCGACCACCGCGGCATCCCGGTGAACGCCCGCTACACCTATTCGGTGCTCAACCCGACCACCGCCTATTTCATGAAGAAGACCGGCGAGACCGAGCGCTTCTGCACTTTCTTCAACGCCACCCCGGTGGACGAGGCCGAGTGCGTGATCTGGCTGATCGTGGCGATCAACTTCGGGCCCGAGCTGACCCTGGAGCAGATCCTCTCCCGGCAGAACACCGTGTTCGAGCAGGACCGCCACATCGTCGAATCGCAACGGCCGCCGCGCCTGCCCTTGGACCCGAAGGCCGAAATGCACGTCAGCAGCGACCGCATGGGCTTCGAATACCGGCGCTGGCTGCGCGAGCTGGGCGAAGCCCGGCAACGCCAGGACCTGCCCGGTCTGGACACGATCCGCACGCTATCCCTGTAGCCAGGAAGGTGAACGATGAACAGCGAGACGCTCGACTACCTCGATCGGCGGGAATCCAACGCGCGCACCTATTCGCGCAACGTCCAGCGCGTGCTGAGCTGGGGCTCCCTGGCCCAGGTGCAGGACGATGAAGGTCGCCGCTATATCGACTGCCTGGCCTGCGCGGGCGCGCTGCCCCTGGGCCACAACCACCCCTACGTGCAGCAGCGGGTCATCGACTTCCTGCAGTCCGGCCAGTTGCAGCAGGCCTTGGACCTGGCCACGCCCGCCAAGCTGCGTTTCATGGACGCGCTCTTCGACGCGCTTCCCGAGGCCCTGGCCCAGCAAGCCAAGGTGCAGTTCTGCGGTCCCTCCGGCGCCGATGCCGTGGAGGCCGCGCTGAAACTGTTCAAGACCGCCACCGGGCGGCGCTCGGTGCTGGTGTTCCAGGGGGCCTACCACGGCATGACCCACGCCACCCTGGGCATGATGGGCAACCTGGGGCCCAAGCAGGCCATCAGCGGCATGCCCGGCGAGGTGCAGTTCCTACCGTTCCCCTACACCTACCGCAGCCCGTTCGGTGCCCAGGTGGACGCCCGGGAGACCGAGCGCCTGAGCCTCGCCCACCTGGAGAACCTGCTCAGCGACCCGGAAAGCGGCGTGAACAAGCCGGCGATGCTGCTGGTGGAGCCGATCCAGGGCGAGGGCGGCTGCATCCCGGCCAGCGCCGAGTGGCTGCGCCGGGTCCGGGAGATCACCGCGCGCCATGACGTGCCAATGGTGGTGGACGAGGTGCAGAGCGGCATCGGCCGCAGCGGCGACATGTTCGCCTTCGAACACGCCGGCATCGTGCCGGACGCCGTGCTGCTGTCCAAGGCCATCGGCGGCGGCTACCCGCTGTCCCTGCTGGTCTACCGCAAGGAATACGACCGCTGGCAGCCCGGCGCCCATGCCGGCACTTTCCGCGGCAACCAGATCGCTCTGGTCAGCGGCGCGGCGACCCTGGCCTATATTCGCGAGGAGCACCTTCTGGAGCAGGTGCGGCGCAATGGCGAGCGCCTGCGTCAGGGCCTGCTCGGCCTGCAACAGCGCTTCCGCTGCATCGGCGATGTGCGCGGGCGCGGGCTGATGCTGGGCGTGGAGCTGATCGACCCGGACGGGGCCCCCGACGCTCTCGGCCACCCGCCCGCCGACGGCGAGCTGGCGCGGGCGGTCAAGCGACGCTGCCTGGAAGAAGGGCTCATCATCGAGAGCGGCGGGCGCCATGGCGCGGTGCTGCGCTTCCTGCCGCCGCTGACCATCGGCGAGGCGGAGATCGACGCGGTGGTGGAGCGCCTGGGGCGGGCTCTCGCCGCGCAGCAACCGGGCCAGCGCCCGATGTCACGCCGGGTAACCGAGGAGGCGCGCGCATGAATCAGGTCCATCCCATCCTCGACGTTCTGGGCATCGGCTTCGGTCCGGCCAACATCGCCCTGGCCATCGCCCTGGAGGAGCTGGCGCCGGACCTGTCGGTGCGCTTCATCGAGCGCCGCGACGGGCCCCACTGGCAACCGGGCATGCTGCTGCCGGGCTCGGACATCCAGAACCACCCGTTGCGGGATTTGGTGACGCCGCGCAACCCGCGCAGCCGCTATTCCTTCACCAACTTCCTGTTCGAGAACCAGCGGCTCTACGAACACCTGAACCTGCCGCTGCACTACCCGCTGCGCCTGGAATATGCCCAGTACGTCAAGTGGGTCGCGCAGTTCTTCGCCCCACAGGTGGACTACCACCGCGAGGCCGTGTCCATCGAAGCGGTGGAGGAGGGCGCCGAGCCTCATTATCGGGTGCGCACCGCCGACGGCAGCATCTACCTGGCCCGTGGCCTGGTGTTCGCGCCGGGCCGCACGCCCCATATCCCCGCGCCCTTCGCCGGGCTGGAGGATGTCCGCATCCGCCACCTCAACCACTACCTGCCGAGCCTGGCCGCCGTCCTAGAAGGCAACGCCCAGGCACGGGTGGCGGTGATCGGCGGCAGCCAGAGCGCCGTGGAAATCCTCCTCCATGCCAGCGAGCAGGTGGGCGTCGGCACCCTGGTGGGCTACACCCGCAATTTCGGCTACCGGCAGAAGGACACCAGCCCGTTCTCCGACGAGGTGTACTTCCCCGGTTTCGTCGATGCCTTCCACGCCGCCAGCCCGGAGAACAAGGCCCGGTTGCGGCGCGAACTGGTGTACACCAACTACTCGGCCTCGGATATCGACGTGCTCAACCAGTTGTACGTCCGCCGCTACGAGGATCACCTGCGCCAGCGGCAGCGGATCGACCTGCGCACCTGTCACGAGGTCCTCGCCTGTCGACCGCGGCCCGAAGGCGTCGAGCTGGAGAGCCGGCATTTCCTGACCGGCGACGTGTCCCGGCAGACTTTCGACCTGGTGGTCCTGGCCACCGGCTTCCTCGACCTGGGCCAGGGCGACCGCCAGGAACCCTGGCCACCGCTGCTGGCGCCGTTGGCCGGCGGACGCGACGAGCCGCTGGTGATCGCGCGGGACTACCGGGTCGAGCTGGGCACCCGGGCGCCGGTGTACTTCAACGGCTTGTGCGAGTCGAGCCACGGGATGGGCGACGCGGGGTCGTTCAGCCTGCTGGCGCTGCGCTCCCAGACCATCGTCGAGTCCCTGCAACGGCAGCGGGCCCCGGCCCCGGTCGAGTATCCCCGCTATGCCTGAGGCGGGCCTGAAGCAGTGGTTGGCGGCGCCGTCGATCTGGCAACTGCGGGTCGATACGCCGCCTCGGCGGCGGACGGCGCTGCCGCCCCGGGCCGATCTGGTGGTAGTGGGCGCCGGCCTGGGCGGCCTGTCCGCGGCGTTGCATGGCCTGGAAAGTGGCTGCTCGGTCTGTGTGCTGGAGGCCGATCAGGTGGGCGCCGGGGCCAGCGGGCGCAATTCCGGCTTCATCGTCCCGGCTCCGTCGCGGCATACGCCCGCGAGCCTGGAGCGGCTTCTGGGCGAGGCCGCCGGTCCTTTCCTGCGAGGCTTGCAGGAGGCCGGCAGTGGCTTGCTGCAAGGCCCGGGCGCCGGGCCCGCGCGCGGTTGGGCGCAACCCTGGGAGGGCGTCTTCGACGGCGCGGCCCTGGAGCGCCTGGCGGCGGGCTGGCGGTGCCTGGGCGTTGCGGCGCAAGCGGTCGACCGCGACGGCCTGCGCGCCCGCATCGGCACCGGGCGCTACGCCGGCGGGCTGTGCTTCGAGCAGGGCGGCGAGATCGACCCCTACGGGGCGGTGCGGGCCCTGGCCCGGCGTGTCGAGGAGGCCGGGGGCGTGCTGGCGGAGGGCTGCCCGGCGCTATCTCTGCGCCCCCAGGGCACCGGCTACCGGCTGCGCACGCCCCAGGGCGAGATTCTCGCGGGCCGGATGCTGATCGCCGGCAATGCCTACGGCCGCGAGGCGAGCGCCGGCACCCGGCGCGCCGTCGGCCCGCTGGCGCTGGTCCTGGCGACCTTCGCCGATCCCCTGGGCGGCGAGGGGCTGCCGTTTTCCGACAACCGCAAGGACATGTGGTTTTTCCGCCGCCTGGCCGCTGGCCGGCTGCTGACCGGCTGCTTCGCGTTGCCGGGCATGACCCGGGGCTCTTGCGAGAGACTGCTAGGCCAACGCATCCGCCACCTGTTCGACCGCGAGCCGGGTCCCCTCGAACACGTCTGGGCGGGCTGGGTCGGTCTCACCGCGAACGCCCTGCCCCGGGTGGACAACCCTTCCGAGGGGTTGATCCGCTGGAGCGGGTGCAACGGCCGTGGCCTGGCCCTGTCATGCCTGATGGGGCGGTTGCTGGTGGAGCGCCTGCTGGGCGGAGCCTGCGCCGGGCTGCCGGCCGCGCCTTCGACGCTTTGGCAAGGCACTTCGCTGCTGGGCTGGCTCGGCCGCCTGGCGATTGCCCTGGACCGGCGCAGCCGCCATCGTGGCCTGGCCGTTCCCACCCCCTCCCTTTCCGTCCCATGAGGCCCGCCATGAGCCAGTGCCCGTTTCACTATGCCGATTACCGCTGCACCGGGGACGAGCCCATCGGCCGTTTCGTCGATGCCTTCCCCCTGGCCTTGATCACCTCCTATCAGAACGGCCGCTTCTGCAGCAGCCACATTCCCCTACTGCGCAACTCCGACGGCACCCTGTTCGGTCATGTGGACCGGCGCAACCCGCAGTTCGAGGGGCGCAGCGGCTTCGAGGCCCACATCGTGTTCATGGGCCCTTCGAGCTACATCCCGCCGGAGGGTTACCGCAACCGCCAGTTGCCCACCTGGAACTACCTGGCGGTGCACATGGACGCTCGCATCGAGGTCATCGACCGCGAGGCGGAGGCGCTGGCGATCCTCGAACGCACGGCGGAACGGCTGGCCCACTACGGCTCCGCCTACCGGGTCGACCCGCAAGACCCGAGGGTGGTGGCGAACCTGCCGCACATCCTCGGGTTGTCCATCGTGCCGAGCCAGGTCGAGGGGCGCTTCAAGCTGTCCCAGGACAAGCGCGAGGAGGATCGCGCCGCCGCCCTGGATTGGTTCATCGAGGCGCAGGGCCGCGACCTGCGTGGCCTGCTGGAGTCGCTGAAGGATTTCGCCGGCCAGCCGGCCGCCCAAGGCTGAGGAGAAGCCCATGCCCATCGTTCGTATCGAGGAAGCCGTGGCCCGCAGCGCGGCGCAGAAATGCACCGTGGTGGAAACGATCTATGCCTGCCTGAAAGAAGTCTTCGGCGTCAGCGACGAAGAGCTCCAGGCGCGTTACCAGCGCTTCGAGGCCGAGGATTTCCGCGCCCCGGGGGACCGGGCGCACTACCTGCACGTGCATATCACGGTGTTCGAGGGCCGCACCCTGCCCACCAAGCGCCGCCTGTACCGGGCGATCAGCGAGCGGTTGTCGACCTTGCTGGATATCCCGGAGGACGCGGTGCTGGTGCTGCTGGACGAGCATCCCGCGCAGAACTGGGGCATGCGCGGCGGCCTCGCCGCCTGCGACATCGACTTCGGCTACGCGGTGAACGTCTAGCGAGGGAGCCGCTCGGCCCGGGCCGGGCCCCGGCGGAAAAAGCCCGCGGCATTGGCCGCGGGCTTTTTTCGTTCGTCACAGCACCTTGAGGTATTCCAGCAGCGCGGCTTTTTCCTGGTCCGGCAGGGTCGTGCCGAACTCGTGGCCGCAACGGCTGTTACCCGAGTTGCGTTCGCCACAATCGGTGGTTTGCTGGATGAAGTCGAAGCGCTCCTGCTTCGCCGCCAGGCCCACCGTCTCGACGTCGTAGGCCGGCCCCACGGCGAAGGACGCGACCCGCTGGGACGCCGGCTTGAGCAGTTCGGCGAGGCTCGGCACCGAGCCGTTGTGCAAATAGGGCGCGGTGGCCCAGATACCTTCCAGCACCCGCGATTCGTAGGGGAACTGCTTCTTCGGCGCGAGCGCCTGGTAGCGGTAGGCGCCCTGCAGGCGCGGGGTTTGCGCCGCGGTGATCTGGGCGAAGGCCTTCTGGCCCTGGGAGGAGGGCTTGAAGGCGTGCTGGGTGATGCTGCCCAGGACGGCGGTGCCGAGTACGTTGAAGGCGAGGTCGCGCTTCTTCAGCGGCTCCTTGATGCCCAGAATCTTAGCCCCGGCCAGCACCCCGGTATCCACCTCGCGTTGCAGCACGGCGTACTCCAGGCTGTCGGTGCCCACGTCCACCAGCTTGGTGGCCCAGGTCTGCTCGTCCTTGGCGAAGCCGCGGAACTCGCCCTTGCGGATGCCGTGGCATTCGACGCAACCGCCCTGGTCGGTGCTGCGGTTGTAGATGGCCTTGCCCTGTTCCGCCAAGCCCATGTTCACCGTCCAGGGCCACTTCGGCGGGCCGATGCGGCGGATCAAGGCCTCGAATTTCTCCAGCCCGTGGAAGTTCGCCGAGTTATTGCCCAGGTAGTCGACCCCCAGCAGCGAGTGGTCGCGCTTCGGACGGAAGATGGCGAACACCCCGTACACTTCGCCCAGGTTGCGCGCCAGGGAGAACAGCGAATCGCCGTTCTTGGAGAAGCCCGGCCACTGGGTGTAGTCCTGTTTCGAGGCGTTCCACAGGAACGGGTAGCGTACCGGCGCGTTGGCCGGCGCGATGTTCGCCTCGATGAGGTAGTCGTGGGTGGCCGGCCCGATGTCCAGCCCGGCCACGCGATTGAAGATCATGGACACCGCGTCCAGCCGCGCCGGTCCCCATTGCTGGTCCTTCACGGCGCCCGCTATCAAGGCATGGTAGGGCCTGTACCACGCCTGCACCTGGCCCAGCAGCTCGCGACGTTGCAAGTCGGTGGCGCCGCTCCCCAGCACTTGCGTGGCGAAGTCCTTGAATTCGGGAGTGTCCTCGCTGCCCTGGACACGGGCGACCGCTTCGTCCAAGTCGACGAGGAAGGCCTGGAAGTCGGCGATCGCCGGGCCGCCGTCGATGCGGTAGGCCTGGCCCTGCACGTCGATCTGCCGGGTGTGGCAGGCCGCGCAGTTCATGCCGATGTACTGGCCGGTATGGCCGGTGTTCAGGGTGAAGCCCACCGGCAGGCCCGGGATCGGACTCTCCGGGTTGGGCAGGTAGCCGTAGCGGGCCAGGCTGCCGGCCATGAACGGCGAGCCGTCCTTCTGCTTGAGGGCGATGATCCAGCTCGCCGGCATGATCCGCGAGCCCTGGTCCTGGGCGTAGTATTCCTGACGATTGTGGGGGCCCCAATGGTGGCCCTGGTCGGTGTAGAGCGGCGAGGTCTGGTTGGCTTGGGCGACGCTGGAAAGACTCCAGCCGGCGGTGAGAACGGCACAGGCGAGCAAGCCTGTCCGTAAGGGGAAAGAAGGCGCGCGCATGTCCGGCATCCTTGTTGTTGTGGGTGAGACATCCTTGTCTGGATTTAAGCAGCCGGCCGGTCGTTTGCAATAGCAAAAATAGGGGTTTTTCCGGCCTTCGATCGGGCCCGGCGAGGCCCGGAGGAACATTGCCGCGCCGAGCCGGTCCCCTGGACGAGGCGCGTTGTCCGCCCACGGCGCTCCGTGCCGGATCGGCGGCAGTTTTCGATTGATCTGCGGCCCCCTTGGTCCTAAAGTTCGCGGCCGAACGTCCATGCTGGAAACGACCATCCGGCTCAAGTACTGACGACGAGAGGTTGCCTTGGCAATCCTCGGCGACATGCCTTGGGAAGTAGGCGAACCAAAGTGGGGAAACGGATTAGACGTTCGCTGCCACGCCCTGATTCTTCCGTCGTCTTGCCACATGGAGCCCCCCGCATGTCGATCCAGGTCGAAGATTATTTCGCGCGCGAAACCTTCCAACGCATGAAGGCGTTCGCCGACCAGCAGGAAACCCCGTTCGTTCTCATCGATACCCCGACCATCGCCCGTGCCTACGACGATCTAGTCGCCAATTTCCCTTTCGCCAAGATCTACTACGCGGTCAAGGCCAACCCGGCGGTGGAGATCACCGAGCTGCTGCGGGACAAGGGGTCCAACTTCGACATCGCTTCCATCTACGAGCTGGACAAGGTGCTGGCCACCGGTGTCGGCGCGGAGCGCATCAGCTACGGCAACACCATCAAGAAGGCCAAGGACATCCGCTACTTCCACGAGAAGGGTGTGCGGATGTTCGCCACCGACTCCGAGGCCGACCTGCGCAACATCGCCAAGGCGGCGCCCGGCGCGCGGGTCTACGTGCGCATCCTCACCGAGGGCTCCACCACCGCCGACTGGCCGCTGTCGCGCAAGTTCGGCTGCCAGACCGACATGGCCATGGACCTGCTGATCCTGGCCCGCGAGCTGGGCCTGGAGCCCTACGGCGTGTCCTTCCACGTCGGTTCCCAGCAGCGCGACATCTCGGTCTGGGACGCCGCCATCGCCAAGGTCAAGGTGATCTTCGAGCGGCTGAAGAACGAGGACGGCATCACCCTGAAGATGATCAACATGGGCGGCGGCTTCCCGGCCAACTACATTACCCGCACCAACAGCCTGGAAACCTACGCCGAGGAGATCATTCGCTTCCTCAAGGAAGACTTCGGCGACGACCTGCCGGAGATCATCCTGGAGCCGGGCCGCTCGCTGATCGCCAACGCCGGCATTCTGGTCAGCGAAGTGGTGCTGGTGGCGCGCAAGTCGCGTACCGCCGTGGAACGCTGGGTGTACACCGACGTGGGCAAGTTCTCCGGGCTGATCGAAACCATGGACGAGTCCATCAAGTTCCCGATCTGGGTGGAGAAGAAAGGCGAGATGGAGGAAGTGGTCATCGCCGGTCCCACCTGCGACAGCGCCGACATCATGTACGAGCACTACAAGTACGGCCTGCCGCTGAACCTGGCCATCGGCGACCGCTTGTACTGGTTGTCCACCGGCGCCTACACCACCAGCTACAGCGCCGTGGAGTTCAACGGTTTTCCGCCGCTGAAGGCCTACTACCTGTAACCCGCCCCGAGGCACGCGCCGGCGGCAACGGGCCGGCGGGCGTGGCTGGGACGCGTCAGGCCGCGCCGCCAGGCCGGGCACGCCCAGCCCGGCGGCGCGGCGGCTCCGGTCGCTCCATCGCCGAAACATTTCGACAAGCTCTCCCGCCACCCGTCGGCCCGGGCCCGGCACCAGGGGAGTATCGTTCGCCGCCAGGCGCGGCGAGGCGGTCCAGGCCTCGCCGGCATTCGTCCAGTGGGGGAAAAAAGTGTTCAAGAAGGCGATCTTCCAACTGCATTGGCTGCTGGGGATCAGCGCCGGCCTGGTGCTGACGGTGATGGGCGTGACAGGAGCGGCCTATGCCTTCCAGGATGAAATCATCGCGCTGTTCGACCCGCCGCCCCGGGTCAGCGCGGCTCCGCCCCTGCCCCTGGGCGAGCTACTGGCGCGGGCCGAGGCCCATGAAGGCGTGGCGGTCACCGGGGTCTGGCGAAACCTGGCCACGGGCGCCGCGCCCCGGCTGTTCTTCGCCCCCCGGTCCGGGGAGGCGAAAGGCGCTGCCCACTTCTACGACGCCTCCAGCGGCGAGCGCCTGGAAGACCCGCGCGGCACGGCGTTCTTCGCGTTGGTGCTGAAGATCCACCGCTACCTGGCTCTGGACGACCTCGGCAAGCAGCTCACCGCCGCCAGCAGCCTGGCGCTGGTGTACCTCTGCCTGTCCGGGCTGTACCTGCGTTGGCGCCGGGGCGGCACGAGCTGGCGCGCCTGGCTGACCCTGGACGTCTCGCGCAAGGGCCGTGGGTTCGTCTGGGACCTGCACGCCGTGGCGGGTACTTGGTGCCTGGCGTTCTACCTGCTGGCCGCCTTGACCGGCCTTTACTGGTCCTATGGCTGGTACCGCGACGGGCTGACCCGCCTGCTGGACGATCCGCCAGCGACGCAGCCGCCGCCGGCGCGGCTCGAGCCGGGACCGGCCCGGGTGGACTACGAGGCCGTGCTGCGCGGGCTCCGCGCGGCGGTGGGTCCCGACCTGACCCTTTATAGCCTGCGCCTGCCGAGCCAGGCGGGCGAGCTGGTGAGCGCATTCGTCCTGACCCGCGCCTCCGACCATCCCCGGGCCTTCGACGAACTGAGCCTGGACCCCGTCGACGGCCGGGTGCTGTGGCGCGACCGCTACGCCGACAAATCCCTCGGCGCCCGCTGGCTCGCCAGCATTTATGCGTTGCATGTGGGCGAGTATTTCGGGCTGCCGGGACGGGTGCTGATCATGCTGGCCAGCCTGGGCATGCCGCTGTTCTTCGTCACCGGCTGGCAGCTCTACCTGGATCGCCGCCGCAAGCGGCGCGCGACCCTCGCTGCCCGGGGCGCGCCGATGCCCGCCGCGCTGGACGAGCATGGCTGGCTGATCGGTTTCGCCAGCCAGAGCGGCTTCGCCGAGCAGCTCGCCTGGCGCACCGCCCAGCAACTGGGCGGGGTCGGGTTGGCGGCCGAAGTCCTTCCCCTGGCGCGGCTCGACGCTTCGCGCCTGGCTCGGGCGCCCCGCGCCCTCTTCGTCGTCAGCACCTTCGGCGACGGCGACGCGCCGGACAGCGCCCGGGGCTTCGAGCGCGCGCTGCTGGCGCAACGCCTCGATCTGTCCCACCTGCACTACGCCGTGCTTGCCCTGGGCGATCGCCAATACCCCCACTACTGCGCCTTCGCCCATCGTCTCGACGAGTGGCTCGGTAGCGGCGGCGCGCGCAGCCTGTTCGAGCGGGTGGAGGTGGACAACGGCGACGCCCTGGCCCTGGACCGCTGGCTGCGGGCGCTCGGCGAGCTCACTGGCGCCCAGCCGCTGCGCCAGGTCGAGGCGCCGTTCCTGGCCTGGACCCTGGTGGAGCGGGAATGCCTCAACCCCGGCAGCCAGGGGGCGCCCACCTTCCGCATCGCCCTGCGGGCGGAAGCGCCGGCGAGCTGGAGCGCCGGCGACATCCTGGAAGTCCTGCCGCGCCACGGCGAGGCGAAGGTGCGGGACTGGCTGGCCCGCCATCGCCTCGACCCGTCCACCTGGGTCGGCGTCGGCGAACTGGCGCAGCCGCTGCACGAGGCCCTGGCCACCCGCCAGCTACCGGACGATTTCTCCCACTTGGTGGGCTTGCACGCCCAGGCGCTGTACGACGCCCTGGTGCCCCTGGGCCTGCGGGAATACTCCATCGCCTCGCTGCCGGCGGATGGCGTGCTGGAACTGCTGGTGCGCCAGGAGCGTGGCCCGGATGGCCAGCCGGGGCTTGGTTCCGGCTGGCTGACGATCCATGCGGCCCTGGAGGGGCGGGTGCTGGCGCGCATCCGCCGCAACAGCGGCTTCCACCCGCCGGAGGACGACCGCCCGCTGATCCTGATCGGCAACGGCACCGGCCTCGCCGGGCTGCGCAGCCTGCTCAAGGCGCGCATCGCCGGCGGGCTGACCCGCAACTGGCTGATCTTCGGCGAGCGCAACGCGGCTTACGACTTCTACTGCCGCGAGGAACTGCGGGGCTGGCAGCGGGACGGCGGGCTGGCGCGGCTGGACCTGGCGTTTTCCCGGGACCAGCCCGAGCGCATCTACGTCCAGCACCGCCTGCGGGAGGCC
Organism: Pseudomonadaceae bacterium; assembly: GCA_032052615.1. Classification (GTDB taxonomy): domain Bacteria; phylum Pseudomonadota; class Gammaproteobacteria; order Pseudomonadales; family Pseudomonadaceae; genus Pseudomonas_T. The sequence continues at coordinate 133,514 of DAMBWF010000001.1, forward strand.
GCCGACGAGCTGCGCCGCTGGCTGGCCGACGGCGCCGCGCTGTACGTCTGTGGCAGCCTGGCCGGCATGGCGCAAGAGGTGGATCGCACCCTGGTGGAGCTGCTCGGGGCGAGCGCGGTGGATCACCTGAGCGAGACCGGACGCTACCGGCGGGACGTGTACTGAGGCTGCGCGGGGCACGCCGGGCGGGCACGGTTCGAACGGGGAGGAAGGGGGGCGGCGCGCGCCGCCCCGTGGGAATCACCCGTTGATCTGCTCCGCGTGGTGGCAGGCCACCTCGCGGCCGTCCAGGGGACGCAACGGGGGGATTTCCACCGAGCAGCGCTCGGTGGCGTAGGGGCAGCGCTTGTGGAAGGCGCAACCGGAGGGCGGGTTGAGCGGGTTGGGCAGCTCGCCGGCGATCTTGATCTTCGGCTTGGCCGGGTCGGGATGGATGGTGGGCGTGGCCGACAGCAGGGCCTTGGTGTAGGGGTGCAGCGGGCGCGCGTAGATCAGCGCGTTCGGCCCCCGTTCGGCCGGGCGGCCCAGGTACATCACCAGCACCTCGTCGGCCACATGCTGCACCACCGCCAGGTTGTGGGAGATGAACACATAGGCGGTGTTGAAGGCTTCCTGCAGGTCCATGAACAGGTTCAGCACCTGGGCCTGGATCGACACGTCCAGGGCCGAGGTCGGCTCGTCCGCCACCAGCACCTTCGGATTGAGCATCATCGCCCGAGCCAGGGCGATGCGCTGACGCTGGCCTCCGGAGAACATGTGCGGGTAGCGCTGGTAGTGCTCGGGGCGCAGGCCCACCTTCTGCATCATCGCCTGGACCTTCTCCCGCCGGTCGTGGCGGGACTCGGCGGTGTTGATGGTCAGGGGCTCGGCCAACTGGTCGCCGATTTTCTGCCGGGGGTTGAGGGACGCGTAGGGGTTCTGGAACACCATCTGCACGTCGCGGCGCAGTTGCCTGCGCGCTTGGCGGTCGGCACCGGCGACTTCCTGCCCGGCGATCCGCAGGGAGCCGGCGGTGGGCTCCTCGATCAAGGTCAGGGCGCGGGCCAGGGTGGACTTGCCGCAGCCGGACTCGCCCACCACCGCCAGGGTCTTGCCGGCCTCCAGCGCGAAGGACACCCCGTTGAGGGCCTGGACCGTGGCGTAGCCCTTGAACAGGCCTCGGTAGACCAAGTAGTGACGGGTCAGGTCGCGGGCATCGAGTACGGTGCTCATCGGGTCACCTCGGGCAGGTTCAGGGGGTAGTAGCAGCGCACGGCGCCGAAGGGGTGGGGATCGAGGCTCGGTCGCTCGGCGCGGCAGTGGTCGGTGACGTAGGGGCAGCGCGGCGACAGCAGGCAACCCCGGGGGCGGTCGTAGCGACCCGGGACGATGCCCGGCAGGGTCGACAGGCGCCGGGCGCCCTGGCTGTGCTCGGGGATCGCCTTGAGCAGCGCCTCGGTGTAGGGATGGGTGGGGGCGTCGAACAGGCGCGGCACCTGGCCCAGCTCCACGGCTTGGCCGGCGTACATCACGCAGACCCGGTTGGCGGTTTCCGCCACCACCGCCAAGTCGTGGGTGATCAGCACCAGGGCCATGCCCTCGTCGCGCTGCAGGTCCAGCAGCAGGTCCATGATCTGCGCCTGGATGGTCACGTCGAGGGCGGTGGTGGGCTCGTCGGCGATCAGCAGCTTGGGCTCGGCGGCGATGGCCATGGCAATGGCCACCCGCTGGCTCATGCCTCCCGAGAGTTGGTGCGGGTAGGCGTCCAGGCGGCTGGCGGCGGCGGGGATTTCCACCCGCTCCAGCAGTTGCTGGGCCCGCTGCCGGGCGGCGCGGCCACGCAGGCCGAGGTGCTGACGCAGCACTTCCTCGATCTGATAGCCGACGGTGAAGCTGGGGTTCAGGGCGGTCATCGGGTCCTGGAAGATCATCGCCAGGTCCTTGCCGACGATGCGCCGGCGCTGGCGGCCCTTGAGGGTGAGCATGTCGGTGCCGTCGAAGACCAGGCGGTCGGCGGTGACCACGCCGGGGGCGTCCACCAGGCCCATCAAGGCCATCATGGTCACCGACTTGCCGGAGCCGGACTCGCCGACGATGGCCAGCACCTCGCCGGCGTTCACCGCCAGGTCGAGGCCGTCGACCACCGGCACGGCATCGGCGCCGCCGAAGCGCACGCTGAGGTTCTGGATGTTGAGCAGGTTCATGGCGGGCTCCCGTAGGGCATCGACGCCGGAGCGCACGGCGGATTCGGTAGAAGGCTGCGCCGGCCGGGGGTAGGCGAGCACGGTAGCGGAGTTCATCGGCGGTCTCCTCAGGCGGCGTTCTTGAGTTTCGGGTCGAGGGCGTCGCGCAGCCCGTCGCCCATCAGGTTGATGGCCACCACGCTGAGCAGGATGGTCAGCCCGGGCAGCGAGACGACCCACCAAGCGCGCTCGATGTAGTCCCGGGCCGAGGCCAGCATGGTGCCCCACTCGGGGGTCGGCGGTTGCACGCCGAGGCCGAGGAAGCCCAGGGCCGCCGCGTCGAGGATCGCCGAGGAGAAGCTCAGGGTGGCCTGGACGATCAGCGGCGCCATGCAGTTGGGCAGCACGGTGACGAACATCAGCCGCGGCAGGCCGGCGCCGGCCAGGCGCGCGGCGGTGACGTAGTCCCGGTTGAGCTCGCCAATCACCGCGGCGCGGGTCAGGCGCACGTAGGAGGGCAGCGAGACGATGGCGATGGCGATCACCGTGTTGATCAGGCCCGGGCCGAGAATGGCGACGATGGCCACCGCCAGCAGCAGCGAGGGCAGCGCCAGCATGATGTCCATCAGGCGCATGATCGCCGGGCCGATGAAGCGCGGGAAGAAGCCGGCGACCAGCCCGAGGACGATCCCCGGCAGCAGCGACATGACCACCGAGGACAGGCCGATGATCAGCGACAGCCGGGCGCCGTGGATCAGCCGCGAGAGCAGATCGCGGCCCAGTTCATCGGTGCCCAGCAGGAAGCGCGACTGGCCGCCCTCCAGCCAGGCTGGCGGGGTCAACAGGAAGTCGCGGAACTGCTCGCTGGGGTCGTGGGGCGCCACCCAGGGGGCGAACAGGGCGCAGGCGATCACCAGCAGCATGAACAGCAGGCCGGCGACGGCGCCCTTATTGTGGGAGAAGGCGCTCCAGAACTCCTTCATCGGCGAGGGGTAGAGCAGGCTCTGGTCGATGGGCTGGGGCGTGGTCAGGCTGGTCATGGACGGACCTCGGCGAAAACGGTGGAAGCGAGGACCCGGGCGGGGCGCCGGGCGGGCGAGGGGAAACGACGGGGCATGGCGGCGTCCTCAGTTCTGGTGGCGGATGCGCGGGTTGGCCAGCCCATAGAGGACGTCCACCACGAAGTTGACCAGGATCACCAGGCAGGCGATGAGCAGGATGCCGTTCTGCACCACCGGGTAGTCCCGGGCGCCGATGGACTCGATCAGCCACTTGCCGATGCCCGGCCAGGAGAAAATGGTCTCGGTCAGCACCGCGCCGGCCAGCAAGGTGCCCACTTGCAGGCCGAACACCGTGAGCACCGGGATCAGGGCGTTGCGCAGGCCGTGGAAGAAGACCACCCGGGTCGGGGACAGACCCTTGGCCCGGGCGGTGCGCACGTAGTCTTCCCGTAGCACTTCGAGCATCGCCGAGCGGGTCATCCGGGCGATCACCGCCAGGGGGATGGTGCCCAGGACGATGGCCGGCAGGATCAGATGACGGAGGGCATCGACGAAGGCGCCTTCCTCGTCCCCGAGCAAGGTGTCGACCAGCATCAGGCCGGTCACCGGCTGCACGTCGTAGAGCAGGTCGATGCGCCCGGAAACCGGCGTCCAGCCCAGGTTCACCGAGAAGAACATGATGAGGATCAGGCCCCACCAGAAGATCGGCATGGAGTAGCCGGCCAAGGACAGGCCCATCACGCCATGATCGAACAGCGAGCCGCGCTTGAGGGCGGCGATCACCCCGGCCAGCAGGCCGAAGGTGCCGGCGAACAGCAGCGCGGCCAGGGCCAGTTCCAGGGTCGCCGGGAACAGGGTGAGGAATTCGTGCCAGACGCTTTCGCGGGTGCGCAGCGACTCGCCCAGGTCGCCCTTTGCGAGCTTGCCGATGTAGTCGAGGTATTGCTGCGGCAGCGGCTTGTCCAGGCCCAGGCGGTGCATGGCGGCGGCGTGCATCGCGGGGTCGACGCGCCGTTCGCCCATCATCACTTCCACCGGGTCGCCGGGAATCAGCCGGATCAGGGCGAAGGTCAGCAGGGTGACGCCGAAGAAGGTCGGGATCAGCAGACCAAAGCGTCGAACGATAAAGGACAACATTGTTCGGGGTACTCCGCATCATCAGGTGGCAGGGCGTCCCGCGTGCCCGCGCGGAAGGCGCGGGCACGGGGCGTACTCTTGTTATTTCCGGCGCGTCTTGGCGAAGTTGTTGGTGCCCAGCGGGCTCTGCACGAAGCCTTCGACGTCCTTGCTCATCGCGGTGAACTGTTTCGGGTGGGCCTGGGGAATCCAGGGCGCCTGCTCGTGGAAGATGCCCAGCGCCTTGCGGTAGAGCGCCGCGCGTTGCTCCGGATCGTTGTTCTCGCGGGCCTGGATGATCGCCTGGTCGAACGCTTTGTCGCACCAACGGGAATAGTTTTCCCCGCTGGCGGCGGCGGCGCAGGACAGGTTGGGCGAGAGGAAGTTATCCGGGTCGCCGTTGTCGCCCGCCCAGCCCATGAACAGCAGGTCATGCTCGCCGGCCTTCGCCCGCTTGTTCATCTCGCCCCATTCGATCACGCGGATCTCCGTTTCGATCCCCACGGCCTTCAGGTCGGCCTGCAGCATCTGCGCCCCGAGGGCGGGGTTCGGGTTGGTCGAGCCGCCGCCGGGGCGGGTGAAGATGGTGAGCTTGATGCCGTCCGGGTGGCCGGCCTCCGCCAGCAGCTTCTTCGCCCGCTCCGGGTCGTGGGGCCAGGCCTGGAGGGTCTCGTCGTAGCCCAGCAGGGTGGAGGGATAGGGGTTGATGGCCTGGGTCGCGGCGCCGGGGCCGAACACCGCATTGAGGTAGGCCTTGTTATCCACGGCCAGGTTGATGGCTTGGCGCACCCGGACATCGTCCAGGGGCGGGTGGGAAGCGTTGAGGGCGATGTAGGAGGTGAGCAGCGAGTCCATCTCCATCACCTTGAGCTTGTCGTCCTTGCGCAGCGCCGGCACGTCGAACGGCCGTGGGTAGAGGGCGATCTGGCAGGCGCCAGCGCGCAGTTGTTGCAGCCGCACGTTGGAGTCGGGGGTGATGGAGAACAGCAACTTCTCACTCGGGGGCGCGCCGTCCCAGTAGTCCGGATGGCTCTTGAAGCGGATCTGGGCGTCCTTGACGTAGCGCTGGAAGGCGAACGGGCCGGTGCCGATCGGCTGGCTGTTGAGCTTGTCGGGGGTGCCGGCCTTGAGCAACTGGTCGGCGTATTCCGCCGAGTAGATCGAGGTGAAGGCCATGGCCAGGTCGGCGAGGAACGGCGCCTGGGGGCGGGTCAGGGTGAAGCGCACGGTATAGGGGTCGAGCTTCTCGATGTTGCCGATCAGGCTGCCGAACTCCATGGAGTCGAAGTAGGGGAAACCCCGGGCGGCCAGGTCGTGCCAGGGGTGCTTGGGGTCGCGCTGGCGCTCGAAGCTCCAGATCACGTCGTCGGCGTTGAATTCCCGGGTGGGCTTGAAGTAGTCGGTGGTGTGGAACTTCACCCCCTTGCGCAGGAAGAAGGTGTAGACGAGCCCATCCGGGCTGATCTCCCAGCGCTCGGCCAGGGCGGGCTCCACCCGGGTGGTGCCCCGGTTGAAGCGCACCAGCCGGTCGTAGACGGTCTCGGACGAGGCGTCGGCGGTGACGGCGGTGATGTACTGGGCGATGTCGAAACCGTCCGGCGAGGCTTCGGTGCAGACCACCAGCGGCTTGGCCTGGACGGCGCAGGCGCCGGCGGCCAGCAGGGCGATACTCAGGGCGTGGCGGATAAAGGGCATGGTTGACCTCCTGGTTCCGGCGTTCACAGCAGTTCGAAGGGCAGCGTGGTGGTCACGCGGATTTCGTCGAAGCTGCCGTCCACCTGGTTTTCGCTGGCCCGGTGGGAGAAGTAGCCCACCTTGAACTGGCTGTTCTTCAGGGTGCCGTCCGGGACCTTGTAGACCGTGACCAAGGCGTACTCGTGGTGGTTCTCTCCGTCCTGCTTCAGCACTTCCTCGTAGTTGGCGTACTTGCCGTTGCGCCCACCGTCGTAGTGGGTCCCGTCGATGTCCCAGCCGTGGGCATACCACATCGAGGTGCTCAGGCCGGGCACGCCGAACGCGCTCCAGTCCGTCTCGTAGCGGATCTGCCAGGATTTCTCGTTGGGGCTGTTGTAGTCGGCGAACAGGGAGTTGGCCAAGTAGATCGCCGCGGTCTCGTGGACGTAATCGAAGTACTCGTCGCCGTCGATCTGCTGCCAGGCGAGGGTCAGGCTATGGGGGCCGTGGGTGCCGGTGAACGCCAGGCTCCAGGCGTCGTTGTCGATGTAGCCGGCCTTGCGGCTGCCTTCGTCGTCGGTGTGGTACCAGTTGAAGCTGGTCTTGAAGGCCAGCGCCTTGGCGTCGCCGGCCTCGTGGGAGAGGCTGAGGTAGTACTGGTTCCAGACATCCTCGAAGCGCGAGTAATAGGCGCTGGCCTGCACGCTGTCGAAGAACCGGTAGTTGGCGCCCAGGTAGCTCAGGCGGTCGGCGTCCACCTCGCGGGTGCCGTATTCGGTGGTGAAGTGTTCGTCGCCGGCGCCGGTTCGTGGGCTGACCCGGGTGAAGGTCCCGGCCTGGACCTGCAGGTCCTGCAACTCCTCGCTGGTGAGGCCGACCCCGGTGAAGCTGGACGGCATGGCACGATTGTCGAAGTAGCTGAACACCGGGGTGTCCACCAGGAAGCGGCCCGCCTTGAGCTCGGTGTTGGAGACGCGGAAACGCACGTCCGCCACCCCCAGCTTGGACCAGGCCGGGATGGCGTCGCCTTCGCTGTCGGCCAGGGTGCGGTTGCCGCCGCCGGCGATGCGCCCATGGCCACGCTCCAGGGCGACCTCGGCGAAGCCGGCCACGTCGAGACCGAAGCCCACCGGGCCCTGGGTGTAGCCCGAGCTGTACTTGAGCACGTTACCTTGGACCCAGGTGTAGCGGCGGCGGGTCGGCTCGAACTCGCCGTTATCCTTCTTGATCTTGAAACCACTGCCGCGATGCCCGGTTTCCCGGGCGAACAGGTTGCGGGTGGTGAAGGTCAGGTGATCGTCCTCGAAGAACCCCTTGGCGCCTTCCTGGCCGGTGATCGGCTTTTCCACGCTGGGAATGGACAGCAGCTCGTGGGCATAGCTCGGGTCGTCCGGCTGGGGCGGTTGCTCGCTGTCGTCGGCCTGGGCGAGGCCCACGGCCAGGTTGGCGAACGCAATGGCAAGGGTCAGGCTGGTTTTTCTCATTTTCGCTCCTTCCTTGGCGATGTCCGGCTGCGATCCAGGCCCAAGGCCGCACATGGATGCGCGACTGCCAATCGGACGGGGTTAGGGGACGGTTTTGCTTCAGGGAAAAGGCCGCCGCGCCACGGGGCGCGACGATCCGGGTGACGCATCGGGAGCACCGATTCCGGCGGGAGGCTCGGGGAACGTGGGGCTGGAAAAATCGAAGACTGATCGCACGGTTGCATCCCTTCATGCGGGACGGATGGTTCCCATCGCGTCCGGTTGTGCGCCGTCGCCGGGCTCGTGGCCGGGCGTGAAGCGCGGGTACGAGCCGCCGCAGGTCGCGCCGGACGGATCGCGTCCGGCGTGCCTGGGCGGTAGGTTCAGAGGTGGGCGGTTACTTGCCGACGCTCACGCCGTAGAAGGAGTTGAGGGCGAACGGGCTGATCTTGAAGTCCTGCACGTTCTTGCGCATCGGCTGGTAGACGGTGGAGTGGGCGATCGGGGTGATCGGCACTTCGCGCTTGATGATCTGCTGCGCCTGCTTGTACAGCTCGGTGCGCTGCACCGGGTCGGTGGTGCGCTTGGCGGACTTGATCAGCTTGTCGTAGGGGGCGTCGCACCATTTGGAGAAGTTGTTGCCGTTGACCGCGTCGCAGCCGTACAGGGTGCCCAACCAGTTGTCAGGGTCGCCGTTGTCTCCGCTCCAGCCGATCAGCATGGCGTCGTGTTCGCCTGCCTTGGAGCGCTTCATGTATTCGCCCCATTCGTAGCTGACGATCCGCGCCTTGACGCCGATCTTGGCCCAGTCGGACTGGATCATCTCGGCCATCAGCTTGGCGTTGGGGTTGTACGGGCGCTGCACCGGCATGGCCCACAGGGTGATCTCGGTGCCCTCGGCGAGGCCGGCGGTCTTGAGCAGTTGCTTGGCCTTCTCCGGGTCGTACTGAGTGCCCTTGATGGTGTCGTCGTAGGACCACTGGGTCGGCGGCATGACGTTCACCGCCAGTTGCCCGGCGCCCTGGTAGACGGCCTTGATGATGGCGTCCTTGTTCACCGCCATGTCCAGCGCCTCGCGCACCTCGCGCTTGTCCAGCGGGGGGTGGGTGACGTTATAGGCGATGTAGCCCAGGTTGAAGCCGGCCTGGGACGGCATGCTCAGGTTCGCGTCCTTCTTCAGCGACTCCAGGTCGGCCGGGCGCGGGAAGAGGGTGATCTGGCACTCGCCGGCCTTGAGCTTCTGCATGCGCACCGAGGCGTCGGCGTTGATCGAGAAGATCAGGTTGTCGACCTTCACGTCCTCCGGCTTCCAGTAATCCTTGTTGCCCTTGAAGCGGATCTGGGCGTCCTTCTGGTAGCGGCTGAACACGAACGGGCCGGTGCCGATGGGCTTCTGGTTGATTTCCTGGGGCTTGCCCTCCTTGAGCAACCGATCGGCGTACTCGGCGGACTGGATCGAGGCGAAGCTCATGGCCAGGTTCTGGATGAACGCCGCGTCCACCTCGTGGAGCACGAAGCGCACGGTATGCGCGTCGACCTTCTCCACCCGGGCGATGTTGGTGTCCATGCTCATGTCGGTGAAGTAGGGGAATTCGGTGGGGTAGGCTTTGCGGAACGGGTGTTCCTTGTCGAGCATGCGCTGGAAGGTGAACAGCACGTCGTCGGCGTCGAAGTCGCGGGTCGGCTTGAAGTAGTCGGTGGTGTGGAATTTCACGCCTTCGCGCAGGTGGAAGGTGTAGGTGAGGCCGTCTTCCGAGACCTCCCAGCGGGTAGCCAGACCCGGGATCACCTGGGTGCCGCCACGCTCGAACTGGGTCAGCCGGTTGAACAGGGTTTCCGCCGAAGCATCGAAGTCGGTTCCGGTGGTGTATTGGCCGGGATCGAAGCCGGCGGGGCTGCCTTCGGAACAATAGACCAGGTTGCCAGCGGCCTGAGCCAGGGGGGTGCTGGCGATCAGCCCTGCGGCCAGCAGAGCCGGGATGACGGCGTTTTTACGCATGAGGACCTCAGGTTTTTTGTGGTTGTCGTCTTGAGGGGCCCCCTCGTGGGGGTGCCTTGCGTGAAACTAGGCATGCGCTATGGCCTGTGCAAGCGATAAGCGATGCGGGGCCGGGTCACTGTGGCGAACTTGTACGGCTGTGTCGCATTTATGAAAGGATCTTTCGTTACAAGAGGTGTTCCGCCCCCGTCTAGGACGAGGGCGGAGCCGATTCAGGGCATCTGTACCTCGATCACGCCTTCGGCATTCACCGTCACCTCTCCGGTCCCGGCCTCGATTTCCGGCGATGCCGCGCTATCCATGGCGCCCATGGATTTCATCGCCGCCATGCGCATGCGGGGGATCGGTTCGAAGCCGCTGGCGTTGAGGTTCAGGCTGACCAGCTTGTAGCCGCTGCCGCCCAGGGCCTCGGTGGCCAGTTGTGCCCGCGCCTTGAAGGCGCTCACCGCATCCTTCATCAGGGCATCCTCGCGCTGCCGGCGGGTGGCGTCGGCGATGTCGAAGTTCATCCCACCCATCTTCAATTGCTGCAGCAGGTCGGCGGTGAGCTTCGCCAGGGCAGCGAAGTCTGCGCTTTCCAGGCGCAGGTCGGCGCGCTCGCGCCAGCCGGTGATGTGCTGGCCCTTATCGTCGTAGACCGGGTAGCTGTTGCGGCTGCCCTGGGTGATCTTCACGCCTTGCACTTGGCGGGCGCGCTCGATGGCGCCATTGAGGGTGGTGGTGATGCGCTCGGCCAGCTTGGCCGGGTCGCTGTCCTGCTCCTCGCTGTACAGGGTCACGTCCATCAGGTCGCGAGGGACTTCCTGGCTGACCCGGGCGCTCAAGGCGACCTGGTTGTAGCGGGGCTCGTCGGCCTGGGCCTGGGGGCCGGTCAGGGCAGTGGCGAGCAGGGCGGTGGCGAGGAGGGAGCGGATCGGAAAAGCCATGGGTAACTCCTGATTGTCGAGAAGCGGCAGGGCGCGCGGGCACGAGTATTGACCCGTCCGCCCGGCCACTGTTCGCTAGGATGGCAGTCTTCGCCGTATGCGGCGAGTTGCCGCAGCGCGGCAGGCCCGGGCGACCACTGGTTATACTCGCCGGGCCCCGCGAGGGCATCCGGAGGCTTATGCACACACCTGTCCAACTGCTGTCGGCGAGCCGGCAGAACCTGTGGCGCCTGACCCTGATCCGCATCCTGGTGCTGGCCGCCCAGGCCGGCTCGGTGGGGATCGCCTATCGCGCCGACCTGCTGCCGCTGCCCTGGATGCAACTGAGCGTCACCCTGGCCATCTCCGCCGTCTTCTGCCTGCTCACGGCGCTGCGCCTGCGCGGCCCCTGGCCGGTCACCGAACTGGAATACGCCGGACAGCTGGCGGGCGACCTGATCATCCACAGCGTCCTGCTCTATTACTCCGGCGGCTCCACCAACCCGTTCGTGTCCTATTACCTGGTGCCGCTGACCATCGCGGCCGCGACCCTGCCCTGGTTCTATTCGGTGCTGCTGTCGGGGCTCGCCCTGGCCGGCTACACCGTGCTGCTGGGGTGGTACCACCCGCTGGAAATGCATACCCGGCCCCGTGAGACCCTGCTGATCTACGGCATGTGGCTGAGCTTCGCCATGGCCGCCGCGATCATCACCTTCTTCGCCGCGAAGATGGCCGAGGAGCTGCGCCGCCAGGAGCAACTTCGCGCCCAGCGCCGCGAGGAAGACATGCGCGACCAGCAGTTGCTGGCCGTGGCCACCCAGGCCGCCGGGGCGGCCCACGAGCTGGGCACGCCCCTGGCCACCATGAGCGTGCTGCTCAAGGAACTGCGCCAGGAGCACCGTGACACCCCGGCGTTGCAGGACGACCTGGCGTTGCTGCAGGAGCAGGTGAAGCTGTGCAAGGACACCTTGCAGCAACTGGTGCGCGCCGCCGAGGCCGATCGGCGCCAGGCGGTGGAAGAACAGACCGCCGTGGAGTGGCTGGAGATCACCCTCAACCGCTGGCACCTGATGCGCCCCGAGGCCACCTACCGCTACCAGTGCCTGGGGCGGGGCACGCCGCCCCGGCTGATGCCGCCGGCGGACCTGACCCAGGCGCTGCTCAACCTGCTCAACAACGCCGCCGACGCCTGCCCCGACGAGTTGGATATCCGCCTCGACTGGGATCCGCAATGGCTGGTGCTGAGCATTCTCGATCATGGCGCCGGGGTGCCGTTGGCCATCGCCGAGCAACTGGGGCGGCCGTTCTTCACCACCAAGGGCAAGGGCTTCGGCCTCGGCCTGTTCCTCAGTCAGGCCAGCGTCACCCGTGCCGGCGGCACGGTTAAACTGTATAACCACGAAGACGGCGGTACGCTCACCGAGTTGCGCCTGCCGCGAGCCTATGGTGTCCGCTGAGATGGCGGCCGAGGCGTTCTCCCAGCAAGGAGTCGATATGAGCGAAGAGTCGCTGTTCGAAGGCGAAGAACATCCCCACCTGTTGTTGGTGGACGACGACGCCACCTTCACCCGGGTCATGGCCCGCGCCATGAGCCGGCGTGGCCTGCGGGTGTCGGTCGCCGGCTCGGCGGACGAAGGCCTGAGCCTGGCCCGGGAAGACCTGCCGGACTATGCGGTGGTGGACTTGAAGATGGACGGCGACTCCGGCCTGGTGCTGTTACCCAAGCTGCTTGAGCTGGACCCGGAGATGCGGGTGGTGATCCTGACCGGTTATTCCAGCATCGCCACCGCCGTGGAGGCCATCAAGCGCGGCGCCTGCAACTACCTGTGCAAGCCGGCGGACGCCGACGACGTGCTCACCGCGCTGCTTTCCGAGCATGCCGACCTGGACAGCCTGGTGCCGGAGAACCCGATGTCCGTGGACCGCTTGCAGTGGGAGCACATCCAACGGGTGTTGGCCGAGCACGACGGCAACATCTCCGCCACCGCCCGCGCCCTGGGCATGCACCGCCGCACCTTGCAGCGCAAGTTGCAGAAGCGGCCCGTACGGCGTTGAACGTCATGGACGAGGTTAGGGTCATCCAGCTCGGTCCGATCAGCGACCGCTTCGACGCGCGCCTGGCGGCCGAGCGGGGCGCCGTGCCGCTGTGGCGCGAGGCGGACCGCGCGGCTTTCCTGGCGCGGCACGGCTCCGCCGTCGAGGCGCTGGTCACCTCGTCGCGCTACGGCTGCGACGCGGCCCTGCTGGACGCGCTGCCGAACCTGCGGGCGATCTGCAGCTTCGGCGTCGGTTACGATGCCATCGACATGGAAGCGGTCCGGCGGCGCGGCGTCGTCGTCAGCAACACCCCCGACGTGCTCAACGATTGCGTGGCCGACCTGGCCCTGGGGCTGATCCTCGATTGCGCCCGGCGCCTGAGCGAGGGCGACCGCTTCGTCCGCGCCGGTGGCTGGTTGGCGGGCGACTTTCCCCTGGGGCGCCAGGTCACCGGCAAGCGCCTGGGCATCGTCGGCCTCGGGCGCATCGGTCGCGCCGTGGCCCGTCGCGCCCAAGGGTTCGCCATGGAGGTGCGTTATCACAATTCGAAACCGGCCCCGGGGACCGACTACCGCTACGAGCCGTCCCTGCCGGCGCTGGCGCGCTGGGCGGACTTCCTGGTGCTGACCTGCCCGGGCGGACCACGGACCCATCACCTGATCTCCGCCGAGGTGCTCGAGGCCCTGGGGCCCGAGGGCATCCTGATCAACGTCGCCCGCGGCTCGGTGGTGGACGAGGCGGCCCTGGTGCGGGCGCTGGAGGCCGGCCGTCTGGGCGGCGCCGGGCTGGACGTCTACGCCGACGAGCCGAACGTGCCGGACGCCTTGCGTCGGCGCGACGACGTGGTGCTCTTGCCCCATGTCGGCAGCGGCACCGTGGAAACCCGCCTGGCCATGGAGAACCTGGTGCACAACAACCTGGCGGCTTTCCTCGCCCAGGGGCGCTTGCTGACGCCGGTCTGACACCGCCGCGTTGGCCGGGCCCATCCTCCCCGCGTTCGGCCGGCGCGGTTATGATGCTCGCCTCTTCCCTTGGTGGCCGGGACGGCATGTTCGCTCTTTTCCTGCAAAGCCTGGACATCACCGCGCCCGTGTTCGCCATGCTGTTCCTCGGCGTGGCGCTGCGGCGCGTCGGCTGGATCGACACGGCCTTCATCGCGACCGCTTCGGCCCTGGTGTTCAACGCCACCATGCCGGCGATGCTGTTCCTCGGCATCGTCCACGCCGACCTCGCCACGGCCCTGCAACCGGCGGTGCTAGGCTACTTCGTGGCCGCCACCGTCGCGGGGTTCCTGCTGGCTTGGGGTTGGGCCTGCTGGCGCTGCCCCCGCGCCGAACGCGGCGTCTACACCCAGGGCGCGTTTCGTGGCAACAACGGCATCGTCGGCTTGGCCCTGGCCACCAGCATGTACGGCGACTACGGGCTGTCCCTGGGCGGCGTCCTGGCCGGCGTGGTGATCCTCGCTTACAACACCCTGTCCGCCATCGTTCTGGCGATCTACAGCCCGACGGTGAAGTCCGACGCCTGGAGCATCGTCAAGAGCATCCTGAAGAACCCGCTGATCATCGGCGTGGTCAGCGCGATCCCTTTCGCCTACTGGAAGATCGCCCTGCCGGCCTGGCTGAACACCTCGGGGGAGTACTTCGCCCAGATGACCCTGCCCCTGGCGCTGATTTGCATCGGCGGCACGCTCTCCCTGGCTTCGCTGCGTGAAAGCAGCGGCCTGGCCATCAGCGCCAGCCTGATGAAAATGGTCTGGCTACCGACACTGGCGACCCTCGGCGCCTGGCTATGGGGCTTTCGCGGCGCGGAGCTGGCGATCCTGTTCCTCTATTTTGGCAGCCCCACGGCGGCGGCCAGCTTCGTCATGGCCCGGGCGGTGGGCGGCAACCACCAGCTGGCGGCCACGATCATCGTGGTGACCACCCTGGCGGCGGTGGTGACCACCAACGTCGGGCTGTTCGTGCTGAAGTGGAGCGGGGCGATCTGACACCGCGCGGCGCGCGGGTCGAGGCGGGAGCACCGGCGAAGCGGTCCCAAGGGCGGAGAGGCCCGCCGGCGTGCGTGGCCGGCGGGCACGGGGCGGCGTCAGCCTTCCAGCTTCTTCTTCAGCAACTGGTTGACCTGGCCGGGGTTGGCCTTGCCTTTCGACGCCTTCATCGCCTGGCCGACGAAGAAGCCGAACATCTTGCCGCGCTTGGCCTCGTCGGCGGCGCGGTACTGTTCGACCTGCTCGGCGTTGGCGGCGAGCACCTCGTCCAGCATCGCCTCGATGGCGCCAGCGTCGGTGACCTGCTTGAGGCCCTTTCGCTCGATGATCTCGTCGGCGCTGGCGCCTTCGCCGGCGGCCAGGGCCTCGAAGACCATCTTGGCGATCTTGCCGGAAATGGTGTCGTCCTTGATCCGTAGGATCATCCCGCCCAGTTGCTCGGCGGACACCGGGGACTGGTCGATCTCCAGGTTGTCCTTGTTGAGCAGGCTGGACAGCTCGCCCATCACCCAGTTGGCCGCCAGCTTGGCGTCGCCGCAGACCGTCTGCACCCGCTCGAAGTAGTCGGCCATCTCGCGGCTGGCGGAGAGCACGCTGGCGTCGTAGGCGGACAGGCCGAACTGGGCTTGGAAGCGCTCGCGCTTCTCGGTGGGCAGTTCCGGCAGGCTGGCGCGCACGCTCTCCAGGAAGGCCTCCTCGATCACCACCGGCAGCAGGTCGGGGCAGGGGAAGTAGCGGTAGTCGTTGGCCTCTTCCTTGCCGCGCATGGAGCGGGTCTCGTCCTTGTTGGGGTCGTACAGGCGGGTTTCCTGCACCACCTTGCCGCCGTCCTCGATCAGCTCGATCTGCCGCTGGATTTCGTGGTTGATCGCCTTCTCGATGAAGCGGAAGGAGTTGACGTTCTTGATCTCCGCCCGTGTGCCGAAGGCGGCCTGGCCCTTGGGCCGCACCGAGACGTTGCAGTCGCAGCGCAGCGAGCCTTCGGCCATGTTGCCGTCGCAAATGCCCAGATAGCGCACCAGGGCGTGGATCGCCTTGACGTAGGCCACGGCTTCCTTGGCGCTGCGGATGTCCGGCTCGGAGACGATCTCCAGCAGGGGCGTGCCGGCGCGGTTCAGGTCGATGCCGCTCATGCCCTGGAAGTCTTCGTGCAGGCTCTTGCCGGCATCTTCCTCCAGGTGCGCGCGGGTGATGCCGATGCGCTTGACGGTGCCGTCTTCCAGGGTGATGTCCAGGTGGCCCTTGCCGACCACGGGGTGGTCCATCTGGCTGGTCTGATAGCCCTTGGGCAGGTCGGGGTAGAAGTAGTTCTTGCGGGCGAAGACGTTCCGGTGGCCGATCTCGGCGTCGATGGCCAGGCCGAACTTGACCGCCATGCGCACCGCTTCCTCGTTGAGCACCGGCAGGACCCCGGGCATGCCCAGGTCGACCAGGCTGGCCTGGGTATTGGGTTCGGCGCCGAAGGTGGTGGCGCTGGCGGAGAAGATCTTGGAACGGGTGGCGAGCTGCGCGTGGATTTCCAGCCCGATCACAGTTTCCCATTGCATGTACATGTCCTCCGGGCCTGCCCGCTCCGCCCGGTGCCCAGGCGGGGTTGGAAACAGGCCCCAATGCTCGTTACCGCGCGTGAACCGCGCTTTTCGCCGGCCCGGCCTGGCGCTCGGCCAGGCCCTGGGCGGGCGTTCAGAATCCGGCCGGGGCGCGGGTGTGCCAGTCGCTGACCTGCTGGTACTGGTGCGCGACATTGAGCAGGCGGCCTTCCT
Source organism: Pseudomonadaceae bacterium (assembly GCA_032052615.1). Lineage (GTDB taxonomy): Bacteria > Pseudomonadota > Gammaproteobacteria > Pseudomonadales > Pseudomonadaceae > Pseudomonas_T. The sequence goes on from DAMBWF010000001.1 coordinate 149,624, forward strand.
GGAAGTAGGGCGCCAGCAGTTGCACGCCCACCGGCAACCCGTCGACGAACCCGGCGGGCATCGACAACCCCGGGATACCGGCGAGGTTGGCGGCGATGGTATAGAGGTCCTCCAGGTAGGCGGATACCGGGTCGCCGCCTTTCTCGCCCAGCTTCCAGGCGGGATTGGGGGTGGTCGGGCCGAGGATCACGTCAACCTGCTCGAAGGCCGCCACGAAGTCGTTCTTGATCAGTCGGCGGATTTTCTGCGCCTTCAGGTAATAGGCATCGTAATAGCCGGCGGAGAGGGCGTAGGTGCCCACCATGATGCGGCGCTTGACTTCCTCGCCGAAGCCTTCGGCCCGGGAGCGCTTGTACAGGTCGGTGAGGTCCTTGGGGTCTTCGCAGCGGTAGCCGAAGCGCACGCCGTCGAAGCGCGACAGGTTGGAACTGGCCTCGGCCGGGGCGATCACGTAGTAGGCCGGGATCGCGTGTCCCAGGTTCGGCAGGGAAATATCCTTGACCGTGGCGCCGAGCATCTTCAGCGCTTCCACCACGGCCAACACCGTGTCGGCGATGCGCCCGTCCAGGCCCGCGCCGAAATACTCCTTCGGCAGGCCGATGCGCAGGCCGGCCAGGGGCTGGCTCAGGGCGCCGAGGTAGTCGTCCAGGGGTTGGTCGACACTGGTGGAGTCCTTGGGATCGAAGCCGGCCATGGCGCCGAGCATCAGCGCGCAATCCTCGGCGGTGCGGGCCAGGGGGCCGCCCTGGTCGAGGCTGGAGGCGTAGGCGACCATGCCCCAGCGCGAGACCCGGCCATAGGTGGGCTTGAGGCCGGTGAGGTTGGTGAAGGCCGCCGGCTGGCGGATCGAGCCGCCGGTATCGGTGGCGGTGGCCGCCGGTACCAGGCGCGCGGCCACCGCGGCGGCGCTGCCGCCGGAGGAGCCGCCGGGCACCCGCTCCAGGTCCCAGGGGTTCTTCACCGGGCCGTAGTGGCTGGATTCGTTGGCCGAGCCCATGGCGAACTCGTCCATGTTCAGCTTGCCGAGGGAAACCGCTCCGGCCGCCTTGAGCTTCGCCACCACGGTGGCGTCGTAGGGCGACTTGAAGTTATGAAGCATCTTCGAACCGCAGGTGGTCAGCACGCCTTCGGTGCAGAACAGGTCCTTGTGGCCGATGGGCGCGCCCAGCAACGCGCCAGTCTCGCCGGCGGCGCGGCGGGTATCGGCCTCGCGGGCGGCCGCCAGGGCCTGCTCCTCGGTCACGGTGATGAAGCTGTTGAGGCGTGGGTCGAGCTGGCGGATGCGGGCCAGCAGCGCGCTGGTGAGTTCTTCCGAGGAAAACGTCTTGGCGGCGAGGCCGCGGGCGACCTCGGCCAGGGTCAACTGATGCATGGGAAACCCTTTCCTTCTATTCGATGACTTTCGGCACGAGGTAGAGACCGTTCTCCACGGCCGGCGCGATGGCCTGGTAGGCGTCGCGGTGATTCTCCTCGGTGACCGTGTCGGGGCGCAGCCGCTGGGTGGCGTCCAGCGGGTGGGCCAGCGGCTCGATGCCGTCGGTGTCCACCGCCTGCATGGCGTCGATCAGGCCGAGGATGCTGTTGAGGGTGTCGGTGGTACGCGGAAGCTCGGCGTCATTCAGGCCCAGGCGGGCCAGATGGGCGATCTTCTCCACGTCGGAGCGTTCAAGCGCCATCGGGGTTCTCCTGCGGATAGCGACGGCGCGAGCGGACGCGGGGCGGCCGGCTCGCGCGGTAACCGTCGGGGCGGTCATGGCCGCGATGAAGGCCCGCGAGGGGCCCGGGAAAAGCCGGCAATTTAGCACGTCGCCCGGCGCCGCCGGTAGATGGCCCCGGGCCAGGTCCGACGGGGGCCTCCAGGCGGCCGGCGCCCCAGGCGTGGCGCGGTTGCGGGCAGCCTGTGCCCAACGCGCGCCATCCACCGGGAAAGCCACCCTTCGCCTTGCCCAAAGGGACCGGCGTTGTTAGAGTTTGCCGCACTTTTTACCCAGCGTTTTCCCCACGCTCTGTCTAGGGTTTTTTCCCCATGTTCAAGAAACTGCGTGGCATGTTCTCCAGCGATCTGTCGATCGACCTGGGTACGGCCAACACCCTGATTTATGTGCGCGAGCGCGGCATAGTGCTGAACGAGCCGTCCGTGGTCGCCATCCGCACCCACGGCACGCAGAAAAGCGTCGTCGCGGTCGGTACCGAAGCCAAGCGCATGCTCGGCCGTACCCCGGGCAACATCGCCGCCATCCGTCCCATGAAGGATGGCGTGATCGCCGACTTCAGCGTCTGCGAGAAGATGCTCCAGTACTTCATCAACAAGGTCCACGAAAACAGCTTTCTGCAGCCCAGCCCCCGCGTGCTGATCTGCGTCCCCTGCAAGTCCACCCAGGTCGAGCGACGCGCCATCCGCGAATCGGCCCTGGGCGCCGGCGCCCGCGAAGTGTTCCTCATCGAAGAGCCCATGGCCGCCGCCATCGGCGCCGGCCTGCCGGTGGAAGAGGCTCGCGGCTCCATGGTGGTCGACATCGGCGGCGGTACCACCGAGATCGCCTTGATCTCCCTCAATGGCGTGGTCTACGCCGAATCCGTGCGGGTCGGCGGCGACCGTTTCGACGAAGCCATCGTCACTTATGTACGGCGCAACTATGGCAGCCTGATTGGCGAATCCACCGCCGAGCGCATCAAGCAGGAGATCGGCACCGCCTTCCCGGGCGCCGAGATTCGCGAGATCGACGTGCGGGGCCGCAACCTGGCCGAAGGCGTGCCGCGCAGCTTCACCCTCAACTCCAACGAAGTGCTCGAAGCGCTGCAGGAATCCCTGGCGACCATCGTCCAGGCGGTGAAGAGCGCCCTGGAGCAATCCCCGCCGGAACTGGCCTCGGACATCGCCGAGCGCGGCCTGGTGTTGACCGGTGGCGGCGCGCTGTTGCGCGACCTGGACAAGCTGCTCTCCCAGGAAACCGGCCTGCCGGTGATCGTCGCCGAGGACCCGCTGACTTGCGTGGCGCGGGGCGGTGGCCGGGCGCTGGAAATGATGGACCGTCACGCGATGGACCTGTTGTCGACGGAATAAGAGCCGCTTACGCTCGGGACGGCTAACAGGCAGCGCACGGACCGGCGTCCTCGCGCCGTCCGGGTGCCCCTTCCCGCCGCCGCGAGGAACACGCCATCAAACCGCTATTCACCAAGGGTCCTTCGCTCAGCGTCCGCATGCTGGTGCTGACCGTCCTGTCGGTCGCGCTGATGGTGGTGGACGCGCGCTTCGAGACCCTGAAGCCGGTGCGCAGCCAGATGGGGCTCGTGCTCACCCCCTTCTATTGGCTGGCGGACCTGCCGGTGCGCGCCTGGGAGGGCATCAGCGATCAGTTCAACAGCCGCAGCGTGCTGATCGCCGAGAACGAGAAACTCAAGGCCGAGGCCCTGCTGCTGCAGCGGCGCCTGCAGAAGCTGGCGACCCTCACCGAACAGAATGTGCGCCTGCGCGAATTGCTCAACTCCTCCGCCCTGGTGGACGAAAAGGTCCTGGTCGGGGAACTGATCGGCGTCGATCCCAACCCCTTCACCCACCGCATCCTCATCGACAAGGGCGGCAAGGATGGCGTGTTCCTCGGCCAGCCGGTGCTCGACGCCCGTGGGCTGATGGGCCAGGTGGTGGAGGTCATGCCCTACACCTCGCGGGTGCTGCTGCTCACCGACACCACCCACAGCATCCCCGTGCAGGTCAACCGCAACGGCCTGCGCGCCATCGCCAGCGGCACCGGCAACCCCGAGCGCCTGGAGTTGCGCCACGTGGCGGACACCGCCGACATCAAGGAAGGCGACCTGCTGGTGAGTTCCGGGCTCGGCCAGCGCTTCCCGGCCGGCTACCCGGTGGCCACGGTGAAGGAAGTCATCCACGATTCCGGCCAGCCGTTCGCCATCGTTCGCGCCGTGCCCACCGCCGCGCTGAACCGCAGCCGCTACCTGCTGCTGGTATTCAGCGACAACCGTTCGCCGGAGCAGCGCGCCAACGACGCCGCCCAGGCCCAGGAAGAGGCCGACCGCAAGGCGGCGAGCCAACAGCCCGTGTCCACCGAGGCGGCCGCGTCCGGTACGTCGGCCGCCGGTACGCCCGCCGCCGGTACGCCGGCCGCTGGCTCGCAGGGCGCCGGGTCGACGCCCGCCGCCTCGTCCGCCAAGCCCGCTTCGTCCGCCGCGCCGGCCAATAAGCCGGGATCGAAACCGACCCCCAAACCGGACGCCGCCAAGCCTTCGGCGGTGCCGTCGAAGCCTCCGAGGACTCCCTGATGGTCGGCGCGCGTACCCGCAATGGCTGGGTGATCTGGTTCACCCTGGTGCTGGCGCTGCTGTTCAGCGTGGCGCCCCTGCCCAGCTTCATGGAGATCGGCCGGCCCTTGTGGCCCGCCCTGTTCCTGGCCTATTGGGTGCTGGCGCTGCCGCACCGCATCGGCATGACCGGCGCCTGGTTGCTGGGCCTGGCCGAGGACGTGCTGTACGGCTCCTTGCTGGGACAGAACGCCTTGGTGCTGACCCTCGTCACCTTCCTGGTCCTGGCGCTGCATCAGCGTTTGCGCCTGTTCCCCGTCTGGCAGCAATGCCTGGTGCTGATGGTGGTGTTCGGCATCGCGCAACTGGTGCAACTCTGGCTCAACGCACTGACCGGCAACCGCCCGCCGACCCTGGTGTTCCTGCTGCCGGCGCTGGTCAGCGCCTTGCTCTGGCCCTGGATTTTCGCGGTACTGCGTGGCCTGCGGCTGCGCATGAACGTTAACTGAGCGGAGGCGGCCCGTGCCGCCGGCCCGCGACCTCGACAGGGAGATGTCCCCCATGGCTACGCTCTACCTGGCCTCCGCTTCGCCCCGCCGGCGCGAACTGCTGGCGCAGATCGCTGTTCCCTGCACTGTCGTTGCCGCCAGCCTCGACGAGACGCCCCTGGCCGGCGAGGCCCCCGACGTTTATGTCGAGCGGCTCGCCCGAGGCAAGGCCCTGGCCGGCCTCGGCGCGCTGGCGGACGCCGCGGCTTGCGTGCTGGGCGCCGATACGGCGGTGGTGCTGGACGGACGCATCCTCGGCAAGCCCCGTGACCGCGCCGACGGGCTGGCCATGCTGCAGGCGTTGTCCGGGCGCACCCACGAAGTCCTGACCGCCGTCGCCGTGGCGCGGGACGGGCGCTGCGAGGCACGGGTGGTCCGCAGCCGGGTAACCTTCCGGCCGCTGCGACCGGGCGAGGCCGATGCCTACTGGGAGACCGGCGAGCCCGGCGACAAGGCCGGCGGTTACGGTATCCAGGGGCTGGCCGCGGTGTTCGTCCTGCGCGTGGAGGGGAGTTATTCCTCGGTGGTCGGTTTGCCCCTGTGCGAAACGGCGGAACTGCTGGCAGACTTCGGTATCCGTTGTTGGGATTCGGCCCTCGCCTGATCCCATCGTGCTCCAGCCGTTTTCAGGGCCCCCCATGAGCGAAGAAATCCTGATCAACATCACGCCGATGGAATCGCGCGTGGCCGTGGTGGAAAACGGCGTGTTGCAGGAGGTGCACGTCGAGCGCACCCTGCGCCGTGGCATCGTCGGCAACATCTACAAGGGCAAGGTGGTGCGGGTGCTGCCGGGCATGCAGGCGGCCTTCGTCGACATCGGCCTGGAGCGGGCCGCCTTCATCCACGCCTCGGAGATCTCCAGCCGCGAAGGCAGCGCCGTGGAGAGCATCGGCGCCCTGGTGCACGAGGGGCAGGCCCTGGTGGTGCAGGTGACCAAGGACCCCATCGGCAGCAAGGGCGCGCGCCTGACCACCCAGTTATCCATCCCTTCGCGCTACTTGGTGTACATGCCGCGCACCAGCCACGTGGGCATTTCCTTGAAGATCGAGGACGAGACCGAGCGCGAGCGCCTCAAGCAGGTGGTGGCCGACTGCATTGGCGCCGAGGGCATCGAGGAAACCGGCGGCTTCATCCTGCGCACCGCCGCCGACGGCGCCCGGGCCGAGGACATCCTCGCCGACATCCGCTACCTGCGCCGGCTGTGGAGCCAGATCGCCGCGCAGATGCAGAACGCCAGCGCGCCATCGGTGATCTACGAGGACTTGGTGCTGGCCCTGCGCACCCTGCGCGACCTGGTGCACCCACGGATCGAGAAGATCCGCATCGACTCCCGGGAAACCTTCCAGAAGGTCAGCCAGTTCGTCGACGAACTGATGCCCGAAGTGGCCGACCGCCTGGAGCACTACCCGGGCGAGCGGCCGATCTTCGACCTCTACGGCGTCGAGGACGAGATTCAGAAGGCCCTGGAGCGCAAGGTGCTGCTCAAGTCCGGGGGCTACCTGATCATCGACCCCACCGAGGCCATGACCACCATCGACGTCAATACGGGCGCCTTCGTCGGTCATCGCAACCTGGAAGAAACGATCTTCAAGACCAATCTGGAGGCGGCGACCGCCATCGCCCGCCAGCTTCGCCTGCGCAACCTGGGCGGGATCATCATCATCGACTTCATCGACATGGAGGACGAGGAACACCAGCGGCAAGTGCTGCGCACCCTGGAAAAGCAACTGGAGCGCGACCATGCCAAGACCAACATCATCGGCATCACCGAGCTGGGACTGGTGCAGATGACCCGCAAGCGCACCCGCGAAAGCCTGATGCAGAATCTCTGCGAGCCCTGCCCGAGCTGTCAGGGGCGCGGCATGCTGAAGACGGCGGAAACCGTCTGCTACGAAATCTTCCGGGAAATCCTGCGGGAAGCCCGGGCCTACCAGGCCGTGGGTTACATGGTGCTGGCGAACCAGAAGGTGATCGACCGGCTGCTGGATGAGGAATCAGGCAACGTCGCCGATCTGGAAGCCTTCATCGGGCGAACCATCAAGTTCCAGGTGGAAGGCATGTATTCCCAGGAGCAGTACGACGTTGTCCTGCTCTGATCGCGCCTGGTCCCCGCTGCCGGGGCGAGCCACTTGATGGGGCGCTTGGGCCGCGCGCTGCGCCTGACGGTGGGGCTGGCCGCGTTGGGGCTGATCCTGCTGGCGCTGTACGTCAGCGTCGGACGCGAACTGGTGCCGCTGGTGGCGGAATACCGCGACGACGTGCAGCGGGCGGCCGAGGACGCCCTTGGCCAGCCGGTCGCCTTGGGCGAGTTGGAAGGGCGCTGGAGCGGTCTGGCGCCCGTACTGATCGCCCATGAGGTGCAGGTGGGCGAGGGCGAGCACAGCGTGCGCTTGGAACGGGTGCGCCTAGTGCCGGCGCTCTGGAGCAGCCTGCTGGCGTGGGAGCCATGCATTGCCTCGCTGGAACTGGAAGGCCTGCGCCTGCGCCTGCGGGAGGACGCCGAGGGTCGCTGGTCCCTGGAGGGCTGGCCGACCCACGACGACCGCCCAGCGCCGGACCCGGCGCAGGTGCTTCGGGGCTTGCGTCGCATCGAGCAGGCTTCGTTGCTGGACAGCCAGGTGACCCTGCTCCCGCACGACCGCGAGCCGGCCACCCTGAGCTATGTCGAACTCACCCTGCTCGGCGGCGACAGCCGGCAACGCCTGGACGGTCGCCTGACCCTGCCCGACGGGCAGCCCCTGGCCTTCAACCTGCTGACCCGGCTGAGCGCCTCGGCCTGGCGCGACAGCGAGGCCGCCTTCTACCTGAGCCTGCCCCAGAGCGATTGGTCGCGCTGGCTGCCGACACGCCTGCGACACGCCTGGCAGGTGGAACGCCTGCGGGCGGGCGGTGAATTCTGGCTGGAGTGGCGCGCCGGCGAGATCCGGCGGGCGGTGGCCCGACTGCACGCCCCGGAACTGCGGGGCGCCAAGGCTGGGCGGCCCATCCAGGCGTTGCAGGACGTGGCGCTGACCGCCTACCTGGAGCGAGGGGCGGATGGCTACCGGCTGCTGCTCGATTCGCTCGCCGCGAGCCTGGGCGAAACGCGCTGGGGGCCGGTGCGGGTGGCCCTGCGAGAGCAGCGCGAGACCGCCGAGGTACATGGCGAGTGGCGGGTCAGCGCCGACCGGCTCGACCTGCAACCCCTGCTGCCCCTGGCGCTGGCCCTCGCGCCCTTGCCGGACGCCGCCACCCAGGCACTGACGGCGTTGTCGCCCCGTGGCAGCCTGCGCAACGTCGACCTGCACTACCGGCCCCAGCGCGAAGGCAATCAACGCTTGACCTTCTCCTCCAACCTGGAGCGTATCGGCTTCGCCGCGTACCACGGCGCGCCGGCGGCGGAAAACGTCAGCGGCAGCATCGCCGGCGACCTGGGGCAGGGTGAGCTGCGCCTTGACAGCCAGGATTTCGGGCTGCACCTGAGCGACCTGTTCCCCACGTTGTGGCGCTACCGCGAGGCCCACGCCCGCCTTACCTGGCGCCTCGACGAGCAAGCCTTCACCCTGGCCAGCCCCTACCTGCAAGTGGTGGGCGATGAGGGCAAGGTGGCCGGCGACTTCCTCATCCGGCTCATGTTCGATCCGGCCGCCGAAGACTACATGGACCTGCGGGTCGGCCTGCGGGACGGCGATGCGCGCTATACCGAGAAGTACCTGCCCACCGTGTCCGGCGCCCTCAGCCCGGCCCTGGCCGATTGGCTGAAGGGCGCGATCAAGGGCGGCGCGGTGGATCAGGGGTTCTTCCAATACCAGGGCTCGCTGAACAAGGGCGCCTCGGATGCCGCCCGCTCCATCAGCCTGTTCTTCAAGGTGCACGACGCCGAACTGGCCTACCAGCCGGGCTGGCCGGCATTGCGCGAGGCGCGTGGCGAAGTGTTCGTCGAGGACAGCGGTGTGCGCGTGCGCGTGCCGGAAGGGCGGATCCTCGACAGCCGCGTGCGCGAGGGGCGCGCCGACGTTTCCCTGGCGGGTGCGGGTTCGGTGCCGCGCCTGCTGCTGGATGCCGGCCTCGACAGCAGCGTCGGCGACGGCTTGAAGATTCTTCAAGAGGCCCCACTGGGGATCGCCGATCTCTTCGCCGGCTGGCAGGGCGAGGGCGTGCTGGATGGACACCTGCGCCTGGACATCCCCCTCGAACCCGGGCCATTGGCGGTAGTGGTGGACTTCAAGGCTCAGAACGCCCGGCTCAAGCTGAGCAGTCCGGCGCTCGACCTGCGGCAGATCAGCGGCGCGTTCCGCTACGACGTCGCCACGGGCCTGAGCGCCCCGGACATCCGCGCCAAGGTATTCGACCATGACGTACGCGGCAAGGCGGTGGCCGAGGGGCGCGACGGCAAGGCCAGCACCCGCGTGCTGGCCCAGGGACGGGTGTCGGTGCCAACCCTGGCCGCCTGGCTCGGCGTCGATCCCGCTCGTCCCTTGCCCGTTACCGGCCTGCTGCCCTACCGGCTCGACCTCGTGCTGGGTCAGAACGGCAACCGGCTGCAGGTGGACTCCGACCTGAACGGGGTCGCCCTCGATCTGCCAGCGCCATTCGGCAAGGCCGCCAGCGAGTCGCGTCCCAGCCAGTGGCGCATGACTTTGGACGGTCCGGAGCGGTATTACGAGCTGGATTCCCCGCCGCTCGCCAGCCTGGCCCTGGCGGTACCCTCCGCGGGGCTCGCCCAGGCCCGCGGCGAGGTACGCCTGGGCGGCCAGCCGGCCCGCCTGCCGGCCGACGGCCAGGGCGTCTGGCTGCGCGGGTCGCTGGACGCGTTCGACCTGGACGCCTGGCAGGCTGCCCGCCAGAAATACCTGGGGCAGACGGGCGGCGGCGGGGGAGAAAGCCGCCAGTCGCTGGCAGGGGCGCAGGTGCGGATCGGCCGCTTCAAAGGCCTGGGGCAGGATCTGGAGAACCTTGGCATCGACTTGGCGAGGCTGGACACGGGCTGGCGCCTGGACGTGGACAGCGCGCTCTTGCGGGGGCGGATCCGGATGCCCGATGCCAGCGACAGCCCCATCGAGGTGGACCTCCAGCGCTTGCGCCTGCCCCGGTCGCCCGAAGGCGAGGCGGTCGCCGATACCGATCCACTGCACCAGTTCGACCCTCGGGACCTGCCTCCGCTGAACGTGCGGGTGGACGAAGTGGCGCTGGGGGACGAACCCCTGGGCGCCTGGTCGTTCAAGGCCCGGCCCATCGCCAAGGGCGCGTTGTTCAGCGATGTCGACCTGATGCTCAAGGGCCTGCACCTGACCGGCAGCGGCGGTTGGGAAGGCCCGCCTGGCGCCAGTGCTTCCTGGTACCAAGGACGGCTGGAGGGCAAGAACCTGGCGGATGTGCTGCTGGCCTGGAAGTTCGCCCCGTCCGCCACCAGCGAGCGCTTTCGCCTGGACGTGGACGGTCGATGGCCGGGCTCGCCGGCCTGGGTGGCCCTCAAGCGCTTCTCCGGTTCCTTGGACGCCTCCCTGCATAACGGGCGCTTCGTCGAGGTCGAGGGGGGCGCCCAGGCGCTGCGGGTATTCGGCCTACTCAATTTCAACTCCATCGGGCGCCGCCTGCGCCTGGACTTCTCCGACCTGCTGGACAAGGGATTGGCCTACGACCGGGTGAAGGGCCTGTTGGTGGGCAGCGAGGGCGTCTATGTGACTCGCACTCCGATTACCTTGGAAGGGCCCTCCAGCGGCCTGGAGCTGGACGGTACCCTGGACATGGCCAACGATCGCATCGACGCCCGTCTGCGAGTGAGCCTGCCGCTGACCAATAACCTGCCCATCGCCGCCCTGATTGTCGGAGCGCCGGCCATCGGCGGCGCGCTTTTCGTGGTGGACAAGCTGCTGGGCGACAGGGTGGCCCGTTTCGCCAGCGTGCAGTACCGTGTGGAAGGGCCCTGGCAAAGCCCCGACATCCAACTGGTCAAGCCGTTCGAGCGAAACCGCTGATCGAGTCCCGACCGCTTCATTTCATCCGCGTCTCCCGGCTCTCGCTGAGTGGCGCTTTCGCGCGGAGTACAGCATGAACCTCGCCGTGATCCAGATGGTCAGCCAGGATGACGTGGCCGCGAACCTGGCCAGCGCCGGCCGGCTGCTGGAGCGGGCCGCCGCCGAGGGCGCGCGCCTGGCCGTGCTGCCGGAGAACTTCGCCGCCATGGGCCGGCGCGACCTCGCCGATCTGGGCCGCGCCGAGGCACGGGGCGAGGGGCCGATCCTGCCGTGGTTGAAACGGCGTGCCCGCGACCTCAGGTTATGGATCGTGGCCGGCACCTTGCCCTTGCCGCCCGACGATCGGCCGGACGACCGCGCTCATGCCTGCTCACTGCTGATCGACGATCAGGGCGAGCGGGTAGCGCGCTACAACAAGCTGCACCTGTTCGATGCCGATGTCGCCGATCCCCGTGGACGTTACCGGGAGTCGGACGACTATGCTTTTGGAAGCCGGGTAGTGGTGGCGGATACCCCCCTGGGGCGGCTGGGACTGACGGTCTGCTACGACCTGCGCTTCCCGGAGCTGTATACCGCCCTAAGGGAGGCGGGCGCCGACCTGATCAGCGCGCCGGCGGCCTTTACCGCCGTCACCGGCGCGGCCCACTGGCAGGTGCTGGTCCGGGCGCGGGCCATCGAGACCCAGTGCTACCTCCTGGCGGCCGGCCAGGGTGGCCAGCATCCCGGCGGTCGCGAGACCTTCGGTCATTCGGCGATCGTCGACCCCTGGGGCCGGGTACTCGCCGAGCAGGCCCAGGGCGAGGCCGTGCTGCTGGCAGCGGCGGATTCCGCCGCGCAAGCGGCGATCCGGCAGCGCATGCCGGTCGCCGGCCATCGAAGATTCACCGTATCGGCCGATCCCCGGCCGATGGACACGAAACGGGACCCGGATTAATGAGCGATCTGTTGTTAACCGTCGGCGAGCATCTGCTGGCCCCGGGCGAATTGAACATCGAGGCGTTGCCCGCGATCCTTGGCGAGCTCGCCGGGCCCGGCATCGACGCCGCCGACCTGTATTTCCAGAGCCAGATGTCCGAGACCTGGGTGCTGGAGGACGGCATCGTCAAGGACGGCAGCTTCAACCTCGACCAAGGGGTCGGCGTGCGCGCCCAGTCTGGCGAAAAAACCGGCTTCGCCTACAGCAACGCCATCACCGCCGAGGCCTTGAGCCAGGCCGCCCACGCCGCGCGCTCCATCGCTCGCAGCGGCCAGCACGGCACGGTGCGGGCCTTCGCCCGGCCGGCCTTCACCCCGCTGTATGCGCCCGACAACCCCCTGGACGTGCTGGAGCGGGCGGAAAAGGTCGAGCTGCTCAAGCGCATCGACGTCGCCACCCGCGCCCTCGACCCGCGCATCAAGCAGGTAACGGTCAGCCTGTCCGGCGTCTGGGAGCGCATCCTGGTGGCCGCCGTCGATGGCGGCCTGGGGGCCGACATCCGGCCGTTGGTGCGCTTCAACGTCAGCGTCATCGTCGAGCAGAACGGCCGCCGCGAACGTGGCGGCCAAGGCGGCGGCGCCCGCACCGATTATCGCTATTTCCTGGAGCGCGACGCCAACGGCGAGGAGCGCGCCATGGGGTATGCCCGCGAAGCCCTGCGCCAGGCCCTGGTGAATCTGGAGGCGGTCCCGGCGCCGGCTGGCACCCTGCCGGTGGTGATGGGCGCCGGCTGGTCCGGCGTGCTGCTCCACGAGGCGGTTGGCCATGGCCTGGAGGGCGACTTCAACCGCAAGGGCAGCTCCGCCTACAGCGGGCGGGTCGGCGACCGGGTGGCTTCCAGCCTGTGCACCATCGTCGACGATGGCACCCTGCCAGGGCGCCGGGGCTCCCTGAGCATGGACGACGAGGGCACGCCGACCCAGTGCACCACGCTGATCGAGAACGGCGTGCTCAAGGGCTACATGCAGGACAAGCTCAACGCGCGCCTGATGGGCGTGGCGCGGACCGGCAACGGCCGTCGCGAGTCCTACGCGCACTTGCCGATGCCGCGCATGACCAATACCTACATGCTGGCCGGGCAGAGCGAGCCGGAAGAAATCATCGCCTCGGTGAAGCGCGGCATCTATTGCGCCAATCTGGGCGGCGGCCAGGTGGACATCACCAGTGGCAAATTCGTCTTCTCCACCAACGAGGCCTACCTGATCGAGGACGGGCGGATCACCGCGCCGGTGAAGGGCGCCACGCTGATCGGCAACGGGCCCGAGGCCATGAGCCGAGTGTCCATGGTGGGCAACGACCTGGCGCTGGATAGCGGCGTGGGCACCTGCGGCAAGGATGGCCAGTCGGTGCCGGTGGGGGTCGGCCAGCCGACCCTGAAGATCGATGCCATCACCGTGGGCGGGACCGGCACCTGAGGGCCGGCGTCCGGCGAGGGCGTCAGCGCAGGCCGCGCTTGGCTTCGTCCAGTTCCCGCAGGTATTTGAAGAGCTTGCGGGCGGCGGTGGGCGGTTTTTCCTGGGCGGCCTCGTGCTGGGCCTGCCGGCTCAGTTGGCGCAGGTGCTGGCGGTCCGCCTCGGGGTATTCGCCGAAGAAGGCGTCCAAGGCTTGGTCGCTGCCTTCCAGCAGCCGGTCCCGCCAGCGTTCCAGGGCGTGAAAGCGTTCGTTGTACTGGCGGGTCGAGGCGTCCATCTGGTCGACCAAGGCCAGAATCGCCTCCACGTCCTGGTCCCGCATCAGCTTGCCGATGTATTGGATATGCCGCTTGCGGGCGATGTTGGCCTTGTGTTTCGGCGCGGCTTCCAAGGCGCTGCGCAGGGCGTCGCTCAGCGGCAGCCGGGCCAGCAGGTCAGGCTTGAGGGTCGTCAGGCGTTCGCCCAGTTCCTGCAGGGCGTGCAGCTCGCGCTTGACTTGAGATTTGCTCTTCTCGCCGGAGAAGTCGTCGTCGAGGTAATCAGACATGGGGACGGTCCAAAGGAAAACGTCGCCATGATAGCAGCAGGTCGCGGAGCGCAGGGGCGAAGGCCCCGCCCCGCCACCGCAAACGGGAGTTCACATGAGTTCAGTCGAGACTATCGGGCCGCAGGCCCTGCCGGAACTGCAGGAGCAAGTCGATCGGATCATCGCCGAGGCGATGCGGCAGGGCGCCAGCGCCTGCGAAGTGGCGGTTTCCCTGGAGCAGGGGTTGTCCACCACGGTGCGCCAGCGGGAAGTGGAAACCGTGGAATTCAACCGCGATCAGGGGTTCGGCATCACCCTTTATCTGGGGCAGCGCAAGGGCTCGGCGAGCACCTCGGCCTCCGGCGATGCGGCGATCCGCGAAACGGTGGCCGCCGCCTTGGCCATCGCCCAGCACGCCTCCGAGGATGACTGCGCCGGTCTCGCCGACGCCGCGCTGATGGCTCGCGGAGACTTGCCGGAGCTGGACCTTTATCACCATTGGGCCATCGAACCGGAACGAGCCATCGAACTGGCCTTGGCCTGCGAGGCGTCCGCCTTCGACACGGACACCCGGCTGAAGGCCGACGGCACCAGCCTGAGTACCCACCAGGGTTGTCGCGTCTACGGCAACAGCCATGGCTTCCTCGGAGGCTATGCGAGCACCCGCCACAGCCTGAGTTGCGTGATGATCGCCGAGCAGAACGGGCAGATGCAGCGCGACTACTGGTACGACATCAACCGGGTGGGCGATGCCCTGGCGGACCCGGCCAGCGTCGGCCGCCGCGCCGCCGAGCGCGCCGTCAGCCGGCTGGGTGCCCGGCCGGTGCCGACCTGCGAGGTCCCCGTGCTGTTTTCCGCCGAGCTGGCGACCGGGTTGATCGGCCACTTCTTGTCGGCCATCTCAGGGGGAAGCCTATACCGCAAGACTTCGTTCCTCGAAGGGGCGCTCGGCCAACGGCTCTTCCCCGATTGGCTGACCCTCGACGAGCGGCCTCATATCCCCCGGGCCATCGGCAGCGCGGCCTTCGACGCGGACGGCCTGGCCACCTACGCCAAGCCGTTCGTCAAGGATGGCGAATTGGTATCCTACATCCTCGGGACCTATTCCGGACGGAAGCTGGGCATGCCCAGCACCGCCAACTCCGGCGGCGTGCACAACCTCTATGCCAGTCATGGGGACGAGGACCAGACGGCACTGATCAAGCGCATGGGGCGCGGCTTGCTGGTGACCGAGCTGATGGGGCATGGCCTCAACTTGGTGACCGGGGATTATTCCCGTGGCGCCGGGGGCTACTGGGTGGAAAACGGCGAGATCCAGTTTCCGGTGCAGGAAGTGACCATCGCCGGCAACCTGCGGGACATGTTCCGCCAGATCGTCGCCATCGGGAATGATGTGGAGTGGCGCAGCAACATCCACACCGGCTCGATCCTGGTCGAGCGCATGACCGTAGCGGGACGCTGACCGCCTCGCGCCAGGGTTCCTGGCGCAACCTCTCCTCGATCCCAGGCTGGCGCGGTTGGCCGTTGCCACGCCAGGCTCTTGGGTGTGGATGCGAACGCCGCGCTGTTGCGTGCGCAAGCGACGCGGCCGACGCGATGCGGCCTCGGATAGCCCGAACCCCCGGCGTGGCGGCACGCGGATAGCGCCGACGCGCTTGGACCCGTCAGACACATGGATACAGAGTGGGCAAATGCACCACTCGACACCGTCGGTCTTCGCTTAATGTCTGAACCCCGGCAAGACGGCCGCTGTCAGGATTTCCATGAATACATCCGTTTTCAATCTGTCTGGACAACGCGCCGGTCGCTACGCGATGGGCTTGTGTATCGTCCTCTCCGTACTCGCCTGGCTCATGATGCAAAACCGGAACGCGGTCCTGCCCATGATGGAGCCACCGCTCTGGCATGCCCTGCGAGGCGGCGTGCTATGCGCCTTGGGCACGGCGCTCGGCGCGGTACCGGTCCTGTTCCTGCGCAATGTCTCGGCGCGGCTGAGCGACACCCTGCTGGGCTTCGGGGGCGGGGTGATGCTCGCCGCCACGGTGTTTTCCCTGCTGATTCCTGCCCTGGATGCGGCGCGCGACCAAGGGTATTCCGCCTGGAGCGCCGGGTTCCTGGCCAGCGTGGGCCTGCTGCTCGGCGCAGGGGCGCTGGTGGGGCTTGGCCGGATACTCCCCCAGAAGCCCTTGGTGGTCGGGGAGGGCGAGGATCGCCAGACCCTGGCGCCGCGTATCCTGTTGTTCATCGTCGCGATCGTTCTGCACAACATTCCCGAGGGGATGGCCGTGGGCGTATCCGCCGGCGCCGAACTGGCGGGTTCCGACAGCTTGGCCTTGGGCATCGCCCTTCAGGACCTGCCGGAGGGCCTGATCATTTCCCTGGTGTTGGCGGGCGCGGGCATGCCGCGTGGCAGAGCATTGCTGGTGGGCGCGGCTTCGGGTTTGGTGGAGCCGTTGGCGGCGGTGGCGTGCGCCTGGGTGGTCAGCTTTTCCTCGATGCTGTTGCCCTGGGGGCTGTCCCTGGCGGCGGGTGCCATGTTGCTCGCGGTGACCCACGAGTTGATCCCCGAATCCCACGCAAAAGGGCATACCACCGAGGCCAGCCTGGGACTGGCAGTGGGGTTCTGCCTGATGATGGTGATGGATACGGCCTTGGGCTGAGGCAGGGGCCCGCCTTGAATCGCTGGGCTATTCGCCTTCGTCGAAGCGGTTGGCGACCAGTTCCACCAAGGCCGCCAGCGCGTCCTCGTCCTGTTCCCCCTCGGTGCGCAAGTGCAGCGTTGTGCCTTTTCCGGCCGCTAGCATCATGACTGCCATAATGCTTTTCCCATCCACCAGCGAATCGGTGGATCGCCCGACCCGGACTTGGCAGGGATAGCGACCGGCGACGCCCACGAATTTGGCGGCGGCGCGGGCATGCAGGCCGAGTTTGTTGATGATCATGAGTTCGCAGGCGGGCATCGCGGCTTCATTTCCTTCTAGACGAGGTCGCGGTGGCGGACCTGAACGTTCTTCAAATGAGGTTTCAAGGCTTCGCCCAGGCGTTCGGCCAAGTAGACCGAGCGGTGGTGACCGCCGGTGCAGCCGATGGCGATCGTCACGTAGGCGCGGTTGCTGGCGGAGAAGCGGGGCAGCCATTTGTTCAGGTAGCCGAGAATGTCCTGGTACATCTCTTCCACTTCCGGCTGCGCCGCCAGGTAGGCGATCACCGGCTCGGTACGGCCGGAAAAGTCCCGTAGCTCGGGTTTCCAATAGGGGTTGGGCAGGCAGCGCACATCGAACACCGTATCGGCGTCCACCGGGATGCCGCGCTTGAAGCCGAACGACTGGATCAGGAACGCGGTGCCGGGCGCGGGTTTTTCCAACAGGCGCTGCTTGAGGGTATCGCGCAACTGGTGGAGGTTCAGGCGGGCGGTATCGATCTTCAGGTCGGCCAGATCGGCGATGCCATCCAGTAAGGCGGCTTCGTCCCGGATCGCTTCGGCCAGGGAGCGATGTTCGTCGGTGAGGGGGTGGCGCCGACGGGTTTCAGAAAACCGCTTGAGCAGCGTCTCGTCGTCGGCGTCGAGGTAAAGCACGTCGCACTGGATGTGGCGGTTGCGCACCTCGGCCAGCAATTGCGGGAAACGTTCCAGGTGGCTGGGCAGGTTGCGCGCATCGATGGAAACGGCGACCTGGGGCTGCATCAGCTCGGTATGCAGCAGGGCGCGCTCGGCCAGCTCGGGCAGCAGCCCGGCCGGAAGGTTGTCGATGCAATAAAAACCGTTGTCCTCCAGCACATCGAGGGCGGTGCTCTTCCCCGAGCCGGAGCGTCCGCTGACGATGATGAGGCGCATGCTAGCGTCCGTTCTGGGCGTCCACGACGACCCCATACAGCGCATCGTTGTCCGGCGCCCGGCGCAGGCGCTCGCGGATATCGTCCCGGTCCAGCATGCTGGCGATCTGGCGAAGCAGTTCGAGATGCTCGTCGGTGGCTGCTTGCGGGACCAGGAGCACGAACAGCAGGTCCACCGGCGCGCCATCGATGGCGTCGAAATCCACCGGGGCCTCCAGGCGCAGCACCGCGCTGATGGGCGAGGCGCATCCGGCTAGGCGGCAGTGGGGAATGGCGATGCCGTTGCCGAAGCCGGTGGAGCCGAGCTTCTCGCGGGCGATGAGGTTTTCGAAGAGGGTCTGGCCGTCGAGGTCGGGCAGCTCGCGAGCGATCAGCTGGGCGACTTGTTCGAGGACGCGCTTCTTGCTGCCGCCCGGCACGTTCACCAGGGAACGGCCGGGGGTCAGGATGTGCTCGAGTCGGATCATAGAAGGGTTGGGCTCAGCGGGTCGCGGCGCCCTGCTGGTGGTTGAGCTGCTTCTCTTTATGCTTGATCAATTGCCGGTCGAGTTTGTCGGTGAGCAGGTCGATGGCCGCGTACATATCCTCGTGTTCGGCATTGGCGACGACCTCGCCCCCGGCCACATGCAGGGTGGCTTCGATTTTCTGTTTGAGTTTCTCGACCTGCATGATCACCTGAACGTTGGTGATCCGGTCGAAATGGCGCTCCAGTCGGCCGAGTTTCTCGACGACATAGTCGCGTAGGGCGTCGGTCACATCCAGTTGGTGTCCACTGATGTTGACTTGCATACCGCTTTCTCCTTGTTGCCCGTGTAAGAGAGACAGGCTGGGCGACCTGTCACCGGAACACTGGTGCATTACATCAGCCGCTTGCGTTCGCTGGAGGGCGCTATTCCCAGGGATTCCCGGTATTTGGCGACCGTGCGACGGGCTACTTGAATGCCTTGTGCTTCCAGTAAACCAGCGATCTTGCTGTCGCTCAACGGCTTTTTCGGGTTTTCGGCGGCCACCAGTTTCTTGAGGATGGCGCGAATCGCGGTGGACGAGCATTCCCCGCCTTCCGCCGTGCTGACGTGGCTGGAGAAGAAGTATTTCAGCTCGTAAATGCCCCGGGGCGTGTGCATGTATTTCTGGGTCGTCACGCGGGAAATGGTGGACTCGTGCATGCCCACGGCCTCGGCGATGTCATGCAGCACCAGGGGCTTCATCGCTTCGTCGCCGTACTCGAGGAAGCCGCGCTGATGCTCGACGATCTGGGTCGCCACCTTCATTAGTGTCTCGTTGCGGCTCTGCAGGCTCTTGATGAACCAGCGGGCTTCCTGCAACTGGTTGCGCATGAAGGTGTTGTCGGCGCTGGAGTCGGCGCGCTTGACGAAGCCCGCGTAGTGGGGGTTGACCCGCAGGCGCGGCATGGACTCCTGGTTCAGTTCCACCAGCCAGCGGTCGTTGTGCTTGCGTACGATGACGTCGGGAACCACGTACTCCGGCTCGCTGGATTCGATCTGCGAGCCCGGGCGCGGGTTGAGGCTCTGGATCAGCTCGATGACCTGACGCAGTTCGTCTTCCTTGAGGCGCAGGCGACGGATCAGTTGCCCGTAGTCGCGGCTGCCGAGCACGTCCAGGTGATCGCTCACCAGCTTTTGCGCTTCGCCCAGCCACGGGGTGGAGGCTGGCAATTGACGCAGTTGCAGGAGAAGGCACTCGCGCAGGTCCCGGGCCGCCACGCCGGCCGGCTCGAACTGTTGGATGCGGTGCAACACCGCCTCCACTTCGTCCAGCTCGATGTCCAGCTCCGGGTCGAAGCCGTCGAGGAGTTCTTCCAGGGATTCTTCCAGGTAGCCCTGGTTGTTGATGCAGTCGATCAGGGTGACCGCGATCAGCCGGTCGGTATCGGACATGGGCGCCAGGTTGAGCTGCCACAGCAGGTGGCTTTGCAGGCTCTCGCCGGCGGAGGTGCGGGTGGTGAAATCCCACTCATCGTCGTCATTGCTGGGCAGGCTGCTGGCGCTGGTCTGGTAGACGTCTTCCCAGGCGGTGTCCACCGGCAGTTCGCTAGGGATGCGGTCGTGCCACTCCCCGTCCTCCAGGGACTCGCTGCTCGCGGTGCTTTCCGAGAAGGTTTCCTGGGTCGGGGTATTGGGCGCCGTTGCCTGTTCTTCGCCGTCCGCCATGGGGTCGGAGACGTCGAAGTCGTCGCCTTCTTCCTGACGCTCGAGCATGGGGTTGGATTCAAGGGCTTCCTGGATTTCCTGTTGCAAATCCAGAGTCGACAATTGGAGGAGACGGATGGCCTGCTGCAGCTGCGGGGTCATGGTCAGCTGCTGGCCCATCTTGAGGACTAGCGATGGTTTCATGGCAGAGGGCTATGCACCTTGATTGCCGGCGCCGACGCGCCATTCCACAACAGGGCGCCTGAGGCGCCGCCAGGAAGCAAATTACATGCCCGGAATTTGGCCTATTTTTCCGGGCGGCGCAACCTCTTGACAGAAGCGGATTTATTAGAGGCGGAACTCGTGTCCCAAGTAGACTTCCTTCACCAATTGATTGGCGAGAATCGCCTCGGAGTCGCCCTCGGCGATCAGCTTGCCGTCGCTGACGATGTAGGCCGTTTCGCAGATATCCAGGGTTTCGCGGACGTTGTGATCGGTGATCAGCACGCCGATGCCCTTTTCCTTGAGGTGATGGATGATCTGTTTGATATCGCCAACGGAAATCGGGTCGACCCCGGCGAAGGGTTCGTCCAGCAGGATGAACTTGGGCGAGGTGGCCAGGGCCCGGGCGATCTCGACGCGACGGCGCTCGCCGCCGGATAGGCTCATGCCCAGGTTGTCGCGGATATGGCTGATGTGGAATTCCTGCAGCAGGCTTTCCAGCTCCTTGTTGCGCCCGGCGCGATCCAGGTCCTTGCGGGTCTCGAGGATCGCCATGATGTTGTCGGCGACGCTGAGCTTGCGAAAGATCGAGGCTTCCTGGGGCAGGTAGCCAATGCCGGCGCGGGCGCGGCCATGCATGGGCTGGTAGCTGACATCGAGGTCGTCGATCAGGACCCGGCCCTGGTCGGCCCTGACCAGGCCGACGATCATGTAGAAGCAGGTGGTCTTGCCCGCGCCGTTGGGGCCGAGCAAGCCGACGATCTGGCCGCTTTCGATGGATAGGCTGACATCGCGGACGACCTGTCGGCCTTTGTAGCTCTTCGCCAGGTGCTGGGCTTTGAGAGTCGCCATTACTGTGCCGCGCCCTGTTTTTTCTTCGGCTGGATCACCATGTCGATGCGCGGGCGGGGCGTGGTCACGTTGGAGCCCTTGGCGCGGCCGGCGTTGACGATCTGGCGCTTGGTGTCGTAGACGATCTTCTCGCCTTCGAAGGTGTTGCCTTCCTGGATCACCTTGGCCTGGTCGATCAGGATGATGCGGTCGTTGCTGGCGAAGTACTGGATGGTCAGGCCATAGGCCTTGACGATGTCCTTGTCCGGGGCTGGCCGCTGCTCGTAGTAGGCGGGCTTGCCCTGGGAGGTGAAGGTCTCGATGTCGCCGTTGGCGTTGCGGGTGAGGGTGACGGTGTTGCCGGTGATCTTCATGCTGCCCTGGGTGATCACCACGCCGCCGTGATAGACCGCCACCCCTTGCTTGTCGTCGAGCTCGGCGCTGTCCGCCTGGATGCGGATCGGCTGGTCTCGATCGGTGGGCAGGGCCCAGGCGGCGCCGCTGCCGAACGCGGAGCCCAGGCTGAACAACAGGGACAGGGTCCGGAGGGAAGAAAAGTTAACGAACCTCATGCTGGCCTCTCACGTTGGACAGCAGGTGCATCCGGCTGTCGTTCAAGTACGCTTTCATTCCTGTCGCTGTGGTGACCCCGTTGGCCGCCTCGATTCTAACGTCTTGCTCGGTCTGAGCATATTCCTGATCGGGGAAGACGGTCAGGCGCGACGTGGTCAGGATGACGGGGCGTTCCTTGGCATCGGTGCGGGCAACCCGCACGTTGTCGATCAATTCGACCTGCTTGCCTTTCGGGCCCACTTCGCCCCGGTCGCTCTGAACATGCCAGGGGTATTCGGTGCCCCGGTACATCTGCAGGTCCGGCGTGGTCAGCAGGGTGACGTCGCTGGCCTGGACATGCTCGAGCTTGGCAGCGGTCATTTCGTAGCGAAGCGCGCCGTCGGGCATGTATTCGACGCTTCGTCCGTTGATCACGTAATAGTCGATGGCGTTCGGGTCGGCGGCCGCCGGGGCGGCGTCGTCCATGAAGCTCTCCGGGCGGATGTTCCAGTAGCCGAGGGCGATCAGCAGCGCGGCGATCGGCAGCAGGATCAGGGCGAGTCGCAGGTTCTTCGGCATGCGGAAGGGCCTATAGATAAGCGGCTTGTGCGGCGTCGAGGGTGCCCTGGGCGCCCATGATCAGTTCGCAGAATTCCCGGGCGGCACCCTCACCACCGCGAGCCCGGGTCACCCCGTGGGCGTGGCGGCGGACGAAGGCGTCGGCGCTGGCCACCGCCATGCCGAGACCGACCCGGCGGATCACCGGCAGGTCGGGCAGGTCGTCGCCCAGGTACGCGACCTGATGCAGTTCGAGTCTCAGCTCGGCGAGCAGTTCGTCGAGCACCGCCATTTTGTCTTCGCGGCCCTGGTAGAGATGGTGGATCCCCAGGTTGCGGGCGCGCCGTTCCACCACCGGGGTCTGGCGCCCGGTGATGATGGCGGTTCTCACGCCACTGCCGATGAGCATCTTGATGCCGTGGCCGTCGAGGGTGTTGAAGGTCTTGAATTCGCTGCCATCGACCAGGAAATACAGGCGCCCGTCGGTGAGCACGCCGTCGACGTCGAAGACCGCCAGGCGAATCTCCCGGGCCCGTTGCAGCAGGGCTTCTTCGTTCATCAGATCACTCCGGCGCGGGTCAGGTCATGGATGTGCAGCGCGCCGATCGGCCGGTCGTCGCCATCCACCACGACGAGCACGTTGATCTTGTGGTCGTCCATGATCTTCAGCGCTTCGGCGGCGAGCATGTCGGCCAGGGCGGTCTTGCCATGGTGGGTCATCACGTCATCGATGATGGCGTTGCGCACATCGATGCCGCGGTCCAGGGTGCGGCGCAGGTCGCCGTCGGTGAAGATGCCGGCGAGCGTGCCGTCGTCTTCCAGCACCGCGGTCATGCCCAGACCCTTGCGGGTCATTTCCAGCAGGGCGTCCTTGAGCGGCGTGCCGCGCTTCACCTGGGGCAGTTCGCTTCCGGCGTGCATGATGTGCTCCACCTTGAGCAGCAGGCGCCGGCCGAGGGCGCCGCCAGGGTGGGAGAAGGCGAAGTCCTCGGCGGTGAAGCCGCGCGCTTCCAGCAGCGCGATGGCCAGCGCGTCGCCCAGGACGAGCGACGCGGTGGTGGATGAGGTCGGGGCGAGGTTCAGCGGGCAGGCCTCCTGGTTGACCCGGGCATCGAGATTGGCTTCGGCGGCGCGAGCCAGGGGGGAATCGGGGTTGCCAGTCATGCTGATGAGGGTGATGCCGAGGCGCTTGATCAGCGGCAGCAGCGTGACGATTTCGGCGGTGGTGCCGGAGTTGGACAGCGCGAGTACCACGTCTTCCCGGGTGATCATGCCCATGTCGCCGTGGCTCGCCTCGGCCGGATGCACGAAGAACGCCGGCGTGCCGGTGCTGGCGAGGGTGGCGGCGATCTTCTTGCCGATGTGGCCGGACTTGCCCATGCCCACCACTACCACGCGGCCCTTGCCTCGCAGGATCAATTCGCAGGCCCGCACGAAGTCATCGCCGATGCGCTCTTGCATCGCTTCGATGGCCTCGATTTCCAGGCGAATGGTGCGGCGGGCGGACTGCAAGGGATGGAGGGTCGACGTCATGGCGGCGCGGTCGCTGGGGAGGAAAAGCGGGGGATTATAGCCAGAAAGCGATCGTCGCTCACCCATCGACTCTGTGAGCGACGGCTCAAAGCTGTCATCCGCCTGAACGAAAGCATGGGCAACCTTGGGAGGCGCGAGCGGTCGATGCTATATTGCGCGCCCCGTTCGGCCCGCCGCCGGCCGTTGCAGGTGTCCCCATCGCCGGGTGCGTCGTCTGCCGGGAATGGATGCATGCAAGGAGTTTCGATGAGCGCCGAAAATGGCTACGCGGTCGAGCTGAAAGGGGTGACCTTCAAGCGCGGCGCGCGGAGTATCTACAACGATGTCGATATTCGCATTCCCCGCGGTAAGGTGACCGGTATCATGGGGCCTTCGGGCTCCGGCAAGACCACCCTGTTGCGCCTTATCGCCGCCCAGCTCAAGCCCGCTCGCGGCGAGGTGTGGGTGAACGGCCGCAATGTGCCGAAGCTGTCGCGTGCCGAGCTGTTCGACATGCGCAAGGAGTTCGGCGTGCTGTTCCAGAGCGGGGCGCTGTTCACCGATCTGGACGTGTTCGAGAACGTCGCCTTTCCCCTGCGCGTGCATACCAAGCTGCCCGAGGAGATGATCCGCGACATCGTGCTGATGAAGCTCCAGGCCGTCGGCTTGCGCGGCGCCATCGAGCTGATGCCGGACGAACTGTCCGGGGGCATGAAACGCCGGGTGGCCCTGGCCCGGGCCATCGCCCTGGACCCCCAGATCCTGATGTACGACGAGCCCTTCGTGGGGCAGGATCCGATCTCCATGGGCATGCTGGTGCGTTTGATCCGCCTGCTCAATGATGCCCTGGGTATCACCAGCATCGTGGTGTCCCACGACCTCGCCGAGACCGCCAGCATCGCCGACTACCTGTACGTCGTGGGGGATGCCCAGGTGCTCGGCCAGGGCACGCCCGCCGAGCTGATGAACTCCGACAACCCGCGTATCCGGCAATTCATGAAAGGCATTCCCGACGGCCCCGTGCCGTTCCACTATCCCGCGCCCGATTACCGCGCCGACCTGCTGGGGGAGCGTTGATGCGCAGCAAGCCGCTACTGGAGCGTATCCGTCTATTGGGCGCCGCCGGCATTTCCGCGCTGGCGGCCCTCGGGCGCTCGACGATTTTCCTGCTGCGAGCCCTGTTCGGCCGCGGCGCGCTGGGCAACGGGATGCACCTGCTGACCCGTCAGTTGTATTCGGTAGGGGTGCTGTCCTTGCCGATCATCCTGGTTTCCGGCGTGTTCATCGGCATGGTCCTGTCGCTGCAGGGTTACAGCATTCTCAACAAATACGGCTCCGAGCAGGCCGTGGGGCAGATGGTGGCCCTTACCCTGCTGCGGGAGCTGGGCCCCGTGGTGACCGCGCTACTGTTCGCTGGTCGTGCCGGCTCGGCCTTGACGGCGGAGATCGGCAACATGAAAGCCACTGAGCAGTTGTCCAGCCTGGAAATGATCGGCGTGGACCCGCTGAAGTACATCGTCGCGCCGCGCCTGTGGGCCGGTTTCATTTCCCTGCCAGCCTTGTCCACCCTTTTCAGCGTGGTCGGCATCTGGGGAGGCGCGATGGTCGCGGTCGACTGGCTGGGCGTCTACGAGGGCTCGTTCTGGTCGAACATGCAGAACAGCGTGGAGTTCGGCAACGATGTTCTCAACGGCGTGATCAAGAGCGTGGTTTTCGCGTTCGTGGTGACCTGGATCGCCGTGTTCCAGGGCTACGATTGCGAACCCACCTCCGAAGGCATCAGCCGCGCCACTACCCGCACCGTGGTCTACGCCTCACTGGCTGTCCTCGGCCTCGACTTCATTCTCACCGCCCTGATGTTTGGAGACTTCTGATGCAAACCCGCACCCTGGAAATCGGTGTCGGCCTGTTCCTCCTGGCCGGCTTGCTGGCCCTGATGCTGCTGGCCTTGCGCGTCAGCGGGCTGTCCGTCAGCGGCAACGGAGAGACCTACAAGCTGTATGCGAACTTCGACAACATCGCCGGGCTCACGGTCCGGGCCAAAGTGACCATGGCCGGGGTGACCATTGGCAAGGTCACCGCCATCGACTTGGACCGCGACCACTACACGGGGCGCGTGACCATGGAGTTGGAGAAGAAGGTGGACAACCTCCCGGTCGACTCCACCGCGTCCATCCTCACGGCTGGCCTGCTGGGCGAGAAGTACATCGGCATCAGCGTTGGTGGAGACGACGAACTGCTCAAGGACGGCGGCACCATTCGCGATACCCAGTCGTCTCTAGTACTGGAAGACTTGATCGGAAAATTCCTGCTCAACTCGGTGGGCAAGGATTCCAAATGAGGAGATTCGCCATGCTTCAGACATTGCGTAACGGCCTGCTGGTCCTGCTGGCCGCCCTGCCACTCTTCGCCTCGGCCGCCGCCCAGACCCCGCAAGAAGTGGTGCAGCAGACCACCGACCGGTTGCTCGCCGACATTCAGGCGAACCGCGACAAGTACCGCGCCGATTCCGAGGCGTTCTACGAATCGCTCAACAACATCCTCGGGCCGGTGGTGGATGCCGAAGGCATCGCCCGTGGCGTGATGACCGTGAAATATAGCCGGCAGGCCAGCCCCGAGCAGATCAAGCGGTTCGAGGAGGAATTCAAGCGCAGCCTGATGCAGTTCTACGGCAACGCGCTGCTGGAATACGACAACCAGGGCGTTCGCGTACTGCCCGGCGGCAAGCCGGAGGCGGAGCGCGCCAGCGTGAACATGGAGGTCAAGGACAAGAAGGGCACGGTGTACCCGGTGTCCTACACCCTGGTGAGCCAGGGCGACGCCTGGAAGGTGCGCAACGTGATCATCAACGGGATCAACATCGGCAAGCTGTTCCGCGACCAGTTCGCCGACACCATGCAGAAGAACGGCAACGACCTGGAGAAAACCATCGCCGGCTGGTCCGGAGTGGTCGCCAAGGCCAAGGAAACCGCCACTGCCGAGCAGGCCGGGGCGAAATGAGCGACGCCAGCCTGAGCCTCAACGGTAATCGCCTGTCGCTACGGGGCGTGCTCGATTACCGTAGCGGCCCGCAGTTGCGCGAGGACGCCCGCCAGGCGATCCACGGTGCCCAGGCCTCCGCTCTGGTGGTGGATTGCAGTGGGGTGGTCAAGTCCAGCAGCGTCGGGCTGTCCCTGCTGCTGGCGTTCATGCGCGACGCCCGCGAGGCGGGCAAGAGCCTGACGATTGAGGCCCTGCCCGAGGAAATGCGGGTCATCGCCGATGTCTCGGGGCTCACGGACCTGCTGCCGCTCGGCGCCTAGGAAGAGCGGCCCTCCGTCCGCCGGGGTTCGCAGGCTGGGGGCTTTTTTGTATCATGTCCGGCCCGCGAGCCCCTCGGGCTTTCAGAATTCCCCGCTCCCGTCTCCTCAGCCGCTTGCGCCGCGCCGCCGCCGGCCACGGCAGGTGACGACTCCCACACGAGGTCGAGCATGCAGGCCGTAGAAGTGAAGAACCTCCTGGAAAACCGGTTGCCTGGCACCCAGGTCGAAGTGGAAGGCGAGGGCTGCAATTTCCAGCTCAACCTGATCAGCGACGAACTGGCCGGCCTCAGCCCGGTCAAGCGCCAGCAGCAGGTCTACGCCCACCTCAATCCGTGGATCGCCGACGGCAGCATCCATGCGGTGACCATGAAGTTCTACAGCCGCGCTGCCTGGGCCGAACGCGCCTGACGCGCCGCGCCGCTCAACGCATCCCCCATTCCCTGCGCCGGCCCCGGTCGGCGGGCGACGAGAAAGCTATGGACAAACTGATCATTACCGGCGGCCATCGCCTCGACGGCGAAATCCGCATTTCCGGGGCGAAGAACTCCGCCCTGCCGATCCTGGCCGCGACCCTGCTGGCCGATACGCCGGTCACCGTCTGCAACCTGCCGCACTTGCACGACATCACCACCATGATCGAACTGTTCGGTCGCATGGGCGTGCAGCCAGTAATCGACGAGAAGCTCAGCGTCGAGGTGGATGCCAGCGGCATCAAGACCCTGGTGGCGCCCTACGAGCTGGTGAAGACCATGCGCGCCTCGATCCTCGTCCTCGGGCCGATGGTCGCCCGCTTCGGTGAGGCCGAGGTAGCCCTGCCCGGCGGCTGCGCCATCGGCTCCCGCCCGGTCGACCTGCACATCCGTGGCCTGGAGGCGATGGGCGCGCAGATCGAGGTCGAAGGCGGCTACATCAAGGCCAAGGCGCCCGCGGGCGGCTTGCGCGGCGCGAACTTCTTCTTCGACATCGTCAGCGTGACCGGCACCGAGAACATCATGATGGCGGCGTCCCTGGCCAATGGTCGGACGGTGCTGGAGAACGCCGCGCGGGAGCCGGAGGTGGTCGATCTGGCCAACTTCCTCAACGCCATGGGCGCCCGGGTCCAGGGCGCCGGCACCGACACCATCGTCATCGACGGCGTGAAGCGCCTCGGCGGCGGACGCTACAGCGTGATGCCCGACCGCATCGAGACCGGTACCTACCTGGTGGCGGCGGCCGCCACCGGCGGGCGGGTGAAGCTCAAGGACACCGATCCGGGGATTCTCGAGGCGGTGCTGACCAAGCTGCAGGAGGCGGGCGCGCGAATCGCCACCGGGACCGACTGGATCGAGCTGGACATGCAAGGCCGCAGGCCGAAGGCCGTGAACGTGCGCACCGCGCCGTACCCGGCATTCCCCACCGACATGCAGGCGCAGTTCATTTCCCTGAACGCGGTGGCCGAAGGCACTGGCACGGTCATCGAGACGGTGTTCGAGAACCGCTTCATGCATGTCTACGAAATGAACCGCATGGGCGCGCAGATCCAGGTGGAGGGCAACACCGCCATCGTCACCGGCGTGCCCAGCCTGAAGGGTGCCCCGGTGATGGCCACCGACCTGCGTGCCTCGGCCAGCCTGGTGATCGCCGCGCTGGTGGCGGAGGGTGAGACCCTCATCGACCGCATCTACCACATCGACCGTGGCTACGAGTGCATCGAGGAAAAACTGCAGTTGCTCGGCGCCAAGATCCGCCGGGTCCCGGGCTAGCCCCGCTGACCGCGGCGGCCCGGCCGCCTAAGGATTCCCGCTCATGCTTACCATCGCCCTGTCCAAAGGCCGCATCCTCGACGATACCCTGCCGCTGCTCGCCGCGGCGGGCATCGTGCCCAGCGAGAACCCGGACAAGAGCCGCAAGCTGATCATCCCCACCAGCCAGGACGACGTGCGCCTGCTGATCGTGCGCGCCACCGATGTGCCCACCTACGTGGAGCATGGTGCCGCGGACCTCGGGGTGGCGGGCAAGGACGTGCTGTTGGAATACGGCGGCCAGGGCCTGTACGAGCCCCTCGACCTGAAGATCGCCAACTGCAAGCTGATGACCGCCGGCGCCATCGGCGCGCCCGAGCCTCAGGGGCGCCTGCGGGTGGCGACCAAGTTCGTCAACGTCGCCAAGCGCTATTACGCCGAGCAGGGTCGGCAAGTCGACGTGATCAAGCTCTATGGCTCCATGGAGCTGGCGCCCCTGGTGGGCCTGGCGGACAAGATCATCGACGTGGTCGACACCGGCAACACCCTGCGCGCCAACGGTCTGGAGCCCCAGGACCTGATCGCCACCATCAGCTCGCGGCTGATCGTCAACAAGGCGGCGATGAAGATGCAGCACGCCCGCATCCAGGCGCTGATCGAAACCCTGCGCGAGGCGGTCGCGTCGCGATGACCGCCCGGGCCCTCCCGCGCGCCGCTCCGGCGCGCTCGCGTTCTCGACACCGTCACTGACACCGCGCGCGGCCTCGCCGCGCGGTCCCGCCGCGTCCCCCCATTTTCTCGGGCGTCCATGCGGTGGGCTTGGTAGGCTAGCGACGCCCGAGCACACGCCATACGAGAGGCCCGTCATGACCCGTCCCACCGCTATCCGCCGACTCAATGCCGCCGATCCGCAGTTCGCGCGTCATCTGGATCATCTGCTGAGCTGGGAAAGCGTGTCCGACGCGGCGGTCAACCAGCGCGTGCTGGACATCATCGCGGCGGTGCGCGAGCGCGGCGACGAGGCCCTGGTGGAATTCACCAAGCGCTTCGACGGGCTGGACGTGGCCGCCATGACCGATCTGATCCTGCCTCGCGAGCGCCTGGAGTTGGCGCTCGCCCGCATCACCCCCGAACAGCGCGAGGCTCTGGAAACCGCCGCGTCGCGAGTGCGGGCCTATCACGAGCAGCAGAAGCAGGCGTCCTGGCGCTACACCGAGGCCGACGGCACGGTGCTTGGCCAGCAGGTCGCCCCGCTGGATCGCGCCGGTCTGTACGTGCCGGGCGGCAAGGCGTCCTACCCGTCGTCGGTCCTGATGAACGCCATCCCGGCCAAGGTAGCCGGCGTGGCCGAGGTGGTGATGGTGGTGCCGACGCCCCGGGGCGAAGTCAACGAGCTGGTACTGGCCGCCGCGGCCATCGCCGGCGTCGACCGGGTCTTTACCCTGGGCGGGGCCCAGGCGGTGGCGGCCTTGGCCTACGGCACCCAGAGCGTGCCCCGGGTGGACAAGATCGTCGGCCCCGGCAACATCTACGTGGCCACCGCGAAGCGCCATGTGTTCGGCCAGGTGGGTATCGATATGATCGCCGGGCCGTCGGAAATCCTGGTGGTCTGCGACGGCCACACCGACCCCGACTGGATCGCCATGGACCTGTTTTCCCAGGCCGAGCACGACGAGGATGCCCAGGCGATCCTGCTCAGCCCGGACGCGGCCTTCCTCGACCAAGTGGCGGCCAGCATCGACCGGTTGCTGCCCACGATGGAGCGCGCGGCGATCATCCGTGCCTCCCTGGAAGCCCGGGGCGCGCTGATCCAGGTGGCGGACCTGGACCAGGCCATCGCGGTGGCCAACCGCATCGCCCCGGAGCACCTGGAGCTGTCGGTGGCGGAGCCCGAACAGTGGCTGCCGCGCATCCGCCACGCCGGTGCGATCTTCCTCGGCCGCTACACCGCCGAGGCCCTGGGCGACTACTGCGCCGGCCCCAATCATGTGTTGCCCACCTCGGGCACCGCGCGCTTCTCCTCGCCTTTGGGGGTGTACGACTTCCAGAAGCGCTCGTCGGTTATCTTCTGCTCGGCGGAAGGCGCCTCGGCCCTGGGCCGCACCGCCTCGGTGCTGGCCCGTGGCGAATCGCTGACCGCCCATGCCCGTAGCGCCGAATACCGGATCAAGGAGGGCCAGGCATGAGCAAGTACTGGAGCCCCTTCGTCAAGAACCTGGTGCCCTACGTGCCGGGCGAGCAACCCAAGCTGGACCGGCTGGTGAAGCTCAATACCAACGAGAACCCTTACGGACCGTCGCCCAAGGCGATCGCCGCCATGCAGGCCGAGCTGGGTGACAGCCTGCGCCTTTACCCCGATCCAGGCAGCGAACGCCTGCGACGGGCGGCGGCCGAGTACTACGGGGTGGACATGGCGCAGGTATTCGTCGGCAATGGCTCCGACGAGGTGCTCGCCCACGCTTTCCACGGGCTCTTCCAAAAGGGCGCGCCCTTGCTGTTCCCGGATGTCACCTACAGCTTCTACCCGGTCTACTGCGGGCTCTACGGCATTCCGTTCGAGGCGGTGCCCCTGGACCAGGACTTCCAGGTCCGGGTGGAGGATTATGCGCGGCCCAACGGCGGCGTCATCCTGCCCAACCCCAACGCGCCGACGGGGTGCGTGCTACCTCTCGAGGCCATCGAGCGGTTACTTCAGGCGAGTCCGGACTCCGTGGTGATCGTGGACGAGGCATACGTCGACTTCGGCGGCCAGACCGCGATTGCCCTGGTGGACCGCTATCCCAACCTGCTGGTGGTGCAGACCCTGTCCAAGTCCCGCTCCCTGGCCGGCCTGCGGGTGGGGCTCGCGGTGGGACATGTGGACCTGATCGAGGCGCTGCAACGGATCAAGGACAGCTTCAACTCCTATCCCCTGGATCGTCTGGCGATCGCGGGCGCGGCCGCGGCCTTCGAGGATACGGCGTGGTTCGAGCGGACCCGCCGGGCTGTGATGGATAGCCGCGAGCGCCTGGTGGCCGAACTGGACGCTCGCGGTTTCGAGGTCCTGCCCTCGGCGGCCAACTTCGTCTTCGCCCGCCATCCCGACAAGGACGCCGCCGCCCTCGCCGCGAGCCTGCGTGAGCGGGGCGTGGTCGTGCGCCATTTCAAGCAGGCGCGCATCGCCCAGTTCCTGCGTATCACCATCGGCACGCCCGAGCAGAACCAGTCCTTGCTGGAGGCACTGGACCAAGGCTGACAGGCGCCGTTCGGCTGGCGAGCCGCGCGCCGCTGCGCTCGGCGGTGGCCCTTCCAGGCAGGCGAAGGGCAATGCCCGCGGAAACGAAACGGCGCCTCGCGGCGCCGTTCGTCATTCCTTGTTGCCAGCGGGGGCGGGAGGCGGCCGGAGCCCGACCTTGGCCGTCAGCTCCATCTCCTTGCCGTTGCGCATCACCTTCACGGCGATGGTCTCGCCGGGCTTGGTGCGGGCCACCTGATTCATGGAACGACGCCCATCGCCAGCCGGTTCGCCGGCGATGCTGAGAATGATGTCGCCGGGTTGCAGGCCCGCCCGCTGGGCGGGGCCGTCGCGGTAGATGCCCGCCACCACGATTCCGGCGCGGCCCACCAAACCGAAGGATTCCGCCAGCTCGGCGGTGAGCGGTTGCACCTCGATGCCCAGCCAGCCACGGATCACCTGGCCGTGCTCGATGATCGCCTTCATCACTTCGATGGCCAGCTTGGTCGGGATGGCGAAGCCGATGCCCTGGGAGCCGCCGGACTTGGAAAAGATCGCCGTGTTGATGCCGATCAGGTTGCCGTAGGCATCCACCAGCGCCCCGCCGGAGTTGCCCGGGTTGATCGCCGCGTCGGTCTGAATGAAATCCTCGTAGGTGTTCAGGCCGAGCTGGTTGCGCCCGGTGGCGCTGATGATGCCCATGGTCACGGTCTGTTGCAGACCGAACGGGTTACCGATGGCCAGGGCGACGTCGCCGATCTGGATGTTTTCCGAATGGCCGAGGGTGATCGCGGGCAGGTCGTTCAGGTCGATCTTCAGCACCGCCAGGTCCGTTTCCGGGTCGCTGCCCACCAGGCGGGCGAGGGTTTCGCGGCCGTCCTTGAGAGCCACGACAATCTGGTCGGCGCCGGCGGTGACGTGGTTATTGGTCAGCAGATACCCTTCGGGACTCATGATCACGGCGGAGCCGAGGCTGGATTCCATGCGCCGCTGGCGCGGCAGGTTGTCGCCGAAGAACTTGCGGAACTGCGGGTCCTCGAACAGCGGGTGGGAGGGTTTGCTGATCACCTTGGTGGTGTAGAGGTTGGCCACCGCGGGCGAGGCGAGGTTGACCGCATCGGCATAAGAAGCGGGGCCCTGGCGTGGCTGCTCGTATTGTGGCGCGACCTTGAGCTCGACATCCTGTCGCGGCAGGCCGACCCACTGGGGAAAGCGTTCGATGATCAGCAGCGCGATCAGCACGCCGACCAGCAACGGCCAGCCGAAGTAACGCAAGGCCTGGAACATGATGGAAATCCTGGGAGAGTTGCTGGAGCGCGGGCCGCCCCTTAAGGTGCGACATTATAGAGGGCGCCCGGAGCCGCCCGCCAACCGCACATGAGGATCGCCATGGCCATTGCGCTGACTACCCTGGTGGACGAAGCCGACCGTTACCTGAACATCGGGCATATCGCCGATTACTGCCCCAACGGCCTGCAAGTGGAGGGCCGCCCCCAGGTCCGGCGCATCGTCAGCGGGGTCACCGCGAGCCAGGCCCTGCTGGACGCCGCGGTGGCGGCCGAGGCCGATGCGATCCTGGTCCACCATGGCTATTTCTGGAAGGGCGAGAGCCCATGCGTCACGGGCATGAAGCAGCGCCGCCTGAAGACCCTGCTGGCCCACGACATCAGCCTGTTGGCCTATCACCTGCCGCTGGATGTGCACCCGGAGGTCGGTAACAACGTCCAATTGGCTCGCCAGTTGGACATCGAGGTGGAAGGTCCCCTGGAGCCGGACAACCCGAAGACCGTGGGGCTCATCGGCTCCCTGGCGGAACCGATGAGCGCGCGGGACTTCGCCCGGCGGGTGGCGGAAGTGCTCGGCCGCGAGCCGCTGCTGGTGGAGGGGCCGGGCAGCGTCCAGCGGATCGGCTGGTGCACCGGCGGCGGGCAGGGGTACATCGACACCGCTATCGCCGCCGGCGTCGACCTTTACCTCACCGGCGAGGCCTCCGAGCAGACCTTTCACAGCGCCCGGGAAAACGACGTGTCGTTCATCGCCGCCGGCCATCATGCCACCGAGCGCTATGGCGTGCAGGCTCTGGGGGATTACCTGGCGCGGCGCTTCGCCATCGAACACCTTTTCATCGATAGCCCGAACCCCATCTAAGCCACCGGATCGGGGCGCCTGGCCGCTATAAATTTAGAATTTTTCGTTCTAGTTGGCTTCCGGATTAGAAGAATACGCTGTGCTAGAGTGCCAGGCTCGTCCGCGGCCCGCTGGCCGTCCTGCTCGACTTCTACCGTGAGTTGCCCATGCTGGACAAACTGACCCACCTGAAACAGCTCGAGGCGGAAAGCATCCACATCATCCGCGAGGTGGCCGCCGAGTTCGATAACCCGGTGATGCTCTACTCGATCGGCAAGGACTCGGCCGTCATGCTGCACCTGGCCCGCAAGGCGTTCTTCCCCGGCAAGCTGCCGTTCCCGGTGATGCACGTGGACACCCGCTGGAAATTCCAGGAAATGTATCGCTTCCGCGACCGCATGGTCGCCGAGATGGGCTTGGACCTGATCGTCCACATCAACCCGGACGGCGTCGCCCAGGGCATCAACCCGTTTACCCACGGCAGCGCCAAGCACACCGACGTGATGAAGACCGAGGGCCTGAAGCAGGCCCTGGACCAGCACGGCTTCGATGCCGCCTTCGGCGGGGCGCGTCGCGACGAAGAGAAGTCCCGGGCCAAGGAGCGGGTCTATTCCTTCCGTGACGGCAAGCACCGCTGGGACCCGAAGAACCAGCGCCCCGAGCTGTGGAATGTCTATAACGGCAAGGTGAAGAAAGGGGAGTCGATCCGGGTCTTTCCGCTCTCCAACTGGACCGAGCTGGACATCTGGCAATACATCTATCTGGAGCGGATTCCCATCGTGCCGCTGTACTTCGCCGCCGAGCGCGAGGTCATCGAGAAGAACGGCACGCTGATCATGATCGACGACGCGCGCATCCTCGAGCACCTGACCGACGAGGAAAAGGCGCGCATCCAGAAGAAGACCGTGCGCTTCCGCACCCTGGGCTGCTACCCGCTGACCGGCGCGGTGGAGTCAACCGCCGCCACGCTGCCGGAGATCATCCAGGAAATGCTCCTGACCCGGACCTCGGAACGCCAGGGCCGCGTCATCGATCACGATGCCGCCGGTTCCATGGAAGAGAAAAAGCGCCAGGGGTACTTCTAAGATGTCGCATCAATCCGAACTGATCGGCGAGGATATCCTCGCCTACCTGGCCCAGCACGAGCGCAAGGAACTGCTGCGCTTCCTCACCTGCGGCAACGTCGACGATGGCAAGAGCACGCTAATCGGCCGCTTGCTGCACGACTCCAAGATGATATACGAGGATCACCTGGAGGCCATTACCCGGGATTCGAAGAAAGTCGGCACCACTGGCGACGACGTCGACCTGGCGCTGCTGGTGGACGGCCTGCAGGCCGAGCGCGAGCAGGGCATCACCATCGACGTGGCCTACCGCTACTTCAGCACCGCCAAGCGCAAGTTCATCATCGCCGATACCCCCGGCCACGAGCAGTACACCCGCAACATGGCCACTGGCGCCTCCACCTGCGACTTGGCGATCATTCTGATCGATGCCCGCCACGGCGTGCAGACCCAGACCCGCCGGCACAGCTACATCGCCTCGCTGCTGGGTATCCGGCACATCGTGGTGGCCATCAACAAGATGGACCTCAAGGGCTACGACCAGGGCGTGTTCGAGGCCATCCGCGCGGACTACCTGGACTTCGTCGAGCGCATCGGCTTGGCGCCCACCACCCTGCATTTCGTGCCCATGTCCGCCTTGAAGGGCGACAACGTGGTCAACCGCAGCGCCGACACGCCCTGGTACGACGGCCCGCCACTGATGGAAATCCTCGAGACCGTGGAGATCGCCGGCGACCGCAACCTCGCCGACATGCGCTTCCCGGTGCAGTACGTGAACCGGCCGAACCTGAACTTTCGCGGCTTCGCCGGCACTCTGGCCAGCGGTATCGTGCGCAAGGGCGATGCCGTGGTGGCGCTGCCCTCGGGCAAGGCCAGCCGGGTCAAGTCCATCGTCACCTACGAAGGGGAGCTGGAGCAGGCGGGGCCGGGGCAGGCCATCACCCTGACCCTGGAAGACGAGATCGACGTTTCCCGGGGCGACATGCTGGTGCACGCCGACGACCGTCCCCCGGTCACCGACACCTTCGAGGCGATGCTGGTGTGGATGGCCGAGGAGCCCCTGCGCCCGGGCAAGAAATACGACATCAAGCGCGCCACCAGCTACCTGCCCGGCTCGATCCCCCGCATCGTCCACCAGGTCGACGTGAACACTCTGGAGCAGGACGCCGCCAGCGAACTCCGGCTCAACGAGATCGCCCGGGTGCGGGTGAGCCTCGACGCGCCCATCGCCCTGGACGGCTACGCCCAGAATCGCACCACCGGCGCTTTCATCGTCATCGACCGGTTGACCAATGGCACCGTCGGCGCCGGCATGATCGTCGCCGAGCCGGTCCAGGGCACCGCCGGTGCGCGCCCCGAGGCCCACGTGACCGACGAGGAGCGCGCCGCGCGCTTCGGCCAGCGGCCGGCCACGGTGCTGTTCACCGGGCTGTCGGGCGCTGGCAAGAGCACCCTGGCCTATGCCGTGGAGCGCGCGCTGTTCGACGCCGGCCGGGCGGTCTTCGTGCTGGACGGCCAGAACCTGCGCCACGACCTGAACAAAGGGCTGGCCCAGGACCGCGCCGGGCGCACCGAGAACTGGCGCCGCGCCGCCCTGGTCGCCCGCCAGTTCAACGAGGCCGGGCTGATCACCCTGGCCGCCTTCGTTGCCCCGGATGCCGAGGGGCGGCGTCAGGCGCGGGCGCTGATCGGGCCCGAGCGGGTCCTGACGGTCTATGTGCAGGCTTCTCCCCAGGCGTGCCGCGAACGCGATCCCCAGGGACTGTACGCCGCCGGAGAGGACAACATCCCCGGCGAGTCTTTCCCCTACGACGTACCGCTGGATGCCGACCTGGTGATCGATACCCAGCGCCAGACCGTGGAGGAGGGGAGCAAGGCGGTTCTCGACCTGCTGCGCCAGCGCGGCGTGATCTGATCCCACCGGGCCCGGAAGCCCCGCGCTCGCGGGGCTTTCGCGTTGTTTCAGGGCTGGAAGCATGATCGATGGCGGGCCCCCGCTTCGCCACCAGCGGACGAACACGAGCGACCGCGCGCGGTGGCGACGACCGGCAAGTGAGCGAAAGCCGCGCCCGGGGCGCCGAGCTGGAGGTTAATGACGGCTTGAGCGCACGGGGCTGCCCCCGCACCATTCTCATCACCCGCGATGCGCCCGGCTCATGCCGAGGGATCGCCAGATGACCGGTGCGCCGCGCAACCAAGCGCCGGCCTGGGCGACCCGCCGTTTCTTCGCTGGAAGGCTCAAGGGCCCCGCGTCTGGCGGCAGCGGCCACTCGCGCCTTCGCCTGCGCGCCGCGTTGCTCCATGGCAGGCCGGATACCGGGGGAGCGCCCCTGGCGGAAACGCCGGTTGGGCGTCGCGCGACGCGTATTGGTCGACCGAGGTGAATGCCAAGCTCCTGCAAGAAGCAGGTCGCGGCAGCGTAACGCCGGCGCTGTCGCTGTCGCTGTCGCTGGGGCGAGGGTGGCGCCTCTTGGAGAATGACGTGTCCTGCCGATGCCCGCTCATGGAAAAAGCCCCGCGGATGCGGGGCTTTTTCATGGCGCTCAGTACTTGCCTTTCAGCCCGTAGCTCTTGTCCAGGGTGCCGGTGGCATTAGGCGCTTTCGGCGCGTAGTCCTTGGGCGCTTCCTGGATCGGCGGGGCGCTCAGGCGTTCCCGGCTGGCGCTGCCGCTGTCCTCGGCGTGCAGCGCGGCGAGCAGGCGCTGGCGGGTGAGTTCGTCCAGGGCCAGGCGGTCGACGCCGGTGGACAGGTGGTCCTGCACATCCTGGTAGCTCTGGGTGAGCTTGCGGACTAGGTTGGCGGTGGTGTTGAAGTGGGTCACCACCTCGCTCTGGTAGGCGTCGAACCGCTCTTGCAGGTCGTCCAATTGGCGTTGCGTGCGGCCGGCCGGCGTACCGGGAGCCAGGCGGGCGATGAGGAAACCGATACCGATACCGGCGAGCAGGGCGAGAGCCGGTAACAACCAGGCGGTGAGCGACTGTTCCACGAATCCTTCCTCTATAGGCGGCTTTGTTTTACGTTAACGGCTCGAAACCGCGCTGTATACCGCGACGCAAGCCTGGCGGGGTGGAGACGGAAGCCGCCAATGCGGCGAACCGCTGCGAACCGCGCCGGCGAGCGGGCGGTCGGCGCCGAGCGAGCCTGCCGGCCGCTCGAGCCCAAACTAGACGAGTCGACCCGACCCAGGGTCACGGAGTTCCCGTTGTCCACCCGCGAAACCCCTCTCATGCTGGATGGCCCTGGCGGCCCGCTGGAAGCCTTGTATCTGGAGGCGCCCGAGCCCAAGGGCCTGGCGCTGCTCTGCCACCCCAACCCGATCCAGGGCGGCACCATGCTGAACAAAGTGGTGTCGATGCTGCAGCGCTGCGCCCGGGACGCCGGCTACAGCACGCTGCGCTTCAACTACCGAGGCGTGGGCGCGAGCTTCGGCCACTCCGACATGGGCAGCGGCGAGGTCGACGATGCCGACGCCGCCGCTCGCTGGCTCCAGGCCCGGGACCCCGCGCTGCCGCTGACCCTGTTCGGGTTCTCCTTCGGCGGTTTCGTCGCCGCGAGCCTGGGCGGGCGACTGGAACGGCGAGGGAGCGCTCCAGACCACCTGTTCATGGTCGCGCCGGCGGTGATGCGCCTGGAGGGCGAGCATGTGCCACCCGGGGAATGCCCGCTGACCGTGATCCAGCCGGACGCCGACGAGGTCATCGACCCGGCGCTGGTCTATGCCTGGGCCGACGCCCTCGGCCGCCCCCACGAGCTGCTGAAAGTGGCAGAATGCGGCCACTTCTTCCATGGCAAGCTGACCGAGCTCAAGGAGCTGGTCCTGCCTCGTCTCCGATCCGTCTCGACAAGCGATAACCCATGACCACCCGCATTCTCACCGGCATCACCACCACCGGCACCCCGCACCTGGGCAACTATGCCGGGGCGATCCGCCCGGCCATCGTCGCCAGCCGCGCCGCCGACGTCGACTCGTTCTACTTCCTCGCCGACTACCATGCCCTGATCAAATGCGACGACCCGGCGCGCATCCAGCGTTCGCGCCTGGAAATCGCCGCCACCTGGCTGGCCTGCGGGCTGGACACCGACAAGGCGACCTTCTACCGGCAGTCGGATATCCCCGAGATCCCCGAGCTGACCTGGCTGCTCACCTGCGTGGCCGGCAAGGGCCTGCTCAACCGCGCCCATGCCTACAAAGCCTCGGTGGACAAGAACGTGGAGGCGGGGGAGGACCCGGACGCCGGCGTGACCATGGGCCTGTTCAGCTACCCGGTGCTGATGGCGGCGGACATCCTGATGTTCAACGCCCACAAGGTGCCGGTGGGGCGCGACCAGATCCAGCACGTGGAAATGGCGCGGGACATCGGGCAGCGCTTCAACCACCTGTTCGGCCAAGGCCGGGAACTGTTCACCCTGCCCGAGGCGGTGATCGAGGAGGAGGTGGCGACCCTGCCGGGCCTCGACGGGCGCAAGATGTCCAAGAGCTATGACAACACCATTCCCTTGTTCGGCAGCGCCAAGCAGCTCAAGGACGCCATCGCCCGGATCGTCACCGACTCCCGGGCGCCGGGCGAACCGAAGGACCCGGACGCCTCGCACCTGTATACCCTGTACCAGGCGTTCGCCACGCCCGTTCAACTGGCTACCTTCCGCGCCGAACTGCTGGACGGCCTGGCCTGGGGCGAGGCCAAGCAACGCCTGTTCGAACTGCTGGACGCCGAGCTGGGCGAGGCCCGGGAGCGCTACCACGGGCTGATCGCCCGGCCCGCTGACCTGGAGGACATCCTCCTGGCCGGCGCCGCCAAGGCCCGCCGCCTGGCCACCCCGTTCCTCCAGCAACTGCGCGAGGCGGTGGGCCTGCGCTCTTTCCGTAGCGACGTGGCGAGCGGCGGGGAAAGCCGCAAGAAGGCGGCGAAGAGCGCCCGCTTCGTCAGCTTCCGCGAGGACGACGGGCGCTTCCGTTTCCGCCTCCTGGATGCCCAGGGCGAGCAACTGCTGCTGTCCAAGGGATTCGCCGACGGCAAGGCGGCCGGTCAGGTCAGCAAGCGCCTGCAAGGCGGCGAGCCCCTGGACCTGCGGGAGGAGGGGACGGCGCTGGGCGTCTGGCTGGACGGCGAGTGCGTCGCCCTCAGCCCCGACTTCCCCGAGGCCGAGGCACGCGAGGCGGCTCGCCAGCGGTTGTTGGACGTGCTGAGCGCCTGAATTCGACGGCGCCGGGAGCCGATTTGCCAATCTCCGGGGCCGTCGCTAAAGTGACCGCCCCGTTTTTCGTTGCCTCGCTATCGATATGACCCCCCTAGAACGCTATCAGGCCGATCTCAAACGTCCGGATTTCTTCCGCGACGCGGCGCAGGAAAACGCTGTCCGCCACCTGCAACGCTTGTACGACGATCTGGTTCACAACGCCCGGTACAAGCCGGGCCTGCTCTCCAGGCTGTTCGGCGGCGAGGCCCAACGGCCGGTCAAGGGCCTGTATTTCTGGGGGGGAGTGGGGCGCGGCAAGACCTACCTGGTGGACACCTTCTTCGAGTCCCTGCCATTCAAGGAAAAGGTGCGTACCCATTTCCACCGCTTCATGAAGCGGGTGCACGAAGAACTTAAGACCCTCAAGGGCGAGAAAAACCCGCTGACCCTCATCGGCAAGCGCTTCGCCGCCGAGGCCCGGGTGATCTGCTTCGACGAGTTCTTCGTCTCCGACATCACCGACGCCATGATTCTGGCCACGTTGCTGGAGGAGTTGTTCAAGAACGGCGTGACCTTGGTGGCCACCTCCAACATCGTGCCCGACGGCCTGTACAAGGACGGTCTGCAACGGGCGCGCTTCCTGCCGGCCATCGCCCTGCTCAAGGAATACACCGAGGTGGTCAACGTCGACAGTGGCGTCGACTATCGCCTGCGCCACCTGGAACAGGCCCAGCTCTACCACTGGCCTCTCGATCAGGCCGCCGAGGACAGCCTGCGCAAGAGCTTTCGGGCGCTGACTCCCGAGTGCACCCAGGCCCAGGAAAACGAGGACCTGATCATCGAGAACCGCCCGATCCGCGCGCGCCTCACTTGCGACGACGTGGCCTGGTTCGACTTCCGCGAGCTGTGCGACGGTCCGCGCAGCCAGAACGACTATATCGAGCTGGCGAAGATCTTCCACGCCGTGCTGGTGTCCGGCGTCGAGCGGATGGATGCCTCGAAAGACGACATGGCGCGGCGTTTCATCAACCTGGTGGATGAGTTCTACGACCGCAATGTCAAGCTGATCCTCTCCGCCGAGGTGGAACTGAAGGACCTCTATGCGGGCGGCCGCCTGGAGTTCGAATTCCAGCGCACCCTCAGCCGCCTGCTGGAAATGCAGTCCCACGAGTTCCTCTCCCGTCCGCACCGCCCCTGACGGAACGCATCATTCGCCGCGATGGCGCAACTGCCGCCGGTACGGGTTGGGCGAGAGCCCGGTGTGCTGGCGGAACAGGCGGGCGAAGAAGCTGGCGTCGTCGTAGCCCACTTCGTAACTGATGGTCTTGATGCTCTTGCCGGTGTTGGCCAGCAGCCCCTTGGCGGTCTCGATGCGCAGTCGTTGCAGGTAGTGCAGGGGCTTATCGCCGGTGGCCGCCTGGAAGCGCCGCATGAAGTTGCGAATGCTCATGCCATGGTCCCGGGCCACGTCCTCGAAGCGGAAGCGCTCGGCGAAGTGGGCCTCCAGCCAGTGCTGGATCTGCAGGATGGCTACGTCCCGATGCAACTTCTGGCCGCCGAAGCCGAGGCGGCCGGGGGTGTAGCTGCGCTGGACTTCGTAGAGGATGTCCCGGGCCACCGCCTGCGCCACTTCGGCCCCGCAATACCGCTCGATCAGGTGGATGTACAGGTCGCAGGCGGACGTGACCCCGCTGGCGCAATAGAGATCGTCGGCATCCACCAAGTGCTTGTCGGTGTTCAGCGCGACCTGGGGGAAGCGCTCGCCGAATTCGCGAAAGAAGCGCCAGTAGGTCGTCGCCTCCTTGCCGTCCAGCAGGCCGGCGCCAGCCATCCAGAACACCCCGGTCGCCTCTCCGCAGATCGCCGCGCCGGCGCCATGACGGCGGCGTAGCCAATCGAATACCTGGGGGTAACGCGCGGACAGCGCGCCGAAGTCGTCCCAGAACGCCGGGATCACCACGATGTCGCCATCGTCCAGCTCGCCATCCACCGGCATCCGGACCCCGCTGAAGCTGTGCACCGATTGCCCGTCGGGGCTGACCAGGCGGGTGGCGAAGGTAGGCGTGAGTCCTTGGCCAGACCATTTCCCATGGCGCAGGCTGGCCATGTGGAAGAAGTCCTTGGCTTGCATCAGGGTGGAGGCGAAAACACCGTCGGTGGCGAGGATGCTGACCCGGCGTAACGGGCCCTGGGGCGCGGTCATCGTCATTATTGTTATTGAGGGAAGCGGACAAGGCGTGGCGGGATCGTCCTGTTTTTTGTCTCGACTGTCCAGTGTGGGGGCGGTGGCTTCTGGATACAGTCGGACCACCTTCCGCCTCCACGACGGTGATCGCCATGCTGCCACGCCCCTTGTTCGGCTCCGACCATGAACTGTTCCGCGACAGTGTCCGACGCTTCCTCGAGGCGGAGGCGGTCCCCTTCCATGCT
This sequence comes from Pseudomonadaceae bacterium, assembly GCA_032052615.1. GTDB lineage: Bacteria > Pseudomonadota > Gammaproteobacteria > Pseudomonadales > Pseudomonadaceae > Pseudomonas_T. The sequence goes on from DAMBWF010000001.1 coordinate 191,996, forward strand.
CAATGGGAAAAGGAGGGCCACGTGGACCGGGCCCTGTGGCGCAAGGCGGGGGAGCAGGGCCTGCTCTGCTCCCATCTGCCCGAGGCCTATGGCGGCATGGGCGCGGACTTCCTCTACAGCACCGTGGTGATCGAGGAGATCGGTCGCCTGGGGCTGACCGGCATAGGCTTCTCCCTGCACTCCGATATCGTTGCGCCCTACCTCCTGCACTACGGCACCGAGGAACAGAAGCAGCGCTACCTGCCACGCCTGGTCAGTGGCGAGCTGATCGGCGCGATCGCCATGACCGAGCCGGGCGCTGGCTCCGACCTGCAAGGCATCAAGACCAGCGCAGTGCTGGACGGCGATCACTACGTGATCAACGGCTCGAAGACCTTCATCACCAACGGCTACCTGGCCGACCTGGTGATCGTCGTCGCCAAGACCGATCCCGCGGCGGGCTCCCGGGGTATCAGTCTGTTCCTGGTGGAGGCCGAAACGCCTGGCTTCGACAAGGGCAAGCGCCTGGAGAAAGTCGGCATGAAGGCCCAGGACACCGCCGAACTGTTCTTCCAGGATGTCCGGGTACCCCGGGACAACCTACTGGGCCAGCCGGGGTCCGGCTTCGTCTACCTGATGCAGGAGCTGCCCCAGGAGCGCCTCACCGTGGGCATCGGCGCGCTGGCCTCGGCGGAGGCCGCGCTACGCTGGACCCTGGACTACACCCGCGAGCGCAAGGCCTTCGGCAAGGCTATCGCGGACTTCCAGAACACCCGCTTCAAACTGGCGGAAATGGCCACCGAGGTGCAGGTGGGACGGGTCTTCCTCGATCACTGCCTGACGCTGCACCTGCGCGGCGAACTGGACGTGCCGACCGCGGCGATGCTCAAGTACTGGAGCACCGACTTGCAATGCAAGGTGCTCGACGAATGCGTCCAGTTGCACGGCGGCTACGGCTTCATGTGGGAATACCCGGTGGCGCGCGCCTGGGCCGACGCCCGGGTGCAGCGCATCTACGCCGGCACCAACGAGATCATGAAGGAGATCATCGCCCGTTCGCTCTGAGGCCCCACGGAGCGAACCGGCCCGGGGCGGGCCGGTCTACCCTGGGTGCAATCCAAGGAGCGACCGATGGTTTCCGACCCCTTCACGGACTGGGATGGCAGCGTCCAGCAGGCTCGCCAGTTGCAGCGCGAACTCGCCGCCCGGGTCAGTCTGGTGAACGATTTTCCGCCGTTGCGCCTGGTGGCCGGAGTGGATGTGGGCTTCGAGGAGGAAGGGCGGATCACCCTGGCCGCCGCCGTCCTGCTGGATGCCGATACCCTGGCGCCCCTGGCCCAGAGCGTGGCGCGCATCCCCACCCGCATGCCCTACATACCCGGGCTGTTGTCCTTTCGCGAGCTGCCGGCGCTCTTGCAAGCGCTCGACGATTTGCCCCGAACGCCCGACCTGATCTATTGCGACGGCCAGGGCATCGCCCATCCGCGCCGGCTCGGCATCGCCTCTCACCTGGGCGTGGTGACCGGACTGCCCACCATCGGCGTGGCGAAGAACATTCTGGTGGGCGAGCACGACGAGGTGCCGCCGCAGCGGGGCGCCCGGGTGCCCTTGCGGCACGCCGGGGATACCCTGGGCTGGGTCCTGCGCAGCAAGGGCCGCGTGCGGCCGCTGATCGTCTCGCCAGGCCACCGGGTGAGTCTGGACACCGCGGTGGAGTTGGTCCTGGCTTGCGGACGAGGCTACCGCCTGCCCGAGCCCACTCGGTTGGCGGATCGGCTCGCCTCCCGTCGCGGTGCGATGCCCCCGCTGCAGGCCGAGGGCTCCACGCCCGACCTGTTCGGCTGACCGTCAGGGCGCGGGATTGGGTTGCTCGCGGTGGATCGCCTCGATGGCCTCCAGTACTTCCTCGGTGAGTCGCAACTCGCTGCTGCGCAAGTTGGCCTCCAATTGCTCCAAGGTCGTGGCGCCGACGATGTTGCTGGTGACGAAGGGGCGGGACGTGACGAAAGCCAGGGCCATCTGGGCAGGGTCCAGGCCATGGGCCCGGGCCAGTTCCACATAGCGGGAGCAGGCCGCCTGGGCCTGAGGGTTGGTGTAACGGGTGAAGCGGCTGAAACGGGTGAGGCGCGCGTGCTCGGGGCGGGCGCCATTCTCGTACTTCCCGGACAGCATGCCGAAGGCCATCGGCGAGTAGGCCAGCAGGCCGCACCGCTCGCGGATGGCGACTTCGGCCAGGCCGACCTCGAAGGTCCGGTTGAGCAGGTTATAGGGATTCTGGATCGACACGGCTCGCGGCCAGCCTCTCTGCTCGGCCAGGTGCAGGAGCTTCATGGTGCCCCAGGGTGTTTCGTTGGAAAGGCCCACATGGCGGATCTTGCCGGCGCGAACCTGCTCGTCGAGCGCTTCCAGGGTATCCTCCAGGGCGGTGAATGTCTCCTCGTGTTGGTGGCGGTAACCCAACTGCCCGAAGAAATTGGTGCTGCGTTCGGGCCAATGCAGTTGGTAGAGGTCGATCCAGTCGGTCCGCAGCCTTTTCAGGCTGGCGTCGAGTGCGGCGACGATGTGCTGGCGATCGTGGCGCAGCCGGCCGTCGCGTATGTAGTCGATGCCATTGCCTGGGCCCGCGATCTTGCTGGCCAGCACCCAATCGGCGCGGTCGCCGCGCTGGCGGAAGTAATCGCCGATGATTCGCTCGGTGGCTCCATAGGTCTCGGCGCGAGGGGGAACCGGGTACATCTCGGCGGTATCGACGAAATTGATGCCGTAGGCCTTGGCACGGTCCAGTTGAGCGAACGCCTCGGATTCGTCGTTCTGCTCACCCCAGGTCATGGTGCCCAGGCACAGCGTGCTCACCTCGATGTCCGTCTGGCCCAGTCGACGCGTCTCCATTGTGACTCCTTCTATCGCGTGTAAGCCCGCAGGCTAGAGGCCGGCAAGCTTAGCCGAATGGCGAGCATGGGCGGCCATCCGGCGAGCTCCTGCAAAAGCGGATTGCTATTTCTGCCGCAATCGGCATAATTTCGCGGCTCTCTCGACGGGAATGCCTAGCTCGTCGCGGAAGAAGGCGGGGATGCCTAGCCTGCCGAACCCCTGCCGTAGCGGACGCGCTGACCCGAGCCCCCGATAGCGTCTGTTTCCGGCCGTCCTGATCTTGTCAGGGCAAGCACTATTCAGTAAGATCCGCCGTCTTATTTTCAGGGCGGCCCCTGAGGCTATATAGCGAATGAAGACTTTTACTGCAAAACCGGAAACTGTTAAGCGCGACTGGTATGTCGTCGACGCTGCCGGTCAGACCCTGGGTCGTCTGGCCACCGAGATCGCCAGCCGTCTGCGCGGCAAGCACAAGCCGGAATACACTCCCCATGTCGACACCGGCGACTACATCGTGGTGATCAACGCCGAGCAGGTCCGCGTGACCGGTGCGAAGACTACCGACAAGATGTACTACTCTCACTCCGGTTTCCCGGGCGGTATCAAAGAGATCAACTTCGAGAAGCTGATCGCCAAGGCCCCCGAGCGTGTCATCGAGACCGCTGTCAAGGGTATGCTGCCGAAGAATCCTCTGGGTCGCGACATGTATCGCAAGCTGAAGGTGTACAAGGGTGCCGTTCACCCGCACACCGCCCAGCAGCCCCAAGAACTCAAGATTTAACGGGATAGTTGATTATGTCGGCGACTCAAAACTACGGCACCGGCCGTCGTAAGACTTCCACCGCTCGCGTCTTCCTGCGTCCGGGTACTGGCAAGATCTCCATCAACAATCGCAGCCTCGAGCAGTTCTTCGGCCGCGAAACCGCTCGCATGGTCGTGCGTCAGCCTCTCGAACTGACCGAGACCCTGGAGAAATTCGATATCTACGTCACCGTGCTGGGTGGCGGCGTGAGTGGCCAGGCAGGCGCCATTCGTCATGGCATCAGCCGTGCGCTGATCGAATATGACGAGTCCCTGCGCGGCTCGCTGCGCCGTGCTGGCTATGTCACTCGCGATGCTCGCGAAGTGGAGCGTAAGAAGGTCGGTCTACGGAAAGCGCGTAAACGTCCGCAATACTCCAAGCGTTAATCGCCTGGCGAAAAACGAAACGCCCAGTTTTCTCGGAAACTGGGCGTTTTTTTATGTCGTCATGCGCCTCGTGCGACAGCGTGTCGCACACTTGAAACCCTGGCAAATCAAGGGCCGCAGGGAATTTGTATCCGGCTATTACCTTGTCAGCTAAAGGGGTTTTCTTTACCATTTGGCGAATTTTTTGCGCGGCAAGTTCTTTACTTAGTAAAGGCCTGACCAACAGGCCATAGAAGCTGATGGGAGACGACTGAATGAGCAATGACGGCGTGAATGCAGGCCGGCGTCGCTTCCTAGTAGCAGCCACATCCGTGGTGGGTGCTGCAGGAGCGGTGGGTGCTGCGACTCCGTTCGTGGGGTCATGGTTCCCCAGTGCGAAGGCCAAGGCCGCGGGTGCGCCCGTGAAAGTGAACATTGGCAAGATCGAGCCAGGCCAGCAGATCGTCGCCGAGTGGCGAGGACAGCCGGTGTTCATCGTGCGCCGTACGCCGGACATCCTGAGCAACTTGGACAAGGTCGCCGAGCATGTGGCCGACCCCGACTCGAAGGCTTCCGTGCAGCCCACCTACGTGGACCCGAAAAACCGTTCGATCAAGCCGGAAATCTTGGTGCTCGTGGGTATCTGCACTCATCTCGGTTGTTCGCCATCCTTCCGCCCCGAAGTGGCGCCCGCCGATCTCGGCGCGGACTGGTTCGGTGGCTATCTGTGCCCCTGCCATGGCTCTCGTTATGACTTGGCCGGTCGCGTGTACAAGTCCCAGCCGGCTCCGCTGAACCTGCCGGTCCCGCCGCATTCGTACGAGTCGGATACGGTGATCGTTGTCGGCGTGGACCAGGAGAAAGCCTGATGAGCAAATTCATGGATTGGGTCGATGCCCGCTTCCCCGCGACCAAGATGTGGGAAGACCATCTCGCCAAATACTACGCACCCAAGAACTTCAACGTTCTGTACTTCTTTGGTTCCCTGGCCCTGCTGGTCTTGGTCAATCAGATTTTGACCGGCATCTGGCTGACCATGAGCTTCACCCCGTCCGCCGAGGAAGCGTTCGCTTCCGTCGAGTACATCATGCGCGACGTGGAGTTCGGCTGGATCATCCGCTACATGCATTCCACGGGCGCCTCGGCGTTCTTCATCGTCGTCTACCTGCATATGTTCCGTGGGCTGTTGTACGGTTCCTATCAAAAGCCGCGCGAACTGGTGTGGATCTTCGGCATGATGATCTACCTGGCCCTAATGGCGGAAGCCTTCATGGGCTACCTGCTGCCGTGGGGCCAAATGTCCTATTGGGGCGCTCAGGTGATCATCTCGCTGTTCGGTGCCATCCCGGTCATCGGTGATGACCTGACCCAGTGGATTCGGGGCGACTACCTGATCTCCGGCATCACTCTGAACCGCTTCTTCGCCTTGCACGTCATTGCCCTGCCGGTGGTGCTGCTGGGTCTGGTCGTATTGCACATCCTGGCGTTGCACGAAGTCGGCTCGAACAACCCGCTGGGCGTCGATATCAAGAAGAGCAAGGACGAGGCCGGCGTGCCGCTCGACGGTATCCCGTTCCACCCGTACTACACCGTCAAAGACATCGTCGGCGTGGTGGTGTTCCTCTTCGTCTTCTGCGCGGTGATCTTCTTCTTCCCGGAAATGGGCGGCTATTTCCTCGAGAAGCCCAACTTCGAAGTGGCGAACGCGTTCAAGACGCCCGAGCACATCGCACCGGTGTGGTACTTCACCCCGTTCTACGCGATCCTCCGGGCGGTCCCCGACAAGCTGATGGGCGTGATCGCCATGGGCGCCGCCATCGCCATCCTGTTCGTGCTGCCCTGGCTCGACCGGAGCCCGGTGAAGTCGATGCGCTACAAGGGCTGGCTGAGCAAGATCGCCCTGCTCGTGTTCTGCGTCTCCTTCGTTATTCTTGGCTACCTCGGCGTGCTGGCTCCTACCCCGGAGCGCACCTTGGTTTCGCGGATCTGTACGTTCCTGTATTTCGCATACTTCGTTCTGATGCCGTTCTATACCAAGCTCGAGAAGACCAAAGTGGTTCCGGAAAGGGTGAATGGCTGATGAAAAAGCATCTTGTTGCATTGGTGTTCGCGCTGTTGCCGGCGCTGAGCTTCGCCGAGGGTGGCCACGACCTGCAGTTGGACAAGGTCGATATCGACCTGACCGACAAGGCGGCGATGCAGGACGGCCTGCGCACTTTCGCCAACTACTGCATGGGCTGCCACAGCGCTCAGTACCAGCGTTATGAACGAGTGGCCAACGACCTCGGCATTCCGGAAGACGTGATGATGGAAAACATCGTCTTCACCGGTGCCAAGATCGGCGACCACATGAAGAACGGCATGCATGCCACCGACGCCAAGGGCTGGTTCGGTGCGGCGCCACCCGACCTGACCTTGGTGGCGCGGGTGCGTGGCAACGACTGGCTGTATAGCTACCTGCGCAGCTTCTATGAAGACCCGGCGCGCCCCTGGGGCGTGAACAACAAGGTATTCCCCAACGTGGGCATGCCGAACGTTCTGGCTCCGCTGCAAGGGCGTCAGGTCATCGGTTGCAAGCAGGTTCAGGTGGTGGAGGGTGGCAAGAAGCAATTCGATCCGCTCACCGGCACGCCGCTCACCCATGAGGCGTGCGACCAGTTGACCGTACTGCCGAAGACCGGTGCGCTCACCGAGGAGCAGTTCGACGAGAAGGTCAAGAACCTGGTGACCTTCCTCGCTTACTCGGCCAACCCGGTCAAGCTGGAAAGCCAACGCATCGGTACCTACGTGCTGCTGTACCTGGCCTTCTTCTTCGTTTTCGCCTATCTGCTCAAGCGCGAATACTGGAAGGATGTGCACTGATCCGAAGTCATTCGGCTGTCACGACACGCGCCCTACGGGGCGCGTGTGTCTTTTTGCCTCCCACATGTCGAACCTGCGCGGAGGAGTCCGATGGGCGCCATCAATAAGCTGACCTGTTTTTCCGATCCGGCCGATCAATACAGCCATCGCGTGCGCATCGTGCTGGCGGAGAAATCGGTGGTCGCCGAGATCGTCGAAGTCGTGGCCGGCCAGTGCCCGTCCCAGTTGGCGGAACTCAACCCCTACGGTACCTTGCCGACCCTGGCCGATCGCGATCTGGTACTGTACGAGTCGACGGTGGTGATGGAGTACCTCGATGAGCGCTACCCCCATCCGCCGCTGATGCCGGCCTATCCGGTGTCCCGCTCAAACAGCCGATTGCTGATGTATCGCATCCAGCGCGACTGGTGCAGCCAGGTCGAGCGGATACTCGATCCGCGCACGAAAGATGCGATCAAGGCGCAAGCTCGCAAGGAACTACGCGAAAGCCTGACCGGCGTATCGCCGCTGTTCGCGGATAAGCCGTTTTTCCTGAGCGAGGACTTCAGCTTGGTGGATTGCTGTCTGTTGCCGATCCTTTGGCGCCTGCCCAGCTTGGGCATCGAACTGCCTCGTCCGGCCAAGCCCTTGCTCGATTACATGGAGCGCAATTTCGCGCGGGATACCTTCCAGGCGAGCCTGTCGGGTGTCGAGCGCGCGATGCGTTGAGGAGATCCGATGAATTCAAGTCGTCCCTATCTGGTTCGCGCCCTCTACGAGTGGATCGTCGATAACAACTGCACCCCCCATCTGCTGGTGAACGCCGAATACGCCGGCGTTCGGGTGCCGGCGGGGTTCGCCAGCGACGGACAGATCGTCCTGAACGTGTCGCCCACCGCGGTCCGTCACTTGCAGATGAATAACGAGGCAGTGAGCTTCGAGGGGCGCTTCGGGGGCGTGGCCCACAGCCTGTACATCCCCACGGGGGCGCTGATGGCCATCTATGCCCGCGAAAACGGGCAAGGCATGGTCTTCGACCTCGAGCCGCCCGTGGGTGAAGAGGAGCCCACGGGGCCCGAGGACGATGGGCCGCCCGGCGGCGGCGAGCCTCCCCGGCCCAGCGGGCGCCCGAGCCTGAAGGTCGTTAAATGAAGAAGGGCCGTACCGCTTGCGCGGTACGGCCCTTTCGCTTGCCCAGCGGTCGCGTGGCGCGGTGTCAGTTGGTGTATTCGAACAACTTGACGATCTTCTGAACGCCGGAAGTCTGCTGCACCACGCTGGTCGCGAGCGCGGCTTCCTGGCGGCTGACGAGCCCGAGCAGGTAGACGATGCCATTCTCCGTCACCACCTTGATCCGCGAACTCGGGATCTTGCCGTCCGCGAACATCTGCGTTCGCAGCTTGCTGGTGATAGTGCCGTCATTCATGCGTGCCAGCCCGGAGACCGAGGACGGTGACATCACCTGAAGCTCGTTGTAGAGCTTTTTTACCCCGGACACCGAACGCGCCGCCTGTTCGGCCTTGTTCTTCAGTTCGGCGGTCGGGGTCTGTCCGGCCAGCAGCACGATGCCGTTGTAGCTGGCCACCACGATATGCGAGTTGGTTTTCAGGTCGGGGCTGGCCTCGGCGATCTGGCTCCTCACCTTGGAAGGCGTGAACTGGTCGTCGATGGTCTTGCCGATGGTCCTGGCACAGCCACTCAGCGCCAGGCTGGCAGCGAGGCAGGCAACGAGTAGCGAGGTCCGCTTCATTCTTCACTCCCGAACAGTTGACGATCGATCAGGTCGCAGAGGCAATGGATGACCAGCAGGTGGACTTCCTGGATGCGCGCGGTGACCTTGGCCGGCACGCGGATCTCCACGTCTTCCGGCAAGAGCAGCGAGGCCATGCCGCCCCCGTCGCGCCCGGTCAGCGCCACCACGGTCATCTCGCGGTCGTGGGCGGCCTGGATGGCCTGGATCACATTGGCGGAGTTGCCGCTGGTGGAAATGGCCAGTAGAACGTCGCCCGGCTGGCCGAGGGCGCGAATCTGTTTGGAAAAGACTTCGTTGTAGCTGTAGTCGTTGGCGATCGAGGTGAGGGTCGAGCTGTCGGTGGTCAGGGCTACCGCCGGCAGGCTGGGACGCTCGCGCTCGAAGCGGTTCAGCAATTCGGAAGAGAAGTGCTGCGCGTCGCCGGCCGAGCCGCCGTTGCCGCAGGTAAGAATCTTGCCCTCGTTGAGCAGGGCGTTGACCATCACCATGCTGCCTTGCTCGATGTACGGCGCCAGCATGTCCATGGCCTGTTGCTTGGTCTCGATGCTGGCCTGGAACATCTGGCGGATACGGGTTTGCATGTCCATGGATACGACCTTCGGTATGCGGCCCGGAGCGGTTCAGGCGTCGAACGCGTTCTGAATCCAGTCCAGGCGCGGAGGGGAGCGGCCATCGCCGGGGCTGATGGCCACGACATCGAAACGGCACGGGTAACGGGCCCAACGCTTTTCCTGCTGCAGGAACTGCTGAGCGGCGGTGGCAAGCTTGGCGCGTTTGCGCGCGTCGACGCTTTCCAGCGCGCCGCCCCAGGCGGCATGCCGCCGGTAACGGACCTCGACGAATACTACTGTATCGCCGGCAAGCATGACCAGATCGAGCTCGCCGAGGCGGCTTCGCCAGTTCTGCGCCAATAGGCGCATGCCTTGGTCCTCCAAGTGCCGGCGGGCCAGCGCCTCGGCGATCTGGCCGCTCTGTTGGTTCAGGCTCAAGAGTCGCTGTCGGGCAGGCGCACCACTTGGCCGTTGCGGAATTCGGCCCAGGGCAGATGGCGCTCGATGCGTTGCGAGGGGCTCAGGGTAAGGCGGCCGGAAAGTCCTTCGACCGAGCTGTCCGGCAGGGCCTTGAGCTGGGTGAGGCGCGGCGCCAGGCGGTAGGCATCGACGCCCATCGCGTACAGTCGGCCAAGGCTGCCGGCGGCCTGGGGCCATTGGCCGCTCACCTGCTGGCGCAACGGGTCGTCCGCATTCAGCAGCCAGGGCGTTTCGCAGAACCGGATGCCGCTCAGATCGTTGTACTGCGCCGGGTCGTTGAGGCCGCTGAACACATGAGACGTGGCATACACCGGCAGGTCGGCGGCGTACTGGAAGGCCAGGGTGGGCTTGATCTGCTGGGCTTGTTGAGGGGTGGCGGCGAGGAAGATGAAGTCCACGTTCTGTGGGGCGGGCGTTGCGACGGATTCGCTTGCCTGGCCTTGAGCCGTGGGAAGCGCCGGTGCGCTCTGGCGCAGGCGCAGCATATCGGAGATCTGTTGCGCCATCTGCACCGGCGGGGCGATTCGCTGGGCCGTGATCAGCGTGCCGCCGCTGGCTTGCCAGCTCTGCTGGAACGCGGCGAGCACTCGATCGCCCCATTCGCCGCTCGGTACCAGCGCCATGGCGCGCCGCAGGCCGTCGGCCCAGGCGCGCCGGGCCGCCTCACGGGCCTCGTCCTCGGCGGCGAGGCCGAACTGGAAGAGCTGGGCCGGGCCTTTCTGGCCGGCGTCGCTGTAGTTCAGCGCCAGGGTGGCGAGGGGCAGTTGCGTGCGTTCGCCGAGCTGCTTGACCAAGGGCTTTTCCAGCGGCCCGACCACCAGTTGCGCGCCGTCGGCCTGGGCCTGGCGGTAGAAATCATCTAGGGAAGTCAGACGGGAGCTGTCGTACACCTGGATGGCCGGGGGGTTCTCGCCGGCCTGCTTGGCCTGATACTGGGCCGCGAGGAATCCGTCTCGCAATGCCCGGGCCACCCCGGCGAGTTGACCTTCCTGGGGAAGCAGCAGGGCGATCTTGGTCAGGGGCTGGCTGGCCAGTTCCTTGAGTTTCACCAGTGGCTCCGGGAGCTGCACGGCGGCGGGGTGCTGGGGATTCTGGGCACGCCATGCGTCGATGGCGGCCTGCTGCTGCTCCAGGGACGAGCCGCTCTTGCTGATTCGCGCGAGCTCCAACCAGCCTTTCAGGTCGGCTTCGCCATCGGCCTGGAGTTGATCGTTGGGCAGTGCGGACACCAGCTTCCAGATCGCCGCGTGGTTGGCGCGGGCGGTGTCACCGGCAAGCAAGGGGGCGATGAATATCCGCTCGCGGGCAGCCTGCAAGGGCTGGGCATCGGCCTCGTAGGCCCGCGCACGTACCAGTTGGGTGCGGACTTGCTGTTCGACTGGCAGTTCGGCGAGCCGCTCCAGGCTGGGATGGCTGAGGGCCTTGAGCGCGGCCTTGGCGTCCTGGCGAGCCAGGGCCAGCTCCGCCGCCAGCGTGCTGGCGAATACCTGCTGCGCCGGCTTCAGGGTATTCAGTGGGATGGCTTGGAGGATGCTCGAGGCGCGTCCGAAATCCTGCTGCCGGTAGGCCTGGTCAGCGGCGGACAACCGCAGCAAGTTGGCCTGCTCGGGCTTGCTTGCTTCTTCGGCTTGTTGCAGCAGACGCTCGATACTGGCCTGCGGCGTGCGGGGGAGCTCGCCGAGCGTGGAAGAGGGTGAGTGGGCGCAGGCGACCAGCAGGCCGGCAAGGCTGAGGGCGAAGAACGGGCGCAGGCGGGCGATCATGTAAGCGTTCCGGTGCTGGCGAATGAACGGGGATTGTACCCAAGCCCCCGGACAGGTGCGATGCCGGGTGCTGGAAACGGGCTACAATGCGCGTTTTCGCTTTCGAGGTATCGCAGTGGCGGACCCAACCTCTCTGGGCGCCTCGCCCGGCACGCTCTATGTCGTCGCGACGCCGATTGGCAATCTCGAGGATATCACCGCTCGCGCGTTGCGCATCCTGAGCGAGGTGGCCTTGATCGCGGCGGAAGATACCCGGCATTCATCGCGCCTATTGCAACATTTCGGCATCCGCACCCCGCTCACAGCGTGCCACGACCACAACGAGCGCGAGCAGGGCGGGCCAATCCTGGCGCGCTTGCTGGGAGGGGAAGATGTCGCGCTGGTCTCCGACGCGGGAACGCCCCTGATCTCCGATCCGGGTTTCCATCTAGTTCGACAGGTACGGGCTGCCGGCGTGAGGGTGGCGCCTGTGCCGGGCGCCTGCGCGGCGATCGCGGCGCTATCGGCGGCGGGCCTGCCTTCCGATCGTTTCATTTTTGAGGGCTTCTTGCCCGCCAAGGCGACTGCGCGTCGGGCCCGTCTCGAACATATAAAAGAAGAGCCGCGCACCCTGATGTTCTACGAGGCGCCCCATCGATTGCTGGAAACCTTGCAGGACATGCGGTCGGTCCTGGGGGAAGAGCGCCAGGTCGTTCTGGCTCGGGAGTTGACCAAGACCTTCGAAACCCTCAAAGGGGCGTCTTTGGCGGCCCTGTGCGAGTGGGTAGCCGGCGATACCAACCAGCAGCGGGGCGAATGCGTGGTGTTGGTGGCGGGCTGGCAGGCGCCCGAGGGTGACGAGGCGCTAAGCGCGCAGGCGCTGCGCGTACTCGATCTTCTGTTGGCGGAAATGCCCGTGAAACGCGCTGCCGCGCTGGCGGCGGAGATCACCGGACTGCGCAAGAACCTGCTCTATCAGGCGGCCTTGGACCGGCAGCCAGGGAACTGAGCTTGTCCTCGGGCCGCCGGGTCGTTACTCTTGGCGGCGGAGAGTCGGCTGGACAGTCGCCGTCGCAATTCGTTCCGAAGCGCGAGGGAGGAAAGTCCGGGCTCCATAGGGCAGAGTGCCAGGTAACGCCTGGGAGGCGCGAGCCTACGGAAAGTGCCACAGAAAATAACCGCCTAAGCGCTTCGGCGCCGGTAAGGGTGAAAAGGTGCGGTAAGAGCGCACCGCGCGGCTGGCAACAGACCGTGGCTAGGTAAACCCCACTCGGAGCAAGACCAAATAGGGATCCATTGGCGTGGCCCGCGCTGGATCCGGGTAGGTTGCTAGAGGCGTCCAGCGATGGCCGTCGTAGAGGAATGACTGTCCTCGACAGAACCCGGCTTACAGGCCGGCTCTCCCCTTTCTCTTTTTGCATCTCATCCATATCCAAACGTTCTTAAAGCTCATAAAGCACTTTAAGTAGATGCTTTAGCTTTTTGTTTTCCAAAAATTAGACGCTTCGCTCTGCCCCTTCCGTTGGTCCGAATACCTCCTTTGTTTAGCTAAATCGCCGTCCTGTAAGGACTTTTCGGGTTTTGCGCGCCTTGACGGTGGGGTGAGGCGATTTCTATAGTGTGCGGAAGTGGCAGAAAGTGGGACGAAGTGGATAATTCAGGGCAGGGATAGCTAATTATCAGGGGGCGCCAGTCTTGTTTCGCGGAGCTAACGCCATCAGTCTCGACGCCAAGGGACGCCTCGCGATGCCGAGTCGGTATCGTGACGAGCTCATTTCGCGTTGTGCCGGCCAGCTCATCGTCACGATCGACGCCATCGACCCCTGCCTGAGCCTGTATCCCCTGCCCGAATGGGAGCTCATCGAAGCGAAATTGCGCGAGTTGCCGTCGCTTCGCGAGGAAACCCGTCGCCTGCAGCGTCTTCTGATCGGCAACGCGGTGGACCTCGAGCTCGATGGCAGCGGCCGGATACTCGTGCCGCCGCGTCTGCGTGAATACGCCAAGCTGGACAAGCACGCGATGCTGGTCGGCCAACTGAACAAGTTCCAGCTATGGGATGAAACCCGCTGGAACGCCCTCGCCGAAGCGGACTTGGCGGCGATCAAAGAACCCGGCGGTTTGCCGGACGAACTGCGTGACCTGATCCTGTGAACATGACCAACGGCTTGCGCCATATCACCGTGCTGCTCAACGAGGCCGTCGACGCACTCGACGTCCAAGCCGATGGCTACTATTTGGACGGCACGTTCGGCCGCGGCGGACATAGCCGGGCGATCCTGGAACGGCTCGGGCCCGCTGGCCGCCTGCTGGGGTTCGACAAGGACCCGCAGGCGATTGCGACGGGTGAAGCGCTAGCGGCCGTGGATGGCCGCTTCGTCATTGTGCAGCGCAGCTTCGCCGAGCTAGGCGTGGAAATGGCGAGCCAGGCCCTGAATGGCCGCGTGGCCGGGGTGCTGTTGGACCTTGGCGTATCCTCGCCACAACTGGACGATCCCCAGCGGGGCTTCAGTTTCCTCAATGACGGCCCGCTCGACATGCGCATGGACCCTTCGCGGGGCGTCAGTGCCGCGCATTGGATCGCCGAGGCCGAGGAGGCGGAGATCGCCGAGGTCTTCAAGGAATACGGCGAGGAGCGTTTCGCCAAGCGCATGGCGCGAGCCGTGGTGCAGCGTCGCGACACGAAGCCCTTCGAGCGCACGGCTGACCTCGCCGCGGTTCTCAGCGAGGCCAATCCGGCCTGGGAAAAAGGCAAGCATCCTGCCACGCGGGCTTTCCAGGGGCTGCGGATCAAGGTCAACAACGAGCTCGACGATCTGCGCCAGGGGCTCGATGCCGCGCTGGAGTGCCTGGCCGTGGGCGGGCGTCTGGTGGTCATCAGCTTCCACTCCCTGGAGGACCGTATCGTCAAGCAGTTCATGCGTCGCCACGCCAAGGGCGAGGCCGACACACTGCCGCGCGACCTGCCGATACGCCCCGTTGCGTTCGAGCCCAGGTTGAAACTCCTCGGCAAGCCGATCTACGCCTCGGCGGAAGAAGTGAAGGCCAACCCTCGCTCCCGCAGCGCGGTGATGCGGGTCGCGGAGAAATTGAAATGAGCGCCAACCGGGCCAAGCCCTTGCCCGCTGGCAGCCTGTTGATGCTGGTGCTGTTCATCGGCGTGCTGTTGTCCGCCATCGCCGTGTCCTACAGCGCTCATTGGAATCGCCAGTTGCTCAACACCCTCTACGGCGAAATGAACATCCGCGACAAAGCCCAGGCGGAGTGGGGCCGCCTGATCCTGGAGCAGAGCACCTGGACCGCCCACAACCGCATCGAGACCCTGGCGACCGAGCAGCTCAAGCTACGCGTTCCCGAGCCGGGCGAAGTCCGGATGGTCGCGCCATGATGAAGCTCGAAGGCGCGCTGTATCCCTGGCGTTTTCGCCTGGTGCTGGCCTTGCTGGCTTTGATGGTGGGAGCCATTTCCTGGCGCATCGTCGACCTGCACGTGGTGGACCATACCTTCCTGCAGGGCCAGGGCGACGCCCGCAGCATGCGCCACATCCCGATCCCGGCCCACCGGGGCCTGATCACCGACCGCAACGGCGAGCCGCTGGCGGTCAGTACGCCGGTCGTCACCCTCTGGGCCAATCCCAAGGAAATGCTCGGCTCCCGCGAGCGCTGGCCGGAGCTGGCTCGGGCCCTGGGGCAGGACCCGAAGGTCTTCGCCGAGCGCATCGACCAGAATGCCAATCGGGAATTCCTCTACCTGGTCCGCGGCCTGACTCCCGAACAGGGCCAGAGCGTGCTGCAGCACAAGGTGCCGGGGGTCTACTCCATCGAAGAGTTCCGCCGCTTCTATCCGGCGGGCGAAGTGACCGCCCACGTGGTGGGGTTCACCGACGTCGACGACCGGGGCCGCGAAGGCGTGGAGCTGGCGTTCGATCAGTGGCTGGCCGGGGTGCCGGGCAAGCGGCAGGTACTCAAGGATCGTCGCGGCCAACTGATCCGCGACGTCCAAGTCACCAAGAACGCCAAGCCGGGCAAGACCCTGGCGCTTTCCATCGACCTGCGCTTGCAATACCTGGCTCACCGCGAATTGCGTAATGCGTTGGTGGAAAACGGGGCCAAGGCCGGCAGCCTGGTGATGGTGGACGTGAAGACCGGCGAGATCCTCGCCATGGCCAACCAGCCTACCTACAACCCCAACAACCGCCGCAACCTGCAACCGGCCGCCATGCGCAACCGGGCGATGATCGATGTGTTCGAGCCGGGCTCCACCATGAAGCCTTTCTCCATGAGCGCCGCGCTGGCGAGCGGGCGTTGGAAGCCCAGCGATACCGTGGAGGTCTGGCCCGGCTCCCTGCAGATCGGCCGCTACACCATCAAGGACGTCTCGAAGAGCGAAGGCCGCATCCTCGACCTGACCGGCATTCTGATCAATTCCAGCAACGTCGGCATGAGCAAGATCGCCTTCGATATCGGTGGCGAGTCCATCTACAACGTCATGCAGCAGGTGGGCCTGGGCCAGGATACCGGCCTCGGCTTCCCCGGCGAGCGGGTCGGCAACCTGCCCAACTACCGCGAGTGGCGCAAGGCGGAAACCGCCACCCTGTCCTATGGCTACGGTCTGTCCGTGACGGCCGTGCAGATGGCCCATGCCTACTCGGTGCTGGCCAACGGCGGGCGCAGCGTGCCGTTGACCATGACCCGCGCCGATCGCGTACCGGATGGTACCCAGGTGATCAGCGAGGACGTGGCCAAGACCATGCAGGGCATGCTCCAGCAAGTGGTCGAGGCACCTCGCGGCGTGTTCCGCGCCCAGGTCCCGGGCTATCACGTCGCCGGCAAGAGCGGAACCGCGCGCAAGGCCACGGTCGGTGCCGTCGGTTATACGGAAAACGCCTATCGCTCCTTGTTCGCCGGCTTCGGCCCCATGAGCAATCCGCGCATCGCCATGGTGGTGGTGATCGACGAGCCGAGCAAGGCCGGCTATTTCGGCGGCCTGGTCTCGGCGCCGGTGTTCGGCAAGGTCATGGCCGGCGCGCTGCGCCTGATGAACATCGCGCCGGACAACCTCAAGCCCGAGGAGCAGGCCGTCGCGCAAACCGCCGCCAAGGGAGGGCGGCTCTGATGCCGATGCTACTCAACCAATTGTTGCCTCAGGCAGAGCGCGCGGTATTGATCCGCGAATTGACCTTGGACAGCCGTAAGGTGCGGCCGGGGGACCTGTTCCTGGCGGTCCCGGGGCTGCGCCAGGATGGCCGCGACCACATCGCGGATGCCGTGGCCCGAGGCGCGGCCGCCATAGCCTACGAGGCCGAGGGCGCGCCGGACATCCAGGCGACCGACGTGGCGCTGGTCCCTTGCAAGGGGCTAGCCCAGCAACTCTCCGCCATCGCCGGTCGCTTCTATGGCGAGCCGAGCCGAGGCCTGCGCCTGATCGGCGTCACCGGCACCAACGGCAAGACCAGCGTGAGTCAACTCCTGGCCCA
The DNA here is from genome assembly GCA_032052615.1 of Pseudomonadaceae bacterium. Classification (GTDB taxonomy): domain Bacteria; phylum Pseudomonadota; class Gammaproteobacteria; order Pseudomonadales; family Pseudomonadaceae; genus Pseudomonas_T. The sequence continues at coordinate 208,853 of DAMBWF010000001.1, forward strand.
GGCATTGGACCGCCTCGGCGAGCGCTGCGGGATCGTCGGCACTCTCGGCAACGGGTTCCATGACGCCCTGGAGGGCGGGCAACACACCACGCCCGACCCATTGGCGGTCCAGGCGACCTTGGCGGGTCTGAAAAAAGCCGGCGCCCGGGCAGTGGCCATGGAAGTGTCGTCCCATGGCCTGGATCAGGGGCGCGTGGCCGCCCTGGACTTCGACGTGGCGGTGTTCACCAACCTGTCTCGCGATCACCTCGACTATCACGGCACCATGGAGGCCTATGGCGCGGCCAAGGCTCGTCTATTCGATTGGCCGGGCCTGCGCTGCCGGGTGGTAAACCTGGACGACGCCTTCGGCGCCGAGCTGGCGACCCGCCGGTCGGAGTCGCGACTGATTGGTTACAGCCTCGACGATACGCGTGCCTTCTTGCATGCCCGCGAGGCTCGCTTCGACGACCACGGCGTTCAAGCCCGCTTGGTTACGCCTCAGGGCGAGGGCCTGCTGCGCAGCCCGCTGCTGGGGCGTTTCAACTTGAGCAACCTGCTGGCCGTGGTCGGCGCGTTATTGGGGCTGGGGTACCCCCTCGACGAAATCCTCCGCGAAATGCCCCACCTGCGGGGCCCGGTGGGCCGCATGCAGCGGCTCGGCGGCGGCGACAAACCGTTGGTGGTGGTGGACTATGCCCATACCCCCGACGCCCTGGAGCAGGTGCTGACCGCGCTGCGCCCCCACGCCCGGGGGAAACTGGTCTGCCTGTTCGGCTGTGGCGGCGACCGCGACCGTGGCAAGCGGCCGTTGATGGCAGCGGCGGCCGAGCGCCTGGCCGATCGTGTCTGGGTCACCGACGACAATCCCCGTGGCGAAGACCCGCTGCGTATCTTCGACGATATCCGCCCCGGTTTCGCCGAGGCCGGCACCGTGACCTTCGCGCCGGGCCGCGGCGACGCCATCGCCCGTGTCATCGCCGAGGCCAACATTGAGGATGTGGTGCTGCTAGCCGGCAAGGGGCACGAGGACTACCAGGAAATCCATGGCGTCCGCCACCCATTCTCCGACCTGCGACGGGCCGCCGAGGCCCTCGATACCTGGGAGCCCGCTCATGCTTGATGCGCTGCGCCTGTCCCGCCTGGCGACGGCCTTGGAGGCCCGCCTGGTGGGCGATGACGCGATGTTCGACGCCGTGTCAACCGACAGCCGGCGGATCGCGCCAGGGCAATTGTTCGTGGCTTTGGTCGGGCCGCGCTTCGACGGCCACGACTACCTGGCGGACGTTGCCGCCCGGGGCGCGGTGGCGGCGCTGGTGCAGCGCGAGGTGCCGGGCGCGCCCTTGCCCCAACTGGTTGTGGGCGATACCCGTCTGGCCCTGGGCCGGCTCGGTGCCTTGAACCGCGACGCCTTTGCCGGCGATGTGGCCGCCGTTACCGGCTCCAGTGGCAAGACCACCGTCAAGGAAATGCTCGCCGCCATCCTGCGCGCGGTGCATGGCGAGTCCGCCGTGCTGGCGACCCGGGGTAACCTGAATAACGACTTGGGCGTGCCGCTGACGCTGCTGGAACTGGCGCCGATCCATCGCGCCGCGGTGATCGAGCTGGGCGCCTCGCGCCTGGGGGAAATCGCCTACACCGTGGGCCTCGCCCGTCCGCGCGTGGCGATCCTCACCAACGCGGGTTCGGCCCACGTCGGCGAGTTCGGTGGTCCAGAGAAGATCGTCGAGGCCAAGGGCGAGATCATAGAAGGTCTCCCTGTCGACGGCGTGGCGGTGCTGAACCGCGATGACCAGGCCTTCGAGCGCTGGCAGGCCCGCGCCGCCGGCCGGCCGGTGCTGAGTTTCGCCGTCGAGGATGCCCGCGCCGATTTCCACGCCCTGGCGGTGGAGCCTGATCGGAATGGCCGTATGCGCTTCGTCCTGCGCGGCCCCGCCGGCGACCTGCCGGTCCGGCTCAACCTGCTGGGGCGGCATAACGTCGCCAACGCGATCGCCGCCGCTGCCGCCGCTCATGCCCTGGGCCTGCCGCAGGCGGCCGTGGCGGCCGGCCTGGAAAGCCTGCAGCCGGTCGCCGGGCGCGCCGCCAGCCTGCGCGCGCGCAACGGCCTGCGGGTGATCGACGATACGTACAATGCCAATCCCGCGTCGATCTGCGCGGCGATTGATATACTCGCCGCCCTTCCCGGGCGCACCGTCCTGGTGCTGGGAGACATCGGCGAGCTGGGCGAGTGGGCCGAGCAAGGCCATCGCGAGGTCGGCGCCTACGCCGTCGGCAAGGTCGATGCGCTTTATGCCGTCGGGCCATTGATGGCCCATGCCGTCGAGGCGTTCGGAGCGAACGCCCGTCACTTTTCCGATCAGAGCGCTCTGATCGACGCGCTGGGCGCCGAGCAGGATATCGACACCACCATTCTCATCAAGGGTTCGCGCAGCGCAGCCATGGAACGCGTCGTCGCTGCGTTGTGCGGTACCACAGGGGAGAGACACTAAATGCTGCTGCTGCTGGCCGAGTACCTGCAACAGTTCTACAAGGGCTTCGGGGTCTTCCAATACCTCACCTTGCGCGGAATTCTCGGTGTGCTCACCGCACTGGTGCTCGCTCTCTGGCTGGGCCCCTGGATGATCCGCACGCTGCAACGCCGGCAGATCGGCCAGGCGGTGCGCAACGACGGTCCTCAGTCGCACCTGTCGAAGAAGGGCACGCCGACCATGGGCGGCGCGCTGATCCTCTCGGCCATCACTGTCAGCACCCTGTTGTGGGCGGACCTGAGCAACCGTTACGTCTGGGTGGTGCTGGCCGTGACGCTGTTGTTCGGGGCCATCGGCTGGGTCGATGATTACCGCAAGGTGATCGAGAAGAACTCCCGGGGCCTGCCGAGCCGTTGGAAGTATTTCTGGCAATCGATATTCGGCCTGGGCGCGGCCTTCTTCCTTTATATGACCGCCCAGAGCTCCATCGAAACCACCTTCATCCTGCCGCTGCTCAAGGATGTGGAAATCCCCCTGGGCATCGGTTTCGTGGTGCTGACCTATTTCGTCATCGTCGGCGCGAGCAACGCGGTAAACCTCACCGACGGCCTGGATGGCCTGGCGATCATGCCCACCGTGATGGTGGGCGGTGCCTTGGGCATCTTCTGTTACCTCTCGGGCAACGTGAAGTTCGCCGAGTACCTCTTGATCCCCTATGTGCCGGGCGCGGGCGAGCTGATCGTATTCTGTGGCGCGTTGATCGGTGCCGGCCTTGGGTTCCTGTGGTTCAACACCTATCCCGCCCAGGTATTCATGGGCGATGTCGGCGCCCTGGCCCTGGGCGCCGCGCTGGGGACCATCGCGGTGATCGTCCGCCAGGAAATCGTGTTGTTCATCATGGGCGGGGTGTTCGTCATGGAAACCCTGTCGGTGATGATCCAGGTCGCCTCGTTCAAACTGACCGGACGCCGCGTGTTCCGCATGGCGCCGATCCACCATCACTTCGAACTCAAGGGCTGGCCCGAGCCCCGCGTGATCGTGCGCTTCTGGATCATCACGGTGATCCTGGTGCTGGTCGGGCTCGCCACCTTGAAACTGCGCTGAGGACGCCGCGAGCATGAGCCTTATCGCTTCCGACCAGTTCCGCATCGTCGTCGGCCTCGGCAAGAGCGGCATGTCGCTGGTGCGCTTCCTGACGCGCCGCGGGATTCCCTTCGCCGTCGCCGACACCCGCGAGAACCCGCCGGAGCTGGCCACCCTGCGCGAGCGCTTCCCCGACGTGGAGGTGCGCTGTGGCGCTCTCGATCCAGATTTCCTCTGCCGCGCCAGCGAGCTGCTGGTGAGCCCCGGCCTGCCCCTGGCCACGCCGGCATTGCAGGAGGCGGCGCGACGCGGGGTACGCTTGTCGGGTGATATCGACCTGTTCGCCCGGGAGGCGCGGGCGCCGATCGTCGCCATCACCGGCTCCAACGCCAAGAGCACCGTCACCACCTTGGTGGGGGAAATGGCTGCCGAGGCCGGCCGCCGGGTGGCGGTGGGCGGCAACTTGGGCGTGCCGGCCCTCGACCTGCTGGGCGAGGACGTCGATCTCTATGTGCTGGAGCTGTCCAGTTTCCAACTGGAAACCACCGAGCGCCTCGACGCGGAAGTGGCCACCGTGCTCAACGTCAGCGAAGACCACATGGACCGCTATTCCGGACTGCCGGCCTACCACCAGGCCAAGCACCGGATTTTCCGCGGCGCGCGGCAGATCGTGGTCAACCGCGACGATGCCCTGTCCCGGCCACTGGTGGCCGAAGGCATGCTCTGCTGGACCTTCGGCCTGGGCAAGCCGGACTTCCATGGTTTCGGCCTGCTGGAAGATAATGGCGAGCGCTACCTGGCCTACCAGTTCGAGCCGCTCATGCCGGTCCGCGAGCTGAAGATTCGCGGCGCCCACAACCAAGCCAATGCACTGGCCGCGCTAGCGCTCGGCCATGCCGTGGGGCTGCCGTTGCCGCCGATGCTCAAGACCTTGCGCCGCTTCGGTGGGCTGGCCCACCGTTGCCAGTGGGTGAGGCAATGGGAAGGCGTGGACTTCTACGACGACTCCAAGGCAACCAACGTCGGGGCCGCCTTGGCGGCCATCGAAGGGTTGGGCGCGGACATCGACGGCAAATTGGTGCTGATCGCCGGGGGCGACGGCAAGGGCGCGGACTTTTCCTCCCTGCGCGAGCCGGTCGGCCGTTATTGCCGCGCGGTGGTCCTGATCGGCCGGGACGCCGAGCGGGTGGCCGCGGCCTTGGGCGACGGCGTGCCGCAATTGCGGGTCGACACCCTGGAAGACGCGGTGCGCCGCTGCGCCGAGTTCGCCCAGCCGGGCGATGCGGTGTTGTTGTCGCCGGCCTGCGCCAGCCTGGACATGTTCAAGAATTTCGAAGAGCGCGGCCGGGTGTTCGCCCGGGCGGCCGAGGGATTGAGCTGATGATTTCCCTGCTGCGCCCCTTTCCCTCGCCGCTGCTCAGTCACCGGGGAATCGACCTCGACTTCCCCTTGTTGGCCGGCTGCCTGGCGTTGCTGGGCCTTGGCCTGGTGATGATCACTTCGGCTTCGTCGGAAGTGGCGGCCGCCAGCTCCGGCACGCCGCTGTACTTCATGATTCGCCACCTGATCTACCTGGCCATTGGCGTGATCGCCTGCGGCACGGTGATGATGATCCCTCTGGAAACCTGGCAGCGCCTGGGCTGGATCCTGCTGATCGGCGCCGTCGGCCTGCTGGTGGTAGTGCTGGTACCCGGCCTGGGCCGCGAAGTGAACGGCTCGATGCGCTGGATCGGCTTCGGCATGTTCAACGTGCAGCCCTCCGAGATCGCCAAGGTTTTCGTGGTGATCTACCTGGCCGGCTATCTGGTCCGGCGCCAGGAAGAGGTACGGGAAAGCTGGATGGGCTTTTTCAAACCGTTCATCGTGCTGCTGCCCATGGCCGGTCTGCTGCTGCTGGAGCCCGACTTCGGCGCCACGGTGGTAATGATGGGGTCCGCCGCCGGCATGCTGTTCCTGGGCGGTGTCGGGTTGTTCCGCTTCGGCCTCATGGTGGCCCTGGCGGTGGCGGCGGTGTTCGTGCTGGTGCAGGCGCAGCCATACCGAATGGCGCGCCTGACCACCTTCACCGACCCGTGGGCCGACCAGTTCGGCTCCGGCTATCAGCTCACGCAGGCCCTGATCGCCTTCGGTCGCGGCGAATGGCTGGGCGTCGGCCTTGGCAACAGCGTGCAGAAGCAGTTCTACCTGCCCGAGGCTCACACCGATTTCGTGTTTTCCGTGCTGGCCGAGGAGTTGGGCTTGGTGGGCGCCCTGGGAACTGTCGCGCTGTTCGTCTTCGTCTGCGTGCGGGCGCTGTACATCGGCATGTGGGCCGAGCGCGCCCGGCAGTACTTTTCCGCCTACATCGCCTATGGCCTGAGCTTCCTGTGGATCGGCCAGTTCCTCATCAACATCGGGGTGAACATCGGCCTGTTGCCCACCAAGGGCCTGACCCTGCCGTTCCTCAGCTACGGTGGCAGCTCCCTGGTGATCTGCTGCGTCAGTATGGGCCTGTTGCTGCGCATCGAATGGGAGCGCCGGACTCAACTAGGCAGCGAGGACGTCGATTTCCAGGAATCGGACTTCGCCCTGGAGGAGCCGATGGCGGCCAAGGGAGCGCATTATGGCCGCTAACGTGCTGATCATGGCGGGCGGTACTGGAGGCCATGTGTTTCCGGCCCTGGCCTGCGCCCGGGAATTCCAGGCTCGCGGTTATCACGTGCACTGGTTGGGAACGCCCCGGGGCATCGAAAACGAGCTGGTGCCGGCCGCCGGGTTGCCGTTGCATCGCATCACCGTCAGCGGACTGCGCGGCAAGGGGCGGGCAGCCTTATTGAAGGCGCCGTTCCAATTGCTGGGCGCGCTGTGGCAGGCCTACCGGCTGGTGGCCAGGCTGCGGCCGACCTGCGTGCTGGGCATGGGCGGCTATGTCACTGGCCCCGGTGGCCTGGCGGCGAAGCTGAGCGGCGCGCCCCTGGTGATCCACGAACAGAATGCCGTGGCCGGCACCGCCAATCGCAGCCTGGCGCCGTTCGCCCGGCGCATCTGCGAAGCCTTCCCCGATACCTTCGCCGCCAGCGACAAGCGTCGCACCACGGGTAATCCGGTGCGCGAGGAACTGTTTGCCGCGCCGCGCCGCGAGCCCCTGCAAGGGCGCCGTCCACAGTTGCTGGTGCTGGGCGGCAGCCTGGGTGCCGAGCCCCTCAACCGGCTGCTGCCGGAGGCGCTGGCGAAACTGCCGGCGGAGGCGCGCCCGCGGGTTCGCCACCAGGCCGGCAAGCAACACGACGAGGCCACCAGCGCCCGTTACCGCGACCTTGGCGTCGAGGCCGAAGTGATTCCCTTCATCGGTGACATGGCCGGGGCCTACGCCTGGGCCGATCTGGTGGTCTGCCGCTCCGGCGCGCTGACCGTGAGCGAACTGGCGGCCGCCGGCCTGCCATCGCTGCTGATCCCACTCCCCCACGCGATCGACGATCACCAGAGCCGCAATGCCGACTACCTGGCGAAGGAGGGCGCGGCCTTCCTCTTGCCGCAACATGCGACTGACGCGGATCGACTCGCCGCGCAGCTGACCGAGGTTTTGATGCAGCCGCAACGACTCGTGGCCATGGGCGCTATTGCCCGCCGTCTGGCCAAACCCGATGCCACCCGCCGCGTGGTGGATATCTGCCTGGAGGTGGCTCGTGGTTGAATGGCAAAAAGCCGCCCCGCAACCGGAAATGCGCCGGATCCGCCGCATCCATTTTGTCGGCATCGGTGGCGTCGGCATGTGCGGCATCGCCGAGGTTTTGCTGAACCTCGGCTATCAAGTCTCTGGGTCCGACCTCAAGGCTTCGCCGGTCACCGAGCGCCTGGAGCGCTTCGGCGCTCAGGTCTTCATCGGCCACCGCGCCGAGAACGCCGAGAACGCCGACGTGCTGGTGGTCTCCAGCGCGGTGAACAAGGCCAACCCGGAAGTGGCCATCGCCCTGGAACGCCGGATTCCGGTGGTGCCGCGCGCCGAGATGCTCGCCGAGTTGATGCGTTACCGCCATGGCATCGCCGTCGCCGGCACCCATGGCAAGACCACCACCACCAGCCTCATCGCCTCGGTGTTCGCCGCGGGCGGCCTGGACCCTACCTTCGTCATCGGCGGCCGGCTGAACGCGGCTGGCACCAATGCCCAGTTGGGCACCAGCCGCTACCTGGTGGCCGAGGCGGACGAGAGCGACGCCAGCTTCCTGCATCTGCAGCCGCTGGTGGCGGTGGTGACCAACATCGACGCCGATCACATGGCCACCTACGAGGGCGACTTCAACAAGCTGAAGAAAACCTTCGTCGACTTCCTCCACAACCTGCCGTTCTACGGCCTCGCCGTGCTCTGCGTGGACGATCCGGTGGTCCGTGAAATTTTGCCCCAGGTGGCGCGCCCGACCATGACCTACGGCTTCGCCGAGGACGCCGACGTGCGGGCGATCAACGTTCGCCAGGACGGCATGCGCACCTTCTTCACGGTTCTGCGCAAGGACCGCGAGCCGCTGGACGTCTCGGTGAACATGCCTGGCCTGCACAATGTGCTGAACGCCCTGGCCACCATCGTCGTCGCCACCGATGAAGGCGTGTCCGACGAAGCCATCGTCCAGGGCCTGTCCGGCTTCCAGGGCGTGGGCCGGCGCTTCCAGGTCTACGGCGAGCTGCCGGTGGACGGCGGCAGCGTGATGCTGGTGGATGACTACGGTCACCACCCGCGGGAAGTCGCCGCGGTGATCAAGGCGGTACGGGGCGGCTGGCCGGAGCGGCGTCTGGTGATGGTCTACCAGCCACATCGCTACACCCGCACCCGCGACCTTTACGAAGACTTCGTGCAGGTGCTGGGCGAATCCAACGTCCTGCTGCTGATGGAGGTTTACCCGGCCGGCGAGGAGCCGATCCCCGGAGCGGACAGCCGCCAGCTCTGCCATAGCATCCGCCAGCGCGGCCAGCTCGACCCGATCTATATCGAGCGGGGCGTGGAGTTGGCGCCGCTGGTCAAGCCGCTGCTGCGGGCCGGCGACATCCTGCTCTGCCAGGGCGCCGGCGACATCGGCGCCCTGGCGCCCCAGTTGATCCAGCATCCGCTGTTCCGGACCGCTTCTTCGTCCCTCGCCGATGGCGAAAGGAACACCCTATGAACGATTCGCTGCGCGGAACCCTGGCGCCCGCCGACTTCGGCCGCGTCGCCGTGCTCTATGGCGGCAAGAGCGCCGAGCGCCCGGTGTCGCTGAAATCCGGCCAGGCCGTGCTCGACGCGCTGCGAGGCGCCGGCGTGGATGCGTTCGGCATCGACGTGGGCGATGACTTCCTGCAACGCCTGGCGGCCGAGCGCATCGATCGCGCATTCATCGTGCTGCACGGGCGCGGTGGCGAGGACGGCTCCATGCAGGGCCTGCTGGAGTGCGCGGGCATTCCCTACACCGGCAGCGGCATCCTGGCTTCGGCCCTGGCCATGGACAAACTGCGCACCAAACAGGTCTGGCAGAGCCTCGGCCTGCCCACCCCGCGCCATGCGGTATTGGCGTGCGAAGAGGATTGCCATGCGGCCGCGAGGGAACTGGGCTTCCCTCTCATCGTCAAACCGGCCCATGAAGGTTCCAGCATCGGCATGGCCAAGGTGGCCGACGTGAACGAGTTGATCGTCGCCTGGCAGGCCGCCGGCGTCTATGACTCCCAGGTTCTCGTCGAGCAATGGATAGATGGCCCCGAGTTCACCATCGCCGTGCTGCGCGGCGAGGTGCTGCCGGTGATCGGCCTCGGCACGCCCCACACGTTCTACGACTACGACGCCAAGTACCTGGCCTCCGATACCCAGTACCGGATTCCCTGCGGGCTCGACGCCAGCCGCGAGGCCGAGCTCAAGGCCCTGGCCGCCCGCGCCTGCGAGGCGGTTGGCATCCAAGGCTGGGCGCGGGTCGACGTCATGCAGGACCGCCAGGGGCGCTTCTGGCTTCTGGAAGTCAATACGGTGCCCGGCATGACCGACCACAGCCTGGTGCCCATGGCGGCCCGCGCCGTCGGCCTCGACTTCCAGCAACTGACGCTGGCGATTCTCGCCGACAGCGTCGAAGCCAGGGGATGACCGCCATGCATGCCGCGACGCTCCGTCATTCGCCGATTTCCGCCCGTGGCCCGATGCGCAACGGCAAGCCCGTGCCGCGCGGCGCCAGTCGTCTCGTGGCCAAGGAACCCCTGGCCACGCGGGTCCGCATCGCCAAGCCCAATTTCGCCTTCATCAAGCGTCTGACCTGGCCGTTCCTGCTGCTGGGCCTCGGCTTCGGTACCTATGAGCTGGCCCAGGTGGCTCTGCCCTATGCCGACCGGCCGATCGCCCGGATCAGCATCGAGGGCAACTTGGGCTACATCAGCCAGCAAGCGGTACAGCAGCGCATCACGCCCTATGCCTCGGGCAGTTTCTTCAGCGTCGACCTGACCGCCATGCGCCATGAATTGGAGCAGATGCCCTGGATCGCCAGCGCCGAAGTCCGCCGTGTCTGGCCGGACCAGGTGGTCGTTCATCTGGAAGAGCAACTGCCGATCGCCCGATGGGGCGACGAGGCGTTGTTGAACAACCAGGGTGAAGCTTTCAAGCCTCGCGAACTGGCGCCCTACGGACACCTCCCGCAGTTGTGGGGCCCCCAGCGCGCTCAGGAGCAGGTGATGCAGCAATACCAGATGTTCAGCCAGTTGTTGCGGCCCCTGGGCTTCTCCATTTCCCGCCTGGAACTGCGCGAGCGGGGCAGTTGGTTCCTGACGACCACCTTGGGGGGCACTGCGGGCGGCGGAACGGGTCAGAGCCTGGAACTATTGCTGGGTCGCGACCATTTGGTGGAGAAAATGCGGCGTTTCATCACTATCTACGACAAAGCGCTCAAAGAACAAATCGCCAATATCGCCAGCGTCGACCTGCGTTATCCCAACGGCCTCGCCGTGGGATGGCGCCAGCCCACGGCCCCGGACACATTGGCCACGGCCTCCCGTGCAGTTAACTGAGGAATAGGCAAAACCATGGCAAGCGTGCAGAGCGGCAAGATGATCGTCGGCCTGGACATCGGGACCTCCAAAGTGGTCGCCCTGGTGGGCGAAGTGGCGGCCGACGGTCAATTGGAGATTGTCGGCATCGGCACCCATCCGTCGCGCGGCCTGAAAAAGGGCGTGGTGGTGAACATCGAGTCCACCGTTCAGTCGATCCAGCGGGCCATCGAAGAAGCCCAACTGATGGCTGGCTGTCGCATCCACTCGGCCTTCGTCGGCTTGGCCGGCAACCACATCCGCAGCCTGAATTCCCACGGCATCGTCGCCATCCGCGACCGCGAGGTGAGCCAGGCGGACCTGGAGCGCGTGCTGGACGCCGCCCAGGCCGTGGCCATACCGGCCGACCAGCGGGTCTTGCACACACTGCCCCAGGATTATGTGATCGACAATCAGGAAGGCGTGCGCGAGCCCCTGGGCATGTCGGGCGTTCGTCTGGAGGCCAAGGTCCACGTGGTGACTTGCGCGGTGAACGCCGCGCAGAACATCGAGAAGTGCGTGCGCCGCTGCGGCCTGGAGGTCGACGACATCATTCTCGAACAACTGGCATCGGCTTACTCGGTGCTCACCGACGACGAAAAAGAACTGGGCGTCTGCCTGGTGGACATCGGCGGCGGCACCACCGACATCGCGATCTTCACCGAGGGCGCGATTCGCCACACGGCGGTGATCCCGATCGCCGGCGACCAGGTGACCAACGACATCGCCATGGCCCTGCGCACGCCGACCCAGTATGCCGAGGAGATCAAGATTCGCTATGCCTGCGCCCTGGCGAAGCTCGCCGGCGCCGGCGAGACCATCAAGGTTCCCAGCGTGGGCGACCGACCGCCCCGCGAACTCTCGCGCCAGGCCCTGGCCGAGGTGGTGGAACCTCGCTACGACGAACTGTTCACCCTGATCCAGGCGGAACTGCGGCGTAGCGGCTACGAAGACCTGATTCCCGCCGGCATCGTAATGACCGGCGGCACCGCCAAGATGGAAGGCGCGGTGGAACTGGCGGAAGAGATTTTCCACATGCCGGTCCGGCTGGGCGTGCCCTACACGGTGAAGGGTCTGGCGGACGTGGTGCGCAACCCGATTTATTCCACGGGCGTGGGGCTATTGCTCTACGGCCTGCAGAAACAGACCGACGGGGTCATTTCACCCGGCACCGTCAGTTACAGCGAAGAACCCAAGGCATCGGTCCTGGAACGGCTCAAACGGTGGGTCCAGGGCAATTTTTAATCAGCGGTGGCAGTAGGCGTACAACTACTAGAAGGAAGGAGAGGGGATATGTTCGAGCTCGTAGACAACGTTCCACAGAGCGCGGTAATCAAGGTGATCGGTGTGGGCGGCGGCGGCGGCAACGCGGTCAACCATATGGTCAAGAACAACATCGAAGGCGTCGAATTCATCTGCGCCAACACCGATGCCCAAGCATTGAAGAACGTCGGCGCGCGCACCGTGCTGCAACTCGGCCCAGGCGTTACCAAAGGCCTGGGCGCCGGCACCAACCCGGAAATCGGCCGCCAGGCGGCCATGGAAGACCGCGAGCGCATCGCCGAGGTGCTGCAAGGCGCCGATATGGTCTTCATCACCACTGGCATGGGTGGCGGCACCGGTACCGGCGCGGCACCGATCATCGCCGAGGTCGCGAAGGAAATGGGCATCCTGACCGTGGCCGTGGTGACCCGTCCCTTCCCGTTCGAGGGACGCAAGCGCATGCAGGTCGCCGACGAAGGCATTCGCGCTCTGTCCGAATGCGTCGACTCGCTGATCACCATCCCCAACGAAAAACTGCTGACCATCCTCGGCAAGGACGCCAGTCTGCTGTCCGCCTTCGCCAAGGCCGACGATGTGCTGGCCGGCGCGGTGCGCGGTATTTCCGACATCATGCAGCGTCCGGGCCTGATGAACGTCGACTTCGCCGACGTGAAGACCGTCATGGGCGAGATGGGCATGGCGATGATGGGGACCGGCTGCGCCAGCGGTCCGAACCGTGCCCGCGAAGCCACCGAGGCGGCGATCCGTAACCCGTTGCTGGAAGACGTCAACCTCCACGGCGCGCGCGGCATTCTGGTGAACATCACCGCCGGTCTGGATCTGTCCTTGGGCGAATACGCGGCCGTGGGTGAAATCATCGAGGCTTTCGCTTCCGAGCACGCCACCGTGAAAGTGGGTGCGGTGATCGATGCCGACATGCGCGACGAGCTGCACGTGACCGTGGTCGCCACCGGCCTGGGCGCTCGCCTGGAAAAACCGGTGAAGGTGATCGACAACACTGTTCAGGTCGCGGCTTCCAGCCAGAGCGGCGTGCCGGGCGCGCGAGTCGAGCAGACCGTCAATTACAAGGACTACGAACGGCCCACCGTTCAGCGCCAGAGCCATTCGGGCGCGGCCACCGCCGCCAAGCTGAATACCCAGGACGATCTCGATTACCTGGACATTCCAGCTTTCCTGCGTCGGCAAGCCGATTGACTGGTTATATCAGGAGTATAGGGGTGATTGGTTTTCAGCAAATTCCGGTTCTGCTATCATCGCCGGCCATTGTTGAAAACAATTCGCAACTAGCGTAGCGGCCAAGCCATGATCAGACAACGCACACTGAAGAACATCATCCGTGCCACTGGCGTCGGCCTGCATTCCGGGGAAAAGGTTTACCTGACCCTGAAGCCGGCGCCGGTCGACACCGGCATCGTGTTCTGCCGGGCCGACCTCGACCCCGTGGTGGAAATCCCCGCCCGGGCCGAGAACGTCGGTGAGACCACCATGTCCACTACGCTGGTCAACGGGGATGTGAAGGTCGACACCGTCGAGCATCTGCTGTCGGCGATGGCGGGCCTGGGGATCGACAACGCCTACGTCGAGCTCTCCGCCTCGGAAGTGCCGATCATGGACGGTAGCGCGGGCCCCTTCGTATTCCTGATCCAGTCGGCCGGTTTGCAGGAACAGGAAGCGCCGAAGAAATTCATTCGCATCCTCCGGGAAGTCACCGTGGAAGAAGGCGACAAGCGCGCCACCTTCCTGCCCTTCGATGGCTTCAAAGTGAGTTTCGAGATCGATTTCGACCATCCGGTATTCCGTGGCCGTACTCAGACCGCCAGCGTCGACTTCTCCAGCACCTCCTTCGTCAAGGAAGTCAGCCGGGCGCGTACATTCGGTTTCATGCGTGACATCGAATACCTGCGTTCCCACAACCTGGCGCTTGGCGGCAGCGTGGAAAACGCGATCGTGGTGGACGAGAACCGGGTGCTCAACGAGGACGGCCTTCGCTACGAAGACGAATTCGTCAAGCACAAGATACTGGATGCCATCGGTGATCTTTACCTGCTGGGCAATAGCCTGATCGGCGAGTTCCGCGGCTTCAAGTCCGGGCACGCCCTGAACAACCGTCTGCTGCGAAAGTTGATCGAATGCACCGACGCCTGGGAAGTCGTCACCTTCGAAGACGCCAGCAGCGCACCGATCTCTTACATGAGACCCGTGGCGGCCGGTTGAGCTTTTCCTCCTCCTTCTTTCTTCAGGCCACCCTTGCGGTGGCCTTTTTTATAGAGGCGAACGCGCCGTTCAATCCACTGGCTTGCCCCGGCTGGCGAGTCGCTCGAGGGCTGCCCGGAGCGGGGCGTGCTCGATGCCTTCGGCCGTGGCCTGAATGCTTTCGGCGGCGTGCTCCGAGAGCGTGATGCACCTGTCGCACCGGGCCGAGGCCGAATGCGGCGGTTGCACCTTGAAGCGTATTGTCGTTAAGGTCGCGAACTCTTCGAAGGCCTGCAACTGGCGTTGCAGGCGGCGTTGTTGATAGCGAAGCCGGGTGGCCCAGTGGCCATCGGTGAGGATCAACAGCAGGCAGCCTTCGCGCCAGGAGGCGACATGGCAGTGCTCGCGCGCCGCAGGCTGCAACTGGCTTTCCAGCAGGCGCTGCAAGCGGGCGATGCGTTGCGCCTCATCGAACAGCGCTTTCAGGGGCTTGGCCTCGCGCAACAGCGCTCCAGAGCCCTTGGCCGGCAACGGACGAAAAGACATGGCGGAAGCCTGAGGAATGCGGGCGACCATGGTAGCAGAAGGTCGCGGGCGGCCAGCATGGGGATAACGGGAGCAACATGGACATCATTCTTCTGAGTCGCCAGCGCGGCGCGACGCATTCGGTCAGCCTGGCGCCGCGTCTGCTGGCCTTCGCGGCGCTGTGCCTGCTGGGCGCGGCGATAACGGCCGGGATGGCGCTCGGGGCGTGGTGGACGGCGGACCGCCCGATGGCGGCGGACATGGCTTCCGTGGCGCGTGCCGTGGACAGCGTCGGTCAAGATCATGCCCGGCGAGAGTTGGATGCTCTCGCCGTCCATGTCGCCGGCTTGCAGGCCCGCCTGACGCGCCTCGATGCTTTGGGCGAACGCCTGACCGTCCTGGCCAGGCTCGACCCTGGCGAGTTCGATTTTTCCCAGCCGGTGGGGCAGGGCGGGCCGGAAGAGCCGCTGGACGGCACCGCCCGGTCGACGCCCTTGCGAGACACCCTCGACCGGCTGCTCGTGCGGATCGAAAGCCGCGAGCAGCAACTGCAGGCCCTCGAGCGCCTGCTCGCGGAGCGGCGTCTGGACGAGGCGGCGCAGCTGTCCGGCTGGCCGGTGCGCCAGGGTTACGTATCGTCGCCGTTCGGCCCACGCAGCGACCCCTTGAACGGTCGCGCCAGCGTGCATAAAGGGATCGACTTCGCCGCCCGGGCGGGTAGCGAGGTGGTCGCGGTGGCGGCCGGCGTGGTTACCTGGGCGGGCCGCCGCAACGGCTACGGCAACCTGGTGGAGATCAGCCACGGCGACGGTTACCTGAGCCTGTATGCCCATAACCAAAGCAATCGGGTGAAGGTGGGCGATCTGGTCAGACGGGGACAGGCCATCGCTGAAGTGGGCCGCAGCGGCCGATCCACCGGTTATCACGTGCACTTCGAAGTCAGCAAGGACGGGCGCGTGGTGGACCCCGCCGCCTTCATCGCCCGAGCCGAGGCCGGGCAGTAACGCCACTTTCCTCTCGGGCGAATCCGAGTAGAATGCCCCCTTCGCACGCAGCCGAGCCGGCTGCCGGGGCGACTCCGGTACCGCCCTCCATCCCTACGCGTGGAAGACCCTGTCGATATGTTTGCGCCTTTGTTGAGAAAACTCTTTGGAAGCAAGAACGAGCGTGAAGTAAAGCGCATGGCCAAGGCGGTACAGGCCGTGAACGCGCTCGAAGAGCAGATGGTGGCGCTGACGGACGAACAGTTGCGGGCCAAGACCGAAGAGTTCAAAGGACGCGTGGCCAAGGGCGAAACCCTCGACCAGCTATTGCCGGAAGCCTTCGCCGTGGCGCGCGAGGCGGGTAAGCGCGTGATGGGCATGCGTCACTTCGATGTCCAGTTGATCGGCGGGATGACCCTCCACGAAGGCAAGATCGCCGAAATGCGCACCGGCGAGGGCAAGACCCTGGTGGGTACCCTGGCGGTCTACCTCAACGCCCTCTCCGGAAAGGGCGTGCACGTGGTCACCGTCAACGACTACCTGGCCCGCCGCGACGCCAACTGGATGCGGCCCCTGTACGAGTTCCTCGGCCTGACGGTGGGCATCGTCACCCCCTTCCAGCCGCCGGAGGAGAAGCGCGCCGCCTATGCCGCCGACATCACCTACGGTACCAACAACGAGTACGGCTTCGACTACCTGCGCGACAACATGGCGTTCAGCCTGGAAGACAAGTTCCAGCGCGAGCTGAACTTCGCGGTGATCGACGAGGTGGACTCCATCCTCATCGACGAGGCGCGCACGCCGTTGATCATTTCCGGGCAGGCCGAGGACAGCTCCCGCCTGTACATCGAAATCAACAAGCTGATCCCGCGCCTCAAGCAGCACATCGAGGAAGTGGAAGGCCAGGTGACCCAGGAAGGCCACTACAGCATCGACGAGAAGACCCGCCAGGTCGAACTCAACGAGCAGGGCCACCAGTTCATCGAGGACCAGCTCACCCAGGCCGGCCTGCTGGCCGAGGGCGAGAGCCTCTACTCGGCCCACAACCTCGGGCTGCTGACCCACGTCTACGCCGGCCTGCGGGCCCACAAACTGTTCCACCGCAACGTCGAATACATCGTGCAGAACGACCAAGTGCTGCTGATCGACGAACACACCGGTCGCACCATGCCGGGCCGGCGCCTGTCGGAAGGCTTGCACCAGGCCATCGAGGCCAAGGAAGGGCTGCCGATCCAGGCCGAGAGCCAGACCCTGGCGTCCACCACCTTCCAGAACTACTTCCGCCTGTATAACAAGCTGTCCGGCATGACCGGCACCGCCGATACCGAGGCGTTCGAGTTCCACCAGATCTACGGCCTGTCCGTGGTGGTGATCCCGACCCATCGCCCGATCGCCCGGAAGGATTTCAACGATCTGGTCTACCTGACCCAGGAAGAGAAGTACGAGGCGATCATCGCCGACGTCAAGCAATGCCAGGCCAGCGGGCGTCCGGTGCTGGTGGGCACGGCTTCCATCGAAAGCTCCGAGTACGTTTCGCAATTGCTGCACAAGGCCGGCATCGAACACAAGGTACTCAACGCCAAGTACCACGAAAAGGAAGCGGAGATCATCTCCCAGGCCGGCCGCCCCGGCGCGGTGACCATCGCCACCAACATGGCCGGCCGCGGCACCGACATCCTGCTGGGCGGTAACTGGGAGGCCGAGGTGGCCGCCCTGGAAAACCCCAGCGAAGAACAGGTCGCGCAGATCAAGGCCGACTGGCAGAAGCGCCATCAGCAGGTGATCGAGGCCGGCGGCCTGCATGTGATCGCCTCCGAACGCCACGAATCCCGCCGTATCGACAACCAGTTGCGCGGCCGCGCCGGTCGCCAGGGCGACCCGGGCTCCAGCCGCTTCTACCTGTCCCTGGAAGACAACCTGATGCGTATCTTCGCCTCCGACCGGGTGAAGAACTTCATGAAGGCGCTGGGCATGCAGTCCGGCGAGGCCATCGAGCACCGCATGGTGACCAACGCCATCGAGAAGGCGCAGCGCAAGGTCGAAGGCCGCAACTTCGATATCCGCAAGCAGTTGCTCGACTTCGACGACGTGGCCAACGAGCAGCGCAAGGTGATCTACCACATGCGCAACAGCCTGCTGGCCTCCGACGACATCGGCGAGACCATCGCGGAGTTCCGCCAGGACGTGCTCAAGCGCACCATCGATGCCCATATTCCGCCGCAGTCGCTGCCTGAGCAGTGGGACGTCGCTGGCCTGGAGGCGGCGCTGAACAGCGATTTCAACGTCCAGTTGCCGATCCAGCAGTGGCTCGACGAGGACGAGAAGCTCTACGAGGAAACCCTGCGCGCGAAGATTCTCGACATCCTCGTCGCCCATTACCGCGAGAAGGAAGAGCTGGCCGGCGCCGAGGCGCTGCGGTCCTTCGAGAAGCAGATGCTGCTGCGCGTGCTCGACGACCTGTGGAAGGACCACCTGTCCACCATGGATCACCTGCGCCACGGTATCCACCTGCGCGGCTATGCCCAGAAGAACCCGAAACAGGAGTACAAGCGCGAGTCGTTCGCCCTGTTCCAGGAGCTCCTGGAGTCGATCCGTCGCGACACCATCCGCGTGCTGTCCTTCGTGCAGATCCGTCGCGAAGACCCGGCCGAGGAAGAAGCCCGGCTGCGCCGCGAGGCCGAGGAAATGGCCAAGCGCATGCAGTTCCAGCATGCCGAGGCGCCGGGCCTGGACGACCCCGAGCCGACCGCCGAGGCGGAGGGCGACGGGGTCGCCGTCGCCGCCGCGCCGGTGCGCGCCGAGCCGAAAGTGGGCCGCAACGAGCCATGCCCGTGCGGTTCCGGCAAGAAGTACAAGCATTGCCACGGACAGATCGTCTGATTCCACGACGATCCGTTCCACCCCGGGGCGTTCCCGACGCCCTGCTCTTGCGCGCCGCGACCGGCTGACCGTTCGCGGCGCTTTACCGTCCGATCCTGAGGAGCGCTGTTCATGGCTGTTGGTCTTGGTCCCCTGCCCACCCTCCACCCAGTGCCCGGTTTCGAGCTGGGCATCGCCTCCGCCGGGATCAAGCGACCGGGGCGCAAGGACGTGGTGGTGATGCGTTGCGCCGAGGGCTCGACGGTGGCGGGCGTGTTCACCCTGAACGCCTTCTGCGCCGCGCCGGTGATCGTCGCCCGCAGCCGTTTCCTCGGCCCGGTGCGCTACTTGTTGACCAACACCGGCAACGCCAACGCCGGCACCGGCGAGCCCGGGCTGGCCGACGCCCGTCGTGCCTGCGCCGAGCTGGCGCGCCTGGCCGGGGTTCCCGAGGACGCGGTGCTGCCGTATTCCACCGGGGTAATCGGCGAGCCGTTGCCGGTGGAGAAGATCGTCGCCGCGCTGCCAGCCGCCCTGGCGGATCTGTCCCCCGACAACTGGGCCGCCGCCGCCGCCGGCATCATGACCACCGACACCCAACCCAAGGGCGCCAGCCGCCAGTTCGTGCACGACGGCGTCACCGTCACCGTCACCGGCATCGGCAAGGGCGCGGGCATGATCAAGCCGAACATGGCGACCATGCTCGGCTACATCGCCACCGACGCCAAGGTTGCCCAAGGCGTGCTGCAGGACCTGCTGCGGGATGCGGCGAACAAGTCGTTCAACCGCATCACCATCGACGGCGATACCTCCACCAACGACTGCTGCATGCTCGTCGCCACCGGACAGGCGCCGCTCCCGGAAATCGCCCAGGCCAGCGGGCCGCTATTCGCCGCGCTGAAACAGGCGGTGCAGGAGGTTTCCATGGCGGTAGCCCAAGCCATCGTCCGCGACGGCGAAGGGGCGACCAAGTTCGTCACCGTGACGGTGAACGGCGGCGCCACTCATCAAGAGTGCCTGGACGTGGGGTACGCCGTGGCCCATTCGCCCCTGATCAAGACCGCGCTGTTCGCTTCCGACCCCAACTGGGGACGCATCCTAGCGGCGGTGGGCCGCGCCGGGGTGCCGCAACTGGATGTCGGCCGGATCGACGTGTTCCTCGGCGAGGTCTGCATCGCCAGCCAGGGGTGCCGCGCGCCCAGCTATACCGAGGCCCTGGGCGCGGCGGTAATGGCCCGCGAAGAAATAGAGATTCGCATCGAATTGGGCCGGGGCGCATGCAGCGAGACGATCTGGACCACCGATCTGTCCCACGACTACGTCAAGATCAACGCGGAATACCGCACCTGAAGCCGAAGGCCGAGGTCGGATGCTTCCTCGTCATGGGGGCATGACCCGATGGAATGGCTCGGGCGCGCCGGGTCCTCTATCGTTCCCGCTTTCTCCCTTGACGAGGATCTGCCCTATGGACTGGACGTTGGTAATCGGTGACAAGCGCTTTTCTTCCTGGTCGCTGAGGGCCTGGCTGGCCCTGCGCCTGAGCGGCGCCCGCTTCCGCGAGGTGCGGGTACGGCTGGGCCAGGCGGACACCGCCGAGGCGATCCGCGCCCATTCGCCGAGCGGCAAGGTGCCCCTGCTGAAGACCGAGGACGGCCCCGTCTGGGACTCCCTGGCCATCGCCGAATACCTCGCCGAGCGCGTTCCCGAGCGCGCCCTGTGGCCTCGGGAGCGGGCGGCGCGGGCACTGGCCCGCGCCTGCTGCGCCGAGATGCACAGCGGGTTCGCCGCCTTGCGGAGCCAACTGCCCATGGACCTTTGCCGTGACGCGCCCCAGGCATCGTTGCCGGCGGCGGTGAGCGAGGATATCCAGCGCATCGTCGAACTCTGGCGGACTTGCCGGGAGCGCTTCGGCGAGGGCGGCCCGTTCCTGTTCGGCGAGCCGGGCTTGGCCGACGCCTTCTTCGCGCCGGTGGCCGCGCGCTTTCGCGCCTACCGGGTCGAGCTGCCGCCCGCGGCCGAGGCTTATGTGAACACCATCTACCAGTGGCCCGACTTCCAGGCCTGGCAGCGGGGCGTCTTGGAGGAGAACAGAGCATGACACGCATCCATGTCGCGGCGGCGGTGATCCGGGGCACCGATGGCCAGGTGCTGATCGCCCGCCGGCCCGAGGACAAGCACCAGGGCGGCCTGTGGGAGTTCCCCGGGGGCAAGGTGGAGGCGGGCGAAACGGCCCGCGCCGCCCTCGAACGCGAGCTTCACGAGGAACTCGGCATTCGCGTGGAGGCGGCGCAGCCGCTGATCACGGTGCGCCACGACTACCCGGACAAGCAGGTGCTGCTGGAGGTCTTCGAGGTCACCGCTTTCGCCGGCGAGCCTCATGGGGCCGAGGGGCAGCCGTTGGCCTGGGTGTCGCCCAAGGCGCTGCCGGACCATGCCTTTCCCGCCGCCAATCAGCCGATCGTGGCCGCCGCGCGCTTGCCCGAGCATTATTTGATCACACCCGACGGCCTGGAGCCCGGCGCGCTGTTGAAAGGCGTCCGCGCGGCGCTGGAGGCTGGCGCCCGGCTGATCCAGTTGCGCGCCCCGGACATGTTCAACCCCGACTACCGCGACCTGGCGGTGGACGTGCAGGGGCTCTGCGCCGGGCGCGCTCAGTTGATGCTCAAGGGACCGCTGGAGTGGCTGGGGGACTTCCCCGCCGCGGGCTGGCACCTGAGCGCCGAACAGTTGCGCCGCTACGCCCCCAAGGGGCGGCCGTTTCCCCGGGAGCGCTGGCTGGCCGCGTCCTGCCACGACCAGGAGGAACTGGCCCTGGCCAGCGCCATGGGCGTCGACTTCGTCACCCTGTCGCCGGTGCAACCCACCCAGACCCATCCCGGGGCCTCGCCCTTGGGCTGGGAGCGCTTCGCGACCTTGGTGGAAGGGTTCGACCGGCCCGTCTATGGCTTGGGCGGCCTGGGGCCCGGGGATGCGGAGCAGGCGCGCGCCCGGGGCGCCCGGGGCGTGGCGGGCATTCGGGCGTTCTGGCCCGTTTGACGGGCGAGGTTGTCTCTCCGGATTGCCCGCCCAGGACCGCCCGCGTGGTACGGCCGAGGTCCATCCGGTACGCGTCAGCGAGGGGACGGCTCCGGCGCGGCTCGCCAAAGTACCTCGTCGATGCCTTGGCGCCGGGCGATCAGCCGCGCCGCGACGAACAGCAGGTCGGAAAGCCGATTGAGATAGGCCAGCAGCGTCGGCCGCAACGGTTCCTCACCGTTGAGGGCCTGGCAGCGCCGCTCGGCGCCACGGGCCTGGCTGCGGCATAGGTGGGCCAGGGCCACCAGGCGCGAGCCCCCGGGCAGGATGAAGTTCTCCAAGGGTCCCAGCTCGGCGTTCCAGCGGTCGATCAAGTGCTCCAGGCGGACCACTTCGCCGTCCTGCAAGGCCTGGTAGGCCGGCATCGCCAGTTCTCCGCCCAGGTCGAACAGCCGGTGCTGGCAGGGCTCCAGCGCCTCGATCACTTCGCCCAGCCCCGGGCATTCGCTCCGCTGCCCGGCCAGCTCCGCCAGCAGCAGCCCGAGCTGGCTGTTCAACCCATCCACTTCGCCGATGGCCTCGACCCGAGGGTGGTCCTTGGCCACCCGGCGTCCATTCCCCAGGCCCGTCTCGCCCCGGTCGCCGGTGCGGGTGTAGATTTTCGACAGTCGATGGCCCATGTCAGCGTCCCGCCTCCTCGCTGGCGGCCAGGGGCAGGCGCAGGGTGAAACAGGTGCCGTGGCCCGGTTTCGAGTGCACTTCCATCTGGCCCTTGTGGTTGTTCGTAACAATGAAGTAGGAGACCGACAGCCCCAGCCCCGTCCCCTGGCCGACTTCCTTGGTGGTGAAGAAGGGCTCGAAGATACGCTTGCGCACGTTTTCCGGCATGCCTCCGCCATTGTCTTCCACCTGGATTTCCGCCCAGGGCGGATTGAGCCGGGTGCGCAACTGGATGCGGCCCTCCACGTCGTCCTCCCGCTGATGGATCGCCTGGGCGGCGTTCTTCAGCAGGTTGAGCAGCACCTGTTCCAGTTCGTTGGCGGTGGCCGGGACCGGGCCGAGCCGGGGGTCGAAGTCCCGGACGATGGCGATGCTCTTGAAGTCGAAGCCCTCGGCCAGGTCGAAGTCGTTGCCGGCGATCTCCACCGCCTGGTCGATCAACACCGGCAGGTGGCAGGGCGCGAGCTGGCGGTTGCTCAGGCGACTGAACGAGAGCATGTGGCTGACGATCTTCGCCGCTCGCGATCCCGCCTGCTGGATACCGTCCAGCAAGGTCGGCACCTCGCGCGCCCGCAGGTAGCCGTTCACCGCCTCCAGGCCGACCCCGACCTGCTCGGCCGCCTCCAAGTTCTTAGCCAGGTCGGGCGACAGGCGTCGACGGATGTTCTGCACGTTGTGCAGGATCGCCCCCAGGGGGTTGTTGATCTCGTGGGCCATGCCGGCCGCCAGGCCGCCCACCGAAAGCATCTTCTCCGACTGCACCATGAGTTCCTCCATGGTCAGGCGCTGGGTGATGTCGTCGATACGGATCACCACCCCGCGCCCGCCGCCGCCCATCAGCGGGTAGAAGGTGAGGGCGTAGTGGCGGTTCTCCTCGCCCTTGGGCCAGGTGACCCGCTCGATCTTTTCCACCGCGTGTTGCTCGGCGGTGTGCTTGATTTGCTTGAGGTAAGGCTTGAGCAGGGGAAAGGCGAGGAACACCGGCTGGTTCAGGGCTTCGTCCAAGGGCGTGCCGGACAGGGCGCTGGCCTCCTGATTCCACTGGGCGACGAACAGGTGCTCGTCCAAGGCGATCAGGGCGGAGGGCATCGAGTCGATGATGCTGTTCAGGTAGTTCTGGAAGCCCGTGAGCTTCTTCTCGATCTTGCTGCGCACCTGCACTTCCAGTTCCAGCTTGCGGTTGGAGTGGCGGGTTTCCTCGGCCAGGCTCTGGGCCTGGTCGGACGCCTCCTGGGCTTCGTCGCGGGCGCGCTTGAGCTGCTGCTCCCGGGCCTCGATGCGGCTGAGCATGGTATTGAACGCGTCGGCCAGGCTGCCGATTTCGTCCTGGTTGCCGCGAGAGGCGCGCAGGGCGTAATTCTCCTCCCGGGTCACCTGGCGGGACAGTTCCTCCAGGTCGCGGATCGGCCGCGTCACCAGCCGACGGATCTGCCGCGCCACCAGCATCCACAACAGCACGCTGAAGGCCAGGATCACCAGGCTGGCGGTGAGGGTGCCGGTGTAGAACACCCCTGGCAGCTCGCTGGAAGCGACCAGCAACAGATGCCCGGACGGGCGGCCCGGCTGCGGCAGCTCGATCAACTGGTTGGCACGGAATTCGGTGTGGCGCCAGTCCTCCAAGGCCTCGACCCGCTCGGGCAGCTCCAGGTCGTGGCCGCGATGCAACTGAGCCAGGGACTGGCCCTCGCTGTCGTAGAGCGCCGCGGCCCGCAGGGGCGCGTACAGATCCAGGCGCTTGAGCACCTCTTCGGCGGCGGCCGGGGAGGACAGTGCCTCGCGGCTCAGGGGCGGGCTGGCGATCAGCCGCCCCAGGGTCTGCAACGCCTGGGGCGCCATGCTTTCCTGGGAAATCCAGTAGGCCGCGCAGATGAACGCGAGGTTGGCCACCAGCAGCACGGTGACCAGCAAGGCAAGCACCGCGACCAGCAGTTTCTGGCCGACCGGCAGGTTATCGAGGCTATGACGCAAGCGAATCAAGGCGCATGACCTCTTCGGGAGTGAGCCCGAAGGGTAGCGCGGGGTCAATCCAGCGGCAATCCGCGCTGGGCCAGGTGGGCTCGCAACCGCGTCCGGAGCTCGTCCAGGCGCGGCGTGGCCAGGCCCAGGCGTCGAGCGCTGGCGCAGGCATGGCCAAGCAGGTAGGCGATTTCGGTGCGTTGGCCCCGGGCCACGTCCTGGTGCATGGAGGAATAGTTGTCGGCGGTGGCGCGGATCAGTGCTTGTACCTCGTCGAAGAGCTGTTCGGCGGCTTCCGGCTGGCCACTGGCGACCAGCAGGCGACCCAGTTCCTCGCACAGACCGGCGATTTCCCCCGAGCGGTTCGCCAGTCCGCCGTTGCGGCACCCGTGGAGCACGCTCAGGGGATTGATCGCACAGTTCAGCGCCAGCTTGCGCCACAGGCGCGACAGGATACCGGGCGTCCAGTCGCAGGGGATGCCGGCGCGATGCAGGTGGTCGAGCCAGGGCGGCGGCGTCGGGTCGTGGGGGTCGCCCAGCCAAGTGTGGCCGCGTCCGGCGAACACTACGCGGAAATCCGCCTCGCGAAAGGCCCCCTCGGTGCTGGAGACCCACAGGCAACGTCGCCCCGGCAGGCGCCGCGCGACGGCCTCCTGGCTGCCGAGGCCATTCTGCAACAGGAGGATGTCGCTGCCGGGCCCCAAGCGAGGCGCCAGCGCCTCGGCCGCCGCCTCGGCGTCGTAGGCCTTGCAGGCCAGCAACAGGCGGTGAATCGGTGCGGTCGTCGCCACCGTTTCGGCCGCCATGGGCTGGCGCGAAGCGACACCGTCTACCACCAGGGCGAGACCGCCCGCGCGATGGTAGGCCTCCAGGCGCTCGCGGTCGCGCAGGATCAGCCTCACCGGCATGCCGGCCCGGGCCAGCCGCGCGGCCCAGAGTCCGCCGAGGCTGCCGGCGCCGAGGATGTGCCAGGTGGTCTGGCCAGCACTCATGGGGTCGGCAGGCGCACGGCGGCGACGCGCCCGCTGGCGTACGCGTCGGGCAGTAGCCGGCGCGCTTGTTCGAGCAATTGCTCGGCCTGGACCGGCAGGGCCCGGGCGTCCAGGCCCACCAGGCCGATCCCGGCCTTCAGGGTGATGAACCCTTCGCTGGTCTTGAAGGCCTTGAGATTGAGGCCCTCGTGCAGGCGCTTGAAGCTGCTCGGCGAGCACTCGTGCAGGTCGTCCAGCAGGGTAATCAAGCCGAAGTGTTCGCCGTCCAGGCGGGTCAGGACATCCAGCGGCCGCACCAATTGTTGCAGGCGCCGGGCGATGCCGTGGAGCAGTTCGTTGTAGAAGGTCTCGCCGTATTGCCGGCGCAGCGCCATGGCATCCGGCAAGCCGATCAGCAGATAGCACACCGCCCCGCCTCGGGACTCCACCTGGCGCAGGCTATCGGTGAGTTTCTGCCGCAGGTAACGGGGGTTGCCCAGGCCGGTCAGCGGGTCCACCAGGTTGCGTTGTTCCAGGCTGGCGATGTTCTGCATCAGCAGGCGCTTTTCCTGGAGTACCCGTTGCAGGGTGTTGCACAGCCGGTCGGCGGCGAATACCCGGGGCATCAGTTGCTCGTTCATCGCGGCCTTGCTGATGAAGTCGTCGACCCCATGGTCGAACGCTTCGCTGAGCACGTTCTCGCCTTCCTTGCCGGTGAGCAGGATGACGTAGGTGTAATGGTCGGCCGTCTCGTCCAGTTGGCGGACCCGGCCGGTGAGTTCCAGCCCGTCGATTTCCGGCATCAGCCAGTCCGCCAGCAGGACGCTGGCGGGACGCTGTTCGATCAGTCTCAAGGCCTCCATGGCACTGTTGGCGAAGCGGACATCCTGGTAACCGGCCTGGCTCAGGGCACGACCGATCATGGCGCTGGAGAATTTGGCGTCGTCCACCACCAGGATGCTGAGTTGGGGGTTGGGCATTTAGAGGCTCGATGGAGGGAGGGGAGGCGGCACGCGGCCGGGCAGGGTGCGGAACTGCGGTTATATAATGACTGCGCATTTTAATCGTCAAGCCAGGCGGCAGCCCATGGGTAATGATGTCGCTGCCGCCGCCTATCTGGAGAGAGCCATGCCTTCGTTCGACGTGGTGTCCGAACTGGACAAGCACGAAGTCACCAATGCCATCGACAACGCGATCAAGGAGCTGGACCGCCGCTACGACCTGCGCGGCAAGGGGACTTTCGAACACACGGACAAGACCGTCACCCTGACCGCCGATGCCGATTTCCAACTGGAGCAGATGCTCGAGATCCTTCGGCTCAGCCTGGTCAAGCGCAAGATCGACCCGCGCTGCCTGGAGCTCAAGGATCCCTACCCGTCGGGCAAGGTGGTCAAGCAGGAAGCGGTGCTGCGCGAGGGCATCGAGAAGGAACTGGCGAAGAAGATCGTCGCGCTGATCAAGGACGCCAAGCTCAAGGTGCAGGCGGCGATCCAGGGCGAGCAGGTCCGCGTCACCGGCAAGAAACGTGACGACCTGCAAGAGGCCATCGCCCTGCTGCGCGGGCAGGAACTGGACATGCCTCTGCAGTACATCAACTTCCGCGACTGAGCCGGCCACGGAACTGTAGGTCGCGACCGGGCGTCGCACTTCCTAGATGAAAAGCCTGGGAGGTGCCATGGATATCGATGCGGAAATCCACAAGCTCGCGCGGGTGTCGGAGGCCTGGCTGCCGTTGCTCATGGAGTACGGCGGCCGTCTGGCCCTGGCGCTGGTCACCCTGCTGATCGGCTGGTGGGCGGTCAACGCCTTCACCCGCAAGCTCACCCGCCTGTTCGCCTTCCGCCATGCCGATGCCGCGCTGGAAAGCTTCATCGGCAGCCTGGCGAATGTCGCCCTCAAGGTGCTGCTGCTGATCAGCGTGGCCTCGATGATCGGTATCGAGACCACCTCCTTCATCGCTGCCATCGGCGCCGCCGGCCTGGCGGTCGGCCTGGCGTTGCAGGGCAGCCTGGCGAACTTCGCCGGCGGGGTGCTGATCCTGCTGTTCCGGCCTTTCCGCATCGGCGACTGGATCGAGGCCCAGGGCGTCAGCGGGACGGTGGACAGCATCCAGATCTTCCATACCGTGCTGCGTACCGGCGATAACAAGACCGTGGTGGTGCCCAACGGCAGCCTGTCCAACGGGATCATCACCAACACCTCGCGGCAGGCCACGCGGCAGATCGTCTTCGATATCAAGGTGCCCTACGACGCCGACCTGGACCGCGCGCGGCACGTGCTGCTGGAGATGGCCGACGACCCGCGGGTGCTCAAGGAGCCGGCGCCGGTGACGGTGGTGGCCGCCCTGGGAGAGAACGCCATCACCCTGTCCCTGCGCCTGTGGACATCCAATGGCGATTTCTGGCCGGTGACCTTCCGCTTCAACGAGGAGATCCGTGACCGCCTGCGGGCCGTGGGCGTGGACATCGCGCTGCCGAACCGCATCGTGCGGGTCATGGACGGCGAGCGCCATGGCGCTCCGGGTCCGGAGCGGGCCGCGCCGCCGGGGCCCGTCGCCTAGCGGTCTTCAGCGGGCCTCGCTTTCGCTGGCCACGGCAGGCGCGGCGGAGGCCGGGGCTTCCGCCGGTGGCGTCTCAAGGCTCTGGTCCTGCAAGGGGCTGCGCCGTTCGCGGGCCCATTGCAGGGCGATCAGCAGCAGGGTCGGCAGGCCGAGCACCGCGGTGAAGGCGAAGAAGCGCTCGTAGCCGAGTTTCTCGACGATCGCCCCGGAGTAGCCGCCGATCAGCCGGGGTAGCAGCAGCATGATCGAGCTGAGCAGGGCGTACTGGGTCGCCGAGAACTTCAGGTTGGTCAGGCTCGATAGGTAGGCGACGAACGCCGCGGTGGCCAACCCGGCGCTGAAGTTGTCGCAGGAAATGGTCAGGATGAGCATGTTCAGGTGCGGCCCCATGTCCGCCAGCACCGCGTACATCAGGTTGGTGGTGGCCGAGGCGACGCCGCCGACGAACAGGATCGGCAGGATGCCGAAACGCACGATCAAGACCCCGCCCAGGCCCGCTCCCACCAGGGTCATGATCAGGCCGAAGACCTTGCTGACACTGGCGATCTGGTCCTTGGTGAAGCCCAGGTCGATATAGAACACGTTGGCCATCACGCCCATCACCGTGTCCGACATGCGATAGGTGGCGATCAACCCGAGCATCAGCAGGGCATGCCAGCGGTAGCGCCGTATGAAGTCGTTGACCGGGGTGAGCACCGGGGCCAGGCTGCGACGGCCCAGGCTCGACAGGCAGAAGCCGGTGAGGATGGCATAGAGCAGCGCCCGCAGGAACGCGCGATCCTCGGTGATGAGGATCGACGGGTCGTTGCCCTCGAATAGCGCGGCGTGGAAATCGGTGTTGTAGAGCTGGGTGAACAACGCCGGCACCGAGACCAGCAGCACGATCAGCACGAACACCGACATCATTTGCCGCCACAGGCCGAAGCGCGCCGCCGCCCGCTGGGTGCGCAACGGCACCGGCGGCTCGCGCATCAACAGGCAGGTGATCAGCGCCGGCACCATCATCAGCGCGAAGATCAGGTAGGTACTGGCCCAGGCGCCGTGCTTGTAGTGGTGGTCGGTGGAGCCGAACCACTCGGCGAAGTACAGCGCTCCGGCGGTGGCCAGCAACGCGGCGACCCGATAACCGGTCATGTAGCTGGCGGCGAGGGCGGCCTGGCGGCTGTCGTCGACGATCTCCAGGCGGTAGGCGTCCACCGCGATGTCCTGGGTCGCCGAGGCGAAGGCCACCACCACGGCGATGGCGATCAGCCAGGACAAGTGCTGCTGGGGGTCGCACAAGGCCATGCCGATCAGGCCGAGCCCCACGAGGATTTGCGACAGGGCCAGCCAGGAACGGCGGCGCCCCAGTTTGCCCAGCAACGGCAGGCGCCACTGGTCGAGCAGCGGCGACCACACCCACTTGAAGGCGTAGGCGAGGCCGATCAGGCTGGCATAGCCGATCGCCTGGTGCGACACACCGGCTTCCCGTAGCCACACCGACAAGGTGGAGAACACCAGCATATAGGGCAGGCCGGCGGCGAACCCCAGCAGCAGCATGACCAGCGTGGCGGGGCTGGCGTAGGCGGCCAGGGCGGCGCGCCAGGTACGATGAGGCATGGGGCGTGGGATTCCGGGTAACACGGGTCTACGAAGCGCGCACTCTAACCGCTGGGCGGCATGGGATGCCAGCCGTGGCGACGCATGTCCACCCGATCGTTTCGAAGGGTTACGCCTTCGGCCCGCAGGCGTGCCCGTTGTTCCGTTCCGGACGGGGTTCCCGCCGCAAGGCTCATGCGTCCGCCCGCGCCGACCACCCGGTGCCAGGGCAGGGCGGTGCCGTCCGGCAACTGGCCGAGCACGCGCCCGACCCAGCGGGCGGCGCGTCCAAGCCCCGCCAGGTCGGCGAGCTGGCCATAGCTGACGACCCGACCCGGCGGCACCTGGGCCAGAGTCAGGTACAGGGCCTCGCGGCGGGCCGCCGGGCTGTCCGGGGAGAAAGCCGGCGGGTCCTGTGGATCCATCGTGGGCATGGGCGCTCCGGGCCGAGGGGGTTGCCGCGCGATCCTAGCGAGCCGGGGACGCGGCGTCGCCCGGAAAATCCATCGGGCGAGCGCGGCGGTGGCTTGGGAACCGATTCCCGCTCCCGACGGTCAGTCTGTCGTTGCTCTGGCGCCGGGCTTGCGGATAATGCCCGGTTTTTCGCGAACCCTGGGGCGTAAGCGCTTATGTTGTCCAGAACCCTTGTGTGCCTTTCCCTCGCATCCCTTTCCACGCCGTTGCTCGCCGACACTGTCTGGATGAAGAACGGCGATCGCCTGACCGGCACCATCAAGGTCTTCGATGGCGGCAAGCTGTCGCTGCAGACGGAATACGGCGGGTCGATCCAGCTCGACTGGAAGAAGGTCGCCACCCTGGAAACCACCCATGACCTGTTGGTCCGCCAGGAAGGCCAGAAGAACCTGGACGGCGTGCTGGTCAAGTCCCTCAAGCCCGCCGAGGCCGGCGCGGTGGTGATCGCTGACGGCGAGACGCCCAGGACCGTCGAACTGGCCAGCATCGAGCAAATGCTCAAGCCCAAGCCGCTGATCCAGGACCTGACCTGGAAGGGCAACATCGACGTGTCCTTGGACTACAAGCGCGCCGAGAAGGACACCGACGACTACGATGTCGACTTCAAGACCTCCGCGCGCCATGGTCTGTGGCGGCACAATGCCAAGGGCGAGTACAACCGGGAGTTCCAGGACGACGAGAAGACCACCGACAACTGGAGCGCCGAGTACGCCCTGGACCGCTTCCTCGACGAGCACTGGTTCTGGCAGGGACGCGCGGAATACAAGCGCGACAAGCTCGAGGAGTTGCGTCGCCAGCGCACCCTGGGTACCGGCCCTGGCTACCAGTTCTGGGATAACGAACTGGGCGCCTTCTCCGTGGCCACGCTGCTCAACCGCACCGACCACGAGTACGACACCGGGGAAAAGGAGAACTTCTACGCCCTGGGCATGAAGTGGGACTACAACCGCTACCTGATCGGCAAGGCGTTCGAGCTGTTCAGCAACGGTGAGCTCGGCAAGCCCCTGGGCAGCGTGGCCGACTACACCCTGGATGCGGAAGTCGGCCTGCGCTACAAGGTCACGGACTGGGCCTCCCTGAACATGAAGGCCGAGAAGGACTTGGTCAGCGGGGCAGAGGGCGAACTGGACGAGACCCGCTACACCGTCGGCTTCGGCGTCGGCTGGTGACGACAGGGCGCGGCTCGACGCCGCGCCTTTCCCGCTATGGCGCTCCGCCGCCGGCGGAGCGCCAATCCCATCGCCCAAGTCGTGAGCGACGCGCGATGCTTACAGCCGCAGGCCGCCGTCGAGTTCGAGGATGCGCCCGGTGTAATAGTCGTTCTCGAAGATGTAGGCGACCGAGTGGGCGATTTCCACCGGCTTGCCCATGCGCCGCAGGGGAATGCCGGCGGTCATTTTCTCCAGCGCCTCGGGCTTCATCCCGGCGGTCATTTCGGTCTCGATGAAGCCGGGCGCCACGCCCGCCACCCGGATGCCGTAGCGCGCCAGCTCCTTGGCCCACACCACGGTATCGGCGGCCACCCCGGCCTTGGCGGCGGAATAATTGGCCTGGCCCATGTTGCCCGCGCGGGAGATCGAGGAAATGTTGACGATGGCGCCCGCGCTCTTCAGTTCGATCATCTTCGCCGCCACTTCGCGGGTGCAGAGGAAGACACCGGTCAGGTTGACGTCGATCACGGCCTGCCACTGGGCCAGGCTCAGGGTGCTCAGTTGGCCGTCCTTGACCTTGACGGTGAGGCCGTCGCGCAGGATGCCGGCATTGTTCACCAGGCCGTGGAGCGCGCCGAAGTCCTCGGCCACCTGGGCGACCATGCGCGTCACCTGCTCTTCGCTGGCCACGTTGCAGAGGTAGGCGCGCGCTTCGCCACCGGCCGCCTCGCAGGCCGCCACGGCTTCGTCGAGCTTCTCCTGGTTGAGGTCCACCAGCGCCAGGCGCGCGCCCTTGGCGGCCAGGTATTCGCCCATGGCCCGGCCGAGCCCCTGGCCGCCGCCGGTGACGATGATCACTTTGTCCTTGAGTTGCATGGCAACCTCCTCGAATCGATGTGCTGGGTCCCCGCCCACGCGGCAACCCGTTATGCTGGTCGCCTTTTTCCGTTGCGTCCGGATCGTCGCGAGGAGTCTGAAGGTGAGCGAAAAAGCGGCTCAGAATGCCCGAGAAATGCTACTCAAGGAATACCAGGGGGTGCTTTCCACCCACTCCAAGGCCATGCCCGGCTTCCCCTTCGGTTCGGTGGTGCCGTACTGCCTGGACGGCGAGGGCCGGCCCTTGATCCTCATCAGCCGCATCGCCCAGCACACCCACAACCTGCAGAAGGACGGCAAGTGCTCGCTGCTGGTGGGCGAGCGCGGCGCGGCGGATGTGCAGGCCGCCGGGCGCCTGACCGTGCTGGCCGAGGCGCGCCCGCTGCGGGACGACGCGCGGATCGCCGAGGCGGCGGCGCAGTACTACCGCTATTTCCCCCAGGCCGTCGACTACCACCGCACCCACGATTTCGATTTCTGGGCCCTGGAGCCGGTGCGCAGCCGCTACATTGGTGGTTTCGGGGAGATTCACTGGATCAACGCGTTGACCCTGGCCAACCCGTTCTACGGCGAGGCGGGGGCGGGCATGCTGGCCCACATGAACGCCGATCACGCGGCGGCGATCGCCCACTACGTCGCCTTGGCCGGCCTGCCCCAGATATCGCCGGCGGAGATGGTCGGCATCGACAGCGAAGGCTTCCACCTGCGGATCGGCCAGGCGCTGCACTGGTTGCCGTTCCCCCAGCCGTGCGCCAACCCCGGGGCGGCGCGACAGGCGCTGGTGGCACTCGCCCGCGCGACGCAATGGCCCGCCCGGGAAGGCTGACGCATATCCTGTAACATTGCCGGGAACCGCGCGCAGCCCGCGGCGCGACGGGCTTGGCGGCCCCCGGTCCGCTCGGTGACGTTCGCCAGACTTGAATTCAGGCGCGCCGCCGGGCATCTAAGCACGACCGGAAGCGGTTCTTCCGAGGAGTTTTCATGCGTGTGTTCGTCGCGGTATTCCTGCTCTTCCCGATTCTCGAACTGGCGGTGCTGATCAAGGTCGGCGCCGCCATCGGGGTCTTCCCCACCCTGGCATTGCTGCTGCTTTCCGCGATCCTGGGCAGCCTGTTGCTGCGAATCGTCGGGGTGTCCACCGCCTGGAACGCCCGCGAGCGCCTGATGCGCGGCGAGCGGCCCGAGGGGGCGATGCTCGAGGGCTTGATGATGGCCCTGGGCGGCGGCCTGCTGATCCTGCCCGGCTTCATCAGCGACATCGTCGGCCTGCTCTGCGTGCTGCCCTTCACCCGCCGCCTGCTGCTGCGCGTGCTGCTCGGTCGCCTGGAGGCCCGGATGACCGGTGGCCGGACGTTCCAGGGCGAAGCCTCGCCACGTCCCGAAGACACCCGGCCGCGCATCATCGAGGGCGAATACCGCCGCCACGACTGATCGCCCGGTCGCCCTCGCCGCCGTCCATCGCCCCAGGGCGGCGAAGGCGGGCGAAAAATTTTTACGCCCCGCCCTTGAAATGATTCCCGACGCCCCTATGTAAGCGGTCACCGAAAGGTCGCTGTCGTGCGCGACAGTCCGTCTTCCGCGGTCCGCTCAGCGGGCCGCACCCGGCACCGCCGGATTTTGCTAACCCGCCGGTTCCCGAACCGGCCGCTGAAATCACTAATTGGGAGAGATCGACAATGAAGCTTCGTCCTCTGCATGACCGCGTCGTGATCCGTCGCAGCGAAGAAGAAACCAAGACCGCGGGCGGCATCGTGCTGCCGGGTTCCGCTGCCGAGAAACCGAATCGTGGCGAAGTCGTCGCGGTAGGCACCGGTCGCGTGCTGGACAACGGCGAAGTCCGTCCGCTGGCCGTCAAGGTCGGCGACAAAGTGGTGTTCGGCCCGTATTCCGGCAGCAACACCGTGAAGGTCGATGGCGAAGACCTGCTGGTGATGGGCGAGAGCGAAATCCTCGCTGTCATCGAAGCCTGATCCCGCGAATCTCCGTACCCCTATTCAGAATCGAGGAACAATCACAATGGCTGCTAAAGAAGTCAAATTCGGCGATTCCGCTCGCAAGAAAATGCTCGTCGGCGTGAACGTACTGGCCGACGCGGTCAAGGCCACGCTCGGCCCGAAAGGCCGCAACGTCGTGCTGGACAAGTCCTTCGGCGCGCCGACCATCACCAAGGACGGCGTATCCGTCGCCAAGGAAATCGAGCTGAAGGACAAGTTCGAGAACATGGGCGCGCAACTGGTCAAGGACGTTGCCTCCAAGGCCAACGACGCCGCCGGTGACGGCACCACCACCGCGACCGTGCTGGCTCAGGCCATCGTCAACGAAGGCCTGAAGGCCGTCGCCGCCGGCATGAACCCGATGGACCTCAAGCGCGGCATCGACAAGGCCACCATCGCCATCGTCGCCGAGCTGAAGAACCTGTCCAAGCCGTGCGCCGACTCCAAGGCCATCGCTCAGGTCGGCACCATCTCCGCCAACGCTGACGAATCCATCGGCCAGATCATCGCCGAGGCGATGGAGAAGGTCGGCAAGGAAGGCGTCATCACCGTCGAGGAAGGCTCGGGCCTGGAGAACGAACTGTCCGTGGTCGAAGGCATGCAGTTCGACCGTGGCTACCTGTCGCCCTACTTCATCAACAAGCCGGACACCATGGTCGCCGAGCTGGACAGCCCGATGATCCTGCTGGTGGACAAGAAGATTTCCAACATCCGCGAAA
Source organism: Pseudomonadaceae bacterium (assembly GCA_032052615.1). Taxonomy (GTDB): domain Bacteria; phylum Pseudomonadota; class Gammaproteobacteria; order Pseudomonadales; family Pseudomonadaceae; genus Pseudomonas_T. The sequence continues at coordinate 243,249 of DAMBWF010000001.1, forward strand.
TGCTCCCGGTACTGGAAGCCGTCGCCAAGGCCGGTCGCCCGCTGCTGATCGTCGCCGAGGACGTCGAGGGCGAAGCCCTGGCCACCCTGGTGGTGAACAACATGCGTGGCATCGTCAAGGTCGCCGCCGTCAAGGCACCGGGCTTTGGTGATCGTCGCAAGGCCATGCTGCAGGACATCGCCATCCTCACTGGCGGTACCGTGATTTCCGAGGAAGTCGGCCTGAGCCTGGAAAGCGCTACCCTGGAGCACCTGGGTAACGCCAAGCGCGTCGTGCTAAACAAGGAAAACACCACCATCATCGACGGCGCCGGCCAGCAGTCCGACATCGAGTCGCGCGTGGCCCAGATCCGCAAGCAGGTCGAGGAAACCACCTCCGACTACGACCGCGAGAAGCTGCAAGAGCGCTTGGCCAAGCTGGCTGGCGGGGTTGCCGTGATCAAGGTCGGCGCGGGCACCGAAGTTGAGATGAAAGAGAAGAAAGCCCGCGTCGAAGACGCCCTGCACGCTACCCGTGCGGCCGTCGAGGAAGGCGTGGTCCCCGGCGGTGGCGTTGCCTTGGTGCGTGCCCTGCAGGCCATCGAGAACCTCAAGGGCGACAACGAAGACCAGAACGTCGGTATCGCGCTGCTGCGTCGCGCCGTCGAGGCTCCGCTGCGCCAGATCGTCGCCAACGCGGGCGGCGAGCCGAGCGTGGTGGTCGACAAGGTCAAGCAGGGCTCCGGCAACTTCGGCTTCAACGCCGCGACCGACGCCTATGGCGACATGATCGAAATGGGTATCCTCGACCCGGCCAAGGTGACCCGTACCGCGCTGCAGGCAGCCACCTCGATCGGTAGCCTGATGATCACCACCGAAGCGATGATCGCAGACATTCCGGAAGACAAGGCCGCTCCGGCCATGCCGGACATGGGCGGCATGGGTGGCATGGGCGGCATGATGTAAGTCGCTCCACCCGCGTCATGAAAAGCCCCGCCTCGCGCGGGGCTTTTCATTTCCAGTGCGAGACCCGGCCGCCTCCGAATGCTCACTGTGCGCATGCGTGCGCGACCGGAGCGGGTGGCATGAAAAAGCCCCGCACAAGCGGGGCTTTTTCATGGGCGTTTCTCGATGCCTGCTTCGGTCATCCTCACTCGACCGGAGCGAGGGCGGCGGCGATAGGCTTGGCGCGGGGGCTCGCCGGCGCGGCGCGGTAGAGCAGGGCTCGATACAGGCCAAGGCAGATCAGCCAGTCGAAGATCGCGGTCCACAGGTTATGGGAGAGAAAGTGCGCGCCCTGCATCATGCGTGCGCCGGACAGTATGCAGCCCAGCAGCAGCGCGCCGGCAAAAGCGAGACGCGCCACGCGCGGGCGCCGGTCGCGCCAGATGAAGTACAACGCGAACAGGGCGAAGCCGCTGCTGGCGTGGCCGCCGGGCCAGCAGCGGCCCGGCTTGTCGGTGGCGGGTCGGGGGGACAGCAGCGCGCTATAGGTCTCGGTGCCGCCATAGCGGCTCAAGCTCCAAGGGCATTGCACGCCGGTGAGGGTCTTCAACGGCGGCACGATGGCGGTGGACAGGCCCATCGCCAGTACCAAATAGCCCAGTGGGCGCCGCAGGTGGGCCCAGGCGGGGCGCAACAGGCTCAGCGCCAGGCCCAGCAGGGCCAGCACACCGAGGAGGATGACCGCCTGTTTGACGCGATCATGGAAAACGTTCTCCAGCAAGGCGCTGTGCCGGCCGACGAAGCCGCCGGTCCCGGGCTGGTAGAAATAGTCGGCCAAGGCGAAGTCCAGGCGGGTCGGCTCGACGATCAGTAACAGCGCGGCCAGGCCCAGAGGCAGGCCGAAGGCCCAACCCAGGGGAAGCGGACGGGAAACGGTGGGCATGGTGGGCTCCTCAGCGGCTGCTCAGGCGTTGGTCGCCGGTATCCTGCGGGCGCCAAGCCAGCAAGTGCTTGCTATAGCCGTAGCTGGCGGCCTGGTAGTAAGCGATGTCCCGCTGCACCAGGGCATCGTCGTTCTGGGCCCGGCGCTCCGTGCTGTTACCCAGGGCATCGTCGTGCCGGCGGATCAGCCGTTGCGGACTGAGGATCGCCAGGTCGCGCCCGTCGAAAAGCCCCAGGTGCTGGTAGTTGCCGATCAGCACCCGGGCGGGACGCCGCTTGGTTTCCGGGTCCAGCAGATCGCGGCCGAAGAAGGTGGAGGTGTAGTCGCGGCCGAGCAGGCCCAGCAAGGTCGGGGCGATATCGATCTGGCTGGCCAGGTCGCCGTCGACCCGGGGCTGGATCCACTTGGGTGCATAGACGAACAGTGGGATGTGGTAGTTATCCACCGGCAGGTCCTGCATCCCAGCGCTGCCGGCGCAGTGGTCGGCGACGAAGATGAACAGGGTGTTGTCGAACCAAGGCTTCTGGCGGGCCTTGGCGAGGAAGTCGCCGATGGCCCAGTCGGTGTATTTCACCGCGCCTTCGCGCCCCTTGCCCGAGGGGATGTCGATACGCCCGTCCGGGTAGGTGTAGGGACGGTGATTAGACGTGGTCATCAAGTGCAGGAAGAACGGTTTCCCCGCCTGGTGATCGGCGTCGGCAAGGGTCAAGGTCTGTCGGTAGAGATCCTCGTCGGCCATGCCCCAGGCGTTCTTGAAGCTAATCTGGGCCTCCGGCACGCTGCTTTGGTCGACGATCCGGTAGCCATTGCCGCTGAAGAACGCATTCATGTTGTCGAAATAGCCCCGCCCGCCATAGACGAAGGCGCTGTCGTAGCCCTCGGCCGAAAGCTGCTGGCCGAGGCTGGCGAAGCCGCTCTCACGGCCGATGCGCTTGACGATGGAGCGACCGGGGGTCGGCGGGACCGACAGGGTGATCGCTTCCAGCCCTCGATCGGTGCGGGTGCCGGTGGCATAGAAGTTCGTGAAGAACAGGCTCTGGCGACTCAGGGCGTCGAGATTCGGCGTCAGGCCCCGAGGGTCGCCGAAGGCGCCGAGGTAGCGGGCGCTGAGGCTTTCGATGGTGACCAGCACCACGTTCAGGGGCTTGGGCGTGCCCGGGTTGTCGATGATGCGGCGGATGTCCAGCGGATCCTGGCCGACGAAGGTCGCGCGGTCCTGGTCCAGTTCGCCGCGAATCAGCCCGGCGACCCGTTGCGAGGGCAGGCTGCTGTAGAACTGGCGGTAGTCCAGCTCGTTATTGCGGAACGCGGCGAAGAACTGATAAGGCCCGTTGCTCGCCAGTTCCCGACGATAGGGATTGCCTCCCAGGCCGCGCGGGTGTCCCTGGTCCAGGGCGGCGGCGGACAGGGCCACCAGGCCCATCATCAGGGCGCCGCCGACCAGGCGCGGGCCGTAGGGCGGCACCGGGGCGTCCAGGGCGGCGCGCAGGGGGCGGCGGAGCAGCCAGGTCAGGGCCAGGGCGGTCACGCCGATGGCGCCGAGCAGGGTGAAGACCGGGTATGACTCCAGGATGTTGTGCAGGACCTCGTCGGAGTAGACGAGATAGTCCACCGCGATGAAGTTGAAGCGCACCCCGAATTCGTCCCAGAACAGCCACTCCGCCACCGCCGTGAAAAGCATGGCATAGAGGCTCAGGAACAACAGGGTCGTCAGGCCGGTTCGAACAGGGCCTGTCCGCCACAGCCGCGCCGGACAGGTCAGCAGCATCAGCCCCAGGGGCAGCGCCGAGTAGGCAAGGAACCCGATGTCGTAGGCCAGGCCGGTCAAGACGATATCCAGTGCTGCCAAAGGGCTGGCGGCGGCATCGCGCCAATGGGCGACCAGCAGGATGCCTCGGGTGGCGGCGAACACCGCCAGCCAGCAGCCCAGGATCAGGATCAGGAAACGCATGGGAGCGGAGCGCGGGAGCGACATGGAAGCGACCCAGGTGATGATGGTCAGCTCAATCTAGGGACCCGGGCGTCATGGCACCGTGAACGGCACGTGAAAAAACTGTCAGCCGCCGCCTTGGCGGTCGCACATTCACGGATTTTTCACGCGCCGTTGACATCGGATGGACAGCGCTTGCCCCAAGCTGCCGGTTGCGTTCAGGCTGGGCACCCATCCATGACGCCGATCAGGCGCGCGGAGGCGTCTTGGGCAGGGCGGCATGGCGTCTCCGGGCGCGCGAACGGTACCCCGCCAACGGAGCGGGCGACCGCTGGGCCTGTCGGGCCGAGTTCAGAAAACAAAAAGCAGAGCGGAAGGTGTTCATGGAAGTCGAAGGTGCGTGCTGCGCCCATGAGGTCGAATCGTTCGAGCAGTGGTGGCAGCGGCAGGGCGAATGGGTCGAGGCGCCGAACCGCCGGCGCGGCGGCGAGAGCGGCGTCCAGCGCCTGCACGCGGAGGGCCGTTTGGTCTACGCCAAGCGGCAGGTCGGGCATGTCTACCGCAGCCTCCGCTATCCCTGGGGACGGCCCACGGTGTTGCGCGAGCGGGATGCCCTGTGCGCCTTGAGCGCCTTGGGCGTGCGGGTGCCGCGCCTGGTTTTCTGTGGCAGCCGGCGCGACGATAGCGGGTGGCATGCGCTGCTGGTGAGCGAGGCCCTGGAGGGGTTCGTCGACTTGCCCAGCTGGTACGCCGCCGGTGCTCGCGAGCGCTGGGGCGAGGCGTTGCATGCCGAGGTGCTGCGGCGCATTGGCATCACCCTGGCGCGCATGCATCAAAGCCGCTGGCAGCACGGCTGCCTGTATGACAAGCATGTGTTCGTCAAGGTGGACGACGACTTGTCCCAAGGGGCGGCCGTGATCGAAGTGGCGCTGCTGGACCTGGAAAAAAGCCGCCGACGCTTGAGTCGGTCTCGGGCCGCCCAGCACGACTTGCGGCAATTACGCCGCCATTCGTCGTGGAGCGATACGGAATGGGCCACCATGATCTACGGTTACCAGACCGTGTTCGGCAGCACAATCAAAGGGTTGCAGGCATGAAACTAGAACTGACCCGAGGTTTGTTTCTCGTCGGTGCGCTGGCGATGGCTTCCCTGGCTGCTGCGACGTGGCAGGAGCCCGCGCCGCGCATCATCAGCCTGGGCGAGCAGGCCAGCGCCTGCCTGTTGCCACCCGCTGGCCGCGCCGTGCGGGCGGCCGCCGTGCCGGACCGGCAATTGCTGTTGCTGATGTTCGGCCTGTCCCAGGGCTACGGCATCGCCGACTGACTTTTCTTCCTGAGTAAAACGGCCCGGCGCGTTCCAAACGCGCGCCGGGCCGTTTGCTCAGTGGGTCGCGGCGGGCGTGTTCACCGGCTGGTGGGCGTCCGGCTTGGACAGCAGGGTGTAGACGCAGGGCAGCACGAACAGGGTGAACAGCGTGCCGATGGACATGCCGGTGGCGATCACCAAGCCGATGTCGAAACGGCTCACCGCTCCGGCCCCGGTCGCCAGGATCAGCGGCACCATGCCGAACACCATCGCCGCAGTGGTCATCAGCACCGGTCGCAGGCGAATGGAGGCGGCTTCCTCGACGGCCTCGCGTACTCCCAGGCCCTTTTCCCGGCGCAACTGGTTGGCGAACTCGACGATCAGGATGCCGTGCTTGCTGATCAGGCCGATCAGAGTCACCAGGCCCACCTGGGTGTAGATGTTCATGCTCGACCAGCCGAGGAACAGTGGCAGCAAGGCCCCGCAGATCGACAGCGGCACCGTCACCAGGATCACCAGCGGGTCCCGGAAGCTCTCGAACTGGGCGGCCAGCACCAGGAAGATGATCGCCAGCGCCAGGGCGAAGGTGACGTACAGCGCCGCCCCTTCCTGCACGTATTGCCGCGTGGCCCCGGCATGGTCGAAGCCGAAGCCTCGCGGTGCTTCTTCCCGGGCGATCTGCTGAACCGTTTCCAGGGCCTCGCCGATGCTCACCAGGGGGAAGCCCTCGATGATCGCCGAGTTGAGTTGCTGGAACTGCTTCAGGCGCGTCGGCCGGGCGCTGTCGTGGACCCGGATCAGCGTCGACAACGGCACCATTTGGCCGCTCTCGCTACGCACGTAGTAGTTATCCAGCCAGCCCGGGTTGTCCCGGTAGGCGCGCTCCACCTGGGCGATCACCTTGTAGCTGCGACCCTCGATGGTGAAGCGGTTGATCTCGCCCTCGCCCAGCAGCACCGCCAGGGTGCTGCCCAGGTCCTGCATCGACACGCCCATCTGGGCGGCCTTCTCCCGCTCGATCTCCACCACTACCTCGGGTTTGTCGAAGGCCAGGTCGACATTGAGGAAGGCGAACTTGCCGGAAGCCTGGGCGCGCTGCTTGATCCGCTCGGTCACCTGCAACAACGACTCGTAGTCGTTCGGCGTGTTGATCACGAACTGGAACGGCAGCCCTTCACCGGTGCCCGGCAGGGAAGGCAGGTTGAAGCCGAAGATCTGCAGGCCGGGAATCTGATTCAGGCGCGCCTGCACCTGCGGCAGCAGCTCCATCTGGGTGCGGTCGCGCTCGTCCCACGGCTTGAGCAGGAAGCCGCCGATCCCCGATTGCACGCCGTCGTAGCCATTGATCTGGAAGGACGAATAGTACTCGGGGAATTCCTGGAAGATTTTCACGAACTCATCGGTGTACTTGTTCAGGTAGTCCAGGTTGGTCGGCTGCGGCGCGTTGGCCATGAGGAACACGACGCCCTGGTCCTCGTCGGGCGCCAGTTCGTTCTTGGTGAACATCAGGAGCACCGGGATCAGGCACAACACGATCACCGCGAACACCATCACCACCGGCCGGGTGTTCAGGGTACCGTGGAGCATGCGCTGGTAGCGGTGTTTGAGGCGCTCGAAAATCTGGTCCAGGCGATGGGCCAGGCCCGAGGGGTTCTCCTCGTGGCGCAGCAGGCGCGAGCACATCATCGGCGACAAGGTCAGCGCGACGACTCCCGAGATCACCACGGCGCCGGCCAGGGTCAGGGCAAACTCGCGGAACAGCGCGCCCGTCAGGCCCTCGAGGAAACCGATGGGGGCGTAGACCGCCGCCAGGGTGATGGTCATGGAGATCACCGGCACGGCAATCTCTCGGGCCCCTTCGAGGGCTGCGTCGAACGGCGTCTTGCCCTCCTCGATGTGACGGTGGATGTTCTCCACCACGACGATGGCGTCGTCCACCACCAGGCCGATGGCCAGTACCATGGCCAGCAGGGTCAGCAGGTTGATCGAATAGCCCATCGTCTGCATGAAGAACAGCACGCCGATCATGGACAGCGGGATGGTGATCACCGGGATCAGCACCGAACGGAAGGCCCCAAGGAACAGGAAGACCACCACGATGACGATCAGCACCGCCTCGCCGAGGGTCTTCACCACCTCGTCGATGGATGCCTGGATGAAGCGCGTGCCGTCATAGGCGATGGACACCTTGAGGTCCGGCGGCAGTTGAGCCTCCAGTTCCGGCATCAGCGCCCGCACGTGCTTGATCACGTCCAGCGGGTTGGCGCTGGGGGTGCCCTTGATGCCGATGTACACCGAGGGAATGCCGTCGAACGAGCTGATGGCGTTGTAGGTCTCGGCGCCCATTTCCACCCGGGCGATATCGCCGATCAGCACCCGGCTGTCGCCCTGGGTCTTCACCGGGATGGCGGCGAAGGCTTCCGGCGATTTCAGGTCGGTGGTGGCGTTGATGCTGGTCACCACGTACTCGCCCTTCACCTCGCCGGCGGCGGAGAGGAAGTTGTACTTGCGCACCGCCTCGCTCACGTCGCTGGCGGTGATGCCGTAGGCGCCCATCTTCACCGGGTCCAGCCAGAGCCGCATGGCGAACACCTGGTTGCCGAGGATTTCCGCCTCGGCCATGCCCGGCAGGGTGGCCAGCTTGGGTTGCACGACCCGGGACAGGTAGTCGGTGATCTGCGGGTTGCTCAGCTTGTCGCTGTAGAAACTGATGTACATCAGCGCGGTGGAGTCGGCCGCTTCCTTCTGCAGCACCGGGTCCTCGGCGTCCTGGGGCAGCTTGTTCTTCACCTCGTTGGCCTTGGCCAGCAACTCGGTGAACAGGCGGTCGGAGTTGGCCCCGATGCGCGCGTAGATGGAAATGATCGACAGGTTCTGCTGGCTCGACGAGGTCATGTAGTCGATGCCTTCCGCGCTCGCCAGGCTCTGCTGCAGGGGCTGGGTGATGTAGCCCTGGATGGTCTCGGCGTTCGCCCCCGGGTAGGAGGTGGTCACCGTGATCAGGGCGTTCTCCATCTGCGGGTACTGGCGGATGACCAGCTTGTTGAAGGCCTGGAAGCCGAGCAGCACGATCAGCAGGCTGACCACGCTGGCCAGCACCGGGCGGCGGATGAACGGATCGGTAAAAGCCATGGTGAGTTCCTTTGGGCCGGGCGGCGTCAGCCTGCCTTGGCCGGGGTGTCCTGGGCGGCCTTCGGCGCTTCGCTGGCGATGACCACGTGGGAGCCGTTATCCAGTTTCAATTGGCCCGAGGTGACCACTTGCTCGCCGACGGCGATGCCTTCGAGGATCACCACCTTGCCACCCCGGCGCTCGCCGGTGCGGACGAAGCGGCGCTCCACGACCAGGTAGGGTTGCCCCTTGTCGTCCCGCTGCGCCTGGCCGTGCTCGTCCTTCTTCTCGACGATCACATAGACCGAGTTGCCGTAGAGGGTGTAGGCGATGGCGGTTTCCGGCAGCACGACGCGCTTGCGCACGTCCGGCAGCAGGACCTCCAGGTTGGCGAACATGCCTGGCAGCAGCTTGCTGTCCGGGTTGTCCAGCAGGGCGCGCACCTGCACGTTGCGCGTGCTGCTTTCCACCTTCGGGTTCAAGGCGTTGATGGCGCCGATGAAGGTCTCGCCCGGGTAGGCCGCCACGGAAATCTGCACCTTCTGACCGATGGCCAGCTTGGGCACGCTCTGTTCCGGCAAGTAGAAGTCGACGTAGAGGCGCGACAGGTCCTGCAGGGTGGCGATGATGGTGCCGGAGGAAAGGAAGTCGCCGACATCGACGCGGCGGATACCGATGGTCCCGGCGAAAGGCGCGAGGATGCGCTTCTTGTCCAGGCTGGCCTTCAACTGGGCGACGCTGGCGTTGCCCTTTTGCAGTTCGGCGGAAAGGCGGTCGAACTCGCTCTTGGAAATGGTCTGCCGGCTGACCAGGTTGCGGCCTCGCTCGTATTCCAGGCGCGCCAGGCCCAGCTGCGCTTCCACCGTGGCCAGGCTGGCCCGCTCCACGTCGCTGTCCATCTGGATCAGGGGCTGGTTCAGGCTGACCTTTTCCCCTGACTTGAACAGCACGTCCTGCACGGTGCCGCTGACCTCCACGGTGAGGTCGACGCCCTGGTAGGCGCGCAGGGTGCCGATGGCCGGCATCCGACTCTGCCAGTCCAGCTCGCCGGCGGCCTCGGCGGACACGCTGATGGGCGGTTGCGGGGCCGAGAAGGTCTGGATCTGCTGGTAAATGGAAAAGCCTTTATAGGCGGCGAGGACGAGCACCACGAGCACTACGGCGCCCAGCATGAGCAGCATGCGGCGGAGCAACATATTCCGGTTCCTTGGCAGGGCAGGGATGAAGGGGCCTGGGAATAGGCGGGCGACACAGTATTCCTAATAAAGGACGTCCGTCAAAGCGTCGCATTTGCAAAACGTTGCGCCGGCGCGACGAAGGCTTTCGCCCGCTGGCGACGTGGGCCAGGCAGGATGCCACGTGCTTGGCGAGTTTCGAGGCAGTAGGCCGCCCGGCCCGGGAATTCGCGGCGTTCCGGGCCGGACGAGGAGGCGATCAGCCGCCGAGGCGCCGCGTCAGCTCGTTGAGCCCGCCGGACATGCCATGCAGGTCGCGGCTGGCGGCCTGGGTGCGTTGGACGTGTTGTTCGTTGGTGGTGGCGATGGTGGTGATTTCCGAGAGGTTGCGGGAGATGTCCTCGGCCACCGAGGTCTGCTCCTCGGCGGCGGTGGCGATCTGACGGTTCATGTCGCGGATCGACTCTACCGCGCCGGTGATGCGTTGCAGCACGGAGCCCGCCTCGGTCACCTGGGCGACGCTTTCCTCGCTTCGCTGCTGGCCGCTGTCGATGGCGCGGACGGCGTTGCCCGCGCCGTTCTGCACCGTATCGATGATCTGGTGGATCTCGGCGGTGGACTCGGCGGTGCGCTGGGCGAGGGTGCGCACTTCGTCGGCGACCACGGCGAAACCACGGCCCTGCTCGCCGGCGCGGGCCGCCTCGATGGCGGCGTTCAACGCCAGCAGGTTGGTCTGCTCGGCGATGCCGCGAATCACCTCCAGCACCTTACCGATGCGCTCGCTGTCCGTTTCGAGCTGGCGCACCACTTGGGCGGTGTTGGCGATCTCGTTGCGCACCGCGGTAATGGTGGCGATGGTGGCGCGCATCACGTCCTCCCCCTGGCGCGCCGAGCGATCCGCCTCGTCGGCGGCCTGGGCCGCGTCGGCGGCGTGGCGGGCCACCTCCTGGGCGGTGGCGGACATCTCGTGCATGGCGGTGGCGACCTGATCGGTCCGGGAGAACTGATCGCGGGTGCCTTCCGCCATCAGGCCGGCGATGGTGTTCAATTCCCGGCTGGCGTTGTCCAGCTCGTGGGTGCTGCCCTTGAGGCGCTCGAAGGTAGCGGCGAGGAAGTCCCGCAGGGTGTTGGCGGCCACCGCCAGCTTGCCCAGTTCGTCGCGGCGGCTGGTGTCGACGTGGCGGGCGAAGTCGCCCCGGCTGAGCCGGCCGATGTGCTCGATCAGGTCGCGGATGGGCAGGATCAACCGGCGGTTCACCAGCCACAGGCTGGCCAGGCCGATCAGCAAGCTGGAGACCAGGATCACCGTCAACCCGGTGGTGATGGTGCGGTCGGCGTGCTGGCTGATCGCTTGGGATTCGGTCTGGCCATGCTGGTGCAACTGCTCCACCAGGGCGCTCATCTGGCTGCTCGCGGCCCGGTCGATGCCCTGGACCGCGAGGTCGCCGGCCACCGGGTCCGCGCCCGCCGCCACGAAGGCGTCCCGCCCCTTGCGGTAGGCGGCGCCGAGGGTCCGGTGCTCGTCCCGCAGTTGCACGATCTGTTGCCGCAGCGCGCCGTCGCCCTCCCGCTCGGCGAGGCTCACCAGCTTATCCAGACCGTCCTGGACGCGGGCTTCCTGGGCCTCGAACTGGGCCCAGTATTTCTCCAGGTTCTCCGGCTTCTTGCCACGCAGAAGCACATCCTTCCATTCCTGCACCTGTACCTTGAAGTCGAAATTGGCCTGGTCCAGCAGGTTCGACATTTCCAGGGGCCCGTCGAGCAGACCCCGATAGGAGCGGATGCCTTGGGAGAGCAGGAGGAAGCAGATGAGGGAGATGGTCAGCACCAGGGTCAGGCTGCCGCCCACCAACAGGAGAAACTGGCCTCGCAGGGAATTTTGCAACGACATGGCGCGCCTCGAAGGGACCGGGGAGGGTGCTCCGAGTATAGCCAGCGCCCGGTATCGGGCGCGATGTTGCTCCAGTCTCAGGCCAGGCGCAGGTGATTGTCCCAGAGCCCTGCCGGGAGCCGTAGCGGTTCGCCGGCGATGATCTTGGCGCGGCAGTCGTATAGACGGCAGCGGCCTTGCCCGGAGGTGACCACGAAGCCCTCGCGCACGGCGCCGACCCCGGCGCAGTCCGGCATCGGCGCGTCCAGGCGCAGTTCGCCGCTGTCCAGGTCCCAGACGAAGAAACGGTTGCCCCGGGGCGCGGTCAGCGCCACCAGGCGCAGGTCGTCGTGGATCGCGACACTGGCGGTGTACTGGCTCATGCCCTGGCGCTGCGTCTCGTCCATGGCGAACGGCCGGAAGGGCTGGCCGGGGCGCTTGATCGCCAGCAGGTCGGCGGTATCGCCGGCGTCGCCCATGTATTGCTGGCAGGCGACGATGGTGCCGTCGCGGGCGATGGCCAGGTGACGCACGCTGTTCATCGACTGGGGAAGGGTCTCCTTGGAGATCAGCGTGCCGTCGCGGCGCATCAGCACCAGGCTCGGCTCCATGGCGTGGAGGTTCATTTCCACCCGGCTTTCCGCCTCGGTGCGGATGCCGCCGTTGGCCACCACCAGGGTTTCCCCGTCCGGCAGCCAGGCGACTTCGTGGGGCCCTAGGCCGTGGGTGGACAGTTCGGCGTGGCGTTGCAGGCGCTCGCCGTCGAAGCGGTAGACGCCGAGCACGCCGCGCCCGGGGTCGCTCAGGTCGTTCTCGGTGGCGTACAGCCATTCGCCGTCCCGGTGGAACACGCCGTGACCGTAGAAGTGCCGGTCCGCCGGCGAGTCGAGGGTCTGCAGCAGGCGGCCGTCGCGCAGGTCGATCCAGTAGCTCTGGGTACCGGGCCGACGGGCGACGAACAGGGCCAGGGGCCGCTGCGGGTGCTCGACGATGTCGTGGCAGCGCTGGGCTACCCGGGTGGAGAAGGCCAGGCTGCCGTCGAGCCGATAGCCCACGGCATAGTGGCCGCCGTCGGCGTCGTCCCGGGCGGACAACACCAAGGGCGCGCGCCCTTTGCGGCTGAACAGCCAGCCGGCGAGGTGAGAGAGGTGACGTCGCAACATGATTCGCTCCTGTCCGGTCGGGTCGAGGGCGGCGGGCTTCAGTCCCCGTCGTTGGCGTTGAAGCCGAGCTGCACGTTAAGCGCCCGCGCCAGCTCGCCCTCGTGCAGGCGGTGGACGACGTTGAGGCTGTCGTAGAAGGCGTTGAGCCGAGCCCGCCCTTCCTCGCTGGCGAGCAGGTCGCTCAACGGCGGGGTGAGCGCGTCGAATTGCCGGCGGGACTCGCGGTAGGCGGCGTCGATCTTCTCCGCCAGGGCCTTCTGCTCGTCGCCGAGCAGGTGGCGTAAGCCCTGACCATCGACGCCGCGCCAGAGGACTTCCGCGCTGCTCAGGCTGGCCCCCAGGCTGGCCAGGGAGTTCTGGCTGCGCCAGGCCTCGGCCTGGTAGGGCTGGGGGATGCCCTTGTTCAGCCGGCCCAGGGGGGCGCCAAGTTTCTTCTTCAGGCTGTCCAGGGCGGTGACCTGCACCCGGAGGATTTCCGCAATGGCCTCGTGGGAATCGGCGTAGCGCTGGTTGGGGAAGTGGCTCAACTGATCGAGCATGCCGTCCTTGCTGTTCCAACTGGCGAGGATTTCCTCGGCGAGGCGTTGCTGGCGTTGGGCGATGGCTTCCAGCAGCGGGCAGTAGCGGGCCTTCTGCTCGGCGTCGGCCATGTCGATGGCGCTGTCGAAGAGGATGTATTCGTAGGCCGAGAGGCCCTGCACCACCACGCTGGACTTGGCCAGGGCGTCGGCGTCGATCCGCGGCTGCGCCTTGACCAGTTGTTCGACTTGGCGGCCCACCAGGTTCCGCTTGTCCGGCCAGAACTGCACCTGCCAGGCCCGGTTGCCTTCCGCCAGCGGCCCCACCAGCAGGGGTTGCAGCTCGGCCCAGGCCTTCTGGGCGGCGAAGAAGGCGGCGCGCGCCTTGTCCAGCTCGATCTGGCCCGAACAGAACGCCAGGGCGCTGGCGGCCAGTTGCCGGTCGGCTTCGACCCAACGGCTGTAGGTTGGCAGGATCACCTGCTTGGCCAGCGCCGCGGAGGTCTGCGCATGGGGGTCCTGGGGCGAGCAGGCGCCCAGGACGATGGCGGCGAGGCTGGTGAACAGCAGTTTCGGGCGGAACATGCGGGCTCCTTCAGAGCGAATTGAGGAAGGCCAGGAGCGCCTCGCGCTGCCCGGCGTCGAACTGGAGGACGGCGCGCCGGGCCGATTCGGCCTCTCCGCCGTGCCAGAGGATCGCCTCCAGCAGGGTGCGCGCGCGGCCGTCATGGAGGAACTGAGTATGGCCGCTGACCGTGGCGGTCAGGCCGATGCCCCACAGCGGTGGGGTCCGCCACTGGCTGCCGCTGGCCTGGAACTCGCGACGGTGGTCGGCCAGACCCTCGCCCATGTCGTGCAGCAACAGGTCGGTATAGGGGCGGATCACCTGGTTGGCCAGTTCGGGCTCGGCGGCATCCGCCGCAGTGGTGAAGCGCGGCACGTGGCAGTGCTGGCAGCCGGCTTCGTGGAACAGCGACTTGCCCCGCAGGACCGTAGGGTCGTCCACCCGGCGGCGGGCCGGCACGCCCAGGTTGCGCGTGTAGAACAGCACTTGGGCGAGGATATGGTCGGACACCTCCGGGACGCCGCCATTGGGCGCGACGCGGCAGGCCTCCTGGGCCTCGGTGCAGTCGTCGTGGGGCAGCACGGCGTTGGTCAGGCCCATGTCGGTGGCGAAGGCGTGGGCGTTCTGCTGGTTGAGGCTGGGCTGCCCGGCCTTCCAGCCGAAGCGCCCCATGACGGTTTTGCCCTGGACATCGTCCCAGACCCGGTTGGGGCGGCCGCGAATGCCGTCGCCGTCTCGGTCGTCGGGGTCGGCGTGGGCCAGCAGGTCGGCTTCGGGGATGGCCTCCAGCAGGCCCAGGCCAATCATCGGCGGGGCCACCCGGGCGGAGGTTTCCACCGCTGGGTGCAAGGGCCCATAGCCCAGGCGGGTGAGGCGCAGGGTCGGCCGGCGCAATTCGACCTGGGTGCCATCGGCGAAGCTCACCGGCACGTAGTCGTAGTCCAGGCGAACCCGTCCCTCGGGGGCGACGCCGGGGATCGCGGCATCCTGGAACTGCACGCCGTAGACGGGCTCGGGTAGCACGCCGAGCCGCTCCAGCAGGGCGGCCCGCTCGGCGGTGGGGCGGGTCGAATCCGCCTCGGCCGGGATCGACAGGCGCACCAGCATGGATACCGCGATGTCGTCGTCGCCCGCCGGCGGGTGGCCGCGCCCGTCACGCACGTGGCAGTTCATGCAGGCATTGGTGTTGAGCAACGGGCCGAGGCCGTCGCGGGCGGTGGTGGACGAGGGGGCAATGACCCAGGGGTTGCGGAAGAAACTGTTGCCGACGCTGAAGTCCAACTGGCGGGCCGGCGTCAGGTTGGCGGAGGGTCTGGAGAAGGCGTCGCGGCCAGTCTTGCGCACCGTCGCCGCCCCGGCGGAGAGCGCCTCGTCCGGTTCGGCGCGGGCGAAGCGGGGTGTCTGATCGCAGGCCGCCAGGCCCAGGAGGAACATCAGGGCGGGCAAGCGGCGAAGGGCCGGTAAGGCGAACATCGACGGAATCCAGTACGGCGCGAAAGGCGGCAAGCTTACCAGTCCGGGACGCCGTGAATAAGAGCAATTTGCATTTGCCGGAAGGGGCTGGAACGCCCGTCGGACGCGCGTTCCAGCCCGCCTGCCGTTCGCTGCGGCGTTGCGCCGCAGCGAACGGCGCCCATCAGAACTCGTGATCGGCGTTATCCGGGTTCAGGTCGGTGATCCCCAGCTTGCCGGCGGCCTGCTCGATGGCGCCGGTCTGCTTGACCAGCGCGGCGATGCCGTCGCGGATCATCTGCTGGCCGGAGGCGTTGTCCGGCGCGATCAACTGGTCGAAGTGCACGCCGTTCTTCTCGGCGCTGTCCACCAGGGCCTGCAGCTTGGCCTCGGTGTCCGCCAGGTCGGCCTTGAGAGTGGCATCGGCCTGGGCGTCCGCCTTGGCCAGCAGGGCGGACAGGCTGGCGCCGCTCAGGGTGGTACCGTCGACCCGCTTGTACTCGCCCAGGTAGACGTTGCGGATGCCCTTGGCGTTGTAGAAGAGGGTGTGGTGGGTGTCGTCGCTGAAGCAGTCGTGCTCGTCCTCGGTGGAGTTGGCTTCCAGCGAGACCTTCATGCGCTCGCCGGCCAGTTCGCCGAGGGACAGGCTGCCCATGCCGAAGAAAATCTTGCGCAGGCCGCTTTCGGGCGTCTCGGCTTCCAGCTTGGCGCGGTAATTGTCGGCGACGCCGGCTTTCCATTGGCCGACCATTTCTTCCAGGTCGCTCACCAGCAGGTCGGTCACCGCCTTGAGGTAGGCGCGGCGACGGTCGTTGTGGCCCCCCGTGGCGCCTTCGCCTACCAGGTAATCGCTGGCCGGGCGGTTGCCGGCTCCCGGACCGGTGCCGTTGAGGTCCTGGCCCCAGAGCAGGAATTCGATAGCGTGGTAGCCGGTGGCGACGTTGGCCTCGGAACCGCCCACTTCGTTCAGGCTGGCCAGCTTCTCGCCGGTGATGTCCTTCACGTCGATCTTGTCTTCGCCGACCTGGATCTCGGTGTTGGCGATGATGTTGGCGGTGGCGGCCGGGTTGCCCTGGGCCTGGGCGGTGTCGGGAACCACGTAGTCGATCAGGCCTTCGTCCAGGGGCCAGGCGTTGACCTGGCCTTCCCAGTCGTCCACCACGGGGTTGCCGAAGCGGAAGGCTTCGCTCTGGGAATAGGGCGTGCGGGCGGCCAGCCAGGCCTCGCGGGCGGCCTTGAGGGTGTCGTCGTTGGGGTTGGCGAGGAAGGCATCCACCGCTTTTTGCAGGTTCTGCGCCGTGCTCAAGGCATCGCTGAATACCGCTTCGGCCATGTCGGCATAGTGGCTGACCACTTGCTTGGCTTCCGCCTCGTCGAATTTGCCGGCGGTAGCCGCGACGGGCGCAGCGGCCGGGGCGGTGGCGGCGCTACTGGCGGGCGTCGGCGAGGAAGCCGGCGCCGAAGCGGCCTTGTCCTTGTCGTCACCGCAGCCGGCGAGGGAGATGGCGATGGCCAGCAGGCTGGCGGTGGCCAGGGGCTTACGAATCATGGCGAATTCCTTGCAGATGGGTGTTAGCGAGCGGAACCGGAAACCGCCACATAATGCGAAAGATTTGCATTTTTGAAAAGGCTACGGAATGGCGCCGATGACGCAGGGTGTGCGAACGCTCCCGTTTCGCGGCGGGGCGATGCCGTTAAAATGCCACGTCGTCCACTAGGGAGAGTTCTCCGCATGAGCGCCACCGCAATCGTTTTCATCGTTCTCGCCGTCCTGCTCGTGCTGGCCGTCGCGTATGCCGTCACCTTGTACAACGCCTTGGTCCGGCTCAAGCATGGGGTCGGCAAGGCTTGGGCGAACATCGATGTGCTGCTGCGCCAGCGCCACGACGAATTGCCGAAGCTGGTGGAAACCTGCAAGCAATACATGCAGCACGAGCGCGCCACCCTCGACGCGGTGATCCGTGCCCGCGGCTCCGTGGCCAATGCCCGGGAGAGTGGCGACCTGGCGGCCCTGGGCCGGGCGGAGAGCGGTCTGCGCGCCGGACTGGGCCAGCTCTTCGCGCTGTCGGAAAACTACCCGCAGTTGCAGGCGAACGAGAGCTTTCGCCACTTGCAGCAACGCATCAGCGGCCTGGAAAACGGCATCGCCGACCGCCGCGAGCTGTACAACGAGGCGGTGAACCTGAACAACGTGCGCATCGAGCAATTCCCCGATGTCCTGATCGCCCGCCGCTACGGCTTCGGTCCGGCGCAGCCGCTGGAGTTCAGCGAGGCCGAGAAGGCCGACCCCGACCTGAAGGCGCTGTTCGGCTGATGGATGGCCAGCAACTGGCCTTCGGCCTGTGTCTCAGTGTGGTCGCCTGCCTCGGCGGCGGCTGGTGGTGCCTGCGCCGCCTCCACCAGGCGCGCCTGCTGGCGGACACGCCCACATCGAAGATCCGCTCGGCCGCCCAGGGCTACGTGGAACTCAGCGGGCGCCTGCTGGAGCAGCCAGAGGCGGCGATCGTCGCGCCGCTCAGCGGGCGGCCCTGCCTGTGGTGGAGGTTCCGCATCGAGGAATACAGCGGCAGCGGCAAGAGCCGGCGCTACCGGCTGGTGGAGAGCGGCTGCAGCGAGGCCTGGCTGCGGCTCGCCGACGCCACCGGCGAGTGCCTGATCGATCCGCGTGGAGCGGACGTGCGTCCGGCCAGTCGCGACGTCTGGTACGGTGATACGCCGCGCCCGCTGTGGAACCGGCGGGCGCCGACCGGCTTCTCGCTGCTGACGATGCTCGGCGGGGGCGGGGACTACCGCTACACCGAGGAGCGCTTCCAGGCGGGTGAATACCTGTACGCCATCGGCGAATTCCGCACCCTCGGCGGCGGTGGCCAGGCTTTCGATCCCGCGGTCGCCCAGGGCGCGGTGATCCGCGAATGGAAGCGGGACTACGTCGGCCTGTTGCAGCGCTTCGACGCCGACGGCAATGGGGAACTGGATGGTCAGGAGTGGGAGCGGGTGCGTCGCGCCGCGGAGGTCGAGGCCCGACAGCGGCAGCGGGAATCCCTGGCCCTGCCGGCGCGCAACCAGATGGGCAAGCCCCGGGAATCCCATCCCTTCATTCTCTCCAGCCTTGGCAAGGATCACTTGATCCCGCATTTCCGCTGGCAGGCCTTGGGCGGGGCGGCGCTCTGCATCGCCGGAGCGCTGGCGACCGCCTGGCTGCTCGACGGCTACTTTCACCCCCTGGTCCGCTGAGCGCTCACACCCTTGAGCAGCCATGGCGGGGCTCGGTCTCGCCGGTTCGCCCGAATGCTCAGAACGCGGCGGGGTTGGCGGCGGAGTTCAGCCGGCGTGCCTGCTTGAGGAAGAGGGTCAGCTCCCGGGCGGTCAGCGGCTTGCTGTAGAGGTAGCCCTGACCCTCGTTGCAGCCCTGGGTGATGATGTAGTTCTCCTGCTCGACGGTTTCCACGCCCTCGGCGATCACCTGCATGCCCAGGCTCTTGCCCAACTGAATGATGGCGCGAACGATGGTGGCGTCGTCCTCATCTTCCAGCAGGTCCTGGACGAAGCTCTTGTCGATCTTGATCTTGTCCAGCGGCAGGCTCTTGAGGTAGCTCAGGGAGGAATAGCCGGTGCCGAAGTCGTCGATGGCGATCAGCGCGCCGGAGCGGCGCAGACTGAGCAAGTGCTGGGCGGCGGTGCTGATGTCTTCCATCAGGCCGGTCTCGGTGACCTCCAGCTCCAGGCTGCGGGGCGGCAGGCGGTAGACCTGCAGCAGGTTATTGACCATGCGCGGCAACTCGGCATGGTGCAATTGCACGGTGGAGAGGTTGACCGCCATGCGCAGGTCGGTGAAGCCCTGGTCGCGCCATTCGCGCAACTGCCGGCAGGCCTCGTCGAGAATCCACTCGCCGATGGCGATGATGCTGCCGTTCTGCTCCGCCAGGGGGATGAACAGGTCCGGCGGGACCAGGCCGTGCTGGGGGTGCTGCCAGCGCAGCAGGGCCTCGACGCCCACCACGCGGTGGTCCCGGTAGTCCACCTGGGGCTGGTAGACCAATTGCAGTTCGCCCCGGGACAGCGCCTCGCGCAGGTCTTTCTCCAGCACCCGGCGACGTCGCATCTCGCTGTCGACGCTGGCGATGTAGAACTGGTAGCGGTTGCGCGACCGGCTCTTGGCCAGGGTCATGGTCTGCTCGGCTTTCTGCAACAGCTTCTCGGTGCTGTCCCCGTCTTCGGGGAACAAGGTGATGCCGATGGTGGCGCGCAGGCGTACTTCATGCTGCTCCAGCACGAACGGCGCTTCCAAGTCGTCCAGCACGCTTTGCGCCAGCTCGGCGGCCTCGTAGGGCTGCTCGATATCCGCCTGGACCAGGGCGAACTGGTCGCCCCCCAGGCGCGCCAGCGCGCCGAGCCGGCCGCTATGGGCGCGCAGGCGGTCGGAGAGGGCAATCAGCAACTGGTCGCCGGTCTGGTAGCTGAACTGCTCGTTGATGCCCTTGAAATCGTCCAGGCCGACGCAGAGTACCGCTACCCGGCGCTGCAGGCGGCCGGCGTTGTCGATGATCAGGTCGAGTTGCTGCTGCAGGTGCTGGCGGTTCGGCAGCCCGGTCAGGAAATCGTACTGCGACATCCGCAACAGGCTGTTCTCCGCCTCTCGGCGCAGGTGGGTGTTGCGTTCGATGGAGGCCAGCAACTCATTGGCCGTGTTGATCCACAGGCCCAGTTCATTTTTCTCGTGACCCGGCAGCATCGGCAACTTGTGCTCGCTGGGGCGGTCGGGATTGATGCTGGTCAGGTGCTCGATGATCTTCGACAGCGGCTTGGTCAGCAGCCAGTGGTACACCAGGTACAGCACCAGGCCCATGGCCAGGGCCCGCAGCACGCCGGAGACGAAGATGATCACCGAGCTGCTGACGAAGTTCTCGCCGTAGGGAGCGGTGTCCAGGGTGATGTTCAGGTCGCCGTAGTACTCGCTGTAGGGCCCCTTGCCCACCAGGCGGGTGCTAAAGGTCTGCTCCTGGCCGAGGATCGGGTCGGTCAGCCAGCGGGTCGGCAGGGTCGAGAGCGGGCGTTCCTTTTCCGCCAGCATCGGCTCGTTGGGGTGACCAATGGACGCGATGCGCACGGACTCGTGCTGGAACAGTCCCTCGATGACCTGCATGCCCATCTCGCGGTCGAGGCTGTAGACCGCCTGGGTGGAGGGGTCGCGGAACATGCCGAGGATGCGGTGGGCGTCGCTGGCCACCGCCTGACGCGTCTTGTAGACGTCGAGGACGATCTGCGCGCAACTCAACAGTACCCCTACCACGAAGGCGGACAGCAGCACGACACGCAGCAACTTCAACGACAGGCTGTGTTTGAGTTCCAGCTTCAAGTGGAAATCCTTGTTCGATGCCGCGAGGCGCCAGACCGGGTGAGTATTGGCAAACACGCAGTGGCCGTCAAAGAGCCATTACGGCGAGCCCCTCGCCGGCACTTCCTCGGCGGAGGATACCGTCGCGTTGAACATCTGTCGCGCCGTTCGCCCGGCGTGGGTGGGCCAGGGGTGGCGAAGAGCGCCGCGGACGGGCGCCCGGAATGGAAAAACCCGGCGCGGGGCCGGGTTTTTCTGGAGCGTGACGGGGATCAGCCGGCGAAGTTCTTCGCCACGAAGTCCCAGTTCACCAGGTTCCAGAACGCCTCGACGTACTTCGGGCGCAGGTTGCGGTAGTCGATGTAGTAGGCGTGTTCCCAAACGTCGCAGGTCAGCAGCGGAGTGTCGCCGCTGGTGATCGGGTTGCCGGCGCCGATGGTGCTGGCCAGGGCCAGGGAGCCGTCGGCCTTCTTCACCAGCCAGCCCCAGCCGGAGCCGAAGGTGCCGATGGAGACCTTGCTGAACTCTTCCTTGAACTTGTCGAAGGAGCCGAACGCCTTGTCGATGGCCTCCGCCAGGGCGCCGGTGGGCTGGCCGCCGCCGTTGGGGGACAGGCAGTTCCAGTAGAAGGTGTGGTTCCACACCTGGGCGGCGTTGTTGAAGATGCCGCCCGAAGAGGTCTTGATGATCTCTTCCAGGCTCTTGCCTTCGAACTCGGTGCCCGGGATCAGGTTATTCAAGTTCACCACGTAAGTGTTGTGGTGTTTGTCGTGGTGGTATTCCAGGGTTTCGGCGGAGAGGTGCGGCTCGAGGGCGTTCTTTTCGTAAGGCAGCGGCGGCAATTCGAAAGCCATGGTCTATCTCCTTGTCAGGTCGGGATATGTGCGACAGAAGCGCACGGCCGTTCACGGGCGGCCGGAGCGGCCGGCGAGCATGGACCCGCCTGGCCGCGAACGCCGGATCATAGCACCCGCCCCCTGGCATAACCACGCGACAACTGTACGGGATAGGCGTTTCCGGCCTGGGGCCTAACGGCCGAAATAGAGCTGCGCCGCCACGTAGAACATCATCGCGGCCACGGCGAGGTCGATCAGTCGCCAGGTGAGCGGCCGGGCCAGCCAGGGCGCGAGCCGCGCGGCTCCCAGAGCGAGGGCGAAGAACCAGACCAGCGACGCGCTGGCCGCCCCGGCCGCATAGGCGCCCGGCGAGGCTTGCTGCGCCCCCAGGGAGCCGATCAGCAGGACTGTGTCCAGGTACACGTGGGGGTTCAGCAGGGTGATCGCCAGGGTCGCCAGCAGCACCGCGCCTTTCGATTTGGCCGCCGTGTCGGCGTTGCGCTGCAAGGCCCCGGGCCGCACCGCGCGGAACAGCGCCCGGGCGCCGTACAGCAGGAGGAACGCCATGCCGGCATAGCGGATCAGGTTCAGCAGGACGGGGCTGTCGGTGATCAGCCGGGTCAGCCCGAAGACCCCGGCGGTGATGAGGGCCGCGTCGCAGACCACGCAGACGCTCGCCACCAGCAACGGGTATTCCCGCCGCAGGCTCTGCCCCAGAACGAAGGCGTTCTGCGCGCCGATGGCGATGATCAGGCCGGCGCTCACCAGCAGGCCGTTGAGATAGCTGGGCCACATGGTCAGCGGGCCCCCGGAAACGTCATCGAGAAGGTACGTGCGAAGGTAGGCATGAGGCGGTATCCAAGTGGCGAGGCGCTACCTTGGCATTTCGCGGGGCATCAGAAAAACGAATCCTGTAAATTGGGCATTAGCCGAATTCATGAGCGAGCCGGGCGATGTTCGATTACAAGCTGTTGGCCGCGCTGGCGGCCGTGGTGGAGGAGGGCGGCTTCGAGCGAGCCGCGCAACGCCTGGGGTTGTCCCAGTCCGCCGTGTCGCAGCGCATCAAGTTGCTGGAGGCGCGGGTCGGCCAGCCGGTGCTGGTGCGCGCCAGCCCGCCGACGCCCACGGAGATCGGCCGGCGGTTGCTCAACCATGTGCAGCAGGTTCGCCTGCTGGAGCGTGACCTGCGTACCCAGGTGCCGTCGCTGGACGACGGCCTGCCGCCGGAGCGCCTGCGCATCGCCCTCAACGCGGACAGCCTGGCCACCTGGTGGGCGGAAGCGATTTCCGCGTTCTGCCTCGAGCGCCAGGTGCTGCTGGACTTGGTGGTCGAGGACCAGGACGTCGGCCTGCGCCGCATGCGCGCCGGGGAAGTGGCGGGCTGCCTGTGCGCGGCGGAGCGCCCGGTAGCCGGGGCGCGCAGCCAGTTCCTCGGCGCGATGCGCTACCGGGCGGTGGCGAGCCCGGCCTTCGTGGCCCGTTATTTTCCCGAGGGCGTGACGGCGGGGGCCCTGGGCCGGGCGCCCGCGATCGTCTTCGGGACCGACGACTCGCTGCAGCACCGCTATCTGGACGGGCTGGGCTTCGACGGCGAACTGCGGCATCACCTGTGCCCGTCGTCCGACGGCTTCGTCAGGCTCGCCCTGGCCGGTATCGGCTGGGGCATGGTGCCGGAGCTGCAGGCCGACGAAGCCCTGGCCGACGGGCGCTTGCTGGATATCGGGCCGGGGCGGACCGTGGACGTGCCGTTGTATTGGCACCATTGGCGCAACGGCGGCGAGTTGCTCGCCGGCCTCACCGAGCATCTGCGCCGGCGGGCGTCCGACTGGCTGGCGATGCCCGGCTGAATCCGTGGTCCGCCCAGGGCGGCCTCGCGCGCCAGAGCGCTTCGTGGCGGACGGCGCACCTGAGCGCCACGATCCGAACCCGGTATACTCCCGCTCCATCGCGGTTCCGGACCAGCCGAAGGTTATCCATGCGCAACGATGCTCTCGACGAAGTGGACGATGTGCCCAGCCTGACCACCGACGTGCTCGACCATGACTATGGTCCCGGACGGGACGGTCCCGGGCGGGAAAGCCCCGGGCGGGATGGCCGCGAGCCCTATCCGCCGGTGGCGCGCGCGGCCAGGGCTCGCGGCGCCGGCACCGGCCCGCTATGGGCGCTGGTGGTGGCCTTGGTCATCGCGCTGGGCGCGCTGGGAGGGTGGAGCTACCAGCAGATGTCCCTGATGAGCCAGCAACTGGTGGCGACCCAGGAAAGCTTCGCGCGCATCAGCGAAGAGGCGGCGGGCCGTATCCAGGCCATCAGCGGCAAGGTCGTGGCCACCGAATCCAATGTGACCAGCGGCAGCGAGGCGCTGCGCCTGCGGGTGAAGCAGTTGGAGGCGCGCCTGGACGAGTTGGACACCCGGCAGCGGGGCGCGACCGGCGCCCAGGACGGCGTGGACAAGCGCCTGGAGCAATTCGGCGCCGAGCTGAAGGCGTTGCAGGACACCAGCGGTCAACTGGCCGAGCGGATGAAGACCCTGAACGAGCAACTCGACGCCAAGGCGCAGGCGGTGCAGGCCGTCCAGGCCCAGGTGGATACGCAGCTCAAGGGCTTGCTGACCGAGGTCGCGGCGTTGAAGAAGCAAGGCGACTCCAGCCAGGCCGTTGCCCGCCTGGAACAGGACCTGCTGGTGCTGCGCAGCGAGCTGGATGCGCGGGCCGCGCCCGCCGCGGGCAACACAGCCGAGTTCGATGCGTTCCGGGGTCAGGTGACGCGCAACATCAGCGCGTTGCAAAGTCAGGTGCAGAATCTGCAGCGGCAATTGAACGGCCGCTGACGGCGAGACCGAACCTGAAAAAACCCGCCTTGGCGGGTTTTTTCATGGCGGCGAGATTACAGCCGGGGGTAATCGATGTAGCCGACCGGCCCTTGGCTATAGAACGTCTCGGAGTGGGGCTCGTTCAGCGGTGCATCCTGGGCCAGGCGAGCCGGCAGATCGGGGTTGGCGATGAACGGCACGCCGAAGGCCACCGCGTCCGCCTTGCCGCTGGCCAGCCACGCGTTCGCGGTTTCCTTGGTGAACTGCTCGTTGGCGATGAACACGCCGCCGAAGGCTTTCTTGAGCTGTGGTGTCAGGCTGTCGTCCGCCGCATGTTCGCGGGCACAGATGAACGCCACGCCGCGCTTGCCGAGTTCCCGGGCGACATAGCCGAAGGTCTCGGCGCGGTTGGAATCGCCCATGTCGTGGGAGTCGGCGCGAGGCGCCAGGTGTACGCCGACCCGGCCGGCGCCCCAGACCGAGATCGCCGCGTCGGTGACCTCCAGCAACAGGCGGGCGCGGTTCTCCAGCGAGCCGCCGTAGTTGTCGGTGCGCATGTTGGTGCTGTCCTGAAGGAACTGGTCGAGCAGATAGCCGTTGGCGCCATGGATTTCCACGCCGTCGAACCCGGCCCGCTTGGCATTCTCCGCGCCTTTCCGGTAGGCCTCGACGATGGCGGGGATTTCCTCGGTCTCCAGGGCTCGCGGAGTGACGTAGTCGCGCTTCGGTCGCACCAGGCTCACGTGGCCCTTGGCGGCGATGGCGCTGGGCGCCACCGGCAACTCGCCGTTCAGGTACAGGGGGTCGGAGATACGCCCCACGTGCCAGAGTTGCAGAACAATGCGCCCGCCGTTGGCGTGCACCGCCTTGGTGATCTGGGTCCAGCCGACGACCTGCTCCTCGGACCAGATACCGGGGGTATCGGGGTAGCCGACACCCATGGGGGTGACCGAGGTGGCCTCGCTGATGATCAGGCCCGCCGAGGCGCGTTGCGTGTAGTACTCGCTCATCAGGGCGTTGGGTACCCGGCCCTCGTCGGCGCGGCAGCGGGTCAGGGGTGCCATGATGATCCGGTTGGGCAGTTCCAGGTCGCCGATCGTGATCGGGTCGAAAAGCGTGGGCATGGTGGTCTCCGTGGATTAATCGAGAGCCGGAATCGGCTCGGGCTTGCGTTGACTGAAGGTCGCCAGGGTGGCGATGAGGGCGAACAGGGCCAGGGCGGCGGCGGCCAGAGGCACCCGGGTCAGGCCGTAGCCCTCGCTGAGCACCAGGCCACCGACCCAGGCGCCGAGGGCATTGCCCACGTTGAAGGCGCCGATGTTCAGGGTCGATACCAGATTCGGCGCGGCATGACCGTAAGCGACCACGTTGACTTGCAGGGCCGGCACCGCCGCGAAGGCGGCCATGGCCCAAAGGAACAGGGTGACCTCGGTCGCCACCCAGCCATGGCTGGTCCAGCTCAGCAGCGACGAGACGAGGGCCAGGGCAACGAATACGCCGATCAGGGTATGCATCAGGCTGCGGTCGGCCAGGCGCCCGCCGATAACGTTGCCCAGGGTCAGGCCCAGGCCGATCAGCAGCAGTGTCCAGGTAACGCCGCGCGGCGAGACACCGGTGACCTCGCCGAGCAGCGGGGCGACGTAGGTGAACAGGCAGAACATCGAGGCGGCGAACAGCACCGTGGTGCTCAGCGCCAGCCACAGACCGGCCCCGCCGAGGGCGGCCAGCTCGCTATGCAGGTCGGTGCTTTCGACTTCCCGGGCCTTGGGCAGCACCCGCCAGAGGCCTAACAGGGCGACCACGCCCAGCGCCGTCACCGCCCAGAAGGTGGAGCGCCATCCGGCGGCTTGGCCGAGGGCGGTGCCCAGCGGCACGCCGAGCACGTTGGCGAGGGTCAGGCCGGTGAACATCAGGGCCACCGCCGAGGCCCGGCGATTCGGCGGCACCACGCTGGCCGCGACCACCGAGCCGATACCGAAGAAGGCCCCATGGCACAATGCCGTGACCACCCGGGCCGTCATCAGCAGGCCATAGTCGGCCGCCAGGGCGCAGAAGAGGTTGCCACCGATGAAGATCGCCATCAGTGCCAGCAGGGCGGTTTTGCGCGACAGGCGGGCGGTGGCCATGGCCATGAACGGTGCGCCGATGGCCACCCCCAGGGCATAGCCGGTCACCAGCCAGCCAGCGCCGGGGATCGATACGCCAAGATCGGCGGCGACGTCGGGCAACAGGCCCATGATGACGAATTCCGTGGTGCCGATGGCGAAGGCGGATAAAGCGAGAACGAGAAGCGAGGGAGGCATGTGCCGGCTCCTTTGACTACGGGAGGGTTCGGATCGCTGCATGACAGGCCTAGAGCTCTTCGCCCAGGCGCCGGACCAGTTCATCGATGGCCGCCGGGTTACGCTTGAAGAAATTCCATTGTCCGACCCGCCGGCTGGTCACCAGGCCAGCGCGCTGGAGCGTGGCCAGGTGCGCCGACACGGTGGACTGGGAGAGCCCGGTGCGGCGATCGAACTGGCCGGCGCATACGCCGATTTCCAGGGGATGTTCCTGCTCGGGAAAATAGCGGTGCGGATCCTTCAGCCACATCAACATGTCGCGGCGCACCGGGTGCGCCAGGGCTTTGAGGGCTTCGTCGAGATCGATCGGCATGGCGGTTTGGCTCTGCATATCGCGATGGGGCGAACTGTATATCGGAGTTTGACGATACACAGATCGTTCAGGCCGATAGTCGTCATCGACCTCGCTGATCCGAACGCGCTAAGCTCCCGTCATGAATTACCTCGCGCATCTCCACCTCGGCGGGCCCGCGCCAGCCCAGTTGCTCGGCAGCCTCTATGGCGACTTCGTCAAGGGCACGCTCGCCGGTCGCTATCCCGCCGACGTCGAGGCGGCCATCCTCCTGCATCGTCGCATCGACGTTTTCACCGACAGCCATCCCATTACCCTGCGGGCCCGGGCGCGCTTTCCGGCGGAGCGGCGGCGGATCGCCGGGATTCTCCTCGACCTGTTCTTCGACCATCGCCTGGCGATGAACTGGCACCACTACGCCAGCGAGCCCCTGGAGCGCTTCACGACTCGCGTCTATGGGGTGTTGCAGGCGGAGCCGGCCCTACCGGAGCGGTTGGGCCTGATCGTGCCGCACATGGCGGCGCAGGACTGGCTGGGCGGTTATCGCGCCTTCGAGGCGCTGGAGCGGGTGATCGTCGGCATGCGCGGGCGGTTGTCCCGTCCTTTCCTACTGGACGGGGCGTACGAGGAGCTGGCCGAGCGCTACGACCGGCTCAGCGAGGACTTCGACGCGTTCTATCCCGAGCTGATGGCCTTCGCCCGGGAAGCCTTGGAGCCGCGCTGAGGCTCAGTCCTTGCGTGGCGGCAGCAGCCTGCCCAGGCGGGCTTGCAGGCGTCGCGTGAGTTCGGCTTCGATCTGCGGCACGAAATCGTCGATCACATCCTGCAGGATCAGTTGCGCGGCGGCCCGTAGCTCGCTGTCCAGGCGCGCCCGCTCCGCGTTCTGCCGGGTCGCTTCGAAGGCGGGGACGTCGGGCATGGCGGCTGGCGCGGCGGCGAGAGGCGGCTCCGGTGCCGGTTCGGCCAGCGGGTGGGCGTCCGCTGGCGGCGGAGCCACCACATCGGACAGCACGGGAATGGCGTCCGCGTCCACGGTATCGGTCAGCAGCGGCGGTTCGAGGTCGCCTTCGAGCAGGTCGCGGATCGATTCGAGATCGTCCAGCAGGTGGGCGGGCGGAGGCGGGAGGCGGGAATGATCCATCGTTCGGTCGGCGTCGTATGGCTAGAGGCGCGGCAGGCGGTGGTCCTGCAGAGGATAGCCGCGCTCGCGATAGAAACGGAAACTGTCTCGGCCGGCCTGGCGGATCGCGGGCTCCTCCACCACCAGTTCGGCGATGCGCGCGAAGCGTTCATGGAAGGCCGGGACGCGCAGGTCCAGGTTGATCAACAGCTCGCAGTGGCGGCCAGGGTCTTCGCCCAGGCCAAGCACCACCGGGGCGTCCGGGTCGGACTCCGCGTCGCCGTGGGGGATGAAGGCTTCGCCCTTGAAGCGCCATAGCCGTTCGTCCAGGCGCTCCCGCTGGGCCGCGTCCTGGCAATGCAGGTAGACGCCCAATGACTGGCGCCACGCCTTCTCGGCGAGCCGGCAGGCGACCGTCAGGCGCGCGTCGGGATCGTCGGTGGGCAGGATATAGAAATCGACTCGGGGCATGTCCGGCTCGTGGGGGCGACCAAGGGGCTTGGCTCGTCGGCCCCGGTACACGGGGCCGACGAGGTCGTCAGGCCTGCTGCTGGCGGTCCAGCAGGTACTGGGTCAACAGCGGGACGGGACGGCCGCTGGCCCCCTTCTCCTTCCCGCCGCTGACCCATGCGGTACCGGCCACGTCCAGGTGCGCCCACTGGAACTGCTTGGCGAAGCGCGACAGGAAACAGGCCGCGGTGATGGTGCCGGCCTTCGGTCCGCCGATGTTGGCAATGTCGGCGAAGGGGCTGTCCAGTTGCTCCTGGTACTCGTCGAACAGCGGCAGTTGCCAAGCCCGGTCGTCGGCCGCGACGCCGGCGTCCAGCAACTGTCGGATCAACGTGTCGTCGTTGCCCAGCAGGCCCGAGGTATGGCTGCCCAGGGCCACCAGACACGCGCCGGTGAGGGTGGCGATGTCGATCACCGCCTTGGGCTTGAACCGTTCGGCGTAGGTGAGGGTGTCGCACAGCACCAGGCGGCCCTCGGCGTCGGTGTTGAGGATCTCCACCGTCTGCCCGCTCATGGTGGTGACGATGTCTCCCGGACGGGTGGCATGGCCGCTGGGCATGTTCTCGGCGCAGGCGAGTAGCCCCACCAGGTTGATCGGCAGACCCAGCTCGAGCACCGCGCGGAAGGTGCCGAGCACGCTGGCGGCGCCGCACATGTCGAACTTCATCTCGTCCATGTTCAGGCCCGGTTTGAGGCTGATGCCGCCGCTGTCGAAGGTAATGCCCTTGCCCACCAGCACATAGGGCTGCTGGTCCTTGCCGGCGCCCTGGTAATTGAGCACCACCAAGCGGGGCGGCTGGTCGCTGCCGCGCCCCACCGCCAGGAACGAGCCCATGCCCAGTTCGCTCAGCTTCTTCTCGTCATGTACCTCGACCGTGAGGTTGGCGTGGGCCTGGGCCATGGCCTGGGCTTGCTCGCCCAGGTAGGTCGGGGTGCAAACGTTGGGCGGCAGGTTGCCCAGGTCGCGGGTCAGCGCCACGCCGGCCGCGATCGCCCGGCCGTGCAAGGCGGCGCGCTCCACCTCGGCCAGTTCGGCCTTGGCGGCGACCAAGGTAATTTTTTTCAAGAGGTGCGGGTCGGCCTTCTTGCTCTTGTAGCGATCGAATTGGTAGCCCCCTTCGGCGAGGCTCTCGAGCAACAGGCGGGTCTGGCCATAGGCGTCGCGACTCTTCACCGGGACATCGCCGAGGGCCAACGCGGCGTCGGCGCCACCGAGGCCCTTGAGGACCGTCAGGACACCACCGGCGAGCTTGCGGAATTGCCGGTCGGACAATGCTTCCTTGCCGCGGCCCACCAGCAGCACGCGTTCGGCCTTGAGGCCGGGCAGGCCGTGCAGCAGCAGGCTCTGGCCGACCTTGCCGGCCAGGTCGCCGCGTTTCAACGCGGCTTCGATCGCGCCGCCGCTGGCGGCGTCGACCGCCTGGGCGAGACCGCCGAGCTGGTGATCTTCGCCGATGGCGATCACCAGGGTGGCGGTCCTCAGGGTTTCCGGACGGGCGCTTTTGACGAGGAATTCCATGGGAATGAGGTGTCCTTCAGCGAGCGGAGTCGAGGGTTCGGCCCCGGAATGATCGTAGGGTTCGCTCGGGTCGCACGGGGTGACCCGGAACCGCGAGTTACATGGCCCGACCCGACTGCCTCCGGCAACCGCCAGGGAGCGGTCGCCGTCTGGGTGGCTGCACCTGCAGGCGCGGCGCGAGCCGCCTGCGCGAGGGACCTATCCTACTGCCGGTCGTCGCGGATGCCCAGCGTTGGGCACGTTGCGAACGCGGTTGCGTCGACAAGGTCTACAAGGCGCCCATGGCTCAGCCTATTCCGTGACACACACTTCGAATCGCTGGATAATGCCGCCTATTTTCCCAGGCTCCGTCCCTAGCCGGTTGGGCGCGGATGCGGTCGGTCGAGGCCGGCCAGCGAGCCTGACAACCCCTGGAGTGTCCTGGTTTGATCGTCTTCCGATACCTCTGTCGCGAGGTTCTGCTGACCCTCAGCGCGGTCACGGCCGTGCTGCTGGTCATCATCATGAGCGGCCGTTTCATCAAGTACTTGGCCCAGGCCGCCCAAGGCGCCCTCGATCCGGGCGTGCTGCTGCTCATCATGGGGTACCGGATTCCCGGCTTCCTGCAATTGATCCTGCCCCTGGGACTGTTCCTGGGCATCCTGCTGGCCTACGGGCGCCTTTACCTCGATAGCGAGATCACCGTGCTCACCGCCACGGGCATGAGTCAGCAGCGCCTGATGGCCTATAGCCTGGCTCCGGCGACGCTGATCGCCTTGCTGGTCGCCTGGCTGGCCTTCGGGCTGGCGCCCCAGGGGGTCACCAGCGTGGCGCGCATCATCAATCAGCAGGACGCGCTGACCGAGTTCGACACCCTGGTGCCGGGGCGCTTCCAGACCATGAAGAACGGCGTCCGGGTGACCTACACCGAAACCCTTTCCGAGGACCGCAGCCAGCTCGGCGGCGTGTTCATCTCCGAGAAGCGGGTCTCCACCGATGGCAAGGACCGAGGCATCGGCGTGCTGCTGGCCGAGCGGGGCCGGCAGGTGATCCAGCCGGACGGCAGCCGTTACCTGATCCTGGAGAACGGCTTTCGTTATGACGGCAACCCCGGCAGCGCCGACTACCGGGCCGTGAAGTACGACACCTACGGGCTGCTGCTGCCCAAGCCGGAAGTCAGTTCGGAAATCGGCGAGCGCGAGGCGGTTCCCACCGGCGATTTGATCGGCAGTGACGATCCTCGCTACCAGGCCGAGCTGCAATGGCGGATTTCGATCCCGTTGCTGGTCTTCATCGTTACGCTGCTGGCGGTCCCCTTGTCCCGGGTCAATCCCCGGCAAGGACGTTTCCTCAAGCTGCTGCCGGCGGTGCTGCTGTACATGGGCTACCTGGCGCTGCTGATCGCCGCCCGCGGTCAGTTGGACAAAGGCAAGCTCCCCATGGCGCTGGGGCTGTGGTGGGTGCACGCGCTGTTCCTGCTGATCGGTCTGCTGCTGCTCTATTGGGAGCCTTTGCGATTGAAGTGGGCGGCGCGACGCGCAGGCGAGGTGGTTCATGGTTAAGCTCGATCGTTACATCGGCGCCAACGTGTTCGTCAGTATCCTCGCCGTGCTGGGTGTCATCCTGGGGCTGGCGCTGCTGTTCGCATTCATCGACGAGCTGGGGGATATCAGCGAGTCCTACAGCCTGCGTCAGGCGGTCTGGTATGTCCTGCTCACCGCGCCCCGCCGGGCCTATGACATGCTGCCCATGGCGGCGTTGATCGGCAGCCTGATCGGGCTGGGCGCGCTGGCCAGCAGCAGCGAGTTGACCGTGATGCGGGCTGCCGGCGTGTCCATCGGGCGCATCGTCGGGGCGGTGATGAAGCCCTTGCTGGTACTGATGGTCGCGGGCGTGCTGGTGGGTGAATACCTGGCGCCCTGGAGCGAGAACATCGCCCAGGCCAGCCGCGCCCTGGCCCAAGGCGGCGGCGATGCCCAGAGCTCCAAGCACGGGCTTTGGCACCGCCAGGGGAACGAGTACGTGCATATCAACGCCGTCCAGCCCAGCGGCCTGCTGTTCGGCGTCACCCGTTACATATTCGACGACCAGCGGCATCTGCTTTCTTCCAGCTTCGCCCGCAAAGCCACTTACCAAGGCGACCATTGGCAACTGGACGATGTCACCACCACTTTCTTTCGAGACCGCCACACCGAGGTGGTGAACGCGCCCAGCGAGCGCTGGGACATCGAGCTGCAGCCGCAATTGCTCAGCACGGTGGTGATGGAGCCGGAAGCGCTCTCGATCACCGGGCTGTGGCGCTACATCCACTACCTGGCGGACCAGGGGCTCAATAATGGTCGTTACTGGCTGGCGTTCTGGTCGAAGCTGCTGCAACCCTTGGTCACGGCGGCGCTGGTTCTGATGGCGATTTCGTTCATCTTCGGCCCGCTGCGTTCGGTGACCCTGGGGCAGCGAATCTTCACCGGTGTGGTGATCGGTTTCGTCGTACGCATCAGCCAGGACCTGCTCGGCCCGTCCAGCCTGGTGTTCGGGTTCTCGCCGCTGCTGGCGGTGCTGATCCCGGCTACCGTGTGTGCGCTGGCGGGTATCTGGCTATTGCGTCGAGCGGGTTGACCCGACTGGAAAGGCCCTCCGAAGAGGGCTTTTTTTATTTCTTGTGGATGTTCTTCGGAAGCTGGACCACGCGGCTTTCCGAATAGCGGTCGTGCCAGGCGAGCCGCCGCTTATCCCACAGCACCCAGAGAAAACCGAGGCCGAGGCAGGCCCACGAAGCCAAGGCCACCAAGAAGCGCAGCAGCGCCTGCCAGAGATCAATGGCCGAACCGTCCGCGTTCTGGACGCGAATGCTCCAGACCTGCATACCCAGCGTCTGGCCGCTCTTGGTCCAGAACAGGGAGAAAAATCCGAATACGCTGAATAACAGCAGGGTGGCGAGCAACGGGTCATGGTCCAGGGCCCCGGCCTCGGCGAGCGCCTTGAGCCGATCGCCGCCATGAATCAGGCGCAACAGGACTTGCTGGTAGAGCAGCGTCACCACCATCATCAGGGCGACGCAGAGCAACCCGTCGTAGAACATCGCGGCCAGGCGGCGCGGAAGGTGGGCAGGCGGAAAGTCGCCCTGAGGACGCAACGGGAACTTCGACATGACGGGCTCGCAGCCGGAAAAAGGGCATTCTACGAAAACGCGGGCAAAAAAAAGCCCCTGATGTTTCCATCAGGGGCCTTTGTGGCGGAGGCTATTAGCCCAGGATTTGAACCTGGTCAGCCTGCATGCCTTTTTGACCTTGCACTGCGATGAAGCTAACGCGCTGGCCTTCTTTCAGGCTCTTGAAGCCGTTACCTTCGATAGCGCGGAAGTGCACGAACAGATCCGGACCGCTCTCAGGGGTAATGAAACCAAAACCCTTCTCGTCGTTAAACCATTTAACGGTGCCGTTTTGACGATTCGACATGTCTTATTTCCTTGGAACTAGAGTTGATGACAGCCTCTATTGAGCAAACGCACAGAGGGCTGGAACTGGTTGCAGAGAGTAAGAGAAGTCGAGCGGGATGTAGCGGATCTGTAGGATCTACTGCACCAGGTCACGATTCAACAGCGACCCATGCAAACACAGTGGGCACACTCTACGCTAACTCTCTGGCAAATGCCAACCCCCGAAAAGCGACGCTTGACAGAGGCTGCGGGGAAGAAAATACACCTGAATGTGTTGCGTTTATACGGGGCCGCGAAGGTTTGTTTGAAAGCGAATGTCACCACACGGGTCGGATCTCCCGTAAGTGCCTTTCTAGAGCGGCTCGGCGATGGGCGGCGGGAGGTGGCGCAAGGCGTGGAAAGGGTTCGGACGCGAGCATTCGAAGCGTCCGTCGCGCGAAGCGCGGGAATCTTTACCGTCCATCGCGATGTCCATTGATCACACCCATCAATGGAGGTCGGTATGGCCCGTAAGCACTTCAAGGAATTCGAGGCGATTTCTTCCGCCTACCCCGAGGGGGATGGTTTCAAGGCGGTCATTGGCGTGAAGCGCCGTAGCGTCGACGAGAAGCCCAGGTTCCATCGTGTCGCGAACGACCACGCTTATGCGCTGGCCAGCGAGGCGGACGAGGCGGCCGAAGCCGCCCTGGCGAAAGTGGTGGAAATCAGCCCGGAAGGCGGATTGATCTGGGAGGAGCACGCCATCTGATCGAGCGTCGCGCGCTCGACGGCAGCCGGAGCGACCCCGATGGAGTGCCTTGGCATGGGCGTGCCGCCGAGGCATGAGGTCGCCCTGCCCCGGCGGCTCACCGACAGGCCGTCTCGTCTCGACCCGCCTCGGCGATGCGTGACTACCCCAGCGAGGCGGCCCTGCCATCGACCGCTTCCGTCTCGACGGTCGGCTGGGTAGCGATACCGGCGCCGCCTGGTCGACGAAACGCGAGCCTGCGCGCGTCGATACGGCACCATCCAGGCGTCGGCGGCGGAGGAGAGCCGCCAAGGGCCGTTCGAGGTGAAGGTTCAGGCGGCCCGGGGCGACACGATGATCTTCACGTTGTGCTCCTTGTTGTGCACCAGTTCCTCGAAGCCTTTCTCGACGATCCGTTCCAGCTCGATCCGACCGGTTACCAGCGGCGCGATATCCAGGCGGCCATCCGCGATGAAGGCGATCACGTCAGCGAATTCGCCGTTGTAGGCCAACGCTCCGAATACCTGCTTCTCGGTGGCCACCAGCTCGAAGAAGTTGAACGAGCTGGGTTCCTCGAAGATGCCCACCAGCACGCAGGTCCCCGCCTTGCGGATCGCGTCGATGGCCAGCTTGGCGGTGTGCTTGTTGCCGATGCATTCGAAGCTGACGTCGGCGCCGAGGCCCTGGGTCAGCTTGCGCAGCTCTTCCAGCACGTCGCACTCGTTCGGGTCGAGCACATGGCTGGCGCCCACCTCGCAGGCCTTGGCCTTGCGCGCCGAGGACATTTCCAGGGCGATCACCTGGGCCGCGCCAGCGGCCTTAGCGCACATGATGGTGCACAGGCCGATGGTGCCGGCGCCGACCACCACCACCTTGCGCCCGAGCAGGCTGCCGGCCTTCTTCACCGCGTGCATGCCCACCGCCAGTGGCTCGATCAGCGCCCCGGCCTCGGCCGGGAAACCGGCCGGCAGCTTGTACAGCAGGTTGGCCGGTACGTTCACCCACTCGGCGAAGGCGCCGTTGTTCATCAGCCCGGTGAAGGCCAGGCGCTCGCAGAGGTTGTACTGGCCGTGACGGCAGTAATAGCAGGTGCCGCAGTGCTGGCAGGCGTCGGCGGCGACCACCTCGCCAGGAGCGAAGCCTTCGACGCCGGCGCCGAGCGCGACGATCTCGCCGCAGAATTCATGGCCGAGGATGCACTGGCCCTTGATGCCGGTCAGCGGGTGGGGCGTTTCCACCGGGATGAACACCGGGCCGGCAACGTACTCGTGCAGGTCCGAGCCGCAGATGCCACACCAATGTACGTGGATCTGCACCCAGCCGGGCGGCGGATTGCCGGGCAGCGGCACGTCTTCCACGCGAATGTCGTGGCGCCCGTGCCAGACCGCCGCGCGCATGCTGTTGGGGGAGGGGGTCATGATTCGTCTCCTGGGGGCCCGGCGCGGCCGGGCCTCGGTCGGTCAATGGCGTTGAAGGAAATCCAGCAGCAAGGCGTTGACCGCTTCGGCGGCCTCCAATTGCAGCATGTGTGCCTGCCCCGGCAGCACGTGGACCTCGGCCGGCAGGCCCTGGGCGTGATGGGCCGGGATGATGGCGTCGGCTTCGCCCCAGATGACCAGCGCCGGGTGTCGGCCGCTTTCCAGCACGCCGCGCAGATCCACCTGCTGGCGGCCGTCGCGGAACAGCCGGTCGGTCAATTGGCGCAACGCCGTGTCCACGCCCTCCAGGCGCTTGAACTTGAGCATGTCCTCGAGCATCTGCCGGGTGACCAGCGCGGGGTCGGAGAACAGTTGCACCAGCTGCGGCTTGAGAGCGTTGCGGTTGGCGGCCTCGACGAAGCCTTGCAGGTAGGCGCCGTTGATCTCCGTGCCCAGGCCGGCGCTGCCCAGCAGGCTCAGGGTGAGCACCCGTTGCGGCGCCAGGCGGGCGGTGTTGAGCGCCACGGCGCCGCCCATGGAATGCCCGGCCAGGTGGGCCTGGGGAATGTCCAAGTGATCGAGCAGGGCCAGCACCGCGCCGCTCAACTCGTCCAGGTCGCCGGTTGCCAGCGCCTTGCCCGACTCGCCGTGGCCCGGCAGGTCCAGGGCGACGACCCGGCGCCCGACGGCCAGCGCCTCGTGGTTGAACAACCAGTTGTTGAGGTCGCCGCCGAAGCCGTGGATGAGCACCAGCGGCTGGCCGCCTTCGCCGCGCTCGAAGTAGCGCAGCGTGCGGTCGCCAAGCTCGACCTTCCGGGGCGCCGGACCGCTGTCGGCCTCGTCGCCGCCGCCGGGCACGAACTCGGCCTGGAAGCGTTCGATCACCGCGTCGACCTCTTCCTCGCTGGCCTCGCCCTCGACCACCACGCCCAGCAGCGCGCCCACGGGCAGTGTCTCGTCCTCTTGCGCCACCTGGCGCCGCAGCACGCCGGAGAACGGCGCCTCGACGCTGCTGCTGATCTTGTCGGTCTCCACGTCGAGCACGTCGTCGCCCTTTTCGATGGCGTCGCCGTTCTGCTTGAGCCAGGCGTTCACCCGACCCTCGGTCATCGACAGGCCCCACTTGGGCATGGTCAGGGTATGGATACGGCTCATGCCACTTTCCTCCCTTGGACCAGTTCCAGCACCGTGGCCTCGATCTTCGCCGCGCTGGGAATGTATAGGTCCTCCAGGGCATCGGAGAAGGGCACCGGGGTATGGGGCGCGGTGACCTGGCGGATCGGCCCCTTGAGGACGTCGAAGGCCTGCTCGGCGACCAGCGCGGAAATGTCGGTGGCTAGGGAGCAGCGCGGGTTGGCTTCGTCGATGACCACTAGGCGGCCGGTCTTCTCCACGCTTTCCAGGATGCTGTCGGTGTCCATCGGGCTGGTGGTACGCAGGTCCAGTACCTCGCAGGACACGCCCTGGCGCGCCAGGCTGGCGGCGGCGTCCATCGCCAGGTGGACCATGCGGCCGTAGGTCACCAGGGTCGCGTCGTCGCCGTCGCGGAGGAAGTTGGCCTCGCCGAAGGGGACGGTGTAGAGCTCTTCCGGCACCTCGCCCTGCATCGAATAGAGCAATTTGTGCTCGCAGAAGATCACCGGGTCGTTGTCGCGGATGGCCTGGATCAGCAGGCCCTTGGCATCGTACGGCGAGGACGGGCAGACCACCTTCAACCCGGGAATATGGGTCCATAGCGCGGTGAGCATCTGGGAGTGCTGGGCGGCGGCGCGCAGGCCGGCGCCGACCATGGTGCGGATCACCAGCGGGGTGACCGCCTTGCCGCCGAACATGTAGCGAAACTTGGCGGCCTGGTTGAGGATCTGGTCCAGGCAGCAGCCGGCGAAGTCGACGAACATCAGCTCGCATACCGGGCGCAGGCCTCGGGTCGCCGCGCCCACGGCCGCGCCGACGTAGCCGATTTCCGACAACGGGGTGTCCAGCACCCGGCCGGGAAACTGGTGGTACAGGCCCTTGGTGACCCCGAGCACGCCGCCCCAGGCGTCGTCGTCGCCGGGCGCGCCGGCGCCGCCGGCATTGTCCTCGCCCATGACGAACACCGTGGCATCGCGGCGCATTTCCTGGGCCAGGGCTTCGTTGATGGCCTGCTGGTAACTGATCTTTCTGGCCATGATGGCTCTCCTGTTGTTGTTCTTCGGGCGGCTCAGGGGTAGGCGACGTAGACGTCGCTGAGCAGGTCGGCGGGGGAGGGTTTGGGGTCGGCCTTGGCGCGCAGCACCGCTTCTTCGATGCCGGCCTCGACCTCGGCATCGATGGCGTCCAGGGCGCTGGCCTGCAGCAGGCCGGCGCGGGTGGTGCGGTCGCGGAACTGCATCAGGCAGTCGCGGGTTTCGCGGTAGTGCTTGACCTCGTCGGCCGCGCGGTAGGTCTGGGCGTCGCCTTCGAAGTGGCCGTAGTAGCGGGTCAGCTTCACCTCGATCAGCGACGGGCCTTCGCCGGCGCGGGCGCGTTCGATGGCGGCGCCGGCGGCCTCGTGCACGGCAAAGAAGTCGAAGCCGTCCACCGTTACGCCGGGCATGCCGAAGCCGGCCGCGCGGTCGGCGATGTGGTCGCAGGCCACCGACCAGTTGGCGGCGGTGGCCTCGGCGTAGCCGTTGTTCTCCGCCACGAAGATGCACGGCAGGTTCCACACCGAGGCCAGGTTCATCGCCTCGAACACCGCGCCTTCGTTGGAGCCGCCGTCGCCGAAGAAGGCCACCGCCACCGCGCGGTTGCCCTTGAGCTTGGCGGCCAGC
Organism: Pseudomonadaceae bacterium; assembly: GCA_032052615.1. Taxonomy (GTDB): domain Bacteria; phylum Pseudomonadota; class Gammaproteobacteria; order Pseudomonadales; family Pseudomonadaceae; genus Pseudomonas_T. Next base: position 281,323 of record DAMBWF010000001.1, read on the forward strand.
GCGGCGCCCGCCGCCAGGGGCGCGCCGGCGCCGACGATGCCGTTGGCGCCGAGCATGCCCTTGGACAGGTCGGCGATGTGCATCGAGCCGCCCTTGCCCTGGCAGACGCCGGTCTTCTTGCCGTAGATCTCGGCCATCATCCCGTATACGTCCACCCCCTTGGCGATGCAGTGGCCATGGCCGCGGTGGTTGGAGGCGATGCAGTCCTCGTCGTCGAGGTGGGCCATGACCCCGGCGGCGGAGGCTTCCTCGCCGGCGTACAAATGCACGAAGCCGGGGATCTCGCCGGTGGCGAATTCCACGTGCAGGCGTTCCTCGAAGGCGCGGATGGTGCGCATCACGCGGTAGGCATGGAGCAGGCGCTCAGTCGAAAGCGTGGACATTTTCTTGTTCTCCAGGGTGGTTCACGGGCTTGCCAGGGACGGCCAGCAGGCGATGGCAGGCGGCGAAGGCCAGGGCGGCCTCGACGTCGATGCTCAGCGGGCCGTCGAGTTCGAGGGTGATGGTGGGGCGGTCGGCGGCGGCGAACTCGATCTCGCGTTCGCCGTCCAGCGCCAGGGTGCCGGCGGACAACAGCGGCAGGCGCGGCACGCCCGGCTCCAGGCTGCCGCTGGCGATGATGCCGCAGGCCTGCAGCAGGCCGGGGGCGAGCGGCGCCAGCAGGGTGTGTTCGGCGCCGGGAGCAAGGCGCACCCAGCTACCGCGCGGGCAGCGCCGCGACACCGGATTCCACAGCCCGCACAGCGACGACAGGCCGATGGCGTGGGGTTCGGCGAAGGCGGCGTAGACTTCCGCCAGGTCCTCGGCGCGGCTGATGGCGCGGGCACCGGTGAAGGTCAGCGAGGAGGCCGCGATTTCCACCAGGGCGATCTCGTCGATCCCGCGCGCCGGCAGCCGCACCCGCAGGCGCTTGTTCTGCCGCAGGGCGATCTCCGCGGGGAGGCGCCCGCTGGCGTAGAGCCCCCCGGCGAGGCCCGCGCCAGTGGCCTCGCGCAGCTCGGGGAACGCATTGTTGGTGCCGGTGGACAGGCACAGCAGCGGGATGTCGCCGACCTCGGCGGCCACCGCCTTGTGGGTGCCATCGCCGCCAAGCACCGCCACCAGGGCGACGCCGCGCTCGGCCAGCATGCGCGCCGCCCGGCGGGTATCCTCCACGCTCTGGCGCAGCGGCAGGTCGAGGAACTCCAGGCGCGGCCAGCCGCTATCGTGGGCGTGACGGCTGGCGCTGGCCTTGAGCACGGCGGCGGCGATGCCGGTCATGTCCGGCGGCATCAGCACCTCGTCCACCCCGGTGGCGCCGAACGCGCCGAGCAGGCGCTGCACCACGGCGGCCTTGTCGGTGCTGGAGTACAGCCCGGCGTTGGCGGTGAGGCGGCGCACGTCACGGCCGGAGGCGGGGTTGGCGATGATGCCGACCCGCAGGGGCATGGCCGCGCTCACAGCGAGAAGCCGCCGTCGACGGCGATGGCCTGGCCGGTGACGTGGGGCGCGCAGGCCAGGTAGACGGCGAGCTGGCCCATGTCCTCCACGGTCTGCGCTTCGCCCTGGGGCAGCAGACTGGCCTGGTGGCGTTCCCAGGACTGCGCCTCGCTCTCCCCCGGTTGGGCCCAGCGCCCGGACAACCCGTGCTCGCCGCGCCACATGCCGGTGCCGACGATGCCGGGGCAGAGCGCGTTGACGGTGATGCCCTCGCGGGCCACCTCCTTGGCCAGGGCATTGCTGAAGCCGACCACGGCGAACTTGGAGGCGCTGTAATGGGCCAGGTCCGGGAAGCCGACCCGGCCGGCGATGGAGGCCACGTTGATGATCCGCCCCCAGCGCCGGGCCTGCATGAGGGCCAGTTCAGCCTTGCAGCAGAGGAACACGCCGCGAGCGTTGATGGTCATGACCCGGTCCCAGTCCTCGACGCTCAGCTCGCGGACCTTGTGGATGCTGATGACGCCGGCGTTGTTCACCGCTACGTCGAGCCGGCCGCGCTGGCGAGCGATCTCGTCCACCAGGGCCTGCACGCTCAGCGGGTCGCTGACGTCCACGCTCAGCGCCAGGGCGTGCCCGCCGAGGGCGCGAACCTGGGCGGCGCCTTCCTCGGCCAGGGCCGCGTCGAGGTCGGCGATCACCAGCTCGGCGCCGGCCTGGGCCAGGCTGCGAGCGATGCCCAGGCCGATGCCGCGTCCGCCGCCAGTGACCAGGGCGACCTTGCCGGACAGGGAGAATTGCGTAGGGGCGGTAACGGACATGACGCACCTCGGATTGTTTTTGTTGGGCTTCGGTGTCCCGGGCACAAGAGCAAGCCCGGTGCCAGAACGCTCGGGATCGCGCCGGAACGCCCGGCGCAGAGCGTCCCGGAGTGGTGGCATCGGGTGGCCCGGCGAGGGCGGGCTTGAGACGCGCCATGCCAGTGCGCGGAGCGCGTCGGAGAGACGCGGAGACGCAGCGTCTCAGACGGGCGTCGGTCGTCCGCCGCGCTTGTCCGGGCGGCGGTGGAGGGCTTAAATGACCGGCACAAGAAAAACGATACGAGCCGTGGAGGCCCCATGCTGCCTGCCTACTCGAAAGCCCACATGGACTGCGTCAGCCGTGTGCTGCGCCATGCCGATCGCCTGCCCGAGGCACCGGTGCCTAACCTGATCCTCGACTCCTGGCGACGCTCCATGGAAAAGCATCGCCTGGACCCCGGGTCGTTGCAGGGCCCCCGCATCCTCAGCCAGGCGCTGCTCAAGGAGTGCCGCGAGCGCGCCGAGAGCTTCCTGCGCATCGCCAGCGAGGAAGTCTCGCACCTGCATGGACGGGTCCGCGACGCCGACTACTGCGTGCTCCTCACCGATGCCCAGGGGCGCACCATCGATTACCGGGTCGAATCCACCATTCGCGGCGAATGCCGGCGCGCCGGGCTCTACTTGGGCACCTGCTGGTCGGAAGGAGAGGAGGGCACCTGCGGAGTGGCCGCGGTGCTGACCAACGGCGTGCCGGTGACGGTGCACAAGCGTGACCACTTCCGCGCCGCCTTCATCGGCTTGACCTGTTCCGCCGCGCCGGTGTTCGACCCCTGGGGCGGGCTGCTGGGCGTGCTCGATGTCTCCGCCGTGGAGTCGCCGGACGATCGCCGCAGCCAGCACCTGATCCGCCAGATGGCGGTGCAGAGCGCCCGGCACATCGAAAACGCCTTTTTCATGCACAACACTCGCGGGCAATGGGTGTTGCGCGCCCATGCCGCGCCAGGCTATGTCGACAGCCAGCCGGACTACCTTTTCGGTTGGGACGCCGACGGTCGCCTGCGGGCGCTCAACCCGGCGGCGCGCCACTATCTGCAGGCGCGCTACGGCCGCTTGCCGCAGCACATCGGCGAGGTCTTCGACCTCGACCTGCTGCGCGCCGCCGCCGATGAGACCCCACGCCACGCGGCCGAACATGGCCTGCACCTGCGATTGAGCGCGCCCAGGCGCGCGGTCAGCGTGGCGCGCGTGGCAGGCGACGGTCCCCAGATGGACCCCCGGGTGGCCGAAAGCCTGCGCTTGGCGGTGCGGGTCAAGGATCGCCACCTGCCGGTGCTCATCCATGGCGAGACCGGCGCCGGCAAGGACGTCTTTGCCCGCCAGTTGCACGAGGCCAGCGCGCGCCGCGGCAAGCCCTTCGTCGCGCTGAACTGCGCGGCCATCCCCGAGAATCTGATCGAGAGCGAGCTGTTCGGCTACGTCGCGGGGGCCTTCACCGGGGCCGAGCGCAAGGGCATGCGCGGGCTACTGCAACAGGCCGATGGCGGCACCCTGTTCCTCGACGAGATCGGCGACATGCCCCTGGCCTTGCAGACCCGCCTGCTGCGAGTGTTGGCCGAGGGCGAGGTCGCGCCGCTGGGCGCCGCGCGCCGGCAGGTGGTGGATATCCAGGTGATCTGCGCCAGTCACCGCGACTTGGCGGCCCTGGTGGCCTCCGGCGAATTCCGCGAGGACCTGTACTTTCGCCTGAGCGGTGCGCGCTTCGAACTGCCGCCGCTGCGCGAGCGCAGCGACAAGCTGGCGCTGATCAACCGCATCCTTGATGAAGAGGCCGCGCGTTGCGGGCTGCGCCTGGGGTTGTCCGGCGCCGCCCTGGAGTGCCTGCTGGGTTATCGCTGGCCGGGCAACGTGCGCCAGTTGCGGTATGTGTTGCGCTACGCCTGCGCCATCTGTCCGGGCGACAGCATCCGCCTGGAGGATCTGCCGGAAGACATACGTGGCGCCGCCACCCCGCCCGCCCACGACGCGCCGGCCAGCCCGGAGCGCCAGGCGTTACTCGATGCGTTGGTGCGCCACCGCTGGCAGCCGTCGCCGGCTGCCCGGGCGCTGGGCATTTCCCGGGCGACCCTGTACCGGCGGGTGAAGCAGCACGGCATCGACATGCCCCGGGTGAAGAGCTGACCCGACCGTGGCGGCGCTTACGGTCGGGGCGGGCCGCGTTCATTCGGCCCGCCGGGCAGAGCGGTGGCGTTCGCGCGATGTCGGTCGTTCGAAGCATTGAGGGGGCGCCACGGTCGTGGCTGCCGCGACTCTCTTGTGAAGAGCCCGGCAGGACGATTTGATTTCGGGGTACAGGAAATCCAGGCAACAAAAAACCGGCGCGAGGGCCGGTTTTTCGTGATGTTTCGGAATTCCGTGGAAGTCTCGAAACGTTGTCTTGGTGCCCCGGGGGAGACTCGAACTCCCACTCCTTTCGAAAACGGATTTTGAATCCGCCGCGTCTACCGATTCCGCCACCGGGGCACAATGGGCGCGAAGTATAGGGAGGCTCCGGGGAGAGGTCAATCCACCCGCGTGGCCAGAAGGGGTGATTTCCGGTACTATTCGCGACCCTGCGAAACGACCCTGCCCGTCATGCGTGTTGCCGACTTCCATTTCGATCTGCCCGATGAACTGATCGCCCGTCACCCCTTGGCGGAGCGCAGCGCCAGCCGCCTGCTGGTGCTGGATGGGCCGAGCGGCGAGGTAGCCCACCGGCAGTTTCCCGACCTGCTGGACTACCTGGAGCCGGGCGATCTGATGGTGTTCAACAATACCCGGGTCATTCCAGCCCGCCTGTTCGGGCGCAAGGCCTCGGGTGGCAAGCTGGAAGTGCTGGTGGAACGCGTGCTGGACAGCCACCGGGCGATGGCTCACGTGCGCTCCAGCAAATCGCCCAAGCCCGGCACCCAGCTACTGCTGGACGGCGGCGGCGAGGCCGAGATGGTGGCCCGCCACGATACCCTGTTCGAGCTGCGCTTTTCCGAACCGCTGCTGCCCCTGCTGGAGCGCATTGGCCACATGCCGTTGCCTCCTTATATAGACAGGGCCGACGAAGAGGCCGACCGTGAGCGCTACCAGACCGTCTATGCCCAGCGCGCCGGGGCCGTGGCGGCGCCCACCGCGGGCCTGCACTTCGACGGGCCCCTGTTGGCGGCCATTCGGGCCAAGGGCGTGGAGACGGCATTCGTCACCCTGCACGTGGGGGCGGGCACCTTCCAGCCGGTGCGGGTGGAACGGATCGAGGAGCACCACATGCATCGCGAGTGGCTGGAGGTCGGCCCCGACGTGGTGGCGGCCGTGGAGGCCTGCCGGGCGCGGGGCGGCCGGGTGATCGCCGTGGGCACCACCAGCGTGAGGTCCCTGGAGACGGCTGCCCGGGATGGTACGCTGCGGCCGTTCAGCGGTGACACCGATATCTTTCTTTACCCGGGCAAGCCCTTTCACGTGGTGGATGCCCTGGTGACCAATTTTCACCTGCCCGAATCGACGTTGCTGATGCTGGTGTCCGCCTTCGCCGGCTATGCGCAGACCCTGGCGGCCTATGCCGCCGCGGTGGAACGTCGCTATCGCTTCTTCAGTTACGGTGACGCCATGTTCGTCACCCGCAACCCCGCCGCGCGCGGCCCCGAGGTTTCCCCATGACGCGCACCTGCCGCATGTCCTTCGAGTTGCTGGCCACCGACGGTAAAGCCCGTCGTGGGCGCCTGACCTTCCCGCGCGGCATGGTGGAAACCCCGGCGTTCATGCCGGTGGGGACCTATGGCACGGTAAAGGGCATGCTGCCCCGGGACATCGAGGCCATCGGCGCGCAGATCATCCTCGGCAACACCTTTCACCTGTGGCTGCGGCCGGGCACCGAGGTGATCAAGCGGCACGGCGACCTCCACGACTTCATGCAATGGCAGGGGCCGATCCTCACCGATTCTGGTGGCTTCCAGGTATTCAGCCTGGGGGCCATGCGCAAGATCAAGGAGGAGGGCGTGACCTTCGCTTCGCCGGTGGACGGCGCCAAGGTGTTCATGGGGCCCGAGGAGTCCATGCAGGTCCAGCGCGACCTGGGTTCCGACATCGTGATGATTTTCGACGAGTGCACGCCGTACCCCGCCGACCATGACGAGGCACAGCGCTCCATGGAATTGTCGCTGCGTTGGGCGCGCCGCTCGAAGGTCGCCCATGGCGACAACAGCGCGGCGCTGTTCGGTATCGTCCAGGGCGGCATGCACGAGGACCTGCGTATGCGCTCGCTGGAGGCGCTCGACGAGATCGGCTTCGATGGCTTGGCCATCGGCGGGCTGTCGGTAGGCGAGCCGAAGGAAGAAATGATCCGCGTGCTGGATTTCCTGCCGCCGCGCATGCCGGCCGACAAGCCCCGTTATCTGATGGGGGTCGGCAAGCCGGAGGACCTGGTGGAGGGCGTGCGGCGCGGCGTGGACATGTTCGACTGCGTGATGCCCACGCGCAACGCCCGCAATGGCCACCTGTTCATCGACAGCGGGGTGCTGAAGCTGCGCAACGCCGTCCACAAGCACGACGATTCCCCCCTCGATCCCGATTGCGATTGCTACACCTGCCGGCACTTTTCCCGCTCCTACCTGCACCACTTGGACAAGTGCGGCGAAATGCTCGGCAGCATGCTTAATACCATCCACAATTTGCGGCATTACCAGCGCCTGATGGCTGGTTTGCGCGAGGCAATTCAACAGGGTAAATTGGCCGCCTTTGTCGACGCCTTCTATACCCGGCGCGGCCTGCCAACGCCGCCGCTGGACTGAGCACGTTTCGAGAACTTAGCAACAGGAGTGTTCCATGAGCTTTCTGATTCCCGCCGCCTTCGCCGATGCCGGCGCGCCCGCGGCGGCCGGTCCCGCCGGCACCGGCTTCGAGTGGGTGTTCCTGGTCGGCTTCCTGGTCATCTTCTACCTGATGATCTGGCGTCCGCAGGCCAAGCGCTCCAAGGAGCACAAGAACCTGCTCGGCGGCCTCCAGAAGGGAGACGAGGTGGTGACCACCGGCGGAATCGCCGGCAAGGTGGTGAAGGTGACCGATGATTTCGTGGTCCTCGAAGTGTCCTCCACCGTCGAATTGAAGATTCAGAAAGCGGCCATCGCTGCGACGTTGCCGAAAGGCACCCTGAAAGCCATATAACCTGTCGTTCCTCTCCCATGACGGGGCGCCACTAGGCGCCCCGCGTCATAACGGGCGGTGTCATGCTCAACAAATATCCTCTGTGGAAGTACCTGCTGATCCTGGCGGTTCTCGTCGTCGGCTTCATCTATTCCGCGCCCAATCTTTATCCGGACGATCCGGCGATCCAGATCAGCGGCACCAGCACGGCGCTGAAGGTGGATCAAGGCACGCTCGATCGCGCCGCTCAGGCGTTGACCGAGGCCGGTATCCCGGTGAAGGCCTCCACCCTCGGTCAGCATGGCGGATTGTTGCGCCTGACCAAGCTGGGCGATCAGTTGCCCGCCAAGGACGTGGTGGGGCGCGCGCTGGGGGATGACTATGTCGTGGCCCTCAACCTGGCGCCGACCACGCCCGGCTGGCTGCGCAGCCTCGGTGCTTCGCCGATGAAGCTGGGCCTGGACCTGTCCGGTGGCGTGCACTTCCTGCTTGCCGTGGACATGGAAAAAGCCGTCAGCGCGCGGATGAAGGTCTACGAGGGCGATGTGAAGAGCACGCTGCGCAAGGAGCGCGTGCGCTACCGCAGCCTGCCGTCCCAAGACGCCGCGATCCAGCTCGGCTTCGCCGACGAGGAAAGCCTGGACAAGGCTCAGGCCCTGATCCGCAAGAGCTTCAACGATTTCGAGATCACCACCGCCGAGCGCAACGGCCAGCGCATCCTGCGCCTCGCGCTGACCCAGGCGAAGCTGGCGGAAATCCGCGAATACTCCATCAAGCAGAACCTGACCACTGTCCGCAACCGGGTGAACGAGCTCGGCGTGGCCGAGCCGCTGGTGCAGCGCCAGGGCGCCAACCGCATCGTGGTGGAACTGCCCGGCGTGCAGGACACCGCCGAGGCCAAGCGCGTGCTCGGCAAGACCGCCAACCTGGAGTTCCGTCTGGCCGCTGAGCCCGGTGCCAGCAAGGCCACCAGCGAGACCTTCGAGTTCCGCGAACCCGGCCGTCCGCCGGTGCAACTGGAGCGCGGCCTGATCCTCACCGGCGACCAGGTGACCGATGCCAAGGCTAGCTACGACGAGAACGGCCGTCCGCAGGTGAACATCCACCTGGATGGCCACGGCGGCGAGCTGATGAGCCGCGCCACCCGCAATAACGTCGGGCGCAGCATGGCGGTGATCTTCATCGAGCAGAAGCCGGTGACCCGCTACGTGAAGCAGATGGTCGACGGCGCCGAGAAGGAACAGCCGGTGACCACCTTCCAGGAAGAGAAGAAGGTGATCAGCCTGGCGACCATCCAGTCGCCGCTGGGCAGCCAGTTCCGCATCACCGGCCTGAACGGGCAGGGCGAGTCGTCCGAACTGGCGTTGCTGCTGCGCGCCGGCGCGCTGGCGGCACCGATGTACTTCGCCGAGGAACGCACCATCGGGCCGAGCCTGGGGGCCGACAACATCGCCAAGGGCGTCGATGCGTCCCTGTGGGGCATGGTCTTCGTATCGCTGTTCATCATCGCCATCTACCGCTTCTTCGGTGTGCTGGCCACGGTGGCACTGGCCTTCAACATGGTTCTGCTGCTGGCGTTGATGTCGGTGCTGCATGCCACCCTGACCTTGCCCGGCATCGCCGGTATCGTGCTGACGATGGGCATGGCGGTGGACGCCAACGTGCTGATCTTCTCGCGGATTCGCGAGGAAATCGCCAATGGCCTGTCGGTGCAGCGCGCCATCCATGAGGGCTTCGACCGGGCCTTCACCGCGATCCTCGATGCCAACCTCACGAGCCTGCTGGTGGGCGGCATCCTGTTCGCCATGGGGACCGGTCCGGTGAAGGGCTTCGCGGTGACCATGTCGCTGGGTATCTTCACCTCAATGTTCACCGCGATCATGGTGACGCGTGGCATGGTCAACCTGATTTTCGGTGGCCGTGACTTCAAGAAGCTGTGGATCTGAGGGGCACCCCATGAAACTGAGCACTATCAACTTCATGGGCGTGCGCAATGTCGCGTTCGCCCTGACCATGCTCCTGACCCTGCTGGCGTTGTTCAGCTGGTTCTACAAAGGCATCAACTTCGGCCTGGACTTCACCGGCGGCACCCAGATCGAACTGTCCTATGAGCATCCGGCGCAATTGGACAAGGTCCGCGAAGACCTGGCGGCGGCCGGCTACGGCGAGGCCGTGGTCCAGAGTTTCGGCGAAGCCACCGAGGTGATGGTCCGCCTGCAGGGTGACGACCCGCAGTTGGGCAACAAGGTGGCCTCGGCGCTGAGCGCGAAAAGTGGCGACAACCCGGTGCAGGTCAAGCGCGTCGAGTATGTCGGTCCGCAGGTGGGCGAGGAGCTGCGGGATCAGGGCGGCCTCGGCATGCTGCTGGCCTTGGGCGGCATCCTGGTCTACGTGGCCTTCCGCTTCCAGTGGAAGTTCGCCGTCGGCGCCATCATCTCGCTGATCCACGACGTGGTGGTCACGATGGGCATCCTGTCGTTCTTTCAGGTGCAGTTCGACTTGACCGTGCTCGCCGCGGTGCTGGCAATCATCGGCTACTCGCTGAACGACACCATCGTGGTCTTCGACCGGGTACGAGAGAACTTCCGCGTGTTGCGCAAGGCCAGCCTGATCGAGAACATCAACGTGTCCACCACGCAGACCCTGCTGCGTACCCTGGCCACTTCGATTTCCACCCTGCTGGCCATCGTCGCGTTGCTGATCTTCGCGGGCGATAACCTGTTCGGCTTCTCCATCGCGTTGTTCATCGGCGTGCTGGCGGGCACCTATTCCTCCATCTATATCGCCAACGTGGTGCTGATCTGGCTGAACCTCACCAGCGAGGACCTGATCCCGACTACAACCACCGAGGCGGTGGACGAGCGTCCCTGACTGTGACGCACCTCTCGGGCCGTCGTTCGAGGGGTGCCGTGCCGGAACTTGACCTGTTTTCCGCTTTCCAAGGCGAGGCATAGGGCGGTTTCGCCCGGTCCGGTAGAAGTCAGGAGGTTAGCGTGAACAAGTCGTTGCTGGTCGGCGCCGTGCTGGGCGCGGTCGGTGTCACCGCTGGAGGGGCCGTGGCCACCTACAGTCTGGTAGGAGGCGGCCCGGATTACGCTGAAGTGCTCGCGGTACAGCCGGTCAAGGAAACCGTCAAGACGCCTCGGCAGGAGTGCAAGGACGTCGCCGTTACCCGGCAGCGGCCGGTGCAGGATCAACACCGAGTGGCGGGTACGGTCATCGGCGCTCTGGCCGGCGGCCTGCTCGGCAACCAGATTGGTGGCGGCAGTGGTAAGAAGATCGCCACCGTGGCCGGTGCGGTCGGTGGCGGTTATGCCGGCAACCAGGTGCAGGGCAACATGCAGTCCCGCGACACCTATACCACCACGGAAACCCGCTGCAAGACGGTGCAGGACACCAGCGAGAAGCTGGTGGGGTATGACGTGAAGTATCAGCTCAATGGCAGGGTGGATCAGGTCCGCATGGATCATGATCCAGGCAATCGCATTCCCCTGAACGAAAAGGGGCAATTGGTTCTGATGAAACAGGAAGTTGCAGCCCAGTAACGAAAAAAGCGCCCCACGGGGCGCTTTTTCATGGTCGCGAACTGCTTGCTTAACGTTTCAGCGAGGGCGGCAGGTGCGGCTGAATGGCGGTCAGTACGCCCTTGAAGCACTTGGTGTTGCCCGCCACGATGTGGCCTTTTTCAAGGAAGTCGTGGCCACCGGTGAAATCGCTCACCAAGCCGCCCGCTTCCTGGATCAGCAGGGCGCCCGCCGCCATGTCCCATTCCGATAGGCCGAATTCCCAGAAAGCGTCGAAACGACCGGCGGCCACATAGGCCAGGTCGAGGCTGGCGGCACCGGCGCGGCGGATGCCGGCCGTCTGGCCCACCAGGCTGCGGAACATGCCAAGGTAGTTGTCGAGGTTGTCCAACTGGCTGTCCCGGAACGGGAAGCCGGTACCCAGCAGGGCGCCATCCAGGCTCTTGCGCGAACTGACCCGCAGGCGACGACCGTTCAGCGCGGCGCCACGGCCGCGACTGGCGGTGAATTCTTCCTGGCGGATCGGATCGAGCACCACGGCATGTTCCAGGCGACCCCGGTACTTGCAGGCAATGCTCACCGCATAGTGCGGGACGCCGCGCACGAAGTTGGTGGTACCGTCCAGTGGGTCGATGATCCACAGGTAGTCGGCGCCTTCGCCGCTGCCTTCGCTCAGGCCGGTCTCCTCGCCGAGGATGCCGTGGTTCGGATACGCCTTGCGCAGCGCTTGGATGATGGTCTGCTCGGCGCTGCGATCCACCTCGGACACATAATCCTTGGCATCCTTTTCGTTCACCGAAATGACATCCAGGCGTTCGATCGAGCGGAAAATCAGTTCACCGGCGCTACGGGCGGCGCGCAGGGCGATATTCAGCATAGGCTGCATGGGGCGAGTACCTGGGGCGTGTTAAAGAGGAAGCCGGGCATTCTACCAGAAAAGCCGGGGGCATCCAGTTCGAGGCGCCTGCCGCGTGGCGCCCGCCTGGGGGCTTCGGTAAGATTTCCGTCTTATTCCATTTATGAGTGCGCTCGCTTTGCTGCAGAACATACGCATAGTGCTGGTGAACACCAGCCATCCCGGGAATATCGGAGCCGCGGCGCGGGCCATGAAGAACATGGGGCTGTCGCGCCTGGTGCTGGTCGATCCCGTGGCGTTTCCCAGCCAGGAAGCGACGTCCCGTGCTTCCGGGGCTGACGACCTGCTGGAGCGAGCGCAGGTGGTGGCGACCCTGGAAGAGGCCCTTGTGGGCTGTACCGTGGCGCTGGGCACGAGCGCACGGGACCGGCAGATTCCCTGGCCGTTACTAGATCCTCGCGAGTCCGCGTCGGTCTGCATCGAGCGGGCGGGCATGGGCGGCGAGGTGGCTCTGGTGTTTGGGCGCGAGTACGCTGGGCTGACCAACGACGAGCTGCAACGGTGCCATTACCACGTCCATATCCCTTCCGATCCGGCATTCGCCTCGCTCAACCTGGCGGCTGCCGTTCAGGTGTTGACCTATGAGGTCCGCATGGCATGGCTGATCGCCGCGGGCAAACCGACCAAGATGGAGAAGCAAGAGGCCACGGCCGAGCAGGATGCTTTGCCGGTCACGCTGGATGAGCTCGAGTCCTTCTATAGCCACCTCGAGCGCACCCTGGTCGAGATCGGGTTCCTCGACCCCGAGCGTCCACGCCACCTCATGGCGCGCCTGCGCCGGCTCTATGGGCGTAGCGGTATCAGCAAGCTGGAAATGAACATTCTTCGGGGAATCCTTACCGAGACTCAGAAAACGGTTCGTGGCGACCCCCATAAGCGCCGCTCTTAGGGCGGTGGCTGCCTGACCATGGCGAACTGGGCGATTCTGCCAAGCCACAGGCGCGCGGGTGAGCATGCGAAGCGGCGAAACATTCTGCTATCATGCGCAGCGTTGCCAGCGAAGTCCGAGTATTTTAGTTGGTCTTATAGTTGACTCAATTACTCGGGAATCGCATAATCGCTGCACCAGCGATTCCGTGGTAATTCTCCCATGCGACTGACTACCAAAGGCCGTTACGCCGTCACTGCCATGCTCGATCTGGCGTTGCATGCGCAGCAAGGTCCTGTCTCCCTGGCAGATATCTCCGAACGCCAAGGCATTTCCCTGTCCTACCTCGAACAGCTCTTCGCCAAGCTGCGCCGTGGCAACCTGGTGACCAGCGTGCGCGGTCCGGGAGGCGGCTACCAACTGTCCCGGAACATGCAAGGCATTCATGTGGCTCAGGTGATCGATGCCGTCAATGAGTCCGTCGATGCCACCCGTTGCCAGGGGCTGGGGGACTGCCACTCCGGCGATACCTGCCTGACCCACCACCTTTGGTGCGACCTGAGCCTTCAGATCCACGAGTTTCTCAGCGGTATCAGCCTGGCCGATCTGGTCTCCCGGCGCGAGGTGCAGGAAGTCGCGCAGCGCCAGGACCAGCGTCGTTGCGATGGTCGCGCGCCGCGTCTGGATACCCAGCGTCTGGATACCCCGCGCCTGGATAAGATCGAAGCGTCCGCCGTTGAATGAGCAGGGCGCCAGCCTGATACCTGATTAGGAGAGCACCGATGAAATTGCCGATTTACTTCGATTATTCCGCCACCACGCCAGTGGACCCTCGTGTCGCGCAGAAGATGAGCGAATGCCTGCTGGTGGATGGCAATTTTGGTAATCCGGCCTCGCGCTCCCATGCCTTTGGCTGGAAGGCCGAGGAAGCGGTCGAGAATGCTCGCCGCCAAGTGGCCGAACTGATCAACGCCGACCCGCGCGAAATCGTCTGGACCTCCGGCGCCACCGAGTCCGACAACCTGGCCATCAAGGGCGTCGCGCATTTCTATGCCACTAAAGGCAAGCACATCGTGACCTCGAAGATCGAGCACAAGGCCGTACTGGATACGACCCGCCAGCTCGAGCGCGAAGGGTTCGAGGTCACCTACCTCGAGCCTGGCGAGGACGGCATCATCACGCCCGCCTTGGTGGAAGCCGCGCTGCGCGACGACACCATCTTGGTCTCGGTGATGCATGTGAACAACGAAGTCGGCACGGTCAACGATATCGCCGCCATCGGCGAACTGACCCGGGCGCGGGGCATCCTGTTCCATGTGGACGCCGCCCAATCCACCGGCAAGGTGGCGATCGACCTCGAGAAGATGAAGGTCGACCTGATGTCCTTCTCCGCCCACAAGACTTACGGACCCAAGGGCATCGGTGCCCTCTACGTGCGCCGCAAGCCGCGCGTCCGCCTGGAAGCGCAGATACACGGCGGCGGCCACGAGCGCGGCATGCGCTCGGGCACCCTGGCGACTCACCAAATCGTCGGCATGGGCGAGGCCTTTCGCATCGCCAAGGAAGAAATGGCCACCGAGAACGTCCGTATCCAGGCGCTCCATGACCGCTTCTGGAAGGCGATCGAGGGGATGGAAGAGCTGTACCTCAACGGCAGCGCCACCGCTCGCGTCCCCCACAACCTCAACGTCAGCTTCAACTATGTCGAGGGCGAGTCGCTGATCATGGCGCTCAAGGACCTCGCGGTGTCCTCGGGCTCGGCCTGTACCTCGGCGTCCCTGGAGCCGTCCTACGTATTGCGCGCCCTTGGCCGTAACGACGAACTGGCCCACAGCTCCATCCGCTTCACGTTCGGCCGCTTCACCACCGAGGAAGAAGTGGACTACGCCGCCAGCAAGATCCGTGAGGCGGTAGGCAAGCTGCGCGAGTTGTCCCCATTGTGGGACATGTACAAAGAGGGCGTCGACCTGTCCCAGGTCGAATGGCAAGCACACTGAATGCGGCCCCTGATGAGCGAGGAGTGAAACACCATGGCTTATAGCGAAAAGGTCATCGACCACTACGAAAACCCGCGCAACGTCGGCAAGCTGGACGCGGCTGACCCCGATGTCGGTACCGGCATGGTGGGTGCCCCGGCCTGCGGCGATGTGATGCGTCTGCAGATCAAGGTGAACGAAGAGGGCGTCATCGAAGATGCCAAGTTCAAGACCTATGGCTGTGGCTCGGCGATCGCTTCCAGTTCCCTCGCCACCGAGTGGATGAAAGGCAAGACCCTCGACGAGGCGGAAACCATCAAGAACACCACCATCGCCGAAGAGCTGGCCCTGCCGCCAGTGAAGATTCACTGCTCGGTCCTCGCCGAGGACGCCATCAAGGCGGCCGTGCGCGACTACAAGCAGAAGAAGGGTTTGCTCTGAATCCATAGAGGAGGCGTTCATGGCCATCAGCATGACCGAAGCGGCTGCCCGTCACGTGCAGCGCTCCCTTGAAGGGCGCGGCAAGGGCGAGGGTGTCCGCCTGGGCGTTCGAACCACGGGGTGTTCCGGTTTGGCCTACGTGCTCGAATTCGTGGACGAGGTGACCGAGGGCGACCAGGTGTTCGAAAGCCACGGGGTCAAGGTCATCATCGACCCCAAAAGCCTGGCCTACCTCGACGGTACCGAGCTGGATTTCGTCCGCGAAGGGTTGAACGAAGGCTTCAAGTTCAACAACCCCAATGTGCGCGGCGAATGCGGGTGCGGCGAGAGCTTCAATGTCTGAGGCTCGCCGTGGGTAAACCCTGCCATTTCGCGTTGTTCGACTTGCAGCCCGCCTTTCGCCTCGATCAGGAACGGTTGGCGGCGCGTTACCGCGAGCGCGTGCGCGACGTCCATCCCGACCGATTCGCCGATGCCCCGGAGGGCGAACAGCGGCGCGCGCTGGAGCAGGCCGCGCAGCTCAACGACGCCTACCAGACGTTGAAGAGCGCGCCGAGGCGGGCCTTGTATCTGTTGACCTTGAAGGGCGGTGAGTTGCCCTTGGAAACCACGATCCAGGACCCTGCTTTCCTCTTGCAACAGATGCAATGGCGAGAAGAGCTGGAAGAATTGCAGGACAATGCCGACCTCGACGGCGTGGCGGTCTTCAAGCGACGCCTCAAGGCCGCCCAGGGCGAGGTGGAGAGTCGTTTCGCCGAGTGTTGGGATCGCCCCGGCCAGCGCGATGAGGCCGAGCGCCTGATGCGACGCCTGCAGTTCCTCGACAAGCTTTCCCAGGAAGTACGCCAGTTGGAAGAGCGTCTCGACGATTAATCCGCGCGGGCCCATTGGCCGTCGCGCCCAATTCATAGACCAGCATGCCCTTACTGCAGATCGCCGAGCCCGGACAGAGCCCCCAGCCGCACCAGCGCCGACTGGCCGTGGGGATCGATCTGGGCACTACCAATTCCCTCGTCGCCGCCGTCCGCAGCGGACTCGCCGAGCCTCTGGCCGATGCCGCCGGGCAGGTGATCCTGCCGTCCGCGGTACGTTATCGCGAAGACTGTATCGAGGTAGGGCAGGCGGCTCGCGACGCCGCCTCCCGCGACCCGCTGAACACCGTGATCTCGGTCAAGCGCCTCATGGGGCGTGGCCTGGCCGACATCAAGCAGCTGGGCGAGCAGTTGCCGTATCGCTTCGTCGAAGGCGAATCCCACATGCCCTTCATCGACACCGTGCAAGGCGTCAAAAGCCCGGTGGAGGTCTCGGCCGAGATCCTCAAGGCGTTGCGCCAGCGTGCCGAAGGCGTGCTGGGGGGGGAGTTGGTGGGCGCGGTGATCACCGTCCCGGCCTATTTCGACGATGCCCAGCGCCAGGCCACCAAGGACGCCGCCCGCCTCGCCGGACTGAACGTGCTGCGCCTGCTCAATGAGCCCACCGCCGCCGCTGTCGCCTATGGCCTCGACCAGCGCGCCGAAGGCGTGGTGGCGATCTACGATCTCGGCGGCGGTACCTTCGATATTTCCATCCTGCGCCTGACCGCCGGTGTCTTCGAGGTGCTGGCCACCGGGGGAGACAGCGCTCTGGGGGGCGACGATTTCGACCATGCCATCGCCGGTTGGATCGTGGAGCAAGCTGGGCTTTCCCCCGACCTCGACCC
The DNA here is from genome assembly GCA_032052615.1 of Pseudomonadaceae bacterium. Lineage (GTDB taxonomy): Bacteria > Pseudomonadota > Gammaproteobacteria > Pseudomonadales > Pseudomonadaceae > Pseudomonas_T. Next base: position 298,126 of record DAMBWF010000001.1, read on the forward strand.
GGGGACCCAGCGGCGCCTGCTGGAAACCGCCTGTGCCGCCAAGGAAGCCTTGAGCCGGGCCGACCACGTGGCGCTCGCCCATGGCGATTGGCATGGCCATCTGACCCGCTCCCGATTCGCCACGCTCATCGAGCCGCTGCTGGCGCGTAGCCTGAAGGCCTGCCGGCGCGCGGTTCGCGATGCCGGCGTCGAGTTCGACGATATCGGCGCGGTAGTCATGGTGGGCGGCTCGACCCGCGTGCCGCGCGTGCGCGAAGCGGTGGGCGAGCTGTTCGGCCGGTCGCCCATGACCGACATCGACCCCGACCAAGTGGTAGCCATCGGCGCCGCCATCCAGGCCGATACCCTCGCGGGCAACCGGCGCGGCGGCGAAGAGTTGCTACTGCTCGACGTCAACCCGCTGTCCCTGGGGTTGGAGACCATGGGTGGACTGATGGAGAAGGTGATCCCGCGCAATACCACCATCCCGGTGGCCCGCGCCCAGGATTTCACCACCTACAAGGACGGCCAGACGGCCATGATGATCCACGTCCTGCAGGGCGAGCGCGAATTGGTGCGGGACTGTCGTTCCCTGGCGCGCTTCGAGCTGCGTGGTATCCCGCCGATGGTGGCTGGCGCGGCGAAGATTCGCGTGACCTTCCAAGTGGATGCCGACGGTCTGCTGGGCGTTTCGGCCCGTGAGCTGGGCTCCGGCGTCGAGGCGAGCATCCAGGTCAAGCCGTCCTACGGGCTGACCGACGGGGAAATCGCCCGGATGTTGCAGGAGTCTTTCCAGCATGCCGGCGACGACAAGGCCGCTCGCGCCCTGCGCGAACTCCAGGTCGATGCCCGGCGCCTGCTGGAGTCCGTCGAGGCCGCCCTGGAGGCGGACGGCCAGCGGCTGCTGAACGCCGAAGAACGCCTCGCCATCGAGGAGCACATGCGGGCGTTGCGCGATTTGCTGGACAGCGCCGACGGCCCCGCCATCGAGCGCCAGACCAAGCGCCTGACCCAGGTGACCGACGCCTTCGCCGCGCGCCGGATGGACGCTAGCGTCAAGGCGGCCCTCGCGGGCCGTAGACTGAACGAACTTGAGGAGTGAAGATGCCGCAGATCGTGTTCCTGCCCAACGCCGAGCATTGCCCCGAGGGCATGGTGGTCGAGGCCCAGCCGGGCGAGACCATCATCACCGCGGCCCTGCGCAATGGTCTGGAAATCGACCATGCGTGTGAAATGTCCTGTGCCTGCACCACCTGTCACGTAATAGTCCGCGAGGGGTTCGCCTCGCTGGATGCCTCCGACGAGTTGGAGGACGACATGCTGGACAAGGCCTGGGGGCTGGAGCCGCATTCGCGATTGTCGTGCCAGGCGGTGGTGGGAGAGACGGACCTCGTGGTCGAGATTCCCCGCTATACCCTCAATCAGGTTTCGGAAAGGCACTAGGAGGCGTCGATGGGTCTGAAATGGAGCGATGTGCTGGATATCGCCATCGAGCTGGCGGAAGGCAAGCCGGACGTCGATCCCCGCTATGTGAACTTCGTCGAGCTGCATCGTTGGGTCGTGGGCCTGCCGGGATTCGACGACGATCCGAAGCGTGGCGGGGAAAAGGTACTCGAGGCGATCCAGGCGGCATGGATCGAAGAACGCGACTGAACCAAGGCGCCACCCTACGCATTTGACCGGAACCCGCGTATAATTCGCGGGTTTAATTTTTCGCTTTAACCCCCTGTTTCTGGAGTTCTCCATGGCTGTCGAACGTACCCTTTCCATCATCAAGCCCGACGCGGTCGCCAAGAACGTCGTGGGCGAGATTGTCACCCGTTTCGAGAAGGCCGGCCTGCGTGTCGTCGCCGCCAAGATGGTCCAACTGTCCGAGCGCGAAGCCGGCGGCTTCTACGCCGAGCACAAAGAGCGTCCCTTCTTCAAGGACCTGGTGTCCTTCATGACCTCCGGCCCGGTCGTCGTGCAAGTGCTGGAAGGCGAAGGCGCCATCGCCAAGAACCGCGAACTGATGGGCGCGACCGATCCGAAGAAAGCCGACGCCGGTACCATCCGCGCCGATTTCGCGGTCTCCATCGACGAGAACGCCGTTCACGGTTCCGACTCCGAGGCTTCCGCCGCGCGCGAGATCGCCTATTTCTTCGCCGCCACCGAGGTGTGCGCTCGCATTCGCTGAGCGAAGCGAGGAGGGTGAATCCATGACCGAGTCCGCCGGAAAAGTGAACCTGCTGGGGTTGACCCAGCCGCAACTGGAGCAATTCTTCGAGTCCATCGGAGAAAAGCGTTTCCGCGCGGGCCAGGTGATGAAGTGGATTCACCACTTCGGCGTCGATGATTTCGACGCCATGAGCAACATCGGCAAGGCCTTGCGCGACAAGCTCAAGGCCCGTGCCGAGATACGCGGCCCGGAAGTCGTCAGCGAGGACATCTCCAGCGACGGCACCCGCAAATGGGTGGTGCGCGTGGCTTCGGGTAGTTGCGTCGAGACGGTCTACATCCCCCAGGCCGGGCGCGGCACCCTCTGCGTTTCGTCCCAGGCCGGCTGCGCCTTGGACTGCAGCTTTTGCTCCACCGGCAAGCAAGGCTTCAACAGCGATCTGAGCGCCGCCGAGGTGATCGGTCAGGTATGGATCGCCAACAAATCCTTCGGCACCGTGCCGGCCAAGATCGACCGCGCCATCACCAACGTGGTGATGATGGGCATGGGCGAGCCGCTGCTGAATTTCGACAACGTGGTCGCCGCCATGCACATCATGATGGACGACCTCGGTTACGGCATTTCCAAGCGCAAGGTGACGCTCTCGACCTCCGGCGTGGTGCCCATGATCGACAAGCTGGCGGAGGTGATCGACGTCTCCCTGGCCCTGTCGCTGCACGCGCCCAACGACGAGCTGCGCAACCGCTTGGTGCCGATCAACAAGAAGTACCCGCTGGACGTGTTGCTGGCCGCCTGCAAGCGCTATATCTCGCGACTGGGCGAGAAACGGGTGTTGACCATCGAGTACACCCTGCTGAAGGATGTCAACGACCAACCCGAGCACGCCGCCCAGATGATCGAACTGCTGCGCGACGTTCCCTGCAAGATCAACCTGATCCCGTTCAATCCCTTCCCTTTCTCCGGTTACGAGCGGCCGAGCAACAACGCCATCCGGCGTTTCCAGGACCTGCTGCACAAGGCGGGGCACAATGTCACCGTGCGCACCACGCGCGGGGACGACATCGATGCCGCCTGTGGCCAGTTGGTCGGCCAGGTGATGGACCGCACCCGTCGTAGCGAGCGCTATATCGCCGTGCGGCAACTGAACGGCGACAACGACGTGCCGCGCAGCGCCAACCGAACCTGAGGGAGGAACCCGATGATCGCACGCGCCACCCTATCCCTGTTCTTGGCCGGCCTGCTCGCCGGCTGCGTGACTACCGGCTCGATCGACCCAATGAAATCCTCCAAGGGTCGCGACGAAGCCCGCGATGCCTTTATCCAACTGGGCATCGGCTACCTGCAGCAGGGAGACAGCGAGCGCGCCAAGGTGCCGCTGAGGCAGGCGCTGGAAATCGATCCCTCCAATGCCGATGCCCATGCGGCGCTGGCGTTGGTATTCCAGAGCGAAATGGAGCCGGAACTGGCCGACGAGGAGTTCCACAAGGCCTTGTCGGCGCGCAAGAACGATGCCCGCATCCTCAACAACTATGGTGGCTTCCTCTTCGAGCAGAAACGCTACAAGGATGCCTACCAACGCTTCGAGGAGGCAGCCAAGGATACGCTCTATCCCGAGCGCTCCCGGGTCTTCGAGAACCTCGGCCTGACCGCCCTGGCGATGAACCAGCGCGACCTGGCCAAGCGGCACTTCGAGAAATCGCTGCGCCTGAACCGGCAGCAACCCCGGGCCTTGCTGGCCATGGCCCAGCTCTCCTACGAGGACAAGCAATACGTGCCCGCGCGCGACTACTACGGCCTTTACAGCGCCATGGCCGAGCAGACCGCCGCCAGCCTGCTGCTCGGGGCGCGACTGGCGAAGGTGTTCGAGGATCGCGACCAGGCCGCCAGCCTCGGCTTGCAGTTGAAACGTCTCTATCCCGGCTCGCCGGAACTTCAGCAATACCAGGCGGAGCAACGATGAAAACGTCGCATCCCGAAACCCCTGCGACGGTCTCCCGGGTCAATCCGGGCGAAACGTTGCGCCTGGCGCGCGAACAGAGGGGCTGGAGCCTGGGCGAAGTGGCCCGCCAGCTCAACCTGACCGAGTACGCGCTCCGCCAACTCGAAGCCGGGGCCTTCGATCAATTGCCCGGTCACACTTTCGCCCGCGGCTACATCCGTGCCTATGCCAAGTTGCTCGGCCTCGACCAGAGCCTGTTGGTGGCGGAGTTCGACCAGTACACCGGGACCGACGCCAAGGGCAGCGACGTGCACAGCCTCGGGCGCATCGAGGAGCCGGTGCGGTTGTCCCAGAACATCCTGCGCGTCGTCAGCTTCCTGATCCTGGTGGCGCTGATCGGCGCCGGTTTCTTCTGGTGGCAGGAGCAGTCCCAGCGCCGGGCAGGGGAAGCGGGCAACGCCGGCATCGAGCATGTCGAGGTGGAAAGCGCCGACGGCACCACCCAGATTCACCCGCTGGACGAGCCGGAAGACCAAGCGGTCGTCGAGGCCGAGAACGAAGCCACGCCGCTCGCCGGGTTGCCGCTGGAAGGCGTTCCGCCGGCCGACGCCTCGGGCGCCACGCCGGGCGTCGACACGCCGGGCGTCGCCACGCCCAACACGCCCGCGCCGACTCCTTCCACATCGGGCGCCGTATCGAGCACGCCCCCGCCGGGCGCCTCCACGCCGGGCGCCTCCACGCCGACCCCGGCGCCGGTCCCGACTCCTCAAGCCACGGCTCCCATCGCCCAGGTACCGGCCAGCCCGGTGCCCGGCACCACCCCGACTCCCGTGCCGCAACCCGAGGCGGTGCCGGCGCCCGCCGACCTGGCGGCCGGCCAGGGGCGGGTCGATATTCGCTTCACCAGCGACTGCTGGACCCAGGTCACCGATGCCTCCGGCAAGGTACTGTTCAGCGGTCTCAAGCGCGCCGGCGATACCGTCCAGGTGGCCGGCAAGGCGCCCCTGGAGCTGCGCCTGGGCTATGCCCGGGGCGCCCAGGTCAGCTACAACGGCCAGGCCGTGGACCTCGCCGCGACCACCCATGGCGAGACCGCTCGCCTGAAGCTGGGGCAATGACCATGCATGGCGAGTCACCCATCAAGCGCCGCGTTTCGCGCCAGATTCGCGTCGGTAACGTGCCGGTAGGGGGCGATGCGCCCATCTCCGTGCAGAGCATGACCAATACCGATACCTGCGATGTCGCGGCGACCGTGGCGCAGATCCGTCGCCTGGAAGACGCCGGGGCCGATATCGTGCGGGTCTCGGTGCCGGACATGGACGCCGCCGAGGCCTTCGGCCTGATCAAGCGGCAAGTCCGCGTGCCGCTGGTGGCGGACATCCACTTCGACTACACCATCGCCCTGCGGGTGGCCGAGCTCGGCGTGGATTGCCTGCGTATCAACCCTGGCAACATCGGCCGAGAAGACCGGGTCCGGGCGGTGGTGGACGCGGCCCGCGACCGGGGCATCCCGATTCGCATCGGCGTCAACGCCGGTTCCCTGGAAAAGGACCTGCAGAAGAAATACGGCGAGCCGACCCCCGAGGCGCTGGTGGAGTCGGCGCTACGCCATGTCGAGCACCTCGACCGGCTGAACTTCCCCGACTTCAAGGTGAGCGTGAAGGCCTCCGACGTGTTCATGGCCGTGGAGGCTTACCGGCTCCTGGCCCGGCAGATCGAGCAGCCCTTGCACCTGGGTATCACCGAGGCCGGCGGCCTGCGCTCCGGAACGGTGAAGTCGGCGGTCGGGCTGGGCATGCTGCTGGCCGAGGGCATCGGCGACACCATCCGCATCTCCCTTGCAGCCGACCCGGTGGAAGAGGTCAAGGTCGGCTACGACATTCTCAAGTCCCTGCACCTGCGCTCCCGGGGCATCAATTTCATCGCCTGCCCCAGTTGCTCCCGGCAGAACTTCGACGTGGTGAAGACCATGAACGAGCTGGAAGGGCGCCTGGAAGACCTGCTGGTGCCGATGGACGTGGCGGTGATCGGCTGCGTGGTGAACGGGCCGGGCGAGGCCAAGGAGGCCCATATCGGTCTCACCGGCGGCACGCCCAACAACCTGGTCTACATTGACGGCAAACCGGCGCAGAAACTGACCAACGACAACCTGGTGGAGGAGCTGGAACGGCTCATTCGCCGGAAAGCGGCCGAAAAGGCCGAGGCCGACGCGGCCCTCATCGCCCGCGGCTGATACCCGTTAAGGAATCCGAGTGAGCAAGTCCCTGCAAGCCATCCGTGGCATGAACGATATCCTGCCGGAGCAGACGCCGGTCTGGCGCTACCTGGAAGACACCCTGGCGGAATTGCTGGAGGGCTATGGCTACCGGGAAATCCGCCTGCCGATCCTCGAGTTCACCGAGCTGTTCGCCCGCGGCATCGGCGAGGGCACCGACGTGGTGGACAAGGAGATGTACACCTTCCTGGACCGAAACGAGGAATCCCTCACCCTGCGGCCCGAAGGCACCGCCGGCTGCGTGCGGGCGATGCTCGAACACGGCCTGACCGGCGGCGGTCAGGTGCAGAAGCTCTGGTACACGGGGCCGATGTTCCGCTACGAGAAGCCCCAGAAGGGCCGCTACCGGCAGTTCCATCAGATGGGCGTCGAGGTGTTCAACCTGCCCGGCCCGGACATCGACGCCGAGCTGATCGTACTCACCTGGCGCCTGTGGAAGCGCCTCGGCCTGGCCGACGCGGTCACCCTGCAGCTCAACAGCCTCGGTTCCAGCGAGGCCCGGGCCGCCTACCGCGACGCCCTGGTAACCTACCTGCAGGCCCGGGTCGACCAACTCGACGAGGACAGCCAGCGCCGGTTGACCACCAACCCGCTGCGCATCCTGGACAGCAAGGTGGCCACGACCCAGGCCCTGCTGGCCGACGCACCGACCCTGCACGACTACCTGGACGACGATTCCCGGGCCCACTTCGACGGCCTGACGGCGCGTCTGGATGCCGCCGGTCTCCGCTACGAGATCAATCCGAAGCTGGTGCGCGGCCTGGATTACTACGGCCGCACCGTCTTCGAATGGGTCACCGACAAGCTCGGGGCCCAGGGCACGGTGTGCGCCGGCGGCCGCTACGACGGCCTGGTGACCCAGTTCGGCGGCAAGCCGACCCCCGGGGTGGGCTTTGCCATGGGCGTGGAGCGCCTGGTGTTGCTGCTGGAAACCCTGGAGCGGGTTCCCGCGTCGCTCACCCCCTCCGCCGACCTCTACCTCTGCGCCTTCGGCGAGCCGGCCGAGCGGGCCGCCCTGGCCCTGGCCGAGCGCCTGCGGGACGCGCGCCCCGGGCTGCGTCTGCTGGTGAACGCGGGCGGTGGCAGCTTCAAGAGCCAATTCAAGAAGGCCGACAAGAGCGGCGCCCGCTACGCGTTGATCCTCGGTGAGGACGAACTGGCGAAGCGCGTGGTAGGTTGCAAGCCCCTACGGGACGACAGCGAACAACAGAACATCGCCTGGGACGCTCTTCCGGAGCACCTGGCGGCCTGCCTCGACGTGGGCACGAGCATTGAGCGGATAGGAGTATTGGGGTGACCTCGCGTACCGAAGATGAAGAACTGGCGCTGATCAAGGATTGGTGGCAGCGCAATGGCAAACCCCTGCTCACGGGTGGCGTGCTCGCCCTGGTGGCGGTGTTCGGCTGGCAGGCGTGGCATAAATACCAGACCAATCAGCAGCAGAACGCCTCGGTGCTGTACCAGGAATTGCTGCAAGCCACCCTGACCCCCGAGGGCCAGCCGGACGCGGCGAAGATCGCCGACCTGTCCGGCAAGCTGAAGAGCGAGTACCCGGGCAGCGCCTACGCCCAGTTCGGCGGCCTGTTCGTCGCCAAGGTGGCGGTGGAAGCCGGGCGCCTGGACGATGCGGCCGGCGAGCTCAAGGCGATACTCGACAAGCCGGCCAACTCCACCCTCGAGGAGCTGGCTCGCCAGCGCCTGGCGCGGGTACTGGCGGCGCAGAACAAGGCCGAGGATGCGCTCAAGCTGATCCAGGGAGAGAGCGACAAGGCCTTCCTGGCCAGCCGCGAGGAACTGCGCGGCGATCTGCTGGTACAGCTCGGCCGCCCCGACGAGGCCCGCTCGGCCTACGAGAAGGCCAAGGGCGTCTCGGCGGAAGAAAACGGCCTGGGCACCTTGCAGATGAAGATCGACGACCTGGCGAAAGGGGACGCGTGATGGCCTGGAGATATGCCGCAGTGCTGGCCCTGGCCGCGGTGGCGGCGGGGTGCAGCAGCACCAGCACGAAAGAATTGCCGCCGGCCGAACTGCCCAAGATCACCGAGGAAGTGAAGCTGGACACCGTGTGGAGTCACTCCGTGGGTGACGGTCAGGGCGAGACTTACAACCTGCTGGTGCCGGCGGTGGATGGCGACCGCCTCTTCGCCGCCGACATTAACGGCGAAGTGGTAGCCCTGGACCGCTTCACCGGCAAGGTGATCTGGGACAAGGACCTGGACCGCCCGGTGTCCGGCGCGGTGGGAGCCGGCTACGGCCTGGTCCTGCTGGGCACCCTGAAAGGCGAGGTGATCGCCCTCGACGCCGAGAGCGGCGAGGAAAAATGGCGCGCCCGGGTGACCAGCGAGGTGCTGGCGCCACCGGCCACCAACGGCGACGTGGTGGTGGTGCAGACCCAGGACGACCGCCTGATCGCCCTGGAAGCGTCCACCGGCAACCAGCGCTGGATCTACGAGAACACTCCGGCTGTGCTGACCCTGCGTGGCACCGGCTCGCCGGTCGTCACCAACGACCTGGCGGTGGCCGGGTTGTCCAGCGGCAAGGTGATCGCCCTCGACGTGCAGCGCGGGCTGCCGGTGTGGGAGCAGCGGGTCGCCGTGCCCCAGGGCCGTTCCGAACTGGACCGGGTGGTGGATATCGACGGCGGCCTGCTGCTGTCGGGCGATACCCTGTACGTCGCCACTTACCAGGGCCGCGTCGCCGGACTCGACCTGCAAAGCGGGCGGGTTCTCTGGCAACGGGAGGCTTCCAGCTACGTGGGCGTGGCCCAGGGCTTCGGCAACGTCTACGTGAGCCTGGCCAACGGCAGCCTGGAGAGCGTCGACGAGCGTTCCGCCACCGCCCTGTGGAGCAACGATGCCCTGGCCCGTCGCCAGTTGTCGGCGCCGGAAGTGTTCTCCAGCTACGTGGCGTTCGGCGACTTCGAAGGCTACCTGCACCTGGTCAGCCAGGTGGACGGCCGGTTCGTCGGACGCGAGCGCATCGACAGCGACGGCCTGCGGGCGCGCCCGCTGGTGGTCGGCGACATGCTCTACGCCTATGGCAACAGTGGCAAACTGGTTGCCTTGAAGATCCGCTGAGTTTCACTGTTCCGTGGCGACACGGAACGCTTGGCGGGACGTTTCTGCCGGCCGCTGCCCATGCAGCGGCCGTTGTGTTTTCTGGATTTAGCGCTGGAGGAGCCCAATGGTTCCGGTAATCGCCCTGGTGGGCCGCCCCAACGTCGGCAAGTCGACCCTGTTCAACCGCCTGACCAAGACCCGCGACGCCATCGTCGCGGAGTACGCCGGCCTGACCCGCGACCGTCAATACGGCGAGGCGAAATGGCAGGGCCGCACCTACATCGTGATCGACACCGGCGGCATCTCCGGCGACGAGGAAGGCATCGACGCGAAGATGGCCGAGCAGTCCCTGCAAGCCATCGAGGAAGCCGACGCGGTGCTGTTCATCGTCGACTCCCGCGCCGGCCTGACCGCGGCCGACCAGATGATCGCCGAGCACCTGCGCAAGCGGAACAAGCGCAGCTTCCTGATCGCCAACAAAGTGGACACCGTCGATCCGGACATCGCCCGCGCGGAGTTCAGCCCCCTGGGCCTGGGCGATGCCCTGCCGATCGCCGCCGCCCACGGTCGGGGCGTCAACGCCATGCTGGAACAGGCGCTGGGCGTTTTCCCCAAGGACAACGCGGGCGAGGCGGAGGGCGAGGACGGCGAAGCCGAGGACGTGGCCGAGGGCCAGGAGGCCGTTCGCATCCCCGGTCCCAGCGAGAAGGACGGCATCAAGATCGCCATCATCGGCCGGCCCAACGTTGGCAAGTCCACCCTGGTCAACCGCATGCTCGGCGAGGAGCGAGTGATCGTCTACGATCAAGCCGGTACCACCCGCGACAGCATCTACATTCCCTTCGAGCGGGACGAGGAGAAATACACCCTGATCGACACCGCCGGGGTACGCCGGCGCGGCAAGATCTTCGAGGCGGTGGAGAAGTTCTCGGTGGTCAAGACCCTCCAGGCCATCCAGGACGCCAACGTGGTGGTCTTCGTGATGGACGCCCGGGAGGGGGTGGTGGAACACGACCTCAATCTGCTGGGCTTCGTACTGGAAAGCGGCCGCGCCCTGGTCATCGCCCTGAACAAGTGGGACGGCATGGAGCCTTCCGAGCGGGACTACGTGAAGACCGAGCTGGAGCGGCGGCTGATGTTCGCCGACTGGGCGGATATCCACTTCATTTCCGCCAAGCACGGCACCGGCGTCGGCCACCTGTACAAGTCGGTGCAGATGGCGTTCAAGTCGGCGGTCACCCGTTGGCCCACCAACCGCCTGACTCAGATCCTCGAGGACGCGGTGCAGGAGCACCAGCCGCCCACCGTCAACGGCCGCCGGATCAAGCTGCGCTACGCCCACCTGGGCGGCGCCAACCCCCCGCTGATCGTGATCCACGGCAACCAGGTGGATCAGGTGCCGAAGTCCTACAGCCGTTACCTGGAGAACACCTACCGGCGCGTGCTGCGGCTGGTGGGTACGCCAATCCGCATCGAATACAAGGGCGGCGAGAACCCCTACGAAGGCAAGAAAAACAGCCTCACCGAGCGCCAGGTAAACAAGAAGCGCCGGTTGATGAGCCACCACAAGAAGGCCGAGAAGAAGCGCCGCGACAAGAAGCGCTAGGGCAGGGCACGGCGCCCGTGTTCTGGGGCCACGGGTTGGCTCGAAGGATCGGGCCGGCCCTTCCCGCATGACCGGCCAGGACAGGTGTGGCAGACCCTTCAGCCGGACAGGCTCGGCTGGATAGGCTCGGCCTGGCAGCCTCAATCAGGCCAGCTCGGCCGGATAGGCTCGGCCAGACAGGTTCGGCCAGACAGGCTAAGCCTGGCGCGGCCGCCAGAGCCCGCCACGACGGATGCATCGCGCCAGGCGGATCGGCTATCCTGCCGTTCCGCGCCTGCCGCGTTTCCCCGTGGCTTCGTTGTGGCGCGCCGCAGCCCGGAAACGCCTCCATGATCGCCAGCAAACTGCCCCGCGTCGGCACCACCATCTTCTCCCGCATGTCCCAGCTCGCCGCGGAAACCGGCGCGCTCAACCTGTCCCAGGGTTTCCCCGATTTCGACGGCCCGGTCGCCCTGCGCGAGGCGGTGGCCCGGCACATCGCCGAGGGTCATAACCAATACGCCCCGATGACCGGCCTGCCCGCCCTGCGCCAGCGGATCGCCGACAAGGTCCGGACCTTTTACGGCCGCGTCGTGGATGCCGAGGCCGAGATCACCGTCACCCCCGGCGCCACCGAGGCGATCTTCTGCGCGGTGCAGACGTTGATCCGCCCCGGCGACGAGGCCATCGTGCTCGACCCCTGCTACGACAGCTACGAGCCGGCGGTGGAACTGGCCGGCGGCCGCTGCGTCCACGTGCCCCTGGCCCGGCCGGACTTCGCCATCGACTGGCAGCGCCTGGCCGATGCCCTCACGCCGCGCACCCGCCTGTTGTTCCTCAACTCGCCTCACAACCCCAGCGGCGCGCTGCTCGGGCGCGACGACCTGGACCGCCTGGCGAGCCTGTTGCGGGACCGCGACATCCACCTGATCAGCGACGAGGTCTACGAGCACCTGGTCTACGACGGCGCGATCCACGTCAGCGTGCTGACCCACGAAGAGCTCTACGCCCGTTCCTTCGTGGTCAGCTCCTTCGGCAAGACCTACCACGTCACCGGCTGGAAGACCGGCTACGTGGTGGCGCCGCCAGCCTTGTCCGCCGAGCTGCGCAAGATCCACCAGTACGTCACCTTTTGCGGCGTCACTCCGTTGCAGCACGCCCTGGCCGATTTCATGGGCGCCCATCCCGAGCACCTGACCGAGCTGCCGGGTTTCTACCAGGCCAAGCGGGACCTGTTCTGCGATCTGCTGGCCGGTTCGCGCCTGCGCGTCGCCCGGGCGGCGGGCACCTACTTCCAACTGGCGGACTACAGCGCCCTTCGCCCCGACCTGGACGACGTGGCCATGGCCGAATGGCTCACCCGCGAGCATGGCGTGGCCAGCATCCCGGTCTCGGTGTTCTACCGACAGGCGCCCCGGGACCTGCGGCTGGTGCGCTTCTGTTTCGCCAAACGCGAGGAGACGTTGCGTCAGGCAGCGGAAAGACTATGCGCGATCTGAACGACCTTCCCGACCTGAAACTGGCCTTGGTGCAGACCACCCTGGCCTGGCACGACCGCGACGCCAACCTGGCGCGCTTCGAGACCCTGCTGGACGCCGCCCGGGGTGCCGACCTGGTGCTCCTGCCGGAGATGTTCACCACCGGCTTCTCCATGGAGTCCGAGGCCCTCGCCGAGCCCGAGCAAGGTCCCACCCACGCCTGGCTGAAGGCCCAGGCCGCCCGGCTGGGCGCCGTCGTCACGGGCAGCGTCATCATCCGCGCCGCCGACGGCAGCCATCGCAACCGGCTGCTGTGGGCACGCCCGGATGGCGAGGTGCTGCATTACGACAAGCGCCACCTGTTCCGCATGGCCGGCGAGCACAAGCACTACAGCCCCGGCGAGGCCCGGGCGCTTTTCGAGCTCAAGGGTTGGCGGGTGCGCCCGCTGATCTGCTACGACCTGCGCTTCCCGGTCTGGAGCCGCGACCCCCACGACACCGACCTGCTGCTCTACACCGCCAACTGGCCCGCCGCGCGGCGCCATCACTGGAATCGGCTGATTCCGGCGCGGGCCATCGAGAACCTCTGCTATGTCGCGGCCGTCAACCGCGTGGGCCGTGATGGCAAGGACCACCCCTACAGCGGCGACAGCCAGGTGCTCGACTTCCAAGGGGAGACGCTGCTGGCCGCTGGCGAGGGCGACGGGGTATTCCGCGCGACCCTCTCCGCGACCGCCCTGGCCGCCTATCGCGAGCGCTTCCCGGCGTATCTCGACGCCGATGGCTTCCAGCTCGCGCCCTGAGCGGCGAGCGGCGATGGCGGGGAGGCCGCTTTCCCGCGCATTCGCCCCGGGAGTCCCCGGCGCCCGGCCGAGGTCGCCCTGTAATCGACCACCGGTTCCGCACCGGTCCGGCCCCCGCCTGAACGTCCGGCCCGAGAAGGGACCTGAAGCGGGACCGCGACAGGCCGCCACGCGGCCAGCCAAGCGAAACGTCAGCCGTGGCCAGTCCTGGCGCGTCTTGCGCTCCGTCGTCGCCTGGGGTACCGCCAAGGAGCGGACTCACCCCGTCACCGAGACGCGTGCCCGACGGGGCTTTGTTTCCGCTCTACGTCGAGGTGCCGCAGGGAGCCAGGCGACCAGGGGCTAGGCCCAGCCAAAGCACCTGGCGGCGTCGATTCAGTGATAGCTAATTGCCAATAAAGTCCGGAAACCGTTCGCCTTTGCTCTTAGGATGACCGCGCAGGGGCGTCGACGGGGTACGGGTGTGCCTGACGCAGGTTGCCGCTCCCTGCCCACTCTGAACGCAAGGAGCAAAACATATGCATAAGACACTCATGGCGCTGGGCGCCTGCCTGGCGATGAGCCCGGTGTTGGCGGCCACGCCCTACTGCGAGAGCCGGGGCAACAGCGGTAACGAATGGATCATCGGGGTCGCCGTCAACGACGTGGCCCGGACGTCCGGCAGCGACGGCGGTTACCTGGACGGCACCGACAAGCCTCCCTTCCAACTGCTCGGCAAGGGTGACCGCCTCGAAGTCCGTCCCGGTTTCCAAGGGGCGGCCTACCCCGAGAACTGGGGCGCCTGGATCGACTACAACCAGAACGGCCTGTTCGAAGAGAGCGAGAAGGTGCTGACCGGCCAAGGCAACGGCGCCGTGTCCGCCACTTTCACCGCGCCCGCCGGCGCCAAGGGCGGCACCACGCGCCTGCGCGTGCAGATGCGCTGGGGAGCCCCCGCCCAGGCCTGCGGTGGCTTCGGCTACGGCGAGACCGAGGATTACCTGGTCAAGCTGCCGGACGGCCCGGCGCAGTCCGCGTTCCCCTACAGCCTCACGCTGGAGCCCGGCTTCTGGGTTTCCCGCAGCGGCGACCTGGGCGACAACCTGACCCTGGTGGTGGAAAAGGACGGAGCCCGCGTCCTTGGGCGCAACGCCGCCAGCAGGCTGCGTGACAGCTACTGGAGCAATGTCGCGGGCAGCCGCTACCGGATCTGGCTGGAGAGCTACCTCGACGGCGCCTACCAGCCCGTATCGAACACCGTCGCCTACCAGCCCGGGGTTACCGACCGCGTCCTGCTGAGCCGCGATGCCAGCCAGGGCAGCATCAGCCCGTCGGCCGCCTTCCAGGGTAATTGGGTGATCGCCCGCCAAGGCGGCGAGGTCGTGCGCCAGCCGGCCCAGGCCGGCGTGCCGCTGCAGTTCGCCTTCACCTACGGCGAGCGTTACCAGGTCTGGGCGGAAGCCAACGTGAACGGCAAGGATGAGCCGATTTCCGTGCCGCTGACCTTCCGCGAGGGCTTCCCCTCCCGCTACATCGACCTGGAAGTCGAGGCTGACTTCCGGCTTCGGCACGACGGTCCCGCCGGCAAGCCGCTGAGCTGGGTGGTCCGCGAGGATGGCGTGGAGGTGCTGCGCCAGCCCACCGCCGGCGCGGTCGAGCTGCGTTATCCGTTCCAGAACGGACGCCAGTACAAGGTCTGGATCGAGCAGACCGTCGGCGGCGAGTCGGTGCAGGTATCCGACGCCGAGTACTTCTCGCCGGGGTTGACCAACCGCTACCAGTTGAGCATCGACGGCAATCGCCGAATCACTCGCAGCGGTAACCTCAAAGAGCCCCTCACCTGGGTGATCGAGGAGGAGGGCAATATCGTCCTGGAGCGCGAGGCCGCGAACGAGCTGGCCTACACCTACTACCGGTTCGACCCCGCCAAGCGCTACCGCGTCTGGCTGAATCGCTTCGAGAACGGCTACTACCAGCGCGTTTCCAATGTGGTCCGCTACGGTCGCGCCAGTACGCCCGCCGAGGACTACCTGCCGCTCTACCAACTGACGGTGGATGCCAACCAGAACCTGACGCGTACCCAGGGCACCCATAACATGCTGACCTGGGTGATCGAGCAGGACGGCAGTATCGTGCTGGAACGCAACGCGCTCAACGAGCTGACCTACCGCTACTTCGGCTACAAGCCGGGCAAGCGCTACCGCTCCTGGTTGAAGGCGTTCATCGAGGGTCGCTACCAGCGGGTCTCGCCGGTGGTCACGTACTGAGACCGCCGTTCCCCAACGAAGAACCCCGCCGGAGGGCGGGGTTCTTCGCTTAGGGTCGCGGGGTTCAGGCCGCCTGGGTGGCGGCCTGGCTGAGCGCCCGGTTCAGCGCGCTGAACAGCGCCCGGAAGCTCGCGGTGGTGAGGTTCTCGTCGATGCCGATGCCATGCAGGGCGCGGCCGCCCTCCACGCGCAGCTCGATATAGGCGGCGGCCCGGGCCTGGGTGCCGGCGCCGATGGCGTGCTCGGAGTAATCCATGATTTCCACGGCGACCGGCAGGCTGGCCACCAGCGCTTCCAGCGGGCCCTTGCCGATACCGCGCCAATGCCGCGTCTCGCCATGGGCCAGGACTTCCACGTCCACCGCGCTGGTGCCGTTCTCTTCCTGCAGGCGATGGCCCTTCAAGCCGTAGGGCACCGTGCTTCGCAGGTATTCCCGGTCGAGCAGGTCGTGGATCTGCTGGGCGGTCATCTCCAGGCCGAGCCGGTCGGTTTCCTTCTGCACCACCTGGCTGAATTCGATCTGCAGCCGGCGGGGCAGGCTGATGCCGTATTCCTGCTCCAGCAGGAAGGCGATGCCGCCCTTGCCGGACTGGCTGTTGACCCGGATGACCGCCTCGTAGTCGCGGCCGATGTCGGCCGGGTCGATGGGCAGGTACGGCACTTCCCAGCGGGCGTCCGGTTTCTGCTGGGCGAAGCCCTTGCGGATCGCATCCTGGTGGGAGCCGGAGAACGCGGTATGCACCAGGTCGCCGACATAGGGATGGCGCGGATGCACCGGCAATTGATTGCACTCCTCGACCACCTTGCGCACCGCGTCGATGTCGGAGAAGTCCAGCTTCGGGTCCACGCCTTGGGTGTAGAGGTTCAGCGCCAGGGTCACCAGGCAGACGTTGCCGGTGCGCTCGCCGTTGCCGAACAGGCAGCCTTCCACCCGGTCGGCGCCGGCCATCATCGCCAGTTCCGAGGCGGCCACGCCGGTGCCGCGGTCGTTGTGGGTGTGCACGCTGATGATCACGCTGTCGCGCTTGTCGATGTGGCGGCCGAACCATTCGATCTGGTCGGCGTAGTTGTTCGGCGTGGCGCATTCGATGGTGGAGGGCAGGTTGAGGATCAGTCGGTTCGCCGGGGTCGGCTGGAACACGTCGATCACCGCGTTGCACACCTCGACGGCGAAATCGGTCTCGGTGGAGCTGAACACCTCGGGGGAATACTCGAAGCCCCACTGGGTCTCCGGCGCGGCATCGGCCAGGCGCTTGATGACCCGGCCGGCCTCCACGGCGATGGCCTTCACCCCGGCCTTGTCCTGGTTGAAGACGATCTTGCGGAAGCTGGGCGCGCAGGCGTTGTAGTAGTGGACGATGGCCTTCTTCGCGCCCTTGAGGGCCTCGAAGGTGCGCTCGATCAAGTCTTCCCGGGCCTGGGTCAGCACCTGGATGGTGACGTCGTCGGGAATATGACCGCCCTCGATCAGCTCGCGGATGAAGTCGAAGTCGGTCTGGGAGGCGGAGGGGAAGCCCACCTCGATCTCCTTCAGGCCCACGGCCACCAGGCACTGGTAGAAGCGCATCTTCTTCTCGGCGTCCATCGGCTCGATCAGCGACTGGTTGCCGTCGCGCAGGTCGGTGGACAGCCAGATCGGCGCCCGCTCGATGAGCCGGTCCGGCCAGGTGCGGTCGGGCAACGAGATGGGCGTGAACGAGCGGTATTTCCGGGAAGGATCCTTGAGCATGGTCATGGTGCGAATTCCTGAGAATGAAAGCGAGAGGTCGGGCCGGTGGTTCAGGCTGAGCGACGCAGTCGCGGGCTGACCAGGCGCAGACAGGCGAGTTGGCGATAGAGCAGGTGGGTTTGGGCGTTCGTCATGGGTCCACCCTAACCACCCTGAAAAAAGCTGGCAAGGAAGTTAGGAAAAAGGATGGAAAATAGCGCAAGGGTCTATTCGGTTTTAATTGAATTTCACGAATAGGTGATTCTGGGGTATTGGATTGCGCAAGGGTTTATCGCGGCGGCGCCGGTCGGCTCGCCGTCGCGGCCACGGCGCGCTCAGCGCGCGTAGGCGTATTCGCCGCCCCGCTCCAGGGCGCGCCGGTAGGCCGGGCGCGCGTGGATGCGTTCGAGGAAGGCCTTGAGCCGTGGGTGCCGATCGCCCAACCCACCCCGGGACGCGGCGGCTTCCAGGGGAAAGCTCAACTGGATGTCGGCGACGCTCAGGGCGTCGCCGACGAACCAGGCGCGCTCGCCCAGCTCGCTCTCCAGGTAATCCAGATGCTGGCGAATCTGCGGCTCGACGAAGCGCCGCTTGACCTTGCGCGCGATGCCCCTGGCGACAGGCCGGGCGAAGAACGGCATCGGGCCGCTCTCGACCTTGTCGAACACCAGCTTGAGCAGCAGGGGCGGCATCGCCGAGCCCTCGGCGTAGTGCAGCCAGTAGGCGCAGCGCAGGCGCTCCGGGGTGCCGGCCGCCGGCAGCAGGTGCGGGCCGTAGCGCCCGGCCAGGTATTCGACGATGGCCCCGGACTCCGCCAGGGTCAGCTCGTCGTCGGTGATCACCGGGGACTTGCCCAGGGGGTGCACGGCCCGCAGCGCCGGCGGCGCCAGCAGGGTCTCGGGGTCGCGTTCGTAGCGCTGGAGGCGGTATTCCACGCCCAGTTCCTCCAGCAGCCAGAGGATGCGCTGGGAGCGGGAATGGTTCAGATGGTGGACAGTGATCATGGAAGCTCCGGCGGTAGGGCGTGGGAGAGGGCGCTGGCGGGCCGGCGCGGAATCAGGGCTGGAAGGCGCCGATGAAGATCGCCGGATCGACCCGCGCGTCGTTGAGGCTGACGTTCCAGTGCATGTGCGGACCGGTGGCGCGTCCGGTGGCGCCGACCCGACCGATCACCCCGCCGCGCGGCAGCGCCTGGCCGAGGGTCACGTCGACCTTCGACAGGTGGCAGAACATGCTGATGAAGCCCTGGCCGTGATCGACGAACACCGTCCGGCCGTTGAAGAAATAGTCGCCGACCAGGATCACCTTGCCCGCCGCTGGGCTTTTGATGGGGGTGCCGGCCGGTACCGCGAAGTCCAGCCCCGAATGGGGGTTGCGTTCCTCGCCATTGAAGAAGCGGCGCAGCCCGAAGGGGCTGGACAGGGGGCCGTTCACCGGCTTGTCCAGCAGCAGGTTGCTGGGCGTGCCGGGGCTGAAGCGGCGGTAGGCGGCGGTTTGCTCGGCCAGCTCGCGGTCGATGCGCTTGAGGTCCTCGGGCAGTGGGTTCACCTGCCGGGTGTTCTTCAGGGTGATGCGCTGCTCCCGGTAGTGCTTGGAACCGACCTGGAACCCCAGGGGTTGCCCGCCTTCCACTTCCAGGCGCTGAGGCCCCGGGGCGGTCTTCAGCGGGATGCCGACGATGGCGAGCCAGCGCTTGTCGTCCTCGCGCACCACCAGCACCGGTCGGCCCTGGTAGCGCGCCTTGGGCGCCTGAGCCGCTTCGCCCAGGGGCACCACCGCCACGCCGCCCGGCACGGGTTTGTTCAGCAGGCGGCCGATGAAGCCCTCGGCGTGGACGGGAGAAACGCTGCACAGCAGCAGGACGGCGAGCAGGAACGGACGCGGCATGACGGCACTCGGCGGCGAGGAAGCCGTCCATGCTGGCGTAAAAGGGGCGCGGAAGAAAGCGCCGCCGCGCCGAGGCACGGCGGCGGGGCGCCTCAGTCGGACGGCGCGTTGCGCGCCTGGGCATCCAGTTGCTGGCGCCACAGGGCATCCAGGGGCCGCACTTCGGCGGGGCCGTAGAGCGCGGCCTCGGCGCCCCGGCTCCAGGCCCAGAGCTGGTCGCCGTAGTCGTAGTGCCACCATTCGCTGGGCAGGTTGCTGAAGCCCGCTGCGGTCATGGCGTGGTACAGCAGGCGGCGGTTATCGCGGACCCGTCGTTCGCGCGCGTCGGCCGGGTCGGCCCGCTCGAAATGGCTGGTGTAGGAGCGCGGGCTGGCCTCGTCGAAGGCGGTGCCCATGTCCAGCCAGCGGCCGTCCTCGTCGCACAGAGTGACGTCCACCGCGCCGCCGGTCAGGTGCGGGCTCGGCGCGTCCCGGCTGGCGCTCGGCGGGGAGACGAACTGCCGAACGAGGTGCTCCAGCGCCGCCGCGTCGGCGTCCGGGTGGTGCTCGCCGAGGGCCGCGGCCAGGCTGTCGTAGAGGTACTGCTGGACCGCGAACGGCCGCCAGGCATCCAGCACCACCAGACGCAGCCCGCCCGGCAGGCCCTTGGCCACCCGCAGCAGGCGCTCGAAGACCTCGCTGCGAGCGTGGCACTCGGGCACCGCGTGGGGGATGCCGGCCTTGTGGTAGGCCGGGTAGACGTGGATCACCTGGCTCAGGCCCAGCGGTTGCAGGGGCTGGCCGCACTCGGCGATGGGCATCGCCGCGACGGCCGGCCAGTCCGGCTCGGGGCGATGGGGGATGGGCTCGAAGTCGGTCATGGCATCAGTTCAGGTGGCGCGGCAGCCACAGGGTCAGGGAAGGGAACAGGATCAGCACGGCGAGCACCGCCAGGGCCACCAGGATGAACGGCCAGATACCCTTGAACATCTCCATGATGTTCAACTTGCCGATGGTGGCGACGATGAACAGGCAGGCGCCCATGGGCGGCGTGATCAACGCGATGGTGATGTTCAGGGTGAAGATCAGCCCCAGGTGCACCGGGTCGACGCCGGCGGATAGCGCCACCGGGGCGATGATCGGTGTCAGCAGCATCAGCACCGAGACCTCTTCCATCACCATGCCGCAGATGAAGATGATCCCGCTGATGACGAACAGGATCAGGGTCGGCGAGTGGGCGAAAGGATGCAGCAGTTCGGCGAACTGGGCGGCCACCTGGGTGTAGTTGAGCAGCCAGTTGACCACCGACGCCGCCGCGATGATCACGTAGATGCTGGCGGTGAGGCTCGCGGTCTCGCGCAGGGAATCCCAGAAGCGCGCCAGGGTGAGCTGACGCTGCGCCAGGCCGACCACCGCGACGTAAAGGGCGATCAGCGCGCCGGACTCGGTGGGGGTGACCAGCCCGAGGACGATGCCGGCGACGATGATCACCGGCGCCACCAGGGCCGTCGCCGCGCCCGTCAGCGCCGCCAGCATCTCGCTCCAGGCGGGCGCCGCGTGACGCGCCTCCAGACCCACCTGGCGGGCGTACACCGCGTTCATCGCCATGAAGGCCAGGGCCAGCAGCAGGCCCGGCACCACCCCGGCGAGGAACAGCTCGCCCACCGAGGTATTGGTCAGGGACGAATAGAGGATCATGAAGATGCTCGGCGGGATGATCGGTCCGATCAGCGAGCTGCCGGCGGTGAGCCCGGCGGCGAAGCGGCGGGAATAGCCTTCCTTTTCCATGGCCGGCACCAGCAACGAGCTGAGGGCCGAGGCGTCGGCGGCGGCCGAGCCGTTGACCCCGGCGAAGAACACCCCGGCGACCACGTTGACGTGGCCGAGGCCGCCGCGGAAGTGACCGACCATGGCGTTGGCCAGGCGCATCAGGCGGGGCGTCATGCCGGAGTTGTTCATCAGGTTGCCAGCGAGGATGAACAGTGGGATCGCCATCAGCGAGAACACGTCCATGCCGCCGAAGAAACGCTGCGGCAGGGTATTGGCGAACAGCCCCGGGTCGATCATCAGGAAGCCCACCAGGGCGGTCAGCAGCAGGCAGAGGAACAGCGGAAGGCCCAGCAGCAGGTTGACCACGAAGACCAGGATCATGGCGATACCCATCATGGTTCGAACCCCTCGCGCAGGCCGTGGGACTGATCGTCGCGGGGCCAGGGCCCTTGGAGCATCAACATCAGCGCCAGCAGCACGAAGCCCACCGGCAAGGCGAGCAGCGGCCAGGTGCGGCTCACTCCCAGGCCCAGGCTGCGGAAGCGCCCGGCATTGATCGCGTAGCGGTAGCTGACCCAGGCGGCGAAGACGAAGAAGGCCAGGGCGACCAGCCACTGGTAGCACTTCACCCCCCTCGCCAGGCGCGCCGGCAGGTGCTGTTCCAGCAAATTGACGCGCATGTGTCCGCCGTCGACCCAGACGGCGCCGAGGGCCAGCATCACGCTGCCGATGATCAGGTAACGGGCCAGTTCGTCCATCCAGATGGGCGAACTGCCGAACAGGTAGCGTGAGCACACGCCGTAGACGAGCAGGCAAAGGTCGAGCAACAGCAGCAGGGTGCTGACGTTGAGCAGCACTCCGCGCATGCCCTTGAGCAGGGAAGGCATAGGAAAACTCCGAAGCAGGCGTTCGCGCCGGAAAGCCGGCGCGAGGGGCATGGGTTACGGGGCGAGGCCGACGTCCTTGAGCGCCAGGTCGATCCAGTTCGGTTCGATCCGCTGTTCCTTCAGCCATTTCAGGTAGGCCGGCTGGCCCTGGGTGCGGAAAGCGGCCAGTTCCTCGTCGGACAGCCGGGCGACTTCCATGCCGTTCTTCTCCAGGAACTCCAGCTCCTTCTCCTGCTGGCGGGCGATGGCCTCGCGGTTGAGCCGGGTGGCTTCGGCCACCGCGTCCGTCAGGGCCTTGCGCGAGGCTTCCGGAAGGCCATCGAGCCATTCGCCGTTGCCCACCAGGAACTGGTCGGAGTACTGAATGTTGGCCAGGGTCAGGTACTTCTGCACTTGGTAGAGGCTGCCCAGGATGATGTACGAGGTCGGGTTCATCTGGCCGTCCGCCACCCCGGTGCGCAGGCCCATGTACAGCTCGGTCCAGGGGATCGGCGTGCCCGAAGCGCCGAAGGATTCGTAGAGCGCCACCTGGCTGGGATCCATGGCGCGGAAACGCAGGCCCTTGAAGTCGTCCGGCTTACGGATGGGCCGCTTGCCGTTGGTGAAGTTGATGAAGCCGCCTTCCTCCACCACCGCTAGCAGCTCGGTGTCGGTGCGCTGGCGGAATTCCTTGCGCGCCGCCTGCCAGTAGGCGCCTTGGTCGAAGAAGGCGTGGGCGGCCGCGGCGTCCTTGAACATGAACGGGATGGCGCTGGCGTAGATCTCCGGGAACAACGGCGCGACGCCCGCGAAGGAGGCGATGTTCAGCCCCGGCGTGGTCATCGTCTGCTCCATGCGCTGTTCTTCCTCGCCCAGCATGCTGTTGGGGTACAGCTTGATCTGCAACTCGCCGCCGCTCTTCTCCTCGGCAAGGCGCTTGAGGTTGCTGGCGAACAGGTGGACCGGGTTCTTCTCGGCATCGGCCACGCCGTTGTAGCTCAGGTTGATGGCGGTGGCCGCCTGGGCCAGGGAACCGCAGAGGCCCATGGCGGCCAGCAGCAGCCCGGTGGCGAAGCGGCGGCCGCGCCCGGCGCGCGAAGTCGTATGCATATTGTTGTTTTCCTTATGGCGAACGAGTGGAAAGAATCCCGGCGGCATTCTTGGAGGGGCTCAAGGCCGGTGCCGCGCGAAGACGAGCCGACGCTATCCGTTGCGCCGTTGACTATTCAAGACTGGTGGCGATGCCTTAAAGGCAACACCGGCTCGGCCTCGAAACTCGGGGCGTCGCCGCTGAAGAAGCGCATGCCGCGCTGCAGATGCTCCAGGCAGGCGATGCTCGCCACGGTGAGTTCGCGGCCCTTGTGGCTGACGATGCGCGCTCGGGCGTCCCGCAGGGCCGCGTTGGCCAGGGGCAACCGGCGGATCTGCCCGCGCTCCAGTTCCTGGATCACCGTCAGCTCCGGCATGAACGCCACGCCGATCCCCGACTTGACGAAATTGGTCAGGACCGCCACGGAGTTGGTGCGCAGCTTGGGTCGCAGTTCCACATGCTCCAGTTGCGCGACCACGTCGGCCAACTGGCCCATGCCGGTGTTGTTGTAGATCAGCGCCAGCGACTCGCCGCGCAGCGCGCTCATCGGCACCGGGCCGTCGAGGCGGGTCAAGGCATGGTCGGGCGGCACGATCAGGTCCAGGGGCTGGCGGGTATCCACGTGGATCGCCAGGGCCCCGTCTTCCGCCGGCGAGTAGACCAGGGCGAAGTCCACCGCGTCTTCCTTCACCAGGCCCACCGCCTCGTTGGCGCCGGCCATGCGCACCTCCAGCTCGATGCCGGGGTAGCGCAGGATGAAACTTTGCAGGGGCTGGGCGATCAGGTCGGCGACGAAACCCTCGCCCACGGCGATGCGCACCTTGCCCTGGCGCAGGCCCTGCAGGTCGGACAATCGCGACAGCACGCCTTCCTCGCTGGCGCGCTGCTGGCGATAGTGGCCGACCAGCAGCTCGCCGGCCTCGGTGGAGCGCACGCCCTGAGGGGTGCGCTCCAGCAGGCGGATGCCCAGTTGCTCCTCCAGGGCCACCAGTTGCCGGCTGATGGCCGACGGGTCCACGTTCAGGTGTCGGGCGGCGCGCCGCAGCGAGCCGTGGTGAATCACCTCGTTGAGGTAGGCGAGGGCGCGTTGGCTGAGCTGGATCATCGAGGCAATCGCTTCCGGGCGGACGGGCCGTGGGCCACTCCGCTGTCGGGCCGGGCGCGTCGCCGTCCCGCGACACCCCAGGCATTGAGGAAAACCGGGTCAGTCCAGAAGCGGCAGGGTCACGGGCACCAGGTGGTTGTCGCTGACCCGCACGTCCAGCTCGCCCTCGGCGAGGCGGGCCTTGAGGGTCTGGCCGACGCGGGTCTGCTCGGCGCGGCGGATGGCGCGCCCGTGTTCGTCCAGCAGGATGCTGTAGCCGCGTCCCAACGTGGCCAGTGGGCTGACCACCTGGAGGGTCTGCCCCAGGCCGCCCAGGCGCTGGCGGCGATCGCGCAGGGCCTCGTCCATGGCCCGCGGCAGGCGTGCCCGCAGGTGCTCCAGGCGCTGGCGCAGCAGCGCCAGGGCGCGGCCGGGGTGCTGGGCGCCCAGGCGGGTGTCGAGGCGCGCCAGGCGTTCATGACGTTCGCACAGGCGCCGGTCGAGGGCGCGGATCAGCCGCTGTTCCAGATCGTCGATGCGTTGGGACTGCTGCAGCAGGCGCTCGCCGGGGTGGCGCAGGCGGCGGCCGAGGCCCTCCAGGCGCAGGGCGTCGCGGTGCAAGCGTTCGCGCATGCGCACCCGCAGCCGGTGGCTCAGGCTGGCGAGGCGGTGTCGCAGGTCGTCCGCGTGGGGCGCCAGCAACTCGGCGGCGGCCGAGGGGGTCGGCGCCCGCACGTCGGCGACGAAATCGGCGATGGATACATCGGTTTCGTGGCCCACGGCGCTGACCAGGGGCGTGACGCAGGCGGCGATGGCCCGGGCCACGGCCTCCTCGTTGAAGCACCAGAGGTCCTCCAGGGAACCGCCGCCGCGGGCCAGGATCAGGGCGTCGAAGCCCTGGGCGTCGGCGCGGCGCAGGGCGCGGACGATCTGCTCGGTGGCATCGCGGCCTTGCACGGCGGTGGGAATCAGCGTCAGCGCCACCTGGGGCGCGCGGCGGCGGAAGACGCTGATGATGTCGCGGATCACCGCCCCGGTGGGCGAACTGACGATGCCGATGCGCCGGGGGTGGACGGGCAGGGCGGCCTTGCGCTCGGCGGCGAACAGCCCCTCGGCGTCCAGGCGGGCCTTCAGCGCCTCGAAGGCCAGGCGCAAGGCGCCGTCGCCGGCCGGCTCCAGCGTCTCGAGGATCAACTGGTAGTCGCCGCGCCCCTCGAACAGCGAGACCTTGCCCCGCACCCGCACCGCCAGGCCGTCCCGCAGCGCCTGGCGGACCCGCGCCGCCTGCTGGCGGAACAGCGCGCAGCGCACCTGGGCCTGGTTGTCCTTGAGGGTGAAATAGATGTGGCCGGAGGCCGGACGCGACAGGTTGGAGATCTCGCCCTCGACCCAGATGCGGGCGAACACGTCCTCCAGCAGGACCCGGGCGCGGCTGTTGAGTTGGCTGACGCTGAGGACCTCGCGGTCGAGTCCTAGGCGGTCGAAGGGATCGTTGAGCATCGCGGCATCATAAAGGCTTCCCGCGCCGCGCGGAAAATTCCTGGTCTTTACCCAGCCTTTACTCAACCCTGACGCCGCCGACGAGCGGGGCGGCGATAATGCCCGACGCCTTCCCTCATCGGTTCCGTCCCATGCGCACGACAGACTCGCGTTTCTCCCGTTTTGCCATGAACGCCACGGCTTACCTGATGTTCATGGCCCTGGTCGGCTGTGCCGGCTGGCTCGAAGTGAACCGGGGCGCCGCCACCAGCCTCTGGCAGGAGCTGCGCGCCGCCTACTTGCCCGGCGGCGCCGACCCGCTGGCCGGCGTCGGCGACGACGCACTGCTGGCGTCGCGCGATGCGCCCGCCGCCGACGAGCCCGCCGAGGAGGCCGCGCCGGCTCGCCCGGCCATGCTGCGCAATCCCGCCGCGGCCCGTTACCCCGGCGGCGAGACCTCTCCCGCCACCCGTCGCCAGGGCCGCGTCCTCAGACTGTCGCCGATGTCCGGCGACCCCCGGCCCGGCGGCGAGGCGGACGGCGCCTGGGGCCGGACGGCGCCACGCTTCGTCTTCTGAACCGCCCATGCGGCGGGCCGCCGCCGGCCCCGCCGCTCGTTGAGCGCGGGGGCCGTGCTGGGTATAATGCCGCGCTTCCTTTTTCCCGACTGGGAGCCCCCGCCATGCTGCGCATCAGCCAAGAAGCCCTGACCTTCGACGACGTTCTCCTGATCCCCGGTTACTCCGAGGTCCTGCCCAAGGACGTCAGCCTGAAGACCCGACTGACCCGTGGCATCGAGCTGAACATTCCCCTCCTGTCCGCCGCCATGGACACCGTCACCGAGGCCCGCCTGGCCATCGCCATGGCCCAGGAAGGCGGCATCGGCATCATTCACAAGAACATGGGCATCGAGCAGCAGGCCGCCGAAGTGCGCAAGGTCAAGCGCTTCGAGGCCGGCGTGGTGAAGGACCCCATCACCATCGACGCCGACGCCAGCGTGCGCGACCTCTTCGATCTCACGCGCCAGCACAACATTTCCGGTGTCCCGGTGCTTTCCGGCGGCGATCTGGTGGGGATCGTCACCTCCCGCGACGTGCGTTTCGAGAATCGCCTGGAGGCCCGGGTGCGCGAAGTGATGACCCCCAAGGAGCGCCTGGTCACGGTGCGCGAGGGGGCCGACAAGGAAACCGTGCGCGAGCTGCTGCACAAGCACCGCATCGAGAAAGTGCTGATCGTCGACGGCGCCTTCGCCCTCAAGGGCATGATGACCGTCAAGGACATCGAAAAGGCCAAGGCCTACCCCTTCGCCAGCAAGGATGATCAAGGCAGCCTGCGGGTCGGCGCGGCGGTAGGAACCGGCGCGGATACCGGCGAGCGGGTCGCCGCCCTGGTGGCCGCCGGCGTCGACGTGATCATCGTCGATACCGCCCACGGCCACTCCAAGGGGGTGATCGAGCGGGTGCGCTGGGTCAAGCAGAACTTCCCGCAGGTGCAGGTGATCGGCGGCAACATCGCCACCGGCGAAGCCGCCAAGGCCCTGGCGGAAGCCGGCGCCGACGGGGTCAAGGTCGGCATCGGCCCGGGCTCCATCTGCACCACCCGCATCGTCGCCGGCGTCGGCGTGCCGCAAATCTCCGCCGTGGCCAACGTGGCCGCCGCCCTGGAAGGCACCGGCGTGCCGCTGATCGCCGATGGTGGTATCCGCTTCTCCGGGGACCTGTCCAAGGCCATCGTGGCCGGCGCCTCGGCGGTGATGATCGGCTCCATGTTCGCCGGCACCGAGGAAGCTCCCGGCGAGGTCGAGCTGTTCCAGGGCCGC
The DNA here is from genome assembly GCA_032052615.1 of Pseudomonadaceae bacterium. Taxonomy (GTDB): domain Bacteria; phylum Pseudomonadota; class Gammaproteobacteria; order Pseudomonadales; family Pseudomonadaceae; genus Pseudomonas_T. The sequence continues at coordinate 325,330 of DAMBWF010000001.1, forward strand.
TCCTACAAGGCGTATCGCGGCATGGGCTCGCTGGGCGCCATGGCCCAGGCCCAAGGCTCGTCGGACCGCTATTTCCAGGACGCCTCGGCCGGCGCCGAGAAACTGGTGCCCGAGGGCATCGAGGGACGGGTGCCGTACAAGGGCGCGGTGTCGGCGATCATCCACCAGCTGATGGGCGGGCTGCGCTCCTCCATGGGCTACACCGGCTGCGCCACCATCGAAGAGATGCGCACCAAGCCTCAATTCGTGCGCATCACCGGCGCCGGCATGGCCGAGTCCCACGTACACGACGTCCAGATCACCAAGGAAGCCCCGAACTACCGCGTGGGCTGATTCAGGCATGCCGGTGGATGCGGTCTCGCCACCACCGGTAGCCCCGAGCCACAGGGTGGAAAGGCGCCAGGGCGCCTCCCACCGTCGCACGATCGCACTGGATAGGCGCTGGACCCTGGAGATGGACCCGGACAACCGCTTTCCGGCCCGTCCCCCGCTTCCGGCTTCAATGCTCCCGTATTTTCGAAGGAAAGCCCCATGTCTCTTCCTGACATCCACGCCCACCGCATCCTGATCCTCGACTTCGGCTCTCAGTACACCCAATTGATCGCCCGCCGCGTGCGGGAGATCGGCGTGTACTGCGAACTGCACCCGTTCGACATGAGCGACGAGGACATCCGCGCCTTCGCCCCTCGCGGCATCATCCTCGCCGGCGGTCCGGAGTCGGTGCACGAAGCCAATAGCCCGCGCGCGCCCCAGGCGGTGTTCGACCTGGGCGTGCCGCTGCTGGGCATCTGCTACGGCATGCAGACCATGGCCGAACAGCTCGGCGGCAAGGTGGAAGGCTCGCAGATTCGCGAATTCGGCTACGCCCGGGTCGACGTGGTCGGCAAGAGCCGCCTGCTGGACGGTATCGAAGACCACGTGGACGAGGATGGCGTGCTCGGCCTCGACGTGTGGATGAGCCACGGCGACAAAGTGGCTCAACTGCCGGGCGACTTCCATGTCGTCGCCAGCACCGCCAGCTGCGCCATCGCCGCCATGGGCGACGACGCCCGCCGTTGGTACGGCGTGCAGTTCCACCCGGAAGTCACCCACACCAAGCAGGGCGGCCGCATCCTCTCGCGCTTCCTGCTGGATATCTGCGGCTGCGAGGCCCTGTGGACCGCTTCCAATATCGTCGAGGACGCGGTGCGTCAGGTGCGCGAGCAAGTGGGTGACGCCAACGTGCTGCTGGGGCTGTCCGGCGGCGTGGACTCGTCGGTGGTCGCGGCGCTGCTGCACAAGGCCATCGGCGACCAACTGACCTGCGTGTTCGTCGACAACGGCCTGTTGCGCTACAAGGAAGGCGACCAGGTGATGGCCATGTTCGCCGAGAACATGGGCGTCAAGGTGATTCGCGCCGACGCCGAGGCCCGGTTCCTGGGCAATCTCGAAGGCGAGGCGGACCCGGAGAAGAAGCGCAAGATCATCGGCCGCACCTTCATCGACGTGTTCGACGCCGAGGCCAGCAAGCTGCACAACATCCAGTTCCTCGCCCAGGGCACCATCTACCCCGACGTGATCGAGTCCGCCGGCGCCAAGACCGGCAAGGCCCATGTCATCAAGTCCCACCACAACGTGGGCGGTCTGCCCGAGGAAATGAACCTCAAGCTGGTCGAGCCGCTGCGGGAGCTGTTCAAGGACGAGGTGCGCAAGATCGGTCTGGAACTCGGCCTGCCCTACGACATGGTCTACCGCCACCCCTTCCCGGGCCCGGGCCTGGGCGTGCGCATCCTCGGCGAAGTGAAGAAGGAGTACGCCGACATCCTGCGCCGCGCCGACGACATCTTCATCAGCGAACTGCGCAAGGCCGGCTGGTACCACAAGGTCAGCCAGGCGTTCGTGGTGTTCCAGCCGGTGAAGTCCGTGGGCGTGGTGGGCGACGGCCGCCGCTACGCCTGGGTCGTGGCCCTGCGCGCGGTGGAAACCATCGACTTCATGACCGCCCGCTGGGCCCACCTGCCCTACGAACTGCTGGAAACCGTTTCCAACCGCATCATCAACGAGATCGAAGGCATCTCCCGGGTCACCTACGACGTGTCGAGCAAGCCGCCGGCGACGATTGAGTGGGAGTGATCGTCCCGTCGGTGAGCAGGTAGTCGAGCGCGAGGCTGGAGGTAACTAGGTCGGCCTCATCGGATACCGGCACGATTTCGAGGCCGTGGCGGTATTCTTTGCCGGCTGTCGGCCCGCTGCGTGCCGTCTTCCTGCTGCATCGGTCTTGGATGGGCCGGCTTCGGGCGATTCGGTGCCATCGTCAGCGAATCGCCCGCACGGCGGACGGGTGCGGTCGGTAGGCGGTTAGGTTCAAAGGCGAGCGGCCTGCCCGTCGACCTTCCTTTCGCTTGGAAGAAACCGCCGTTCCAGACCCGCGGCGGCTGGTCCGCTTGCGTGCCACGGTGGGGCGGGCGTATGGTCGGCCTCGGTTCCGGTGGGCTAGGCACGACTGAACAGATCGTCCACCTCCGGAGTCTTGTGTCACGCTCGGGATCGCGGCTCGTCCTTTCACGCGGCGCCGCCGTCGCTCCACCCGTACGAAACCCAGCCTGGAGTCGGCTGGATGCCCATTGGCGACAGCGAGGAGAACGGAATGCCACCTGCAATCGCGTCCATCCTGGAACACCCCACCACCTTCATCGTCGCGCGAGTCGTGCTCACCACGCTTTTCTGGAGCGAAGTCATTTTCGGGACATTGAAGTTTCGGGGCTTCGTCGCCGCCGTCGAGCGTGTTTCCCTGCCGTTCCCGACGTTCGTCGCCGCCGCCACGATCGTCTATCAACTGATCGGCTCCGCCCTGATCATCACCAACTATGACCAACTAGGCTGGCTGGGCGCCGCCATGCTGGCGGTGTTCACCTTGTTGACGATTCCCTATGGGCACGCCTTCTGGAAGTTCGAGGAGCCGCGTCGGACCCAGGAATTCCATTTCGTCCTCGAGCACATCACGGTGGTGGGCGGGCTGTTGCTGGTCGCCATTCTGCTGACGCGGGCCTGATCGATGCCCCAGGCGTTCGGCGGCTGCGTGCCGTCCGGCGCCCAAGGCGGACTTTCTTCTCGACTCCCTTCGACGTCGCCCCCAGCCGGGCAGGGCGCTCAGTCCAGGCGGACACCGGCAGGCTCGCGTGCGCCTTCGCCGTATCCGATACGAGGCGTGGGGACCTCTGTGTTCGCTCGCCATAGCCGGGCGAGTCGATCCCTGGCCCTTGATTCGCCCCCCGGTGGCGGGCCGATGAGCCGCCCACCTCGCCTCGGGCGAGGCGGGGTCGATGTGGCCGAAGTGACGCTGTCGAGGGAGCCGCTATCGGAAAAGGCGCGTCGCGCGGCGCCTGCCGCGCCGAGCCGGCTGCCGCTCGGGCGTCCGGGCGGCGGAGTCGGAAGGGCGCCTGACGGTGCCGGCTACCCCCGGGGCACGATGCGTTGGATGTTGTGCACCAGGTTGACGTAGCCGCGCGGTTCGAGCGGTGGGATGAGGTCGGTGCCGATCACGGCGAGCGAGGCGCCGATCTTCACTTCGTCGTCGCCGGACAGGCATTCGTGGATGTGGGCGAACGGCAGGATCATCAGGGCGCGGTCGGGGGAAACCACGGCCCGGCCGACCCAGTCGTCGAACGCATGGAAGGTCAGGTCGACCCAGTGCCAGCCGTGGGCCTGGACCATCGCGTTGCCCCAGGCGATGCCGAAGGCGTAGATCAGGTCATCCTCGTCCAGGGTGTCTACCGTCGGGGCCGCCCCGGAGCGCTGCCAGTGGTCGACGGCCTGGTCGATGGCGTCGAGCGAGGCGACGCCACCGGGCAGGCGCGGGGCGATGGCATCGAGGACCTCGGTACAGAGGCCGGCGAGCCGGGACAGGTCGTCGGCGTCGATGAGCGTTTCGCTGATGTTCATGGGTACCTGCTGCTAAAGGCGCGTCGGGCGCCATGGACCCCCCGTGGCTTGGGGAGCCGGCGGGGCTGGGGGCGCCCGTCGAAGCGCGGACGGATACGACCCTACGCGATATCGCCGACGAGGTCGAACGATGTGCCTTGCCATCGCCCCGAGACCACGCGATCGGTTCGGCCGATGAGCCGCAGGGCGCGGAGCGGCCTGACGACGCCGTGTCGCGGCCGTCCCCCCTGGGCGGGATCGCTCCGGCGTCGCCAAGGCGCCGCTCGTCGCGCTCGATTCCGCTTGCACGCTGTCTTGTTTCGTCTACAGTCGTGCCGGCGCACGCTTGGAGGCGGGGTAACCCCTTGAGCTTCCGGCATTTCTCCCTGGCAGAGCCCTGGCGACGCGGCGGCCGAGCGGCCCGGCGGCTCCGGTTCACGGCTGGGTGACGGAAGCGAGTGCCTCCCGCCTGGGCCGTCCAGCGGCGAGACGGCGAGACGGCGAGCGATGGCGAAACAGGGGTAAAGGGGCCGGATATGCTGGGTGTGATTCTTGCTGCTGGGGTCGGTTCGCGCCTGCGCCCCATGACCAATGCCAAGCCGAAGTGCCTGGTGACCACCGCCGGAAAGCCGATCCTGCACTACCAGATCGACGCCTACCGCCAGGCGGGCATCGAGCGGGTGATCATCGTGGTGGGCTACGAAGGCCAGGCGATCCGCGACTTCTGCAAGCACATCAAGGGCATCGGCATCACCATCGTCGAAAACCCCGATTACGAAACCACCAACAACATGTACTCCTTGTACCTGTGCCGGGAGCAGGTGCGGGGCCATGCGTTCATCCTGAACAACGCGGACCTGAGCATCGATGCCCGGATCGTCGCCCGGCTGCTGGCGCACCCCTCGGCCGATGCGGTGGCGGTGGACACTTCGTTCTACGACGAGGAATCGATGAAGGTCACGGTCAACGCCGAGGGCCTCATCGACGACATCGCCAAAGGCATCGCCCAGGCCGACTGTTTCGCCAGCTCCATCGATTTCTACAAGTTCTCCGCACACTCGTCCCGCGTCCTCTTCGAGGAAATCGAGCGGATCATCGGGCACGAGGGCAACCTCAAGGATTGGACCGAGGTGGCGATGCAGCGCCTGTTCCGCGCCGGCCAGTTGAGGGTCCCGCCTTGCGACATCGCCGGCCTGGCCTGGGTGGAGGTGGACAATTACCGGGACCTCGCCCTGTCCGACCGGGTGTTTTCCCGGCTGGACGAGCGCCTGGAACACATCGATACGGTCCTGCTGGATCTGGACGGGACGCTCTATGTGGGCCGCGAGGCGATTCCCGGGGCGCCCCAGGCCGTCGCGCGGTTGCAGGCCCAAGGCAAGCGGGTGTATTTCCTCAGCAACAATTCTTCCAAGGACAAGCCCGATTACGTGGCGGCCCTGGGCGCCATTGGCATCCCTTGCGGCGCCGAGCAGATCGCGCTGTCCACCGACGCGCTGGTGGACTACCTGCAGGCCGCCGGGGTGGAGAAGCTTCACGTGCTCGGGACGCGCAGCTTCCGGACGCGGCTGGCCGAGGCGGGCTTCCAGGTCGACGCCGGGGAGCCGGAGTACGTGGTGGTGGGCTACGACACGGAACTCGACTACCGCAAGCTGACGGCCGCCTGCCGGCACATCAACGCCGGCACCGATATCCTGGCCACTCATGGCGACATCTTCTGCCCCTCGGAGCATGGCCCGATCCCGGATATCGGCGCGATGCTGGCGATGATCGAGGCCACCACCGGCAAGAAGCCGAAGAAAGTCTTCGGCAAGCCCAGCGAGGAAATGGTGCGGCCGCTGATCCGCCGCTACGGGCTCGATCCGGCGCGGACGCTGCTGGTGGGCGACCGCCTGCAGACGGACATTCGCATGGCTCGCGCCCTGGGGTGCCAGGGGATGCTGGTGCTGTCCGGCGCCACCACTCGCGACCAGTTGGAGGAGGCGGACATCATGCCGGACTTCGTTCTCGACTCCCTCGGCGACCTGTGACGCGAGCGCCGATGCGGGATCGCCGTGGCGCCTAGGCCCGCCGCCGGAAAGGCGCCTCGCCTCGCCGGGCTGCTGGGCCACCGGGTGACCCGCAACGCCCTGGCGCTGGGTAGTGTGCAGGTGGCCAACTACCTGGTACCGCTCCTGCTGCTGCCGTTCCTTACCCGCCAGTTGGGCATGGCCACGTTCGGCACGGTGGCCGTCGTGCTGGCGGCGATCCAGATGGCCTTCGTGGTTACCGACTATGGATTTTCCCTGTCCGCCACCCTGGAGGTGTCGCGTCACCGCGACGACCGCGACCGGGTGAACCGCACGATCGGCGCGGTGTTCGTCGCCAAGGGGCTGCTGATCGGAGCCCTCGTCGCGGCGCTGGGGCTGACGCTGCTGGTTCACGAGCCGCTGTGGGCCTATCGGGCCTATGGCGGCGCGGCGCTGCTCTGCGTGATCGCCCAGGCGTTCCAGCCGGCCTGGCTCTTTCAGGGGATCGAGCGCATGCGGGCCCTGGCCGCCTGCCTGGTGGTCGGCAAGTGCCTGTACGCCGGGCTGGTCCTGCTGCTGGTGCGAACGCCGGAGGACGGCCCGGGGGTGGTGTTCTGCTGGGGCGTGGCCCAAGGGACGGCAACGCTGCTGAGCCTGTGGCTCATGAGCCGCCAGGGCTACCGGGGCGCGCGGCCCTCGGCCCGCGCGGTCGCCGATACCCTGCGGGCCGGCGCGGGCTTCTTTCTCTCACGCCTGGCCGTTGCCCTGTACACCTCGGCCAACAGCCTGTTCCTCGGCTTCCAGGGACCTCTCGGCGTGGCCCTGTACGCGGTGTGCGAGCAGGTGTACAAGGCGGGCCAGAGCGTCACCGCCCCGCTGACGGCGGCTTTGTTCCCCTATATGGCGCGACGCCGCGACTGGGGGTTCTTTTTTCGCGCGACGGGCTTGGCGGGGCTGGCCCTGGCGCTGGGCTGCCTGATCGTGGGTGGCTGGGCCGGCCCGCTGCTGGCCTTGGCGTTCGGCGAGGAGTACCGGGCGGCGGCACCGGTGCTGCGGGTTTTTCTTTGCACGGTGCTGGTGAATTATCTGGCCGTGGCGTTCGGCTATTCGGCTTATGCCGCGCTGGGGCGGGTCGGCGTGGCCAATGTCACGGTGATACTGGGAGGCACGATGCACGTCGGGTTGTTGGCGGGATTGTACGGGCTGGAGCGGGCCACGCCGCTCAACGTGGCGCTTGCCACGCTGTTCACCGAGACCCTGGTGATGACGCTGCGGGTCGCCGGCGTGGTCTGGCTGCGCCGCCGGCAGGCGGATCGGGAGGCGGCGCCATGACGGCCCAGCGGCTCCTCAAGTTCATGGCCTGCCTGGCGCAGCGCCCCCTCTGGACCTTGAGCGCGCTGGTGCCGAGGCGGCCGGACCTGTGGGTGTTCGGTGCCTGGCGAGGGCGGGCGTACAGCGACAACCCCAAATACCTGTACGAGCACGTCCGGCGCCATCGGCCGGCCATCCAGGCGGTGTGGATCACCCGCTCGCGGGCGCTCTGCGCCAGCCTGCGCGGCGCCTCCGTGAACGCCCATTTCCACCTGAGCCCGGCGGGGCTGTACTACCAGTTGCGGGCCGGCGCGGTGTTCTTCACCCATACCCTGGAGGGGGACTTCCTCGGCGCGGCGGTGGGGCGCGGCGCCTACACCTGCCAGTTGTGGCACGGAACGCCGTTGAAGCGAATTCTCTGGGACGATCCCGAGCACAAGGCCAGCGAGGAGAGCGCCTTCCGGCGGGCCGCGACGCGGCTGTTCCCCTGGCTGCGCAACCGCTGGAGCCTGGTGGTGGCGCCCTCGCGACCGGTTGCCCGGCTCCTGGCGGGAGCGTTCAGGGAAACGCCGGTGGCCGTGACCGGCTACCCGCGCACCGACGGCATCGTGGCCGGGACGGTGTCCGCCACGCCCCGGCCGATCCGCCGCGCGATCTACATGCCGACCTTTCGCGGCTCCGCCTGCACGGCCGGGAGCGACGAGGCGATCGATGCGCTGTTCGAGGCTGCCGGGTTCGACGTGGAGCGCCTGGACGCGACCTGCGACAGGCTTGGCCTGGAACTGGTCATCCGGCTCCACCCCTCCAACCGGCCGAAGGCCGCCCTGCGCGAGCGGATCGACCGGGCAAGGCGCATTCGCTTCGATACCGAGGCGGACTTCTATGCCGCCATCAATGCCTACGATGCGCTGATCACCGATTACTCCAGCGTCTTCTACGACTTCCTGCTCACCGGCAAGCCGGTGATCCACGCCGGTTTCGATGCCCGGCACTACATGCAGGACGCCCGTTCGCTCTACCGGCCCTACGACGAGATCTGCCTGACCCCTGGCCTGGCGGATTGGGCGGGGGTGATGGCGATCCTGGAGCGTTTCGCCCGCGAGGGGCCGGGGGCGGAGTACGTGCAACGCTACCGCCGCCTGGCCGAGTGGGCCAACGCGCGCTTCGACGCGCCGTGCTCGGAGAACGTGGCCCGTTATGTGGAGGCACGGCTGGCCCGGCGCGCCGCGTCCTGACGGGTTCCCGAGGCTGCCGACGGGCGCGGCGAAGCGTCGCAGTCGCCGCGCTGCTTGCGAATGATGTGCAGTTAACCCGGTCGGACCCGTATAATTTCGCGGATACGTCCTGCAGCGAGAGGAATAGCGAATGACGGCACGTCGGGTAACGGGGTGGGCGCGCAGGTGCGGCGCCGCTCTTCTGGGCCTGGGTCTGCTGGCTTCAAGCGTTCATGCCGAGCCGGTGACCTTGACCCTGTACAACGGGCAGCACGAGGCGACCGGTCGCGCGGTGGCCGAGGCTTTCCAGGCCAAGACCGGCATCAAGGTGCTGATCCGCAAGGGCGGCGGTGGCCAGTTGGCCAACCAGATCGCCGAGGAGGGCGCGCGTTCGCCGGCGGACGTGATCTACACCGAGGAGGCGCCGCCCTTGGTCAAGCTGGCCAGCGCGGGCCTGCTGGCCAAGGTGGACGCCGACACCCTGGCCCAGGTCGACCCGAGCTTCTCCGACTCCCAGGGCCAATGGCTCGGCATCACCTCCCGGGTTCGCGTGCTGGCCTACAACCCCAAGCTGGTGAGCGAGGCCGAGCTGCCCAAGAGCGTGCTCGATGTGGCGGCGCCGGAGTGGGCCGGCAAGATCGCCTTCGTGCCCAGCAGCGGCGAGTTCCTCGGCCAGACCGCGGCGGTCATCCGCCTCAACGGCCGCGAGGCCGCCGAGGAGTGGCTGACCGGCCTCAAGGCGTTCGGCGCCACCTACACCAACAACGTCGTCGCCATGAAGGCCGTGGAGAACGGCGAGATCGGCGCGGCGCTGATCAACAGCTACTACTGGATGGCCCTGAAGAAAGAGAAGGGCGAGCTCAACTCCAAGCTGCACTACTTCGCCGACGGCGACGCCGGCGGCCTGGCCAGCGTCTCCGGCGCGGCGGTGGTGAAGGCCAGCAAGCACCCCAAGGAAGCCCAGCAGTTCCTCGCCTTCATGGTCAGCGAGGAGGGCCAGCGGGCGATCCTCAGCCAGTCCGCCGAATACCCGGTGAACAAGGCGGTGCCAGCCGACCCGTTGCTCAAGCCCTATGACCAGTTGAAACCGCCGGCCCTGAGCGCCGCCGAGATCGGCCTGGCCGAGGACGCCCTGGAGCTGCAGCGCGAAGTCGGGCTGAACTGATGTCCATCGAGGGGGTGGAGCAGGCGCTGCCGATGGCGCCACCGGCCCGTCCGGCAAGGCGCCGCAGAGGACCGCCGGTGTGGTTGCAACTGCCGGTGCTGGCGCTGCTGTTGGTGGCGGCCCTGCCGCTGTTCTATGTGGTGGCCCGCGCCGCCCAGAGTGGCTGGCACGAGGCCTGGACGCTGCTCTGGCGGCCCTTCGTGTTCGGGTTGCTGGGCAACACCCTCAAGCTGATGGTGCTGGTGACCCTGGGCTGCGCCGTGATCGGTCTGGCCCTGGCCTGGCTGGTGGAGCGTAGCGACTTGGCCGGGCGGCGGCGCTGGAACGTGCTGCTATGCCTGCCCTTCGCCATTCCGTCGTTCGTGAGCGGCTTCACCTGGATTTCCATCAGCCCGGCCTTCGAGGGTCTCGGCGGGACGGTGCTGGTCATGGTGCTGTCGAAATACCCGCTGATCTACTTGCCGGTGGCCGCCACCCTGCGCGGCCTCGACCCGGCCTTGGAAGAGTCGGCGCGGATGCTCGGCTACAGTCGTCGGCAGGTCTTCTGGCGGGTGACCCTGCCACTGTTGCGTCCGGCGCTGATGGCCACCAGCCTGCTGGTGGCCGTGCACATGCTGGTGGAGTTCGGGGCGCCGTCGATCATGCGCTACCAGACCTTCACCACCGCCATCTACCAGCAGTTCGAGCTGGAGTTCAGCAACACCAACGCGGCCATGCTCTCCGCCCTGCTACTAGGCCTGTGCATGCTGCTGCTGTGGGGCGAGTTTCGCCTGCGCGGGCGCGGCTATGCCCGCACCGGCCAGGGCGTGGCGCGCCGCGCGCCGCCGGTGCGCCTGGGGGCCTGGGGGCTGCCGGTGCAGGGGCTGCTGGCGGCGCTGGTGGCGATCGGCTGCGGCACGCCGCTGATCATGCTCGGCTTCTGGATCTACCAGGGCAGCTCGGCCAGCTTCCCCATGGCGGCCCTGCTCGGCACGCTCTGGTCGTCGCTGTCCCTGTCCTTCGGCGGAGCGCTGCTGAGCTGCCTGCTGGCCCTTCCGGTATGCCTGGTGGTGGTGCGCTACCAGGGGCGCCTGGCGCGCCTGGCGGATCGCCTGCCGTACCTGTTGCACGCCTTGCCGGGGCTGGTGATCGCCCTGTCCCTGGTGTTCTTCGCCCTGGGCTACGCGCCGGTGCTGTACCAGACCACCCTGCTGCTGCTGGTGGCCTATGCGCTGTTGTTCATGCCCATGGCCCAGGGGCCGATCCGGGTCGCCCTGGAGAAGGCCTCGCCGAACCTGGAGGAGGCCGCCAGGACCCTGGGCCACGCGCCGCTGTCGGCGTTCCTGCGGATCACCTTGCCGATCATCTTCCCGGGGATCGGCGCCGGCTTCGTACTGGTGTTTCTCGACACCATGAAGGAGCTGACCGCGACCCTGGTGCTCGGTCCCACCGGCCTGGAGACCCTGGCCACCGCCGTCTGGACCCATACCGCCAACCTGGAGTATGCCGCCGCGGCGCCCTATGCGGCGCTGCTGGTGCTGGTCTCGGGGCTGCCGGTGTACCTGCTGACCACCCGCGCCTACCTGCGCCAGAGCGGGGCGTGAGCCGCGTGGCGGCATCCTGCCGCAGCCGCGTCCTGTCGACGGGGCGGCGCGCTGTGCCAGAATGCCCGCCTCCGGATCGTCCGCGCGCCGGGCCGGTCCGAGAGCAACGCCTCCGCCAGAGAGGCGTCCGGCCGGCGCGGCGCCGCGCCCGGCTTCCGTTGCCTGATGGGTCCGCGATGCTTGTCCCACGAGGAACCTGAACCCATGTCCTTCACCCGTAGACAAATCCTGGCTGGCCTCGCCGGGCTCGGTGTCGTCGGCCTCGGCGCCGGCGGCGTGCGCTACTGGCTCGGCCGGCCGCTGGACGGCGCCAGCCACGACTACGAACTGATCGCCGCTCCGCTCGACGTCGAACTGGTCCCGGGGCACCCCAGCCCCGCCTGGGCCTATGGCGGACAGGCGCCGGGCGTGGAGCTGCGCTGCCGCCAGGGCGACTGGCTGCGGGTGCGCTTCGTCAACCGGCTGAACGAGCCCACCACCGTGCATTGGCATGGCATCCGCCTGCCGCTGGAAATGGACGGCGTGCCCTACGTCTCCCAATTGCCAGTGCTGCCGGGGGAATACTTCGACTACCACTTCCGCACCCCGGACGCCGGCAGTTTCTGGTACCACCCCCACACCAGCAGCGCCGAGCAGCTCGGGCGCGGCCTGGTGGGCCCGCTGATCGTCGAGGAGCGCGAGCCGAGCGGCTTCCAGCACGAACGGGTGCTCAGCCTGAAGACCTGGCACGTGGACCAGGAAGGCCGCTTCACGCCGTTTACCGTGCCGCGGGAGGCCGCCCGTGAAGGCACTCGCGGTCGCCTGACCACCCTCAACGGCAAGCCGGTGCCGACCCTCGACCTGCCGGAAGGCCAGGTGGTGAGGCTGCGGATCCTGAACCTGGACAACACCGTCACCTACCGGCTCAACCTGCCCGACGCCGAGGCGCGCATCTACGCCCTGGACGGTAACCCGATCCCGCCGCGCCCCTTGGGCAAGGAATACTGGCTGGGGCCGGGCATGCGCATCGAACTGGGGGTGAGGGTGCCGGCCCGGGGCACCGAGCTGTCCCTGCGCAACGGGCCGCTGCGCCTGGCCACCCTGAAGAGCGTCGCCAGCGACGCCCCTCCCGGGGACTGGCCGCCGGCGCTGCCGCCCAACCCGATCCCCGAGCCGGACCTGGCGCGGGCGGAGACCCTGCGCTTCAACTTCGAGTGGACCGCGACGCTGTCCGGCGACGTCGAGCGCGGCGGCTCCTACAGCTTCTGGCAGATCAACGGCATCGCCTGGGATATCCAGGACAAGACCTGCGCCGACCGCCCCATCGCCACCCTCAAGCGCGGCGGCCACTATATATTCGTGCTGCGCAACATGGCCCAGTACCAGCATCCGATCCACTTGCACGGCATGTCCTTCAAGGTGCTCGGCTCGGACCGCAAGCGCATCGAGCCCTACTTCACCGACACCTACCTGCTGGGCCGCAACGAGACCGCGCGGGTCGCCCTGGTGGCGGATAATCCGGGGGTGTGGATGTTCCACTGCCATGTCATCGACCACATGGAAACCGGCCTGATGGCCGCCATCGAAGTGAAATGAAGCACCGGCCTCGCATCGTCGACCGCAGCCAGGACGACCGCTTCATGGACGAGGCGCTGGAGTTGGCGCGGGCCGGCATGGCCCTGGGCGAGGTGCCGGTGGGCGCCGTGCTGGTGCGCGACGGTCGGGTGATCGGTCGTGGCTACAACCGTCCCATCACCACCCACGACCCCAGTGCCCACGCGGAAATGGTCGCGCTGCGGGACGCGGCCGCCGCCCTGGCCAACTACCGGCTGCCGGACACCACCCTCTACGTCACCCTGGAGCCCTGCAGCATGTGCGCGGGGCTGATCGTCCACGCCCGGGTGGCCCGGGTGGTGTTCGCCGCCACCGAGCCCCGGGCCGGCGTTGCGGTGAGCCAGGGACGTTTCTTCGAACAGGGGTTCCTCAACCACCCGGTGCTGGTGGAGGGTGGGGTGCGGGCGGAGGAGAGCGGCGAGTTGCTGCGACACTTCTTCCGCAGCCGGCGCCAGGCCGCCGAGTGAGGCGGGGCGTTCCGTCCCGCCCGTGAGCGGAACGGCTCGGGCGCCGGCCCGTCGTCCTCAGGGCGCCGCCGCCGGGACCGGGCGGGGCGGCAGGCCCGCTTTCTGGCGGTAGTAGCGGCCGTGGGTGATGGCGTGGATTTCCAGCCCGTCCAGTTTCAGCCGAGTGCCCACCGGGCAGCGAAAGCGCAGCCGCAAGGTGCCGCCCCCGGGCTCCAAGGCCTCCAGTTGCAGCGTGCCGGTGGTGATGACCTGAGGCGGCGCCATGTGGTTCAGGCGCAGCCGGCTGCCCCTGAGTTGGCCGTCCGGCCGCAGGTAGTCGAACTGGATGTAGTCGCAGGCGGGGTTGAAGTCGCGGGCTTCGAGACGCACCACCGGAAAGCCCCCCAGGCGCGGGAAGGTCAGGCCCTCCCAGGCGATGCTGGCGTCTTTGTTCCGGGTGAGGGCGCCGTCGCCCTGGAAGGGATCGCCATCCAGACCCTCCAGGCGCAATTGGCCGGGAATGGCGGCCGCGACCCGCAGGTGATGCGCGTGAGCCAGGTCCGGCATCGGCGGCCGGCTGTAGCGCTGGTGCAGGTAGCCGATCGCCATGCCCGCCAGCGTCACCGTGGCCACGCCCGCGACGACCGGCCAGGCGCGACGCGCCCGCCACAGCCCGGCGAGGCCGAAACCCGCCAGCAGGCTCAACGGCAACTCCAGGGAGCCGACGGCGTAGCGCATGCTGTGCATCGCCAGGGTCATGATCGCCCACTGGTAGGCGGCGACGCCGCCCAGCAGCCAGAGGAACGGCTCGCGCCGGTAGTGCCACAGGCCGAAGCCGGCCAGGACGACCAGCAGCACATGCCAGGCGCGCGGGTTGAGCCAATGGCGGTTCAAGGTGGCCTGGCTGAAGAACAGCGTGGCGCCGGCTTTCTGCCATAGCATGCCGGCCAGCACCGGGGCTGGCATGTCGGCCAGGGCGGCCTTCGCCACTCGGCTCAGCCGGCGATCCCCTTCCAGGCTCAGGTGCCCGAGGTCGTCGGTGACCAGGAAGTGATCGTGGAGCAGGTTGTAGTAGGGCGGCTCGTAGCCGGCCACGGCGGGGTTGGTGCCGAAGTACAGCGCGGCGCCGCTGCCGGTGGCCACCATCGGCAAATCGAAGGTCGCCTTGTTGTAGCCGATGTAGGCGAGGGTGCCGGCCCCGGCGATCAGGTGCAGCGCCAGCAGGCGAACGGCGACCCGCCGCAGGTGGGGCGAGCCGAGCGCCATCAGCGGCAGGCAGGCGCCCAGGGCGGCGACGATCCAGTAGACGTAGGTGGCCCGGATCAGGATCGACAGCAGCAGGGCGACGCCCCCCAGGAGCACCGGCCAGCGCCGCTGCGGTCGCTCGCAGAGCAGGGCCGCGCACCAGAGCCAGAGGCCGATGCAGAACAACTGCGGCGGTTCGCTCAAGGCCTGCACCAGCACCATCGGCAGCAGCGGGCCGAGGGCGAGCAGCCAGGCCGCCGCGGCCCCGGCGACGAAGCCCGCGACGCGCCGCAGGGTGTCGAACGCCAGCAGCAGAAGCAGCCCGCTGAGCGCCAGGTTGCCCTGCACGGCGAGGGCGTTGTCGGCGCCGAACAGCGCCAGGTAGATGAACGAGCCCGGGGCGACGATCAGGTGCTCGGGATCGGCGAACAACGCCGCGGCGTCCTCCAGGAAACGCCGCGCCAGGGGCAGGTAGGTGACCCGGGTGTCGTGGGACACCTGGTCGACATACATGGAGAGCCGGTAGTGAACCTGCTGCACCAGCAGGGGCAAGAGCAGGCCGAAGAACAGGGCAAGGGGCGCGCGCCGCGCCGGGGCGAGGAGTCGGTGGCTCATTCGTGAAGGGACAGATGCGGGGTGAGCTGGGGATGCAGCGGCTCCTGGGGCGTGCTGCAGATGTCGTGGTGCAGGAATGCGATCAGCAATTGCGTGCCGATGAGAATCGGCAGGCCGGCGAGCATCACCGTGCCGCTGGTGGCGGGCACGCCGTGGAGGTCGCTGTTCAGCCATTCGCCGAGACCGAACAAGCCGCCGCCGAGGACGAACAGGGTGCCCAGCAGGCTGTACAGCGAGCCGATGTTGAAGTCACGCAGCCAGTAGTTGTAGACGTAGCGGCGCAGCAGGCGCGACAGGTGCTTGCGGGCGAACTCCGGCAGGACCCGGCGCACGTCCAGCCCCGAGGTTTCGTCGGCGTACAGGGCGTCCATGGGAATGTCCTTCACCACCGCCCGCACGGTGTTCAGGCGGAACAGCATGTCGGTCTCGAAGAAGTAGCGGGTCTCCAGCTTGTCCAGGGGCAGCTCCCGCAGCACTTGGGTATGGATCGCCGTGTAGCCGTTGGTGGGGTCCATGATGTGCCAGTAGCCGCAGCTCAGCTTCGAAAGGAAGGACAGCATGGCATTGCCGATCAGCCTGACCGGCGGCATGCCGCGCAGGGACTCGTGACGGTAGAAGCGGTTGCCCTTGGTGTAGTCGGCGCGGCCCCGCTGGATCGGACGGACGAAGTAGGGGATCAGCCGTGGGTCCATCTGGCCGTCGCCGTCCACCTTGACCACGATGTCCATGCCGTCCGCCAGGGCCTGCCGGTAGCCCGTGGCCACCGCGCCGCCGACTCCCAGATTGACCGGGTTGCGCAGGACCTGAACGCGCGGGTCCTGGCAATTGGCTGCGATGAAGTCGCCGCTGCCGTCGGGGCAACAGTCGTCCACCGCGTAGATGCGGGTCACCGAGGATGGCATGGCGGCCAGCACCTGGAGGATGTGCTGGCGGACCTTGTAGCAAGGAATGGCGACGGCGACCTTCATGGCGAACCTCGTCAGGTGGAAGCGGCGATCACGACGCCAAGGAGGATCAGCCCGCCACCGAGGAACGTGCGCAGGTGCAGGGCCGAGCCGAATACCAGGTGTTCCAGTACCGGCACGATGAGGAAGGCCAGGCCCATGAACGGGTAGGCCAGGTACAGCGGGACGTGGCGCAGGATCCAGATCCAGAACAGCGTCGTCAGCCCGTACAGCGCCAGGGCGGCGATCAGCGCGCCGTTGAACACCCAGGCCTGCCAGTCCGCCGCGTTCTGGATATTCAGGGCGGCCTGCTTGAACAAGATCTGGCCGGCCGCGATGCCGGTGACGCACAGCAGCGTGGCGAATATGTAAAGGGGCGACAAGGGCGGTTCTCTGCTCGGGCGGCGGGGGCCGGGAGGCACGCATGGTAGCGATTAGCCCTGCCCGGTTCCAGCGCGGCCGGGTCGCGGGGCATGGAGTCAGTCCGGCAGGTTTTCCGCCGGCTTGTCCTTCATCACCGCCGGCAGGTGCAGGGCGCTCTCGGCGAGGGCGTTGCCTTCCATCTGCGGTTGGGTCACCCAGGTGAGGATGTCGTAGTAGCGGCGGATGTTCTGCACGAAATGCACGGTCTCGCCGCCCCGGGCGTAGCCGTAGCGGGTCTTGCTGTACCACTGTTTCTGGGACAGGCGCGGCAGCATGGTCTTCACGTCCAGCCACTTGTTCGGGTCCAGCCCTTCCTGGCGGGCCAGGCGACGGGCGTCCCCCAGGTGAGCGATGCCGATGTTGTAGGCGGCCAGGGCGAACCAGGTCCGGTCCGGCTCCTTGAGGTCCTCGGCCAGGGCGTCCTTGATCAGGGCGAAGTACTTGCTGCCGCCGAGGATGCTCTGTCGCGGGTCGAGGCGATTGGCCACGCCCATGGCCTGGGCGGTGCCCTGGGTCAGCATCATCAGCCCGCGCACGCCGGTCTTGGAGGTGGCGCCCGGTTGCCAGAGGGACTCCTGGTAGCCGATGGCCGCCAGCAACCGCCAGTCCACCTCGTATTCCTGGGAGGCGCTGCGAAAGTGCGGCTCGTAGCGGGGCAGGCGTTGTTGCAGGTGCTTGGCGAAGGTGTAGGCGCCGACGTAGCCCAGTACGTCCACGTGGCCATAATAGCGGTCCTTCAGGCGCTGCAGGGTACCGTTGTCGCGCACCCCGTCGAGGAAGCGGTTGATCGCCTGCAGCAGGCTCTGGTCCTCGCCGGCGGCCACCGCCCAGCCCAGCGGGCGGGCGTCCCCCAGGTCGAAGGCGACCCGCACGTTGGGGAAGTACACCTGGTTCATCGCCAGTTCGTTGGAGTCCACCAGGGTCAGGTCGATCTGGCCCTCGTCCACCATGCGCAGCAGGTCCACCACCTCCACCGCCGAGGAGGACTCATAGTCCAGCTCGGGGATACGCTGCTTCAATTCGGCCAACTGCTCGGCGTGGGTGCTGCCTTGCAGCACCAGGATGCGCTTGCCCGGCAGGTCCTCGGGGCGGGTCGGGCGGGGCGCGCCGTCGCGGTAGACGATCTGCGGGGTCACATCAAGGTAGGCGTGGGAGAAGCGTGCCTGGGCCTGGCGGGCCTCGCTGGCCACCAGGCCGGCGGCGGCGAGGACCGGGCCGCCGGGCTGGTTCAGCCGGTCGTACAGGTCGTCCAGGTTGTCCGCCGTCTCCACCTGCAGCTTGACCCCCAGGTCGTCTGCGAAGCGCTTGACCAACTCGTATTCGAAGCCGGTCTCGCCGTTGCGGTCCTGGAAATAGGTGGCGGGGCTGTTGCGGGTCACGACCCTCAGCACGCCGGCCTGCTTGACGCGTTCCAGGGTCGTGGGCGTGGTTTTCTCCTCGCAGCCGGCGAGCGCCAGCAGGAACCCGAGGACCAGCGGCCAGAAGACGCGACGGAAAGGGAGCGCGGTGGGGTTGGGCATCGGCGCAGTATACGCAAAGCGGCGAGGGCGCCATATCTGGACAGCATGGGGGCGCTCTGCTAGGCGAAGCCGGGTCGATCGCCGTGCGTTCGGCGCCGAAGGCCGCAGGAATGCCGGGGCCGCCCCCTTCGGCGCGGCCCGCCGCAGCCTTGGGCGTTCAGCCCCGATAGGCTAGAATGCACGGCCCCAACGCTCCCCCTCCGAGGCTGTCCCCCGATGCTCATCCTGCGCGGCGCTCCTGCTCTTTCCGCTTTCCGCCACGGCAAACTGCTCGACCTCCTCACGGCCCGCGTGCCCGCGGTGACCGGCCTGTACGCCGAGTTCGCGCATTTCGCGGACGTTGACGGCGCGCTCGGGGACGAGCAGCGGCGGGTTCTGGAGCGCCTGTTGCAGTACGGCCCCAGCGTGCCGGCGCGGGAACCCGGCGGCCGGCTGTTCCTCTGCGTGCCGCGCTTCGGCACCCTCTCACCCTGGTCCAGCAAGGCCACCGACATCGCTCGCAACTGCGGTCTGGAAAACATCCGCCGCCTGGAGCGGGGCATCGCCTACTACGTCGAGGGCGACCTGGACGAAGCGGGGGCTCGCGAGGTCGCCGCGTCGCTGCACGACCGCATGACCCAGCAGGTGCTGGCGCGTCCGGAAGAGGCCGCCGCGCTATTCAGCCACGCCGAGCCCCGGCCGCTGACGGCGGTGGACGTGCTGGGGGGCGGGCGCGCCGCCCTGGAGCGGGCCAACGTCACGCTGGGGCTGGCGTTGGCCGACGACGAGATCGACTACCTGGTGAAAAGCTTCGGCGAACTGGGGCGCAACCCCCACGATGTCGAGCTGATGATGTTCGCCCAGGCCAACTCCGAGCATTGCCGGCACAAGATCTTCAACGCCAGTTGGGACATCGACGGCGAGAGCCAGGAGAAATCCCTGTTCGGCATGATCAAGAACACCCATGCCCTGCACGGCGAGGGCGTGCTCAGCGCCTACAAGGACAACGCCGCGGTGATCGTCGGCCACCGCGCCGGGCGCTTCTTCCCCGACCCCGAGTCGCGCCGCTACGGCGCGGTCGAGGAACCGGTGCATATCCTGATGAAGGTGGAGACCCACAACCACCCCACCGCCATCGCCCCGTTCCCCGGCGCCTCCACCGGCTCCGGCGGCGAAATCCGCGACGAGGGCGCCACCGGGCGCGGCGCCAAGCCCAAGGCGGGCCTGACCGGCTTCACCGTCTCCAACCTGAACATCCCCGGCTTCGAGCAGCCCTGGGAAAAGCCCTACGGCAAGCCCGAGCGCATCGTCACCGCCCTGGACATCATGATCGAGGGCCCCCTGGGGGGCGCCGCGTTCAACAACGAGTTCGGCCGGCCGGCCCTGACCGGCTACTTCCGCACCTTCGAACAGGCGGTCCAGACGCCCCGTGGCGAGGAAGTGCGCGGCTACCACAAGCCGATCATGCTCGCCGGCGGCATGGGCAACATCCGCGAGGCGCACGTGCAGAAGGCCGAGATCCCGGTGGGCGCCAAGCTGATCGTGCTCGGCGGCCCGGCCATGCTCATCGGCCTGGGCGGCGGCGCGGCGTCCTCCATGGACACCGGCGCCAGCTCCGCCGACCTGGATTTCGCCTCGGTGCAGCGGGACAACCCGGAAATGGAGCGGCGTTGCCAGGAGGTCATCGACCGCTGCTGGCAACTGGGCGAGAACAACCCCATCACCTTTATCCACGACGTCGGTGCCGGCGGCCTCTCCAATGCCCTGCCGGAGCTGATCAACGATGGCGGGCGCGGCGGGCGCTTCGAGCTGCGCGAAGTGCCCAACGACGAACCGGGCATGAGCCCCCTGGAAATCTGGTGCAACGAATCCCAGGAGCGCTACGTGCTGTCGGTGGCCGCCGCCGACTTCGAGCGCTTCAAGGCCATCTGCGAGCGCGAGCGCTGCCCCTTCGCGGTGGTCGGCGAGGCCACCGAGGAACGCCGCCTGACCGTGACCGACCGCCACTTCGGCAACGAGGCCGTGGACATGCCCCTGGAGGTGCTGCTGGGCAAGGCCCCGCGCATGCACCGCAGCGCCGACCGCGAGGCGGTACTGGGCGACGGGTTCGACGGCCTCGGCCTGGACCTGGCCGAGTCGCTGGAGCGGGTGCTGCGCCATCCGGCCGTGGCCAGCAAGAGCTTCCTCATCACCATCGGCGACCGTAGCATCACCGGCCTGGTGGCCCGCGACCAGATGGTCGGCCCGTGGCAGGTGCCGGTGGCCGACTGCGCGGTGACCGCCACCAGCTTCGACGTGCTCACCGGCGAGGCCATGGCCATGGGCGAGCGCACCCCGCTGGCCCTGCTGGACGCGCCGGCTTCCGGGCGCATGGCCATCGGCGAGACCGTCACCAACCTGGCGGCGGCGCGCATCGAGCGCCTGGGCGACATCAAGTTGTCCGCCAACTGGATGGCCGCCGCCGGCCACCCGGGCGAGGACGCGCGGCTCTACGACACGGTGCGCGCGGTGGGCATGGAGCTGTGCCCGGCCCTGGGCATCGCGATCCCGGTGGGCAAGGACTCCATGTCCATGAAGACCCGCTGGCAGGACGGCGGCGAGGACAAGAGCGTCACCGCGCCGCTGTCGCTGATCGTCACCGGCTTCGCCCCGGTGAGCGACATCCGCGCCACCCTGACCCCGCAATTGCGCCTGGACAAGGGCGAGACCGACCTGATCCTGATCGACCTGGGACGTGGGCAGAACCGCCTGGGCGGCTCGATCCTGGCCCAGGTCCATGGGAAGCTCGGCCGCCAGGCCCCGGACGTGGACGACGCCGAGGACCTCAAGGCGTTCTTCGCCGTGATCCAGGGGCTGAACGCCGACGGCCACCTGCTGGCCTACCACGACCGCTCCGACGGCGGCCTGCTGACCACCGTGCTGGAAATGGCCTTCGCCGGCCATTGCGGCCTGGACCTGGCCCTCGACCCGCTGGTCGACGACCGCGCCGAACTGGCCGGGGTGCTGTTCAACGAAGAGCTGGGCGCGGTGATCCAGGTGCGCCAGGACGCCACGCCCGAGGTGCTGGCCCAATTCAGCGCCGCCGGGCTGGATGACTGCGTCGCGGTGATCGGCCAGCCGGTGAACGGCGCCGAGGTTGCCATCCGCTTCGACGGCGAGCAGGTGTTCGTCGGCCAGCGGCGCCTGCTGCAACGCCAGTGGAGCGAGACCAGCCACCGCATCCAGCGCCTGCGGGACAACGCCGAGTGCGCCGACCAGGAATTCGAGGCCCTGCTGGACGAGGACAACCCGGGCCTGTCGGCCAAGCTGGCCTACGACGTGAACCAGGACATCGCCGCGCCCTATATCAAGAAGGGAGTGCGGCCGTCGGTGGCAATCCTGCGCGAGCAGGGCGTCAACGGCCAGGTGGAAATGGCCGCCGCCTTCGACCGCGCCGGCTTCGCCGCGGTCGACGTGCACATGAGCGACATCCTCGCCGGCCGGGTGGACCTGGCGGAGTTCAAGGGGCTGGTGGCCTGTGGCGGCTTCTCCTACGGCGACGTGCTGGGCGCCGGGGAAGGCTGGGCCAAGTCGATCCTGTTCAATGCCCGCGCCCGGGATGCCTTCCAGGCGTACTTCGAGCGCAAGGACAACTTCGCCCTGGGCGTCTGCAACGGCTGTCAGATGATGTCCAACCTGCACGAACTGATTCCCGGCAGCGAGGCCTGGCCGCACTTCGTGCGCAACCGCTCAGAGCAGTTCGAGGCGCGGGTGGCCATGGTCCAGGTGCAGGAATCGCCGTCGATCTTCCTGCGCGGCATGGCCGGTTCCCGGCTGCCCATCGCCATCGCCCACGGTGAGGGCCACGCGGAGTTCGAGTCCGAGGAAGCCCTGTTGGAAGCCGACCTGTCCGGTTGCGTGGCCCTGCGCTTCGTCGACAACCACGGCAAGGTCACCGAGCGCTACCCGGCCAACCCCAACGGCTCGCCCCGGGGCATCACTGGCCTGAGCAGCCGCGACGGTCGCGTCACCATCATGATGCCGCACCCCGAGCGAGTGTTCCGCGCCGTGCAGAACTCCTGGCACCCGGACGAGTGGCGGGAAGATGGCGGCTGGCTGCGGATGTTCCGTAACGCCCGGGTCTGGGTGGACTGATGGACGAGGGCGACGGTCCGCGCGCGCAGGCGCCGCCGTCGCCCGAGGCTCGCCGGGTCTCGTCCGGCGAGACGCTCCACCTCTGCACCTGCCAGCATTCGCCGCATCCGCCCGACTGCCCGCCCTCCTGCGCGGCGGGCCTGCGCCTCGCCGTGACGCGCCCGCGCATCCTGTTGCTGTGCCGGTGCGGTCGTTCCGCCCGCCTGCCTTATTGCGATGGCAGCCATGTTCCGGCCGGGTTGTCCGGGCGGGCGCGGTTGCGCCGCTTCCTGACTGGCGAGCCCTAGCCCGCATGTCGACGAGGCGCCGTCGCGCCGGCGAACAGGCGGCAGCGCGATCGGTCGAAAACCGAGACGCCCGAGCGAATACGGCCAGCGATAGGCATAATGCCATCATCGGTGCGTCAGACTCCCGCACCTCGCCACGCTCTCGGAGGCTTCGATGTACCAGTTGTCTTTCTTCGTTCCCGAAACCCACCTCGAAGCGGTCAAGCGCGCCGTATTCGCCTGCGGGGCGGGTCGCATCGGCCAGTACGAACAATGCTGCTGGCAGGTGCTGGGGCAGGGGCAATTCCGCCCCCTGGAGGGCAGCCAGCCCTACCTGGGCGAAACCGGCACCGTGGAGCGGGTGGCGGAATGGAAGGTGGAGATGGTGGTGGCCGACGAATTGATCCACGAGGCGGTCAAGGCGCTCAAGGCGAGCCACCCCTACGAGACGCCGGCGTTCAACGTCTGGCGGCTCACCGACCTGCAGTTCTGAGGCGCAGCCCCGCCGGCCGGTACCCGGCGGTGGCGGCTTAAGGGCGGATCTCGATCATCGTGCCGTCCTTCACCAGGTTCCAGACCTCGCGCATGTCGTTGTTGGTCATGGCGATGCAGCCCTCGGTCCAGTCCAGGGTATGGAAATACCACTCGGGGTACTCCTGGCTCAGGGGCGTGCCGTGGATGAGGATCATGCCGCCCGGCTTCACGTTGCGCGCCTTGGCTTCGGCCAGGTCCCGGGCGTTGGGGTAGGAAATGTGCATCGCCAGGTTGTAGCGCGAGCTGGGTTTGCGCCAGTCGATCCAGTAGAAACCCTCCGGCGTGCGCTGGTCCCCCTCGCGTACCTTGGGGCCCTTGGGCTGCTTGCCGAGGGAGATGCGGTAGGTCTTCACCACCTCGCCGCGATTGAGCAGGTGCAGCCTGTGCTCGGATTTCAGCACCAGCACCTTGTCGATGGGCCTGGCGCTCGACAGCGGCGCGGTCTCGGCCTGGGTGAAGGCGGCCACGGTCAGGCAGAAAAGAGCGAATAACCAGCGCATCGAAGGTTCCGGGCTGTTGCGGTTGGGAACGTCAGAGGGTCGTGCCGGGGCGGGCCGCCAACGGTGCCAGGGGCTCGTTGCGAACCGGAAAGACCTGGGCCCGGCGATCGGCGAAGAAGCATTCTAAGGTACGGCCCACGGTCGGAAAAGCCAGCTCGGACCAGGGGATTTCGTGCTCCTCGAACAGCCGGACCTCCAGGCTTTCCTCGCCGGCGGCGAAGCCCGGGTCGGCCAGGTCGGCGCGGAAGAACAGGTACACCTGGTTGATGTGGGGCAGGTCGAACAGCGTATACAGCGCCAGGTTCTCCACCCGCGCGCAGGCCTCCTCCAGGGTTTCCCGGGACGCGGCCTCGGCCAGCGTCTCGCCGTTTTCCATGTAGCCGGCCGGCAGCGTCCAGTAGCCTCGACGCGGCTCGATGGCGCGGCGGCAGAGCAGGACGCGACCTTCCCACACCGGCAGGCAGCCGGCGACGATGCGCGGGTTCTGGTAGTGGATCGTCTGGCAACTCTGGCAGATATAGCGGGGCCGACTGTCGCCATCCGGAACGCGCTGATCCACCGAGCCGCCGCACAGGTTGCAGAATTTCATCGGGCCTCCTCGCCAATGCCGTCCATCTTGGCGGCACTCGCGACCCCGGGCAAGGGCGTCGGTCCGGAAGCCCGCCGGCGCGCGGAGTGCGCGGGCCCGGCGCAGGGGTTGGGCCGGGGGCTCGTTCATGCCATGATGCCCGGCAGAATAATGATCGAGAGTCTCCGATGCTGGACGAGCTACTGCGCCGCGTGCAGAGCCATTCCCCCCGTCTGCTGGAAACCGAGCGGGCGTTTCCCGAGGCCGCCGTGCTGATGCCGGTCACGCGTAGCGAGGAACCGGAACTGGTACTGACCCTGCGGGCCAGCGGGCTGTCCACCCACGGCGGCGAGGTGGCATTCCCCGGCGGGCGCCGCGACCCGGAAGACCTCGACCTGATGCATACCGCGCTGCGGGAGGCGGACGAGGAAATCGGCCTGCCGCCCGGCCTGGTGGAGGTGATCGGGCCGCTGAGCACCCTGGTGTCGCGGCACGGCATCAAGGTGACGCCCTACGTGGGGTTTGTGCCGGACTTCGTCGAGTACCGCCCCAACGACGCCGAGATCGCCGCGGTGTTCTCCGTGCCGCTGCAGTTCTTCCGCCAGGACCCTCGGGAAACCACCCACCGCATCGACTACCTGGGGCAGAGCTGGTACGTGCCCAGCTACCGCTTCGGCGAATTCAAGATCTGGGGCCTCACCGCGATCATGGTGGTGGAACTGGTCAACCTGGTCTTCGACGCCGGCATCGACCTGCACACGCCGCCGGCCACCTACCTCACCCTGAGCTGAACCGGCGTCGCGCCGGCCGAGTCCGTGGAGAAACTTCGATGAAATACACGCTGGGCAATGACCGTGTCGACACCCATCCGGAGAGCTGGGTCGCGCCCGGCGCCACGCTGAT
Source organism: Pseudomonadaceae bacterium (assembly GCA_032052615.1). Classification (GTDB taxonomy): domain Bacteria; phylum Pseudomonadota; class Gammaproteobacteria; order Pseudomonadales; family Pseudomonadaceae; genus Pseudomonas_T. Next base: position 350,179 of record DAMBWF010000001.1, read on the forward strand.
CGGCAAGGTGCGCCTGGAGGCCGGCGCCAGCGTCTGGTTCGGCGCCGTGCTGCGGGGCGACAACGAGCTGATCCTGATCGGCGAGAACAGCAACGTGCAGGACGGCACGGTGATGCACACGGACCCAGGCTCGCCGCTGACCATCGGCCGCGGGGTGACCATCGGCCACAACGCCATGCTCCATGGCTGCAGCGTGGGCGACTACAGCCTGATCGGCATCAACGCCGTGGTGCTCAACGGCGCCCGCATCGGCAAGCACTGCATCATCGGCGCCAATGCCCTGATCCCCGAAGGCAAGGAGATTCCCGACGGCAGCTTGGTGATGGGCTCCCCGGGACGGGTGGTGCGCGAACTCGACGAGACGCAGAAGAAGAAACTCGAAGCCAGCGCCGCCCACTACGTCCATAACGCCCGGCGCTACGCCCGGGACCTGGCCGAGCAGCCGGACTGATGAGCGCGCCGGAGCGGGTCGCCTCGCCCTGCGTGCACATCTGCGCCCTGGACGAGGAGGACATTTGCATCGGCTGCCATCGCGCCATGGACGAAATCCTCCGCTGGGGACGCATGGACGACGCCGAGCGGCGGCGGGTGCTGGCCCGTTGCGCCGAGCGCGGGCGGGCCAAGGGCGCCTATTTCGGCGATTCGCGCTGAGCGAACACCTATCCCGACCCGCCCGCGCGGGTCGCTTCGCGGCCGAGGCCGCTCCTGTCTTCCCGGAGATTGTGCGATGCCCCGTATCGGAACCCCGCTCTCGCCCCGCGCGACCCGTGTCCTGCTCTGTGGCGCTGGCGAACTCGGCAAGGAGGTGGCCATCGAATTGCAGCGCCTGGGGGTCGAGGTGATCGCCGTCGACCGCTACGCCGATGCGCCGGCCATGCAGGTGGCCCATCGCAGCCACGTCATCAGCATGCTGGACGGTCAGGCGTTGCGCGCGGTGATCGAGCGGGAGCGCCCTCATATCATCGTCCCGGAGATCGAGGCCATCGCCACCGCCACTTTGGTGGAGCTGGAGGCCGAGGGCTTCACCGTGGTGCCCACCGCGCGAGCCGCGCAACTGACCATGAACCGCGAGGGGATTCGCCGCCTGGCCGCCGAGGAGCTGGGCCTGCCGACCTCGCCCTATCGGTTCGCCGATAACGTCGAAGAATATCGGGCCGGCGTCGCTGCGGTCGGCTACCCCTGCGTGGTCAAGCCGATCATGAGCTCTTCCGGGAAGGGCCAGAGCGTGCTCAAGTCCAATGCCGACCTGCGCGCCGCCTGGGACCATGCCCAGGAGGGCGGACGCGCCGGCAAGGGGCGGGTGATCGTCGAGGGCTTCGTCGATTTCGACTACGAGATCACCCTGCTGACAGTCCGCCATGCCGGGGGCACCACCTTCTGCGCCCCGGTCGGCCACCGCCAGGTGAAGGGGGACTACCACGAGTCCTGGCAGCCCCAGGCCATGAGCCCGGCCGCGCTGGCGGAGTCCGAGCGCATCGCCCAGGCGGTCACCGAGGCCCTGGGGGGGCGAGGGCTGTTCGGCGTGGAACTGTTCGTCAAGGGCGACCGGGTATGGTTCAGCGAGGTGTCGCCCCGGCCCCATGACACCGGCTTGGTGACCCTCATTTCCCAGGACCTTTCGGAATTCGCCCTGCATGCCCGGGCGATTCTCGGCCTGCCGATTCCGGCGATCCGCCAGTATGGGCCGTCGGCCTCGGCGGTGATCCTGGTGGAGGGCGAGTCCACCCAGGTGAGCTACGGCAACCTGAGCGCCGCCCTGGCGGAGCCGGACACCGCGTTGCGGCTGTTCGGCAAGCCGGAGGTGAGCGGCCAGCGGCGCATGGGCGTGGCCCTGGCGCGGGACGTATCGGTGGAGGCGGCGCGGGAAAAGGCCGTCCGGGCGGCCGGCGCGGTGGACGTTCGGCTCTAGGCGGCTTCGCCGGGCGCCGGCCCCGCGCGGTCGGCCGGCGTTGCGCCTAGCGGGCCCAGCGTTCCGCGGCGAAACCGGCGTTCCACAACCTCACCTGTTCCACGCGGTTATGGGCGATTTCCTGCACTTCCAGGCGATACGGCCCGATCTTCAGGCAGACGCCGCTCTCCGGCAGGCTTTCCAGGGCTTCGGTGATCAAGCCGTTGAGGGTCTTCGGGCCTTCGCTGGGCAGTTGCCAGGACAGGCGCTGGTTGAGCTCGCGGATCAGCACGCTGCCGCTGATGCGGAAGCTGCCGTCGCCCAGGGCCACGATGCCTTGTGGGAAGGGCGTTTCGAGGCTGGCGACGCTGCCGATCAACTGCTGAAGGATGTCCTCCAGGCTCACCAGGCCGACCAGTTCGCCGTATTCGTCCACCACCAGGGCCAGGCGCCGTTGCTGCTTCTGGAATTGCCGCAGCTGCTTGTCCAGGGTGGTGCTCTGGGGCACGAAGTACGGCTCGCGGCTGGCCGCCAGCAGGGTTTCCGCCTCGAAGGTGCCCTCGCCCAGCAGTCGGGCGATCTGGCGGACATGGATGACGCCCTGCACCTGGTTGATGTCGCCTCGGTACAGCGGTAGCCGGCTATGGGGCGTGCGGCCCAACTGCTCGATCATCTGCGCCGGCGTGCCGTCCAGGTCCAAGCCCTCGATCTGGCCGCGGGGCACCATCACTTCGCTGACGGTGAGGTGTTCGAGCACGTGTAGCGGCTCGTCGGGGGCGCTCGCCGAGGGCGGTGTCTTCGCCCTCCGGCGGCGTTGGAGGGCGAGCAGCAGCAGGAGGGTCGGGATCAGCGCCAGTGCCGACCCGGAGAGAAAGCCGGAGAGGAAAACGTTCATGCCATCAGATATGCAGGATGAATTCGCGCACCAGCTTGCTGCCGAAGTACGCCAGCATCAGCAGGCAAAAGCCGGCGAGGGTCCAGCGGAGCGCCTTGTGGCCCCTCCAGCCCAGTCGGTAGCGGCCCCAGAGCAACAGGCCGAACACCCCCCAGGCGAAGCAGGACAGGACGGTCTTGTGGGCCAGGTGCTGGGCGAACAGGTTGTCCACGAACAGCCAGCCGGATAGCAGCGACAGCGACAGCAGGCCCCAGCCGGCCCAGAGGAAACCGAACAGCAGGCTTTCCATGGTCTGCAGCGGCGGGAAGTTCTTGATCAGCCCGGTCGGGTGCTTGTGCTTGAGCTGGTGATCCTGCAGCGACAGCAGCAGGGCCTGGAACACGGCGATGGTGAGCAGCCCGTACGCCATGATCGACAACAGGATATGCGCCAAGATGCCCGGCTCCTCGTCGATCGGCTGGACCGTGCCGCTGGGCACGAACTGGGCGAGCAGCACGGTCAGGCCGCCCAGCGGGAACAGCAGCAGGAGCAGGTTCTCCACCGGGATGCGGTAGCAGGCCAGCAGGGTCAGCAGGATCACCTCATAGGCGATCAGACTGGCGGCATTGAAGAAATCCAGCGACAGCCCGGCGGTGTTGTGCATCTGGATGAACAGGCTGCCGCCGTGGAAGAACAGGGCGAGCAGGCCGAGGAGGGTCAGCAGCGGTTTGCTGGGCACGGCGCGCTGGCGCAGACGCAGGCCTTGGTAGGCGGTGGTGCCCGCGTAGAGAAACGCCGCGGCGAGACTGGGCAGCAGAGGGTGCATAGGTTCTTGGAAGACGACGCCCGAAAGGCCGAGAGTGTGTCACACAAGGGCCGCGCCACGAAAGACCGTTGGCGTGTCGGTCGGCCGTGCTCTTGATATACTCGCCGGCCTGCTGCATACCCCCTTTCGAAGGAACGCGCATGTTCGAAAACCTGACCGACCGCCTTTCGCATACCCTGCGTACCGTCACCGGCAAGGCGAAGCTGACCGAGGACAACATCAAGGACACCCTGCGCGAAGTGCGCATGGCCTTGCTGGAGGCCGACGTCGCGTTGCCGGTGGTCAAGGACTTCGTCAACAAGGTCAAGGAGCGGGCCGTCGGCACCGAGGTATCGAAGAGCCTGACCCCGGGCCAGGCGTTCGTGAAGATCGTCCGCGCCGAGCTGGAAGACCTGATGGGGGCGGCCAACGAAGACCTGGCCCTCAACGCCGCGCCGCCGGCGGTCATCCTGATGGCCGGTCTGCAAGGCGCGGGCAAGACCACCACCGCCGGCAAACTGGCGCGCTTCCTGAAGGAACGCAAGAAGAAGTCGGTCATGGTGGTCTCCGCCGACGTCTATCGGCCGGCGGCGATCAAGCAACTGGAGACCCTGGCGGGCGAGGTCGGGGTGACCTTCTTCCCCTCCGACCTGAGCCAAAAACCGGTGGCCATCGCCGAGGCGGCGATCCAGGAGGCACGGCTGAAATTCGTCGACGTGGTCATCGTCGACACCGCCGGTCGCCTGCACGTCGATGCGGAAATGATGGACGAGATCAAGGCGATCCATGGCGCGATCAAGCCGGTGGAAACCCTCTTCGTCGTCGACGCCATGACCGGCCAGGACGCCGCCAACACCGCCAAGGCGTTCAACGAGGCGCTGCCCCTGACCGGCGTGGTGCTGACCAAGGTCGACGGCGATGCCCGGGGCGGGGCGGCCTTGTCGGTGCGGGCCATCACCGGCAAGCCGATCAAGTTCCTCGGCATGGGCGAGAAGAGCGAGGCGCTCGACCCGTTCCACCCGGACCGCATCGCCTCCCGCATCCTCGGCATGGGCGACGTGCTCAGCCTGATCGAGCAGGCCGAGCAGAACCTGGATCGCGAAAAGGCCGAGAAGCTCACCAAGAAGCTGAAGAAGGGCAAGGGCTTCGACCTGGAAGACTTCCGCGACCAGCTCCAGCAAATGAAGAACATGGGCGGTCTCGGCGGGCTCATGGACAAGCTGCCGATGCTCGGCGGCCTCAACCTGGGGCAGATGGGCAATGCCCAGAGCGTGGCGGAAAAGCAGTTCAAGCAGATGGAAGCCATCATCGACTCGATGACTCCGGCGGAGCGACGCGATCCGGAAATCATCAGCGGCTCGCGCAAGCGGCGCATCGCCCTCGGATCGGGCACCCAGGTCCAGGACGTGGGCAAGCTCATCAAGCAGCACAAGCAAATGCAAAAGATGATGAAGAAATTCACCGCCAAGGGCGGCATGGCCAAGATGATGCGCGGCCTGGGCGGCATGCTGCCCGGTGGCGGCATGCCCAAGCTGTGAGGAAGACGGGGCGCCCGCCCCGTCGCCGCTGGGCCTTCCGGCTAAAAAGGCATTTGCAAACCGCCGCATAACCCTTAGAATGTGCGGCCTTTCGGGCCCCTGGCCCAGCCTGCAATCTCGTTTTGCAAAGCACCGACTACAGGAACAAAGTTCAATGGTAACCATCCGTCTTGCCCGTGGCGGCTCCAAGAAGCGCCCCTTCTACCACCTGACCGTGACCAACAGCCGCAACGCGCGCGACGGCCGCTTCGTGGAGCGCATCGGTTTCTTCAACCCGGTCGCCACCGGTGCCGAAGTGAAGCTCTCCGTGGATCAAGAGCGCGCCAACTACTGGCTGAGCCAGGGCGCCCAGCCGTCCGAGCGTGTCGCTCAACTGCTGAAAGAAGCAGCCAAGGCCGCCGCCTGAGCCCTTTCGCGGACCCGATATGACTACGCCGCCGGCTTTAGCCGATAACCTTATCGTTCTCGGCAAGATTACGTCGGTGCATGGCATACGAGGTGAGGTGAAGATCTATTCCTTCACCGATCCGCTGGAAAACCTGCTGGACTATAGCCACTGGACATTGCGGCGCGACGGCGAAAGCCGAAATGCCGAATTGGTCTCGGGGCGCCTGCAAGGCAAGGTCTTGGTGGCCAAGCTGAAGGGGTTGGACGATCGCGAGATCGCCCGCACCTATGCCGGCTATGAAATTTGCGTGCCGCGCGACGCGTTGCCCTCGCTGGAAGACGACGAATACTACTGGCACCAACTCGAAGGCCTGAAGGTCATCGATTTGGAGGGCCGTCTGTTCGGCGTCATCGACCACCTGCTGGAAACCGGTGCCAACGACGTCATCGTCGTCAAGCCGTGCGCGGGTAGCCTGGATGATCGCGAGCGCCTGCTGCCCTATACGGAGCAGTGCGTGCGTTCGGTGGACCTGGCGGCCGGCGACATGCGGGTCGACTGGGACGCGGATTTCTGAATCCATGTGCGCCCTGCGGGTCGAGGTCGTCAGCATATTCCCGGAGATGTTCGCCGCCATCGGCGAATATGGCATCACCAGCCGGGCGATGAAGCAGGGCCTGCTGCGGCTGACCTGCTGGAATCCCCGGACCTTCACCGAAGACCGTCACCAGACCGTGGATGACCGGCCGTTCGGCGGCGGCCCGGGCATGGTGATGAAGATACAGCCCCTGGAACGCGCCCTGGCAGCCGCCAGGCAGTCGGCCGGGGAGAGGGCGAAGGTGATTTACCTGTCGCCCCAGGGCCGCCCGCTGAAGCAGGCGGCCGTGCGCGAGCTGGCGAACGAGGAGGCCTTGATCCTCATCGCCGGTCGTTACGAAGGCATCGACGAACGCTTCATCGAGGCGCACGTCGACGAGGAATGGTCGATCGGCGATTACGTGTTGTCCGGCGGTGAGCTGCCGGCGATGGTGCTGATCGATGCGGTGACCCGCCTGTTGCCCGGTGCCCTGGGCCATGCGGATTCCGCCGAGGAGGACTCGTTTACCGACGGCCTGCTCGATTGTCCCCACTACACCCGACCCGAGGTGTACGCGGGTAAAGGTGTTCCACCGGTGCTGCTCAGCGGCAACCACGAACACATCCGGCGCTGGCGTTTGCAGCAGTCCCTCGGCAGGACCTACGAACGACGCGCCGATCTTCTGGATTGCCGCTCGCTTTCTGGAGAAGAGCAAACGCTGTTGGCGGACTACCTTCGCCAGCGGAACGATAGTCAACGTATCGATGGCGAACCCGGTTCGTCTTAGGAGCACAGCATGACCAACAAGATCATTCAGCAACTCGAAGCTGAACAAATGAACAAAGAGATCCCGGCGTTCGCCCCCGGCGACACCGTGATCGTTCAAGTGAAGGTGAAGGAAGGCGACCGTTCCCGCCTGCAGGCCTTCGAAGGCGTGGTCATCGGCAAGCGCAACCGCGGCCTGAACAGCGCGTTCACCGTGCGCAAGATCTCCAGCGGCGTGGGCGTCGAGCGTACCTTCCAGACCTACTCCCCCCTGGTGGACAGCATCAGCGTCAAGCGTCGCGGCGACGTTCGCAAGGCCAAGCTGTACTACCTCCGCGAGCTGTCCGGCAAGGCCGCCCGCATCAAGGAAAAACTGGCCTGAGGTCGTTTTTCCACGCAAAAGAGCAGCCTTCGGGCTGCTCTTTTCGTTTCGGGCCCACGCATCGCTGGCCCGCTTGGCCGCCGCCCTGGACAATGGCCGTTCCTGTCATCGCCTCGTTTGACCCATGGCCCTTCTCGACCATCCTCTGATCGACCGCTTTCTCGATGCGCTGTGGCTGGAAAAGGGCCTCTCCGAGCATACGCGGGCGGCCTATCGCAGCGACCTGGGGCACTACCATGGCTGGCTGGAGCAGCGCGGCCTGACGTTGGAGAGGGCCGGTCGCGAGCCGATCCTCGACTACCTCGCCTGGCGCCTGGGCGAGGGTTACCACGCCCGTTCCACGGCCCGTTTCCTCTCGGGACTGCGAGGTTTCTACCGTTATCTGCTGCGCGAGCGATTGATCGACGAGGACCCCACCCTGCAAGTGGAGCTGCCTCGCTTCGGTCGCCCCCTGCCCAAGTCCCTGTCCGAGCGGGACGTGGAGGCACTGCTGGCCGCGCCCGAGGTGGACGATCCCCTGGGGATGCGCGATCGCGCCATGCTGGAGGTCCTTTACGCTTGCGGGCTGCGGGTCAGCGAGCTGATCGCTTTGAGCCAGGAGCAGGTTAACCTGCGCCAGGGTGTCCTGCGGGTGACCGGCAAGGGCGACAAGGAACGCCTGGTCCCTCTGGGCGAGGAGGCCATCGCCTGGCTGGAACGCTATCGACGCGAGGCGCGCCCGCTGCTGCTGGGGAGCAAGCCCAGCGACGTGCTGTTTCCCAGCCTGCGAGGCGAGCAGATGACCCGCCAGACCTTCTGGCACCGGATCAAACACCACGCCCGGGTCGCGGGCATCGCCAAGGCCCTGTCGCCCCACACCCTGCGCCACGCCTTCGCCACCCACCTGCTCAACCACGGCGCCGACCTGCGGGTGGTGCAGATGCTCCTGGGGCACAGCGATCTGTCCACCACCCAGATCTACACCCACATCGCCCGTGCCCGCCTGCAGGAGTTGCACGCCCGGCATCATCCGCGCGGCTGAGCCGCTGAGCCGCTGAGCCGCTGAGCCGCTGGGCAGCGCGGCCGGACGGCGCGGCGGCGAACTGTGGTAGGCTTTCCCCATTCCAGACAGGAGTGCTCCATGCGCGTTTCCCGACTCTTGACCGGCGCGGCAATCGCTTTCGCCACCACCTTTGTCCAGGCCGACGGCGATCCCGACAAAGCGATCCGGCAGGCCCTCACCTCGATCCAACCCGACCTGCCCATAGAGGCGGTCTCCGAGAGCCCGTTCACGGGGCTCTTTCAGGTCCACTTGAAAGGCGGGCGCGTCCTCTATGCCAGTGGCGACGGTCAGTTCGTCATGCAGGGCATGCTGTTCCACGTGGAGAACGGCGAGGCGGTCAACCTGACCCAGAAGGCGGAAAGCAAGGGCATCGCCAAGGAAATCGGCAGCATCCCCACCCGCGACATGGTGGTCTTCGCGCCGAAGGAGCCCAAGACCCACATCACGGTGTTCACCGATACCGACTGCGGCTACTGCCAGAAGCTGCACGGCGAAGTGGCTGAGCTCAACCGCCAGGGCGTGGAAGTCCGCTACATGGCCTTCCCCCGCCAAGGCATCGGTTCCCATGGCTACAACACCTTGGTCAGCGTCTGGTGCTCCAAGGATCGCCAGGCGGCGATGAACAAGGCGAAGAACCGCGAGGAGGTCCCGGCGGCTCAGTGCGATAACCCGGTGGCCCGCGAGTACCAGCTCGGCCAAGCCATTGGCGTCAACGGCACGCCCGCCATCGTGCTGGCCGACGGCCAATTGATCCCCGGCTACCAGCCCGCGCCGGAACTGGCGAAGCTCGCCCTCGAAGCCGGCAAGGCCGCGGCGAACGGCACCCGCTGATCGACCGCTCATCGGCCGCGGCGCTCGCCGCGGTCGTTCGCGTCAAACCTCTGCGTTCCCTCCCGTTCGAACCCCTATCGGGTTCTGCCCCGCTCAACGGAGAGACGTCATGAAGCTCGAAGGTTCCTGCCACTGCCGTGCCGTGCGTTTCTCGCTCGAGTCCGCGGAGCCCTATCCCTTCATGCGCTGCTACTGCTCGATCTGCCGCAAGACCGCCGGCGGGGGCGGCTACGCCATCAACCTGGGCGGCGACAATCGGACTCTGAGGATCCATGGGCGCGAGCATATCGCGGTGTATCGCGCGCGCATCGAGGACGAGCAGGGCGGTTCGAGCCTGAGTTCGGGCCACCGGCACTTCTGCAAGACCTGCGGCAGCGCTCTGTGGCTGTGGGACTCGAACTGGCCCGACCTGGTGCATCCCCACGCGTCCGCCATCGACACGCCCTTGCCGGTTCCACCGGAACACACTCACCTGATGCTCGACTCCAAGGCGGGCTGGGTGGAGGTAGCAAAAGGGCCTAACGACAAATGCTTCTCCCGCTATCCGGAGGAGTCCCTCGCCGATTGGCATGCGCGTTTGGGCCTGGGCGAGCCCTGAACGGATACCGGGGATCGCCTCGCCGCCGCGTCATTTGACTAAAGAACGAGCGCTTCGTAATGTTCGGCTCTTTTTCCTTGGCCGGATATCCGGCCGTCGGCAGTATGGGAGCGCAGCGTGAAACCGGTCAAAGTAGGTATCTGTGGGTTGGGGACCGTCGGGGGCGGCACCTTCAATGTACTCAAACGGAACGCCGAGGAAATCGCCCGCCGCGCCGGCCGCGAGATCGAGGTGGCGCAGATCGCCGCCCGTCGTCCCAACCCGAAGTGCGACACCGGTGAAACCCCCGTCACCGCCGATATCTTCGCCTTGGTCGACAACCCCGAGATCGATATCGTCGTCGAGCTGATCGGCGGCTACACCCTGGCCCGCGACCTGGTCCTCAAGGCCATCGATAACGGCAAGCACGTGGTGACCGCCAACAAGGCGCTGATCGCCGTGCATGGCAACGAAATCTTCGCGCGCGCCCGGGAAAAGGGCGTGATCGTCGCCTTCGAGGCGGCGGTGGCCGGTGGTATCCCGGTGATCAAGGCGATCCGCGAAGGCCTGGCCGCCAACCGCATCGATTGGCTGGCGGGCATCATCAACGGCACCGGCAACTTCATCCTCAGCGAGATGCGCGAGAAGGGCCGCGCCTTCGCCGACGTGTTGCAGGAGGCCCAGGCCCTGGGCTACGCCGAGGCCGACCCGACCTTCGACGTGGAAGGCATCGACGCCGCCCACAAGCTGACCATTCTCGCCTCCATCGCCTTCGGCATTCCCCTGCAGTTCGACAAGGCCTACACCGAGGGCATCAGCCGCCTGACCAGTGCCGACGTCGGCTACGCCGAGGCCCTGGGCTACCGCATCAAGCACCTGGGCGTGGCGCGCCGTACCGCCAGCGGCTTCGAGCTGCGGGTACACCCCACCCTGATCCCCGCCGATCGCCTGATCGCCAACGTCAATGGCGTGATGAACGCCGTGATGATCCATGGCGACGCCGTGGGCAGCACCTTGTTCTACGGCTCCGGGGCCGGCATGGAGCCCACCGCTTCGGCGGTGGTGGCGGACTTGGTGGACGTGGTGCGGGCGATGACCTCGGACCCGGAGAACCGGGTGCCGCACCTGGCCTTCCAGCCCGATTCGCTGTCCGACCATCCGGTCCTTCCCATCAACGCCTGCGAGAGCGCCTACTACTTGCGCATCCAGGCCAAGGATCATCCGGGCGTGCTGGCCCAGGTGGCCTCCATCCTCTCCGAGCGCGGCATCAACATCGAGTCGATCATGCAGAAGGAAGCCGAGGAACACGACGGCCTGGTGCCGATGATCCTGGTCACCCATCGCGTGGTGGAAGCGCGCATCGACGACGCCATCGCTGCCCTGGAAAGCCTGGAAGGGGTGTCCGGCACGGTGGTGCGCATCCGCGTCGAACAACTCAACTGACGGCCGTCCGCCGCGACTCACCGGCCGCCCTGGCCTCCACGGTTCGCCACCCAACGCGAAGGTTTTGAAGATGCGCTACATCAGTACCCGCGGCCAAGCGCCCGCCCTGAATTTCGAAGACGTGCTGCTCGCCGGCCTGGCCAGCGACGGCGGCCTCTACGTGCCGGAGAACCTGCCCCGCTTCACCCTGGAGGAAGTCGGCTCCTGGGCCGGGCTGTCCTACCCCGAACTGGCCTTCCGGGTGATGCGCCCCTTCGTCGCCGGCAGCATCGCCGACGCCGACTTCCGCCGCATCCTGGAAGAAACCTACGCCACCGGTCCGCAGGGCGTGTTCGCCCACGCGGCGGTGGCGCCGTTGCGCCAACTGGGCGGTAACGAGTGGGTGATGGAGCTGTTCCATGGCCCGACCCTGGCCTTCAAGGATTTCGCCCTGCAATTGCTCGGCCGGCTGCTCGACCACGTGCTGGCCAAGCGTGGCGAGCGGGTGGTGATCATCGGCGCCACTTCCGGGGATACCGGCTCCGCCGCCATCGAGGGCTGCCGCCGCTGCGACAACGTCGATATCTTCATCCTCCACCCGCACCAGCGGGTCTCCGAGGTGCAGCGTCGGCAGATGACCACCGTGCGCGGCGACAACATCCACAACCTCGCCATCGAGGGCAACTTCGACGACTGCCAGGAGATGGTGAAGGCCAGCTTCGCCGACCAGGGCTTCCTCAAGGGCACCCGGTTGGTGGCGGTCAACTCCATCAACTGGGCGCGGATCATGGCCCAGATCGTCTACTACTTCCACGCGGCGCTGCAGCTCGGCGCCCCGGCGCGCTCGGTGGCGTTCTCCGTGCCCACCGGCAACTTCGGCGATATCTTCGCCGGCTACCTGGCGCGCAACATGGGGCTGCCCGTCAACCAACTGATCGTCGCCACCAACCGCAACGACATCCTGCATCGCTTCATGAGCGGCAACCGCTACGAAAAGGAAACCCTGCATCCGACCCTGTCGCCGTCCATGGACATCATGGTTTCGTCCAACTTCGAGCGCCTGCTGTTCGACCTGCACGGTCGCAATGGCGCGGCCATCGCCGGGTTGATGGATACGTTCCGTCAGGGGGGCGGCTTCCGCATCGAGGACGAGCGCTGGACCGAGGCGCGGCGCTTGTTCGACTCCCTGGCGGTGAGCGACGAGGACACCTGCGAGACCATCGCCGAGGTGCACCGCGCCTGCGGCGAGGTCCTCGATCCCCACACCGCCATCGGCGTGCGCGCCGCCCGGGCCTGCCGCCGCCACCTGGATACCCCCATGGTCATCCTCGGTACCGCCCATCCGGTGAAATTCCCCGACGCGGTACGCCAGGCGGGCGTCGGCCGCGCCCTGGAGCTTCCCGCTCACCTGAGCGACCTGGCGCGGCGCGAGGAACGCTGCACGGTGCTGCCCAACAGCCTCGAAGCGGTCCAGGCCTTCGTCGCCCGACACGGTAATCGCGGCGAGCCGCTCTGAGCCGAGCAAGCGAAAGGCGCCCGGGGCGTCTTTCGCTTGTAACCTCAGTCGAATTACGTTAAGAGTTCCTAGAACTTCGGGACATAACCCGGGGTCAGTGATGAACCTACCACTCTTCTACAGGTGATCGACATGGACAGCATGGTTCAACTGCTGGTTGATGCCCTGGCACCTTGCGAGGTGTCCCTGGGTTTTCCCCGTCACGACGGTGGACGGATGATTACGCTGCGGAACGAGGCCGGGGAGGTCGTGGCGGAGCGCCTGGTACAGGCATTCGAGCTCAGCGACCGCCTGCTGCTCACCGATGTGGTGGATGGTCTGCGGCGCGACCTGCGGGTCAGTCAGGGCCGCATCGATCCCGCGGTCGCCGCCGCCGCTGCCTTCGAGCGGAGCCGGCAACCGGCTTGCGCCGCCTAAGCCGAACACGTGCCTGAAAAGCCCCGCTCGTCGGGGCTTTTTTCATTGGGGAACATGCGGGGAGGGCGGGAGTCAGTATTTATACGGCGCGTCATACCATTCCGCTCCTATGGTGACCCCACGCGCCGACCTGGTTTGTCTCCCAATGAGCCAGGTGTTTAGCCCCGAGCCTCCCTCCCCAGGGCTCGGGGTTTATTTTTTCCACCCCTCGAAATTCGTTTCCGAACCACACGGCGTCCGGCCGGCGCTCAGGAAGCGCGCGTCGCCGCTCGCTCGGCGCTATCCCGCAGATGCCGGCGTAGCGCGATGTCCTCCAGCAAAGGCGCCAGCGGCACGTCCGGCGCCGTGCGCGGGTCCCACCAATGCAAGTGCTCCAGCTCCGCCTGGGGCGCCACTGCTTCCGTCAGGCTCGCCTCGTAGAGCCACGCGTCGATCCAGGTGTCCGCCTCGTTGGCGGCCGCCGCGCGGAAGCGCCCCAGGATGTTCGGCGTCGCTGGCGCCAGGCGTAGCCGCAGTTCCTCCCACAATTCCCGCTCCAGGGCCGCCAAGGGCTCCTCTCCGGGCTCGCGCTTGCCACCCGGGAGCATGAAGAAGCGGGTGCCGCGCTTGCGCACCAGCAGCAGGCGCCCCTCGGCGTCCCGCAGGCAGGCGGCGGCGATGGATAGCTGGACGGGCATGGAAGGGCTCCTGGGTCGGGTTCGTCGAAGGGACGCGAGGATAACCCGGGGCGGTCGTCATGCGGAGCGGGCGTTGCGGGGCGACAACCGTTACCCTATAGAGCTGTTTCCCGCTTTCATCGAGGTAGCCCGTGTTTGCCCAATTTCCCCTGCACGAACGCCTGCTCAAGGCCGTCGCCGAACTGAATTTCGACGAACCCACCCCCGTGCAGGTGGCGGCCATCCCGCCGGCCCTGGAAGGCCGCGATCTGCGGGTGATCGCGCAGACCGGCAGCGGCAAGACCGCCGCCTTCGTCCTGCCGCTGCTCAACGGCCTGATGGGCGACCCGCAACCCCGGGTGCGCATCCGCGCGCTGATCCTGCTGCCCACTCGCGAGCTGGCCCAGCAGACCCTCAAGGAAGTGGAGCGCTTCTCCCAGTTCACCTTCATCAAGTCCGGGCTGGTCACCGGGGGCGAGGACTTCAAGGTCCAGGCGGCGCTGCTGCGCAAGGTACCGGACATCCTCATCGCCACCCCGGGCCGGCTGATCGAGCATCTGGATGGCGGCAAGCTGGACCTCTCGGAGGTGGAGGTGCTGGTGCTGGACGAGGCCGACCGCATGCTCGACATGGGCTTCTCGGAGGATGTCCAGCGCATCATCGGTTGCTGCGAGGCGCGCCGGCAGACCCTGTTGTTCTCCGCCACCAGCGGCGGCGCCGCGCTGCGGGAGATGGTCGCCCAGGTACTGCGCGACCCCCTGCACCTGCGTCTGAACGCGGTGGGTGAGCTGAGCGAGGGCATCCGCCAGCAGATCGTCACCGCCGACGACACCGCCCACAAGGAGCGCCTGGTGGCGTGGCTGCTGACCCACGAGACCTACCGCAAGGCCATCGTTTTTACCAATACCCGGGCCCAGGCGGAGCGCCTGAGCGGCCTGTTGATCGCCCAGACCTTCAAGGTCTTCGTGCTACATGGCGAGAAGGACCAGAAAGACCGCAAACTGGCCATCGAGCGCCTTCGCCAGGGCGCGGTGAAGATCCTCGTGGCGACTGACGTCGCCGCCCGCGGCCTGGACGTGGAGGGGCTGGATCTGGTGATCAACTTCGACATGCCGCGCTCCGGGGACGACTACGTGCACCGGGTCGGCCGCACCGGTCGCGCCGGCGCCGAGGGCTTGGCGGTCTCGTTGATCTGCCACACCGACTGGAACCTGATGTCCAGCATCGAGCGCTATCTCAAGCAGCAGTTCGAGCGCCGGGTCATCAAGGAACTCAAGGGCAGCTACAGCGGGCCGAAGAAGGTCAAGGCGTCCGGCAAGGCCGCCGGGACCAAGAAGAAAAAGCTCGACAAGAAGAGCGACAAGGCCAAGCCCGCCGCCAAGCGCAAGCCGGTGGCGCGGCGGCCGAAAGCCGAGGCGCCGGCGCCGCTGGTGAGCCAGGACGGCCTGGCGCCGCTCAAGCGACGCAGCCGGGACGGCTGACCGCCCAGGTCCGCGCGCGTTGCCTACGAAAAAGGCCGCCCGGGGCGGCCCTTTATGTTCCGCGGGAGGCGGACAGCCGACCCGCGAGGGCCTCACTGGCTCTTGGAGGATGCCGAGCCGGCCTGCTGATCCGCCTTTTCCAGCTCCTTCAGGCGACGATCGTAGGCGGCGCACTCGTCCGGCACGTTCTGGGTGGTTGTCTTGACGTCCATCTCCTGGAGTTTCTGGTTGATCTCCTTGGCCTTCTGCGGGTTCTGCTCGGTAATCTGCTTGACCTTGGCCGCCACTTCCTTGGCCTTGGCCTCCGCGTCTTCCGGGGTACAGAAGGCGAAGGCCGACAGCGGGGCGAGCAGGGCGAGGGCGGTTCCCAGCGCAGCGAGGGTTTTCATGGGCGGCTCCTTGAGCGATGAACGGTCAAGCGGTTGATAGCGACAGCCCGGGGAAAGTTCAGCGAACCCGATCGCGGCTCTTCACCGCCAGCTCCAGGGCTTTTTGCATGTCCAGCCGGGCCGAGCGGCCGATGTCCTTGTCGTGCAGGTCGTAGCCGCGCTCGGAAGGAATGATCGGCGCCGTCAGGTCATCGCCGTCCACCGGTTCGAAGTCGTAGTTCTCGCCGATGGTCATGGCGCTGCGGCGCAGCAGCATGCGCACCTGCTCCGGTTGCAGCCGGGGGTTGATGGACAGCATGGCGGCCACCACGCCGGCGACCATCGGCGTGGCATAGGAGGTGCCGCAATGCACCGCGCCGCGCTCGCCGCTCCGCAGGGTGGAGGCGCGGGTGCAGGCGGAGGCGGTGATGTCCACTCGCATGTCGATGTTGGAGGTCTCGCGTTTCACCGCGTAGCCCGGGTCCTGCACTGGCAGGCCGGTGGCGTTGCTGCGCTGGTGCCCACCCACCACCAGCAATTGCTCGGTGATGAACGAGGACGGCAGCCGGTACTCGTCCTTGCCGGAAAAGGAGGACCCGTTGCCCGCAGAGTTGACCACGATGACGTCCGGGTGCTCGCGGCGCAGCCAAAGAAAGAACTCTTCCAGGAGTTCTTCATAGCCGCCCATGGCGATGCCGGAGCGCACCAGCGAGTCCACCTCGTCGCCCTTGACGTTCACCGCCCCGACGCGGTGGATGCCCCAGCTCCAGTTGAGCACCCGCACGCCATCCTCCACCAGGTTCACCGAGGCGGCGATGTTGGCGGTGATGCCGGCATCGGAGTTGCGCTCGACGATCACCTCGAAGCCGGGGCCGGCCCGGTCGAGGCCGCTCAAGAACCCCATGTTGCCCCCGGCGTTCCAGTCCGCGGCGAGGATGCCGGCCACGGTGGAGCCATGCCCGTCGGGCTTGCGGGCGTCCCGGGCGTACAGGCAGGCGCGCTGCTGCCGGGGGTTGCAACCGCCCCGGTAGGCGGCGAAGTCGGGCGAGTCGAAATCCACATCGCGTTCGATCACGCCGATGCGCAGCGGCGTGGTGGCGATGGGCGAGGAGGGCGCGGGGATGCGTCGCCGGTAGTAATTCACCGCGTCCATGAATCGGTTGGCGGCCCATTCGTCGCCCTGGGGCTTGTCGCTATCGCGGGCATCGGGCGCGGCCTCGGTGGCCGGCGCCTCGCGCTCTTCGCCTTTCTCCGGCGCGGACTCCTCGACGATCACCGCATCGACGTTCACCTCGCTGCCCAGGCGTAGCACCAGGGCGTCGCGTTCGGTGAGGTCCTTCGCCGGCAGGCGCAACTGGTAGACGTTCAGGGGCGGGATCGCGCCCACCACCTTGGCCCCGTACTTCTCGGCGAGACGCCGGGCTTCTTCCAGGCCCGGGCGGTCCTCTTCGATCAGCAGGCTCACCAGGTTCACGTAGGTGGTCAGGCCATCCATGTTCTTCGCCACGTCGGCGGGCGTGGCCGCCAGCACTTGGCTGCCGTTGAGGGACAACCAGACCGGGTTGCTTTCCCGGCTGCCCTGGCGCAGCCACAGCGACCCGCTGCGCGCCCGGGTGGCGACCAGCTCCAGGCGCAGTGTTTCGCCTTCGCGGGTCACCTGGGCGGCGGGCAGCGCCTGGCCGTCGAGCATCGCCTCGAAGGGGCCATCGGCGAGTCCGACGGCATCCAGGCAGAAGCGCGGCCGTTCCCGTTCCAGCAGGTCGCCGCAGCGTTGCAGGCGCTCGATCCGCAGCGGTTCCTCCGCGATGGCTTCGGCGGCCGCGCTCCAGGCCAGCAGCAGGAGGAACAGCAGGCGGGACGAAGAACCCCATGAAGGACAGCGAAACGACCACATGGCACCAGCACTCCAGAACCGACGGGATAGCGGTGTGACTGCCCGGTACGGGCTTCGTTCAGGCACGGCGGGGCCGATCGAACCATCCCCGCGCGGCGGCGGTCGGTATTCACAGGGGCGCGATTCGAAGGCGTCCACCCACGACGAGAGGAACTTCGTATGGCTTACGATTGGGAGCTCATCGAGCGGTTATTGCACGAGGCGCAGAACTCGGCCAACGACTCGTTCAACCCCCGTCTCTACGCGGAACAACTGGCCAGCGATCGTCTGGCGGCCGGCCAGCCCCTCGACGCCAGCGTCGATCATCTCAAGCAGGTGGCCGGCGACCTGGAGAGCGTGCTCTACCAAGGCGGTTTCATCGAGCCGCGAGCCGCGGAGCAGGGCGGGACCTCCAATAATTTCATCCTGACCGCGCGCGGCTCGCGTCTCCTCGGCCTGATCGGCAGCAGCTCCCCGGACAGCCTGGAAGCCCGGCGGCGCCTCGACGAACAGGGCGAGGTAGCCCTGTCGGACGGTGAGGTCTTCGACCGCCTGGCCGACGGGGCCGCCCGGGCCTGACGACCCGGCGGCGCCCCCGCCGGGTCGTTCAGACCCGGCGCAGGTAATGCACGCTGAACAGCTCGCGCTCATCCGTCCACACTCGAACCGGCGCGAAGCCCGCCTCTCCCGCCAGTCTCTGGAAGCCCTCGCGGGTGTATTTGTAGGAATTCTCCGTATGCAGCGTTTCGCCTGGCGCGAAGTCGAAGCATTGGCCTTCGATGCGCACGGTTTGCGCCCGGGGGCTGGCCAAGTGCATTTCGATCCGCGAGCGCGCTTCGTTGTAGAAGGCCCGATGAGCGAAGCGCGCCGGGCTGATGTCGCTGTCCAGTTCGTCGCGGATGCGCCACAGCAGGTTCAGGTTGAAGGCCGCGGTCACCCCGGCGCGGTCGTTGTAGGCGGCCTCGAGGGTGCGCCGGTCTTTCACCAGGTCCACGCCGATCAGCAGGCCGCCGCCTGCCGGCAGCAGGTCGTGGAGGTTGCGCAGAAAGGCTTGGGCATCCGCCGGATCGAAGTTGCCGATGCTCGAGCCGGGAAAGAAGGCCAGCGGTCGCCGGCCGACGAACTCCGCCGGCAGGCTCATGGGCCGGGTAAAGTCGGCGCAGGCCGCGTGCACGTCCAGCCACGGATAGTCGGCGCCGAGGCGGTGGGTGCTGCTCAGCAGGAAGTCCCGGGAGATGTCGATGCCCAGGTAGCTGGCCGGGCGCATCGCTTCCAGCAGCAGGCGCACCTTGCGGCTGGCGCCGCTGCCCAGCTCGACGAGGCTGGCGCCGGGACCGGCGATTTCCGCGACCTCGGCGGCGATCCGGCGCAGGATCGCCTCCTCGGTCCGGGTCGGGTAGTACTCCGGCTGCTTGCAGATTTGCTCGAACAGCTCCGAGCCGCGCCGGTCGTAGAAGAACTTCGGCGGGGTGCGCTTGGGCGTGGCGGCGAAGCCGGCGAGGATTTCGTCGCGCAGGGCATCGTCGTCCTGCGCGACGTACTGGTCGTGGAAGCGGATCGCGAGGGCCATGGTCAAGCCTCCTGTGCCAGGCGCAGGCCGGAGAACTGCCAACGCATCGAGGGGTAGAAGAAGTTGCGATAGGTGGCGCGGATATGGTCGGCGGGCGTCGCGCAGCAGCCGCCGCGCAGCACCATCTGGCCGGACATGAACTTGCCGTTGTATTCGCCCAGGCTGCCCTCCAGCGGGCGGAAGCCGGGGTAGGGGCGGTAGGCGCTACCGGTCCATTCCCAGACATCGCCGAACATCTGTCCGGGGGCCTCCGGCGCGGCGCCTGGCTCGCCCACGCCAACGAGGCGGGCCTCGGCGGCGACCGGGTGCAGGTAGTCGTCCTCCATGAAGTGCCCGGCGAGGGGCAGGTCGCGGGCGGCGACTTCCCATTCCGCCTCGCTCGGCAACCGCGCGCCCGCCCAGGCGGCGTAGGCGTCCGCTTCGTAGAAGCTCAGGTGGCAGACTGGCGCCGCCGGGTCCAGCGGACGGGGGCCGCCCAGGGTGAATTCGTGCCAGGCATCGCTCTCCCGCCGCCAGTACAGCGGCGCCTGCCAGCCGAGCTGGCCGATCAGGCTCCAGCCATCGGACAGCCACAGGTCGCTACGCCGGTAGCCGCCGTCCTCGATGAAGGCCAGGTACTCGGCGTTGTTCACCGGACGGCTGGCGAGGCGGAAGTCATCGACGAATACCCGGTGGCGCGGCCGTTCGCAGTCGAACGCGAACTCGTTCCCGTCCATGCCGATGGCGCGCACCCCGCCGGTGTAGGTCCGCCAACGCAGGGGTTCGGGCTCCCGGGGCGCCGGCGCGGGCAGGTCGGCGCGGTAGGCGGGGGCCAGGGGGTTCTGGGCGAAGATGTGCTTGATGTCCATGAGCAGCAATTCCTGGTGCTGCTGTTCGTGCTGCAGGCCCAGTTCGACGCGCCGGGCGATCTCGTCCACGGCGTGAGGGGGCGGCTGGCTCAGCAAGTCCTCCATGGCCCGATCGATATGGGCCCGATACGCGTAGACCTGCGCCACCGTCGGCCTCGCCAGCAAGCCCCGGGCGGCGCGTGGAAAGGGTACGCCGTGGGTCTGGTAGTAGGAATTGAACAGGGTGTCGTAGATGCGGTCCGGGGTCCGGTAGCCCTTGAGGTAGGGGGTCAGCAGGAAGGCTTCGAAGAACCAGCTCACATGGGCCAGGTGCCATTTGGGCGGGCTCACGTCGGGCATGCTCTGGATCACATAGTCCTCGACCTGTAGGGGGGCGCAGATCCGCTCGCTCGCCTGACGGACCCGGCGGTAGCGGGCCAGCAGGGTATCGAGATCGGCCGCGAAGCCGGTTTCCAGGGCGGGGCGGGGCATTCGACGCACTCCTGTGCAGGGTGGGCGCGGACGCTGACGGAGGATTCACGGCGCTGGTCTTGGAAACCGACCGTGAGGGGGCGGGCAAGTTTCACCCGTGAGGGCAGCCCATGCCGACGGCGCGTGGCGCGCCGCGGCGTTCGGGACGGTCAGTAGTTCGGCGGCGTTTCGGGAATGCCGGTGGCGTCGGTCAGGACCGGCATGGTCCAGGGCTCCAGTTCGTGGCCCTGCTTGCCCAGCTCCAGGCGTGCCCGCTCCAGGGCCTCGCCCAGGCGGACCGGGTCCTGGTAGAGGGCGGCTTTCAGACCGGGGACCTTGAGCAATTCCTGACCCTGGTGGTCGCTGATCCGGAGCGAGAATTCGTCCCCGGCGGTGTCGCGCTCGATGGCGCTGGTGTAGGGTTTGAAGGCGTCTCGGGCCAGTTCGGTGGCTTTTTCGTAGCTGAGCGAGTGGCTCATGGCGTTCTCCATGGAATGACGATGCATTACGATGGACCGCTCGTCACCGGCAGAAGGTTCCGCATTTTCCCACGACCGTCCATCTCGATTCGGGCCAGGAACGCCCCGTTTTCCCCAGGACTTGGTACGCTGCCGCAGGGCCGATGGCTCGGCCGTCTGAACTTTGCGGGGCATCACGGTCTAGTACCTGAGGCGGCGACCGGCGGCTTGTCACACTTCACATAGTTCAGCGCTTTTCCACATGCGAGCGCATACTCGCGTCCTCATTCGTTCCACCCCGCTCACGAGGCACCACTCGGAATGCATATGGCATGACCGCAGGTTTCCAGATTTCTCCCGTGCTGTTCGCGTTGCGCGACGCAACCCGCCAGTTGCACGCGGAATTGGATGCCACTTCTCCCCTGACCCAGCCCGGTCTCGACGAGGAGCGCTACGCGCGCTACGCGCGGCGCGTGCTCGGCTGGATGCGTCCGCTGGAGGCGGGGCTGGCCCGCCTCGACTGGCCCACGGGCCTGGAAGCGGAGCACCGGTTTCACAAGACCCAGTGGCTGGAGGCCGACCTGATGGCGGCGGGCTTGGACCGCGATGACCTGGCGGCCATCGAGCCCTGTCCCCATGCGCCCCAGGTTACCGACCTGGCCAGCGGTTTCGGCGTGACTTACGTGGTCGAGGGCGCTACCCTGGGCGGCACGATCCTGTTCAAGCGGCTCGCGCCCCGATTGCCCGGGCTGCCCCTGGCCTGGCTGCAAGGGTACGGGAGCGACACCGGCGTCCGCTGGCAGCGCTTCCAGCAACAGCTCGCCCAGCATGTGTTGAGCGAAACCGATATCCGCCTGGCGCAGCGCGCCGCCCAGGAGGCCTTTCGAACCTTCCGGCAATGGGTGACGCCCGAGGTAGCGATAGCATGTCCGACATGAGTGCCCCGGCGGTCGACGAACCGGTCACGCTGGCCAACTGCGAGGACGAGCCAATCCACATCCCCGGCGCGGTGCAGCCCCACGGGGGGCTGATCGCGCTGGACGGCGAAAAGCGTGTGCTGAGCTTCAGTCAGAACCTCCCGGAGCTCCTCGGGTTCACGCCGCGCCTGGGGGACTGTCTGGAGCCGTCCCAGGTGGGCACCGAAGTGATGCGCCTGCTCGACGAGCGGGACATCGGCGTCAATCGCTGGAGCAACGCCGTCGAGAGCAAGATCGGCGAGACCCTGTTCGATGTGGTGGGGCATTTCTTCGATGACGTGCTCTACCTGGAATTCGAGCCGCGCCCCCTTGCCAGCGCGGCGTTCACCGCCTTCGCCTTGAACGCCCAGCGCATCATCGGCCAGGTCCAGCAGCGCCATGAATTGCAGGACCTGCTGGTCAACGTCACCGAGGAAATCCGCCGCATGACCGGCTACGACCGGGTCATGGCCTATCGCTTCAAGCCGGACCTGTCCGGCGAGGTGGTGGCCGAAGCGCGCCGCGAGGACCTGGTGAGCTACCTGGGCCAGCGTTACCCGGCCTCGGACATCCCGGCCCAGGCGCGCCGCCTGTACATCGAGAACCCGATCCGCCTGATCGCCGACGTGGCTTACCGGCCGGCGCGCCTGCTGCCCGACCGGCACCCGCGGACCGGCAAGGCCTTCGATTTGAGCTTCAGCACCCTGCGCAGCGTATCGCCGATCCATTGCGAATACCTGACGAACATGGGCGTTTCCGCCTCCATGAGCATTTCCATCGTGGTCGGCGGCGAGCTGTGGGGGTTGTTCTCCTGCCACCATATGTCGCCCAAGCGCGTGCCCTATCCGGTGCGCATGGCCTTCCAGGTGTTCTCCCAGGTGTGCAGCGCGGTGATCGAGCGGCTGGAAGCGAGCAAGGCCGCCGAGACCCAGCGCCACGCCGCCGAACTCCAGCTCAGTCTGGTGCGCCACGCCCGCGACACCGACGACCTGTTGAGTTCCTTGACCAAGCAGATGGACGAAGTCGCCCGGCTGCTGCCGTGCGACGCCGTGGCGGTGGTGCTCGGCGGCCGCCTGAGCTGCCAGGGCGACGGTCTCCAGGAAGACTTCGTCCGGCGCGTGGTGCAGCACCTGGAGCTGGACGACGGCCTGGAGACGTTCTACACGGACAGGTGGCCCCACCTGCATCCGCATCTGCCGGAGGCGCGTTTCTGCGGCGTGTTGGCGATCCGCTTCCATCGCCAGGCGTCGGGCTGGATTCTCTGGTTCCGCCTGGAGGAAGTGCAGACCATCAACTGGGGCGGCAAGCCCGAGAAAATCGTCTCCCTTGGCCCTTCGGGCGGCCGCCTGACGCCACGCGGCTCCTTCGAGGCCTGGGAGGAAGTGGTGCAGGGCAGCTCCATGGCCTGGAGCCCCACCGACCTGAGCATCGCGGAAAAACTACGGGTCGAGCTGATGGAGCTGTGCCTGAACCGCGCCAGCGAGATCGATCGCATGCGCCAGCGGCTGATCGCCGTGCTCGGCCACGACCTGCGCAACCCGTTGCAATCCATCTCCATGGCGGCGGCGATGCTGTCGCCCAACGACACCCGCACCGCCGAGTTGCGCCAGCACATCACCACGTCCAGCGGGCGCATGGAGCGGTTGATCAGCCAGATCCTGGAAATGAGCCGGTTGCAGGCGGGCGCCGGCATCACCGTGCAGTGCGTGCCCACGGATTTCTCCCGGCTGGTGGCGGACATCATCCACGAGACCTGTCTGGCCTACCCGGGCCTGGCCATCGAAATCGCCATCACCCCCGGCATCCACGCCAACCTGGACCCCGACCGCATGGCCCAGGTGGTCGCCAACCTGCTGAGCAACGCCCGCCACCATGGTGTTCAAGGGCAGCCGGTGAAGGTGGACCTGACCCAAGACAAAACTCTTATTACCCTGGCCGTGCGCAACGAGGCGGAGCCGCTCTCGGAGGAGCGCCTGGCCTCGCTGTTCACGCCGTTCAAGCAGCCGCCACCCGAGCATGGGCGCAACAAGAGCGGGCTGGGGATCGGGCTGTACATTTCCCAGGCCATCGTCCTCG
This sequence comes from Pseudomonadaceae bacterium, assembly GCA_032052615.1. GTDB lineage: Bacteria > Pseudomonadota > Gammaproteobacteria > Pseudomonadales > Pseudomonadaceae > Pseudomonas_T. The sequence continues at coordinate 373,934 of DAMBWF010000001.1, forward strand.
CCCATGGCGGCACCATCGACGTCAGCCAGGCCGATGGCCTGGTGGCCTTCCGCGTACGCCTGTCGCGCTGACCGGCGACCCGGCGACCCGGCGACCCGGCGACCCGGCGGCTGGGCGTTCGGCCTGGACGCCGCGGGTGCTCCTGCGCCGGCTGCCCTACCGGTGGGCCTGCCGATCGGCGACCAGCAGCAGGATCGGCTTGCGTGCGGAGACCCTCGGTGAGCGGCTCGGCGCGGCTCCTTAGCACCCCCCTGGCGATGGGCGCGCTGGCCTGTACCGGTGGACGGGCGGGCCTAGAAGCGTTCGTGTTCGCCCAGGTAGCGCCACTGGCCCGGCTCCAGGCCGGCCAGCGCCACCCGGCCGATGCGCAGGCGCCGCACCCCCAGCACCTCCAGACCCGCTTGTCGGCACAGGTCGCGCACCTGTCCGGGCGCCGGGGTCTTCACCGCGACACGCAGGCGCCGCTCGCTCTGCCAACTGGCCTTGAAGGGCGGCAACGCCGCGCCGCGATAGCGTATGCCGGGTTGGAAGACGGGCAGGGCGTCCCGCTCGGGCGAGCCGCCCACCTCCACGGTGAATTCGTGTTCGAGGCGCGCGGCGTCCTCCACCAGGCGACGCTTCACGCCCCAGGCCTGGCTGAGCACCACCAGGCCGCTGGCCTCGGCCTCCAAGGGCGTCAACAGCTCCAACCGGACCCGATGGCGCGCCAGGGGGCGGATGCCGGAGCGGTCCTCGGCGGAACGCCGCGCCTCGTCCAGCAAGGTCTGCAAGTCTCCTTGGTCCAAGGCCAGGCCGGCGGGCTTGTGCAGCAGCAGGGTGACCGGCGGCAGCGGCGCGGCGTGGGCGCCCGGCAGCAGCTCGACGCGCTGCTCGGGGCGGACCGGGGTCTGGGGCGCCTCCACCACCACGCCATCGACGCTGACCCAGCCGCCCTCGATGTACAGCTCCGCCTCCCGGCGCGAGCAGGGGAGCGACTCGGCGAGGCGCTTGGACAGGCGGATGGAGTCGGACATAGGCAGTCACCGCGACGAAAAGGCGGCCAGTGTAGCGCCAGGCCGCCGCCGCTCCCATCAGAACAGCGGGTGGGAAGCCTTGAGCACCAGGTAGCCGTCGCAGTAGGTATTGATCCCGGAATAGGCGGTGCAGGCATTGCCGCGCAGGCTGGAGTCGCTGTAGGACAGGTTGAGGTCGATGCCTTGCCAGGGCCGGGACAGGTTCAGGGACCAGTCGTTGAACACCCGCACGCTGCCCTCGGGGACGCTCACCGGATTATCCAGGGCGTGATTGGCGTATTTCAGGGCGATGTCCACCCCCAGCAGGTCGGCGGTCCCCAGGTCGGCGTACAGGGTGCTGTTGACCCGCCCCGGGTCGTCCGACAGCGCCGCACCGAGGCGGCTCTCGTACAGGCTCAGGCCAGCGAATACCTGGTGCCGGTCGAGGGCCTCGTTCTGCGGGTGGGCGAAGCGGATCAGGCCCAGTTCGTAACCCATGGTGTCGTCCAGGGCGTGCTTGAAGCCGGTGTAGGTGTCCACTTCCAGTCGCCGGGGATCGAACAAGTCGATGTTCGGCGACCATTGGCCCACGTACCAGCCGCTCGGGTGGGTCAAGTCTAGGCCGCCATGGAACGAGCCGCCGCTGCCGGTCTGCACCAGGCCCTGAGCCATGCTGCGGGTCGGCGTGGTGGCCAGCTTGAGTTCGAAGTCGCCCAGGTCCCGTTGCATGACCTGGGCTCGCGCGGCACTGCCCAGCAGCAGGACCAGGCCGATCAGGAAGGGTAGCTTGGACATCGGTTCTCACTCCTCTGGGAACGCTGGAGTGGCTCGCGCACGGTTCGAAACGCAGCCTTCGCGGGCGGTCGGAACCCCTTGGCGTCGCGCCCCCGCCAGGCGCCGCGCGACGCGGCCGCCAGGGTCCCGCGGCCGATCCCGCAGGATAACGGCTGGAGAAGGGGGCGAGACGCCGCTCGTCGATCCATGAAAGGTCGGCCGTCGCATCGTAATGGCGCTCCGAGAGCGTCCGCCGGCGCGCTCGCGACGATGGCCAGGCCCGGCGAGTCGGCTAGAATGCCGGTTTTTCCTGACGAGGCCCGCCCATGGCGCTGATCGGTCGTTTCAATACCCTGCAAGTGATCAAGCGGGCCGACTTCGGGCTGTACCTCGACGGCGGCGCCGAGGGCGAGATCCTCCTGCCCAACCGCTATGTGCCCCCGGGAACGACGGAGGCGGGCGACTGGCTGAACGTCTTCGTCTACCTGGACAGCGAGGACCGCCCCCTCGCCACCACCGAGACCCCCAAGGCCCAGGTCGGCGAATTCGCCAGCCTGAAGGTGGTGGATATCAACCCTATCGGCCTGTTCCTCGACTGGGGGCTGCCCAAGGACCTGCTGCTGCCCCACTCCGAGGAAAAGCGCCCGCTGCAGGTCGGCGATTATTGCGTGGTGTACCTGTACCTCGACCGGCGCACCCGGCGGATCACCGCCACGGCGCGCCTGGACCGCTACCTGGACAACGAACCGGCGCGCTACCGGGTCGGCCAGGCCGTGGACCTGCTGGTGGTGGAGCGCACCGACCTGGGTTTCAAGGCCATCATCGACAACCGGCACTGGGGGCTGATCCACAAGAACGAGGTGTTCAAGTTCCTGCGCGGCGGCTCGCGGGAAACCGGCTACATCAAGGCCCTGCGTCCCGACGGCAAGATCAGCCTGAGCCTGCAACCGGTGGGCGAGGCCCTGGGGGAAACCCTTGGACAACGCATCCTGGAGGCTCTGGACCGTCACGGCGGCCGCCTGGACCTGGGGGACAAGAGCCCGCCGGAGCCCATCGCGGCGCAGTTCGGGGTGAGCAAGGGCAACTTCAAGAAGGCCCTGGGCGGGTTGTACAAGCAAGGCCTGATCGTGATCCACGACCTGTACATCGAGCGCGTCCGCCCTTGAGAAGGCGCCCGCGCCCCGCGCCGTGTCGGGGCTGGGTCGCGCGGTCCCTGGCCGGGGTCCTGGCCGGTCTGCTGACCGGTGCCCCGGTCTCGGCCGCGACGCTGCTGCTGTGCCACGAGGACCGCGATGCCTACCCCTGGACCCTGGCCGACGGCGCGGGCCTCGACCAGGCGCTGCTGGCCCGGGTGGAACGCGTGCTGCCGGTGCGCTTCGCCTATGTGGCGCTGCCCTGGCGTCGCTGCTTGGACGGCCTGGCCCGTGGCCTTTACGACGGGGCATTCGCCGCCAGCTTCGACCCGGAGCGCGGGCGCCAGGCCGCGTTTCCCCTGGAGGGGGGCGTGCCCGACCGCGCCAAGCGCCTGCACACCGCCGCCTACGCCCTCTATCGGCGTACCGGTGAAGGCCCCCACTGGGACGGCGAGCGTTTCCTCGGCCTGGAGGGGCGAATCGGCTCCCTCAGCGGTTTCTCCATCGCCGACTTCCTGCGCGCGCAAGGCGCGCAGGTGGACGAAACCAGTCGCGATCCCCTGGCCCTGCTGCTGATGCTGAAAAACCGACGGTTCCAGGCGGCGGCCCTGCAAGCCCCCCGGGGCGACCGCCTGCTCGAGACTCGCCCGGAACTGGCCGGCCTGGAGAAGGCGCCGACGCCCTTGCAGGTGAAGGATTACTACCTGGTGTTTTCCCTGCGTTTCGCCCGAGACCAGGCCGAGCAGGCCCGGGCGATCTGGGAAGCCGTGCAGCGGGAGCGCGAGGCCCTGGCCCGGCGCGGGAAGCACCAGGGGGCCCTGGCGCTCTGAGCGCTCGTGCAAAATGCATGGCCTCGAAGCGAGCAAGGCGCGTTTTGCATGCGGGGGCCGGAATACCGGCGGGGTGGGGCGCCGTTTTCCGGGCGTCGCGGCCCACCTGAAGCTGGCACGTCCCCTGCAATGTCGAGTCGTCATCTTGCAGGAGCGCCGCCATGAGCCTCGACCTCGCCAAACTCGCCCAAGCCTTTCCCGGCTACACCTTTTCCACTCGTGCCTGCCCCGAAGGCGGCTACCTCCTGGGCCTGGAGAAGGACGGCCGGGTCGTGCGCCGCGTGATTCCTTCCCTGAACGTGCCGGTCCATCTGGAATGGACCCTCAGCGCCTTGCGCCGCGACCTGCAGGAGGACGCCCTGACGACGCCGCCCACTCTGGAAACCCTCAACCGCTCCTGCCAGCCTCACCCGCTGCTGGACGCGTCCGCCGCCTGACGGACTCGGGCCCGCGCCGGTGCGCGGGCCCGGCCGGTCATTGCGCCACCACCATCACCTTGCCGTTCTTCTCGCCCTGGGCCGCCGCGGCCACCGCATCCTTGATCCGCGCCACCGGGAAGGTCTCGCCCACGCGTCCCTTCAGCTTGCCGTCGGCGATCAGCTCGATCAGCTCGCCCAGCACCGCCTCGCGTCGCTCGCGGCCCACCTGGCGGAACCACTGGTCGAGCCAGAAGCCACGCACCCGCAGGTCATGGAAGATCAGCAGGCTCGGATCGATCTGGCAGGGCCGATCGCCCATGCGCCCGTAATTCACCAATGTGCCGCCATCCGCCAAGCAGGCGGCCAAGCGATTGAACACGTCGCCCCCCACTGGGTCGATGGCGAGGTGGATGGCGGCCCCGCCGGTGGCCTCGGCTACCCGCGCGGGCAGGTCGTCGCCGTCCAACAGCACCACGTCGCCGCCCTGCTCGCGCACGGTCTCGGCCGCCTGTTCCCGACGCACCACATTCACCGTGCGCAGCCCTTGCAACCGAGCCAGTTGCACCAGGTAACCGCCGACGGCGGAGTTGGCCGCGTTCTGCATGACCCAATCGCCGGGCTTCAGGTCGACGAACTCCCGGAGCATCAGCAGGGCGGCGGGCGGGTTGACCGTGAGCATCGCCAGTTGCCGGGCATCGCCCCGGTCCGGCAGCGGCAGCAGTGCGTCCGCCCGGGCCACCAAGTGGGTCGACCAGCTTCCGGCACCGCTGGGGATCAACACTCGCTGGCCCTCTGACAGTCCGCTCGTTCCCGGGCCGAGGGCCCGGACCACCGCCACGCCCTCGTTGCCGCCGAAGGCCGGCAGCGGCGGCAGGTGGCCGTATTCGCCGCTCAGGGTGAGCAGGTCCGATGGGTTGATCGGCGCGGCCAGGACCTCCAGCCAGACGTCGCCCTCCCTCAGCTCGGGGCGGGGCAGGTCGACGGCTTCGATGACATCCTCGGGCGTGCCGTGGCGGCTGTAGCGGGCTCTGAGCATGAGAATCTCCTTGGAAAGTGAGGGGCGGGGCTTGGCGCGGGTGGCGCGCCGGGGTTCAGGCCCCCTCTGCGCGGGGGGCGAACAGGTCGCCCTGGTGCGGCGACGGGTCGGGATGGGGGTAGACGATGCGGCCGTCCACCAGCCGGACGGCCGGGTTCAGCACGTGGGGCTCGACGTGGCGCGCGTCCAGGATATGGATCACCTCGACGCCCCGCAGGCTCAGCGCGTCGGCGATCAGGCCGCGATGGCAGCGCCGCCACGAGCGCTCGGCGCAGAGGATCGCCACCCGCCGCTCGGCGGCATACGCCAGCAGGGCGTCCAGGGCCCCGGCGAACGCCGCGCTTTGCAAATGGTCGGCATAGCCGCGAAAGATCGGTTGGCGCCAAGCGGTGTTGGGCGAGTCCGGGCGTGGCTGGCGGCGCCCGCCCAGGTCGGGCAACCAGCGGTAGCCGAGGCCTTGGGACTCCAGGGCGGCGCGCAAGGCCTGCTCGCCGAACTGCGGGTGGCGACGCGAGGCGGGCGTGCGCCGGACGTCGGCGATGCCTTGGATACCGTGGGCCCGCAGCAGCTCGATGAACGCCGCCTGCTCCAGGGTCGAGTGCCCCACCGTCCACAGGCGCGGCACGGTGGCGACCGGATCGAGGGGAACGCTCATCGGCGGTCCTCGCGGCGCGTGGCCTTGATTGGCGGAACGGTCTGCATGGTTTTTCCCCAAGCTGGTCCTTTGCCAGGGACTTCGCCGGGGCGGGCGGATTCCACCTCCACGACCGATGGGCGTTGCGCGCGCGGGAGCGTCTACGCCGATGAAAATAACCAGAACCTCGGGTCCCGATGCGGGGTCAGTTTTTATGTCGATCACGACAACCCGATACCCAAGGAGAATGCTCATGGGCAGTACGATGGATAAAGCAAAGGGCGCCGCCAACGAAGCCGTCGGTAAAGTGAAGCAAGGCGTGGGCGAAGCCACCGACAACCCGGGCCTGAAAAGCGAAGGCAAGCTGCAGGAACGCAAGGGCGAAGCGCAGCAGACCGTAGGCAAGGTCAAGGACGCGCTGAAAGACGGCATCGATCGGGCTTGATGTCCCCCCTCGGCCATGAGTCGGGCGCGAGTGTCCCGTCCTCATGGCGCTGGCCCGGCACCGACCGGGGCCACGTAGATACGCAGCCTCAGGAGAGTGACATGGAACTACCCAACCCCGACATGGCGACCCTGTTCGCCCAACTGGGCCTGGACAACGACCCCGCCAGCATCGATGCCTTCATCGCCGAGCACTACCCGCTGCCCGACGAGGTGAAGGTATCCGAGGCGCCGTTCTGGAGCGCCTCGCAACGGGCGCTGCTGAAGGACGAGATCATGGGCGACGCGGACTGGGCGCCGATCGTGGACGAGCTCAACGTTCGGCTTCACGTCAACAAGTGACGCGTCGCATGGGAAAAACCGGCCGAGGGCCGGTTTTTTTTGGCCTTGATCCCGGTGGCCGGGTAGCGTCCTAGGCCGGGGACACCAGGGCCAAGAGGGGCTTTTGCCGCCGGTAGCGCGCCAGGCGCTCCGCCAGCGGGGCGGGCGGCGTCGCTTCCGGGGCAAAGCCGAGGGGCTGGTAGAAGCGCTGGAGGTCAGGGTGGCAGAACAGCCAGATCGGCCCCGCCAGCGCCGTGCGTACCTCGCCGAGCAGGCCGGAGCCGACTCCGCGCCCGCGCCAGGCCGGGTCCACCAGCAAGCCGCTGAGCCAGTGGCCGTCGGCCACGGGTGTCAGGCACACCGCCGCCACCGGGTCCGGCGCCCGCGCCACCCACACCGAGGCGCCCCGGGGGCGAGTCGGCGAGCGCAGTGCGCGATAGAAGCGCTCCACCAAGGGCCGTTGCGTGGCCGGCAAGGGCTCGTAGCGGACCCGCACGACGTATCAGCGCTTGCCCATGGAGCGACGAGAACCCCGGGGCGCAGGCCCCGGGCGGGTGTCGTGCTGGCTGGGATGGGCCTTCCAGTGGGTCGGCTGGTCATCCTTGGCTTTCTGGAAGCGCTTGGGGGAAAAGGGAAAGGCGAAATCGGGAATCGCCCGTTCCGTCGTGTCGGCGGCATCCGTCGGGGGCGTGGCGGGGAGGGAATCGTCAGGGGAAGTCATGGGCATACCGCTGTGTCGAGGGCCGGCTGGCCGGGAAGTCGCGCATTATAGCGAGCGGGTGGCCCGATTCGCGCGGGTCGGCCGTCGCCCCGAGGCCGGCCCGCCCGGCGATCAGGGCGCGGGGTCCGCGTCCTCGTCCTCTTCCTCGGCATCGCTGCTCTGGGGCGCGCTGAGCAGGGCGTTCACCAGGGCGAGGGCCTTTTCGAAGGAGGGGTAACCGCTCTTGGCCACGTCCAGCCCGGCGTAGGCTTCGCGATACGCCTCGGCCTGGTCCGGGTCGGCCTCGGCGACCAGATAGGGGTCGGCATAGACCTTGTACAGCAGGGCGATGGCATAGGGGTGGTGGCGCTCGGCGGAATGCTCCAGCAGCTTCATCACCTCATCCACCTGGGGCCCCTGGCGGATCATCAGGACCGCCCGGTAGAAATCCGCCTCGCCGGTCTTGTCCTGGGCGGCGGCGCGGTCCAGCAGCGCCTGAGCCAGTTCGTAGTTCTCCATGTCGCCGGAGGCGATCAGCAGCTTGGCCTGGAGCATGTCGTTCTGGTACAGCAGGCGCTCTTCGCGGCAGCGATCGCCGCTCATGGGCTCGTCGCAGGTGGGCGAGGACGAGCAGCCCGTCAAAAGCAGCAGGGTGGCGCCGAGGGCCAGGGCCTTGCCGGGGAGTGGATATGCCATGGGTCTCGCTCTGAACGGAATCCGGGGTTCGACCCGGCGACGCCCGCAAGGGTTCGCCGCCGGCTTTCCCGAGCTTAGCGGAAACCCGCCGTCCCCGGCACCACCGGCTAGGCCGGGCGAGGAGGACGGGGCAGGCGCTGGGCGACGATTTCCGGCAGATCCTGGCGGCGCATGTACACCCGCAGCGGCTCGGTGAGGTCGAGCTGCTCGTCGATGCGCTGGTCCAGCAGCACCTGAATGCGCGCCCGCGCCAGGGTCATGGTGCCGGCGTCCAAGGGCCGCCAGACGAACTCGCAGGTAGGCGCGATGCTGGCCTCGTCCACGTCCATGCCGAACGAGTCCTCGCTGAAGCGCACCCGGTAGCGGCCGGTCTTGGCGTGGTAGCCGACGAAGCCCTTCAGCCGGTCGGCGGCTTCGCAGATGCTGGCGGACGTGGTGCTCATGGGGAACCTCGGGGGTGGGGAAGGAAGGCCGCCCCCGCGACGCGGAGACGACCGGTGCGTTATACCAAGGGCGCCATCCGCCAGCCGCGCGACCGGGAGTCGCAGCGCCGCCCTCTGCCCGGGGCGCCTGGTATCCCGCCCGGCGCCGCGCTAGGCTGCGGCATCGACCCCACGCGAGCGCCTCCATGCCCGGCCCCCTCGACTTCACGCTCAAGTTCTCCTGCCTGCGGCCCGCCCGGCGCGGGGACACGGACGACCTGCTGACGCACCTGGAAAGCGACCGTGGCCGGATCATCCAGTCCGCCGCCGTGCGGCGCCTGCAGCAGAAGACCCAGGTCTTCCCCCTGGAGCGCAACGCGGCGGTGCGCAGCCGCCTGACTCACTCCCTGGAAGTCCAGCAGATCGGGCGCTTCATCGTCCGCACCCTTTACCAGCGGCTGGGCGCGGACGCCGCCCGCCATGGCCTCGCCGGCCTGGAGCGGCCCCTGGAAAGCCTGGTGGAAATGGCCTGCCTGATGCACGACGTGGGCAACCCGCCGTTCGGCCACTTCGGCGAATACGCCCTCAACGACTGGTTCGGTCGCCACCTGGATACGCTGTTCGACGCCGCCGCGCCGGCCGGGGCGGACCCGGCCCTGGCCGAGCGGATGCGCGCCGACCTCAAGGGGTTCGAGGGCAACGCCCAGGCCATCCGCCTGGTGGTGCGTCTGCTGCGCCTCAACCTGACCTACACCCAGACCGCCGGCCTGCTGAAATACGTGCGCCCGGCCTACCGCCCCCGGCCGGACCGGCGCGCGCCGGGGTACTACCTGAACAAGAAGCCAGGGTACTACCTGTCCGAGGAAGCCTTCGTCGACGACCTGCGGGCCACGCTGCGCATGGCCCCGGGCACTCGCCACCCCATCACCTACGTCATGGAGGCGGCGGACGACATCTCCTATTGCCTGGCGGATATCGAGGACTCGGTGGAAAAGGGCATCCTCGACGTCCCGCGCCTGGCCCGCCTGCTGACCCAGACCTATGCCCGCCATGCCGGGACGCGCCGCTACCAGCCGGTCCCCGGCAGCGACCACAGCTTCCAGGCCATGGTGCGCGGCGCGCTGAAGCGCTGGAAGGACGAACCCATCAACAAGGTCGGCGAGTTCTTCATCGCCCTGCGGGTCAGCGTCATCCACCCCCTGGTGCAACACGCCGCCGGCCAGTTCATCGACAACCTGGAGGCGGTCTACCACGGCACCCTGGACCGCGCCCTGATGGAAGACCACAGCCTGCCCCACGCCATCGTCCAGACCTTCAAGGACGTGGCCCTGACCCACGTGTTCTGCCACCCGGAGGTGGAGACCTTGGAGCTGCAGGGCTACCGGATCATCCAGGGCCTGCTGGACTTCTACGCACCCTTGCTGCGCCTCGACGCCGCCGCCATGGAGCGCCTGGCGAGCGGCGAGGGTGGCGCGCCCCACGCCAACCTGCTGGCCCGGCGCCTGCCGACCCAGCAGCGCAAGGCCTACCTGGAAGCACTGAAAGCGCACGAAGGCGCCGACGCCGGCCTCTGGGAGTTCTACTACCGCTGCCGAATGCTCCAGGACTTCGTCAGCGGCATGACCGACCAGCACGCCCAAGACGAATACCGCACTTTGTCCGCCCTATGAGACGACCGATCCACCGCCCGGATCGCCGCCCGCGCGCCTTCCGCAGGCCCTCGGGGAAAAGCTTCGGCGCTCGCCGGCTGGTGGTCGGCGAGGGGGCGAGTGCCACTTCGGTGGAAAAGGCTTCGCCGTTTTCCATCCTACGACCGGTAAGGTGGGCAACGCGAAGCTTGCCCACCAACAGCGGCCTCGTCTGGTTGGTGGTCGGCGAGGGGGTCGAGTGCCGCTCCGGTGGAAAAGGCTCCGCCGTTTTCCCCCCTACGACCGGTAGGGTGGGCAACGCGAAGCGTGCCCACCGACAGCGGGCCTCTGGACTACGGGCGTCCGGCTTCCGGTCAGGTGCCGGCCTGCTGCCTTTACCCGGGCGCGGGTCGGCCCGTCACTCGCCCTGCTTCAACAGATCCGCCAATCCGGCGAGTCCCTTGAAGGTGGTCTTCGGGCCCTTGTCTCCGCCAGGGGTGGCTTCGGCGAAGTACTGGTTGTCGGTGTAGCGCGAGTGCTCGTTATCGTGGCAGTACAGGCAGAGCAGTTCCCAGTTGGAGCCGTCCTCGGGGTTGTTGTCGTGGTTGTGGTCCTTGTGGTGCACCGTCAGCTCGCTCAAGCGCTTGCCGGAAAATTCCCGGGCGCAACGCCCGCAGACCCAGGGGTACATCTTCAAGGCTTTTTCCCGGTAGCCCTGCTCGCGCTGGGCGTAGGGGACGGTGGATTTCGGGGTGCTCATGGAACGCCTCTCCGCTCGCTCAGGGCCGCGACGGCGTCGCGGCGATGCCGGCCATTCTGGCCCAGGCCGGCGGGTTTGGCAGCCCCGGTCGATGCAAGGGGCGGCCGGCTGTCGATGGTTGGCCCCGGTGGAAAAGGCTTCGCCGTTTTCCACCCTACGGTTCTACGGTTCACGATAGCGTCGGTGGAGCAGGCGAAGCGCGCCAGCGGCGGGCCCGATTCAGACCCCTATGGGAGGTTGACTCAGCGAAGTGGCAAAAAGCTGGCGCATTTGCGGGATAATGCCGCCCCATCGTCACTTCCACCGAGCCAGGGACCGGTTCCACTTCGAGGTCCCCATGACACAACGAGAACACGCTCGCGCCAGCTGGCTCGACAACCTGTCCGTCGGCACGAAACTCGGCCTGGGCTTTGGCCTGCTGCTGGCGGCGATCCTGCTGGTCGCCGCCGTCGGCGTCATCAGCACATCCCAATTGAGCGATCAGGTGAGCAAGACCGAGCTGACCTCGGAGATTCTCCATCGAGGGCTGGAGATGCGCCTTTACGAAGTCAGCTACGCCCATAGCGGCGATCCGGCGCTGCTGGAGCCCCGGGCACAGGCGGCGCGACGCATGGACGAGACCATCGGCCAGGGCCTGAAGCTGCTGTCCCGGCCGGTCAGCCTCGACCTGTTGCGGCAGTTGCACGACGGCGTCGAGGCGCACCACGCGGCGTTCGATGCCCAGGTCCGCGCCAAGCGGGCCAGCGGCGAGGCCCGCGAGCCGATGGTCGCGGTGGCCGAGCAGTTGAGCGCGTCCTATGGCGCGCTGCTGGCGGCCGGCGTGGAGGCAATGGACGGAAACCCGACGGCGGAGGCCGCGCGCGCGGTGAGCCTGGCGGCGCGGCTCCAGGAGCGGGTGTCGACCGCCCGGGTGCTGAACCTGTCGTACCTCGCCAACCCCGGCCCGCAGACTTCCGGCGCCATCCTGACCAGCCTCGACGAACTGGCCCGCGCCACCGGCGAGGCCCGTGCCCGCCTGCCCGAGGAATACGGCGACGAATTGACTCACGCCAGCGCCTCCCTGGAGCGCTACCGCGCGCTGTTGCAGACCATCTTCCAGCAGGACGCCCAGTTGCAGGCCCGGGGCCGCGAGCTGGACGAGCTGACCGGGCGCAACGTGGAGCGCCTGCAAGCCTTGACCGCCGATCAGTTGAAGGGCGCCGACGAAAAGCGCGTGTCGGCCCAGTCGAAGCTGACGGTGATGGTACTCATCGCCCTGGTGCTGGGCTGCCTGGCGGCTTGGGTCGTCCACCGGCAGATCGTGCCGCCGCTGCGGCGCACGGTGGACGTGGTGCGCCGGGTCGCCGCCGGCGATCTGAGCGTGGAGATGGCAAGCACCCGCCGCGACGAACTCGGCCTGTTGCAGCGCAGCATGCAGGACATGGCCCGCGGCCTGCGGGACTTGGTGGGTGGGATCACCCAAGGGGTCGCCCAGATCAGCACGGCGGCCGAGGAGCTCTCCGCCGTCAGCAACCAGAACAACGCCGGGGTCGGCCAGCAGAAGAGCGAGATCGACCAGGTGGCCACCGCCATGAACGAGATGGCTTCCACCGTCCATGAGGTCGCGCGCAACGCGGAGGAAGCGTCCCACGCCGCCCGCGACGCCGATGGCAAGACCCAGCGCGGCACCGAGGTGGTCGCCGACACCGTGGCGCAGACTTCGGTGCTGGCCCAGGACATCGGCCAACTGGGCGAGGCCATGGTCCGCCTGGCGGGGGAGAGCGAGAAGATCGGCAGCGTGGTGGACGTGATCAAGAGCGTCGCCGAGCAGACCAACCTGCTGGCGCTGAACGCCGCCATCGAGGCGGCCCGGGCCGGCGAGCAAGGCCGCGGCTTCGCCGTGGTGGCCGACGAAGTGCGCGCCCTGGCCCGGCGCACCCAGGACTCCACCCAGGAGATCGAGGGCCTGATCGCCGCTTTGCAGGCCGGCACCGGCGACGCCGCCCAGCTCATGGAGCGCAGCCGTGAGCGCACCGAGCAGACCGTGGCCTTCGCCCGCCAGACCGAGGCGGCCCTGCAAGAGATCAACCAGGCGGTCTCCCACATCCAGCAGATGAACCAGCAGATCGCCACCGCCGCCGAGGAGCAGAGCGCCGTGGCCGAGGAGATCAACCGCAGCGTGGTCAACGTGCGCGACCTGGCCGACCAATCGGCGGCGGGTTCGGAGCAGACCGCCGCCGCCACCGTGGAGCTGGCCCATTTGGGCGCCCAGTTGCAGGGGCTGGTGGCCCGCTTCAAGGTCTGATCGCCGCGCCGGCCTGACGAACAGGCCGGCGATGGCCGGAGCGCGCGTCGCCCGGCGCGGTCCAGATGAACTCCCCCCACCCACAGAGGAGTTCACCATGGGCAAGCTGACCGGCAAGATCGCCATCGTCACCGGCTCCGACTCGGGCATTGGCCAGGCCATCGCCATCGCCTTCGCCCGCGAGGGCGCGGATGTGGTGGTGACCTACCACACCGATCGGCAGGGCGCCGAGGCCACCCTGGAGCAGGTCCGCCAGGCCGGCCGGCGCGGCCTGCTGCAACGGCTGGAGGTGACCGACGAGAGCAGCGTCGAGGCGCTGTTCCAGTCGGTGGAATACGAGTTCGGCCCGCCCGACATCCTCGTCAACAATGCCGGCGTCGGCGTCAGCGCGCCGGTCACGGAACTGAGCACCGCCGACTTCGACAAGGTCATCAAGACCGACCTGTACGGCCCGTTCTTCTGCACCCGGGCCTTCCTGCGCCTCCGCCAGGCCCGGGGCGGCCAGGGCAAGCTGATCAACATCACCTCGGTCCACGACTCCATCCCCAGCCCCGGCCACGCCGCCTACGGCGCGGCCAAGGGCGGCCTGCTGACCTTCACCCGCAGCGTGGCCCTGGAAGCGGCGCCGCTGAAGATCAACGTCAACGCCATCGCGCCGGGGTTGATCCACACCCCCATGACCCAGGAACGGGTGGAAGACCCCGAGACCCGGTCCAGGGAAATGCCGCGCATCCCCTGGCGCCGCCCCGGCCAGCCCGAGGAAGTGGCGCACCTGGCGGTGTACTTGGCCAGCCCAGAGGCCGACTACGTCACCGGGCAGAACTTCGTCATCGACGGCGGCCTGGAGATGAACTGGGGGCAGGGCGCCTAGCCGACGGGCGATGCCGGGGGCGGTCCCCGGCCAGTGCCTCGCCGTGGACACGGCGCCGCGCGGAAAGCCGGATACCGCGCGGCTGCACGTCGAGGTGGCCGGCGCCCGACGAGTGACCGAAAGGCGCCCGGGCCCTGGCGGCCCCCGCGTCATGCCTCGAACGAGCGCGCACGTAGCGAGGAGGCGCCACGTCGATTGACGGACGGAGACGAGCCTACGAGAGGACTCTTCGCGAGTGAATCGGGGCCTTACTCCAAGGTGGCCCCGCGTGCGATCGGCGGTCGACGCGCCGTTGGGGCATCATGAGGCCGCGTGGGCGGCGGCCATCGGCCGCCCCACCCGCCTTCTCGCCTTGTCATCAGGAGCCTCACCATGGATTCGCATCCCGACGCCTCGGAACTCGACGCCCGCTACGCCGCCGCCCGGGCGATCGCCCAGGCCGCCGCCGCCCTCGGCCTGGACTACTACCGCCGCCGCGACAGCCTCACCGTGCTGCACAAGGGCGGCGACCTGCAGGACCTGGTGAGCGTCGCCGACCGCGCCCTGGAAGACTTCATCCGCGAGGAACTGGGGCGACGTTTCCCCGGCGACGGCCTGCTCGGCGAGGAAGGTGGCGCCCAGGACCTCGGGGCCCGCTACCTCTGGGTCATCGACCCCATCGACGGCACCACCTGTTTCCTCAACGGCCTGCACAACTGGTGCGTCTCCATCGGCCTGCTGGTGGACGGCCGGCCCTGGCTGGGCGCCATCGCCGACCCCAACCACAACGAGCTGTTCCACGGCTGCCGGGGCCGGGGCGCCTTCTGCAACGACACCCCGCTGCGGGCCAGCGAGGCCACCCATGTCAGCCAGGGTGTCACCGCCGTGGGCACCAACCACCGACTCGACAGTGGCCCGTTCCTGGCCTTCCTTCACGGCCTGCTGGACCAGGGCGAATGTTCCTGCGTACCGGCTCCGGGGCCCTGATGACCGCCTACGTGGCGGCGGGTCGCCTGATCGGCTACCACGAGACCCACTTCAAGAGCTGGGATTGCGCCGCCGCCCTGGTGCTGGTGGAAGAAGCCGGCGCCCTGGCCAACGACTTCTTCCGGGACGACGGGCTGCTGCGGGGCAACCCCTTCCTCGTGGCCGCGCCGGGGGTATACCGGCAACTGGAAGCCTTGGTCGGGCCGAGCCTGCACCCACCTATTCCCGAGTGAGGCGACGGGGGAACAACCTTGCTGGGGCGATTCGACGCGACGGCCTCGCCATCGGGCTGGCGCCACCCAAGATTGATCTGTTTGCCCCTGATGCCGGGGGCGTACCGGGCCGTCCTCGACCTGGGACGGTTAACCGGGTTTCCGGCTGATGAGGAGCCAGCGGCCCCAAGGCAACCTTGGATGGTTACGCGCTCGTTTGTTTTATGGCTACGTTCGCGTTTCGGGCGTGCCCCTTCGCCACTTCGTGAACCAGGCCCGCTTCGTCGTTGCGAGGCGCGAAACGGTTGTGCCACAGTCCGGCCGCGCGTTCACGGAAGGCATTCATAGGAGGGAACCATGAGCACCCGCGCCGAACCCGGCTTCTACATCGTCCAGGACCCGATGCCCCGGGGCAGCCTCGAACGGCTGCTGATGCCCGACGCGACGGCTCCGGCCCTGGAGAAATTCCGCAGCCTCAACCCCCACCTGAGCCAGTGGGCCAAGCCGGGTCAGATGGCCGTGATGAGCGCCTCTCCCGAGCGCATGTGTACCGTGCAGGAAGCCCTGCTGATGGAAGCGGCCGCCAAGGTGGACGCCGCCCTGACACCCCTGAGCGACGACGACGCTCGCTTCCTGGTGCGCAACCGCGACTTCATCGAACCCTTCCTGCAGGACGGAGCCGGCGCCCTCGGCACCGCGAGCCTGATGGTGGGCAAGCACCTGGACGACCTGGGCAATACCCTGCGGTCACTGGAACAGCTCTACCAGCGCAGCTTCGACCAGACCGGCACCCTGCGGGGCAACGCCTTCTTCGCCGAGCGCCAGCAACTCATGCGCCAGCTCGACGCCAGCCTCGGCCCGCTGGTGCGCAAGGGCGTCGGCCTGCCCGACCATCCCAACCTGCGCCACGCCCTGGGCCTCTCCAGCCGCAGCCTGCTCCACCACTGGAGCAAGGCCGGCCGGGCCGGGTCTATCCCCGGCTACTCCACCTACCTCGAAGGCACCGCCCGGGCGGCCCGTTACATCAAATACGGCGGCTACATCGGCATTGCCCTGGACGCCGGCTACAGCGGAAGCCGCATCTACAATGCCTGCACCGTGGGACGCGAGCAGGAGTGCCGGAAAGTGAAGTTCACCGAGGCGGGGCGTTTCGGGGGCGGATTGGCGGGTGGGGCACTTGGGGGTGCTGCGGGTACAATTGTTAGCTCGACAATATGTGGTGCAATAGGTTTGAGTTCGCTGGGAATAGGCGGAATAGTATGCGCATTAGTTGTTACGGGTACGGTGGGAACCGCTATTGGTGGTGTGGGTAGCCAAGGTGGGGAAAGCCTTTCCGAAATTTTTTATGAAAAGGTTTACGAGTGATGTTCAAGTTGGGTGAGTATCTGCTTTTTGTCGTAATGGTCAGTTTACTGTTAGGCTCTTCCTGGTTGTATATATGGGTATATAGCGAATAAATACCTTGATGAATTCGAGTCCCATTTAACGCGCTCTAAATTGATAGTTAACAATCGCATGCTAATGGGGAATAGCTTTCTCGGGCGAATGTATCGTCTTCTTCAAATTTCTTCGTGTCTGAGCATTCGAAACTTCTCAATAAAAAAAGGCCAGCTTGATCCAGATGACTCTACTGAGTTTCCCCAGCATCTGGCAAGAAAAATAGTATGGCCAAGCCGATTGATCCTGTTTTTTGGTTTAATAGTGCTCTTCGGTGGAGGATACGGGAAATACTTCAACGGCTATAACTTGTGACCGGGCGATGTCCATTTTCTTCAAGATGTTATAGGGCTTGTCGATTGGGGACGCGAGCAGGAGTGCCGGAAAATGAAGTTCACCGAGGCGGGGCGTTTCGGGGGCGGATTGGCGGGTGGGGCGCTCGGTGCAAAATTAGGTGCAGCGGCAGCGGTGCCTATTTGCACTGCCATTGGCATCGGAACGATGGGGACCGGAGGGCTGATATGTGGCATGGTGGTATCCGCTTCCGGTGGCGTCGTTGTCGGAAGTGGTATGAGCGAGTTTGGTGAATTTTTAGGCTCTCTCGTTTATGAAGGGAATTAGATAATGCCTGAAAAAATAGTATATGCATCAATCACCTGCTTTTTTGTAACGATAGCAGTAGTTGCTTTTTGCTTGGCAGTCTATGTATCGATTTGCAAGTTGGATGAGTTAGAAAAATATCTGGGGAATTCGGCAGCCGTCAAAAGAAGTCCGTTGGCTACCAGTAAAGGTTGGTGGGAGCGCCTTTATAGAACAGGACAGATAGCTGGAATTTTAATGTTCGAGCGGTATAGCTTGAGGAAAGGTATTCTGGCAATAGAGGACTTGGACAGGCTTCCTGTTAGCCTGCATCGTTGGGTCACCTGGTCATACGGGGTCTTGGCATTAAACGTCATAATTTTCATGATACTTGTTCAATATGGACGATACCGAGGGTGGGTTGGCGTCGCTTAGTGGGTTTTGGTTGAAGTCTGTGAGACGAAAAGTCTGCGGAATAATGCCTAGCGTAGGTGTGGTACTCCTTACTGGTCGTCATGGTCAGCGTTCTCATAGGGTTCTTGTTGACGCTCTAATGGCGTATGTGGCAATCAACTATTTAGACGATTCGAGACGCACCTAAAGCGGCCGAAGCTCGTCATCAGTAACAGGTTTTTCATGGGCGATAGCATCATGGGTAAACGTATCGTTTGCTTCAGATATCTACCTGTCTGAATCTGCGTGGTTTTCAATGAGAAAGGGTCAGATTGATCCAGATGATTCTTCCGAGTTTCCACAGTATTTGGCCGGCAAGGTAGTATGGCCAAGCCGGTTGATCCTGTTTTTCGATTTAATGGTGCTCTTGGGTGGAGGTATGGGGATACTTCAACGGCTATAACTTGTAATCGGAGCGGTGTCCATTCTTCAAAATGACTATATGGCTTGGCGATTGAGGCGCGAGCAGGGGGGGCGGAAAGTGAAGTTCACCGAGGCGGGGCGTTTCGGGGGCGGGTTGGCGGGTGGGGCACTTGGGGGATCTGTAGGCCCAACTGCTGGTTATATGTTATGTGGTGCAATAGGGCTAAGTTCAGTGGGCGTAGGCGGAATAGCCTACATGCTAGTTGTTACAGGGGCAGCCGGATACGCTGGCGGTGAAGTGGGTAGCCGCCTTGGGGAAGATTTTTTTCTGAAGTTATTTACGAAAAAGGCTATGAGTAATGTTCAGATTGGGTGAGTATCTGATTTTTTTCGTAGGGCTGAACTTGCTATTAGGGTTGTTTTTAGTCGTATATATGGGGTATACATCGGTAAAATATCTCGATGAATTCGAGTCCCACCTCTCGCGCTCCCCTGTGGTGATTAATAATCGAATACGCATGGGGAATAGTTTTCTTGGAAGGATGTTTCGTATAAATCAGATTTCTGCTTGCCTGATTTTGCGTAATTTTTCGATAAGGAAGGGTATGCTTAATCCAGGTGACTCCTCCGAATTTCCCCCTTATTTGGCAAAAAAAGTTGTATGGCCCACTTGGCTGATTCTGTTCTTCGGGTTGATGTTTTTTCTAGGTGGTGGGTATGGGCACTACTTCAACGGTTATAAATTGTGATGGGGCGATGTCCATTCTTCAAATGACTATGGATTGGCGATTGGGACGCGAACAGAGTGCCGGAAAGTGAAGTTCACCGAGGCGGGGCGTTTCGGGGGCGGATTGGTCGGAGGAGCGCTTGGGGTCTGCAGGTACAATTGTTAGCTCGATAATATGTGGTGCAATAGGTTTGAGTTCGCTGGGAATAGGTGGAATAGTATGCGCATTAGTTGTTACGGGTATAGTGTGAACCGCTATTGGCGGTGTGGGTAGGCAAGGTGGGGAAAGCCTCCGAAATTTTTTATGAAAGGTTTACGAGTGATGTTCAAGTTGGGTGAGTATCTGCTTTTTGTCGTAATGGTCAGTTTACTGTTAGGCTCTTCCTGGTTGTATATATGGGTATATAGCGAATAAATACCTTGATGAATTCGAGTCCCATTTAACGCGCTCTAAATTGATAGTTAACAATCGCATGCTAATGGGGAATAGCTTTCTCGGGCGAATGTATCGTCTTCTTCAAATTTCTTCGTGTCTGAGCATTCGAAACTTCTCAATAAAAAAAGGCCAGCTTGATCCAAATGACTCTTCTGAATTTCCCCAATATCTTGCAAGAAAAATAGTATGGCCAAGCCGGTTGATCCTGTTTTTCGGTTTAATAGTGCTCTTGGGTGGAGGATATGGGAAATACTTCAACGGCTACAACTTGTGACCGGGACGTGTCCATCCTTCAAGATGACTATATGCTTGGCGATGTTGAATGTCATTCAACCTCGCGGTCGGTCTCTATCTCTCCCGTCCTCGCTGCGCCTGCCGGATGGAATCGAGCGTCATCTGTCGCGGTTGCACTGGTGAGGTAACGCCAAGTAACGCAGGGAGGGCCGGCTGTACCTTCGCCTACGTCAGATTCTTTCGGCCTTGGTGATGAAGGAGTTGTTCATCGGGAAACGCGAGTGGATCGGCAGGACTTGCTGGTTTTCCACGGATCGGAGAGTGGATAACTTGGGTACCGGGATAAGTGAGGCAGTGACCTTCGCCGTTCTGCCGTGCCCGCTTCGGTGCTGCTGAGGTGAGTGGTACGGGAGGGCGCGGGAGCCGCCCCTATCGCCGGACAGGGCCGCCCGGAGCGGGCGCCCTGCCGGGGCGGACGATCAGTCCTGGCGGCTGGTGACTTCCAGCAGGTGATAGCCGAACTGGGTCTTCACCGGGCCTTGCACCACGTTCAGCGGCGCGCTGAAGACCACGGTGTCGAATTCCTTGACCATCTGGCCCGGGCCGAAAGAGCCCAGGTTGCCGCCGTCGCGGCTGGAGGGGCAGGTGGAGTGCTGCTTTGCCATCTGGGCGAAGTCGGCGCCGCCTTCGATGGCTTGTTTGAGTTCGTTGCACTGGGCTTCGGTGGCGACCAGGATGTGTCGGGCAGTGGCGCGGGCCATGGGATGACTCCTTGTGAAAGAGGCCGCCGAGCCTACCGGAAACGCCATCGGTTTCAAGCGCGTCCGTCGCGAACCGGCTTCGCCGTCGAAAACGCCGGGCTATTTAGACGACTTGACGATGGCCTTCACGACGCGCGAGGGAATCTGGTAGAGCGTCTGGTCCTGCCCCCGGCGCCTGAAGACCAGGGTATCCCCCAGGGACCAGACAACCTCGAGGTCCGCCAGGGCGCAGTCTTCCCCGAGGCCGAACAGCCGGCGCGTGCCCCCGTCGCAGTAGCCGGCATCCAGCACCAGGCGTTCGGCGGTGTAGTGGCCCAGGCCCAGGCGTTGGATGGTTTTCTCCGGCAAGGTCGTCAGCGTCCCGCTGTAGAACGCAATGAGCATGGCGAAAAAGGCCGTCAGGTGCAGGGCGAAGCTCCAGCCGCCGATGGGCGCCGCCGCGCAGAGGGCGGCGATGACGCTCAAGATGACGGTGACGCCGACCAACAGCGGCCATTTGGCCGCGCCTCCCAGGAGTTCGTCGAATCGCGAAGCGGAGTCGGACAAGGTGTAGGCCATAAAGAGGCTGACCAGCATCAGCGGAACATAGGCGGCGAACCCATAGCGCAGGAAGGCGAAGCGGGGCAGGCCGAAACGCCACTGGAGCAACAGGCCGCTGAGCAGGCCGACGCCGATCGGGGCGAACTTTATGTACATCGCGTAGCTGGCGGGATCGTTCAGCAGGACCACCAGTTGCAGGAGGGCCAGCAGCATGAACGGCAGGAAGAACGGCAGGATCAGCAGCGTCACAGCGAATGAGGTCCGGTCTTCCTCGCGGTAGGGGCGGGCATAGCGCAGCTCTTCCTTGATCGTCCGGTTTTCCAGGAAGAACGGGTAGATCACCGCGCCCGGCAGGAACAGCAACAGAACGATCGCGCCGATCACCACGACGCCCACCAGCGCCGCGGCCAAGAGCAGCGAAGAGAACTGGAACAGGTCGAAGCTCGGGTAGAAGCCGTACTGGTAGAAGTAGGCGAGGAAGATCGAGAAGCCGAATAGCGGCGGGAAGACCTTGAACATCCAGCCGAAATGGCGTTTGAAGACGCTCTCGGAGGCGGCGATCCAGCGTGTCATCGGGTCTTCTTGGGGGACCTGCCGGTCCACCCAGCCGCTCATGTCGTTCCATCCAGGCGAAGGGGCGGCGACAGGCCCGTGGCCGCGTCGGATCCGCTCAGTCCCGGGCGGTTGCCGCCGGCAACCGCGCCAGAACCTCGTCGAGGCGGGCAACGATGAGCTGGTCGATCTTTTCGTGGACCCGCAGGATCTCCAGCTCGGCCCGCAGGTTCACTTCGAAGTCCAGGCTGGCGGCGAGGCGATCCTTCGCCGCCTGGCGGTTCTGGCTCATCATGATGACCGGCGCCTGCACCGCCGCCAGGGTCGACAGCATCAGGTTGAGGAAAATGTAGGGGTAGGGGTCGAAGGCGAGGCCGAAGTGTTGCAGTACGTCGGTATTGAGCAGCATCCAGCCCAGCAGGATCAGCGAGAAGCCGACGATGAAGCCCCAGGAGCCGCCAATGGCGGCGACGCGGTCGGCGAGGCGTTCGCCGAAGGTGGCGACCTGGTCGGAGACGTCCGCCGCGTCCCGGGATACCGGGCGGTGCTGGCGGATCTTTTCCAGCACGTGGCTTTCCTCCGGTTCGAGCAGGTGCAATGGCTTGCCGAGCAGGTGTTGGGCGAGGTATTCCAACGGATGGATCGTACTCATGGGGGCTCCTGTCGAAGGGGGCGTCCGTGCGGTTCGCCCGATCCTGCACTGGGCTGGAGGGGTTTGTCACGCGGCCGCAGGCTGCTTTTCGAGGAGCACACATGCACCCTATCGTCCGTTCGTCCCTGCCGCTGGCCTTGCTGCTGGCCGGCGTCGCCCACGCTTCCGAGGAGGCCCGGTTGATCGAGCGGATCAACGCCCTGCGCGCCGAGCCGCCCGCCTGCGAGGGGCACCGGCCGGAGCCGGTGGGGCCGTTGTCCACCGACCTGCGCCTGTCCGAGCCGACCCAGACCGACGTGGGGTCGTTGCAGCAGGCCCTGAGCCAGAACGGCTACCCGGTCTCGGCGCTGCAACTGATCCGCTTGTCCGGCCCGGCGGATGCCGACACGGCCCTGGCGGCCCTGGGGGCGCGCTTCTGCGGTCCGCTGCTGGCCGCCCGCTACACCGACGTCGGGGTGTCCCGCAGCGGCCAGGAGTGGCGCATCGTGCTGGCCCGGCCGCTGCTGTCGGCCTCGCTCGGCGACTGGGAGGCGGAAGGGCATGCCGTGCTGGAGGCGGCGAACCGGGCTCGGGCCAGCGCCCGCGCCTGCGGCCAGCGAACCTTTCCCGCCGCGCCGCCCTTGGCCTGGAGCGCGGCCCTGGCCGAGGCGGCGCGGGCCCACAGCCTGGACATGGCCAACCACGACCGCTTCTCCCACCGGGGTAGCGACGGCAGCCTGACCGATGAGCGGGTGCTGCGCACCGGCTACACCTGGCACCAGCTCGGCGAGAACATCGCCGCCGGCCAGGACGCGGCCCAGGCCACCGTGGACGGCTGGCTGGCCAGCCCGGGCCACTGCGCCAACCTGATGAGCGCCGCCTTCACCGAGATGGGCGCCGCCTACGCGGTCGACCCCAACAGCCAGGCCGGCATCTACTGGACCCAAGTGTTCGCCGCGCCCTGAGACGCGCTCCGGTTCCCTCGCGATCCGGCGCCGCGTTGCTTCCGTCGCGTCGTTCTTCCATTCCTCATCGCGACCGATACGGCGGCCAGTCGAGACCGTCCGCCGACGGCTTTCGGCGTGCCGCTCGCCCATGCCGCGACCCGGTGAAACCGAATGGGAACCGCCGCCCTGATCATTTCCCACGCCGCGCCCGGCACGGCGGCGGGACAAAGACCCCCACCGACGGTTTCCGGTGGGCCCACGCGCCCACGCCACCAGACAAGCGGGGCGAACGTTGCCCGGGAAACGGCCCTCCAATTTCAGGAATGCCGCGCACATCAGGAGGAACCGATGGATCAGTCGCGACCCGCGCCGGGCCATCCGGACGAGGAGCCGGACGTCACCATGACCGACGCCGGGGAAGGAGGGCCGGGGGAAGACCCGGATTTCGATGAGGCGGGCCTGGGTGTGCCGGACGCGCCACGTGACGAAGAGGAGAACCCGTGATGAACCCAGCCAACGATCCCCTAGCCGGCGGCCTGACGCCGAAGGACTACGACGAATACGGCGACGAGCCGAACACCGCGCCGGCCTCGGCCCCGGTCCGTTCGCCCTCCGAAGACCATCATGCCCCGCCGAACGCTGGGGAAAGCCCCCTGGGCTGATCCTCCGCCCCGCGCCGGGCTCGCCCGGCGCGCGCGTTCGAATGCCGCCTCGGCCCATCCCTGTTCTTTAGTGGTTATCCATGGACATCGCGAGCGGTGACACATCGAGAGCGGTGACCGAATGAGCCGGTCGTGTATGACGCCCCGCCCGGGTCAGCGCTGTCTGTCCCTCGGCTCGTGGTGACCTCTCTTGGATCGCGCTGCCCTGGAGTATCCAGGGCACGCCAAGCGTTGCGGTCGCTGCTTTTCCGCTATCCAACCTTCCTGAACGGCACCCCGCGGTCTTGGCGAAGCCTGAGCGCCCGTGGCCGGTCGGCTTACCGCCTTGCCGATCTTTCTCGATAAGAGTCTTCAAGAGTCTTCCGACCGTGGCAGAGCCATGCGATCGGGCGGCTGGATCATGGGCGATTGCGATTCCCGCTCGGCTCCTATCCCTTTCGTATTCGAGCGCGGCGCCGCCCGTCCGAGGGCGCGATCCCGAACGGACCCCCAAGGGGCGACTGCCGCCAGCCAACGATTTCGGTTCCCATTCCGCTCGATGCCCGTCCCGCGTCGAACGGCGAACGTCGCCACGGATCGAGGCGGGCGCGCTTTCCCGAACGAGCCTTTGTGTGACGGCTACCGCGCCGACGATTCCAGTTCCGCCCGCTCGTAGCCATCACCGCATTCGAGTGGGGCGCGCCGCCACGGATCGATGCGGGCGCGACTCCTCGGGCGGGCCTTGGAGGACGGCTGTCGCCTTGCCCGGCGACTCCGGTTCCCGCTTCGCTCGATGCCTGTTGCCCATTCGAACGGTGCCCGCCTCCACATGGATGGGCGCGCGGGTTCCGATGGCGGCTGCCGTCTGCCACGATTCCGGTCCCGCCCCGCCCGATGACTGCACCGCGCGTTTCGAAGGCGTCGCCGCATGAGCAGGGACACGTCCGATCCCGAACGACTCTTGAGCGATGCCTTCCGTCTGCCCGGCGATTCCGGTCCCACCTGCCCGATGCGTGCCCCGCGTTTCGAAGGCGTCCGCCGCATGGAGCGGGGAAACACACGATCCCAAAAGGGCTCTTGAACGATGCCTGCCGTCTGCCCGGCGCTTCCGGTTCGCCCCGCTCGATACGCTTCCCGTGCCCCGTGCCCCGTGCGCAGGGCGTCTACCGTCGGGGCAGGGGGAGACTCGGCCGGGCCGTTCGACGCGCCGCCGGGCGTCAGGGGCGACGCACGGTCTTCAGCAGGTCCTCGGGGGTGATGTGGCCCACCACGTGGCTGGCGGCGCTGCCCGGGGGCGGCAGGTCGAGCAGGTAGCCCTTGATCCGTCCCACCACGTGCATCTCGCAGGGCTTGCAGTCGAATGTCAGGGTCAACACTTCGTCGCCGTGGACCAGTTGCATCGGCGCCACCTTGGTACGCACGCCGGTAACGCCCTTGGCCTGTTTCGGGCAGAGGTTGAAGGAGAAGCGCAGGCAGTGCTTGGTGATCATCACCGGCACGTCGCCGGTTTCCTCGTGGGCCTCGTAGGCGGCGTCGATCAGTTCCACGCCGTGGCGCCGGTAGAAGGCCCGCGCCTGGGCGTTGTAGACATTGGCGAGGAAGCTCAGGTGCGCCTCCGGGTAGCGCGGCGGCGGCACCGTCTCGGCCTTGCGCCCGCCCCGGGGATGGGCGGCGAGTCGCGCGGCGCTCAGCGCCTCGATGGCGTCCCGGCGCAGGGCCTTGAGTTGGGAGTTGGGCACGAAGCGCGCCTGGGGCGCGTCGATCTCGGTGGATTCGGCGTGGTAGGCGGTGGCGCCCAGCTTGCCCAGCAGTTCGTGCAACTGCTCCAGGGCCTGTTCCGGCTTGTGGGCCAGGCCGAACGGCCCGTCCAGGTGGACGGCCACGTCCGCGCCGTCCTCGCTGATGGCCTGGAAGGTCAGCCGCGCCTCGTCCATCCGCACCCGCCAGCGCAAGCCCACCCGGCGCTCGGCGGAAGGCCGTTGCAGGGCCTGCTGCCAGTCGTGGTCGAGGTTGCGGTTCAGCGGGTGCCCCGGCCGCAGGCGGCGCAGTTCCGCCGGCATTTCGTTGGGCTCGACCCGGTAGCGCCAGCGCGGCGCGCCGTCGTCCTCGAAGGACCCCCGCGCTTCCACCACGCTGGCGCGAAAGCCCACCACCTGGCGCTTGACCAGTACGTTGAGGCCGTCACCGTTGGTCAGGGGCGCCTCGGTGACGGCGACCAGGTCGCGGGCGCCCACGGATTCCACCACGCCCACCGGCAGGCCGGTGAAGGTGGGGGAGTCGAAGGCGCCGATGTCGATCTTGCGAGCGGTGACGAAGTAGTCGGTGCTGCCCCGGTGGAAGGTCTTGTCCGGGTCCGGCACGAAGAAGTGCTCGGTGCGCCCGCTGGAGGCCCGGGCCAGGTCGGGGCGCTCGGCGAGGATTTCGTCCAGGCGCTGCCGGTAGTAGGCGGTGATGTTCTTCACGTAGCCCATGTCCTTGTAGCGTCCCTCGATCTTGAAGGAGCGTACCCCGGCATCCACCAGGGCCCGCAGGTTGGCGCTCTGGTTGTTGTCCTTCATGGACAGCAGGTGCTTCTCGAAGGCCACTACCCGGCCCTGGTCGTCCTTGAGGGTGTAGGGCAGGCGGCAGGCCTGGGAGCAGTCGCCGCGGTTGGCGCTACGCCCGGTCTGGGCATGGGAGATGTAGCACTGCCCGGAGAAGGCCACGCACAGGGCGCCATGGATGAAGAACTCGATGGCCGCGTCCACCGCGTCGGCCATGGCGCGGATCTGCGCCAGGTTCAGCTCCCGGGCCAGCACCAGTTGGGAGAAGCCGGCCTCGGAGAGGAAGCGGGCCTTCTCCAGGGTGCGGATGTCGGTCTGGGTGCTGGCGTGCAGCTCGATGGGCGGGATGTCCAGTTCGAGGATGCCCATGTCCTGGACGATCAGGGCGTCCACCCCGGCGTCGTGGAGCTCGTGGATCAGCCGGCGCGCGGGCTCCAGCTCGTCGTCGTGGAGGATGGTGTTGAGGGTGACGAACACCCGGGCATGGAACAGGTGGGCGAAGTCCACCAGGGCGGCGATGTCCGCCACGCTGTTCTCGGCGTTGTGCCGCGCCCCGAAGCTCGGCCCGCCGATGTAGACGGCATCGGCGCCATGCAGGATCGCCTCCCGGGCGATGGCCGTGTCGCGGGCGGGGCTGAGCAGTTCCAGGTGGTGCTTGGGTAGGGACATGGCGTTCGGCTTCGGCACGGGGCGGTTCGAGCGCGGGGGCCCGCCGCCGGAATCGTTAGGAAAAGGCGGCATTGTAGCGGCGGATGGGCCTGGCCGCTGCCGGCGCGCTCGCCGCCGATCGCCCGGGACGGGGCGGCCGGCCTGGTCGGCCTGGTCGGGAGGGCCTGGAGGCGGTCTTGCCGGCCGGCGGGATCGTCCTACGGCGGCGAGCGAGCGCCCGGCCTGCGCGCCTCGGCCGCATGCCTTTCATCCGAAAGCGCTACAGACTTTTCCCTCGATTCCGAACTAGCCTGTAGTCAACGAACACTGCGCCATCCGGAGGGCGTTTCGCATGGGTATCCTCGGTCGTTTCAAACCCACTCTGACGTCCACGTCCGTCGCCCACCTGCAATGCCGCGCCGAGGCGCTGTCCGCCGAACTGGCGGGCGTGCGCATCCGCCCCAGCTTCATCACCGGCTATGTCTCGCCGCACCTGGACATCGACCAGGTCGCCCGGCAGATCGGCACGCGCTTCCCCGGCGTGCCCATGAGCCTGAGCACCAGCGCCGGCGAACTGTGCGGCGAGCGCGGCGGCTTGTACTGCGACGCCTCGGGGCGCTGGGACCGGGTCGTGCTGGCGCTGTTCGACGCCAGCGTCATCGCCTCGGCCGAGGTGGTCGGCGTGCCCCTGGAGAGCCAGGACATCCGCCAGGGCGGCCCGCGCCTGAGCCTGCGCGAGCGCCTGGCGAAACTCACCCAGTCCCTGCGCAACCTGCGGGTGAAGACCCCCATCGACGCCCGCGACACCCTGGCCTACATCCTCTTCGACGGCCTCTCGGCCTCGGAATCCTTCTTCATGGAGGCGCTCTACGAGTCGGGCCGCTTCCCCTGCCTGTTCGTCGGCGGCTCGGCCGGCGGCAAGGACGACTTCCGCCAGACCTTCCTCCACGATGGCCGCACCCGCTACGAGAACCACGCCCTGGTGGTATTCCTCAAGTGCGCGCCCGGGGTGCGTTTCGGCGTGTTCAAGAGCCAGAACTTCGAGCCCACCTCAGTCAGCCTCAGCGTGCTCACCGCGTCCCTGGAGGAACGCACCATCCGCCAGGTGGTGGACCCTCGGGGGCGCATCACCAGCATGGTCGCCGCCCTCTGCGAGGCCCTCGCCTGCCGGCCCGAGCAACTGGAGCGGCGCCTGGCGGACTATTCCTTCGCGATCCGGGTGGGAGAAGAGCTGTTCGTCCGTTCCATCGCCCGCATCGACTTGCAGCGGGAGATCGTCCACCTGTTCTGCGACGTGGCCCCCGGCGAGGAACTGGTGATGGTCAAGCGTACCCCCCTGGTGGACACCACCCGCCGCGACTTCGCCCGCTTCCTCCAGGGCAAGTCCGGCACGCCGCTGATCGGCCTGCTCAACGACTGCATCCTGCGCCGGCTCAACAACACCGACGAACTGCCGCGCATGGCCGGCGTGTTCGGCGACGTGCCGGTGGTGGGCTTCTCCACCTTCGGTGAAATCCTCGGTCTCAACCTCAACCAGACCCTTACCGCCGTGTTCTTCTTCCGGGTCCCCGAGGGCGCGGCCTTCGCCGACGACTACATGGACCGCTTCCCCATCCACCACGGCGACTTCAAGGCTTTCTTCCTGCACCGGCAGATCCAGAAGCTGGCGCGCCTGAGCCAAGTGGTGGTGAGCCAGATCGAAGCCTTCAAGCGCCACGAGTACGCCAGCGACCTGGACGGCGAAGGGCTCGACGAACACATCCGCCCGGTGTTCCAGGGCCTGGCCGACCTGGGCCAGGTGCTGCAGGACGCCGAGGCGCGCCAGCGCGACATCGGCGAGCAATTGCGCCAGCACGCCGGCGAACTGCACCACAGCATGGATGCCCTGACCGAGACCATCGCCCACCAGGGCGAAGTCACCGAACAGGCCCAGGGCACCGTGCAGACCCTCACCGAGCAGGGCGCGGCGGTGGTGCGCAGCGCCGACGAACTGGCCCACTCCAGCCTGCGCATCCAGTCCATCGTCCAGGTCATCCAGCAGATCGCCGGGCAGACCAACCTGCTCGCCCTCAACGCCGCCATCGAGGCCGCCCGAGCCGGCGAAATGGGCCGTGGCTTCGCCGTGGTGGCCGACGAAGTGCGCAACCTGGCCCAGATCACCCACAAGAACGCCGCCGAGATCGGCACCGACGTGGACCAGTTATCCCGGGCCATCAGCGTCGTGGCCGGCCACGTCCAGCAACAGGCCGACGAGGTCGGCTCCCTGGGCCAACTGATCGCCTCCCTGCGCACCTCCGCCGAACTCACCGGCGAAACCTCCCAACGCACCAAGGACCTCGCCGATACGTTGACCGGGCTGACCGGCAACGTCAGTTGAGCGACGGGCGGGCGGTGCCCCTGACGCCGGGAAAGAGTCCTCCAAGGGCAACGGCCACGCTGCCCACGAAAAGCCAGCCGCGAGGGGAGCGCTGGTCAAGAACGAGTGGAGGAGGCGCCGAACGCGAAGGCGGCCGGGACGTGACTAGCGTGAAGGCTGGATACGCTGCGATTGCCTATGGGTACGCTGGGTTCACGGCCTCCAATCACCCGCCTCACGGCCCCGCCGCGCACCTCGCATCGGTAGGGTGGAAAACCGCGAAGCGTTTTCCACCGGCGGACATCCCCGCCATCCCACCGCCGCCTGCGCCGGTGGACAAGCGGAGCGTTGTCCACCCTACGGCCCGCCACACATCTCGCATCGATAGGGTGGAAAACCGCGGAGCGTTTTCCAGCGGCGGAACACCCCACCACCCTCACAGCTGCCTGCGCCGGTGGACAAGCGGAGCGTTGTCCACCCTACAGCCCCCGCCGCGCACTTCGCATCGGTAGGGTGGAAAACCGCGGAGCGTTTTCCAGCGGCGGAACACCCCACCACCTCGCCGCCACCTGCGTCGGTGGACAAGCGGAGCGTTGTCCACCCCACGGCCCGCCACGCATCTCGCATCGGTAGGGTGGAAAACCGCGAAGCGTTTTCCACCGGCCGAAGGCTTCCAGGCGACCTCAAGGGGGAGGGCCCTGGAGGCACGCGACGCGCGCTATCGCGTCACTGACAGGACGCGGACCGAGCCTCCCGGTCCTTCATGCCCTCCACGGGTCACGGGCTTCCGCCCCATCGACCCACCGGATGCTGTCGCGTCCGCCCCGCTTGGAGGCGTAGAGGGCGAGGTCGCCTTGTTCGATCAGGGCCGCGAGGCTGGCGGGTGGGTGCTCGTAGAGGTGAGCGCCGATGCTCAGGGTCACCGCCTCGGGCGTGGCGAACGCTTGGGAAGCCGCCTCATGGAAGCGCTGACGCAGCAGGTCGCCCAGTCGGGCGACCTGCCCACCCGAGGCGCCCCGCAGGAGGATGACGAATTCGTCGCCACCCAGCCGGGCCGCCAGGGCGCCCTCGGGCAGCAGCGCGCGGATCATCTCGCTCAGGGTCACCAGCAAGCGGTCGCCGGCGGTGTGGCCGTGCAGGTCGTTGACCAGCTTGAAATTGTCGATATCGATCAGCAGCAAGGCCCCCGGATGGGCGGGGGAAGCGTCCTGGAGCAGGCGCGGCGCCCGCGTTTCCAGGGCACGCCGGTTGTACAGGGTGGTCAGCGGGTCCCGCGCGGCCAGCCGTTCGATGCGTTTTTCCCGTCGGTGGCGCACGGTTCCGGTCATGGACAACGCGATCAGCATGATCGCCATGACGCCCTCCACCAGGGACACCTGGATGATGTCGCCGCGAAAGGCGGCGAGGTCGATCAGCGTGCCCGGGAGGATAGCCAGTCCCCCCTTGGCCAGGTAGAACAGGCCGTGGCCCAGCAGCACGTAGCGTAATTGCGCCGCGCCCACCCCCAGGGAGCCGCCATGGGGACGCAGGAGCGCGCCGGCCCTGAGGGACGTCAGCGCCACCAGCAGGGAATTGACCAGCAGCATCGTCTTGGGCCACGGCTCCTCCCCCGGCAGGAGGAGCAGGGCCAGCCAGGCCACCGGCGCCAGGTACCAGGCGCGGGACAGGCGCGCCCCGGTGAACCGGGCGACGCCCACCAGGAACAGCCAGTGGGCCACCACTAGCAACCCGTTGGCGAACCAGATCCCGATCAGCAGCAGGCCGCTCCCCCGCAACAGGGCCAGGGTCGAGCCCAGCCCGATCGTGGCGAAGCCCAGGCTCCAGAAACGCAGGGCAGGCTCCCGGACGCCGCGCCATTCGATCGCCAGGTACAACGCCGCGGCGGCCGCCAGGGCTATGGTGAGGGTCAACATCGTCGGGGCATCGAGCGCCATGTCCGGTCGGCCTGCCTGGTTACCGTGGAAGAAAACGGAAGCGGGTCAGGTAGCCCACCGCCATCATGGTATCGGGCGGCGATTGTAAGCGAGCAAGGGGGGAGGGCGCTCCTCGTCCGTCAGCGCGTAATGGCACGCGGTCGTAGGGTGGAAAACGGCGAAGCCTTTTCCACCGATGCGCGGGCGTTCAAGCCACCAGCCCCGTGTGGCTCCGGTAGCGGGAAGGCCCG
>DAMBWF010000001.1:405167-720521 GCA_032052615.1 Pseudomonadaceae bacterium
CCGGTGGGCAAGCGAAGCGTTGCCCACCCTACGTCGCGACGTGCCGTAGGGTGGACAACGGCGAAGCCTTTTCCACCGATGCGCGAGCGTCCAAGCCACCAGCCCCGCGTGGCACCGGTACCGGGAAGGCCCGCCGGTGGGCAAGCGAAGCGTTGCCCACCCTACGTCGCGACGTGCCGTAGGGTGGAAAACGGCGAAGCCTTTTCCACCGATGCGCGAGCGCCCAAGCTGTAGGTCATGGTCGTCGGGGAGCCGCAACGCGTGTCACCACGCGGTCACGCCTCCCAGTGCGCGCCGCCTTCATCCCGGTGGTCCGCGCCCCAATCCGCCGGATAAAGCCCTTGGCGCACCGCCCGGTGAAAGCTCGAATACGGCCAGTCGCTGACCCGGGCCACGTGGCCGTGCTTCACCGGGTTGAAATGGAGGTAATCCATGTGACTCGCGTAGTCGCGCTCGTCGCGGATCAGGTGCTCCCAGTAGCGCCGTTGCCAGATCCCGCGCTCGCCTCGGGCCACAAGGGTGGCGGAGCACGCCTCGGTGGGTGGCAGGCGTTTGGCGAAGGCGAACTTGATGACCTTCCAGCGCAGGGCGAAGTCGGCGTCGCCCTCGGGCAGCGTCCATAGGCAATGCATGTGGTCCGGGAGCACGACCCAGGCATCGATGTGGAACGGGTGCCGGGCCTGGGTCGCCCGGACCGTGGCCCGCAGCAGCTCCACCTCGCGGACCAGCAACCCGCTGCGCCGGTCGCGCAGGTTCACGGTGAAGAAATAAGTCGCGCCCGGCACCCGGGCGCGGCGGTAATCGGGCATGGCGACTCATCCTTGAGCGTCGGGAACGAGAGCCCATGGGTGGGCAAGCGAAGCGTTGCCCACCCTACCACGGGCCACGCCGACTCACCCGGCGGCGGTTTTGCTCCCGGTGGACAAGCGAAGCGTTGGTACCCCTACGCTCACCACCCCGGTAGGGTGGACAACGGCGAAGCCTTGTCCACCACGAGCCACGCTGGCCCCCTGGTGACAACCTTGCTCCCGGTCGACAAGCGGGGCGTTTCCACCATGCTCACCCATCCCAATACGAAGTCGGGTGGAAGGGCGAAACCTTTCCACCCCCATGGGATCCACCCCGCAAACAGGTGAACCGGGCGTATATCCAGCAACCCATGACGTGTTTTGTGGTTACGTTCACGTTTTCGTTGCCCTGGGCGAGCCCTTACCGTTACCTCGTTGCGGGGGCGGCGCTGCTGTGCCACAGTCCGGCGACTCGTTCACGGATGGCAGTCGCGGGAGGGAACCATGCCCCCATCAGCCGAGCCCGGCTTTTACATCGTCCAAGACCCCATGCCCCGGAGCAGCCTCGAACGGCTGCTGATGCCCGAGGCCCCACCGGCCGCCCTCGCCAAATTCCGCAGCCTCAACCCCCACTTGAGCCAGTGGGCCAAGCCCGGGCAGATGGCCGTGATGAGCGCCTCCACCGACCTCATGTGCACCCTGCAGGAAGCCCTGCTGATGGAAGCCGCCGCCAAGGTCGACGCCGCCCTGGCGCCCATGAGCGACGACGACGCCCGCTTCCTGGTGCGCAACCGCGACTTCATCGAGCCCTTCCTCAAGGAAGGCGCGGGTGCCGTGGGCACCGCCAGCCTGATGGTCGGCAAGCACCTGGACGACCTGGGCAAGACCCTGGGCGCCCTGGAACAACTCCACCAGCGCAGCTTCGACCAGAACGGCCACCTCAAGGGCGCCGCCTTCTTCGCCGAGCGCCAGCGCCTGATGCGGCAGCTCGACGCCAGCCTGGGCCCCTTCGTGCGCAAGGGCATCGGCCTGCCCGACCACCCCAACCTGCGCCACGCCCTGGGCCTCTCCAGCCGCAGCCTGGTTCACCATTGGAGCAAGGCCGGGCGAGCCGGCGCCATCCCTGGCTACGCCAGCTACATCGACGGCACTGCTCGAGCGGCCAAATACATCAAGTACGGCGGTTATGTCGGCATCGCCCTGGACGCCGGCTACAGCGGAAGCCGCATCTACAATGCCTGCACCGTGGGACGCGAGCAGGAGTGCCGGAAAGTGAAGCTCACCGAGGCGGGACGGTTTGGGGGGAATTTGGTAGGCGGTGCAATAGGAGGTTATCTAGGTGGTTTGGCTGTTGCGCCTGTTTGTGCTGCCATTGGTCTCGGCACAGTTGGGGTTGGCGGAGTAATGTGCGGGCTTGTCGTTGTTGGAACGGCTGGTGCTGTTACTGGTAACGCAGGTAGTGCTGTCGGTGAAACTGTAGGAGAAATAGTTTATGAGGGCGTTAATTAACTATGTCTTTTAAGCTGTTAGTGGTCATTCTCTCGGTAGCAGGCATGTTTTTTACGCTCGCCGTTGGAATCTATATGACCATGCTTTCTCTTCGCATATTGGATGAGGCGGAAAGCTATCTAGCGCGATCCCCTCTTGTACGAAACAACAGGAATAACATGGGTGGAGGATGGGTAGGTTGTACCTATCGCATACTCCAAATCACCATGGTGTTATTGATGAAGGAGTTCTTCATTCGGAAAGGAGAAGTGGACAGGCAGGACGTGTACAGTTTTCCTCGGGAGCTGGAAAAGAAAATCACAAGACCTGGGCGTGTGCTGTTAGTGAGTGGGGTCCTAACGTTCGCTGTGTTGATGTATGCACGTTACAGTACGGTTCTGCATTAAGTGCATTATGAGGAAATTAAGCTGAAGGCTATTTGTGTGCAGGTGCTGGCTTTTTTGGTCTTATTTTAACTACGCACTTCGTTTATGTTCTCCCGGCAGGCTGGATGACTTTGAGCGTTTTTTGAAAGCCTCGGAGCCGGTCGCATATAACAACGCTATGCCAAATAGCGGCTTGGCGAAAGCCCTATCACATAGGGAAAATCGTCTATTGTGCTTTCAGCATCGTAGGGCGGGAGGAGGAATACAGGAAAGTGAAGTTCACCGAGGTGGGGCGGTTTGGGGGGAACTTGGTGGGTGGGGTTTTGGGGGGAGGCTTGGGTACCATGTTGGGTTCTAGCGTGTGTGCCGCGATTGGCTTGAGTTCAGTAGGAGTAGGCGGAATAGCATGTGCATTGATCGTGGCAGGAACGGCAGGTTCAGTGGCTGGCGATGCGACAAGCCAAGCAGGACAGGGCTTGGCTGAAATAGTCTATGAGAAGGCGTACGAATAATGCCCAGGTTAGGCGTGATACTATGGTCACCGTGGTGTTGAGTGCATTGGTGGGGTTCATGCTGGTGCTTTACATGGCCTATATAGCCATCAAGGATTTGGAAAGATTTGAAGTACACCTGAGCCGATCAAGACTGATCATCAGAAATCGAGTGCTGATGGGAGATGGCTTCATAGGGCGGGTATATAGACTGCTTCAGATTTCGTCTTGCCTGATTCTGAAGGATTTTTCTATAAACAAGGGTCATCTTGATCCCGAAGATGCTAAAGAATTTCCAGCCGCACTTGCCAGGAAGGTGATCTGGCCGGGGCGCTTAATCATGGTTGCTTTCTGCATAGTCGTGCTAGTTGGGGTGTATGGAAAATATTTCAACGGCTATAAGGCCTAGGGCTGTAGTAGATAGCCAACTGTTTATGTGCGTGGTTGTTGAAACGCTAAATAATTATATGTAGAGCATC
Organism: Pseudomonadaceae bacterium; assembly: GCA_032052615.1. Taxonomy (GTDB): domain Bacteria; phylum Pseudomonadota; class Gammaproteobacteria; order Pseudomonadales; family Pseudomonadaceae; genus Pseudomonas_T. The sequence continues at coordinate 408,800 of DAMBWF010000001.1, forward strand.
ATTGACGATGCAGTCAACGTATTGGGTAATGGGTGTGATGCTGTTGAGTATGATGACGGCTATAGTTGCTTGTCTTTATATGACTTTTCTGGCATTCAAAGAGCTAGACAGAGCCGAGCAATTTTTAAAGAAATCCAACTGGATTGTCATGAATAAAAGAAGTTTAGGAAACGGCCATGTCGCTCGTGTCATGCGCATGTTACAGATTGCGGGCTGCCTGAGCGTGAAGAGCTATTCAATTCGCAAGGGGCAGCTGGATGCGAATGATGTCTCCGAATTCCCTGGAAGGCTGGAAAGAAAGATTGTGTGGACGGGGAGAATTCTCCTTTTTTCTTTTGTCATCATGATGATGGCTTCCTATGTTTTCAATTACATAAAAGGAAGGGAGTGAATCAGTGAGGATTCCAGTGTGGGTGTTCTCTTGGTTAACGAGCGCAGCAATTAGGTGCTGGTGCTAAGGGCGATGGTGCGATAGTGTTCGTTGTAAATAGCGGCGTAAAGTCCGTGCGCTGATTTAATAGGGATTCAAGAAAAACGTGGCGCTTTTTAGCTTTGTCGTTGGCAATTTTATTATTGCCTTATTTTTGACCTTGTACTTTTTCTACCTATCCTATAGCAGACTCGATGAATTCGAAGTCTTCCTGAGGACTTCCAGGCTGGTGGTATATAACAAAAACTATCTGGGTGACAGCGGCTTGGCAAGAATCTACCGAATGGGACAAATTGCTTATTTGTGTGCTTTTCAGGATTTTGCCATTCGACAGGGGCAGTTGGATGCTGAAGAAGCATCTAGGCTTCCATCTCGCTTGACGAGGCTGGTGGTGTGGCCAACTCGATTACTGCTTGTGTGTGGAGCCTTTATCCTTCTAGTGGGCGGGTATGGTACTTATTGGGGTGGGTTCAAACGGTAGTGGTTGGTGTGTTTGCAGCTACTCGGCCCTTGTGGGGTGGAAAACCACAACGCGTTTTCCACCGACAGCGTACCGGCCTCCTCTGCGGCAAGCCTCGTGGACAAGCAGAGCGTTGTCCACCCTACGCCATCACGCGTTTCTTCCAGGTTACCTCGCTTATTGTGGTCGGTAGCTTCGGTGTGGTAGGCGGAGATGTATTGAGCGGCCTTGGTGAGTCCACCGGTGAAGTCATTCATGAGTTGAGTGAGTAAATGGTGTTTAAGATTGTCTTGATAATTGTTGTGTGGTGTTTAGCATTTGTGGCGCTAATGAGTGGGTTGTATCTATCTAAATTGTCCTACAGGCTTCTAGAAGAAGCAGAGGCATATCTAGGTAACTCGATTTTAATTATTAATAATAAGAAATTGTTAGGGAATGGTTTTCTAGGTAGGTCGTACAGGCTAATACAATTGTCATCCGGCTTGATTTTCAAGGAGTTTTATATCAAGAAAGGAGCCTTAAGCAAGGAGGACGTTGAAAATTTTCCTCTGGAACTGGAAAGGAAAATTACCACGCCTAATAAGGTATTGCTGATAAGTGGAATCTTGACGTTAGTTATGGCTGCTTGTGTGAAGTATGGCGAAGTGTTGAAGTGAAGGGAGGTGGGTCCGCTGCACGGATATGAAATTCCTACATGTCCCTTGTGTTGTGGTTAAGTCATTGTCTCGCGAGAGGTCTGATGATAAAACTGGCCAACATGACTGATATCTTACGAGGCGTATGATCGTGGACGCCGGCTACAGCGGCAGCGCATCTACACTGCTTGCACCGGAGATGTTCAAGGAATTTATATTAGGAAGGAACTAGCCGGGAGGATATTGCCGCCTTCCCTTTGGGGCTGGAAAGGAAATCACGACGACTCCTGATAATAGTGCTGGCAAGTGGTTTAATTGACGCTGGTAATGGCGGCGTGTGTGGAGTACAGCAGAGTGCGAGTGAATAAGTGATGAACGCTGGTGGGCAAGCTTCGCGTTGCCCACCCTACATCCGAGACGTAGGGTGGAAAACCGCGAAGCGTTTTCCACCAGTGAGATATCCAGGCTACCTCGCTGCGATCAGGGCGAGTGTCGATAAGGTGGCAAGGAAATCGCGTTTTTCTTCTCGTGGATAATACATTTGCGGGCTCTTCATCCGTGAATTGGGAAGGTTGATGATGGACTTGGCTGTTGATATTGCCTTCAACGCTTAGAGGTTATTCCATTCTCCATCCGTCTTTGGTGATGATCCTATGGGCTGGGCTACTCGCTGGTTGAAGATGAGTAAGCGGTGCCGGGAACACGGGGCGGTAATTGGGCATGGCGGCTCATCCTTGAGCGGTGGTGGTGCCTGAACCATGGTGGACAAGCTTCGCGTTGTCCACCCTACGCGGCGGGTATTTCGGCGTAGGGTGGATAACGCTTTTTTCATCCACAGTGGATGGTGGTTGTCCGGGCTACTTGCTAATCCCTAAACTACCTGGGCTAGCTTTTCAACTATAGGTGTAAAATGCGATTTTGATTCTCTTGCCCTACTTATGTGTGCTCCTCTTAGTCCATCTCTCTTGGTGCAGTTGAAAACTGGTTTTCGAGCAGCCAAAGAGTAAGGTATGAGGCTATGTAGATTTGGGATCTTACCCAGGTTTAGTCCGTTAGGCCAGGCGTGGACTTGGTCTGTGGTTTCTAGGCGAGAAACAATATTGGTATTGATGGCTTGATCTATTTTGTCTCCGTAAATTTGCCAGCCCTGCGTCATGCCTTTGGTATTGTCGCGGACATTATGTCGTTGTAGTACATATCCAAGGAATATCGGTTTTCCTTGAGGGATTGCCAACTCGCTGCCTTTCCATGAGTCATTGCACTGCTGCCATCCTTGGCGCCATGCCTCTAATTTGGAACCAAGATTTTCTGTTCCTTGTATGGAAAAGAGATCCGGCGCAACGGGGGTGATAAAATAGTCGCTAGCTCCTAAAATAGCTCTGTTGAGAGCGCCAAGATTTGGGCCTAGATCATACATAATTACGTCGGCACCAATTGTTGTGGCAACTGCGTTTGAAAATCTATAAATAGCAGACTGGGTTCTGAGACTTGGCTCGCTGCCACCCTTTGCGCTGTTCCAAGTATCACCGAGGGAATCCTCGAAGTTGCTCAGTCTTATGTCGCCAGGGATAAGGAATAGGTTTTTGCTTATTTGGGTTGGTAGTAAGTCTTTTTTTATGTCGCCAATTCCTCGGTATACGAGTTCTATACCCTGATAAATACTGTTTCCATCGTCTGCCCATGACGCCTTTATTTGTTCGTCGCTTAAACAGTAGGCTGTAAGATTAGACTGGCTGTCGCAGTCAACTAAGAGGACTTTCTTTTTTTCAGAAAGTAGGTGCGCAATATGGTAAATGTAGGTGGTTTTGCCTACGCCACCTTTGTTATTGAAGATCGATATGGACTTCACTTGTTAACCTCTGAAAATAAAAACCCCGCACTAGGCGGGGCTTTTTATTTAGCTTCAACCCCAACATCCATGGCAGGTGTAGGGTCAATTTACTCTGATGTCAGCGAGCCATCAATCCCAGCTCAACGCCCCACCCGTCTGATACTCAATAACCCTGGTCTCGAAGAAGTTCTTCTCCTTCTTCAGGTCCATGATCTCGCTCATCCAGGGGAACGGGTTGGTGGTGCCCGGGTATTCCTCTTTCAGGCCGATTTGGGTCAGGCGGCGGTTGGCGATGAACTTGAGGTAGTCCTCCATCATCGCGGCGTTCATGCCGAGGACGCCGCGGGGCATGGTGTCGCGGGCGTATTCGATTTCCAGTTGGGTGCCCTGGAGGATCATCTGGGTCGCTTCGTCCTTCATGGCGGCGTCCCACAGGTGCGGGTTCTCGATCTTGATCTGGTTGATCATGTCGATGCCGAAGTTCAGGTGCATGGACTCGTCGCGGAGGATGTACTGGAACTGCTCGGCGGTGCCGGTCATTTTGTTGCGGCGGCCCATGGAGAGGATCTGGGTGAAGCCGCAATAGAAGAAGATGCCTTCCAGCACGCAGTAGTAGGCGATGAGGTTCTTCAGGAACTGCTTGTCGGTCTCGACGGTGCCGGTCTGGAAGGTGGGGTCGGAGATGGAGCGGGTGTACTTGAGGCCCCAGGCGGCCTTTTTCGCGACGCTGGGGATCTCGTGGTACATGTTGAAGATCTCGCCTTCGTCCATGCCCAGGGATTCGATGCAGTACTGGTAGGCGTGGGTGTGGATCGCCTCTTCGAAGGCTTGGCGCAGGATGTACTGGCGGCACTCGGGGTTGGTGATCAGGCGGTAGACGGCCAGCACCAGGTTGTTGGCCACCAGGGAATCGGCGGTGGAGAAGAAGCCGAGGTTGCGCTTGACGATGCGGCGCTCGTCCTCGGTGAGCCCGTCCTGGCTCTTCCACAGGGCGATGTCCGCGTTCATGTTCACTTCTTGGGGCATCCAGTGGTTGGCGCAGCCGTCCAGGTATTTCTGCCAGGCCCAGTCGTACTTGAAGGGCACCAGTTGGTTGAGGTCGGCGCGGCAGTTGATCATGCGCTTCTCGTCCACCTGGACGCGGGCGGCGGAGCCTTCCAGGTCTTCCAGGCCCTCGGCGATGTCCAGTTCGTTCAGGGCGGCCTTGGCGCGGGCCACGGCGGCGGAGTCGCCGGCGCTGACGGCGCGGGCGTCGCTCACCGAGGCGTCGGCTTCGCGCTCGATGCGCTCGGAGCCGGCGCCAGCCGGTTGCGTGGCGGCGGGGGCGGGTTTGGTCGCGGCGGCGCCGTCTTCGGGTTTGTCGAATTCGTCCCAGCTCAGCATGGGGTTTCCTCCTGGTGGGGGACCGGTCGCGGCCGGTCGTCTAACGGGTTATGCGTCGGTGCACGCAACAAGCTGAAAATGGGGCGCCCGCGCGGGCGGGCGCTGGAATAGGGGGGCCGCTGGGGCCCGTCTGGCGCCGCGCGGGGCGGGCGCCGGGATAATCGGGCGGGGCCGCGCCGGAGAGGGCGGCCCCGCTTCGCCTCACTGGCAGGCTTCGCAGTCGGGGTTGTCGATGCTGCAGGCCAGGGGCACCGGCGCCGGTTGCGGCTCGGCGCTGGGGGCGGCGGCCGGCGCGGCTTGCAGCCCTTCGGTATTGCCGCTGGAGACGGCGTTGAGCTTGCCAGTGTTGATGGTGGACTTCTCGGTGCTGGTGGCGGCCAGGGCACGGAGGTAGTAGGTGGTCTTCAGGCCACGGTACCAGGCCATGCGGTAGGTCACGTCCAGCTTCTTGCCGGAGGCGCCGGCGATGTAGAGGTTCAGGGACTGGGCCTGGTCGATCCACTTCTGGCGACGGCTGGCGGCCTCGACGATCCAGCGGGTCTCCACTTCGAACGCGGTGGCGTACAGGTCCTTGAGGTCCTGGGGGATGCGCTCGATCTGCTGCACGGAGCCGTCGTAGTACTTCAGGTCGTTGACCATCACCGGGTCCCACAGGTCGCGGGCCTTGAGGTCGCGCACCAGGTAGGGGTTGATCACGGTGAATTCGCCCGAGAGGTTCGACTTCACGTAGAGGTTCTGGTAGGTCGGCTCGATGGACTGCGACACGCCGGTGATGTTGGCGATGGTGGCGGTCGGGGCGATGGCCATGATGTTGGAGTTGCGGATGCCGTTCTTCACCCGCTCGCGCACCGGCGCCCAGTCCAGGCTCTCGCTCAGGTCCACGTCGATGTATTTCTGGCCGCGGGCCTCGATGAGGATCTGCTGGGAGTCCAGCGGCAGGATGCCTCGGCTCCACAGCGAGCCGTCGAAGCTGGAGTAGGCGCCGCGCTCATCGGCCAGGTCGCAGGAAGCCTGGATCGCGTAGTAGCTGATGGCTTCCATGGAGCGGTCGGCGAAGGCCACGGCCTCGTCGGAGCCGTAGGGGATGTGCTGCAGGTACAGCGCGTCCTGGAAGCCCATGATGCCCAGGCCCACCGGGCGGTGCTTGAGGTTGGAGTTCCGCGCCTGGGGTACCGAGTAGTAGTTGATGTCGATGACGTTATCGAGCATGCGCACGGCGGTCTTGACGGTCTTCGCCAGCTTGGCGGTGTCCAGCTTGCCGTCGACGATGTGGTTCACCAGGTTCACCGAACCCAGGTTGCACACGGCGATCTCGTCCTTGTTGGTGTTCAGGGTGATCTCGGTGCAGAGGTTGGAGCTGTGCACCACGCCCACGTGCTGCTGCGGGCTGCGCAGGTTGCACGGGTCCTTGAAGGTCAGCCACGGGTGGCCGGTCTCGAACAGCATCGAGAGCATCTTGCGCCACAGGTCCTTGGCCGGCAGGGTCTTGAACAGCTTGATCTTGCCGTACTGGGTCAGCTCCTCGTAGTACTCGTAGCGCTCCTCGAAGGCCTTGCCGGTGAGGTCGTGCAGGTCGGGTACGTCGGCGGGGGAGAACAGGGTCCACTGGCCATCGTCGAACACGCGCTTCATGAACAGGTCCGGAATCCAGTTGGCGGTGTTCATGTCGTGGGTGCGGCGGCGGTCGTCGCCGGTGTTCTTGCGCAGCTCGATGAATTCCTCGATGTCCAGGTGCCAGGTTTCCAGGTAGGCGCAGACCGCGCCCTTGCGCTTGCCGCCCTGGTTGACCGCCACGGCGGTGTCGTTGACTACCTTGAGGAACGGCACCACGCCCTGGGACTTGCCGTTGGTGCCCTTGATGTAGGAGCCCAGGGCGCGCACCGGGGTCCAGTCGTTGCCCAGTCCGCCGGCGAATTTGGACAGCATGGCGTTGTCGTGGATGGCGCTGTAGATGCCCGACAGGTCGTCCGGCACGGTGGTCAGGTAGCAGCTGGAGAGCTGCGGGCGCAGGGTGCCGGCGTTGAACAGGGTCGGCGTGGAAGCCATGTAGTCGAAGGACGACAGCAGGGTATAGAACTCGATGGCGCGGGCTTCCTTGTCCTGCTCCTCGATGGCCAGGCCCATGGCCACGCGCATGAAGAACACCTGGGGCAGTTCGAAGCGGATGCCGTCCTTGTGCAGGAAGTAGCGATCGTAGAGGGTCTGCAGGCCCAGGTAGGTGAACTGCTGGTCGCGCTCGTGCTCGATGGCGGCGCCCAGGCGGGCCAGGTCGTAGTCCTTCAGGCGCGGGTCGAGCAGCTCGAATTTCACGCCGGTCTCGACATAGGCCGGCAGGGCCTTGGCGTACAGCTCGGCCATTTCGTGATGGGTGGCGCTCTCGGCCACGCCGAGGAAGCCCAGGGCCTCGGCGCGCAGGGTGTCCATCAACAGGCGGGCGGTGACGTAGGAGTAGTTCGGCTCGCGCTCCACCAGGGTGCGGGCGGTCATCACCAGGGCGGTGTTGACGTCCTTCTCGGCGACGCCATCGTAGAGGTTCTTCAGGGTCTCGCGCTGGATCAGCTCGCCGTCCACCTCGGCCAGGCCCTCGCAGGCCTCGCGCACGATGGTGCCCAGGCGGCCCAAGTCCAGGGGCAGCAGGCTGCCGTCGGCGCGGGTGACGCGGATGCTCGGGTGGGGCTGGGCGATGTCGGCGCCGCCTTCCTGCTTGCGCTTGGCCGCCTGGGCCTCGCGGTAGATCACGTAGTCGCGGGCGACCTTGTGCTCGCCGGCACGCATCAGGGCCAGTTCGACCTGGTCCTGGATTTCCTCGATGTGGATGGTGCCGCCGGAGGGCATGCGGCGCTTGAAGGTGGTGGTGACCTGCTCGGTGAGACGGCGCACGGTGTCATGGATGCGCGACGAGGCGGCGGCGGTGCCGCCTTCCACGGCGAGGAACGCCTTGCTGATGGCGACGGCGATCTTGTCGTCGGTATACGGCACCACGGTGCCGTTGCGCTTGATCACCCGCATCTGGCCAGGGGCGGTGGCCGCCAGTTCCTGGGAGGCGTCGGCGGCGCGGGGGGCCCCGGCCGTTTCATGCTCGCGTGCGGTCTCGGTATGCATGGGGTCGTGTTCTCCACTCTCTTCTGGTTTGGACACCCGGGGAACCCGCCGCTCGTCCGCTCGACCCGCGTCGCGCGCGAGACGGCGCGACGCTTGAGGGCAGGGAGACGGGGACTCGAGTGCCTCCATGGCTCAAAAGTCAATAGTCCGGCGAATGAGCCGGACCACTACATCTTGTGTTTTCGCCGAGGCCGGCGCGTCATGCTCGCCGGTCCGGCCTGGGTTCCGCGGCGACAACCGAAGCCGCTGCGGGGCCGGGTCAACGGGAAAACGGGACGGACCCTCCAGGGGGCGTTGGCCGCCGCTGTGTGAGAGTCCGCGATAGGTCGTTTGGTTCAGCGCAAACCCCATATATAGGGCCCGCGCTCGATGGGCACACAAGATAATGCGTTGTGGGGGCCTTGGCAAGGCGAGCAAAATGTCGCGCCCTGTGGATAACGTGTGCATGAGTTGTGGGCGAACGGCGTATAACCGAGGCCAGCCCACCGCTGGCGTGGAGGCCACCATTCGTCGTGTCGACGCCGCGTTTCCGGTCTCCCAGGGAGCTCTTGGCCGCCACTACATATTGTGTTAGGCGAAGGGCGGTCGGGCGTCTCGCGCCAGGGCTGGCCGCGGCGGCCGGCATTGCTACAATGCCGCGGCTTCGGCCCGCCCGGCGGCCGACACGGGGAGCAGACGCAGTGCAACGAGAACCCTGGCGGATCCTCATCGTCGAGGACGACCGGCGTCTCGCCGATCTGACCCGGGAATACCTGGAGGCCAACGGCCTGCGGGTGACCCTCGAAGCCGACGGCGCCCTGGCCGCGGCGCGCATCCTGGGGGAGCGGCCCGACCTGGTGGTGCTGGACCTGATGCTGCCCGGCGAGGACGGCCTGTCCATCTGCCGCAAGGTGCGCGGCGGCTACAATGGACCGATCCTCATGCTCACCGCCCGCAGCGACGACATGGACCAGGTGCTGGGCCTGGAAATGGGCGCCGACGACTATGTCTGCAAGCCGGTGCGACCCCGGGTGCTGCTGGCCCGGGTGCGGGCCCTGCTGCGCCGCCGCGAGACGCTCGAGGCGCCGGCGGAGCGCCTCCAGCGCCTGGGTTTCGGCCCCCTGGTGATCGACCAAGCCATGCGCGAGGCCTGGCTGCGGGGGCAGGGCATCGAGCTGACCAGTGCCGAATTCGACCTGCTCTGGCTGCTGGCGGCGAATGCCGGGCGCATCCTCTCCCGGGAGGAAATCTTCACCGCCCTGCGCGGCATCGAGTACGACGGCCAGGACCGCTCCATCGACGTGCGCATCTCGCGCATCCGCCCGAAGATCGGCGACGACCCCCTGCACCCCCGGCTGATCAAGACGGTGCGCGGCAAGGGGTACCTGTTCGTCGGTGAGACCGGCGAGGGGCCGCTCTGAACCGCCCGCGCGCGCGTCCGGCGCCGGGAGCGGGGCGATGAACGCCATTTTCCTGCGCATCTACGGGGGCATGCTGGCCGCCCTGGTGCTGGTGGCGCTGCTGGGGGCGGCCACCTTGCACCTGGTCAACGAGGCGCGCGGCGAGCAGTACCGCGAGCGCCTGGCCCGGGGCACCTTCCGCCTGATGGCGGACAACCTGCGGCCCATGAGCGAGGTGGAGCGGCGCCGTGCCCTGGCCCTCTGGGGCCGGCTGCTGGGCATCCCCCTGACGCTGCGGGCGCCGGCCGGCGAACCGCTGGACGGCCGCCAGCGCGCGCGCCTCGGCCAGGGCCAGGTGCTGGTGGAACAGACTGGCCCCCACGCCGCGCGCATCTACGGCCAGGTGGACGACGACGGCACCCTGCTCACCGGCGAGGTGCGCCAGGTCAGCGAGCAACTGGCCCGGGCCACCGTCTACCTGCTGATCGACGAATTGGTGCGCTACCCGGCGGACGAGCAGCCGCGCCGGCTGGCGGCGCTCAAGCGGGACAAGCGCTTCGGCTTCGAGCTGAGCCTGGCCCGCCTGGAGGAGGCCGACCTGGACGCCGACCAGCGTCGCCGGGTGGACGAGGGCGATACGGTCATGGCCCTGAGCAAGCGTGGCGACGCCATCCGCGTGTTCGCCGGCGTGGCCGGCACCCCCTGGGTGCTGGAGATCGGCCCGCTGTACCAGATGAACCCTTATCCGCCGCGCCTGCTGGTACTGATCGGGGTCCTTGGCCTGAGCCTGATCGGCCTTACCCTGTACCTCCTGGTACGCCGCCTGGAGCGCCGCCTGAACGCCCTGGAGCGGGCCGCCAGCGAGCTCGCCAACGGCCGTCTGGAGGCTCGCGCCCCGGCGGGCGGCGCGGACTCGGTGGGGCGCCTGGCGAGCGCCTTCAATGTCATGGCCGAGCACCTGCAGCGTTCCCTGGGCATCCAGCGCGAGATGGTCCGGGCGGTGTCCCACGAGCTGCGCACGCCAGTGGCGAGGCTGCGGTTCGGCCTGGAGATGCTCGCCGAGGCCAGGACCGCGACGGGCCGGCGCAAGTACCTGGACGGTATGGACCATGACATCCAGGACCTCGACAAGCTGGTGGACGAAATGCTCACCTACGCTCGCCTGGAACAGGGCGCGCCGGCGCTGGAGTTCCAGCTGCTGGACCCGGGCGCGCTGCTCGACCAAGTGATCGCCGAGCTGGCGCCGCTGCGCCCGGCGATACGGCTGACGCGTGAGCCGGTGCGGGCGATCCCGCCCGGCGAGGCGACGCCCGGCGAGGCGGCCCTGGTGGAGGGGGCGCCGCGCTACCTGCACCGGGCCCTGCAGAACCTGGTGAGCAACGCCCTGCGCTACGCCGACTCCCAGGTGCGCCTGAGGGTGCGGATCGAGGACGGCCGCTGCCGGATCGACGTGGACGACGACGGCCCGGGGGTGCCGGAAAGCGCCTGGGAGCGGGTCTTCAGCCCGTTCCTGCGCCTCGACGACAGCCGCACCCGCGCCTCCGGCGGCCACGGCCTGGGGCTGTCCATCGTGCGGCGCATCGTCTACTGGCATGGCGGCCGCGCCCTGGTAGGCCGCAGCGACCTGGGCGGCGCCCGCTTCAGCCTGGTCTGGCCGAGCCGACGGGACGCCTGACGGGCAAATTTCCGCGACGCGCGTTCGTTCCAGAAAGATGGGCGCGCTCGCCTGACGAGCCGCGCCGAGGTTTCCAGCGCGCCCGCCCGGGCGCCCGTCCCATCCCTGTCGGAGTGCCGCCGTGACCCGTTCCGCCGCTACTGCAACACCCGAAACCCCGCCGTCGCTGGCGGACGGCCTGCCACTGCCCGACGGCCGCCGGCTGGTCGGCCAATGGAGCGAGGCGACCCTGGAGCTGTACCTGGACGGCCGCCCCCTGTGGCGCTTGCGCCGCCATGGCGAGGGCGAGGCGGAGCGTTTGGAGCCCCTGGCGCCGGCGGAGGACATCGACTTCACCCTCCACGCCCTGGCCTATTGGTGCTTCGCCGGCGACCCGGGGCGCCCGCGCGTCCGCCTGCGCCTGGCCGAGGCGCCCGCCGCCGCCCGTCGTCGCGGCCTGCTGCTGGGGGAGGGCGACGACCTGCGCATCGAGCGCGATATGTTCTGGCAATTGCCCGGGGCGTTCCTGCGGGCGCCGTCCACCGCCGGCTTCCCCCGCCACCTGGTGATCGACGCCCAGGGCCGCCGCCACCCGGTGCGCCCGCCCAAGCCCGAGGGCGAGGTCTACCGGCGTTTCGATGCCCGCCTGGGGGCCTGGATGTCCCTGCGCGCCCTGGACCTAGAGGCGGACCTGGCGCGCTTCAATCGCTGGCAGAACAGCCCCCGGGTGGCGCGTTTCTGGCAGGAAGAGGGCGACCTGGACCAGCACCGCCGCTACCTCCAGGCGCTCCGCGACGACCCTCGGGCGCTGACCCTGCTGGGCTGCCTGGACGACGAGCCCTTCGCCTACTTCGAAGCCTACTGGGCCAAGGAAGACCGCATCGCGCCGTTCTACGGAGTGGACGACTACGACCGGGGCATCCACATGCTGGTGGGAGAGGAGCACCACCGGGGCGCCCACAAGGTCGCCGCCTGGCTGGGCGCCCTGTGCCACTACCTGTTCCTCGACGAGCCGCGCACCCAGCGGATCGTGGCCGAGCCCCGTGCCGACAACGGGCGGATGATCGAGCACCTGCAGCGCCAGGGCTTCTACCGGGAAAAGGAATTCGACTTCCCCCACAAGCGGGCGGCGCTGATGGTGCTGCCCCGGGACACCTTCTTCGACCGCTGCGCCCTGGCCTGAGGCCGGGCCGCCACCGGGGCGGGCGGCGGCACGTCCCGGCCCCGACCTGTCGGCTCGTACCCGGTCGGCCGCGATCTTCTCTTGGCGATTCCTGTCCCGGTTCCCGCGCGCTTGCGTGTCCCGCGCGGGCGGCCTCCCGCCTGGCGTGACGCACGGCTACCGCCGCTAACACGGTGCTCAGGCGACGCCCGAGGCGGGCCCGCCGTCGAGCGTGAGCCCGGCCGCGATCCGCCTACCGGCGGTCCATGTTCGCGCCGAGCACAGACTGCCGCCGAGTGGCCTCATGCCATGCTTGAAGGTGTTGTCGAAGTGTCGCGCCCGGCCGCGACTCTCCCCCGTCCGCCTATTGCCGCGCCGAACGCTGTCGCCAGGTGGCCCTTATGGTAGGCCAGGGCCTCCTCCGTCGTGGAAGGGGCGTGTCCGGCCGCGAGCCTCTCACGGTCCACCCATTGCCGCGCCGGGCACAGGCTGCCGCCGAGTGGCCTCATGCCATGCTCGAAGGTTGTCGTCGAAGTGTCGCGTTCGGCCGCGATCGCTCAGCGGCCGGCTCGTGCCCGGGCGGCTGTCCCTCCATCCCTGGGCGCCACCGACAGGCCCTACGCGAGCCCGCGGTCGGTACCGCTGTTGGGCGTTCGCCCCCATGGGGGCGCCGGGCCGGCGCTGGCCGATACCGATGCGGCGATCCCGGTCGATACCGTCACCGTTCGCCGCGCCGGCACGCCTCCGCAGGTAGCGCGTGTTCGCCACGGCTGCGCCCGGGGGATCAGGACACGGGCGCGGCGCTTCTTTATGGGTTCTTTACGCCGCCGTGGCGCTCCACGGATCGTTTCTTTACGCGCCTCCCTTCGAGAATGACGCCATCGCGGCCCCCGGCCGCTTCGATGGAGCATCACCATGGGTTTTCTCGACGGGGCGTCCCTGGCTTTGGCCGTGGGGCTTTTCATCTACCTGCTGGCCGCCTTGCTGCGGGCGGACCGCTAGGGAGGCGCCATGCAGGCTCAAGACTACGGGCTGATCCTAGCCTTCTTCGTCCTGGTGCTGGCCCCGGCGCCCTGGCTGGGGCGCTACCTGTACCGCGCCATGGAAGGCGAGCGGACCCTGCTGACCCCGCTGCTGGCGCCGGTGGAGCGGCTTTGCTACCGGCTGGCGGGGGTCGACCCCGGCGTCGGCCAGGACTGGAAGCGCTACCTGCTGGCGCTGCTGGCCTTCAACGGCGTCGGGCTGCTGGTGCTGTTCCTGATCCTGGTGGGGCAGGGCGCGCTGCCGCTCAACCCCCGGCACCTGCCCGGCATGGAATGGACCCTGGCGTTCAACACGGCGGTGAGCTTCGTCACCAACACCAACTGGCAGAGCTATAGCGGCGAAAGCACCCTGAGCTACTTCAGCCAGATGCTCGGCCTGGCCGTGCAGAACTTCGTCAGCCCCGCCGTGGGCCTGGCGGTGCTGGTGGTGTTCTGCCGGGGCATCGCCCGGCGCAATACCGCCGACCTGGGCAACTTCTGGGTGGACTTGACCCGCGCCACCCTCTACGGGCTGCTGCCCTTCTGCCTGGTGCTGGCGCTGCTGCTGGTCTGGCAAGGGGTGCCCCAGAGCCTGAGCGACTATGCGCAGCTCCACACCCTGCAAGGCGGCGAGCAGACCGTGCCCCTGGGGCCGGCGGCCAGCCAGATCGCCATCAAGCAATTGGGCACCAATGGCGGCGGCTTTTTCGGGGTCAACTCGACCTATCCCCTGGAGAACCCCACGGCCTGGAGCAACCTGTTCGAGGTGGCCTCGATCATCCTGATCCCGGTGGCCCTGGTGTTCGCCTTCGGCCATTACGTCGGCGACCGCCGGCAGAGCCGCGCGCTGCTGGCCAGCATGCTGATCCTGTTCGTCATCGGCCTGGGGGTCACCCTGTGGGCCGAGCTGCGGCCGAACCCGGCCCTGGCGGCCCTGCCGGTGGAGCAGACCGGTTCCCTGGAGGGCAAGGAGGCGCGCTTCGGCACGGTGGCCTCGGCGCTCTGGGCGGTCACCACCACGGCTGCCTCCAACGGCTCGGTGAACGCCATGCACGACAGCTTCAGCGCCCTGGGCGGGATGGTGCCGATGTTCAACATGATGCTCGGCGAGGTGATCTTCGGCGGTGTCGGCGCCGGCCTCTACGGCATGCTGCTGTTCGTCCTGATCGCGGTGTTCCTCGCCGGGCTGATGATCGGCCGCACACCGGAATACCTGGGCAAGAAACTGGAAGCGCGGGAAGTGCGCTGGCTGGTGGCGACGCTGCTGGTGATGCCCCTGGGCGTGCTGGTGTCGACCGCCCTCTCGGCCAGCCTGGCCGGCCCGGCGTCGGCGGTGAGCAACCCGGGGCCCCACGGCTTCAGCCAACTGCTTTACGCCTACACCTCGGGCACCGCCAACAACGGCTCGGCGTTCGCCGGGCTGGGCGCCAACACCGCCTACCACAACCTGATGATCGCCCTGGCCATGCTGCTCGGTCGCTTCGGCTACATCCTGCCGGTGATCGCCATCGCCGGCAGCCTCGCCGCCAAGGCGCGGGCGCCCCAGGGCAGCGGCAGCTTCCCCACCCATGGCCCGCTGTTCGTGGTGCTGCTGACCCTGACCCTGCTGCTGGTGGGCGGGCTGACCTTCCTGCCCGCCCTGGCCCTCGGCCCCCTGGCCGAGCATTTCGCCGCGTTCGCCGGCCTGTGATGGAGATGCGCCATGAATGTCCCTGAAACCCTGACCCCCGGCCAGGCCCCGGCGGCCGCCACGTCCTTCGCCGCGCTGTGCGGGCCGGCCCTGCGCCAGGCGTTCGTCAAGCTCGACCCGCGGCGGCTGTGGCGCGCCCCGGTGATGGCGGTGGTGGCCCTGACCGCGACCCTCACCACCCTGCTGTGCGCCGTGCCGGACAGCGGCGTGTCCACCGGCCTGGCGCTGCAGATCGCCCTCTGGCTGTGGTTCACCGTGCTCTTCGCCAACTTCGCCGAGGCCCTCGCCGAGGGCCGTGGTCGGGCCCGCGCCGACAGCCTGCGGGCCGGCGGCCGCGGCCTGATGGCGCGGCGCCGGGTCGGCGACGGCTACGAAACGGTGCCGGCCGCCAGCCTGCGGCGCGGCGACGTGGTACGGGTCCAGGCCGGGGAGAGCATCCCCGGCGACGGCGAGGTCATCGAGGGCGTGGCGGCGGTCAACGAGGCCGCCATCACCGGCGAATCGGCGCCGGTGATCCGCGCCTTCGGCGGCGACCGCTCGGCGGTCACCGGCAACACCCTGGTGGTGTCCGACTGGCTGCTGGTGCGGATCACCGCCAACCCCGGCGAGTCCACCCTGGATCGCATGATCGCCCTGGTGGAGGGCGCCAAGCGCCAGAAGACCCCCAACGAAGTGGCCCTGGACATCCTGCTGATCGGCCTGACCCTGATCTTCCTGCTGGTGGTGGCGACCCTGCAGCCGTTCGCCCGTTTCGCCGGTGGCGACCTGCCCCTGGTGTACCTGGCGGCATTGCTGGTGACCCTGATCCCCACCACCATCGGCGGCCTGCTCTCGGCGATCGGCATCGCCGGCATGGACCGCCTGGTGCGCCTCAACGTGATCGCCAAGTCCGGTCGCGCGGTGGAAGCGGCGGGCGACGTGCACGTGCTGATGCTGGACAAGACCGGCACCATCACCTTCGGCAACCGCCGCTGCAGCGCCCTGGTCAAGGCTCCCGGCGTGACCGCGCCGGTGCTGGCCGAGGCGGCGCTGATCGCCTCCCTGGCCGACGATACCCCCGAGGGCACTTCCATCGTCGACTACCTCAAGGGCCTGCATGCCCGCGAGCTGCCGCCCCGGGAAGACCTGGACGTGGTGCCGTTCAGCGCCGAGACCCGCCTGTCCGGCGCCGACTGGCACGGCACCCGCTACCGCAAGGGCGCGGTGGACGCGGTGCTGGCCTACCTGCGCCTGGGTCGCGACGAGCTGCCGGCGCCCCTGGCCCGGGAAGTGGAAAAGATCGCCCAGAGCGGCGGCACGCCCCTGCTGGTGGCGGCCGACGGCCAGTTGTTGGGCGCCATCCACCTCAAGGACGTGGTCAAGCCGGGCATCCGCGAGCGCTTCGGCGAATTGCGGCGCATGGGCATCCGCACGGTGATGGTCACCGGCGACAACCCCCTCACCGCCGCCGCCATCGCCGCCGAGGCGGGGGTGGACGACGTGATCGCCGAGGCCACCCCGGAGAAGAAACTGGCGCGCATCCGCCAGGAACAGGCCGAGGGCAAGCTGGTGGCGATGTGCGGCGACGGCGCCAACGACGCCCCGGCCCTGGCCCAGGCCGACGTCGGCCTGGCCATGAACGATGGCACCCAGGCGGCCCGGGAGGCGGCCAACCTGGTGGACCTGGACAGCGACCCGACCAAGCTGCTGGACGTGGTGCGGGTCGGCAAGGAACTGCTGGTGACCCGGGGCGCGCTGACCACCTTCTCGGTGGCCAACGACGTGGCCAAGTACTTCGCCATCCTGCCGGCGCTATTCGCCGGGCTCTACCCGCAGTTGGGAGCCCTCGACCTGATGCGCCTGCACAGCCCGCAGAGCGCGATCCTCTCGGCCATCGTCTTCAACGCGCTGATCATCGTCGTGCTGATCCCCCTGGCCCTGCGCGGCGTGCGCGTGCGGGCGGCGGACGCCGCCAGCCTGCTGCGGCGCAACCTGTTGATCTACGGCGTGGGCGGGATCGTCGCGCCGTTCCTCGGGATCAAGGCCATCGACCTGCTGCTGACCGCCCTGGGGCTGGTGTGATGCCGCCCCGCCCACCCCTTTCACGGAGTACCGCCATGTCCAACCCCCTGCGTCCCGCCGTCGTCTCGCTGCTGGCCCTGACCTTGATCACCGGGGTCGCCTACCCCCTGGCGGTCACCGTCGTGGCCCAGGCCGCGTTCCCCGAACAGGCCAACGGCAGCCTGCTCCGCGACGCCCAGGGCGCGCCCCGGGGCAGCGCGCTCCTGGCCCAACCCTTCGACGGCCCCCAGTGGTTCCGCCCGCGCCCCTCGGCG
Organism: Pseudomonadaceae bacterium; assembly: GCA_032052615.1. GTDB lineage: Bacteria > Pseudomonadota > Gammaproteobacteria > Pseudomonadales > Pseudomonadaceae > Pseudomonas_T. The sequence continues at coordinate 425,863 of DAMBWF010000001.1, forward strand.
GCGGACTACGCCACCCTGCCCAGCGGCGCCAGCAACCTGGCGGCGGACAATCCGGCCCTGGCCGAGCGCATCCGCGCGGCGGCCGCCCGGGAGGCGGTGGCGGGGCAGGGGCCGGTGCCCCTGGCCTTGGTCACCACCTCCGGCAGCGGCCTCGACCCGCACCTGCCGCCCGCGGCGGCGCGCTACCAGATCGCCCGCGTCGCCGCCGCCCGGGGCCTACCGGTCGACGCCCTGGAGCGCCTGGTGGAGGCTCATACCCGGCGGCCGGCGGTGGGCCCGGCGGTGGTCAACGTGCTGGAGCTGAACCTGGCCCTGGCCGACCGTGCCGGCCTTTGAGGCGAGGCGTAGACTGAGCGCGCGCCGGTGGGCGCGCGTTCGTCCATCCGACACCGCGAGGTAACCATGAGCGACAGTGGCCGGGCCGACGCCCTGCTGGCCGAACTGCCCCCGTCCGGGCGCGGCCGCCTGAAAGTCTTCCTCGGCGCCGCGCCGGGGGTCGGCAAGACCTTCGCCATGCTCCAGGCCGCCCACGCCCGGCTGCGCCAGGGCGTGCGGGTGCGCGCCGGGGTGGTGGAGACCCATGGGCGCGGCGAGACCGCCGCGCTGCTGGCCGGGTTGCCCCTGCAACCGCCGCTGCGCCGCGACTACCAGGGCGTGCCCCTGGCGGAAATGGACCTGGACGGCCTGCTGGCCGACCCGCCGGAACTGGTGCTGGTGGACGAGCTGGCCCACAGCAACGCCCCCGGCAGCCGCCACGCCAAGCGCTGGCAGGACGTGCAAGAGCTGCTGGACGCCGGCCTGGACGTCTACACCACGATGAACGTCCAGCACCTGGAAAGCCTCAACGACCGCATCCGCGACATCACCGGGGTGCAGGTGCGCGAGACGGTGCCCGACTGGCTGCTGCAGGACGCCTTCGAACTGGTGCTGATCGACCTGCCGCCCCGGGAGCTGCTGGAGCGCCTGCGGGACGGCAAGGTCTATGTGCCGGAACAGGCCCGGGCGGCCATCGACGCCTTCTTCTCCCAGACCAACCTCACCGCCCTGCGCGAACTGGCCATGCAGACCGCCGCCGCCCGGGTGGACGCGGACCTCGCCCAGCGCTACCGCCAGCATGGCCGGGAGGCTCCGGCGGTGCGGGGCCGGCTGCTGGTGGGGATCGCCGGCGGCGAGGCCGACGAGCGCCTGGTGCGCCATGCCAGCCAGGTGGCGCAGCGGCGCCACCTGCCGTGGTCGGCGGTCCACGTGGACACCGGCGCGGTGCTCGACGAACAGGCCCGGGCGCGCTTGCAAGCGGCCCAGCAACTGAGCGAGCGCCTCGGCGGCGAGGCGGTGCTGCTGCGGGGCGGCGAAGTGGCGCGCACCCTGCTTGAGCATGCCCGGGCGCGCCGCGCCAGCTTGCTGCTGGTGGGACGCGGGCGGGCGCGCCGGCCCTGGCGGCGCGGCCTCGCCGAGCGCCTGCTGCGCCAGGGCGACGGGCTGGAGATCAGCGTGCTGGACGGCAACGGCGCGCTCCCGCCGACGGGCGTCCCGGTGGGCCGGCCCGCCTGGCGCCATGCCGACTACCTGCTGGCGGCGCTCGCCGCCCTGGTGGCCTCGGCCGTGGCCTGGGGCGTGTCCCGTTACCTCGCGTTGCCCAACATCTCCCTGGTATTCCTCGCCGCCGTGCTGCTGGTGGCGGTGCGCAGCAGCCCGGGGCCAGCCCTGGCCTGCGCGGTGCTGTCGTTCCTCGCCTACGATTTCCTGTTCATCCCGCCGACCTTCTCCCTGACCATCCAGCGCCAGGAAGACGTGCTGACCCTGCTGTTCTTCCTGCTGATGGCCGCCCTCACCGGCAACCTGGCGGCCCGCCAGCGCCGCCAGCTCACCGCCCTGCGGCGCGCCCAGCGGGAGACCACGGCCTTGCTGGAACTGTCGCGCCGACTCACCGCCGCCACCGACCGCCAGGCCATCCACAGCGCCGCCGCCCAACAGTTCGGCCAGTGGCCGACCCTGGACGCGTGCCTGGTGGAGCGCGACGGCGAGGGCGTCTGGCGCCTCGCGGCGGCGGCCCGGGGCCCGGTGCCTCCCTCCGCCGAGGCGCGGGCGGCCGCGTTCGCCGCCACCTTCTCCGAGCCGGAGCGGGCCGCCGCCGACTGGGCCTGGCAGCATGAGCGGCCCGCCGGCACCGGCACCGATACCTTGCCCGGCGGGCGCTGGTGGTGGTGGCCACTGGCCGGCGAGGACGGCGCCCTGGCCCTGCTCGGCGTGCGCGCGCGCAACGGCCGGCCCCTGACGGCGGCGCGCCGGCGCCTGCTGGCCGCCCTCGGCCAACCCCTGGCCCAGGCCCTCGCCCGGGCGCGCCTGGCGGAAGACCTGGAGGCGGCGCGCCTGCACGGCGAGACCGAGCAACTGCGCAGCGCCCTGCTGGCCTCGGTGTCCCACGACCTGCGTACCCCGCTGACCGCCATGCGGGGCTCCATCGACAGCCTGCTCGCCCTGGGCGAGGCGATCCCGGCGAGCGACCGCCGCGCCTTGCTGGAAAGCACCCGGGACGAGGCGGAGCGCCTGGACCGCTACATCCAGAACCTGCTGGACATGACCCGCCTGGGCCATGGCGGGCTGGCCCTCAACCGTGACTGGGTGGCGCCGGCGGACATCGTCGCCAGCGCCCTGCGGCGCCTGCGTCCGGTGCTGGCGCCGCTGCGCCTGGAGACCCGCCTGGCGGACGACCTGCCGCTGCTGCACGTGCACGCCGCGCTGATCGAGCAGGCCCTGGTCAATGTGCTGGAGAACGCGGCGCGCTTTTCGCCGGTGGACGGCCGCCTGCGGGTGGAGGTGGAGGTCGACGCCGACGAACTGCGCTTCGCCGTCGCCGACGAGGGCCCGGGCATCCCCGAGGCGGAGCGGGCGCGGGTCTTCGACATGTTCTATACCGCCGCCCGGGGCGATCGCGGCGCGGCCGGCAGCGGCCTGGGCCTGGCCATCTGCCAGGGCATGCTGGGCGCTCACGGCGGGCGGGTGAGCGTGGGCGAGGGGCTGGACGGACGCGGCACGCGTATGGTCCTGCACCTGCCCTTGCAGGCGCAGCCGGCGACCGCCGACGTGGAGGCCTGAGCCGCGCTCTGGGACACTACGCGCCGGCGCGCTGGGCGCCGACGCCGGAGCCGCGAGATGAAACCCGAAGACCTGACCCTGCTGGTGACCCGGACCATGCCCTTCGGCAAGTACAAGGGCCGCCTGCTCGCCGACCTGCCGGGCCACTACCTCAACTGGTTCGCCCGGGTGGGCTTCCCGCCGGGGGAGATCGGCCGCCTGCTGGCGCTGATGCAGGAGATCGACCACAACGGCCTCAAGGGCCTGCTCGAGCCGCTGCGCGCGCCGTGAGCGGCCCCGGCTCAGGGGCGGCGCAGCTCCACGGTGTTCAGCCGGCCGCCGACGAAGGTGAGGATGGTGTAGGCCCCGCTGCCGCCGGGGTACACCCACTCCTCGATGGGCGATTCCCGGCGCCCATAGGCGTCGGTGGTGTAGCCGGCGATGCTGCGGTCGCTCGGCGCGCCGCATTTCTGCTCCACCTCGTAGAGGCGGTCGCCGCTGCTCACCAGCTTGCTGCCGCAGCGGAAGGTGTCGGCCTGGGCCGCGCCGGTCCCGCCCAGGAAGCCAGCGATCAGCAGGGTGGGGAGGGAAAGCATCTTCATGTCGTCCATTCCTCGAAAAGGTACGCCCGCGTGCCCCCGGCGCGGGTGCGCGAGGGCGCCATCGTCGGCGCGCCAGTATCGCCGGACGCGTCGATTCGAGCGAGTACCCGGTGTTCCATGGCGCCATTCGTCAGGTGGCGGGAGGGAGCGGACCGGCGGCGAGCCCCCTGTCGAAAAAGCGGATTTTGTCCAGCGGATGCCGGCGCCGGGCGGGGGCGCGCCGGGCGGCGCGCGGGCCTCGCCAAGCCTCGAAGCGGTGCGCGCCCGCGCCATGGCTTGATGGCCTCGGCGAGCCTCCGGCTCTGGACCGGCCTACCCGACGCGGCGGGTAAGGCGCACCCGCGCCGCGCGCGGTTGTAAGAAAAGCGTTCCAGGAAAATGCGAGCGGTCGCGCTAAAGGGCCGTTTTGCCGTCCGCTCGCAAGACTCGCGCCAAGCGCGAAGCACGGCCCCCACCGCGTAAATAATTGTTTCGGAAACGTTTTTTGGGTCCGTAAAAGACCGGGACAGGCACTGCCGGGGCGCGGCTCCACAACGCGCGAAGCTTGGCTACCGTGAGGACTGCCGGTTGCGACCGGAGACAAAAACAATCATGGAGAACGCTACATGGAAACGTCGAAGTCAGGACTCGCTTTCACCGCGACGGCCTTCGCTGCAGTAGTGGCCCTCGCATCGGCCAGCACCCAGGCCGCCGACCGGATGGCGGATGCCGCCGGTGCGACCCCGGGCACCGCCCGTTACATCGTCAAGTACAAGACCCCCGACCGGGGGAACGCGGATGCCGCCAAGGCCGCCGTGGTCGGCCCCATGGCCCAGGGACGCTTCGATACCCAGGCCGCCGAGACCGTGCTGGGCCGGGCCAGCACCCAGGCGATCATGCACCTCGCCCAAGTCGGCGCCAGCGTCGCCAACCTGGACGCCGCGCAAGTGGCCGCCCTGCGCCGGGACCCCTCGGTGGAGTACATCGAGCGCGACCCGAAACGCTACCTGATGGCCGAGCAGACCCCTTACGGCATCACCATGGTGCAGGCGCCCCAGGTATCCGACGCCAACGTGTCCAGCCGCAAGGTGTGCATCGTCGACACCGGCTATTCCCTCGGCCACCAGGACCTGCCGTCCAGCGGCATCACCGGCAACGCCAATCGACAGACTGGCAACTGGTACGAGGACGGCAACGGCCACGGCACCCACGTCGCCGGCACCATCACCGCCCTGGGCGGCAACAACCTCGGCGTGGTGGGGGTGAGCCGCTCGGGCAACCTTGGCCTGCACATCGTCAAGGTGTTCGACAACGGCGGCGCCTGGGCCTATGGCTCCGATCTGGTGCTGGCGATCCAGCAGTGCCGCGACGCCGGCGCCAACGTGGTGAGCATGAGTCTGGGCGGCAGCGGCTCCTCCACCACCGAGCGCAATGCCATGGACAGCGCCTACCAGAACGGCGTGCTGCTGGTGGCGGCGGCCGGCAACGCCGGCAACAGCACGCTCTCCTACCCGGCGGCCTACGCCTCGGTGGTTTCCGTGGCGGCGGTGGACAGTACCGGCAAGCGCGCCTCGTTCTCCCAGTACAACAGCGACGTGGAGATCGCCGCGCCGGGCGTCGGCGTGCTGTCCACCGTGCCGGGCAACAAGTACGGCACCAAGTCCGGCACCTCCATGGCCACGCCCCACGTCTCCGGGGTCGCCGCTCTGGTGTGGAGCCAGCACCTGCAATGCAGTGTCCAGCAGGTGCGCAACGCGCTGAACGTCACCGCCGAGGACCGGGGCACCGCCGGCCGCGACGCCTACTACGGCTACGGCATCATCAAGGCCAAGGCCGCCAGCGACTACCTGGCCAAGGGCTGCAACGGCGGCACGGGGAGCTGAGGCGAGCGGGCCCGGGCGCGTGAGCCCACCGGGCCCGTCGCCACCGCCCCAGGACGACCGGCCTCGCGCCGGTCGTTTTCGGTCCGGTTCAGGCGGCGACCGCCACCAGGCTCAGCAGGTGGTCGCCGCGCACCCCATAGAGCCCCCGCAATTCGCGCCCGGCCCGCCACTCCTCGTTCAGGTCGACCAGCAGGCGCAGGCGCGCCTGGCCCTCGGCGCAGTCCAGCACCTCGGCGGCCTCGAAGTAGAAGCGTTGCCGGACCAGGGGGTAGAGCGCCTTGAACAGGCTTTCCTTCAACGAGAAGGTCAGGGTGACGCGACGGGCCCGCGCCGGGGCCGGCAATCCGGCGAGCCGGCGCAACTCGTCCGGCACCAGGATCTCCCCGGCCAACCGCTCGGCGCGCTCGTCCGGCAAGTGTTCCTCGATGTCCAGGCCGAGCCCGCGCCAGTCGGTTTCCGCGGCGGCCACCGCAGCGGCCAGGCCCGAGCCGTGGCTGATGGACCCGCAAACCCCGGCGGGCCACACCGGCGCGCGATCCTCGCCGATGGCCGGGATCGCCGGCCGCCCCAGCAGCGGCCGAAGCGCCTCCCGCGCGCACAGGCGGCCGGCCAGGTATTCCGCGCGGCGCTTGGCCACCGCACGCTCGATGCTCGCCGGCATCGGCACCGCGCACTGGCGGAAGGCCCCCGGGTCGAGGCGCGCCGGGTCGAAACGGCAGGCCGCCCAGCGCACGCCGGGGAGGGCGTGGGGCAGGGGCCAGGCGAAGTCGAACGGGCCGCAGCAGGCGGGATGGGCGTGGGTCATGGTCCGCATTCTGCCGTGCGCGGCGCGAACCGGCCAGTCACGTCCGGTTTACATTCGGTTGCAGAACGGTTACCAACGCTCAACGGTTCGCGGCCCGCGGTTTTGCCAGACTGGCGCCGCGCTTCGTCGAAGCGCGAGGTGAGTCCTGGCCGACCGGCTTGCCGGTCGGCTTTTTTCGCCGTGCCGCCGCCCGCCGCCGGGCGGACCCGGGCCCCGTGCTAGCCTGGACCTCTTCGCGACCGTCCCGGTCGGGCTTTTCGGAGGACCCATGGCATCGGCTCCCACCCACCTGCTGCGCGGCACGTCCGCCTACCGGCGCGCCACTTGGGCGCTGTTCTGCGCCGGCTTCGCCACCTTCGCCCTGCTGTACTGCGTGCAGCCCCTGCTGCCCCAATTGGCGCGGGACTTCGGCGTATCGCCGGCCACCAGCAGCCTGGCGCTGTCCCTGACCACCCTGAGCCTGGCGGCCTGCCTGCTGCTGGCCGGCGCCCTCGGCGAACGCTTCGGGCGCAAGCCGGTGATGGCGCTGGCCCTCGGGTTGGCCGGCCTGCTCGGCCTGGGCTGCGCGCTGATGACCACCTGGCATGGGCTGCTGGCGCTCCGGGCGGCCCTCGGCCTCGCCCTGAGCGGCCTGCCGGCCCTGGCCATGGCCTATGTCGGCGAGGAATTCGACCCCGACGCGCTGCCGGCGGCCATGGGCCTGTACATCGGCGGCACCGCCCTGGGCGGCCTGCTCGGCCGGCTGCTGGCCGGCGCCCTCAGCGACCTGGGCGGCTGGCGGCTGGCCGTGGGCGGCATCGCCGCGCTGGCCCTGGCGGCCCTGGCCTTGTTCGCCTGGCTGCTGCCGCCGTCCCGGCACTTCCGTCCCCAATCCCTGAGCCTGCGGGGCCTGCTGGGGAATTTCCGCCGGCACCTGGCCGATGCCGAGCTGCGCCGGCTGTTCGGCCTGGCGTTCCTGCTGATGGGCGGCTTCGTGGCGCTGTTCAACTACATCGGCTTCCACCTGGCGGCGCCGCCCTTCGGCCTGTCGCCGACGGCCATCGGCCTGCTGTTCGGTGTCTACCTGATCGGCATCTTCAGCGCCGGCTGGGGCGGCCGATTGGTGCCGCGCCTCGGCGCGCGACGGGTGGTGCGCGGCGGCATCGGCCTGATGCTGGCGGGTGTGGCGCTGTGCGCGCTGCCCTGGCTGGGCGCCGCCGTCGCCGGCTTGGGCTGCTTCACACTGGGCTTCTTCGCCGCCCATGCGGTGGCCAGCGGCCAGGTGGGCCAGCGCGCCCGGGGCGCCAAGGCCCAGGCCTCGGCGTTGTACCTGTGCGCGTATTACCTGGGGTCGAGCCTGGTGGGCTACGGCGCCGGCTATGTCTGGCAGCACGCCGGCTGGCTGGCCCTGCTGGCGGGGCTAGCGGGGCTGTTCGCCTTCGCCGGCTGGCGCGCCCGGGGGCTTTAGGCGGCATCGTTCAGCGACGGTTCAGCAAGGGTTCAGGCGCGGTTCAGGGCCACTGGTCCAGCATGTCCGCCGACCCGTTCACCCTTGGAGGAATTTCGATGAACACTTGTCTGACCCGACTCGCCTTGGCCACCGGCCTGTCCTTCGTCGCGCTGTCCAGCCAGGCGGCGGACCCCTTCGCCGGCCTGACCATCGGCCAGAGCACCAGCAACATGGAGCGCTCCAGCGGCCTGGAGCGCAACATGGGCGACCCCAAGTACGACGATGTGCTCAAGCACGCCAGCACCTACGGCATCCGCGCCGGCGAGGAGAACGACCAGGGCCGCTGGTACGCCACCTACGAAAGCCTGACCGGCGACTACCACCACGACCTGAACCTGCGCCAGCGCAACCTGCTGGGCAGCTATGATGCCTTCCTGCCGATCACCGACAGCACCAAGCTGTTCGCTGGCGCCACCCTGGGCCTGACCAAGCTGAGCCAGAACGCCTCCGGCTACCGCCGCGACAGCGATATCGGTTATGCCGCCGGCGTGCAGGCCGGTGTCCTGCAGAAGGTCGCCGACAACTTCTCGGTGGAAGGCGGCTATCGCTACCTGCGCAGCAACGCCAGCGTCGAGGTCAAGGGCCACGACGGCGCCAAGGCCGGTTCGCTTGACCTGCACAGCACCGGGCAGGCATACCTGGGCGCGAACTACTACTTCTGACCGGCCGCGTCCCGCCCGCGCCGGTGCTACCGGCCGGCGGCGAGCGCGGTGGGACGACGCACGCGGGGCGCGGCGAACCGCGCCCCGCCGAGGAGCGACCGATGAAACTATTGGTGGTGGAAGACGAGGCGCTGCTGCGCCATCACCTCTTTACCCGCCTGAGCGAGCAGGGACACGTGGTGGACGCGGTGCCCAATGCCGAAGAGGCGTTGTATCACGCCCAGGAATACCATCATGACTTGGCGGTGGTGGACCTGGGGCTGCCAGGCATGAGCGGGCTGGACCTGATCCGCCAGTTGCGCGGCCAGGGGCGCGACCTGCCGATCCTGATCCTCACGGCCCGGGGCAACTGGCAGGACAAGGTGGAAGGCCTGGCCGCCGGCGCCGACGACTACGTGGTCAAGCCGTTCCAGTTCGAGGAGCTGGAGGCGCGCCTCAATGCCTTGCTGCGCCGCGCCGCCGGCTTCACCCAGTCCACCATCGAGGCCGGCCCCCTGAGCCTCGACCTGAACCGCAAGCAGGCGCTGATGGACGGCCAGCCCATGGGGCTGACCGCCTACGAATACCGCATCCTCGAATACCTCATGCGCCACCAGCAGCAAGTGGTGGCCAAGGACCGCCTGATGGAGCAGCTCTACCCCGACGACGGCGACCGCGACCCCAACGTCATCGAGGTGCTGGTGGGCCGCTTGCGGCGCAAGCTGGAGGCAGCCTCGGGCTTCCGCCCCATCGATACCGTGCGCGGCCAGGGCTACCTGTTCACCGAGCGCTGCCGGTGAGAATGCCCTGGCCGCTGCCGGGTGGCCGGGGCTTTTCCCTGCGCCTGCGCCTGATGCTGGGGGCGGCGGCGCTGGCGGTGCTGTTCATGCTGGCCCTGCTGCCGGCGCTGCTGGGGGTGTTCAGCTCCACCTTGGAGAAGGTCATCGAGCAGCGCCTGGCCTCCGATGCCAGCACCCTGATCGGCGCGGCGCGCTTCGAGGGCGGTCGCCTGAAGATGCCCAGGCGCCTGCCCGACGAGGAGTTCAACCTGCCCGAGGCCAAGCTGCTCGGCTATATCTACGACCGCGACAACCGGCTGGTCTGGCGCTCCCGCTCGGCCGACGACGAATCCATCGACTACCAGCCGCGCTTCGACGGCAACGGCGCCACCGAATTCCGGCGCACCCGCGACGCCGAGGGCGAGGAATACTTCGTCTACGACGTGGAACTGCGCCTGCAAGGGGAGGAGGCCGCTTCCTTCAGCTTCATCGCCATGCAGCCGACCCGCGACTTCACCCACATGCTCGACGGCTTCCGCGACCAGTTGTACTTCTGGCTGGGGGCCGCGCTGCTGTTCCTGCTGGGCCTGCTCTGGCTCGGCCTGACCTGGGGTTTCCGCAGCCTGCGCGGGCTGCGCGAGGAGCTGGACGAGATCGAGTCGGGCGCCCGCGAGCGCCTGAGCCGCGATCACCCCCGGGAATTGCTGCGCCTGACCGACTCCCTGAACCGCCTGCTCGACGGCGAGCGCCGCCAGCGCCAGCGTTACCGGGATTCCTTGGGCGACCTGGCCCATAGCCTGAAGACCCCGCTGTCGGTGCTACAGAGCGTCGGCGAGGTGATCGCCACCCAGCCCCACAACCGCGAGCAGGCCCAGGTGCTGCAAAGCCAGGTGGAACGCATGAGCCAGCAGATCGGCTACCAATTGCAGCGCGCCACCCTGCGCAAGAGCGGCCTGGTGCGCCACCGGGTGCGTCTGGCGCCGCTGCTGGACACCCTCTGCGAGGCCCTCGACAAGGTCTACCGCGACAAGCGCGTGCGCGTGGAGCGGGCCTTCGACCCCCACCTGCACCTGCCCATGGAGCAGGGGGCGTTGCTGGAATTGCTCGGTAACCTGCTGGAGAACGCCTACCGGCTGTGCCTGGGGCGGGTTCGCGTCCGCGCCCAGGCGGGCCTCGGCGGTTGCGAGCTATGGGTCGAGGACGACGGCCCCGGCGTGCCCGAGGACCAGCATGCGCGCATTCTCCAGCGCGGCGAGCGGCTGGACACCCAGCACCCCGGCCAGGGCATCGGCCTGGCGGTGGTGCGCGACATCATTGAGAGCTACGACGGCGGCCTCAGCCTGCACGCCTCCGACCTGGGCGGCGCCGCCTTCCACATTCGCTTCGGCAGCGCCTGAGGCACGGGCCGCCGCCCACCGCCGGGCGGGGTGCGCTGGCGGAAATCCCCCGGCGCGGGAGGCGGAATCCCGCCATCGGCATGCCTCGTGGCTACCGCCCGGCGGTAGCGAGGCCCGCGCCCACAGGCTCCCGGCCAACCCCCATGACCTGGCATGAGCCTTGCGATGAGCGAGGGCGCGCCATGGCCAGCGGCCCGCGCGCCCACAACAAAGTCTCCCGTCCAGGGAGGTGTACGAAGTCCGGTGGCGATGCGTCCGCGGCCGCGCCGCCACCCGCGAGGAAACTGCCATGTCCCGCCCACCCTTCTATAAAAGCTTGTATGTGCAAGTGCTGGTGGCAATCGCCATCGGGGTCCTGCTCGGCCACTTCTATCCGCAAACCGCCGTCGCCCTCAAACCCCTGGGGGATGGCTTCGTCAAACTGATCAAGATGGCCATCGCGCCGATCATCTTCTGCACCGTGGTCACCGGTATCGCCGGCATGCAGAGCATGAAAGCGGTGGGCAAGACCGGCGGCATGGCGCTGCTGTATTTCGAGGTGGTCTCCACCGTGGCGCTGATCATCGGCCTGGTGGTGGTGAACGTGGTACAGCCCGGCGCGGGCATGCACGTCGACCCGGCGACCCTGGACACCAAGGGCATCGCCGCCTACGCCGCCGCTGGCGAGAAGCAGAGCACCATCGACTTCGTGATGAACATCATCCCGGCGACCGTGGTGGGGGCCTTCGCCAATGGCGACATCCTCCAGGTGCTGTTCTTCTCGGTGCTGTTCGGCTATGCCTTGCACCGCCTGGGCGACTACGGCCGGCCGGTGTTCGAGTTCATCGAGCGCATCTCCCAGGTGATGTTCAACATCATCAACGTGATCATGAAGGTCGCGCCCATCGGCGCCCTCGGCGCCATGGCCTTCACCATCGGCCAGTACGGCGTGGGTTCCCTGGTGCAACTCGGCCAGTTGATGCTGTGCTTCTATGTCACCTGCGTGCTGTTCGTGCTGCTGGTGCTGGGCACCATCGCTCGGGCCCACGGCTTCAGCGTGCTGAAGTTCGTCAAGTACATCCGCGAGGAACTGCTGATCGTGCTCGGCACCTCGTCGTCGGAATCGGCGCTGCCCCGGCTGATCGCCAAGATGGAGAAGCTCGGCTGCAACAAGTCGGTGGTCGGCCTGGTGATCCCCACCGGCTATTCCTTCAACCTGGACGGTACCTCCATCTACCTGACCATGGCCGCCGTGTTCATCGCCCAGGCCACCGACACGCCCATGGATATCACCCACCAGATCACCCTGCTGCTGGTGCTGCTGATCGCTTCGAAGGGCGCCGCCGGGGTCACCGGCTCGGGCTTCATCGTGCTGGCCGCGACCCTGTCCGCCGTGGGCCACCTGCCGGTGGCGGGGCTGGCGCTGATCCTCGGCATCGATCGCTTCATGTCCGAGGCCCGCGCCCTGACCAACCTGGTGGGCAACGGCGTGGCCACCGTGGTGGTGGCCAAGTGGTGCAAGCAACTGGACGAGGACACGCTGCGCCGCGAGCTGGCCAGCGGCGGTTCTTCCGAGGCCCCGCTGCCGCCCCGCAGCGAAATGGCCTGACGCCCCGGCGTCGCTACGAAACCCGCCTCCCGGCGGGTTTCGTCGTTTCAGGGGGCGTCGAGGAAGCGCAACGCCAGGGGCCGGGGCAGCGCCAGGCGTTGATGGGTCTCCAGCAGCCGGCCGCTGGCCGGGTCGCGGCGGATCACCAGCAGCTCGTCGCTGCCCTGGTCGGCCACCAGCAGCCAGCGGCCGCTGGGGTCGAGGGCGATATCCCGGGGTTCGCGGCCTTCCAGGGGGCGCCGCTGAAGCAGGCGCAGGCGGCCGCTGGCCGGGTCCACGGCGTATGCCGCCAGCAGGCTGCGCGGGCCCCGGCTGACGGCGTAGAGGACGCGCCCGTCGGCCGACAAGCGCAGCGCGCCGGCCCGGCGCGGGTCGCCCTCCGAGACCGGCGGCGGCCCGGCCTCCGCCAGGGGCAGGCGCTGGCGCGGAACCAGGCGGGCGCCGTGGCGCTCGAGGACGACCACTTCGTCGGCCATTTCCAGGGTCAGGTAGGCGTGGGCGCCGTCGGCGTCGAACACCAGGTGACGCGGCCCGCCGCCCGGTGGCGTGGCCAGGAACGGCGGCTTCGCCGGCGCCAGGGGCGCGGCGGCGTCCGGCCGGTAGCGGTAGGCATACACGCGGTCCGCCCCCAGGTCGCTGGCGAACAGGTAGTGGCCGTCGGGGGAGGGCACGGCGGCGTGCACGTGGCTGGAAGCCTGGCGCGCCTCGTCGACGCCCCGGGCGGGGTGGCGCAGCCGCTGTCGGGGCGGGCCGAGCCGCCCCTGGGCATCCACCGGCAGCACGGTGAGGTCGCCGCCGGGCTCGGCCTGCGCCGCGTAGTGGGCGACGAACAGGAAGCGACCGTCGGGCGCCAGGCTCAGGTAGGTCGGCTCGTCGCCGCCGCTGGCCACCCGCGACAGGGGCGCCAGCCGCCGGTCGCCGGGGCCGATGGCGAAGCTGCCGACGGCGCCCCGGGGGTTGGCCTGGCCCGGCCCGTTCTCGTGAGCGACGAACAGCCGGCGCCGGTCGGCGGAGAGCGCCAGCCAGGAACTGTTGTCGCTGCCCAGGCGCTGATCCGGCTGGGCGGCGACCAGGCCCCGTTCGGCGTCGAAGCGGTAGCGGTACAGCCCCTCGCCGGGCGCCTGGGTCTGGCTGCCCACCAGCAGCACCGGGCGTCCGGCGCCGGCGCAGCCGGCCAGCAACAGCGCCAGCCCCAGCAGCGATGCGCGCGTCCGGCTCATGCGCGCGGCAGGGCGAACGCCATGACGTAGTCGCCCTGGCGGGTCTTCAGGGAGCCGTGGCCACCGGCGACGATCAGGACGTACTGGCGCCCGTCGCGCCCCCGGTAGGTCATGGGCGTGGCCTGGCCGCCGGCCGGCAGGCGGCCTTCCCAGAGTTGCTCGCCGGTGCGCATGTCGTAGGCGCGCAGGTACTGGTCGAGGGTGCCGGCGAGGAAGCCCACGCCGCCGGCGGTGAGCAGCGGGCCGCCCAGGCTCGGCACGCCCATGGGCAGCGGCACGGGCAGCGGCGCGTTGTCGCGCACGGTGCCATTCTTGTGCTTCCACAGGACCTTGCCATCGGTCAGGTCGACCGCCGCCACGTAGCCCCACGGCGGCGTCTGGCAGGGCAGGCCGAGGGGCGACAGCAGGGCTTCGAGGATCACGCCGAAGGGAGCCCCGGCATTGGGCTGAACCCCCTCGGTCTCGCTCTTGCGGGCCTGGCCGCCGTCCACCTTCTCGCGAGGCACCAGGGTGGAGGTGAAAGCCATGTAGTTGGGGTTGACGAAGGCCACTTGGCGAACCGGGTCGACGGCGATGCCACCCCAGTCGAACACCCCGAAGTTGCCGGGGTAGACCAGGGAGCCCTGGAGCGACGGCGGGGTGAACATGCCTTCGTAGCGCAGCGCGCGAAAGCGCAGCCGGCAGAGCATTTGGTCGAAGGGCGTGCCGCCCCACATGTCCCGCTCCTGGAGCGGCTTGGGCGAGAAATTGACCGAGGAAAGCGGCTGGGTCGGCGCGGTGAAGTCGCCGGAGGCCGCGCCCTGGGGCACCGGCACCTCGTCCACCGGGAAGATCGGCGTGCCGGTGCGGCGGTCGAGGATGTACAGGCTGCCCTGCTTGGTGGAGGCGATCAGCGCCGGCTTCACGCCGTCGGCGGTGTTCAGGTCGACCAGGGTCGGCTGGCCGCCCACGTCCATGTCCCAGAGGTCGTGGTGAGTCATTTGGAAGGTCCAGCGTACCCGCCCGGTGGCGATCTCCAGGGCGGTGACCCCGGCGCTGTAGGTTTCCGACTGCGGCGTGCGGTCGCCGCCCCACTGGTCGGGCATCTGGTTGCCCATGGGCAGATAGAGCAGGCCCAGGTCCTCGTCCAGGCTCATCACCGACCACATGTTCGGCGAGTTGCGGGTGTAGGTGCGGCCCGGCGCCAGGGGCGCGGTGTCGTCGGGATTGCCGCTGTCCCAGTTCCACACCAGGTGGCCGTCGTGCACGTCGTAGGCGCGCACCACGCCGGAGGGTTCGTCCTCGGACAGGTTATCGCTGACGTGGCCGCCGATGATCACCAAGTCGCGGCTCACCCCGGGGGGCGAGGTGGAGTAGTAGCCGCCGGCGACGAAGCCGCCGATGCCGGTGGAGAGGTCCACCGCGCCGTTGTCGCCGAAGCCGGGGCAGACCTGGCCGGTGTCCGCGTTCAGGGCGATCAGCCGAGTATCGGCGGTGGGCAGGAACAGTCGCCGGGGGCATTCGCGGCCGGCCGCCGTGGTGTCCTCGTGGTAGGCGACGCCCCGGCACGTCATGTGCCCCCAGCCCTTGAAGCTGTCCGCCTGCTGGGTGCTCAGGCGCGGGTCATAGCGCCACAGTTCCCGGCCGTCGTCCGGGTCGAGGGCGATCACCTGGCTGTGGGGCGTGCACACGTAAAGCGTGCCGTTGACCTTCAGCGGGGTGTTCTCGGCGGTGGTCTCCTGGGGATCGTCGGGGCCGGGGCGATCGCCGGTGCGGTAGCTCCAGGCCAGTTCCAGGCGGCCGACGTTCTCCGGGGTGATCTGGGCCAGGGGGGAATAGCGCTGGCCCCGGGCATCGCCGCCGTAGGACGGCCAGTCGCCGCCGGCCAGGGCAGGGTTCGCCCCGGCCGGCGCGGGGGCGGCGGCCTCGCGATCGAGGGCGCCGCGCACTTCGGCCGGGTCGCCGACGAACTGGCTGCACAGCGCGATACCGCCGGCCAGCGCCACGCCGGCCGCCAGGATGGCACCGGGCAGGCGCGTCCGCCCCCTGAGCGGACGGCGCATCGCCGGCAGCAGCAGGACCAGGCCGAACACGAACCACAGCGCCAGGCGCGGCACCAGTTGCCACCATTGCAGCCCCACCTCCCACAGCGCCCAGGCGCTGCTGCCCAGCAGCAGGACGCCGAACACGCCAAGGGCGGCGTGTCGGGCGAGCAACAGCAGCACGCCGGTGATGCCCAGGGCCAGGCCCGCTAACGGGTAGTAGCCGCTACCGCCCGAGAGGAACAGACGGACGCCACCGACCATCAGGAAAACCGCCAGAGGCAGCATGAGCAGACCGAGCAGCGACGCGGGCAGGCGGCTGCGGGAAAAAAGGCCGGGAGTGTGCACGAGGTATCTCCATCACCGAAGGAATGCGCTCCGCCGAGCGGAGCCGATCGTGCTAATGACTGCGTGGGTAACGGGATAATTCGGCTCGTCTGACGGGGTGCCCCCGCGCCCGCCGGCTGGCGTCGTTGCCGTGGCCGTCCGCCGCGTCTACCGTTAGCCCGGTATGGCTGACCGGAGCGACCCCATGAGCGGCCCGCTGGCGTCCCTGAGCGTCCTGGATTTCTCCACCCTCCTGCCGGGGCCCTTCGCCTCGCTGCTGCTGGCCGACCTGGGCGCCGACGTGCTGCGGGTGGAGGCCCCCGGGCGCGCCGACCTGGTGCGCCTGTTGCCGCCCCACGCGGACGGCGTATCGGCCAGCCACGCCTACCTGAATCGCGGCAAGCGCAGCCTCGCCCTCGACCTCAAGCGGCCCGAGGCGGTGGAGGTGGTGAAGCGCCTGGTGCGGCGCCACGACATCCTGCTGGAGCAGTTCCGCCCCGGCGTGATGGAGCGCCTGGGGCTGGGCTACGCGGCGCTGAAGGCGGTGAACCCCCGGCTCATCTACGTTTCCCTCAGCGGCTACGGGCAGACCGGGCCCTATCGCCAGCGGGCCGGGCACGACCTGAACTACTTGGCCCTGTCCGGCCTGGCCAGCTACGCCGGACGGGCCGGCGAGGGGCCGCCGCCCCTGGGCGTGCAGCTCGCCGACGTGGCGGGCGGTTCGCTGCACGCGGTGATCGGCCTGCTGGCGGCGGTGATCCAGCGCCAGCACAGCGGCGTGGGCCAGCAGGTGGACGTGAGCATGACCGATTGTGTCTTCAGCCTGCATGCCATGGCCGGCGCCGGCTACCTGGCCGCCGGAGTCGAGCCCCGGCCGGAAGGGTTGGCCCTGAACGGCGGCGGCTTCTACGACTATTACCGCACCCGGGATGGCCGCTGGTTCGCCGTGGGCAGCCTGGAGGCGCCTTTCCGGCGGGCGCTCTGCGCGGTCCTTGGGCTGCCGGCCGAGGCCGCCCCGGAGCCCGGCGCCGACGCGCAGATTCAGCGAGCCTTCAAGCGCCAGGTGGCGGCCTGCTTCGAGTCCCGGGATTTCGCCGAGTGGTGTTCGCGCTTCGCGGAGGTCGATGCCTGCGTGGAGCCTGTGCTGACCCTGGCCGAGGCCCTGGAGCACCCGCAGTTGCGCGCCCGGAGCGTGGTGACCGACGTGCCTCGGGACGAAGGCGGCCCCCAGCGGCAACTGGCCTGTCCGCTGCGCTTCTCCACCGGGCTGCCGGCGCCGCGCCACATCGGCGCGGCCCTGGGAGCCCACACCGATGAGGCCTTGCGGGCCTGCGGGTATGGGGACGCGGAGATCGCCGGGTTGCGCGACGGCGGTGTGCTGGGCTAGTTCATTCCAGGCGCCGTTCGCCGGTGAAGGCGAGGCTCGCCCGGCAACGCCGGCAGAGGTAACGGCGGCCCCGCGCGACCAGGGCATGGCGCTGGGCGGAGAAGGGAAACTCCTGGCCCTCGCAGGCGCAACGGTAGAGATAGCGGAGGGCCGGGCGCCGCTCCACCGCATAGCGATGGCAACGGTCGGGCGGCAGGTCGTAAACGCCACGCATGATCAGTCGCCATTCCTCGCCGTGAGGCTGGATGCGGGCGCCAAAGACCTGATGGGCGACCAGATGGGCGACCTCATGGGGCACCGTCTGGCGCAGGAAGTCGTCCTGGTTCTCGTGGTAAAGCCGAGGGTTGAAGCGCAGGCGATTTTCGTGCAGATGGGCCACCCCGGCTTTCTGGCCACGCAGCTTGAAGCTGACCTCGGGACGGGTGAAGCGGCGGTGGAAAAAGGCTTCGGCCTGCTGGTAGCAGGCCTCCACCTTCGCGAGCAGGCGGTCGGGCATGAATCACTCCTGAAGGCGGCGATTATGCCCGAGCAGGGAGGGGGTTACAGGCCCTCCGGTACCTTCTGCGGACGTTCGTCGACGGTCGGGTAGCCTTGGTCCTGGGTGGTGCGCTCGTAGTGCGGGTACATGGACAGTTGCCAGAGGTGGATCATGCCGACCATCGAGTTCACCAGCACCAGCAGGCCGACGGCCATCACCGAGGTGGAGAACAGCGCGCCCTTCTGGTGGGGGATGCGCATGAAGCGCGGCAGGCCGACGAATAGCAGGAAGGCGGAATAGATCGATGCGGCCAGCAGGATCGCCACCGCCAGCCAGCGGCTCGGGTAGAGCCCGGTCAGCCCGGCCAGGTAGAACGGCGTGGACACGTAGGCGATGAAGCCGACGCACTCGTTGAAGCTCGGGCGGGCATCGAAGGAGCGGGTCATCCAGCGCACGAAGGCGCCCATGACGAATACTCCGAGAAGAATGGCGACGTACAGCAGGGCGCACAGCTTCAAGGCGCTGGCGTTGTCGAGTCGGACTTCTTCATTCTCCACGAGGCTCCAGCCGGTATAGGTGGTGCCCACGTAGAGACTCACGGCGGGGATCAGCGCGAGCAGTAGCAAATGGCCCAGGTAGTGCAGGCCATTGCTTTTTTCATCCTGGCGAATATCGTCCCAGGCGCGCTCCGGACGGGTGAACAGCGACACGAAATGCGGGGTCATGGAAGGCCTCCTTAAGCAGCCTGTAAACATCCTGTCGGCCGGAGATCGGACGATGAACGGCCGTATAGCCTTAGACGGCGAGGGGGCAAAGGGTTTCAATTCATTGTGTCCCGCCGCTCTGGGGCGGGACTTGGGCCGCGCCGACCCGCGGTCAGAGCAGGTAGACCGGGCCGGCGCCCATTTCCCAGGCGATCACCGACAGGGCGATCATCGCCACCAGCACCACCAGGCCCACCGCCAGTATCGAGCTGGCGAACAGGAAGCCTTCCTCCTGGGAAATTCCCATGAAGGTGGCCAGGCCCACGTACAGCAGGTACACCGAGTAGGCGATGGCGGCGATGCCGACCAGGGCGCCCAGCCACAGATGGGGGTAGAGCGCGGCGAGGCCGCCGATGAACAGTGGGGTGGCGCAGTAGGCGGCGAACACCACACAGTCGGTGAAGCGCGGATTGGCGCCGTAGGTGCGCGCCATCCAATGCATGAACGCACCCATCAGCGCCACGCCGACGAGCATCGCGAGATAGGCCAGCGAGGTCATCTGCAACGCGCTGGAGGGGGTGAGCAGCACCGGTTCGCGGTCGCCGATGGACCAGCCCACTTGGCTGGTGCCGATGTAGGCAGAGACCGCCGGGATCGCCGCCAGGACCAGGATATGGGTCAGGTACAGGCACCCCAGGGTTTCGTCTTCTTCGCGAATCTCCTGCCATTCGCGGTCGGGATGGGTGAAGAGTCCCACGACATGCTGGATCATGCTGGTTACCTCGTGACCGGAAGGCGGGAGGCAAAGGCCGGCCCGCCCTCGAGAACGCCGATTCGCCCGCGCGCGCGACTTCATGAGGAGTATAGGAGGGCCGCCTGGCGTGGGCGTCGGGGGCTTAGAGCGAATCGTCCCGTCTTATTCAGCGGTAATAGCGGCGCAGAATCTCCATCGCCCGGTTGATGGATTGCAGGCGGCTGGTGCTGCCGCCCCGGTCGGGATGATGCAGGCTGACCAGTTCCCGGTAGCGGCGGCGGATGCGCGGCAGATCGATACGCCCGTCCCGTTCGTCCAGCTCGAACAGCGCGAGGGCCGCCTGCCGCTCCTCGCCGCCGTGCATGCGGGTCCAGAAGCTTTCCAACAGGGCTTCCACGTCATGGGCCGTGGTCTCCCGCAGGTGGCGCGTGTCCAGGTAGTACGCCCGTAGCGGATCGGCCTCGTCCAGGCCCTGATGCCCCTGCGCGTAAGGCAGCAGGCGGATGCACAGGGGCTGGATGACCAAGTTGCCCGACCGCTCGTGCCAGAGGCGGTCGCGCAGGCGGTACAGCGCGTTGAACAGCAGGAAGTGGGTGCGGAACAGCACCAGCCGATCGCTGAGGGCGAGGCGCGGCAGGTGGGTGGAATGGCGCGCGCGCAGGCCCTGGATCAGCGCGTATTCGCCCAAGCCCTCCGGCGCCGCGCGCAGCAGCTCCAATGCCTGATCGGCGAGGTCCTGGTCCGGGTGGAAATCGGGGAGGGGCGAGGGGCTCATGGCGCGGCCTGTGCGGTACAGAAGAAACCCGGCGGGGCGGGTCGTCGCCACGGGCGAAGGCGCGGGCGGTTCCGAGAACCTAGCACGGGGAGCCGGACGGGGGTGGGGCGCGCCACGCTTTGCGCGTAAAATACCCGACTTTTTCGCACCCCTCGGATTCCGCGCACCATGGGCACCCTTTCGGTCAACCAGAACAAACTGCAGAAACGCCTGCGTCGCCAGGCCGGCGAGGCCATCGCCGACTTCAACATGATCGAGGACGGGGACAAGGTGATGGTCTGCCTGTCCGGCGGCAAGGACAGCTACACCCTGCTCGACATCCTGCTGTACCTGCAGAAGGTGGCGCCGATCCGCTTCGGGATCGTCGCGGTGAACCTGGACCAGAAGCAGCCCGGCTTCCCCGAACACGTACTCCCCGAATACCTGTCTTCCATCGGCGTGGAGTACCACATCGTCGAAAAGGACACCTACTCGGTGGTGAAGCAGAAGATTCCCGAGGGCAAGACCACCTGCTCGCTCTGCTCGCGCCTGCGGCGGGGCACGCTGTATACCTTCGCCGACGAGATCGGCGCCACCAAGATGGCCCTGGGTCACCACCGCGACGACATCCTGGAGACCTTCTTCCTCAACCTGTTCTACGGCGGCACCCTCAAGGCCATGCCGCCCAAGCTGCGGGCCGACGATGGCCGTAACGTGGTGATCCGCCCGCTGGCGTATTGCAGCGAGAAGGACATCGAGGCCTACGCCCAGCTCAAGCAGTTCCCCATCATCCCGTGCAACCTGTGCGGGTCCCAGGAGAACCTGCAGCGCCAGGTGGTCAAGGAGATGCTGCTGGAGTGGGAGCGCAAGTCGCCGGGCCGCACCGAGATCATGTTCCGCGCCTTGCAGAACGTGGTGCCCTCGCAACTGGCCGATCGCGACCTGTTCGACTTCGCCAGCCTGCGCATCGACGAGAGCGCCACCCCGCGTTTCCTCGACGTGATGAACCTGTAACGGAGACCGATACGAGGCATGCGCGATTACCGCTGGCTCCACGAATTCTGCCTGAACCGCCTGGGCTCCGAGGCGGCCTTGCAGGCGCGCCTGCCAGTGCCGCGCGACGAGGCCGAGCTGCGCGCCGAGGGCGACGACCGCTACCTGTCCCTGCTGACCCGGCGGGTGTTCCGCGCCGGCCTCAAGCACAGCCTGGTGGACGCCAAGTGGCCGGCCTTCGAGGAAGTCTTCTTCGGCTTCGACCCGGAGAAGGTGGTGCTGATGGGCGCCGAACACCTGGAGCGGCTGATGCAGGACGCCCGGCTGATCCGCTACCTGGGCAAGCTCAAGAGCGTGCCGCGCAATGCCCAGATGATCCTCGACATCCGCCAGCGCCATGGTCGCTTCGGCGATTTCCTCGCCGACTGGCCGGAGGAGGACATCGTCGGGTTGTGGCGCTACCTGTTCCGCCATGGCAGCCAGTTGGGCGGGCTGTCGGCGCCGCGCTTCCTGCGCATGGCCGGCAAGGACACCTTCGTGCCCAGCGAGGACGTGGTGGCCGCCCTCAAGGCCCAGCAGGTGCTGGACAAGGCGCCCACCAGCCAGCGGGACCAGGCGGCCATGCAGGCGGCCTTCAACCAGTGGCGGGCCGAGAGCGGCCGTCCGCTCTGCCAGTTGTCGGTGATGCTCGCGCTGACCGTGAACCACTGAGGAGGACGGGCCATGGACGACCGCCTGCTGCACACCGCGAGCCGCGCCATCGCGCGCGCCGAGCGCATCCTGATCGTCACCGGCGCCGGGCTTTCGGCGGACTCCGGCCTGCCCACCTACCGGGGCCTGGGCGGGCTGTACAACGGCCTGACCCCCGAGGGCCTGCCCATCGAGGCGGCGCTCTCCGGCTCGACCCTGGCGCGGGACCCGGCGCTGTGCTGGAAATACCTCGCCGAACTGGGGCGCGCCTGCCGCCGCGCCGAACCTAACGCCGCCCACCGGGCCATCGCCGATTTGCAGCGGCGCAAACCGGGCTGCTGGGTGCTGACCCAGAACATCGACGGCTTCCACCGCCGCGCCGGCTCGCCGACCGACCAGCTCGTCGAGATCCATGGCGAACTGGAGCCGTTGCGCTGTGGCCAGTGCGGCGCGTCGGGCGGGACGTGGGATGAGGTGTTGACGCGGCCGCTGCCGCCGCGCTGCGGCGCCTGCGGGGGCGTGGTGAGGCCGCCGGTGGTGCTGTTCGAGGAGCGTCTGCCGGAGGCCGCGCTGGAGACGCTGGAATGGGAAATGCGGGAAGGTTTCGAGCTGGCCATCAGCATTGGCACCACCGCGAGCTTTCCCTATATCCTCCAGCCGATCCTGATGGTGGCGCGCCACGGCGGGATGACCGTGGAGATCGATCCGGGGCGGACCGAATTGAGCGACCGGGTCGATGTGAGGCTGGAAGGACGCGCCTTAGACATTTTGCCGCGGCTTTTAGGTCACACTTTATCGGATTAAATTTGCATAACGATGCCTGGACAGGCAGAGTGTCGCATCTTAAAAAAACGACACAGGCCGTGCCATGCTCAAACGCTTCGCACCCCTCGTCCCTCTTTCGGTGGTTTTCTTGCTGGCGGCTTGCGCCGGAACCTCGACTCAGCAACCCCCTCAACCCGCGCCCCGGGCCGTGAGCCAGGCGCAAAAACCGGTCTTCCCCGATCTTTCCGCGCCTCGCGCGACCGCCTTCGAGCGCTTCGACGCCGACGAGAACGCGGACGCCGATGCCAGCGGGCAACCGCAAGGCTACCGCCTGCCGACCCTGGCGGACAGCATCCTCGACCGGGGTTTCCAACTGATCGGCACGCCTTATCGCTTCGGCGGTCGCTCCCTCAAGACCGGCTTCGATTGCAGCGGCTTCGTCAGCTACCTGTTCAACGAGGAAGCCGGCATCCAGTTGCCGCGCTCGACCCGCGAGATGATCAACCTGGACGCGCCCCTGGTGGCCCGCAACGAGTTGGAGCCGGGCGACATCCTGTTCTTCAACGACCGCGGCCGTGGCCGGGTCAGCCATGCCGGCATCTACATCGGCGACGACCAGTTCATCCATTCCTCCAGCCGCCGCAGCGGGGGTGTGCGTGTGGACAGCCTGGAGGACGGCTACTGGCGCTCCAGCTTCATCGAGGCCAAGCGAGTCCTGGCTCAGGCCGCCGCGCCCACCCTCGCCAGCCGCAACCCGCTGCACCGCTAAACCCGGAGCGTGGCGCGGGGCTTGCTTCCGCGCCACGCTGACGGCAGAGTAGGCCACACCTCGGCCCTGGACCGGTCAGCTCATGCCCCCCTCGCTTCGCTTGGCTTCGCTCGCGCCCCTGATCCTGCTCGCCGCCTGTTCGAGCAAGGCGCCTCCTCCGCAATCCGTCTCGCCCCTGTACACCCCCCCACCCGTCGGCGCTTTCTCGCCGGTGGCCGAGGACGTGCTGTTTCGCGCCCTGGGGTTGGTGGGCACGCCTTACCGCTACGGCGGCAATACCCCGGACGGTGGTTTCGATTGCAGCGGCCTGATCGGCTATGTGTACCGGGATGCCGCCGGCATCGTCCTGCCACGCTCCACCCGCGAACTCAGCGTCATGCGCACCGCCAGCGTCAGCCGCGAGGCCCTGGCGCCGGGCGACCTGGTGTTCTTCGCCACCGCGGGCGGCGGCAAGGTCAGCCATGCCGGCATTTATGTCGGAGAAGGCCGCTTCGTCCACGCCCCCTCCAGTGGCGGCACGGTGCGCCTGGACTACCTGTCCGCCCGCTATTGGCAGCAGAGTTACCTGGCGGCCAAGCGGGTCATCGACAGCGCCCGGCTCGCTGGCGTGCCCTGATGGCCGGGGCCGGGCGTCGCGGCCGATGAACGAGCCCATTCGCCTGCCGCCGAAGCCGCCGGCCTGCGAACTCTGCGGCCGGGCCGCGCCCCTGACCCGCCACCACCTGATTCCCAAGTCGCTCCATGGCAAGGCCTACATCCGCAAGCGCTACCCGCGCCCCGAACGGATCACCGCCACCCTGTGGCTCTGCCGACCCTGCCACTCCCACGTCCACGCCACTTTTGGCGAGCGCGAACTGGCGCTGACCTATAACAGCCGCGAGGCCCTGCTGGCCGACCTACGCATCCGTGCCTTCGACTGGCTATCCGCCAAGCCGGCCGGGTTCAGGCCGAAGACCTAGAGCACTGTTTCGCCAGGGATCGAACGCTTCGCTTCAAGGCTGTGGGGCTGTCCGGTCGTCCCCGAGTCCTTCATGGCATCGCTTCGTCGAGGGGGCGTTCGGCCGCGCGTGGGGCCACTCACTAATGCAACGATCCGCTAGCGCGGGCCCGGCAGGCCCGCTCGCTTTCAGCACGTCGATCCTGGGATCGGCTTGCCCGAATTCAGGTCGATGCCCAAGGAGCAGCGATACTGGCCGTCTTCCGTGCGGATACATTCGAACTGACTGCTCCGCCGGGCGCGAACCCGTACCCCCATGCCTTCCGTGCATTCGTCATGGATGTCCGGTCCGATGGACTCAAATAGGATACGAGCTGCTTCGTCTTCAATACCAATGGCTAGCTTGCGGTCTTTTTTACTGGGGGGAATCGGGTCGCTGAGTTCGCCACCGTATATTTTGTAGGAACCATTGAATGGCTGGTAGTCCGGTGCGTCCTTGACGCCGTTCTCGTCAGCAGTCCCAGCAAGGGCTAGAGTGCTGCAAAGAAAGAGGTAGGCGCTGTAATGGCTGAGGTTCTTCAATTTAAAATATCCACGTGGATGTGGTTATCGTGCCCTGCAAGCTTTCTGACACGCGCTATGGAAGTGTCGTTGAAGAAAATATTTTTCACGAGACCTGTTTGCCAGAACAAATCGATTAAGCGGGCAGTCGCCGCTTGATCATATTGCGCATGAAAATACTGGACCGGGATGTTCTTGCCATCCTTGCGCAAAGGTCTGATGTCGACTTGTAACCCGTTGAGATGAGATCTGTGATCTGAACGCCTACCATCGGCGCGGCTGATATTGCCTATGCCGATCTTGCGTTCGTCTTGCATGGCCCAACGGTGCTCGACCAGAAAAATGAACGTAAGTAATTTGGGGTGCCCATATTGGGCTCTTCCCGCATCGGGGGTGCCGTAAGGATAATAGGCGGCCTCTTCAGGGGCCTGGGGAAGCATAAAGTATCCGCGCGAATCAATGGGCATGAGCTAAATCCTTTTAATGGGTGGTGTTCACTATAGAGCTGGAGCTGTCTCGATACTGTGATGTCTTCAATAGTTTAAGTACATCAATGTTGCCTTTATCCGACTCATCGATCACGTGCGTCAGGCCCGTCGCATGGTGTTGTTGACGGCGCCAGGCAATAGGTAGAAAGCGTATCCCCCTGTCTGCGAGACCAGAGGCGCGCTCAGGCTAGAGAAGCTGGCGAGCCCGAGGCATTTTGCCAAGTCCTGAATGGAACGGGCTTGGTACGCCTGGCCCACGCGGCGTGCCTCGCGACTGCACCGCGCGGCCATCGACGCCCTGCGGCGGGCGAAGCCGGAGAACGTGATGATCGCCCAGAACGTCGACGGCTTTCACCGAAGGGCCGCGGTGAGACGCTCTTGGACTTGCACGGCAGCCAGCATCGGCTGGCCTGCATGGTCTGGGCCGCGGTACGCCGACGCCGCTTACTTTGCCTCGCTGCGCCTTGGCGGTTGTGGTGTCCAGGGGTGGTGGGGTTCGGCGAGGCGTGGCCGGCGACTACCCTGCGGCGAGCTGTTCATTGGTCTCGGCATCTCCGGTCAGGTCTACCCCGTGCCAACCGCCACGGCTGGTCCAGCGCCAGGGCACTTGCCGGGGAAGATCGATCTCGTCCCACGTCCCTCATGGAGACGCCAATCTCTTCCTGCCGGTCCGGCCGACAGGTCCTCCCCGCCCAGCCCAGCGGCTCGGCCGCGTTGACGCCCCCGGCGCGAGTCTCTAACCTTCCCGACCTGCCTCAGGTGCCCGCGCATGCGCGACGGGTGAAACAGGGAAGCCGGTGCATGTTTCAGAGTCCGGCGCTGCCCCCGCAACGGTAGGCGAGCAAGAACCGCACGATGCCACGGGTCATCCGGAAGGCGCGGTTCGGGAGGACGCGTCCTCGCTCGCGAGCCCGGAGACCGGCCTGAAGCGTTCCATGACCGCGCGGTGGGCGCGTGTCGGGCGGGCGTCGCCACGGGCGGCGGCCGCGCTCGTCCGCCGCGGGTCGTTCCCGATCCCGTGCCGGAGATCCGCCTTGGTCCTCCCGTTCCGCTCCCGGATACCCGCCTCCGCCGTCGTCGGCGCCGTCGCTTCCGGCCGTTCCCGGCGCGCGTTCCCGTTCCCCTGCCGGACGAGGCGCCCCCGGGGCGACCGCTTCCCGGCTCCCGCGAGGCTCCCATGACCGACTCCCCCGACCGCGACGCCCGCCACAAGGCCCGCATGCAACGCAAGAAAGCCCTGATCGACGAGAAAATCGCCCAGGCCCGGGACGAGTACGGCCTGTTGCTGGTGCTCGCCGGCAACGGCAAGGGCAAGAGCAGCTCGGCCTTCGGCATGGTGGCCCGGGCCCTCGGCCACGGCCTGAAAGTAGGGGTGGTGCAGTTCATCAAGGGCGGCATGGCCACCGGCGAGGAGGCCTTTTTCCGGCGCTTCCCCGAGGAGGTGCGTTACCACGTGATGGGCGAGGGCTACACCTGGGATACCCAGGACCGCCAGCGCGACATCGAGAAGGCCCGGGCCGCCTGGTCGGTGGCCCGGGCGCTGCTGGACGACGAGGGCATCGGCCTGGTGGTGCTGGACGAGCTGAACATCGCCCTCAAGCACGGCTACCTCGACACCGAGGCGGTGCTCGCCGACATCGGCGGCCGGCCGCTCATGCAGCACGTGGTAGTGACCGGTCGTGGCGCACCGCCGGCGATGATCGAGGCCGCCGACACGGTGACCGAGATGACCCTGGTGAAGCATGCCTTCAAGACCGGGGTGAAAGCGCAGAAGGGCATCGAATATTGAGCGCGCCCGATGCCGCCGCGCGCCATTGCCCGGCCCTGCTGATCGCCGCGCCGGCCTCCGGCCAGGGCAAGACCACCGTCACCGCCGCCCTGGCGCGCCTGCACGCCCGCCAGGGGCGCCGGGTGCGGGTGTTCAAGTGCGGGCCGGACTTCCTCGACCCCATGGTGCTGGCCCGGGCCTCGGGCGCGCCGGTCTACCAGCTCGACCTGTGGATGGTGGGCGAGGCCCATAGCCGCCGGCTGCTTTGGGAGGCGGCGGGGGAGGCCGACCTGATCCTCATCGAAGGGGTGATGGGCCTGTTCGACGGCTCGCCGTCGGCCGCCGACCTGGCGCGGCGCTTCGGCGTGCCGGTGCTGGCGGTGATCGACGGCTCCGGCATGGCCCAGACCTTCGCCGCCCTGGCCCACGGCATGGCCACCTTCCAGCCGGACCTGCCGTTCTCCGGGGTGCTGGGCAACCGTCTGGGCAGCCCGCGCCACGGTGAAATCCTGCGGGACAGCCTGCCCGCGAGCCTGCGCTGGTACGGTGGCCTGCCCCGTGACGCGGCGGTGGAGTTGCCCAGCCGCCACTTGGGCCTGGTGCAGGCCGAGGAACTGCACGATCTCGACCGCCGCCTGGACGCCGCCGCCGACGCCCTGGCCGCCAGCAGCGACGTCTCGCTACCGGCCCCGGTGCGCTTCGTCGCGCCGGTCGACACCGCGCCGGTCGACACCGCGGCGACCGACAGCCCGCTCGAGCCCGCCGAGGCTTCCCAGGGCTCCTTCGAGCCTTCGCCCGTTTCGAGTGGCGCCCTGACCAGGGGCCCGACCGGCGCCCTGACCGGCGTCCGCGTCGGCGTGGCGCGGGATGCCGCCTTCGCCTTCCTCTACCCGGCCAACCTCGACCTGCTGCGGGCGCTGGGCGCGGAGTTGGTATTCTTCTCGCCCCTGGCCGATGCCGAGCTGCCCCCGGTGGACAGCCTCTACCTGCCTGGTGGCTATCCCGAGCTGCACTTGGAACGGCTCACCGCCAACCGCGCCATGGCCGCGGCGATCCGCGCCCACCACCGCGCCGGCAAGCCGATCCTCGCCGAGTGCGGCGGCATGCTTTACCTGCTGGAGCGCCTCGTCGACAGGCACGGCGCCAGCGCCGAGCTCATCGGCCTGCTGCCCGGGCAAGCGACCCTGCAGCCCAGGCTGAGCGCCCTGGCGTTACAGGCGGCGGCGCTGCCGGAAGGCACCCTGCGGGGACACACCTTCCACTATTCGCGGCTGGACTGCCCCCTGGAGCCCCTGGCGCGAGGCGAGTGCCCCACCTACAAGCGCACCGCCGAGGCGGTCTACCGAGTCGGCCGGCTGACCGCCTCCTACATCCATTTCTACCTGCCCTCCAATCCCGGGGCGGCCGTGGCGTTGCTGCGACCATGAGCGGCGCCCAGGGCTTCTCGGACGCCGAGCGCGAGGCGGTCTACCGGGCCATCGCCGAGCGCCGCGACATGCGCCATTTCGCCGGCGGCGAGGTGCCGCCCGCCGTGTTGGCGCGCCTGCTGGCGGCGGCGCACCAGGCGCCGAGCGTAGGCCTGATGCAGCCCTGGCGCTTCGTGCGCATCGTCGACGGCGGCCTGCGCCGCGCCATCCACGCCCTGGTGGAGGCGGAGCGGGTGCGCACCGCCGAGGCCCTGGGGGAGCGTTCCGACGCCTTCATGGCGCTCAAGGTGGAAGGTATCCGCGACTGCGCCGAGTTGCTGGTGGCGGCCCTGGCGGACGGGCGCGAGGCCCACGTCTTCGGCCGCCGCACCCTGCCGGAGATGGACCTGGCCTCACTGTCCTGCGCGATCCAGAACCTCTGGCTGGCGGCCCGCGCCGAAGGGCTGGGGATGGGCTGGGTGTCGCTGTTCGAACCCGCCGAGCTGGCGGCGCTGCTGGGCATGCCGGCCGGGGCGAAGCCGGTGGCGATCCTCTGCCTGGGGCCGGTGGCGACCTTCTACCCGGCGCCCATGCTGGCCTTGGAGGACTGGGCCCAGCCCCGTCCCCTGGAGGATTTCCTGTTCACCGATCGCTGGGGGGCGCGGCCATGACCCTGGGGCTCGCGGCGTTGCTCGCGATGCTGCTGGACGCCTGGTGGGGCGAGCCCCGGCGCGGCCATCCGCTGGTGGCGTTCGGCCGCCTGGCGCAACGCATCGAGCGCCGCCTCAACGGTGGCGGCCACGGCTGGCGCAGCCATGGCGTCACCGGCTGGTGCCTGGCGGTGCTGCCGCCGACCCTGCTGGTGGCCGCCTTGGCCCGGGTGCCCGGCCTCGGCCCCCTGGTGGCGGTGCTGGCGCTGTACGCGGCCATCGGCCTGCGTAGCCTCGGCGAGCACGCCGAGCCGGTGATGCGAGCGCTGTGCCGTGACGACCTGGACGAGGCGCGCCGGCGGGTCGGCTACCTGGTCAGCCGGCAGACCGCCGAGCTGGACGAGACCGCCGTGGCCCGGGCGGCCACCGAGTCGGTATTGGAGAACGGCAGCGACGCGGTGTTCGCCGCGCTGTTCTGGTTCGCCGTGGGCGGGGCGCCCGGGGTGGTGCTGTACCGCCTGAGCAACACCCTGGATGCCATGTGGGGCTACCGCAACGCCCGCTTCGAGCGCTTCGGCTGGGCCGCCGCGCGAATCGACGACGCGCTCAACTACGTGCCGGCGCGGCTGACGGCCCTGACCTACGCGCTGCTCGGCCGCACTCGCCTGGCGCTGCGCTGCTGGCGCCGCCAGGCGCCACAGTGGGACAGCCCCAACGCCGGCCCGGTGATGGCCGCCGGCGCCGGCGCCCTCGGGGTAAGCCTGGGCGGGCCGGCGACCTATCACGGCGAGCGCCACGAGCGCCCGCGACTGGGAGAAGGACCGGCGCCGCTGCCGGCGGACATCTATCGCGCCCTGACCCTGGTGCGTCGCGGCGTCTGGCTATGGCTGGCGCTGCTGGTCGTGGGAGGGCTCTGGCATGCTTGAGCACGGTGGCCGGCTGCGGGCGGCGGCGCGGCGTTATGGGATTCCCCTGGCCGACTGGCTGGACCTGTCCACCGGGCTCGCCCCCTACGCCTGGCCGTTGCCGGCGATCCCCGCCCAGGCCTGGATGCGCCTGCCGGAGCCGGACGACGGCCTGGAACAGGCGGCGGCCCGCTGCTACGGCGGCCCGGAGCCGCTGGCGGTGGCCGGTTCCCAGGCGGCGATCCAGGCCCTGCCGCGCCTGCGCGCGCGCTCCCGGGTCGGCCTGCTGGCGCCTTGCTACGCCGAGCACGCCGCCGCCTGGCGGCGGGAAGGCCACGCCCTGGTGGAGCTGGACGAGCCAGAGGTGGACGCTGCCCTGGACGGTCTCGACGTGCTGCTGCTGGTGAACCCCAACAACCCCACCGGACGCCTGCTGGCGCCGGCCCTCCTGCTGGACTGGCACCGCCGCCTGGCGGCCCGGGGCGGCTGGCTGGTGGTGGACGAGGCGTTCGTCGACACCTGTCCCGAGCACAGCCTGGCGGCCCACGGCGGGCGCCCCGGGCTGGTGGTGCTGCGCTCCTTCGGCAAGTTCTTCGGCCTGGCGGGGGCGCGCCTGGGCTTCGTCCTCGCCGAGCCGGCGCTGCGAGCGCGGCTCGCCGACGAACTGGGCCCCTGGACCGTGGCCGGGCCGACCCGCGCCCTGGCGACGCCGATCCTCGACGACCGGGCGGGCCAGCAGCGCCAACGCGAGCAGCTGCGGGCCGACGGCGAGCGGCTGGCGGTCCTGCTGGCGCGCCATGGCCTCGCCCCCGACGGTGGCTGCGCGCTGTTCCAGTGGCTGGCCCACGGCGAGGCGGCGAGGCTGCACGACTACCTGGCCCGGCGCGGCATCCTCGCGCGGCTGTTCGAGACGCCGGCCAGCCTGCGCTTCGGCCTGCCCCCCGACGAGGCCGGCTGGCGCCGCCTGGACAGCGCCCTGCGGGGCTGGAACGAGGACACGCGATGACCACCCTGATGGTGCAGGGCACCACCTCCGACGCCGGCAAGAGCACCCTGGTGACCGCCCTCTGCCGCTGGCTGCGCCGCCAGGGCGTCGCGGTGGCGCCGTTCAAGCCGCAGAACATGGCGCTGAACAGCGCGGTCACCGCCGACGGTGGCGAGATCGGCCGGGCCCAGGCGGTGCAAGCCCAGGCCGCTGGCCTGGCGCCCCACACCGACATGAACCCGGTGCTGCTCAAGCCCAACAGCGACATCGGCGCCCAGGTGATCGTCCACGGCCGCGCCCTGTGCAACATGGACGCCCGCGCCTACCACGGCTACAAGCGGGTGGCCCTGGAGGCGGTGCTGCAATCCCATGGACGCCTGACCGCGCGCTACCCGGTGGTGCTGGTGGAGGGCGCCGGCTCGCCGGCGGAGATCAACCTGCGCGAGCACGACATCGCCAACATGGGGTTCGCCGAAGCGGTGGACTGCCCGGTGATCCTCATCGCCGACATCGACAAGGGCGGCGTCTTCGCCCATCTGGTTGGCACCCTGGCGCTGCTGTCGGCGAGCGAGCGGGCGCGGGTCGCCGGTTTCGTCATCAACCGCTTCCGGGGCGACCTGGCGTTGCTGCGCCCGGGCCTGGACTGGTTGGAGGCCCATACCGGCAAGCCGGTGCTCGGCGTGCTGCCGTACCTCCACGACCTGCACCTGGAAGCGGAGGACGCGGTGGACCGGCGCCAGGCCGAGAAGCACGGCGAGGCGCTGCGAGTGGCGGTGCCGGTACTGCCGCGCCTGAGCAACCACACCGACTTCGACCCGCTGCGCCTGCACCCCCAGGTGCGCCTGAGCTTCGTCGGGCCCGGCCAGCCCCTGCCGCCTTGCGACCTGATCGTGCTGCCCGGTTCCAAGAGCGTGCGCGCCGACCTGGACTGGCTGCGCCGGCAGGGCTGGGAGGCGGACCTCCATCGCCACCTGCGCTACGGCGGCAAGCTGCTGGGCATCTGCGGCGGCTTGCAGATGCTCGGCCGTCGCCTCGACGACCCCGACGGTATCGAAAGCGCCCCTGGCGCCAGCGAGGGCCTCGGCCTGCTGGACCTGGAGACGCGCCTGGAGCCCCACAAGCAGCTACGCACCGCCCACGGCCGGCTGTGCCTGGAGGACGCCCCGGTGAGCGGTTACGAAATCCATGCCGGCATCAGCCACGGGCCGGCCCTGGCGCGCCCGGCGGCGCGCCTGGCGGACGGGCGCGAGGATGGCGCCCTGAGCGCCGACGGCCAGGTCCTCGGCACCTACCTGCACGGCCTCTTCGAGACCCCCGAGGCTTGCGCGGCGATCCTGCGCTGGGCGGGCCTGCGAGCCCCCCGGCCGTTCGACTACGCCGCCCTGCGGGAGCGGGACATCGAGCGCCTGGCCGACCTGGTCGACGTCCACTTGGACGGCGAGCGACTGCGCGCCCTCTGCGGGCTGCCGGCGCGGGCCGCGACGGAGGCCCCATGCGCGAGCTGATCCTCGGCGGCGCCCGGTCCGGCAAGAGCCGGCTGGCCGAGCGGCGCGCCCAGGCCAGCGGCCTTGCGGTGACCTATGTCGCCACCAGCGAGCCCCTGGACGGGGAGATGAACCGGCGGGTCGCCGAGCACCGCGCGCGGCGTCCCGAGCACTGGGCCCTGGTGGAAGAACCCCTGGCCCTGGCCGACGCCCTGCGCCGCCACGCCGTCGCCGACGGTTGCCTGCTGGTGGATTGCCTGACCCTCTGGCTGACCAACCTGTTGATGCGGGACGACGCGGCGCGTCTGGCGGCGGAACGCGACGCGCTGCTGGCCTGCCTGCCGGAGCTGCCCGGCCGGGTGCTGCTGGTGAGCAACGAGACCGGCTTGGGGGTGGTGCCCCTGGGGGAACTGACCCGGCGCTACGTCGACGAGGCCGGCTGGCTGCACCAAGCCCTGGCCGAACGCTGCGAGCGGGTGACCCTGGTGGTCGCCGGCCTGCCATTGACCCTCAAGGGAGAGGCTTCATGAATCATCCATGGTGGCGCGCGCCGACCCGGCCCCTGGACCGGGAGGCGGAAGCCGAGGCCCGCGCCCGGCAGGCCGACCTGACCAAGCCCCGGGGCGCCCTCGGCCAGCTGGAAGCGCTGGCCATCCGCCTGGCGGCGATGCAGGGCGATGCCCGGCCGCGCTTGGAGCGGGTGTGCATCGCGGTGTTCGCCGGGGACCATGGGGTGGTCGCCGAGGGGGTGTCCGCCTATCCCCAGGCGGTGACCGGAGAAATGCTGCGTAATTTCGTCCGGGGCGGCGCGGCCATCAGCGTGCTGGCTCGCGCCCTGGATGCTCGATTGGACGTGATCGACCTGGGCACGGCGGTGCCCCTGGAGCCCTTGGACGGTGTGCGGCACCTGGGCCTGGGGCCCGGCACCGCCAACTTCGTCGACGGCCCGGCGATGGACGAGGCGCAATGCGCGGCCGCCCTGGAGGCCGGTCGGGCGGCCGTGGCCCGGGCCCTGGCGGACGGCGCGCATCTGTTCATCGGCGGCGAGATGGGCATCGGCAACACCACGGCGGCCAGCGCCCTGGCCTGCGCCCTGCTGGAACGCCCGGCGGCCGAATGGGCCGGCCCTGGTACTGGCCTGGACGCGGCGGGAGTGGCCCGCAAGGCAGCGGTGATCGAGCGGGCCCTGGCGCGTCATCGTTCCGCCTGCGGTTCGCCCGAGGCGGCCCTGGAGCGCCTGGGCGGTTTCGAGATCGCCGCCCTGGCCGGCGCCTTCGTCGCCTGCGCCCAGGCGGGTTTGCCGGTGCTGGTGGACGGCTTCATCTGCGGCGTCGCGGCCCTCTGCGCGCGGCGCCTGAACCCCGGCTGCGGCGACTGGCTGCTCTACGCCCACCGGGGCGCCGAGCCGGGCCACGCCGCGCTGCTGACCGCCCTGGAAGCCGAGCCGCTGCTGGACCTGGGCCTGCGCCTGGGGGAGGGCAGCGGCGCCGCCCTGGCCGTGCCGCTGCTGCGCCTGGCCTGCGCGCTCCACGGCGGCATGGCCACCTTCGCCGAGGCGGCGGTCTCGGATCGCGCCCCATGAGCCCGCGCCTGGACCTGCTGCGCCACGGCGAGACCGAGCGAGGCGGCGGCTTTCGCGGCAGTCTCGACGACGAACTGACCGCCGCCGGCTGGGCGCGGATGGAGGCCGCTCTAGAAGGGAGAGGCGGCTGGGATGCCCTGGTGTGCTCGCCGCTGCGCCGCTGCGCCGCTTTCGCCGAGGCACTGGCCGGGCGCTTGGGCCTGCCGCTGCATGTGGACGCGGACCTGCGAGAGCTGCACTTCGGCGACTGGGAAGGCCTCGATGCTGCCACGGTGATGGCCCGCGACGCCGAGGCCCTGGGACGCTTCTGGGCCGACCCGTTCGGCTGCCCGCCGCCGGGCGGCGAGGCGGTGGCGGACTTCGCGGCGCGAGTGCGGGCGGCCCGGGACCGCCTGGTCGAGGCGTTCCCCGGCCGCCACCTGCTGGTGATCGGCCATGCCGGGGCGATGCGCCTGCTGCTGGCCGAGGCCCGGGGCCTGCCCGCCGCCGCGCTGTTGCAGGTGCAGGTCGCCCACGGCGCCCTGCATCGCCTGCGGCTCGACGGCGACGGCCGCTGGCGCGAGGCCTGAGCGTGCTGCCCCTGCTGATCGCCCTGCAATTCCTCACCCGCCTGCCGGTGCACCTGCCGGGGCCGCCGGCCCCGGAGCGGACGGGGCGCTCGTTGCTCTGGTACCCGGCGGTGGGCCTGCTGCTGGGGCTGCTGGTCGCGACCGCCCAGGCCCTGCTGGACGGCGTACCCGCGCTGCTGCAAGCGGCGCTGCTGCTGGCGCTGTGGGTCGCCCTGACCGGCGGCCTGCACCTGGACGGCCTGGCGGACAGCGCCGACGCCTGGGCCGGCGGCTTCGGCGACCGGGCGCGGACCCTGGCGATCATGAAGGACCCTCGCAGCGGTCCCCTCGCCGTGGTCGTGCTGGTACTGGTGCTGCTGCTGAAGTTCGCCGCCCTGGTGGCGCTGCTGGACGCGGGGCGCATCGGCTTGCTGCTGCTGGCCCCCTGGGTCGCCCGGCTGCTGCTGGCGCTGCTGCTGCGCTGTACGCCCTACGTGCGTCCCGGCGGCCTGGGCCAGGCCCTGGCCGAGCACCTGCCCCGGCGGGCCCTGCCCGGCGTGCTGGCGGCCCATGGGCTGGGCATTCTGCTGGGCTTCGGCCTGGCCGGTGCCTGGGCCCTGCTGGCGGGCGCACTGGTATTCTTCGCCTGGCGTCGCGCGCTGATGAACCGCCTGGGCGGGACCACCGGCGATACCGCCGGCGCCCTGGTGGAACTGGTGGAATGCGCGTCCCTGGTGGCCCTGGCCTGCCTGGCGTAGCGGTCGGCTCAGGTCCCAGGCGGTTCGCGTCCCTGGCCGCGCGGAGCGCGCCGGCCCAGTCCGTTCCGTCCGATCGAATCGCCGGACCGGCCGACGGGAGACTCCTGGCGTCGCGTCACACTGGCCTTTGGTTCGCCGGTTCGCCGGTTCGCCAGGGCGCGGGTCCCCCCGGCCGAGTGGGTTGTGCTGCTACTTTTGTCTAATACGAGCTAAAAAAACATTCGGCGGAGGTTGCCGAGTCGGATTTGAGGTCTAGGCTAGTCCTATCCAGGGAAGGACCAGCCATATGAATTGTCGCGATCATCAAGCGCCCCGGGCGCGCCCCGCGCCCAGCGTCACCCCGGCCAGGGGCCGCCCGCCGGCCGTCGCGGTATCGTTGTTCCCCCCGGTGAACCCTCCGCGCGCCCCCGGCGAATCTCTTCCTCGCCCCGTTCTTCTCTCCGATGCCATCCCCCAGCGGGTCGCCCCCAGCGGGTCGCCCCTCGCGGGCCTTCCCGGCGCTGGCACCGTCGATCGGGTTTGCTCGTTGCGCGCCTCCCGGCGGAGGCGCGGGGCCGGCCCGGCTTTGTCGCTTCTCCAGGGGTGGACTTGATGAGCGTCGCGTACAGCGTCGGTTGCGGCGGTCGCGTCGCGCCGATCTTTCAGGCAGTCCTGCGAGCCCTCGTGCGCCGCGTTTCGCGCAGCGCGACCCCGAGCCCGGCGAGGCGCCCATCGGTTCTCCCAGCCCGGCGGACCTCGTCCACGCGCCGCCCGGGTTCCTTTCCGAGTGTCCATTCCAATAAGAAAAGGCATACACCATGAGTTGGGTTCAGCTATCCGGCCAGCGGATGCACTACACCGAGCAGGGCGAAGGGGAAGCCGTCGTCTTCCTCCATGGCCTGCTCATGGATTCCACCCTGTTCGAGCCGCAGATCCGCTTCCTGCGGGATCGCTACCGGTGCATCGCCCTGGACGCCCGGGGGCACGGCCGCTCGGACCCGCCGGAGGGCGCGTTCACCCAGTGGGACGCGGCCCGGGACCTGATCGGGCTGCTGGACCAGATGGATATCCCGGCGGCCCACGTGGTGGGCATGTCCCAGGGAGGCTATGCCGCCCTGAGGGCGGCCCTCGGCCACCCCGGGCGGATCAAGACCCTGACGCTGATGTCCTCCCAGGCCGGCCTGGAGAACGACGAGCAACGCGCGCGCTATCACGCCCTGCTGGAGCACTGGCTGGCCCGGGGGCTTGACGAGACGGTCGAGCCCAGCCTGGTGCGTCTGCTCATCGGCGAGCGGCCCACCGAGACCCTGCCGCGATGGCTGGAGACCTGGCGGGCGGTGCCGCCCGAGGTGCTGCTACTCACCTTCGCCGCCGTGGCGAATCGCGACGATGTGACGGCGCGGTTACCGGAGATCCGTTGCCCGACCCTGGTCGTCTGGGGCGACCGCGACCCCGCCGTGACCCAGGCGAGCGTCACCGACCTGTGCGCCGGTATCCGCGATTGCCGGCTCATGCGCGTCGGTGGCGGCGGGCACGCCGTCAACCTGACCCACGAGGAGCAGGTCAACCCGGCGTTGCTGGAATTCCTCGACACCCACGCCACCTGAACGAGCGCGCTCATGGACGATATCAAGGAAGGCTTCACCCCCCTTTTCAGAACCAGTCCGTTCCTGGACCTGTTGGGCCCCTTCTACCAGAAGCGGACCCCGGAGGGCCTGGCGATCGGCCTGAGGGTGGACGAGAAACACTGCAATGCCCGGGGGACCGCCCATGGCGGCCTCATGGCCACCCTCGCGGACATCGCCCTGGGCTACAACGCGGCGTTCACTCAGGACCCGCCCCTCAACCTGGTGACGACCAGCATGAGCACGGACTTCGCCGGGGTGGCGAAGCGGGGCGACTGGCTGGAGGCCAGCGTGGACATCCAGAAGGCGGGCAGCCGCCTGGTCTTCGCCAACGCCTACCTCAGTGTGAACGGCGAAAGGATCGTGCGTTCGAGCGCCTCCTTTCTGGTCAAGAGCTGAACCGCCACTACCGCGTCAGGAGCGTCCTCATGTACACAGCGACCGAACCATCCAGCGTCAAGGAAGAAAAGAAGAAGGCCATCGACAGCCCGTATTTCCATCGGCTCCAGCGACGGCATTTCATCCTCTATGATGTGCTGCCAGGGTTCGGGGTGCTGGCCGCGATCGCCCTGGCCTTCTATGTGCCGGTCACGGCGATCGACCTGTCGTTGTTCCTGCTGTTCTGGTGCCTGACCGGGCTCGGGGTGACGGTGGGCTATCACCGGTTGTTCACCCATCGCTCCTTCAAGGCGGCGAAGCCCGTGGCGATTCTGCTGACCATCCTCGGCTCGATGGCCGGGCAGGGCGCGCTGCTGTCCTGGGTCGCGATGCACCGGCGCCACCACGAGCTGAGCGACAAGGAGGGCGACCCGCATTCGCCCAACCTGCATGGCGCGGGGGTGAAGGGCGCGGTCAAGGGGCTGCTGCACTCCCACTACCTCTGGATGCGCCAGCACGAATACCCCAACGTGGTGTACTACGCCCCCGACTTGCTGCGGGACAAGGCGGTGGTGGCGGCGTCGAGGAAGTACACCCAGTGGGTGCTGCTGGGGCTGGCGTTGCCGACGGTCCTGGGCGGGGTGCTGTCGGGAAGCTGGATGGGCTGCCTGACGGGGTTCCTCTGGGGCGGCGCGGTACGCCTGTTCGTGCTGGGCCACACCATCTGGTCGATCAACTCCTTTCTGCACCGGTTCGGCTTCCGCCCGTACCAGTCCCGGGACCATAGCCGCAATGCCGGCTTCCTCGGCTGGCTCACCTTCGGCGAGTCGTTCCACAACAACCACCACGCCTTTCCCGAATCCCCCTCGTTCGGCCTGCAATGGGCGCTGTTCGACCCCGGCTACTGGTTCATCAAATCCCTGGCCCTGCTGGGCCTGGCCTCGGAACTCCGAGTGCCCGGCAAGGCGAGAAGAACGTCCCGCAAACAACGCAACGTCACCCCCTGAAAGGATGCCTGGCCATGACCACGTTCGAGACCCCCACCACTTCCCGTGCCGATGTGACCCGCTGGTGCAAGGCATACATCGCGAAGATTCTGAACATCGCCCCCGAGGGCATCGATGAAGACATGGACTTCAACGACCTGGGGCTGGATTCCTCCCTGGCGGTATCGCTGCTGATCGAGATCGAGCAGGTCTACGGCGTCGAGATTTCCACCGAGGCGCTGTTCATGAACCCAAGCATCGCGGCGGTTTCGGCGCTGGTGTGCGAGGGCCTGGCGGGCGAGGCGCGGCCATGACGGGGCCGCTGCGCGCCAGGCTGGACACGGCGGCCGAGGCCATCCGCCACCACTACGACGTGGGCAACGCGTTCTACCGCCTCTGGCTGGACGACACCCTGTGCTACTCCTGCGCCCTGTGGGAGGACAACGACACCCTGCACTCCGCCCAGGTCAACAAGATCAAGTACCACCTGGAGGCCATCCGGGCGGGCGAGGCCGAGCGGGTGCTGGACATCGGCTGCGGCTGGGGCGGCGTGCTGGACCACCTGGCCTCGCTGCCGTCCGTCAGGCTCGCCACCGGGCTGACCCTCAGCGAGGAACAGGCCCGCCACGTCGCCAGCCGGGGCCTGGACAAGGTCGAGGTGCACCTCGCCGACTGGCGGGCCTTCGCGCCCTCGGTGAAATACGACGGGATCATCTCCATCGGCGCCTTCGAGCACTTCGCCACCCCCGAGGACAGCCCGGAGCAGAAGCTCGCGGTGTACCGCGAGTTCTTCCTCAAGTGCCGGGCGTGGATGACCGACAAGGGCCGTCTGTCCTTGCAGACCATCGCCTATGGCGCCATGGACCGCTCCCAGGCCAGCGCCTTCATCAATACCGAGATCTTTCCCAACGCGGACCTGCCCACCCTGGCGGAAATTTGCCTGGCGGCCGAAGGCATCTTCGAGATCACCCGGGTCCGGAACGACCGGCTCGACTACGCCAGGACCTGCGAGCAGTGGTATTCCAACCTGCGTCGAAGGCAGGAGGAGGCGGTGGCCTGTTCCTCCCGGGAGACCGTGGATCGCTACCTGCGCTACCTGAAGATGTCGGCCTACGGCTTCCAGTACGGGAAGATCCAGTTGCTTCGGCTGGCGATGACCCCCTTGTGAGCGGAGGAACCATGTCAGCCGCCCTCGACTCTCCTCGGGCCGTCCAGCGCCCACCCAAGTTCAACCCCTTCCTGCCGGAGTTGCGCACCGATCCTTACCCGGTGTACGCCGCGCTGCGCGAGCACAACCCGCGCCACCAGGTGCTGGGCATGTGGGTCTTCACCCGCTACGACGACGTATTCGCCGTCCTCAAGAACCGGGCTTTCAGCTCCAGCCTCATTCCCGTCCAGATCGAGGCCCAGTCGAGGAAGTACGGCCGGGTCGACGAGCCCTTCGAGCGCCTGGCCCGCAAGTCCATCGTGTTCACCGACAACCCGGACCATCACCGCCTGAAGAAGATCACCAGCGCCTTCTTCGGCGCCGCCGAGATCGACGCCCTCGCGCCGCTCATGGAACGGCTCGCCGGGGAGTTCCTCGCCGCCGGGCGGCGGCGGGGCGGCATGGATTTCGTCGAGGACTACGCCGAGCGGCTGCCCGTTTCCGTGCTGTGCCAGTGGATGGGCATCGATCTGGAGCACGTGGCCTCGATCCGGGACTGGACCCACCGGATCCGCTTCCTGCTGGAGCCCGGCCTGATGGTGGAAGGCGACTTCGACTCGGTGTCCCGCGCCCTGGATGCGTTCATGGCGTTCCTCGCCTCGCTCTGCCGCGAGCGGGCCACGGCCCCGGGGCCGGACCTGATCTCGCGCCTCATGCGGGCCCGGGCCGGCAGCGAGGCCCTGACCGACGAAGAGGTGATCTTCGTCTGCATCATGTGCTTCGTGGCGGGGCACGAGACCACCAAGAGCCTGATCGCCAACGGCATCCATACCTTGCTCGGGCACCCCGACCAGTACGACTGGCTCGTCCGCCATCCGGAGCGGATGGACGCCTGCATCCAGGAATGCCTGCGCTACGAGTCGCCGCTGCAATTCACCAAGCGGGTCGCGACCACGGACTGCGACGTGGGCGGGGTCGTTATCCGCGCCGGCCAGCACATCCTGTTGGGGCTGGGGGCGGCCAACCGGGACGAGGCGGTTTTCCGGAACGCGGACGCCTTCGATCCGCGGCGGACGGAAACGTCCCACCTGGCCTTCGGCTACGGCATGCACGGGTGCCTGGGCGGCGCGCTGGCGGAGCGGCAATTCCGCCACACCCTGGCCCAGGTCATCGAGGGCCCCGCCCTCGCGCCGGCGGGGCCCGCCACCTGGCAAGGCGAGAGCTTCATCGTGCGGGGCCTGTCTAGCCTGCCCGTCGAGTTCCGCTGATGGCGGGGGACGACGTGGCCCTGGTGTGCTTCCCCCATGCGGGGGGCAGCTCGGCCACCTACAACGCCTGGCGGCGCCTCGCGCCGGCGGGCATTCGCGTGGTCACGCCTGCGTGCTATGGCGGGCGCACGTCGGTGCGCGGCTCGATGGAGGGCATGATCGAAGCAGTGGTGGAGGAAGTCTCGGCCCTGGCGTCGCCAGTGGCGTTCTATGGCCACAGCATGGGCGCGACCCTGGCCTACGAAGTCGCCCTGTGCCTTCAGCGGGCGGGCAGGCCCGTGGCCCGGGTCTACCTGTCGGG
This sequence comes from Pseudomonadaceae bacterium, assembly GCA_032052615.1. Classification (GTDB taxonomy): domain Bacteria; phylum Pseudomonadota; class Gammaproteobacteria; order Pseudomonadales; family Pseudomonadaceae; genus Pseudomonas_T. The sequence goes on from DAMBWF010000001.1 coordinate 466,719, forward strand.
CCGAAGGGCACCGCACATGCCTTTGAGGGTCCCGCCCATCCACCACCTGCCGATCGAGCAGGTGATTCCCCGGTTGGTGGCCTTCGGCGGCTTGCCGGCGACCTTCGACGCCGCCTCGAAGGTCGCCCGGGAGGTGATCGCCCATGTGTGCGACGACCTGCGCATCCTCGAGGCTTTCGCGTCTTCCGCCTCGAAGCCGGGCCGGCCGGCAGGGGACGCGCCCGGGCCGGCCGGGGCCGTCCTGTCGGCGCCCCTCGTCGCCATCCATGGGCGGGACGACGCCCTGGTCACCGCCGAGGAACTGCGGGCCTGGCGAGGCTACACCCACGCCGGGTTCGAATTCCATGCACTGGAGGGCGACCATTTCTTCCACTGCAACCGCCCGACGGCGCTGATCGACCTGATCGCGTCGCGACTACCCGCGAGGAGCGCTTGAATGAAACCGGTTTCCGTCATCACGGACGTGCTGGATGCCCATGGCCGGACACAGCCCGACCACCGGGCCTTCGTCTTCCTTTCCGAGCGCCTGGAGGAAGTCGAGGCCTACACGTTCGGCGAGCTTCGCGCGGCGTCGCGGGGCCTGGCGGTGGACATCGCCGACCAGGTCGGCAGGGGCGAGCGCGCCATCCTGCTGTTCGAGCCGGGCCTGGATTTCGTCGTCGCCTTCCTGGCCTGCCTGTACGCCGGGGCGATAGCCGTGCCCATCGCCCCGCCCAACAAGGGGCGCGCGCAACGCAACCTGACGGCCATCGCGGCGGACTGCGGCGCCCGCGTGGTGCTCACCGACAGGGCCCTCGACGAGGGGTCGGCGTTCGCCGACGGCGAGGCGGCCATCCCCTGGAAGCGGATACGCGCCCGGGACGCTATCGCGGCGGGGGGCGAGGGCGGCGGCGTGCCGCCCCCGGCCCATCCCGCCGACATCGCCTTCCTGCAATACACCTCCGGCTCCACCTCGAAGCCCAAGGGCGTGGTCGTGTCCCACGGCAATATTATGGCCAACCAGCGCATGATCCAGGCGGCGTTCGGTCACGACCGGCATTCCGATTTCGTCGGCTGGGTGCCGCACTTCCATGACCAGGGACTGATCGGCAACATCCTCCAGCCGCTGTACCTGGGCGCCACCTCGGTCCTGATGTCCCCGGTGACCTTCCTGCGCTGGCCGCTCCACTGGCTGCGCGCCATCTCCCGCTACAAGGCCCATACCAGCGGCGGCCCCAGCTTCGCCTACGGGGCCTGCCTGGCCGCCTTGGAACGAACCCCCGACGTGGAACTGGACCTGTCCCACTGGAAGGTGGCGTTCAATGGCGCGGAGCCCATCGACCCGCACACCTTGGCGCGCTTCGCCGAGCGGTTCGCCCGGTTCGGATTCGCCGCCGAGGCCAGCCTGCCCTGCTACGGGCTCGCCGAGGCCACGCTCCTGGTCTCCGGACGGGCGAACCCCGCGCGGCCCATCGTCCGTTTCGAGCGCGAGGGGCTCGCCCACGGCCAGGCCATCGCCTCGCCGGAAGGCACGCCTCTGGTCAGTTGCGGCCCGGCGATTCCCGGCTCGCGGGTGATCGTCGTCGATCCGCTGAGCGCGGAGGTCCTGGCCGAGGGCCAGGTTGGGGAAGTGTGCGTGACGGGTGGGCACGTCACCCAGGGCTACTGGAGCGAGGCCCGCCGGGGGGCGGTGCCCCATGCCCTGCGACAGGTGGATGGAAGCCCCTATCTGCGCACCGGTGACCTGGGTTTCCTGCTGGCCGACGAGCTGTACCTGACCGGCCGTATCAAGGACCTGATCGTCTGCCGGGGGCGGAACCTGTACCCCCAGGATATCGAGCAACGGGCCTACGAATCCCATCCGGCGCTGGTCCGCTCGGGGTGCGCGGCCTTCGCCACGATGCGCAACGGCCAGGAGGAGGTGGTCGTCGTCCAGGAAATCCAGCGCGCCTGGCGCTACAAGGTGCCTGTCGACGAACTCGTCGGCCGGATTCGCAGGAGCGTTTACCAGGACTGCCAGGTCACCCCCGTCGACATCCTGATCGTATTGCCGGGGCGGGTCCTCAAGACCAGCAGCGGCAAGATCATGAGAACCGCCATGCGACTCGCCTATGAGTCCGGCGACATCATTCCATGGACCGGCCTACCGAGCCGCAGGGAGACAAGCCATGACAGCGTTTGAAGCCAAGAACCCGGATTTCCAGAAATACGTCAGCGGCGCGGTGCTGAGCATGCCCGCCGCGAAATGGCTGGGTTTCGGATTCAAGTCCCTCGAACCCGGGCATGCCGAGCTGGAGCTGCGGGCCCGGCCGGAACTGACCCAGCACAACGGCTATTTCCAAGGTGGGGTGTTGGGGGCCTTGCTGGATTTCGCCGGAGGCTCCGCCGCCGGCACGCTGCTGCCCGCCGGCTGGATCAACATGACGGCCGACTACACGATCAAGCTGCTCAGCCCGGCGAATGGCAGCCATGTCATTGCCCGGGGGCGGGTGGTGCATGCCTCCCAGACCACCACCGTGGCGGGCGTCGACCTGTATGCGGTCAACGGCGACAGCGAAAGCCTCTGCGCCACGGGGCTGGTGACCATGCGCAACATGCCCCTCAAGGGATGAGGCGGGTCGGTGCGGCGGTTGGTGGCCCGGTTGTGCGCTGCGCGAGCCCCTAGCGCGCCGCCTCGGCGGAGCGGGCCGGCGGGCAAGGCGGCTCGATCCCTGGATCGGTCCGGTTCGACGACTTGGCGCGGTCTTGCGCCGGCGCCGCCCAGCGATCCAGTCATGGGGCTCGCGCCCGGCCGCTTCCATATGAAGCGGACGCGCCGGGTTTCGTTCGGCGGATGCCGTCAGCGGCGCAGGGCGGGCACCCGCGCCACCAGGCTGTCCGGAAGGCCGGTCCGCAGGCGCTCGGTCAGGTGGTCGCGGTGCTTCTGGTAGGCCAGCCCGAAGGCGATCAGCCCCAGCCCGATCAGGGTCAGAACCAGGGGAAAGGCCAGGGAGTCGGCGAATACCCGGTAGGACAGGTAACCCAGGTAGCCGGCCACGCCCAGCGCGCCGAACACCGCGAACACGGGGCGGCGCAGCAGGACGGCCACGGCGATCAGCAATACGTTGATCGCCCCGTAGCCGGCCCGGCCCCATTCGCTCTGGCTCTCCATCAGGCTCAGGCCGCCCCAGAAGGCCAACAGGCCCGCCAAATAGCCCCAGAACGCATAATCCCGGCGCCCGTCGCCGCGCCCGTCCGCCAGCAGGCTGCCCAGCAGGACCGCGAGGCCGAACCAGAGGGACACCCAGCGCTGGGTGTCCCAGTCCAGGGCGGTGCCGTACAGCCAGACGCTCACGTCCATGGAGAGGAACCACAGGGCCAGCGCCATGGGCATGACGATGAACGGGAAGGGGACCAGACGCAGCATCAGCAGGCCCGCCAGTAGCGTGGCCAGCTCCATGGGCAGCCAACTGCTCTGGATATAGCGGTAGTAGTCGGAGGAGCCTTGGCCGGGTATCGGCCATAGCCCCAGGAGGCGCTCCAGGGCGAACACCACCAGCGGCGCCAGGCTCACCGCCACTGCGGCAAGCAGCCCGCCAGGGATTTCCTGACCGCGCCGCCAGAGATTCAGGGCGGTGGCGGTGAAGGCGCACACGTAAAGTAGGCTCAGGGCCAGCAAGGCGCCGTTGCCCAGGGTTTCCCAGGCCCGGCTGAGCAGCCAGCCCATGGCGCCCATGATCAACAGGGCGCCGAAGTAGTAGGCGACGTGGGCGAGCTGGAAGCTGGGGCGGTTCGACGGTTGCTGGCGGAAGAAGGCCAGCAGCGCCTGGTCCTGGCCCGGTTGCAGCACCCCGGCCGTGACGGCTCGGGCGAAATCCTCGGGAGCGAGCTTGAGCGACATCGAAACTCTCCTGGTGGGGCATCCGATGGGTAGGACGCCGCCGGCGCGCGATGCGCCACGTGGGAGAGCGAGGCGGGAAGGAAGGGAAAGCCGCGCCGTGGGAGCGACGCGGGTTATTCCGGGTGGTTCAGCGCTTGCGTGGGACCGGTTTGAGCAGCTCGGCCGGCGGCATCTCGCAATGGATCTTGCGACCGATCAGCTCCTCGATGGGCGGCAGGGCGAAGGCGTCGTCCTCGCCGGCGAAGCTGATGGAGGTGCCGCTGCTACCGGCCCGGCCAGTGCGGCCGATGCGGTGCACGTAGTCGTCCGGGTCTTCCGGCAGGGTGAAGTTGATCACGTGGCTGATGGCATCGACGTGAATACCGCGGCCCGCCACGTCGGTGGCCACCAGGACGCGGATCTTGCCTTCGCGGAAGCCTTCCAGGACCTTGATGCGCTTGTGCTGGGGTACGTCCCCGGACATCTGGGCGGCGCTGATGCCGTCCTTGGTCAGGCGTTCCTCAATGCGCCGCACTTCGTCCTTGCGGTTGGCGAAGACCATCACCCGCTCCCAGTTGTTCTGGGCGATCAGGTTGTAGAGCAGCTTGTACTTGTCGCTGCCGGCCACCGCGTAGACGTGCTGCTCCACGGTTTCGCTGGCGACGTTCTCCGGCTCGATCTCGACGATGGCCGGGTCCACCGTCCATTGCTGGGCGAGGTTCATCACGTCCGGCGTGAAGGTGGCGGAGAACAGCAGCGTCTGCCGCTCGCCCTTCATCGGGGTCTGCCGGATGATCTGCCGGACCTGGGGGATGAAGCCCATGTCGAGCATGCGGTCGGCTTCGTCGAGCACCATCACCTCGACCATGTCCAGGTGCACCTCGCCGCGCTGGTTGAAGTCCAGCAGGCGACCAGGGGTGGCCACCAGGATGTCGCAGAAGCGCGATTCCAGTTGCTTGAGCTGCTTGTCGAAGTCCATGCCGCCGACGAAGCTCATGACGTTGAGCTTGGTGTACTTGGTCAGCGCCAGGGCGTCCTTGGCGATCTGCACCACCAGCTCGCGGGTCGGCGCGATGATCAGCGCCCGCGGTTCGCCCATGTAGCGCTCCTTGGGCGGCGGCGTGGTGAGCAGTTGGGTGATGGTGGAGATGAGGAAGGCGGCGGTCTTGCCGGTGCCGGTCTGGGCCCGGCCGATGGCGTCGCGGCCCTTGAGGGTGTAACCCAGGACCTGGGCCTGGATCGGCGTGCAGTAGGGGAAGCCGAGGTCGTGGATGGCGTGCATCAGTTCCGGCGACAGGTCGAAGTCGTGGAAGCGGGTCTTGCCCTCGGCCGGCTCCACCACGAAGTCTTCCAGCTTCCAGGTATCCACGGGCTTGGCGGGGCGCTCGCGGCGCGGCTTGTCGCTCCGGGATTTCTCCCGGGAGGGCTTGGGCGCCCGGGGCGGACGCGCCTCGGCGTCGCCATCGGCGCGCGCAGGCGCGGCGGGCGACGGGGGAGTATCGCCGGTGGGCATGGGGGGGTCGCGGTCAACGGAGGCACTGGGTCGGGCCGGGGAGTACGCTTCCTCGCCCTTGCCGAACATTTTCTTGAGTGCTTTGAGCACGGTGGTCTCGTCGGTAATTGATGAATTATCCGGGAGAGTGTAAAGCAAGAAGCCGAAGCGGCGAAGCGTTACGCCCGATCACGCGAGGAAGAAACTGTCAACGGGGCCCCGGAATCAGCCGTACAGGCGATTGCGGCCCGCCTGCTTGGCTTGGTACAGGGCCCGGTCGGCCCGGCCAATCAGGCATTGCAGAGTATCGCCCGGGTGCATCTGGCCGAGGCCGAGGGAGACGGTGACGCCTGGCAGGATGCCGACCGGGGAATAGAAGGAAGGGACGTCCTCGAGGCTCTGGCGCAGGCGTTCGCCGATGCCCCGGGCTTCCTCCAGGGCGATTCCCGGCAACAGGATGACGAATTCCTCGCCGCCGAAGCGCGCCATGCTGTCCTTGGGCCGCAACTGGTTGCGCAGCGTGTGGGCCACCAGGCACAGGGCGTAGTCGCCGGCGAGGTGGCCATGCTGGTCGTTGTAGTCCTTGAAGTGGTCCACATCCAGCATCAGCATGCACAGCGGTTCGCCGTTGTAGGCGCAGCGGGTGCTCTCGCGGTCGTAGATGTGCTCCAGCCAGCGCCGGTTGAAGAGCCCGGTGAGGGTATCGAAGTTGGCGTTCTGCTCGGTGTCGAGAATGATCCGGTTGCCCTGACGCACCCGGTCGCAGAGCAGTTCCAGCAGGTTCTGCATCAGTTGGGGCGACTGCTGGAAGAGGTTCACCAGGGCCTGGCGATGCAGGCGCAGCACGGTGGTGGGCTCGGTGGCGACCACGTAGGCGGAGGGGCGGTCATTGTCGATGAAGCTGATCTCCCCGGCGCACTCGCCCGGGCCGAGGGTCGACATTGCCTGGTTGTCCAGAGAGCCCAGGTAGACCTTGAGCTGGCCCTTGAGCACCAGGTACAGGTATTTGTTGCGGTTGAACGGGGAGAGGATGATCTCGCCGGGCTCCAGGTCCCAGGCCCGGAAGGCCTTCAGCGACTGTCGCAGGCTGCTGGCCGCGACCTTTTGGAACAGGCGCGCCTGTCTGATCTGCTGCAGGTCCTCCTGCCATTGGGCGCTTTTCATGAGTATCCGGGGGTGGGGATGCGAGCGGGCGGCATCGTGGTGCTTCCCTGTCGTCGAGACGAAAACCAAGATCGACACTAAGCGGGCCCAGGACGCCTGACAATCCTCGACCCGCCCCTATCGACCAATGGTGGCCCGGATTCGTTCCTAGTTGTGATGCAGTTCGTATTTGAAAGCGAACCCGGCCAGGGCCTCGGCGATGGCGAGCCGGGTCGGTTCGTCCTCGGCCCCCGTGCGGATCACCAGTCGCGTGCCGCTGCGCGGGTCCGGCTCCGACTCGATCCGCAGCCGAGGCGCGAGAGGCTCCAGCACGTCGCGGACGACCCGACGCACGGCATCCTCGCGCAGGGCCGGCTTGAACGTCTTGCCCACCGCCGTCAGTGGCAGGCTGTCGACGATCCACACGTCCTTGGGTACGGCGGCCCGTTCCGCGATGTGCGCGGCGGCGTGGCGGAGCAACTCGGCTTCGTCGGCGCGCCCGCCGGGCATCCGCTGCACGTAGACCACCGGCAGCTCGCCGGCGTGGCGGTCCGGTTTGCCCACCGCGGCGGCCAGGGCGACGTCGGGATGGCGGTGCATGGCCTCCTCGATGAGCTGCGGGTCGATATTATGGCCGCCGCGGATGATCAGGTCCTTGCTGCGCCCGACCAGCCAGAGGTAGCCGTCGGCGTCCAGGCGGGCGAGGTCGCCGGTGTCGAACCAGCCGCCCTCTAGCCACGGGCTCGGGTTCTTTTCCGCTTGCAGGTAACCTTTGAACACCGTGGCGCCGCGGATGCACAGGTGGCCGATCTGGTTGTCCGCCGCGTCGCCGAGGTAACGCCCCTGGTCGTCGACCAAAGCGATCTTCACTTCGCAATACGGCAGGCGCAGGCCGACCGAGCCTGGCCGGCGTTCGCCCCGGGCCGGGTTGGCGCTGGTGGCGCAGGTGCCCTCGGTGAGGCCGTAGCCTTCGATCAGCGGCACCCCGGTCTTGCGTTCGAACTGGCGGATCAGCTCCACCGGCATCGGCGCCGCCCCGCACAGGGCGAAGCGCAGGCTGGACAGGTCGTGGCCTTCGCTGGGCACTTGGGCTAGGGCGGCGAAGAGAGTCGGCACCCCGCTGAAGAAGGTCACCCGGTGGCGCTCGACGATCGACCAGAAGTTCTGGATCAGCGTGGGGTTGCGGTAGCCCTGGGGGGTCGCCAGGAGCACCTCGGCGCCTTGGCTCAGGGGCGCGAGCCCAGTGACCATCACCCCGTTGACGTGGAACAGCGGCAGACCGCTGAGGGCGGTGTCGCCCTCGGTGAATTCCGCCGCCAGGCCTAGGCTGAAGGCCATGGCGACTTCGTTGCGATGGCTGTGGGGCGCCAGTTTCGGCATGCCGGTGGTGCCGCCGGTGTGGAAGTAGGACGCCACGTCGTCGGGCTGGATGATCCGGCCGCTTTCCAGATGATCGGCCGGGCACCCGGCGATCAGTTCGTCGAAGTCGAGAACGCCGTCCGGCCAGGGACCCCGCTGGGCCTTGATGGCGGCGATCATCGGCTCCGGTAGCAGGTTGGCCAGGTCCACCGCGATGATCGCCTTGAGCTCGGGCAGCGCGTCTCGCAGGTGCGCCACCTTGTCCCACAGGTCGCTGCCGGGAAAGGGCGCCAGGGTTACCAGCAGGTCGGAGCCGGCGGCGCGGATCAGTTCGGCGATGTGCTCGGCTTCCAGCAGCGGATTGATGGCGTTGGCGATACCCACCGCCTCGCCGCCCCATAGGGTGAAGTGGGTATGGGGCAGGTTCGGCAGCAGGTAGGACACCGCCCGGCCCGGGCGCAGGCCCAGCCGATGGAAGGCGTTGGCGGTCTGGGTGACCCGGGCGAACAGCGCCTGGTAGCTCAGCCGGTAGGGCTGTTCCTCGGCGTGCCCCTGGAGGATGAAGCTGAGGGCCGGCGCATGGGGATGCCGCGCCGCGCTGCGGGCCAGCAGGTCATAGGTGCTGGCGGGCAGGTCGCGGGCTTCCAGCGGCGTTTCTTCGAGGCGTTGGATGTCGCGCAGTGAAGTGATCGACACAGGTTCGCTCCAGCTCGGGGATTCTATTCGCCGCCACGGTCGAGCGGCCGGTAAGGGCTAGGCCAGGCGCTCCGCCAGCCAGGCGCCGATGTCGCGGATTTCCTCGGGCAGCACTTCGTGCCCCATCGGGTAGTCCCGCCAGCTCGCCGGGGCACCCGCGCTTCGCAGCGCCTCGAAGGCCGCGCGGCCCATGGCCGGCGGCACCACGCCGTCCTGGGAGCCATGCAGGCACAACGCGGGGATGCGCCGGGCGCTGTCGCTCAAGGCCAGCGCCTCGGGGAAGGTCGGCGCATAGGTGGACAGCGCGAGGACCCCGCCCAGCGCGCCTTCCCAGCGCAGGTAGGCGGTATGCAGCACCACCGCGCCGCCTTGAGAAAAACCGGCCAGGACGATGCGCGCGGGGTCGATGCCGGCATCCCGCTGCGCCTCGATCAGGCTGATCACCGTCTGCGCCGAGTGTTCCAGTTGATCGCGATCGATGGCGCGCGCCGGGCTGATGGCCAGGATGTCGTACCAGGAGGGCATGGCCCAGCCGTTGTTGAGGCTCACCGGTCGCGTGGGCGCCTGGGGCAGGATGAAGCGGATGCCGCGCAGCTCGCGCTGCAGCGCCTCCGCCACCGGCTGGAAGTCGTGACGGTCGGCGCCCAGGCCATGTAGCCAGATCACGCAGGCATCGGCCGGCTGGGCGGGTTCGAGAAACAGCGGTTCGGACATGGGGTCTCCCGGGGCCGCGTCGGCGCCAGCCGGCGCGCGATGCGGCGAATCGATGGAAAGCGGTATGCTCGTCTGCATTCGCGCCCGGCGGGCATGCGGCCGCCTCGGGCAGGGGTGGTCACACTCTATATCACCTGTCGGCGGGTGGGGGGGCGGTATCGTTTCATGAATGATCCGCGACATCCGCCAAGGCGGTCGGCGAGGCGCGCCGCCTTGGCGGCGCGCGATTCGATCGGTACAGGAGGACACATGAAGCGGACGAAGGTCCTGGCCGTGCTGGGCGCGGCGGTGCTGTGCGGGGTCGGCGCGCTGGCCGAGGCCGGCTCGACCCTGGAGGCGGTGAAGAAGAAAGGCTATCTGCAATGCGGCGTCGGCGACGATCTGCCGGGGTTTTCCCAGGCCGACGAGAATGGCCGCTTCCGGGGCTTCGACGTGGACATGTGCCGGGCCGTGGCGGCGGCGATATTCGGCGACGCCGAGCGGGTCCGCTACAGTCCACTGAACGCCCGGGACCGGTTCACCGCGTTGCAGGCCCGCGACGTCGACCTGCTGGCGCGCAACAGCACTTGGACCAGCTCCCGGGACGCGGCCATGGGTCTGAACTTCGTGGGGATCACCTATTATGACGGGCAGGGCTTCCTGGTGAGCCGAAAGCTCGGCGCGGGCGGTATCAAGGCGCTGGACAACGCCGCCATCTGCGTCCAGGCCGGCACTACCACGGAGCTGAGGCTGGCGGATCACTTCCGCGACAACGGCCTGAAATACACCCCGATTTCCTACGACAGCCCCGACGAGAGCGTCAGGGCCCTGGCGTCCGGCCGCTGCCAGGCGCTGACCTCCGACCGCTCTCAGCTCTATGCCCAAAGGCTCAAGCTGGCGGCCCCGGACGACTACGTGGTGCTGCCGGAAGCGATCTCCAAGGAGCCCCTGGCGCTGGCGGTGCGCCAGGGGGACGAGGAGTGGTTCGATATCGTCCGCTGGAGCCTGTTCGCCCTGATCGATGCCGAGGAACTAGGGGTCGCCTCGCGGGACGTCGAAGCGCTCGCCCGTACGCCGCCGAACCCGGAGGTGGCGCGGCTGCTAGGCAGCGAGGGCGACTTCGGCAAGGACTTGCGGTTGCCCAAGGACTGGGTGGTGCGGATGGTGGCCCAGGTGGGTAACTATGGCGAGATCTTCGAGCGCAACCTGGGTGCCGGCAGCCCGCTGAAAATCGAGCGGGGCCTCAACGCCCTCTGGACCCGGGGCGGGTTGCACTATGCGCCGCCGGTGCGCTGAGGATGCGCGAACGGGGCGCGGAATTCCGGGGCGGCGCTCGCGCCGCGCCTCGGCGCCTCTTCCGCGGGTCCGCGCGGGCGGCGGGGTGAAGCGATGAAGCCCGATGTCGGCGTGGCGGCGGAACCGCTCGTGCGGATCCAGGGCCTTCACAAGTGGTACGGCGCGTTCCATGTGCTTCAGGACATCGACCTGGAGCTGCGTCCCGGGGAGCGGCTCGCGTTGCTGGGCGGGGCGGGGTCCGGCAAGTCCCTGGTCCTGCGCTGCATCAATCGCCTGGAGGACTACCAGCAGGGACGTATCGTCGTGGACGGCCAGGAATCGAACCGCGACCCCCGGCGAATCGGCGCCATCCGGCGAATCGTGGGCATGGTCTTTCCCGGCGCCCACCTGTTCCCCCACCTGACCCTGGCGCAGAACTGCGCGCTGGCCCCCGTAGCGGTGCTCAAGGTTTCGCCTCGGGACGCCGAGGCCATGACCAGGCAGCGGCTGGCCGACCTGGGCCTCGGCGAGCAGGCCGATGAGTTGCCGGGGCGTCTGACGGCCGGCCAGCGGCAACGCGCCGCCATCGCCCGGGCGCTGTGCATGAATCCAAAGGTCCTGCTGCTCGACGAGCCGACCGCCGGCCTCGATGCGGAGGAGGCCGAAGTACTCATGACGTGCGTGGCGCGCCTGGGGCAGGGCGGTCTGCCGCTGATCTGCGCGACCCACGACCCTCGCTTCGCCCAGCGGGTGGCGGACCGGGTGCTGGTCATGGCCCACGGCGCGCTCGTCGACGAAGAAGCGCCCCGGGCGCTATCCCGCGCGCCCGGGGAGGAGACCTCCGGCCTTTCCTGGCGGCGCTTTTAGGCCGGGCGGCCGACGCGGGACCGGCGCGCCGGTTGGCGGCTCTCCCGACCCGCGAGCAAGGGCGCGGAATCGTTGTCATAGGACTTCCGCGACGGCGAGCTGAACGGGCCGCGTCTTTGACCCGGCGCCGTTCCGCCCTGTGCTAAGATTCGCCGCTTATCGGAGGTTTCCATTCCTGATGTTCGAACAGTCCGCCTCATGAACCAGTCGAAAGAATGCTGCGGTGGGTGAGCGCGCATGCCGGTGATTCACATGGCCATCGTCTCCCACGGGCACCTGGACGAGATCTCCCACAACGACTGCCTGCTGGAGCTGCGGGACGTCGACGGTGTCCACCTGCTGGTGGTGGACAACCTGGGCGAGCCGGCGCTACGCGCCTTCTGCCAGGAAAAAGGTATCCCCTACCTGGTCAACCCCGGCCGGACCCGGGGCTTCGGCGCCAACAACAACCTGGCGTTCCGCTACTTCAAGGAGCGCGCCGGGATGAAGGGCTCCGACATCTTCGTCTGCTGCAACCCCGACGTCGAATTGTCCCGTGATTCGCTGGAGCGCCTGCGCCAGGAAATTTCCGCCCACCCCAGTTCGCTCTACGCGATCAATCTTTATACTGACCGATCATACGAAAAGGCCGATACGTCGATCCGCCATTTTCCACGGGTGAAGGATTACTACTGGATGATTATGGGGTGGGGCAATCCCGCGCGCATCGACCGGGACGAGTTCAGCGCGCCGTCGCGCTGCGACTGGGCCGCCGGTTCGTTCCTGGTGTTCAACGCCGGCCTGTTCGAGGCCCTGGGTGGCTTCGACGAAGGCTACTTCATGTACTTCGAGGACACCGATATCTGCCTGCGGGCCTGGCGCCGCTTCGGCGAGCGGGTGCTCTACCTGCCCTCGGTAAAGGCCTACCACAAGGGTGGCTTCCACAATCGCAACCTGTTTTCCCCGCATTTCTATTGGTACCTGGGTAGCATGCTGCGCTATTTCCGCCGTTTCTACCTGGGCGGCCGGCGCCCACCGCGCCTGACGGAGGTGAGTCATGGATGAAACCTGCCTGGTCACGGGATCGACCGGTTTCGTGGGGCGCGTGCTTTGCCCGCGCCTGGCCGCCGACGGCTGGCGGGTCCGCCGCGCCGTGCGGCGCCCCGACGGTCGCGACGACAGCGTGGCGATCGGCGACATCCACGGCGCCACGGACTGGCGTCAGGCCTTGGCCGGCGTGTCCGCCGTGGTGCATGCCGCCGGTTGCGCCCACGTGCTCAAGACCGCCGGTCGCGACATGGAAAGCGAATTCCGCACGGTGAACGTGGAAGGCACGCTGAACCTGGCGCGCCAAGCCTTGGAGGCCGGCGTCAGGCGCTTCGTCTTCGTCAGCTCGATCAAGGTCAATGGCGAGAGTACCCAGCCGGGCGCGCCTTACACGGCCTACGACCTGCCCGCGCCGGAGGACGCTTACGGGCGGTCCAAGTGGGAGGCGGAAAAAGGGCTGCGCGCCCTGTGCGAGGACACGCCCCTGCAACTGGTCATTGTTCGCCCGCCGCTGGTCTACGGGCCCGGCGCGAAGGCCAATTTCGCCGCCCTGATCCGCTTGGTGAAGAGCGGCCTGCCGCTGCCCCTGGGACGTCTGGAGAACCGCCGCAGCCTGGTGGCGCTGGACAATCTGGTCGACTTGCTGGCAGTGTGCCTGAGGCACCCGTCGGCGGCGGGGCAGACCTTCCTCGTGCGCGACGGCGAGGATCTTTCCACCAGCGACTTGGCGAGGCGCCTGGCCCTGGCCTCGCAATGCCCGAGCCGGTTGTTGCCAATGCCGGCGTTCGCCCAGCGGTTGCTGCTGCTGCTGGGCCAGGAGGGCATTCACAAGCGGCTCTACGGCTCGCTGCAGGTGGACGACAGCGCGACCCGGGAACGGCTCGGCTGGGTGCCTCCCCTGACCGTTGACCAAGGGCTGCTGCGCGCCGTGGCGGAGCCTTCCCAAGGATGATGATGACGCTGCTCTGCTCCACCTTCCTGGTTTCCCTGGTGCTCACCGGCCTGGTGCGGCACCTCGCCTTGCACAAGAACCTGCTGGACGTTCCCAACGCGCGCAGTTCCCACTCGATCCCCACTCCGCGTGGCGGCGGTCTCGCCATCGTGGTCGCCTATCTGATGGGGCTGACCCTGCTGACCGTCCTCGGCGAGTTGCCCCTCGCCGTCTGGCTCGGGCTCGCCTTGAGCGCCGCGGCGGTGGCCTTGATCGGCTTCGTCGACGACCTGGAGCACGTACCCGCCCGCTGGCGCCTGCTGGTGCACATCGCCTCGGCGATCCTGCTGATCGCCTGCGTCGGCGGCCTGCCACCGCTCCCGTTGCCCGGCCTCGGCCCGGTCGCCCTCGGCGGGGTCGGCACCGCCCTGCTGGGACTGTTCCTGGTCTGGCTGATCAACCTCTACAACTTCATGGACGGCATCGATGGGATCGCTGCCGCCCAGGCCGTGACCGTCTGCCTGGGGATGGCCTTTCTATCCTGGTACGGCGGCCATTCCACGGCCCTGGTCCCGTTGTTGGCGTTGGCCCTGGCCGCGCTGGGCTTCCTGCTGTGGAACTTCCCGCCGGCGAAGATTTTCATGGGGGACGTCGGTAGTGGTTTTCTCGGCGCCGCCCTGGGCGGGCTGATGACGTGGCAGGTCCAGGGGAACGGCGAACTGGTATGGGCCTGGCTGATCATGCTGGGTACCTTCGTGGTCGACGCCAGCCTCACCTTGTTGCGGCGGTTGCTGCGCCGCCAGCGGGTCTATGAGGCGCACCGCAGCCATGCCTACCAGTCCGCCTCGCGTCGCTGGGGCAGCCACCGGCCGGTGACCCTGGCGGTGATCGCCCTCAACCTGTTCTGGCTCCTGCCCTGCGCCTGGCTGGCGGTCGCCGGCTTGCTGCCGGGCCTGCTGGCGCTGTTGGTGGCCTACCTGCCGCTGGCGGTGCTGGCCCTGTACTACCGCGCCGGGGCCGACGATGCGCCCGCGCGCGCGATGGAGCGCTGATGGCCCTCAAGTCCTGGCTGCTCGGCCTTAGCCGACGCAAGAAACGCGTGCTGCAAGTCGTGGCCGATATCGTGCTGATCTGGGCTGCCCTGTGGCTGGCCTTCGGTATCCGCCTGGGGATCGAGAACGTCTTCATTCCCTTCGAGGAATACCTCTGGCTATTCCTCGCCGCGCCGCTGACCGCCCTGCCGTTCTTCATCCGCATGGGCTTGTACCGGGCGGTGATGCGCTATGTCGGCAACGACGCGCTGCTGGCCATCGGCAAGTCCATCACCCTGTCGGCGCTGTTGCTGACCCTGGTGATCTTCCTCATGCAGACCGACAAGGTGATGCCGCGCTCCGTGGTGTTCATCTATTGGTGGCTGGCGCTCTGCATGATTGGCGGGCTGCGCCTGCTGATGCGCCAGTACTTCATGGGCGACTGGTTCTCCAGCGGCACCATCCTGTCCCTGCACACGGAAACGGTGGTGCGCAAGGTGGCTATCTATGGCGCCGGCACCGCCGGCAACCAGTTGCTCGCCGCCCTGCGCCAGGGGCGGGTCCTGCGGCCGGTGGCCTTCATCGACGATGCCCCGGAGATCGCCACCCGGGTAATCGCCGGGCTGCGGGTGTACAAGCCCAAGCACATCGACCAGATGATCCGCGAGACCGGCGCCGAGGAGGTGCTGCTGGCGATCCCCTCGGCCTCGCGCCTGCGCCGCCGAGAAATCCTCGAGTCCCTGGAGCCCTATCCCCTGCGGGTGCGCAGCGTGCCCGACGTCAACGACCTGGCCCAGGGGCTGGTGGAGGTGGACGACCTGCGCGAAGTGGACATCGGCGACCTGCTGGGGCGCGACGTGGTGCCACCGCGCCGGGAACTGTTCGAGCGCTGCATCCGCGGCCAGGTGGTGATGGTCACCGGCGCGGGCGGCTCCATCGGCTCCGAGTTGTGCCGGCAGATCCTGACCTGCGAGCCCGCCGCCCTGGTGCTGTTCGAGCACTGCGAATACAACCTCTACTGCATCCAGAACGAGCTGGAAGGGCGCATCCGCCACGATTCGCTGGCGGTGGAGCTGCTACCGATCCTGGGCTCGATCCGCCATGCCGACCGCCTGCTGGACGTGATGCGCACCTGGAAGGTCAACACGGTCTATCACGCGGCCGCGTACAAGCACGTGCCAATCGTCGAGCACAATATCGCCGAAGGGGTGCTGAACAATGTCCTGGGCACGCTGCTGACCGCCCAGGCCGCGGTTCAGGCGGGGGTGGGCAACTTCGTCCTCATCTCCACCGACAAGGCGGTGCGCCCGACCAACGTCATGGGCAGCAGCAAGCGGCTGGCGGAAATGGTGCTCCAGGCCCTCAGCCAGGAGACCGCGCCGGTGCTGTATGGCGACAGCGCCGGGGTGCACCGGGTCAACAAGACTCGCTTCACCATGGTCCGCTTCGGCAACGTCCTGGGATCGTCCGGCTCGGTGATTCCGGTGTTCCGCGAGCAGATCAAGCGCGGCGGCCCGGTCACCGTGACCCACCCGCAGATTACCCGCTATTTCATGACGATTCCCGAGGCGGCCCAACTGGTGATCCAGGCCGGCTCGATGGGGCAGGGTGGCGACGTGTTCGTGCTGGACATGGGGCAGCCGGTGCGCATTGCCGACCTTGCCGAGAAGATGATCCACCTGTCGGGCTTGTCGGTGCGCTCGGAGTTGAACCCCGGTGGCGACATCTCCATCGAGTTCACCGGCTTGCGCCCTGGCGAGAAACTCTACGAGGAATTGCTCATCGGCGATAACGTCAGCTCGACCGAGCACCCGATGATCAAACGCGCCAATGAAGAGCACCTGTCCTGGGAACCCTTCAAGCTCGTGCTGGCCGATCTGTTGCGGGCCGTGGAACGGGACGACTACGACCGTGTCCGCCAGTTGCTGCGCCAGGCCGTGAACGGCTACAGCCCCGAAGGTGAAATTGTCGACTGGATCTACAAACGGAAAAATCCCTGACCCTCGATTTGACTGAGCCTTCCGCGCGTCTATGGTGTTCCTGCGGCTTGGGAAAAGCCGCTTTCTCAACGATGAAAAAGGAATCTCATCATGCGCAAGCTCGCTCTCTCGTCCCTGCTGTTCGCTGTCCTGTCCGGGGCTTCCGTCTTCGCCTCGGCGGCGGTGGAAACCGTGGCGCCGGAGCCCGCCGTCACCCACGCCAAGGCCACCGCGACGGCGCCGGCGACCGACCGGGTCAACCTTAACACCGCCAACACCGCCACCCTGGAGAAAGGCCTGGTGGGCATTGGCGGGGTCAAGGCCCGGGCCATCGTGGACTACCGCGAAGCCCACGGCGCGTTCACCTCGGTGGACGAGCTGCTGGAGGTGAAGGGGATCGGTACCGCGACGCTGGAGAAAAACCGGGATCGACTGACCCTCGACTGAGACGATCCCGCTCATGAAAAAGGCCGGTCTCTGACCGGCCTTTTTCTTTTTCGGTCTCGCTCCAGCCTCGCGCCGACCTTCGGCGCCAGGCGACGCCAACGAATCGCTCAGGTGGACCGCGTCCCGGCCCGGGCCTGCGTCCACTGGTCTCGGTCGAGGTGATAGACCAGCAGGGGCGGCGGGTCGTTAGGGTCGACCTTCCGCTCGGAGTGGTGAAAGCCGAGCTTCTCCAGCACCCGCCGCGAGGCCGGATGGTTCTCCCGTACCAATGCCGTGACTATGTCCAGTCCGGCTTGTACAAAACCGTGGTCGAGGGCGAACCGGGCGAACTCGGTGGCGAAGCCCTGGCCCCAGGCTTCCAGGGAAAAGTGATAGCCCAGGTTGTTGATCGGCTTGCCGTGGAAGTCGCGGATGCGGAGGCCGCCAAAACCGACGAGCCGCTCCGGCGCTGCCCGGGTGGCGATCGCCCAGTAGCCGAAACCGTGGGTTTCCCAATGCCTCACCCAAGCCGCCATCACTGCCACCGAATAGGCGAGGTCGGGAAAGGGGCCTTCGGGGTTCAGGCGGTTGGTTTCCGGGTCGCCGTAGATGCGGAACAGGTCTTCTGCATCCGCTTGGGTGGGGGGACGGGCGATGAGCCGTTCCGAACTGAATTGCATGGTCTCCTCTCCAATGTCTGCATGCCTCGGGCGATCCGTGATAATAGTGGCCATGTCGAGGAAGCTACCGCTTGTTTTTCCGGTCGTGTTTTTTTATCGGTGTTTCAGGTTGCGAACTCTTCCGGCCGTAGCGATAGATTGACACGTAGGTCGAGTTCGGTGCCATTAGCAGTGCGCTGCGCACATATGGCAACAATGGAAGACTGGGGATCGCCACATGCACTTCGGCTTTGGGAGTTATTTCGGCTGAAATCGCCCTGCGGGTCACGCCTTACTCAGAAGTCTGAGCTCGGAAAATCAGCTTGCGGCTCCCGCTCCTGCTGTTCCTCCGCCCGTTGAAGCGAGGTACGGCCTTTGCTGTCCCTTAGCGACTTGTCCGCTCCATGTCCAGTAGGAAAGCGATACAGAGGGCTCGTTGAAGGTGGCGGCCAGGTGAAGCGCGGTGAAGACGTTCTCGCTGAGGGTGGTATGTATCGCGGCATTCACATCTAGCCCCTTTTCTAGGTAGCGTCGGCAATCTCGAACTTGCGCTCGGTAGGCGGGGCCAGGATATAGGCTAAGCCGTTGAGTGCCCGCATGCGCTCGATGTCTTCGGGGCTTGTTCGCATTAGAAGGGTTATTGCCGACAGATCGTAGGCAGGACCTCCTATAGCCGTCTTCCTGGCTGCAATTGATAGGTCCTCGCCGAGTTGGCAATCCGGCGGAGGCGACGCCGAGAGGTGCAATGACGGCGCGTGCCGCGATAGCCAGCCCGCTCTTGAGGCGGTTCATACGCTGCCTCAATTCAGGACCAACAGGCCCGGGAACTGGGTACTTCGATCGAGGATGCGGAGCGCGGAATCACCTCGGCCCGCCAGGCTTGCGCCATTCGGGCGGGGTGGATTTTTCCAAGGCAAATGCAGTGCCGCCGCCTATCATTAGGCCGGACCCTAAAACGAAGCCGGCCTCGGCGTACTCGGCGGGAACGCTCCAGATCGCCGCGAACCCTACGATGATGCAGGTGATGCACATCAGGAAGCGTTTCCCGCCTGGGGGTGCGAGGCAAGCAATCCAATGAAATAGGGCTGCGGCCACGCCTATGTAAATAGCAGTCAGCATCAGAAGTCGTATTCCGTCCGCTGGATGATCTGAGTTCCGAAGGCTGCGTGTTGCGGGCCGATACCGCCGAGCGACTCGCCCTCAGCGCTGATCCATATATCGCCAGCATGATGGTACGGCAGCTTATTTCGCACGCCAGAGCGGACACCGCTAGTAACTGCCGTACCTGCCGCCCAGCCCGCCTTCTGGCCCAAAGGCCCTTTGACAACGAACTGCACAGTACTCTTTGCCGCGAAGCCGGCCGCCCCGCCGGCTGAATTGCTCAGGGCCGCGTTCTCATCATTCAGTTTGTTGGCTTGGGTCGCAGTGAGTGGACCAAGCACGGTGATATGGACCTTTACGGGGCGGCTATCGGAGCGAGCCATTCCAGACACCATGTGATCCAGCATGCGCTCCGCAGCAAGTACGGCCTCGCTGTTCACGATGCCGTTCGCGTGAAAAATCGTCCGGTTGATTGCTGCGGTGGTGTAAGGGCGGCAGCAGAGTTCGACGGTGATGCGGCGGCCGGTAATGCCGCCAGGTCCCACGATGGGGACAGAGACGTTTTCCATTCGGTGACAATCCTTCCTTGTATTGGAGCCGCTCGACCAATTGGCTAGCGGCTCCAGTCAATCGCAGCACAACTTCAGAACTCCAGCAGGTTGAGCCGGTTTGGTAATCAACCAACAACCCTTTTGATTTCTTCGACTGAAAGGTCAGCCGCCATGCCATTAGGTATTTTGGAAAGAACAAGTTCCACCATTCTATGCCTTCCCTGAAAATTCCGAGGCGTTAAGACGACCGTACTTGTATATCCGGCCTGCAATGGCGTGGGCTGGATTTACAACGCCGGAGCCTTCATAACCCCATGAGAATCCACCCTGGTATTGATAGAGGTCCTGTCGTGTGGGGAGGTTTTCGGCTGATGAATCTGATTGCGCCCGATAAAGCGCAACCCCGCCCCCTTCAACGACGCGAAGGAGAATGGAGCGTCGGTCTGTCCATGGTGATGCTCCTCCCGGTGAGCTATTGATGCGCTCCGAGGGTGATGCCGCCCTGCTATCGAAATGGCCTGCCGCATCCTCAATTTCGGATTAATGTACGTCGCAATACGTAGGAGGCAAAAAAAAGGGCTTACCCGAAGGTAAGCCCTTGTTTATCTGGCTCCGCGACCTGGACTCGAACCAGGGACCCAATGATTAACAGTCATTTGCTCTACCGACTGAGCTATCGCGGAACAACGGTGCGTATCCTACTGATTAAAAAGGGGAAGTCAATACCTTTCGGTCGAACTCGCCCTTCTCCTGGATAACCGCGGCGATGGCACGGGTCACCGCCTCTAGGTTGCCGCGATTGAGGGCGGCGACGCAGATGCGGCCGGTGCCGACGGCGTAGATGCCGAACTCGGTCTTCAGTCGCTCCACCTGCTCGGCGCTGAGGCCCGAGTAGCTGAACATACCGCGCTGGCGGGCGACGAAACCGAAGTCGCGGGCCGCACCCTGAGCCGCCAGTCGTTCCACCATCGCCAGGCGCATGTCGCGGATGCGCTCGCGCATCTCGCCCAGTTCCTGCTCCCAGAGCGCCCGCAGGGCGGGGTCGTTGAGCACACTGGCCACGACCATGGCGCCATGGGTGGGTGGGTTGGAGTAGTTGGTGCGGATCACGCGCTTGACCTGGGACAGCACCCGGGCGCTTTCCTCGCGGGAGTCGGTGACCAGGGAGAGCGCGCCGACCCGCTCGCCGTACAGCGAGAAGGATTTGGAGAAGGAGTTGCTGACCAGGAACGGCAGGCCTGACTCGGCGAACAGGTGGACCGCCGCCGCGTCCTGCTCGATGCCTTCGCCGAAGCCCTGGTAGGCCATGTCGAGGAACGGAACGTGGTCGCGCTCGCGGATCACGTCCAGCACGGCGCGCCAGTCCTCGGGAGCCAGGTCGACCCCGGTGGGGTTGTGGCAACAGGCATGCAGCACGACGATGGAGCCGGCCGGCAGGGCCCGCAGGTCGTCCAGCAAGCCGGAACGGTTCACGCCGTGGCTAGTCGCATCATAGTAGCGGTAGGTGCGTACATCGAAACCGGCGGATTCGAACAGGGCGCGATGGTTTTCCCAGCTCGGGTCGCTGATGGCCACCACGGCCTCGGGGCGCAGGCGCTTGAGGAAGTCGGCGCCGATCTTCAGGGCGCCAGTGCCGCCCAGGGCCTGCACGGTGACCACGCGGCCGTTGGCCACCAGGGGCGAGTCGGCGCCGAAGACCAGGGTGCGCACGGCCTGGTCGTAGGCGCCGATGCCGTCGATGGGCAGGTAGCCGCGAGAGGCCCGCGCCGCGACCCGGGCCTGCTCGGCCTGGGCCACGGCGCGCAGCAGCGGGATGCGGCCCTGCTCGTCGCAATAGACGCCCACGCCGAGGTTGACCTTGTCCGGGCGGGGGTCGGCATTGAATGCTTCGTTGAGACCCAGGATGGGGTCCCGTGGGGCCATCTCGACGGCGGAAAACAGACTCATGTGGGCTGGCTCTGGGGTGGGGAGGAATAGGCCGGCAACGTCCGTCCCCGATGGGGGTGGGGGTTGCCCGAACGGGCCGTTATTATAGCGGCCATGGGTGTACGGGGCGATAACGCTTCCGCGCTTTTCGCCCGCTTTGACGCGGCCCGCGGCGCCGCGTCACTGCCTTCCGAGGGGTTGTCATGTCCGAGTTCCAACTGGTCACGCGTTTCCAGCCCGCCGGCGATCAACCGGAGGCCATCCGCCAGATGGTCGAAGGCCTGGAGGCCGGGTTGTCCCACCAGACCTTGCTCGGGGTCACCGGCTCCGGGAAGACTTTCAGCATCGCCAACGTCATCGCCCGGGTGCAGCGTCCGACCCTGGTGCTGGCGCCGAACAAGACCCTGGCGGCGCAGCTCTACGGCGAGTTCAAGGCATTCTTCCCGAACAATGCCGTGGAGTACTTCGTTTCCTACTACGACTACTACCAGCCCGAGGCCTACGTGCCGTCCTCGGATACCTATATCGAGAAGGATTCCTCGATCAACGACCACATCGAGCAGATGCGCCTGTCGGCCACCAAGGCGCTGCTGGAGCGCTCGGACGCGATCATCGTCACCACGGTGTCCTGCATCTACGGCCTGGGCAGCCCCGAGACCTACCTGCGGATGGTCCTGCACGTGGACCGGGGCGACAAGATCAACCAGCGCGACCTGCTGCGCCGCCTGACAGACCTGCAATACACTCGCAACGAGATGGACTTCGCCCGCGCCACCTTCCGCGTGCGCGGCGATGTGATCGATGTGTTCCCCGCCGAATCCGACCTGGAAGCGGTGCGTATCGAACTGTTCGACGACGAGGTGGAGAGCCTGTCCGCCTTCGATCCGCTTACCGGCGAGGTGATCCGCAAGCTGCCGCGCTTCACCTTCTTCCCCAAGACCCACTACGCCACGCCCCGGGAAACCCTGCTGGACGCGGTGGAGAAGATCAAGGCGGAGCTGCAGGAGCGCCTCGACTTCCTGCGCGGGCAGAACAAGCTGGTGGAGGCCCAGCGCCTGGAGCAACGCACCCGTTTCGACCTGGAGATGATCCTCGAACTGGGCTACTGCAACGGCATCGAGAACTACTCCCGCTACCTGTCCGGGCGCGGGCCGGGCGAGCCGCCGCCGACTCTCTACGACTACCTGCCGGCCAACGCGCTGCTGGTGATCGACGAATCCCACGTGTCCGTGCCCCAGGTCGGGGCGATGTTCAAGGGCGACCGCTCGCGCAAGGAAACCCTGGTGGAGTACGGCTTCCGCCTGCCCTCGGCGCTGGACAACCGGCCGCTGCGCTTCGAGGAGTGGGAGGCCATCAGCCCCCAGACCATCTTCGTCTCCGCCACGCCCGGCCCCTACGAGGCCGAGCATGCCGGGCGGGTGATCGAGCAGGTGGTACGGCCCACCGGTCTGGTGGACCCGGAGATCGAGATTCGTCCGGCCACCACCCAGGTGGACGACCTGCTCTCGGAGATCCGCAAGCGGGTGGCGGCCGAGGAGCGGGTGCTGGTCACCACCCTGACCAAGCGCATGGCCGAGGACCTGACCGATTACCTGGCCGACCATGACGTGCGGGTGCGCTACCTGCACTCGGACATCGATACGGTGGAGCGGGTGGAGATCATCCGCGACCTGCGTATCGGCACCTTCGATGTGCTGGTGGGGATCAACCTGCTGCGGGAGGGCCTCGACATGCCCGAGGTGTCCCTAGTGGCGGTGCTGGACGCGGACAAGGAGGGTTTTCTACGTTCAGAGCGTTCGCTGATCCAGACCATCGGCCGCGCGGCGCGCAACCTCAACGGCAAGGCGATTCTCTACGCTGACGCGGTCACCGGCTCCATGCAGCGCGCCATCGACGAGACCGAGCGGCGGCGCGCCAAGCAGGTCGCCTTCAACGAGGCCCATGGCATCGTGCCCAAGGGCGTGAAGAAGGACGTGACCGATATCCTCGAGGGCGCCGTGGTGCCCGGCGGGCGCGGCAAGCGCCGGGGCGTGGCCAAGGTGGCGGAGGAGAGCGGCAAGTATGAGACCGAGCTGCGTTCTCCCAGCGAGATCAACAAACGCATCCGCCAGTTGGAAGAGAAGATGCTCCAGTTGGCCCGGGACCTGGAGTTCGAGGCGGCCGCCCAAGTACGCGACGACATCCACAAGCTGCGCGAGCGGCTGTTGCAGGTCTGAGGGCGGTCTCGGTACCCGGTACTCGGTACTCGGTACTCGGTACTCGGTGCCGGCCCGCGCGGCTGGCCTTGGCGGCCTCGGGATGCTTCGGGCGGCGCCTGGCGGGGCGGGCTGGTCGCCGGGTTTCAGCGGCGGCCGAGCACGATCAACGTCACTCCGCCCAGGGTGGCGAGGCAGGCCAGCAGCGCGACGAGGCTCAACCGTTCTCCCAGCAGCAGGTAGCCCAGCAGCAGCGCCACCAGCGGGTTGACGAAGGCGAAGGTGGAGACCAGGCTCGGCCGCACTTCGCGTAACAGCCAGAAGTAGGCCGGGTACACGCCGAGGCTGACCGGCCCCACCAAGTAGGCCAGCCATAGCCAGCCCTGACGGGAGATCGCCCCCAGCCCGAAACCGTTCCAGTCGCCCCGCAACCCCGCGCACACCGCGAGGATCGCCGAGCCGATCAGCATCTGCAGGGCCAGGCCCGTCCATTGGGAGCGGAACGGCGCGCGACGGCGCATCAGCCAGGCGCCCACCGCCCAGAGCAAGGTCGCGGCCACTACCAGGGCCCCGGCGAACCACTGCTCGGGGCCGGCGTCGCGGGGGAAGCCCTTGCCCATCAGCAATACGATGCCGGCGATGGCCAGCCCCAGGCCAGCCAGCACCCGCAGGGGCGGGCGATCCCCCAGCAGCCATTCCAGGGCCACGCTCCACAACGGCAGGGTGGTGTAGAGCATGGCCAGCAACCCGGTGGGTAACAGGCGATTGGCGTAGATCAGCGCGCCCTGGGCGACAGCGATCAGCAATAGCCCACCGATCAGCGCGTTGCCCAACTCGTGGCGGTTCAACTGGGCACGGCCACTGGCCAGTGCCCCCGCCAGGGCCAGCAGGCCGGCCAGCAGGAAGCGCAGGGCGCCGACCACGAAGGGCGGGATCTCCCGCAGCAGGAAGTGGTTGGCGAGGTAGGTGGTACCCCAGCCGATGTAGAGTACGGCGAAGGCGAGGATCAGCAGGACGGTACGACGGGAAGCGGGAGAAACGGACATCGGTACGACTCGGGGCGGAAAAGGCGCGTGGCGCGGATCAATGGGCGCCGCTGCGGGCGTGGGCCGGCAGCGGATGGATAAAAACAGCACGACGAGCATGCTGATGGCCAGGGCGATGCCCCGATTGCGTGAGGCAGGGCGCGGGTCAGGCCGGCGGGCGCGAACTAGCGCGGCGCGGTCGGTGGCCAAGGGCGCCTCGCCCGTGGTGTTCGGACAAGCCTGTCGGCCCGCTCGCTCCGCCTCGGATCCCAGGATCACCGCGGCGTGCTGGCGGGCCAGCTTGAATCATCGGTTCCGGCTCGGCAGGTCGCTTCGGCCGCTCGCCGGCGGTGGCTCACGGGTGCCTCGACGATGCGCGCGTTCACCTGACCGGATATCCGCGCGATCTCTCCTTGCATATAGGCGCTGTCAGCGACTTCGCGAACCGCCTCCCTTGATCCCTACCAGCGCCAGGCCCGCGATGAAAGTCAGGTAGCGATGAATCAGCGAGCGGCGCTTGAGCGTCGAGGGCATGGCGTAGATCAAGAGGGTAATGTAAGCGAATTTAACAAATGACCGACGGCGGTTCATAGCCAGCCGGTACACTTCAGGACTTTGTTGTCCGTGGGGAACAATGATGGGCTTGGACGATGCGCTCATTTTCACGCGGGTAGTGGAATATCACAGCTTCACTCAGGCTGCCCATAGCCTCGGCATGCAGAAATCCACGGTCAGCCGGCGCATCGCCTTGCTGGAGGAGCGCTTGGGAGTGCGCTTGCTCAATCGCACTACCCGCAAGCTGCGTCTGACCGAAGTGGGCCAGGCCTACTACGAGCGTTGCCGGCAGATCATGCTGGATTTCGCCGAGGCCGAGCAGGCGGTGATGCAATTGCAGCAGGAGCCTTCGGGCCTGCTGCGGATCACCGCGCCCATCGAGTTCGGCCAGTTGTTCCTCGGTAATGTGCTGGGAGCCTTCATGCGCCAGTACCCACAGATCACCGCCGAGGTGGAAATCACTTCCCGGACGGTGGACCCGGTGGAGGAGGGCGTGGACATCGCCATCCAGGTCGGCCAGCCCCAGGATTCCACCCTGATCGCCCGCAAGCTGTTCGAGAGCACCCGGCGCCTTTATGCCAGTCCCGCTTACCTGGCGATCCATGGCACGCCCGGGGAGCCGGCGGACCTGTCCGCCCACCGGGCGGTGCTGCTGCCCCAGGATTCGACACGCCACTGGTCGTTGCTGGGGGTGAGCGTGCCCTGTCAGCGGGCGCTGTCGTGCAACAACATCACTTTCGCCCGCGAAGCGGTGATCGCCGGCGCGGGAATCGCCGCGCTGCCGCTGATGATCAGCGACGACGCGGTGCGGCGCGGTGTCCTGGTGGAGCTGCTGCCCCAGGCGCGCCTGCCCAGCGGCGAGCTGTACGCGGTCTATCCCTCGCGGCGCTTCCAGGCGATGAAAGTGAAGACCTTTCTCGACTTCCTCATGGACAACCTGCCGGTGGAGAACGGCCGGCTGCTGGAGCCGGCGGCGGCGCGCCTGTTACCATCGCCCACCTGAAAGTCGCCCTCGCGCCTCTCCCGTGGCGCCCTGTTCCGGATGATCCCCATGACCACCGTTCGTACCCGTATCGCGCCGTCACCCACCGGCGACCCGCACGTCGGCACCGCCTATATCGCCCTGTTCAACCTCTGTTTCGCCCGCCAGCACGGCGGCCAGTTCATCCTGCGGATCGAGGACACCGATCAGGTGCGCTCCACCCGGGAGTCCGAGCAGCAGATCTTCGACGCCTTGCGCTGGCTGGGCATCGAATGGGACGAGGGCCCGGACGTGGGCGGCCCCCACGGCCCTTACCGGCAGAGCGAGCGGGGCGACATCTACCGCCGCTACGCCTTGGAACTGGTGGAGAAAGGCCACGCCTTCTACTGCTTCTGCACCCCCGAGGAGCTGGAGCAAATGCGCGCCGAGCAGATCGCCCGGGGCGAGACGCCGCGCTACGACGGTCGCGGCCTGACCCTCCCCGCCGACGAGGTGCGGCGCCGCTTGGCGGCCGGCGAGCCCCACGTGATCCGCATGAAGGTGCCCAGCGAGGGCATCTGCGTGGTGCCGGACATGCTGCGCGGCGACGTGGAAATTCCCTGGGACCGCATGGACATGCAGGTGTTGATGAAGGCCGACGGCCTGCCCACCTACTTCCTGGCCAACGTGGTGGACGACCACCTGATGGGGATCACCCACGTGCTGCGGGGCGAGGAATGGCTGCCATCGGCGCCCAAGCTGATCAAACTCTATGAATACTTCGGTTGGGAACAGCCCAAGCTGTGCTACATGCCGCTGCTGCGCAATCCGGACAAGAGCAAGCTGTCCAAGCGCAAGAACCCCACTTCCATCACCTTCTACGAGCGCATGGGCTTCCTGCCCGAGGCGATGCTGAACTATCTGG
The DNA here is from genome assembly GCA_032052615.1 of Pseudomonadaceae bacterium. Classification (GTDB taxonomy): domain Bacteria; phylum Pseudomonadota; class Gammaproteobacteria; order Pseudomonadales; family Pseudomonadaceae; genus Pseudomonas_T. The sequence goes on from DAMBWF010000001.1 coordinate 493,373, forward strand.
GGCGCATGGGCTGGTCGATGCCGGACGAGCGGGAGAAGTTCTCCCTGGCGGACATGATCGAGCACTTCGACCTGTCGCGGATTTCCCTGGGCGGGCCGATCTTCGACCTGGAAAAGTTGTCCTGGCTGAATGGCCAGTGGATTCGCGAACTGCCCGTGGAGCGCTTCGCCGACGAGGTGCGGAAATGGGCGTTGAACCCCGAGTACCTGATGAGGATCGCCCCGTTGGTGCAGGGCCGGGTGGAGACCTTCAGCCAGATCGCGCCGCTGGCCGGCTTCTTCTTCGCCGGCGCGTTGCCCCTCGATCCGGCCCTGTTCGTCCACAAGAAGCTCGATTCCGACCAAGTGCGGCAGGTGATACAACTGGTGTTGTGGAAACTCGAAGCGCTGCGCCAGTGGGACAAGGAACGCATCACCGCTTGCATCCAGGCGGTGGCCGAGCACCTGCAGCTCAAGCTGCGCGACCTGATGCCGTTGATGTTCCCGGCGATCACCGGGCAGGCCAGCTCGGTCTCGGTGCTGGATGCCATGGAAATCCTCGGGCCGGACCTTACTCGCTTCCGTCTGCGCCAGGCGCTGGAAAGCCTGGGGGGTGTGTCGAAGAAGGAAACCAAGGAATGGGAAAAGCTGCTGGCGGCCCTGGGATGACTGGCGGTGTCCGCCGCGAGGGCTCACGCTTTCGCGGCGTTTTGGGTAAGTGGTTGTTCTGCCACCGGAAAAAAATCGATCCTGGCAGAAAATTTTGTTGACAGGCGGGGAGGGCGCCCCTAACATGCGCCCCGTCCTGTAAGGGGCTATAGCTCAGCTGGGAGAGCGCTTGCATGGCATGCAAGAGGTCGACGGTTCGATCCCGTCTAGCTCCACCACTCCTCTCTCGAGAAGGGTGCCACCATCGGTGATGAGCCGATGCGTAGAAGGGTTTAGCGTCCCCTTCGTCTAGTGGCCTAGGACACCGCCCTTTCACGGCGGTAACAGGGGTTCGAGTCCCCTAGGGGACGCCATCTCCATGTGTTCGACTTAATGAGTCGGATACCGCGATCGAAAGGTCGCACCCAGGCAGCTCGCGCTGCAGGCTTTTCGGGGCTATAGCTCAGCTGGGAGAGCGCTTGCATGGCATGCAAGAGGTCGACGGTTCGATCCCGTCTAGCTCCACCACTCCTCTCTCGAGAAGGGTGCCACCATCGGTGATGAGCCGATGCGTAGAAGGGTTTAGCGTCCCCTTCGTCTAGTGGCCTAGGACACCGCCCTTTCACGGCGGTAACAGGGGTTCGAGTCCCCTAGGGGACGCCAGTTTTCCCGCTCTGCGGGCTCTTCAGGGCCACTCCGTCATGGAGTGGCCCTTTTGTTTTTTGGCGCCGTCGTGTCGAGGCGCACGCTCCCCTCCCGGCCATCCGGCTCGACGAAGACCGCGAACCCTTAGCGCCCCGGCCGTTCTGACGTAGGGATCGGCGTCGCGAGTGGTTACACTGGCGACGTTCACGGACCGCCCGGCGCATCGTCGGTCGCGGTCTGAGCGACAGCCTGGAGATGAGAGGTCGACATGAGCCTGACGATGGAAGCGGTACTGCAGCGGGCACGCCCGGTAATGCCGGTGCTGGTGATCGAAGACATGGGCTTGGCCCTGGATCTTGCCGCCGCCCTGCATGCGGGAGGCGTCGAGGTGTTCGAGGTTACCCTGCGCACGCCCCGCGCCTTGGACGCCGTCGCGGCGATCCGCCAGGCGTTCCCGAACGTGCTGGTGGGAGCCGGCACGCTGATCCACACCGAACAGTTCCTCGAGGCCCGGGATGCCGGCGCCCAGTTCGTGGTCAGCCCCGGCTGCACCCAGCGCCTCGCCGCGGCGGCCGAGGACGCCGGGCTTCCCTACTTGCCAGGGGTCATGACCCCCTCCGAGGTCCTCCAGGCCCTGGAGTACGGTTACCGGTCGCTGAAGCTCTTTCCCGCCAACGGCAACGCCAGCGTGAAAATGCTCAAGAGCCTCAAGGGACCGTTCACTGGTATCCGGTTCTGCCCCACCGGGGGGATTACCCCGGACAACCTGGCGGGCTTCCTCCGCCTGCCCAACGTGACCTGTGTCGGCGGCACCTGGATCGCGCCGGACAACCTGATCCGCGCTCGCGCGTGGGATCAGATCACCCAACTGGCGCGAGAAGCGAACCTGCTGGCCGGCGATCTGGAGCGTACGGCATGACCTGGGACCTGCCCGATCCGTTCGTCATCGAGCTCACCGTCCTGGCCGACGATATCGACGGTCTCGGCCATGCTAACAATGCGGTCTATGTCTCCTGGCTGGAGCGCTGCGCCTGGCGCCACTCCCAGCACCTCGGTCTGGATCTCGCCGAATACCGTCGGTTGGACCGGGCCATGGCGGTGCTGCGCCACGAGATCGACTACCTGGCCAGCGCCTATGAGGGCGAGTCGCTGCGGATGGCGACCTGGATCGTCGAGTCCGACCAGCGGCTGAAAATGGATCGCCGTTTTCAGCTGGTCCGTCCGGCGGACGGCGTCACATTGTTGCGAGCACGAACTACATTCGTTTGCATCGAGTTGTCGTCCGGTCGGCCGAAACGCATGCCGCCGGAATTTGTCGAAGGCTACGGAAAGGCTCTACGGCGGGCCTGAGCGCTGGAAAAACCATCCCGCTTCGGATAGCGTGGGCAGCCCAAGGAAGGGTGAAACGACATGAAAGCGACGAGTCGTCCTACGTCTTTGCAGGTCAAATTGGCCTCACAGATTCTCTCCGCCATCCAGTCCGGCGAGTTCCCCGCCGGGCGGCATCTCAAGGAAGTCGAGCTCGCCAGCCGCTTTGGCGTCTCGCGTTCGCCGATCCGCGGCGCACTGGCCTACCTGGCCTCCCGTTCCCTGATCGAACCCCTCCCACAGCAGGGCTATGGCGTGCCGCGTCAGCATCGCGCGCAGCGCTTGCCGACGCGCCTGCCCCTGAGCGAGGACGAGGAGCTCTATCGCCGGCTGCTGGGCGACCGCCTGGCCCGCCGGTTGCCCGATCAGATCATGGAAAGCGACGTTCTGCGCCGCTATGGGGTCGGCAAGGCGACCCTGCGCCGTTGCCTGCTGCGGTTATCCGAGGAAGGCGTGATTCAGCGCCGCCACGGCCACGGCTGGCTGTTCCTGCCTACCTTGAACACCCCCCAGAAGAGCTACGAAAGCTATCGCTATCGCATGCTGGTGGAACCCGCCGGGCTGCTGGAAGACACCTTCGAGCTGTGCCGGGAGCGCCTGCGGTTGTGCCGCCAGCATCATCTGGACCTGCTCGCGGTGCTGCCGGACAGCTCGGGCTTTCTCGCCGCCAACGCGGAGTTCCATGAACTGCTGGCGGCGGCCTCGGGCAACAGCTACATCCTCCAGGCGGTTCGTCAGCAAAGCTCCTTGCTGCGTCTCAGCGAAAGCCTGCGCCAACCCGATCCCGAAGACGTGCGCCTGTCCTGTCGTGAGCATCTGGCCATTCTGGATGCGTTGGAGCATGGGGAAAACGAATGGGCCGCGACGCTGCTGCACCGGCACCTGGAAGTAGCCAGCCGCCGCCATCGGGGCGCCTATGCGAACCTCTTCGGCCATTCTCCCGAGGGCGTCTCCAACCTGGACGAGGCGGTGCCCTCGGGCCTGGACGTGGCGGAGCGTGACTGAGCGAGCTACGGTACCAAGGGCGAGAGAAATACCCCGCCGCCCTCCACCACGATGCGGTACTGGCGGGTTTCGCCCGGCTTGAGGATCGCCGACTGGGTGGTCCCGGGTATCCCGCTCTCGGCGCAATAGCCCGCGCTGGAAAGGGACGCCGATAAACCCACCTCGCCGCTTGGCACGCTGAGGGTGACCGTCTTGTCGGGCGCCAGCTCGGCCGCCAGTCGCCCATTGATGAACAGGTTGACATCGCAGGCATTGGGCGCGCTGTTGTCCCGGCCGACCATCAGGCGCGCTGGCGCCAAGGGGGACGGCTCGGGCGGTCCGGGTGGGATCGAGTCTTCGGTCGCTAGGGCTTGGCCGGCGATCAGCAGCAGGGAAAGCAAGGCACGGTTGCCGGACATTGGGTCGCTCCAAGAGGGAATGGCTCGGGTTTTGACCGTCCGGATCGCGCTTGGTCTCCCGCCTCGCGTCATCGGCGCTTCGATCGCCAGAGGGGCTGCACTACACTACCGCCCCTTTGGCTGGCGGATCGAACCCATGCAAATCGCCCTGGCGCCCATGGAAGGCCTGGTCGACGATATTCTGCGCGATATCCTCACGCGGGTCGGCGGCATCGACTGGTGCGTGACCGAATTCATCCGGGTGTGTGACCGCCTGCTGCCGGCCAGTCACTTCCACAAGCTGGCGCCGGAACTGCGTCGGGGCGCGCGAACCGCCTCCGGCACGCCGATGCGCGTGCAGCTCTTGGGCTCCGATCCCGCCTGCCTGGCCGACAACGCGGCCTTCGCCTGCGAACTGGGGGCACCGGCCATCGATTTGAATTTCGGCTGCCCGGCGAAGACGGTGAACAAGTCCCGGGGGGGCGCGGTGCTGCTCAAGGAGCCGGAATTGCTCCACGCCATCCTCCGCGAAGTACGCCGGGCGGTGCCGCTGGCCATTCCCGTGACGGCGAAGATGCGCCTGGGCTTCGACAGCCCCGACGGCGCCTTGGATTGCGCCCGCGCGCTGGCCGAGGGAGGCGCCGGCCAACTGGTGGTGCACGCCCGGACCAAGGTGGAGGGCTACCGGCCGCCCGCCCACTGGGAATGGGTGGCGCGGGTGCAGGAGGCGGTGGCCGTGCCGGTGTTCGCCAATGGCGAGATCTGGTCCTTGGACGACTACCTGCGTTGCCGTGAGGTCAGCGGCGTCGAGCACGTGATGCTGGGGCGCGGTTTGGTCTCCCGACCGGACCTGGCCTTGCAGATCGCCGCCTGGCGGGACGGCACGCCGCTCGCTCCGCTCCGCTGGGCGGCTCTGGAGCCATTGCTGGGGGACTTCTGGCGGCAAGCGCGGAAGAAACTGGCGCCGCGCTACGCGCCGGGACGCTTCAAGCAGTGGCTGGCCATGCTCACCCGCGGTTACCCGGAAGCCGCCTCGCTGTTCGCGGAGATTCGCCGGGATACCGATTGCCTGGGCCTGGATGCCCGGTTCGGGTATCTCCCCGAGGCGCCCTCGGTGGCGGTCCCGGCGCCAGTGGCGGAACACGCCTGGACCTGAGGGCGACACGCTATTCCTTGGCCGGCCCCCGGCCGTCGTTGATGGCATCGCCGCCTCCGGCGACATGCCGGGCGATACGGCCCCGCCGGGCCTCTCGGCCATGACTGGCGCATGCCAATGCCCCAAGACCACGTCCGGCAATCGGCAATCGGCAGGTTGGCAGGTTGGCAGGTTGGCAAGGCCCGGGCGACCTGTTCGGCCGGCCGGGCTCGACGGGTGAGGCGGTTGACGAGCATCCGCTCACAGGGACATCCAGGCGTGAACCTGACACCCGCCCTGGGTCGGGGGCGGGCTCGGTCAGGCCCGCGCTATCGGCTCGCTGATCCGACCCTCGAGCGGAACCCGTGGTGGCCTCGACTGGCGGGTAGGCTCTCGGACGCGAGTCATCCAAGCGTGTCAGGCCGGACTGATCGGCCGCGAGCGGGCGGCCCGCGCCTCAGCGCGTGGCGATCCAGATCAGCAGGCCCGCCTGGAACATGGCGAAGGCGACGAGGCAGGCGATGGTGAAACGCAGGCTGGTGTCGTCGCGCTTGTAGCTGTTCAGGCGCTGGGTGAGGGTGCGCAGCTCGGCGTCCTGCTCGCGCAGGTTCTGGTCGGCCATCTGCAGCATCGCGGCGGCTTCGAGCAGGTCGACGAACTGCACCTTGTCCTTGTTCCAGTCGGGATGCAGTTCGCTCACCCGGCCCGCGCCGAAGTGGCCCTTGGTCTGCGCCTCGCCTTCGTAGGCCAGTTCGAAGCCCTGGGCCCGCAGCACGTGGTCGCGACGCAGGCGGGCCTCATCGGTCAGGGCGTCCTTGGCCGCCAGCATGCCGGGTTGCACCCGGTAGTGGGCCCAATGCTGCCGAGCCCAGGCGATGCCCTGGGCCAGAAGGAAACGGCCCAGGCCGCGCCCGGCGGGGTCCAGGGGCGTGGCGTCCGGCACTTCGAAGCGCACGGATTTCTCCCCGTGATCGGCCCAGATTTCCAACACGTTCTGGCTCTTGCGCAAGTGCTGGCCGGGCACCTCGATGTTCAGCCGCAGCAGGCTCCGTTCGGCGGTGTGGCGCTCCGCCTGGCCCAACTGGACGAAGCGCAGCGGGCGGGGCCCGTCGACCCGGTCGGTGGGCAAGGGGGCGAGGCGCAGCAGGCGCTTGCGCTCGGCTTTCAGGTCCGCCCAGGGAGACGCCTGGTGCGCCTCCTCGGCGGGCTCCGGGGGTTCGGTTCGGGGTTCGCTCATGGACGGCATCCTCGTAGGCGACGCCAGCATGCCAGCCGTCGAGGATTTGGCCAAGGCGCCGGATCAGTCCCGCGCGTCGGCGGCGGGGAGGGCGTCGATGAAGCGGAACAGTCGCGGCCCCAGTTCCCCCGCCAGCGGCAGGCCCGGCTCGTCGTAGGATTCCAGTTGCCGGCGGCGGTCGAGGGGCACCACGCGCATCACGTGGTTCATGCCGGAGATCAGCGCCAGCTCGGCGTCCGGGCGGGCCTCGTGCAGCGCCTGGGCATCTCCCACTCCCACCTGGATGTCATGGGTGCCCTGGACGATCAGGGTCGGCAGGCGCAGGCGACCGAAGGCTTCGGCGGGTCGCTGGCGGAACAGGCTGATGAGGTAGGGCTGCACGCTGGGGCGAAACAGCACCTGGAGCTCGTCGGGCACCTCGTCCACCACCTGTCCGGCCTCGAGGGACTGGATCAGGGCTTCGCTGTAGGCCAGCAGGGGTGGTGGCAGGCGGCCCTGGAGTTGCTCGCGCAGCAAGTCATCGATAGGCCGCGAGGTGCCCGCGATGACGATCAGCGCATCGGCGCCAGCGGCCTCGGCGGCCAGGCTGGCGATCAGCGCGCCTTCGCTGTGGCCGATCAGGATCAGCGGGCCGAAACGCGGGTCTTCCTTGAGCCGCCGTCCCCAGGCAACGGCATCGGCCACGTAGCCCTCGACGCTCAGGGTGCGCTCGTCGGGCGCCGCCGGCTTGCTGGCGGCGACCCCGCGCTTGTCGAAGCGCACGCTGGCGATGCCGTGGCCGGCGAGTAGCCGGGCCAGGCGCTTGAGGCTGTCGTTGCGTCCCCCGTAGGGGTTGTTGCCGTCGCGGTCGGTGGGCCCGGAGCCGGCGATCAGCAGCGCCACCGGCGCCGGGCCGTCGCGCTTGGGCAGCATCAGGCTGCCGCGCAGCACGCCGTGGCCGGTGTCGAGATCGAAAGGACGCTGCAGGACCGGCGCGGGCGCGGCATGAGTGAAACCGACGAACAACAGCAGGGCGAGGGCAAGGGTTCGCAACATCGGGGCGGGCGCCACAAGAAAGGTCAGACTTGGACGCGGCGCCCCGGACAAGGTTCGCCGCTTCGCCGGCTCGCCCCGGCCAAGCGCGCGCGGGTATACTCGATGGCTTCGTTCTGGCTGATTCCGTGGAGCTCTGCATGTCCGGTAATACGTTCGGCAAGCTGTTCACCGTCACCACCGCTGGCGAAAGCCACGGCCCGGCGCTGGTCGCCATCGTCGACGGCTGCCCGCCCGGGCTGCCGCTTTTGGCCGAGGACCTGCAGCGCGACCTCGACCGGCGCAAGCCCGGCACCAGCCGGCACACCACCCAGCGCCAGGAAGCGGACGAGGTGGAAATCCTCTCCGGCGTGTTCGAGGGACGCACCACGGGGTGCCCCATCGGCCTGCTGATCCGCAACACCGACCAGAAGTCCAAGGACTACTCGGCGATCAAGGATCTGTTCCGCCCGGCCCACGCCGACTACACCTACCACCACAAGTACGGGATCCGCGACTATCGCGGCGGCGGCCGTTCCTCGGCCCGGGAGACCGCCATGCGCGTGGCCGCCGGCGCCATCGCCAAGCGATACCTGGCGACCCTGGGTATCCAGGTGCGCGGCTACATGAGCCAGTTGGGCCCCCTGGAAATTCCCTTCAAGACCTGGGACAGCGTCGAGCGGAACGCCTTCTTTTGCCCCGATCCGGACAAGGTGCCGGAGCTGGAGGCCTATATGGATCAGCTTCGCCGCGACCAGGATTCGGTCGGGGCGAAAGTCACGGTGGTGGCCGAGGGCGTGCCGCCGGGCCTGGGCGAGCCAATCTTCGATCGCCTCGACGCCGAGCTGGCCCATGCCCTGATGAGCATCAACGCGGTGAAGGGCGTGGAAATCGGCGACGGCTTCGCCAGTGTTGCCCAGCGCGGCACCGAGCATCGCGACGAGCTGACCCCCGAGGGCTTCGCCTCCAACCACGCCGGCGGCATCTTGGCCGGCATCTCCTCCGGCCAGCCGATCGTCGCCCACCTGGCCCTCAAGCCCACCTCCAGCATCACCACGCCAGGGCGCAGCATCGATGTCCACGGCGCGCCGGTGGACATGATCACCAAGGGCCGCCACGACCCCTGCGTCGGCATACGCGCCACGCCCATCGCCGAGGCGATGACGGCCCTGGTGCTGGTGGATCACCTGTTGCGCCATCGTGGCCAGAACGCCGACGTCCGGGTCGATACCCCGGTGCTGCCGCAGCGCTGAGCGCGGCGGCACCCCGGTCGCGAGCCGCCCGCCGCCGATGAGCGCATCCTTGCCCTACTGGCGCCTGTCCAGTTTCTACTTTTTCTACTTCGCGTTGCTCGGCGCCACGGCGCCGTTCCTCGGCCTGTATTTCGCCCACCTGGGCTTTCCGGCGGCGCGCATCGGCGAGCTGGTGGCGATCCCCATGCTGATGCGCTGCATCGCGCCCAACGTCTGGGGCTGGCTCGGCGACCGCACCGGGCGGCGCCTGGCCATCGTCCGGCTCGGCGCCCTGTGCACCCTGGCGAGCTTCGCCCTGATCCTGGTGGATACGCGCTACGCCTGGCTGGCCTTGGTCATGGCGCTGCATGCGTTCTTCTGGCATGCCGTGCTGCCCCAGCTCGAAGTGATCACCCTGGCCCACCTGCGGGAGCAGTCGGCGCGCTACAGCCGGATACGGTTGTGGGGCAGCATTGGCTTCATCCTCACGGTGGCGGGGCTTGGCGGTTTGTTCCAATGGCGCAGCCTGGACCTCTACCCCTGGGCCATGCTGGGGATCATGGCCGGCATCGTCGGCGCCAGCCTGTGGATCCCCGACGCCGCCCCGGTCCCGCGCGACGAGCCGGTGACGGGCGGGTTCCTCGCCCAGTTGGCGCGTCCCGAGGTCATGGCTTTCTTCGCCTGCGTCGGCCTGATGCAACTGTCCCACGGGCCGTACTACACCTTCTTCACCCTGCACCTGGAGTCGCTCGGCTATGGGCGCGGCCTGATTGGCCAGCTCTGGGCCCTGGGAGTGGTGGGGGAGGTGCTGCTGTTCCTAGTAATGGCGCGGCTGCTCGCCCGCTTCAGCGTGCCCCAGGTACTGATCGCCAGCTTCCTGCTGGCGGCCCTGCGCTGGGCCCTGCTGGGCACCCTGGCGGACCATCTGGGCGTGCTGCTGGTCGCGCAGTTGCTGCACGCCGCCACGTTCGGCAGCTTCCACGCCGCCGCCATCCATTTCGTCCAGCGCAGCTTCGGCCATGCCCAGCAGGGCCAGGGCCAGGCGCTGTACGCCGCCCTGGCCGGCATCGGCGGCGCCCTTGGCGCGCTGTATTCCGGCTACACCTGGAACAGCCTCGGCCCGGCCTGGACCTTCATCCTCGCCAGCCTCGCGGCCCTGGCCGCGGCGTCGCTGGGCTGGCGTTTTCTGCGCGAACGGCCAGCGGCCGCGCGTCCACTCCGATAAGGATTCTTCCATGACCGCCCATCGCGAGCGACTCGCCCAGGACATCATCGACGCCGGCCGCTTCCTCTACGAGCGGGGCTGGTCGCCGGCCACCAGTAGCAACTATTCGACCCGCCTGGCGGCGGACCGGGCGTTGCTCACGGTGTCCGGCAAGCACAAAGGGCGATTGGGGCCCGGCGACGTGCTGGCCACCGACCTGGCCGGCAACAGCCTGGAGCCGGGCAAGAAACCGTCGGCGGAAACCCTGCTGCATACCCAGTTGTACGCCTGGAAAGGGGAGATCGGCGCCGTGCTGCACACCCACTCGGTGAACGCCACGGTGCTGTCGCGGGTGTGCCTGGCGGATTCCCTGGTGTTCGCCGACTACGAATTGCAGAAGGCCTTCTCCGGTATCCACAGCCACGAGACCCCGGTGCTGGTGCCGATCTTCGACAACGACCAGGACATCGGCCGTCTCGCCGCGCGCATCCAGCCCTGGCTGGAGGCTCATCCGGACTGTGTCGGCTACCTGATTCGCGGCCATGGCCTTTACACTTGGGGACCATCCATGAACGACGCGCTGCGGCAGGTCGAGGCCTTCGAGTTCCTTTTCGAATGCGAATTGAAGGTGCGCGCCTTGCAGCGCTCCTGACTCGACTCGCCCCGAATGCCACTAGCCGAGCGGAGAAGCCGATGAGTTGCCTGAGCGTCTACCACGAATCCAGCCCCGACCTGCCGGACAAGGTCCTGACCGATGCCACGGACATCGCCGCCACCCTCGCCGAAGTGGGCGTGCGCTTCGAGCGCTGGGAAGCCTCCACGCCGGTGGCCGCCGGTGCCCCCCAGGAGGCGGTGATCGCCGCCTACCGGCCGCAGATCGATCGGCTGATGAAGGAGCGCGGCTACGTCACCGTGGACGTGGTCAGCCTGGACGCTTCCCATCCGCAGAAGACGGAGCTGCGCGCCAAGTTCCTCGACGAGCACCGCCATGGCGAGGACGAGGTGCGTTTCTTCGTCGAGGGACGCGGGCTGTTCAGCCTGCATCTCGGTAACTATGTCTACGCGATGCTTTGCGAGAAGAACGACCTGATTTCCGTGCCGGCCGGCACCCGGCACTGGTTCGACATGGGCGAGCAGCCCCATTTCGTCGCGATCCGCCTGTTCAACAATCCCGAAGGCTGGGTCGCGACCTTCACCGGCGACGCCATCGCCAGCCGTTTTCCCCGCCTGGACGACTGACGTCCGGCCTCTTTACCGGAGCAGGCATGCCGATCACCGCCATTCTCACCGACATCGAAGGCACCACCAGCGCGGTCAGCTTCGTCTTCGATACCTTGTTCCCCTATGCCGCCGAGCACCTGCCGGCTTTCGTTCGCGCCCATGGCGAAGAGCCGGAGGTGGCCCGCGAGCTGGGCGCGGTGCGGGATGCCTGCGGCGAGCCGGACGCGTCCCGCGAACGCCTGATCGAGGTGTTGCTGGGGTGGATCGCCGAGGACCGCAAGGCCACGCCACTCAAGGCGTTGCAAGGCATGGTCTGGGCCGAAGGCTATGCCGCCGGGCGGCTCAAGGGGCACGTCTACCCGGATGCGGTGGACGCGCTGCGGCGCTGGAAGGCCGACGGCTACCACCTGTATGTCTACTCCTCCGGCTCGATCCAGGCACAGCGGTTGATCTTCGGTTGTTCCGAGGCGGGGGACCTGGGCCCGCTGTTTTCCGGCTACTTCGATACCACCAGTGGACCCAAGCGGGACGCCGCCTCTTACCGGCGGATCGCCGAAACCCTCGGCTTGCCGCCTTCGGCGTTGCTGTTCCTCTCCGACGTGGTGGAGGAGCTGGACGCGGCCCGGGCCGCGGGGTTGCGCACCTGCGGACTGGCCCGCCAGGGCGGCGAACTGCCCGGGCATCCTTGCGTGGCGACTTTCGCCGACATCGATCCCGCGAGTTTTTGACGCGCGCCCTCAGGGGGCCGTGTGCTGGCGCTCGTTGATCATGTCCTGGCCGCCCTGCTGGCGCTCCCGGGGCATTTCCTGGTTGCGCGATTCCCTGTCGTACCCGTCCTGGCTGGGTATTTCCGAGTCCACGCCGCCGCCGTTGGTTCGGTGCGCGGGGTTGGCCTTGCCATTGGGCTGGACCGCCGCTCCGGGCGTGATGGTAGTCGGGTTGTTGATCACCGGCGCATTGGGGCCGGCGGCCGGGCCGGAAGGGGTGGCGGGCGTCCGGGACGGTGCGCTGTCGGCCGCCTGAGCGCCGACCGTCACGAGGGTGCCCAAAGTCAGGGCCAGCACGAGGGTCTGCTTCCTGTTCATGTTCGTGGCTCCAGATTCGGATGACGACCTTTGGTTGGGCCGTCGGCTGTCGGAAGGAGTTCGCCCCCTGGCCCGGCATGGGCCTGCCGCCTGTCGGTTCGCGTGCCCGACGTCACTGGTATAGGAGCGGAACCCTTGGGTGGCGCCGGATGCCTACCGGTAACCTTCCCTTGTTCGAGGAGTGCTTCATGGGTTCGCTGCTGAGCGGTCTGGCCAGTCTGATCATCCTGGCCCTGGATATCTGGGCGATCGTCGATGTGATGCGCAGCGGCGCCCAACCCGGCGCCAAGATTCTCTGGGTATTGCTGATCCTCTGCCTGCCCGTGCTGGGGTTGATCATCTGGGCCCTTGCCGGGCCACGGGGCAAGGTTCCGGTCTGACGCCGCCCTGGCGTGCCGGTAGCCGTCGTCGACCCGATGGCGCTCGCCGCGTAGAATGCGCGCCTTTCAGAACGCCGCCGCGCGTTCCCGCTTGAGAGGCTGCCCATGAGCGACTATCAGGAAACCCTTTACGACGGCTACGGCCAGCGCTTTCGCATGGACACGTTGCTTCACGAGGTGCGTACCGAGCACCAGCACCTGGTGATCTTCGAAAACGCCCGCATGGGCCGCGTGATGGCGCTGGACGGGGTGATCCAGACCACCGAGGCCGATGAGTTCATCTATCACGAGATGCTGACCCATGTACCGCTGCTGGCCCATGGCGCGCCGCGCCGGGTGCTGATCATCGGGGGTGGTGACGGCGGCATGCTGCGGGAAGTGCGCAAGCACCGGGGCGTCGAGCGGATCACCATGGTGGAGATCGATGGTGCCGTGGTGGACCTGTGCAAGACCTATCTGCCGAACCATTCCAAGGGCGCGTTCGACGACCCGCGCCTGGAGTTGGTGATCGACGACGGCATGCGCTTCGTCGCGACCACCGATCAGCGCTACGACGTGATCATTTCCGACTCCACCGACCCCATCGGGCCGGGCGAGGTGCTGTTCTCCGAGAACTTCTACCAGGCTTGCCGCCGTTGCCTGAACGAGGGCGGCATCCTGGTGACCCAGAACGGCACGCCGTTCATGCAGCTCGACGAGGTGCGGACCACCGCCTCGCGCATGAACGGGCTGTTCGCCGACTGGCATTTCTACCAGGCGGCCGTGCCCACCTACATCGGCGGGGCGATGACCTTCGCCTGGGGCAGCACCGACGCCGCCCACCGCCGGCTGGGCCTGGACACGCTGCGCCAGCGCTTCGTCGGAAGCGGCATCGTCACCCGCTACTACAACCCCGAGATTCACCAGGGCGCCTTCGCCTTGCCGCAGTACGTGCTGCAGGCCATCGGCAAGCCCGGCAACGACTGAGCGAGCGGCGCTGCGGTGGATCGTCCCAGGGGACTTGATCGATCCACCGGCAGCCCTTAGCGTGCCTCATCGCCGCCGGTCTCGGCGGCCTCATCGACCACGTTCGCCAGGGCCCGACGGGCCCACGGCGCTGCACAGGAACCCTCATGCAGGAAGCGATAAAGGTTTTCGTGGGTTGCGACCCCAACGACTGCGACCTCGAACAGATGATGGTGCTGGACTACAGCATCCGCAAACACACCTCGCTGCCGGTGGATATCCACTGGATGCAGTTGTCGCGCGACCCCCAGAGCTTCTGGTACTCCGATCCCCAGCAGCGCCTGGGCTGGCGCACCGAAGCCTGGACGACCCCGTTCTCGGCGTTCCGCTGGGGTATCCCGGCGTTCTGCGGCTACCAGGGCAAGGCGATCTACATGGACACGGACATGATCGTGCTGAGCGATCTGGCCGAGCTGTGGAACACGCCGTTCGAGCCGGGCAAGGTGGTGATGGCCAAGGGCGGTGAGGAGTCCTGGCGGTTCTGTGTGTCCATGTGGGACTGCGAACGGGCCAAGGACCACTTGCCGCCCATCGAAGACCTCAAGGGCAAGCCGGAGAGTCACCAGGCCCTCAAGCGCTACTACAAGGAAAACACTGCGGTCATCCAGCCGTTCGATACCCAGTACAACAACATCGACGGCGAGAACGCGCCTATTGAGCAGATCAAGATCCTGCACTACTCGGACATGGGCACCCAATTCTCCCACCGGATTTCCTTCCCCCGCCTGACCCGGGAAGGCAAGAAGCACTGGTTCGACGGCGAGGTGATGCCCCACCCGCGCCAGGATCTGCAGGCGCTGTTCGAGCGTTACTACGAGGAGGCGCTGGCCAACGGCTATTCCCTGGAGAACTACCGAGCCCGGCCAGTGTTTGGCGAGTTTCCCAAGTATTCCCAGAAGGGCTACACCGGCAACCGGGTCACCCGGCCCAAGCACTGGTGGAAGAAACTGAAGCTCTGGTGAACGTCGCCCCATGAAAAAGCCCGTGTCCCTGCGACACGGGCTTTTTCGTTCCGCCGTCCTGGTTACAGGTTGGCGGCATTCTCCGACAGGTACTGGGCGACGCCTTCCGGCGAGGCGGTCATGCCCTTGTCGCCTTTCTTCCAGTTGGCCGGGCAAACTTCGCCGTGCTCCTCGGTGAATTGCAGGGCGTCCACCAGGCGCAGCAGCTCGTCCATGTTGCGGCCCAGGGGCAGGTCGTTGACGATCTGCGAGCGAACGATGCCCTGGGTGTCGATCAGGAATGCGCCACGGAAGGCCACGCCGCCTTCGGATTCCACGTCGTAGGCCTTGGCGATCTCGTGCTTGACGTCCGCCGCCAGGGTGTAGCGGACCGGACCGATGCCGCCTTTCTCCACCGGGGTGTTGCGCCAGGCGTTATGGGTGAAATGGGAGTCGATGGAGACGCCGATCACTTCCACGTTGCGCGCCTGGAATTCGGGGATACGGCGGTCCAGGGCGATCAGCTCGGACGGGCAGACGAAGGTGAAGTCCAGTGGATAGAAGAACACCAGGCCGTATTTGCCCTTGATGGCCGACGACAGGCTGAAGTTCTCGACGATCTCGCCGTTGCCCAGCACCGCGGCGACTTCGAAGTCCGGGGCTTTCTTGCCTACGAGTACGCTCATTCCATTTTCTCCTAGTGTCGATGGAAGGGAGGCCGACGCGGTCATTACCGCCCGTCGGCATCCCAAGGGGCGGACATGATACACCGGGGCCCTTTGGTGACCGAAACCCCGCGGTATCCGGCTCTGCCGTGGCTTTTCCGGGTATCGAAGGGGCGAGCGGGAGCCGGCGGCGAGTTTTGACAATCATTCTCATTACTATTAGTATCCCCTCACCGCTACCTGCCGAGGGGTTGCCGTCCATGTATGTGTGTCTTTGCCAAGGTGTCACCGACGGTCAGATCCGCGAAGCGATCTACGACGGCTGCTGCAGCTATCGCGACGTGCGCGAGACCCTTGGGGTCGGTACCCAGTGCGGCAAGTGCGCCTGCGTCGCCAAGCAGGTCGTTCGCGAGACTCTCGGCGAGATGCAAAGTCAGGCTTCGCTGGCCTATCCGGCGAATTTCGTCGCCGCCTGATTCCCCGCTTTCCAAGAACCGGACCTTGTGTCCGGTTTTTTTATGTCTGAATTCAAGGCGTTAGCGCCGAGTCGCGGAACAAAAACATTCGTATTCAGATTTAAATTCATTTATATATCAATAACTTAGGTTTGACATGGTGGGCTCCCGCAACCAGAATCCTCCGACACCTCATTAAAACCGTGGCGGAACCTCGACATGAAAGGCGACAAGCAAGTCATCCAGCATCTCAACAAAATCCTTGGCAACGAGCTGGTCGCGATCAA
Source organism: Pseudomonadaceae bacterium (assembly GCA_032052615.1). Classification (GTDB taxonomy): domain Bacteria; phylum Pseudomonadota; class Gammaproteobacteria; order Pseudomonadales; family Pseudomonadaceae; genus Pseudomonas_T. Next base: position 509,252 of record DAMBWF010000001.1, read on the forward strand.
TCAGTATTTCCTACACGCGCGCATGTACCAGGACTGGGGCCTGAAGAAACTCGGCGATCACGAGTATCACGAGTCCATCGATGAGATGAAGCACGCGGACAAGCTGATCAAGCGCATCCTCTTCCTTGAGGGGCTGCCCAATCTCCAAGAGCTGGGCAAGTTGCTGATCGGCGAGAACACCCGGGAAATGCTCGAATGCGACCTGCGCTTGGAGCACAAGGGTATCCCGGACCTGCGCGCCGCGATCGCCTACTGCGAGAGCGTGGGCGACTACGCGAGCCGCGAACTGCTGGAGGACATCCTCGAGTCCGAGGAGGAGCACATCGACTGGCTGGAAACCCAGTTGGGTCTGATCGACAAGGTCGGCTTGCAGAACTACCTGCAATCCCAGATGGAAGACTGACGATACGTCGATACGAAAAAGCCCCGCGATGCGGGGCTTTTTTATGACGCCGGATGAACTCAGGCGTCGGCTTTTTGCACGGCGGCCTTGATGATCTGCTGCAGTTCGCCCTTCTCGAAGAGCTCGGCCATGATGTCGCTGCCGCCGACCAGTTCGCCGTCCACCCACAACTGGGGGAAGGTCGGCCAATTGGCGTACTTGGGCAGGTTGGCGCGGATTTCGGGGTTCTGCAGGATGTCGACGTAGGCGAATTTCTCGCCGCAGGCCATGACCGCCTGGGCGGCGCGGGCCGAGAAGCCGCACTGCGGCGCATTCGGCGAGCCTTTCATATAGAGCAGCACGGTGTTGTTGGCGATCTGCTCTTTGATGGTTTCGATGATATCCATGGGTATACCTCGGCTGGACTGACCCGACACGGCGTCGGCACGGTGGCGGCATTGTATCGGAAAGCCGAGTGATGCGCTCGGCCACTCCGCCGGACGCCAGGCAGGCTTTCAACGCAGTTATCGCCGCCGGCGAAGGCGATGACGGCGGGCTGGCCGCGCGATCCTCGCTATCGCGCGCGTGGTTCACGCGTCCCTGCTCGCGATTACGAAGCGGCGGCGTATTAACCGAAAATAAAAAAGTTCCTCTGTAATCAAACCTTTATCAAACGGCAACGGCGCTGACACAGGGTCTCGCCAAGATTCCTCCAGCTCTCGCGAGCCCGCCTCGCGTGACCATTCAACGCTAAGCAAGAGCAAGGGGAATCTTTCGATGCTTCGTAAGCACAGTTTCCGTGGGGTGAAGACCGGTTTTGCCGGCAGCGCGCTGGCCCTGGCCGTATCCGCCCAGGCATTGGCCGGCACCGTCACCACCGATGGCGCTGATATCGTGGTCAAGACCAAGGGCGGTCTGGAAGTGGCCACCACCGACAAGCAGTTCGGTTTCAAGATTGGCGGCCGCCTGCAAGCGGACTACAGCCGCTTCGATGGCATCTATACCCGTAACGGCGACACTGCCGACGCCGCTTACTTCCGCCGTGCCTTCCTGGAGATTTCCGGGGTCGCGTTCACCGATTGGTCGTACATCATCAACTACGACCTGTCCCACAACTCCGGCAGCTCCGACGACGGCTACTTCGACGAGGCGTCCATCAGCTACAACGGCTTCGCCCCGCTGTCCATCAAGGTCGGCCGGTTCGACCCGGACTTCGGCCTGGAGAAGGCCACCAGCTCCAAGTGGGTCACCGCCCTGGAGCGCAACGCCGCCTACGACATGATCGACTGGGCCAACTCCCACCAGAACGGCATGGGTATCCAGGCGCTGGCCCTGATCGGTGACTCGGGCTACTTCTCCACCAGCCTGAGCAGCAAGGACAACAACGACGACGACGGCGACAGCATCAAGCAGTTCAACGCTCGCGGCGTGTTCGCGCCGCTGCACGAGCCGGGCAACGTCCTCCACATCGGTGCCAGCTTCGCCCGCCGCGATGTGTCCGACGCCACGTTCGACGCTCGTTTCCGTTCGCGTCTGGGGATTCGCGGCGTTGAGACCCTCGGCGGTAACGATGCCGGCAGCAACGGCAACCGGCCGGTGTTCGGCGGTGCCAACAACTCGCCGTCGGGCTCCTACGACGACGACACCGCCTGGGGCCTGGAAGCGGCCTGGGCGATGGGCCCGCTGTCGCTGCAAGGCGAGTACATGAAGCGCAAGCTGAAGGCCGATAGCGACGCCTATCGCGACATCAAGGGCGACGGCTATTACGCTCAGGTCGCCTACACCCTGACCGGCGAGGCTCGTGGCTACAAGATGGGACGCTTCGATGCGATCAAGCCGGAAAACAAGCAGATCGGCGCCTGGGAGTTGTTCTATCGCTACGACAAGCTGTCGGTGGACGACGAGAACATCGTGACCGCCAGCGCCACTCGCGACGTGGGCGACGGCGAAGCCAAGGTCCACAACCTGGGCGTGAACTGGTATGCCACCGAGGCCGTGAAGGTCAGCGCCGCCTACGTCAAGGCCAAGACCGACAACGTGACCAACGCGGTGAACGGCGTGCGGACCGGCGACGACGACGGCGATGGTTTCATCGTCCGGGCCCAGTACGTCTTCTGATAAGCAAAGCGCCTGTGGTTTTTGCCCCGCCTCGCGCGGGGCTTTTTCATGGGGCGGGTTCGCGTTCGTCCCGAGCGCTTTTCTTTGGCGCCGGGGCGCGCCAGACTGCCACCCATGCCGATCCAGACCCTGAATTGCTTGTCCGACCTCGCGCCCCCGGAATGGGACGCGCTGCTGCCATCGCCCCAGCCGTTCCTGCGGCACGCGTTCCTGTCCGCCCTGGAAGACAGCGGTAGCGTCTGCGCCGCCACGGGGTGGCAACCCGTCCATCGGCTGCTGCGGGATACCGAAGGACGCCTGCTCGCGGCGGCCCCGGTCTACCTGAAGCGCCATTCCTACGGCGAGTATGTGTTCGACTGGGCCTGGGCCGACGCCTGCCAGCGAGCCGGGATCGCCTATTACCCGAAGCTGCTGGTCGGCGTGCCGTTCTCCCCGGTGTGCGGCCCACGCCTGCTCGGGGAGGGAGCGGCCGTCGAGGCGCTGCTGGCGGACTGGGGCGAGTCCCTGGGCGAGGCGGGGATATCCGGGTTGCACGTCAATTTCACCGATCCGGCGGCGGACGCCCGGCTGGGCGCGCGGGACGGCTGGCTGGAGCGGCTCGGCTGTCAGTTCCACTGGTACAACCGGGGCTATCGGGATTTCCAGGACTTCCTCGATACCCTGAGTTCCCGCAAGCGCAAGCAGATGCGCAAGGAACGCGAGCGGGTGGCGGGGCAGGGGATCGCCTTCGATTGGCGAGAGGGGCACGAGCTACGGGAAGCGGAGTGGGACTTCGTCCATGCCTGTTACGCCAATACCTACCGGGTACGGGGACGCGAGCCCTACCTCACCCGGACGTTCTTCAGCCTGCTGGCCGAGCGCCTGCCCGAGGCGATCCGCGTGGTTTTCGCGCGCCAGGGCGGCCGTCCGGTGGCGATGGCCTTTTCCCTGATGGGAGACGACGGGTTCTATGGACGCTATTGGGGATGCCTGGCGGAGTACGACAGCCTGCATTTCGAGACCTGCTTCTACCAAGGCATCGAATACGCCATCGCGCATCGCCTGGGCCGGTTCGATGCCGGCGCGCAAGGCGAGCACAAGCTGATCCGGGGCTTCGAGCCGGTGCTCACCCGCTCGTGGCACTACCTGTCGCACCCGGGCCTGCGGGCGGCGGTGGCCGATTTCCTCGACCAGGAACGCGAGGGCGTGCGCCGCTACGCCGAGCAGGCGCGGGAGGCCCTGCCTTACCGGCAATCCTTCTGAGGCGTCAGTCGACGCCCACGAATCCGCCGGTCTGGTGCTGCCAGAGCCGCGCGTACAAGCCGCCCCGGGCGATCAGCTCGGCGTGGGTACCGGTTTCCGCCACCTGGCCCTTGTCCAACACCACCAGGCGGTCCATCCGGGCGATGGTGGACAGCCGGTGGGCGATGGCGATCACGGTCTTGCCGCGCATGAGAGTGTCCAGGCTTTCCTGGATCGCCGCTTCCACTTCGGAGTCCAGGGCCGAGGTGGCTTCGTCGAGAACCAGGATCGGCGCGTCCTTCAACAGGACCCGGGCAATGGCGATGCGCTGGCGCTGCCCCCCCGATAGCTTGATCCCGCGTTCGCCCACCTGGGCGTCCAGGCCGCGGTTGCCCAAGTGGTCATGCAAGGCCGGGATGAAGCTGTCCGCGCGGGCCCGGGCGGCGGCGGCCAGCAGCTCGTCGTCGCTGGCGTCCGGCTTGCCGTAGCGCAGGTTGTCGCGGATCGAGCGGTGCAGCAGCGAGGTGTCCTGGGTGACGACGCCGATCTGCGCGCGCAGGCTGTCCTGGGTGACCGCGGCGATGTCCTGGCCATCGATGAGGATGCGCCCGCCCTCCAGGTCGTAGAGCCGCAGCAGCAGGTTGACCAGGGTGGATTTTCCCGCTCCCGAGGGCCCCACCAGGCCGATCTTCTCGCCGGGGCGCACGACGAAGCTCAGGTCCTCGATGACGCCGCCGGCCTTGCCGTAGTGGAAGCGCACGTGCTCGAAGCGCACCTCGCCCCCCTGCACCTTGAGGGGCGCGGCATCGGGCCGGTCGCTGACCCGGCGCGGCTGGACGATGGTGCGCATGCCGTCCTGCACGTTGCCGACGTTCTCGAAGATGCTGTTCACCTCCCACATGATCCACTCGGACATGTTGTTGATGCGGATGACCAAGCCCAGGGACAGCACGATGGCGCCGGTGCTGATCAGGTCCTGGGCCCACAGCCACATGGCCAGCCCGCCGGTGCCGACGATCATCAACCCGTTCAGGCAGATGATGGTGAAGACCATGGCGGTGATGGTGCGCGTCTGGGCGCGCACGGTGTCGATCATGTCGCCCATGGCCTCGGCGGCATAGCGCTCCTCGTGGTGGGTGTGGGCGAACAGCTTGAGGGTCATCACGTTGGTGTAGCCGTCCACCACCCGTCCCATCAGGCGGGAGCGGGACGAGGAGGCGTTCGCCGAGCGGTCCTTGATGCGCGGCACGAAATAGCGAAGCGTGATCATGTACGAGACGATCCAGGCCACCAGGGGCAGGGTCAGGCGGATGTCCGCCTCGGCGAACAGGTACAGCGCGCTGCCGGCGTAGATCACCACGTACCACAGGGCATCCACCACCTGAACCGCCGAATCCCGCAGGGACTGGCCGGTCTGCATGATGCGCTGCGCCACCCGGCCGGCGAAGTCGTTCTGGAAGAAGCCGAGGCTCTGCTTGAGCACGTAGCGGTGGTTCTGCCAGCGCACCAGATTGGCCAGGCCCGGGTTCAGCGTCTGGTTGGCTAGCAGGTTGTGCAGCCCATAGAGAAGTGGCCGTAGCACCAGGGCGACGAAAGCCATCCAGAGCATTTCCCGGCCATGTTCCTCGAAGAAACGGGCGCTGGGCGTGGACTGGGCCAGGTCGATCAAGCGACCGAGGAATTCGAACAGCGCCACCTCGACCAGCGCGGCGAAGAATCCGACCACCATGAGCGCGACAAGCAGGCGCCATACCTGGCGCAGGTAGTGCAGGTAGAAGCGCATGACGCCGTCGGGGGGCTCGACGTCGGCGGCGGGCTTGAATACATCGATGAGGTTTTCGAAGAAGCGGAACAACATGAGCGATCCCTTTCATCCGTGCCGCGGGACAGCGGGCGGTTGCGAAAGACGAGTGGACGGGCCGCGGCGGCTGGGCCGCCGCGGCACCGTTGACGTCAAAGGCGCTTGGCGGATACCAGGGTGACCGGCTGCAGCGGAACGTTCTGGTTCATGCCACGGTTGCTGGTCGTGACCCCGGCGATCTGGTCGACCACATCCATGCCCCGCACCACCTTGCCGAACACCGCGTAGCCGAAGTCCCGGGCGCCGTGGTCGAGGAAGGCATTGTCCTTGTGGTTGATGAAGAATTGGCTGGTGGCCGAGTCCTTCGCCTGGGTGCGCGCCATGGCCAGGGTGCCGCGCACGTTGTGCAGGCCATTGTCGGCCTCGTTCTTGATCGGCGATTGGGTGGGTTTCTCCTGCATGTCGGCGGTGAAGCCGCCGCCCTGGATCATGAAGCCGGGGATCACCCGGTGGAAGATCGTGCCGTTATAGAAACCGGAGTCCACGTAGGCGAGGAAGTTCTTCACGCTGATCGGTGCCTTGTCCTCGTCGAGCTCCACTTCGATTTCGCCCTTGCTGGTGGTCAGCAGGACGTGGGGCTTGCCGGCGGCCATCAGGTTGGCGGTGAAGAGCAGGGTGCAGGCGGCGATGAACAGTCGCTTGAGCATGATCGTACCTTAAGGGTTGTGGGCGCGACCCGCGTGGGCGGGCCACAGGGAGTTTCGTCGTGCGAGGCGCTAGGGTGCCGCGAAACCGCCGCCGCGACCAGCCATGGCGACACGGGCGCGCGGCGAGCCGGTCGGCCAGGGTAGGACCGGGTCCGCTCGCCGGCGTTCCCTCGCGCCCCGAATCAGGCGTGCTCGAAGGGCGGCGACAGGGTTTCCAGGGGCTCGGCGTCGTAGCGGCGAATCAGTTCCACCAGGATTTGCGAGGCGGGGCCCAAGGCACGGTCCCGGTTCGCATACAGGTAGAAACGCGGATGGCGGCGAGCGCCGTGTTCCAAGGGCAGCGGCAGGAGCACGCCATCCCGCAGTTCCCGCTCGATCAGGTGGCGCGGCAGCCAGGCGAAGCCCAGGCCGTTGCCGACGAACGTGGCCGCGGTCGGCAGGCTACCGACCGTCCAGCGGTGTTCGGCGCCCAGCCAGCCGACATCCCGGGGCTGGGTCCTGCCGGAGTCGCGGATCACCACTTGTAACTGGCTCTCCAAGTCCTGGACGCTCAGGGTTCGCTGCAGGCGATGAAGCGGGTGTCGCGGGTGGGCCACGGCGATGAATTCAATGGCGTTGAGTTCGGCTCCCAGGTAGCCCGGGACGCTCATGCTGGTGATCGCCAAGTCCGCCGTGCCTTCCAGCAGGACCTCGTCGACCCCCGAAAGCACTTCTTCGCGCAGGCGCACGCGGCAACCGCGGCTTTGCGGCATGAACGCGGACAAGGCCCGGACCAGCCGCGCGTTGGGGTAGGCCGCGTCCACCACCAGGCGTACCTCGGCCTCCCATCCCTGCTCCATGTGGTGCGCCAGTTCTTCCAACTGGCTGGCTTGCTTCACCAGTTGCCGCGAGCGCCGCAACAGCACCTCGCCGGCCTCGGTGAGCACGGCCTTGCGTCCATCGATACGCAGCAGGGGCACCCCCAATTGCTCCTGCATGCGCGATACGGTGTAGCTGACCGAGGACTGCGAGCGGTGGGTGGCCTCGGCCGCCTGGGCGAAGCCGCCGTGGTCGACGACCGCCTGCAGCGTGCGCCACTGATCCAGGGTGACACGGGGTGCCTTCATCCGAACCTCTTGTTATGTACCGTTCATGCGCCGCTCCGCCCGGAAGAACAGAAGCGAATCGGGCGTTTCCATGGGTAATCCTACCGGATCGCCCGACCCGATCGTCTTGCCGTGATGGGAGCGCGAGCGTTCGGCCGCGACGACGGAACGATGGCGAGGCGGCGGAGCCCAAAAAGAGTATTCCTTCTCTCTGGAGTTATGCGATGAAAACGACCCTGACGGCTTTCCTGCTGAGTGGTTTGCTGGCTTCCTCGGCCTTTGCCGACAGCACGGGCCCGACGAACCCCGTTCCTCCCCGCGATCCGGCCTCGTCCAGTACCCCCGGCGGAACGAGTGGCGATGAAAGCAGCTCCGACAATGTCGGCAACAAACCGGCCACCCAGGTCGGCCATGGAACCGGGCGTCCCACCGGCACCTCCACGGGCGACGGAACCAGCGGGGAGGCGACCCGCCCCGATACCCACGCGGGCAAGCCCAAGAGCGGCACGACGTCCGGTCAGTGACGGCCGGCAAGGTCGATCTCTCGCATTTCGATCTGGCGAGCCTGCGACCATGCAGGCTCGCTCCCACTCCCTCCGCCTCATGAGAGCAGTACCGGCGAGCTTGCGACGAGCACGCTCTTGCCTTCAGCCCCGCAAGTTCCGCCCAGGATTTCTTGCTTCGAGGCGTGTGCTCTCGCCCGTCATGCCTGTCAGGCTCAAGCGGCTTCGTTCTTGCAAATTGCCTTGCCGTAGGCTGGACATCGTGCAGGTTGCATTCGCCTTGAGCAGGCTGTTGCTTTGCAAGTGTTTGTAATGAAAGGGATAACGGGCTAATTCGAGGCTGGCATGAAAGCTGCCATCTCTGGAGCGATCGGTAGTTTCCATCGACCCCTTTTACAGGAGCGCTTCAAATGTCCGTATGCCTCAAGACCATTGCCGCCGCCTTTCCCGACTTCGCAGTCAATGCGCAACAGCGTCCTGATGGCGGTCAGTTGATCGTGCTGGAGCGGGATGGCGTACAGGTGAAGCGGGCGATCCCATCCCCTCAACTGAGCGCCCCGGTGCGCACCGAATGGGTTATCAGCGCCATTCGTCGCGATCTGGAAGCCGGGGCGACGATATCCCCGGTGGTCGCACAACGAAACGTGGGAAGCGCCGCAGCCAATGCCGCCTCGCTCTCCTGATCCAATGTCCCTTCTGGCCCGCCTGATGGCGGGCCTTTTTTATTCGCTACGGTAATTCTTTCTCGCCAGCGTCCTTGCCCTCGGTCGAGTGATGCTCGATTACCGCATTGACCTCGGCGCCCAGCAGCAGCACCGCGCCCGAGATATAGAAATACAGCAGCAGCACGATGATCGCGCCGATGCTGCCGTACATGGCGTTGTAATCGGCGAAATTGCTGACGTAGTAACCGAACCCCAGGGAGGCGCCGATCCAGATCATCACCGCCAGTACCGAACCTGGCGTGATGAAACGGAAGTCCTGTTCGACATCGGGCGCCACGTAGTAAATCATGGCCACGGTCATCATCATGAGCAGGATCGCCACCGGCCAGCGCAGCCAGGTCCATAGCGATACGATGTAGTCCTCAAGCCCGACCTGGCTGGCGAGCCAGCCCATCACCTGGGGTCCGATGATCATCAGCCCCGCCGCGCAGAGCAGCAGGACCGCGATGCCGATCGTATAGACGATCGACAAGCTGAAGCGCTTGACCACGGAGCGTTGCTCTTCCACATCGTAGGCATGATTCAAGGCGTTCATGATGGAGCGGATGCCCGAGGAGGCCGACCACAAGGCCAGCAGAATGCCGAAGGAGAGGAAACTGCTGGACTGGTCCTGCATCTGGTCAATGATGGGGTTCACCAGATCGACCGCTTGGTTGGGCAGCACCAGGCTCGCCTGCTCGCGAAGCCAGGCGAAGAAGTCGGGTAGGTGCAGGGCGCTGACCAAGGTCAGCAGGAACAGCAGGAAGGGGAACAGCGAGAAAAGCGCCTGATAGGCCAAGCCGGCCGCGAAGGTCGGCATGTCGTCGTCCATGAATTCGGTGAGGGTGCGCTTGACGAGCGTCGTCACGCTTATGCCTTTGAGTCCGAGCATAGAGAGGGCTCCGTGAATGACTTCTTCTTGTGACCTGTCAGACAGCGGAACGGTCGGCCCATCCATTTCGTTGGCGTAAGTCATGGGTTGATCGCCGCTCGTTTCGCTCGAAGTGGAGTCCATGAAGGATCGGATGGTCCAGAAGAAGATCGTTATATCGCAAGGAGCCATGCAGATTGCACGGAGATGGACGGTATTTCGGGCTTTTTGCACGAAATCGTAAATGAGCAAAACGCTAAGTAATTGTGAAGAAAGCGTTTCATCCAAGCGCTCTGATGGCGTGAACCTTGCTCTTGAGGTTGCAGTTACAGAGGAGCATTTGCCATGGAACTCGCACAGCAAGCGTTCACCACTGCCTTCCCCGATTTTTCCGTCACCTTGTCCTCCAATCCCGACCATAGCCTCGAACTGGTATTGCGCGATCACGATAATGTCGTTCGCCGCGTCATCCCGGCGGGAGAGACCCGTTCCCATGGCTATCTGGAAAAATGGATCAGCGCGATCCGCCGTGACCTCGCACAGGAGCAGGGCGACGGTTCCGCTGGTACGCCCGGTTATAATCCCTTCCTGGCCGTGCTGCCTCGCTACGCGCGGCATTGATCGACGCGAGCCAAGCCAAGGGGCGCGAGTCGTCCGAGGAGTCACCCTCGACGGTGTGAACATGGCAGGCCCGCCTGACTGTGTTCACACCCGCTCCATTGAGTGCCTCCTGCCCAGCCGGGCTTTTGGGGCTGCGCACATTACCCGAACATCTTCCCTTTATCGTTTCAGGCGGACCTTGTCATGGGAGGTGCCGCGGTGGGCGACGCTTCGCCTCTCGGGCCTCGGTCGGACATGTCGCCAGTGGATTGCTGGGCATGGAAGAAGCAGTCACTATGCTTAGCGCATATCCATCCGAGCCGTCAGTATGGAAAAGGCCCCTCTCGATGACAACGAGCCGCGTCGCCTGATCGAGGTGAAGAGGTTGTATCAGCTCGAGCGCGATGGTGACGACTCGTTCGATTGCATCACGGCTCTGGCCGCCCGATTGTTCGGCACGCCCATGGCCCTGATCTCCCTGCTCGACGAGGAGCGCCAATGGTTTTGCGCCCGAGTCGGGGTCGAGGTCCACGAAACGCCGCGCCAATACTCGTTCTGCGCCCATGCCGTCCTTGGCGATGGAATATTCGAGGTGTGCGACGCCACCCTCGATCCGCGCTTTTGCGACAACCCTTACGTGCTCGGCGAGCCGCACATCCGTTATTACGCTGGCTTGCCCCTGCGTACCGAGAGTGGGTTGGCCTTGGGCAGCTTCTGCGTGATCGACGACCAGCCCCGGGAAGCGATGGGCGCGGACCAGCGGCAATTGCTGCACACCTTGGCGCGCCTGGTGATGAATCGCCTCAACAGCCTGCGCGCCATCACTTATATCGATTCCCCCACCGGCCTGCTCAATCGCCTGCGCTTGGAAGAGGACGTGAACCGTCTGCTCAAGCAGGACACCCAGCCTCTCTGGCTGGTGTCGGCGGACGTGGTGTCCCCAGTCTTTCTCAATGAGATCGTGAAGTCGCTCGGTTATGTCTTCAGCGCCGAGCTGATGCTGCGCATCAAGGACCGGTTGCAACTCCTGATGCCGCCGGCCACCCCGCTGTACAAGCTCAGCCCGACCCGTTTCGCGTTCATCCTGATAGGCGAGCAGGCCGAGAGCGCCCGCGCCATGACGCTCCTCGTCACGCTGCTGGATGCGTTCCGCGAGGAAATCATCTGCGACAACATCCCTATTCGCACCCAGCTCGGCCTGGGGGTCCTGCGCATGCGTCCGGAGGGGGAGGGCGGTAAGGACTGGCTGCGCTGCCTGATCAGCACCGCCGACCATGCTCGCGAGAACGACACAGGCTGGAGTTTCTACAGCGAGAAGCGCGACCGCATGCAGTTGCGGGCGTTCGGCCTGCTCAGTTCGCTGCCTGCCGCGCTCAAGGGCGAAGACCAGCTTTTCCTGCACTTCCAGCCCAAGGTCAACCTCGCCACGGGCATGTGCACATCGGTCGAGGCTCTGCTGCGCTGGAACCACCCCAGCCTGGGCGATGTGTCGCCCATGGAATTCATTCCCTTGGCGGAAAAAACCGCCCTGATCCGCCCGGTCAGCCTCTGGGTGATCACCCAAGGCTTGCGCCAATTGGCGGACTGGCAGCGTCAGGGCTGGCAATTCAAGCTCGCCCTGAACATGTCGGCCTTGGATCTGGAGGAAGAGACGTTCGTCGATCACCTCTTCCTGCTATTGGACGTGTTCTCCGTGGACCCTTCGCGGCTCGAACTGGAATTGACCGAAAGCACCCTGATGAAACGACCCGACGTGGTCAAGGCCCAGCTCGAACGTCTCGTGGGACGCGGCATTCATTTGGCCATCGACGATTTCGGGACCGGCTACAGCAATTGGGCCTACCTCCGGGAAATCGAGGCCACTTCGCTAAAACTGGATCAATCCTTCGCCCGCAGCCTCGATACCAGCGAACGCAGTCGGCAGATCGTGAAAGTCCTTATCCAGCTGGCGCGCAGCCTGGGATACCGCGTGGTGGCCGAGGGCGTGGAGAACGAGGCGGCTTACCGCTTATTGCACGAATGGCAGTGCGACGAGGGCCAGGGCTATTACATCGCCCGGCCCATGCCGGCGGCGGCATTGATGGAATGGATCCGAGCGCGCGTCGCCCGCTGAAATCACAAGGCATCGTGATTGCCTTTTCCCGCCGCTAAAAGCGAGAGAGGCGGTTTCCTTCCCTGCTCAGAACCGTTCGTCCAGTCGGCCGCACCCTTGTGACGAGGCAATGACCAAATTCATAGGCCCTTCGACACCGGAGCTATGCGCTCCCGGAGTAGATGCGTCGATGCAGGCTTCAACCTATGCATGGAGAAGAAGCATATGACACCGAAAACATTCGCGGCATTGGCCCTCAGCAGTCTTCTCGCCTCCGCGGCATTCGCCTCTTCCGTTTCGCCTGGCAATGGCGTGGGAGGTACCGGGACGGGCAGTGGCACGGGGACCACGGGGAGTGGCATGAGCACCGGGACCGGGACCGGTAATGGCGCCGGTACGGGCTCTGGCACCGGTGCGGACAGCATGGGCACCGGGACGGGGAGCTCCTCTGGCGGCATGACCGCGCCTGGTGGCACCGGAACGGGCGCGGGTACCGGAAGCGGTACCGGGTCTGGAGCAGGAACGGGTACGGGGACCGGCACGGGAGGTTCCGGCTCCATGGGTAGCGGGAGTGGCGGTTCCGGCATGGGCTCGGGTACCGGCGGCGGTGCTACCGGTAGCGGTGGCGCGGGTGCTGGTGCCGGTGGAGCGGGCGGTGCCGGAGGCGCGGGTGGCGGTGCCGGCGGCGGTAGCTGACTGGAGCCAGCCAAGGAAAAAGCCCCGTCATGACGGGGCTTTTTCATGTCTGGATCAGGCCTTGATACAGGACGCCGTGGTCAACGGAGCTCGCTGCGGTTTCTCAAAAGCTCGGCATGTATATCGTTGATCAAGGTATCCAGCAACCCGGTATTTTCCAAGTGGCGTTGGTAGAGCAAGCGACTGATGACCGAAGAGCTGGTGGGATCGTTGACCGTAAGCTCGATCATTTCGTCATGCAGACACACCGAGAAAGGGGTATCGCTAGGCAAGGCGGAGCGGATTTTCGACGTCAGTCGGTGCATGGTCGTTCTGCTGTTTCTAATGCTATTCAAAGCTGACTGATGGCCCGCTGTTTCGTTCGAGCCTTTTATCGCCTCAAGTAGCTTGGTTGAGCCATCTACCTGCGAATCTGTGGCTAACGTGCATTTTGCACGCCCTCGGAATCCGAATCATGCAATTTGCTGAAAAGCCAAGCGGCTAATTTTAGTTAAGTAGCTGATTTGAAAGAATATTTTTTAAAATATTACTGGCACGTCTTCTGCAATTAACCATTCATTACAATGCAGTAGGAGTTCATGATGTCCAGCCTGTTCGAGGTAAGCCCAGTCTTTGAGCGACTGCCTGCCCAATTCAATACCCATCAATTCGCCCAGGCTTATCTGGACCTCTATCCGGGTCATTTCACGGGCCTGCTGAAAAGCGTTGGGGCTAAGAAGCCGAACGTGGCATTGCGAGGGGTTCATGCGCTCATGGGGAATTACCTCAAGCGGTACTGCGCACGCTCCCTACGCCCCTTGGCTTACAAACAGCTCGCCTATCCATTCCTGGCCGTGCCCACGAGCGATGCCTTTTCGATGTGGCAGCGTCGTTAATAACGAACCAAGAGGAAGTGCCATGAAGTTCTTCCCTGTTGCGGTCTCGATAATGGGGCTGTGTTTTTCGGCCTTGAGCTGGGCCGATGTCACGACTGGCCTGCCTGGGCCTTCGGCCTCGGACCCTGTTACCAAAAGCCAGCATGACCGAGAGAAGAAAACCTCGCCTTCGTCTGAACCGAAAGCCGCTCCCCGGAAACACAACGAATCTTCCAAGAGCGTCATCAAGGAAAACCAACGGTTCGCTCCAGATTCGAGTCGGAAAGATTCTTAACCCAACCGGGGCAGTGCTAGGCCCCTCATCTTGTACATACAAGGAGATATAAAATGCGTTCGATTCTGCTCTGGCTACTGGGTGTGCCCATTCCCATCATCATCCTGTTGGCTATTTTCTGGCATTGAATTAACCGGCACAGAAACTAAAAGCCCCGCATTGCGGGGCTTTTAGTTAGAAGAGATTATTTAGCCTTCTTGTGAGAGGCCGCAAGTTGCTTGGCCATCTCCAAATGTTTTTCCAGTTTAGGCAGGGTTTGTTTGACGAAAGCCTTTAGTTCCGGATCTTCGACGGTTTCGGCTTCGCGGTAGAGCTTGATGGTTTCTTCATGAGCCTTGATCTGGTTGTTGGCATAGGCTTCGTCGAAGGATTCTCCATCGCGCATCTGGAGGATCATTTTCTTGGCCTTGTTCATCAACTCGGCATCGTCGGCTACCTTGAGTTTCTTCTGCTGGGCGATGCTAGCCAGTTCCTTGTTGGCGGCGGTGTGATCGTCGACCATCGTCTGAGCAAAGCTTTTCACATCGGCGGCGGTTCCCTTGTTCAGGGCCAGTTTTCCAGTTTCGATTTCGGCAATGCCCTTGGCGGAGGCTTCGTCTACGAACTCGCTCGGCTTCATGTGGTCGGCGGCATAGGCCGAGGCCATCATACCCATGTAAGTAGCAATAGCACCGGCAAGCAGAGTCTTCATGTTCATGGAGTTTCCCTTCATAACGGACAATGGACAGATGTGACGGGCTCAGCACGTTTGCTGGAGTCAACAGTGTGACCCACATGGTGCGATGGGGGTTCAGGCTAAAGAGCGAACAGTCTCGAGAGGCAATAAAAGGGGAACTCTTGGCCGCCTCGTTTTTCTGAACTACCAAGCAATTCCCAACCTGAATGGAGTTCGTCCATGAAAAAAACTCTTATCGCTACTGTCGCTGCCTTTTCCTGCCTGGGCGCGGGTGTCGCGCTGGCGGATCGCCCCGGGGCGGATTGGATCACCCTTGAGCAGGCCCTCGAAAAAGCCAAGGCTGCCGGTTATACCCAGGTCTTCAAAATCGAAGCCGACAACGACGGCTACTGGGAGGGTGAGGGCGCCAAGGGCCAGGACAACAAGACCTACGAGTTCCGCATCGACGGCAAGAGTGGCCAAGTGCTGCGAGATCAAGTGGACTGATGGAACCAGGCCCCGCCGCGAGACGGGGCCTCATCGGGCCCGCCGGGCTTTCTTTCGGGGGCCGCTTCTGGTAAAAATGCCGCTCCCGCGGGCGTCGTATAATGGCATTACCTGAGCTTCCCAAGCTCATGACGAGGGTTCGATTCCCTTCGCCCGCTCCAGATATCCCCAAAGCCCCCGAACGCCCAGCGTCTCGGGGGCTTTGTTTTTGAGCTTGGATAGCGAGGCGTCGCTATACGGGCTCTCGGGAAGGAGAGCGGTGCATGCTGTATTGCTGCGGGCGCCAAGCGAATATCGGCGATCAAGTACTCATTGAGTCTGGCCGCACATGGGTAGGGTCGAAGCCATCATCGAAACGGTTGACGACTTGACGTATCGGCAAGTCGACGAGCCAGGACTCCTGATCAAGGCCGAGCCATTCGGTTTTGTGTTCTGGCCTCGGAGCGATCCTGATCCTGTCGTATTGATGGCTCGCGCGGATCAAACGTAAGCGGACACGCTGAGCTTGATAAGCCGCTTGGCAGCTACACCTACGACCCTGCAACTATAAGTAACAGCCTCCTCAACGTCTGGACATGAATAGCGTGGACGGCTTTTTGCATTAAGTCGGTTGCTGTTAACAGGACTACCAATAAAGTCTGAAGTTAAATGGCCACTACCTCGGCGGTAACCCGAATCGCTTGACCCTTGTGCGTGCGGGCTTGTTCGAGCCATTCAAATAGCGCTCACCGCACTGTCATTGCGAGATGACAAATCTGTTGCCAAACCTGCAAGTGCCAACTATGTTCAACCGCACTCAATCAAGTCGGATATTTGACAGGTGTGCAGGGATGCGAGAGTCCAAGGCTGTTATTGCTGTCCGTTATTCCTTTAAACCCGCAAAAAATGGCGCCTTGTGCGCCTTGTTCTTTACCCTGGGTTGCCCTGCCCATGCCGATTATATCGAGCAGGGAAAGTTGGGCGATGCGGCCAGTTGGCGTTCGGCGGAGTTCCGGAGCGATTGGGGTCTGGGCCGTATCCAGGCCGACCAGGCGTATGCCGCAGGTATAACGGGTACCGGCGTCAAGATCGGCGCGCTGGATTCCGGATTCGACACGTCCCATCCCGAGGCGAGCCCGTCCCGCTACCACGCGGTCACCGCCAGCGGCACTTATGCCGACGGCTCGGCCTTCAGCGTCACGGGGGCGCTCAACCCCAACAACGACAGCCACGGTACCCATGTGACCGGCACCATGGGCGCGGCCCGGGATGGGGGCGGGATGCACGGGGTGGCGTACAACGCCCAAGTCTACGTGGCCAATACCAACCAGAACGACAGTTTCCTCTTCGGCCCCAACCCGGACCCTCGCTATTTCAGGGCCGCCTACGGCGCGCTGGCCGATGCCGGGGTGCGCGCCATCAACAACAGCTGGGGCAGCCAGCCGCCGGACGTCACCTACGCCACCCTCGAAGGGCTGCATGCGGCCTATGCCCAGCATTTCAATCGGGGAACTTGGCTGGACGAAGCGGCCAGCGTCTCGCGCCGTGGCGTGATCAACGTGTTCAGCGCCGGCAACTCCGGTTACCCCAACGCCAGCGTGCGCGCCTCCTTGCCCTATTTCGAGCCGGACCTGGAAGGCCACTGGCTGGCCGTGTCGGGCCTCGATAGCGACAACAAGCAGCGCTACAACCAGTGTGGGTATGCCAAGTATTGGTGCATCACCACCCCGGGGCGGCTGATCAACAGCACCATCCCGGGCGGCGCCTACGCCAACAAGTCCGGCACCTCCATGGCCGCGCCTCACGCCACCGGTGCGCTGGCGCTGGTGATGGAGCGCTATCCCTACCTGAACAACGAGCAGGCGTTGCAGGTGCTGCTGACCACCGCGACCCAGCTCGACGGTTCGATCACCCAGGCGCCCACCGACAGCGTGGGTTGGGGCGTGCCCGACTTGGGCCGGGCGATGCGCGGCCCAGGCCAGTTGCTGGGTACGTTCGACGCCACCCTGGGCGCGGGCCAGAACGATGTCTGGAGCAACGACATCTCCGACCGGGCCCTGGCCCAGCGCCAAGCCGAGGACGCGGCCGAGCAGGCCGCCTGGCAACGCACTCTGGTCAGCCGGGGTTGGCAGGACGGCCTTCCCGACACCGCCACCCAGCAGGACCGGACCGACTATGCCATCGGCACCGCTCGGGCGGCGGCCGCCGCCCGCCGCCAATACCAGGGCAGCCTGGTCAAGTCTGGCGCCGGCCGACTGGTGCTGGAAGGCCACAACACCTACCGGGGCGAAACCGTCGTCAACGGGGGACTGCTGACGGTCAACGGTTCACTTGCCGCGGGTGTGCGGGTCAACGACGGGGGGACTCTGGGAGGCACGGGGCGGGTCGGAGGGCTGGTCGCGCGCAGCGGCGCTCGCGTCGCCCCGGGCAACACCATCGGCACGCTGCATGTCGATGGCGACGCGACCTTCGAACCGGGTTCGACCTACGCGGTGGAGGTGTCTCCCAGCGCCAGCGATCGCCTCGTCGCCACCGGTCGCGCCATGGTTTCGGGCGCGAACATGACCCTGGCGGTCGACGACACGCCTGTCGCGCTGAGCGCCGCGCCGAACCAGAGCCTCTTGGGGCACACCTACAACGTGTTGCAGGCGACCAACGGGGTCGACGGTCGGTTCGGCGCCGTGTCTTCCCCCTATGTCTTCCTGGGTGGCCGGCTCGACTATGCCCCCACCGGCGTCGCCTTGAACCTGGAGCGTACGGCCGCGTTCGCCAGCGTGGCGCGCACCTCCAACCAGGCAGCGGTGGCGACGGCCGCCGAGGGCCTGGGCGCCAGCCACGCCGTGTACGAGAACCTGATGCGGGCGCCAAGCGTGGCCTCGGCCCGGGATAGCCTCCAGTCATTGTCCGGCGAGCTACACCCCGCCGTGGGCACGGTCCTGATCGACGACAGCCGCCATCTGCGGGAGGCGGTCGGCGAGCGCCTGAGGGGCCCCGGTTCAGCACCCGAAGACCGGGATGCCGTATGGCTCAAGGCCCTGGGTGCCTGGGGCAAGGCCGATTCGCGCCACGACACGGCCGGCTACACCACCTCCCTCGGCGGCCTGCTGGCCGGTGTCGACGGCGACGTCGCCGAGGATACGCGCCTGGGCCTGTTCGCCGGCTACAGCGACAGTTCGCTGAACATGGGCTCCGGCACCCATTCGCGAGCATCGGTGGACGGCTACCACTTGGGCGCTTACCTCGGCCACGAGATCGGCGCGTTGCGCCTGACCCTCGGCGGCGCCCAGGGCTGGCACCGCATCGATGCCACCCGCGACGTGCAGGTGATCGGTGCCAGCGGCAAGGAGAAGACCAAGCACGATGCGCGAACCGCGCAGGTGTTCACCGAGGCGGCCTACCGCATCCCGTTGCGGCAGGCGGTACTCGAGCCGTTCGCCAACCTGGCCTATGTGCGCCTGGATACCGATCGCTTCACCGAGAAGGGCGACGCGGCGGCCCTGTCCGCCAGTGACGACACCCGCGAGGCGGTACTCGGGACCCTCGGGGCGCGGGCCTCGAAGACGATCGCGCTGACCGCTCGCCAGGACCTCGACCTCGCGGGCAGCCTCGGCTGGCAGCACAACCTGAGCGACATCGAGAGCGAGCGGCATTTGGCCTTCGCTTCCGGCGACGGTCGCTTCGCCGTCGAAAGCTCACCCCTGGTTCGCGACGCCGCGCGCGTCGGCGCCCACGCCAGCCTGGCGCTGGGCAGGGATGCCAAGGTAAGCCTGGACTACAGCGGCCAACTGGCCGGGCGCGAGAGCAGCCATGGCGTCGGGCTGAGCCTCGACTGGCGGTTCTGAGCCGGTACTCACTCGATTCGAACAACAACAACGCACAGGTCGCCCGGGCAGGCGCGCGGGTTTCGTGTGCGTTAACTAAGGACGGTAGTTTCATGAAAAATGCGTTCAAGACTCGACAGGCTCCTGTCACCCCCCTCCGCCAGACCATCCGGGCCATCAATCGCGCCTCCCGCGGCGCGCTGGCCTGCTACCTCGGGACCCTGGGCATGGCCCAGGCCGCTCCGTACGTCGAGGCGGGCCAGATCGGCAATGCCGCCAGTTGGCGCAGCGCCGAGTTCAACGCCGACTGGGGGCTGGGCGCCATCCATGCCGACCAGGCCTACGCTGGCGGCTACACCGGCAAGGGCGTCAAGCTGGGGATCTTCGACCAGCCGGTCTACGCCGCACACCCGGAATTCGCCAGCCGCGACAAGGTGATCACCCTGATCACCACCGGCATCCGCGAATACACCGACCCCTACATCCCGGTGCACGCCGGCGATCCGTTCCGCTACGACGGCTCGCCGAGCCGCGACTCCAACGGCAAGCTGGGCAACCACGGCACCCACGTGGGCGGCATCGCCGCCGGCAACCGCGACGGCGGGCCGATGCATGGGGTGGCCTTCGGCGCGCAGATCGTCAGCGCCGACAACGGCGACCCCGGGCCCGAGGACGGTATCGTGCTGGGCAACGACGGCGGGGTATACCAGGCCGGTTGGAACGCCCTGATCGAGAGCGGTGCGCGGATCATCAACAACAGCTGGGGTATCGGCATCACCGACCGCTTCGACCAGGGCGGCAAGGACCCGGCCTTCCCGCACTTCACCGTGCAGGACGCCCAGGCCCAGTTCGATCAGATCCGACAGATCCTCGGCACCCGCCAGGGGGGCGCATACCAGGGCGCCATCGACGCCGCCCGCAGCGGAGTGGTGGCCATCTTCGCGGCGGGCAACGACTACAACCTGAACAACCCCGACGCCATCGCCGGGCTGGGCTACTTCGTGCCGGAGATCGCCCCCAACTGGCTGACCGTGGCCGCCTTGCAACAGAACCCCGATGCCGCCTCGGCCGTCACGACGCCCTACACCCTGAGCACCTTCTCGTCCCGCTGCGGCTACACCGCCAGCTTTTGCGTGTCGGCCCCCGGGACGCGCATCTACAGTTCCGTGCTCAATGGCACCAGCCTGGACAACATCACCGTCGGCTGGGCCAACAAGAACGGCACCTCCATGGCGGCGCCCCACGTCGCGGGCAGCATGGCGGTGCTGATGGAGCGCTTCCCCTACATGAGCGGCGCGCAGGTGGCCAGCGTGCTGAAGACCACCGCCACCGACCTCGGCGCCCCGGGCGTCGATGCGCTCTACGGCTGGGGCATGATCAACCTGGGCAAGGCCATCGATGGCCCGAGCATGTTCGTCACCGAGGCGGACATTCCGACCGAGTTCCGCGTCGCCGGCGCCTATGGCGACAGTCAGTTCGTCGCCGACCTGCCCGGCGTCGGCGCGGTGATCGACGCTGGCAAGCCGACCCAGCGCACCTGCAGCGGGCCCCAATGCGGGCTGGACGTGTGGCGCAACGGCATCTCCGGGCATGGCGGCCTGACCAAGCAAGGCATAGGCACCCTGGTGCTGACCGGCGCCAGTACCTACAGCGGTCCGACCCTGGTCAACCAGGGCCGCCTGGCCGTGGAGGGCTCGCTGACCTCGGCGGTGACGGTCAACGACAGCGGCGTGCTCAGTGGCACCGGCCGTGTCGGCTCCCTGACCGCCAACCGCGGTGGTTTCGTTGCCCCGGGTAACTCCGTCGGCACCCTGAACGTGACTGGCGACCTCCACTTGGCGCCGGGCTCGACCTATGCGGCCGAGTTCTCGTCCAGCGGCGGCGACCGCCTCGTGGTGGGCGGTCTGGCCTCCGTCGAGGGCGCCCATCTGGCGATGTCCATTGAAAACGACGCCTCGCTGCTAAGCGCCCGGCAGGCGACCAGCGTGCTCGGGCGCCGGTACGAGGTGCTGCAGGCCGCCGGCGGCATCCAAGGCCGGTTCGACACCGTGCTGGCGGACTATGCCTTCCTGGGCGGTGATCTGGCCTATACCGGCACCGGTCTGAGCCTAGCGGTCGAGCGCAACGGCGACAGCTTCGCCAGTGTCGCCTGGACCGCCAACCAGCGCAGCGTGGCCATGGCCGCCGAGCGGCTGGGGGCGGGTCACGGGGTATACGAGAGCGTACTGCTGAGCCGCGATGCCGCCACCGCCCGCCAAGCCTTCACCCAATTGTCGGGCGAGGTGCACCCGGCCATCGCCACCCAATTGATCGAGGACAGCCGCCAGCTTCGCGACGCGATGGGCGAGCGCCTGCGCGCCGACGGGCTGTACGACCAACCGACGCCGAACGCCGACGATAACGTCTGGGTCAAGGCGCTGGGCGCCTGGGGCAAGGGCGACGGCGACCGCCACGGCGCCAGCTCGACCTCGTCCTTGGGCGGCGTGCTGCTGGGCGTCGATGGCCTGGTCGGCGACCGCACCCGCCTGGGCGCGGTCGTTGGCTACAGCGACACGTCGCTGGGCCTGGGGGACGACACCCACTCCCACGCTTCGGCGGACAGCTACCACCTGGGCGCGTACCTGGGGCACGAAGCGGGTGCCCTGCGCCTGAGCGCGGGCGCGTCCCATAGCTGGCACCGGATCGACGTGAAGCGCGACTTGCAATTCGGTCCGTTCGCCGACCACCAGAAGGTCAAGCGCGACGCGCAGTCGACCCAGGTCTTCACCGAGGCGGCCTACCGCCTGGACCTGCAGCCCGTGGTGCTGGAGCCGTTCGCCAACCTTGCCTACGTGCACCTGGCCAGCGACAACTTCACCGAGAAGGGCGGTGCCACGGCATTGGAGGGCGACGATGACAACCGCGACGCCGTGCTTTCCACCCTGGGCGTTCGCGCCGGCGACCGCTTCGGCGTCTTCGGCGGAAAGACCTTGGACGTCTCCGGCACCCTGGGCTGGCAGCACAGCCTGAGCGATGTCTCGTCCGAGCAGCACCTGGCGTTCGCCGGCGGCGCGGATAGCTTCGCCGTGCGAAGCGTCTCGCTGGACCGTGACGCCGCCGTGGTCGGCGCCCGCGCCAGCCTGGCCGTGAGCGAGGACGCGCGCGTCAACCTGGACTACAACGGCCTGCTGGGTTCGCGCGACAAGACTCACGGTGTGGGCCTGTCCCTGGACTGGCGATTCTGATGGCCGATTGAGCGCGCGCCTGCGGAACGGCCGGCTTTTCGCGTGAGGCGAGGGCTGGCCGTATCCGTTTGGGTGTCCGAGGGGCGGCGGTGGAAACGCTGCGCGGTTTCCACCCTACGGGTGGGCAACGTTTATGTGTCACCTGTCGAATATAAGGTGAGCAACCTTATGTTGGGACGGCCGGTTTTTCGTCTAAGGGGAGGGCCGGCCGTATCCGTTTGTGCGTCCGAGGGGCGGCGGTGGAAAACGCTGCGCGGTTTTCCACCCTACCGGTGGGCAACGTTTATGTGCCACCCGTTGGTGCCGCCGATAGTCCATGGTAACCACCCCGGCTGTGTGAGGGGGTACGGTCTGGCCGCTCCCCACGCCATGTACCCGTTCGCGGTGAGTCCGGCGCCTTCGCCGGTGTCTCAATCGCTCTCCGCCCCTTCGTCAGGCCAGCCGCCGCCCAGGCTGCGGAACAGGTCGATCAGGGCGATCTGGCGCTGAGTGGCGGTTTCGATCAGAGCCGATTCGTTGAGGAAGTCGCTGCGCTGGGCGTCCAAGTAGCGCAGGTGGTCGTCGACGCCGCCTTCATAGCGCGCCTTGGCCAGTTTCAGGGTTTCGCGGCTGGTGTCGGCCAAGGCGCGGCGCGCGCGTTCCTCGCGGCGCAGGGTGTCGGTGGCGGCGAGGGCGTCGGCGACTTCGCGGAAGGCGGTCTGCACGGTGGCTTCATAGGCGGCCACGGCGGAGTCCTTGCGCGCCTCGGCCAGGTCGAGCGCGGCTCGGTTGCGGCCGGCGTCGAAGATCGGCAGCGATAGCACCGGCATGAAGCTCCAGGCGCGCGAGCCGCCGTCGAACAGCCCGTCCATGTCCGCGCTGGAGGTGCCGAGGCTGCCGGTCAGGCTGATGCGCGGGAAGAACGCCGCGCGGGCCGCGCCGATGTCGGCGTGGCGCGCCTTCAGCCGATGCTCGGCGGCTAGGATGTCCGGGCGCCGTTCCAGCAGCGCCGAAGGCGCGCCCGGGGCGATGTCCTGGAGCAGCGACGGCGCGTCCGGCGACGCGTGTGGAATGCGCCGGGCGGCATCCGGGGTACCGAGCAGCAGGACCAGGGCATTGAGGGCCTGTCGCCGTTGGCGCACGGTGCGCTCCCGTTCGGCGCGGGCCTGTTCCACCAGCCCCAGGGCTTCCTGGTAGTCCAGCGCGGTGCCGGCGCCGGCGACGCGGCGCTGGCCGATCAGTCTCAGGGAGTCCTCGCGACTGGCCAGGGTTTGCTCGGTCAGGCGCAGGCGGCGCTGGGCACCGTCGTAGGTGAGATACGCCTGGCTGACTTCGGCGATCAGGGCGAGGCGCGCGGCGCGCCCGGCCTCCTCGGTGGCGAGGTACTGTTCCAGCGCGGCCTCGCTCAGGTTCTTTACCCGGCCGAACAGGTCCAGCTCGTATTCCGGCAAGGACAGACCCACCTGGTAATTGCTGGCCACGGTGGAGCCGCCGGTATTGGACAGATCGGCCGGCACCCGCTGGCGGTTGGCGCTGGCCGTGGCGTTCAGCCCCGGCACACGGTCGGCGCGCTGGATGCGGTACTGGGCCCGGGCCTGTTCGATATCCAGCAGGGTCTGGCGCAGCGAGCGGTTGTTGTTCAGGGCGACGTCGATCAGCTCTCGCAGGTGGCGATCAACGATGAAGGCGCGCCAGTCGAGTGGGCTCGCCGCCTGTCCCGACTTGGCGCCCGGGCCGTCCCAGCTCGCCGCCACCGGGGCTTCGGGGCGCTCGTAGGACGGCGCCAGGGAGCAGCCGCCGAGAACCAGCGCCAGCGACAGGGTGATTGAAACGAGGGCGGGATTACGCATGGCGATCACTCCGTGGCTCCAGCGGGCCGGTGGGCGGTTTTCGGTCGGCGGCGTAGCAGGTCGAGCAGCCAGACGAAGCAGATGGGCACGAAGACCACCCCCAGCAAGGTGGCGCTAAGCATGCCGCCGATCACACCGGTACCGATGGCGCGCTGGCTGGCGGCCCCGGCGCCGGTGGCCACCACCAGCGGTATCACGCCGAGGATGAAGGCCATCGAGGTCATGACGATCGGCCGGAAGCGCAGGCGCGCGGCCTGGACGGCGGCGTCGCGCAGGCTGTGGCCCTGCTCCCAGAGTTCCTTGGCGAACTCGACGATGAGGATCGCGTTCTTCGCCGCCAAGCCGATGATGGTGATCAGGCCAACCTTGAAATACACATCGTTGGACATACCGGTGAGCATCACTGCGAGCACCGCGCCGATGGCGCCGATCGGTACGATCAGCATCACCGACAACGGGATCGCCCAGCTCTCGTAGAGCGCCACCAGCAGCAGGAACACCACCAGAATGGCGAGCGCGAACAGTTGGGTCGCCTGGCCGCTGGCGACCTTTTCCTGGTAGGACAGACCGGTCCACTCGTAGCCGATGCCGGACGGTAGCCGGGCGGCCAGGCGCTCCATTTCCGCCATGGCTTCCCCAGTGCTGAAGCCGGGCGCGGCGTCACCGACGATGCGGATCGACGGATAGCCGTTGTAGCGCACCAACTGCACGGGTCCCTCTTCCCATTGCACACTGACAAAGGCGCTGAGCGGTACCAGGTTGCCAGTCGCGTTAGGTACGTACAGCTTGAGTACACTTTCCGGGGTCATCCGATTGCCCTGTTCGGCCTGGATCACCACGCGTTGCTGACGCCCTGCGTTAGTGAAGTCGTTGATCACCTCCGAGCCGAAGGCGGCGGACAGCGTGCCACTAATGGCCTCGAACCGCACTCCCAGGGCCCGGGCCTTTTCCCGGTCGATCAGCAGACGTAGTTGCGGCGCCTCGGCCAGACCCTCCATCATTGCGTAAAGGAATTTTGGATTGGTCTGGATCTCACCAAGAAGGGTGTCGCGAGCCTGCAGCAACGCTTCGCGGCCGACCCCGCTACGGTCCAACAGGCGCAGGGCGAAGCCGCCGGAGTTACCCAGGCCGTTGATCGGTGGCGGCGACACGGCCATGACGGTGCCATCATTCGGCAGCGCGAAGTGCTGGTTCAGCGCGGCGATTTCGGCGTCTGCCGACTGCTCGGCGTTTCGCTCGGACCAGTCCTTGAAAGTCGGGAAGGCCAGTGCGGCATTGTCGCCCTGGCCGGAGAAGCTGAAGCCCGAGATCAGAAACACCGAGGCAACCGCCTCGCGAGACTTAATGAACCGCTCGAGTTCTTCGCCTGCGGCGTCGGTGCGCGAGCGCGAGGCGCCGGGTGGCAGTTGCACGTCAACCACCATATAGCCGAGGTCTTCCGCCGGCACGAAGGCTTCCGGTAGGCGCAGGTAACAGTAGCCGAGCATGGCCACCAAGCCGGCGTACATCAGCATGAAGCGTCCGGCTCGCGCCACTACCTTCGAATTGAGCAGCGAGTAGCGCTCGGTGAGGTGGGCGAAACCACGGTTGAAGGCTCCGAAAAACCCTCGTTTTTCGTGGTGGCCTTTGGGGATCGGCTTGAGCAGGGTAGCGCACAGCGCCGGGGTGAAGGTCAAGGCGAGGAAGCCGGAGAACAGGATCGACACCGCCAGGGACAGAGAGAACTGCCGGTAGATCACGCCTACCGAGCCGCTCATGAACGCGAGGGGCAGGAACACCGCCGACAGCACCAAGGTAATGCCGATGATGGCGCCGGATACCTGGCCCATCGCCTTGACCGTGGCGGCGGCGGGGGTGAGGCCTTCCTCGGCCATGATCCGCTCGACGTTCTCCACCACCACGATGGCGTCGTCCACCAGGATGCCGATGGCCAGCACCATGCCGAACATGGTCATCATGTTCACCGAGAAACCCAACAGGTACATGATGGTCAGCGTGCCTAGCAGGCACACCGGCACGACGATGGCCGGGATCAGGGTGTAGCGCACGTTCTGCAGGAACAGGAACATCACCAGGAACACCAGTGCCATGGCTTCGAGCAGGGTGTGGACCACCTTTTCGATGGCCACGTCGACGAAGCGCGAAGTGTCGTAAGGCACGCTGTACTGCATGTCCTCAGGGAAAAATGCCGACAGCTCGGCGAGCCGCTCCTTCACCAGACCGGCGGTCTGGATCGCGTTAGCCCCGGGGGACAGCTGGATCGCCCCGCCCACGGTGGGGGTGCCGTTCAGGCGGGAGGAAATGGTGTAGCTTTCCTTGCCGAGTTCCAGGCGTGCCACATCGGCGAGGCGGACCAGCGAGCCGTCTTGGTTGGCGCGTAGAACCACCTGGCCGAATTCCTGGGGATCATCTAGGGTGCCTTTCACCGCCAGGGTCGCTGTCAGCTCTTGCTCGGAACTGCCCGGCGCGCTACCGAAGGCGCCGGCCGGCACCTGCACGTTCTGTCCGCGAATGGCATTGCTCACGTCGTCGATGGATAGTCCGAAGCCCACCAGCTTCTGCGGATCGATCCAGACGCGCATGGCGGCTTCGGAGGAGAAGAATTGCAGCTTGCCGACACCCGGCACCCGGCGCAGCTCGTTGTTGATGTTGCGCGCGGCGTAGTCGCCGAGCGCGGTCGTATCGTTGCGCTGCGCGCCTTCTTTGTAGCTGAGCGCGTAGATCAGGAGGAAACCGGCGCTGGTCTGCTCAACCTGCAGACCCTGGGTGAGCACGGCCTGGGGCATGCGCGCTTCGGCTTTTTTCAGACGGTTCTGCACGTCGACCTGAGCCATATCTGGATCGGTGCCCGGCTCAAAGGTAACGACGATCTCGGCGGTGCCGTTGGAGTTATTGGTCGACTCGAAGTAAAGCAGGCCCTTGGCACCGTTCAGTGATTCCTCAAGGACGGTGGTGACAGAATTGACCATCACCTGCGCGGAGGCGCCGGGGTAGGTGGCGGTGATGGTGATTTGGGGCGGTGCCACGCTGGGGTATTGGGCCACCGGCAGCAGCGGGATAGCCAGCAGCCCGGCCAGGGAAATGAACAGCGCCACTACCCACGCGAAGTTGGGGCGCTCGATGAAGAATAAAGACATGGCGAATTCCTCGCGGTGGTCCCGACCTGGAAGCGATACACGATCCGCCGCGCGGAAACGGGCCCGGACGCGCTCGCGCCTGAGGCGCTCGCCCGGATCGGCCGCTTCGCGCGGGAGCGTGAAGGGTTCTTAAGGGCGCGACGCCTGTTGGGTGGGCTGCTGAACGGGATGAGCCTCGACCTTGGCGCCGGGTTGCAGGCCGGCGAGGCCGCCGACGATGACCTTGTCGCCGCTGGCCAGGCCCTGTTCGATCCGCCAGCGCGAGCCCTGCATGACGCCGGTCCGCACCGGCCGCGCCTCGGCGCGGTCGTCGGCGCCAACCACCAACACTTGGGCACTGCCGTCGGTGGCGCGCTGCACGGCGCGCTGGGGCACCAGGATGGCCGCCGGGTCGCTGCCTTGGGGCGTGGTCACCCGCACGTACATGCCCGGCAGCAAGACGCCGTCGGCGTTGCCAAAGACGCCGCGCAGCGAGACCTCGCCGGTACCGCGATCCACCGAGACATCGGTGAATAGCAGTTCGCCATGGCGCTCGTAGTCGGTGCCCTCGACCCGCAGGCTCAGGGCCTGGCGCGGGTCGGCGGAGCGCGCCCCGCCCTTGAGCGTCTCGCGCAGGCGCAGCGCGTCGGCCGCCGGCTGAGTGAAGTCGGCATAGATCGGATCGAGTTGCTGGATGCGCGCCATCAGCGTGGCTTCGCCCTGGCCGACCAGCGCGCCCTCGGTCACCAGGGCGCGGCCGATGCGTCCGGAGATCGGCGCCTTCACCGAGGCGTAGCCCAGATTCAGGCGCGCGGTCTCTAGGTCGGCCTGAGCCGAGCGTACCGCCGCCTGGGCGCTGCGCAGGTCGGCGGTGGCGACATCGAAGTCCTGCTGGCTGACCGCCTCGATCTTCGCCAAGGGTTCGTAGCGCTTGAGCCGGGCCTGGGCCTCGTGGGCCGTGGCCTGGGCACGGGCCAGCTCGCCCTCGGCCCGGGACACCGCGGCCTTGAGCGGCGCCGGATCGATCTGGAACAACAGGTCGCCGGCCTTCACATCGGCGCCTTCCTCGAAACGTTTCTGCAGGACGATACCAGCCACCCGCGCCCTTACCTCGGCGACACGCATCGGTTCGATGCGCCCCGGTAGTTCAGTCGTCAGTACCAGCGGTTCGGGGGTCGCCACCACTACCTCCACCGGCCGGGCCGGTTCTTCCGTCGTGGCTGGCGGTTCGCCTTGTCCACATCCGGCCAGGGCGACCGCCAGCGCCATGGTTCCAAGGATTTCTACTGCACGCCTTACACGCATGACACACCCGCGCTATTAGTCCGGAGGGCGCAAATGATCTTACATTGAATATTTTGAGTCAATATTGACTCATTTGGTACTTCTGTGTGCAAATTCGATGAGTCCATTCGATATGTCCATTGAGAAACAGGGGGATTTCTGCACAATGCGCCCGACCGTTATGCCCGAGAATAGCGAGTTTTCATGACCGTCAACGACGAACGACTGATCAAGGCGCTGGCCGTGGCCATCGTCAGCCGGCCCCGCGCGACGCTGAAGGAGTTGGCCGAGGCGGCAGGGGTGAGCAAGGCCACGCTGCACCGTTTCTGCGGCACCCGCGACCGCCTGGTGGAGATGCTGATGAGCCACGGCGAGGCGGCGCTCAACCAGATCATCAAGGCGGCCGACCTGCAACACGCCGAGCCCCGGGCGGCGCTGCGCCGGCTGATCGACGAACACCTGGCGCACCGTGAGCTGCTGGTGTTCCTGATATTCCAGTACCGCCCGGACAGCCTCGACGCGAACGCCGACGGCGCTCGCTGGCGGTTCTACATCGACGCGCTGGACGCTTTCTTCCTGCGCGGTCAGCAGCAAGGGGTATTCCGCATCGACATCACCGCCGCGGTGTTCAGCGAAATGTTCGTCTCGTTGATCTACGGCATGGTGGACGCCGAGCGCCTCGGCCGTGTCGCCCGCTCCAGCTCCGCCGAAATGCTGGAGCGGCTGTTCCTCCACGGCGCGGTGGCGCCGGCGGGCTGAGTGCTCTGCGTGCAAGAGGGCGCACATGGGCGAGCCACCTCGACACATGGTCGAGGCCAGGGAGGCGCGAGGAGCCGTCGCGCCTGAGCCTCGTCAATGCTCTCCATTCAGGCGCGCTCGACGCATAGGACCTCTCGCCGCCGAGCCATGACTCGACTCTCCGACCGGCGATGATCCCAGGGAGGGGCCTGCCGGCTCGATTTACGTCGTCGGGCCGAGGCCGCTGGCCGTCGATGCGTCTGGCTCGCGGGTCGGCGGAAGGCGGCGCGAGCCTGCCGTTCCCCGACCCGGGCCATGGAGAGAGGCCGGCTCGGCAGGGGTTTGCTTTTCCACGCGCGTTCGTCTTTCCTGCCGCCTGCCGAGACTGTTCGCGCCTGGCGCGTCTGGCGCTTCCTTCATGCCATGCTTGTCAGGCGCCTCCTGCGGGGCCTCTCGATTATGTGCACGTGGCCGCCGGCCCGCCTACGCTCGCCACGAGGACCCAGCCGGTGTCGAGGCGAAGACAAGGCGGGCAGGGGAGAGGGGGAAGGGCGTGCGGCGCACGGTTCGCCGCGACGGGCAAGGCAATCAGGGCGCGAGCGGAGCAGCCGGCGTGGTCGCGGCCTGAGGCCCGCCGTGGCCTGGGTTCGCTGTCCGCCTCGACCGGTAGACCGAAGCCGGACGCGACCGTCCGCGTTGCCATCGTCCTGGGCTTCGCCTGAAACGGCGCGCCGGGGGGAAGATACACCGAGTGCCAGGCTCCCGTAGCGCTGGATATCCGATCCGAATGCTCCTGCCGGAGCCACCGCGAGAACCACATGCTCAACAGTCGCATCCTCCGCCTGGTCACCGCCCAGGCGCTGTCCGGGGCCAACGCCACCGTCGTATACGCCACCGGCGCGATCATCGGCCACGCACTCGCGCCAAGGCCCTCCCTGGCGACCGTGCCCGTCTCGGTGTTCGTCGTGGGCATGGCCCTGGCGACATTGCCCGTCGGCGCCGTTACCCGTCGCTACGGGCGTCGCGCCGCCTTTCTCCTCGGCAACCTGTGCGGGGTGCTCCTCGGCCTGGTGGGTGCCGCCGCGCTGGTCGTCGGCTCCTTCTCGCTGTTCTGCCTCGCCATGCTGTTCGGCGGGGCCTATGCGGCGGTCGTCCTCACCTTCCGGTTCGCGGCGGCGGAATGCGTCGAGGCGGACGAGCGCCCGCGCGCGCTGTCCGCCGTCCTGCTGGGGGGCGTGGTGGCGGGCATCTTCGGCCCCCAGTTGGTGACGGCGACCATGGACCTGTGGCCGTCCCATGACTACGCGGCCACCTACCTGGCCGCGGCCGGGGCGGCGGTGCTCGCCGCCGTGGTGCTGGCGGGCATCCGCTTCCCCGCGCTGGCGCCGGTCCCGCGGCCCCTCGCCGAGGTCGCCGTTCCCACCTCGCTGTGGCAGCCCCGGTTCATCGTGGCGATCCTCTGCGGCATCGTCAGCTACACGACGATGAATTTCATGATGACCTCGGCGCCCCTGGCGATGGAGTTGCAGGGCATTCCCCGGGCGCATTCGAACTACGGGATCGAGCTGCACGTGATCGCCATGTACGCGCCGAGCTTCTTCACCGGGCGGCTGATCGCCCGCTTCGGCATCCAGCCGATCATCCTCCTCGGCCTGGTGTTGATCGGGCTGGCGGCGCTCACCGGGATGCTCGGCCTCGATGTGCATCACTTCTGGATCGCGCTGGTCCTGCTGGGGGTCGGCTGGAACTTCGGGTTCCTGGGCGCCTCGGCGCTGGTGATGACCTGCCACGCGCCGGAAGAAGGACCCCGGGTACAGGCGATCAACGATTTCTGCGTGTTCGGCTCCATGGCCGTCGGCTCCTTCGCCTCGGGCTCGCTGCTGGATACGTTCGGCTGGACGGTCATTTCCGGCCTGATCCTGCTGCCCGTGGCGGCGGCGATCGGCGGCCTGCTCTGGCTCCATCTCGCCCGTCCGGCGATACGGGGCGGCATCGCCCCGTGAACGTACCGCCGTCCTCATCGACATCGCCACCCTGGCGGGCTGATTCCGCTCCGCCAACGGGGCAGCATGCAGGAGGGCCGCAGGGTGAACGTGCACGTCGGCGGCGCCGGGCATGGGCATCGTGCAAAAGGGTGGCGAAGGCTGGGGTGGTCGCCGGCATGTTCCAGCGAGGCGGGTCATCGGCGCGGTGCCGGCTGGCCCCCTGGCCTGTTCGCGTTGGTGAGACTGGAGCACGGGAAGCGCCTCGGGACAGCGAGCCTGACGACCGGATCGGCCCGGTGTCAGTCCCGCTGCGCCGACGGTTTCACCTCCAGGAGCCGTGTGTCGATCCGGGCCTCGGCGAACATCCGCTCGATTCCCTGGGCCAGGGTGTCGCCCGCTTCGTACAGGGCCTTCAAGGGCATCGCGGACAGGCTTTCCAGGATGAACCACATCTCCCGGGTGTTCGAATCCAGCCGCGTCCGCGTGCCTTGCCGCCAGTTCCAGCGCCGGCAGGTCACGCCGATATCGTCCCGCCAGACGACCTCCCCGGGTTCCGGGGCTTCCTGGGCGGGCCGGCCTTCCTTGACCGTGTCGAACGGTTCCGTGCCCTCGGCCAGGGCTAGCCGGGGGGCGCCACGATAGGCCGCGAGGTTCTCGCCTCCGACGGGGACCGCGTAATGCACGCTCACCGCATTGTAGAGATCGACGATGGGATCGATCGTCGGTAAGCGGCCGTCGCGCAGCACCCGCTTGCGCAACGCTTCGGCCGAGCAGGGGGTGCGCTGGGGCTTCGCGCCGAACGCCCGGAACGCCTCCGCCCAGGCGGCCAGATGGGCCTCGGCCCAGCGCGGGTCGCCGTCCCGTGCCGCCTGGCAGGCCCGAACCTGGGCCTGTTTGGCGACATCCGGGTACAGCAGCCCACCGACGCAAGCCTTAATGCTCAAGGCGCGGAAGCCGGGCGCGATGAGCGCGATGCGTGGATCGATCACAGGAGAAAGGTCGGACATCTCGTATTCCTGCGGGGAGGGGGCTCGTTCAATACCGTTTCAGGTTGCGCTTGTTGTAGTCCCCCCATGCGAGGGCTATCGACTTCAGGGTGTGAGCCAGTCTGGAAAGCTTGATCTTCATGTGTTCGCGACTCCAGGAGGGGGATGGGCAAAGGATAAGGAAATCCCGGGGAGGCGCTCACCAAAAGACCTAATGGACGATCAGCGCTCCTGATGGAGCCTAGGCGGAGCGACGGCAGGCGCGGATACGGCGGCCGTGCGAACCCGGAAGGAGGCGGGCGGCCTGCTGCGGTGCCGACGCAAGGGCGGGAATGGGATCGACCCGCGCTGCGAAGGCGCCGAGGGCAAGGCGAAGGGGCTAGGCGGAACGGGGTACCGGACGGGTGTAAACGGCTGGCAGGCGGCCGGTCCGGCCTGCCCCCGCGCTACCCGACGTGAGCATTCAGCGATCAGGGCTTAGGGCCAGCTGCGACGGTGATGGCCTCGCGCCCGACGGTTCGTCAGGGGCCTCCGCGATTGTGCCGGTGTGTGGCCGGGCCGGGAGCCAGGCGCGGCGATGGTTTCCGCCGGGCCGATGAGCGGACGACGCAGGCGGAGTGAAAGTCCGCACAACGCGTATCGCTGCGGAACGCGGCGCCCGGTTAAGAACGCCGTACCGGCGGTCGCCCACGCCCAGACGCGCCTGTGCCTTCACGGCGCGGCCACGGCCCCCAGCGCCTTCGCGGCCAGCCAGCGGCCGCACGGCATTGCTATCGGGTCCGGCCAACGCTCCACGCGGGTCGGGTTCGAATGCTCGCCGCGCTTCGCCTCGACAACCGCGCCGGCTAGCGACGCGCGCCCTCGTCGAGCAGCCACCGTTCGAACGTCGCCAGCGCGGGCGAGGCGTCGCTGTCCGGCCGGGTCACGAGGACGTAGCGCGCCTTCAGGTCCGTCAGGGGACGCCAGGGAGCCGCCAATCGGCCTTCCCGGAGTTCGTCCTCGACGTAGCGATGCGGCACCAGGGCCATGCCGAGGCCGGCTTTCGCGGCTTCGATGAGCAGGGCATAGCGGTCGTAGGTCGGGCCCGTCGATTCGGCGGCCAGCGACAGCCCGGAAAGCGTCGCGTAGCGGGCCCAACTGTAGGGGCTCGCATGCTTGTGCAACAGCGGCATGTGCTCGGGCACCCGCGCCGCGAGTCAAGGGTGGCAAACCGCGACCATCGGCTCTTCGAACAACGGCTGCACCTTCATGGCGTGCCAGGCGGGATGGTCGTAATTGATCGCGGCGTTCAGGCCGCTTTCGTCCAACGAGAAAGGATGGGTCCGCTCTCGCAGATGAATTTCGATATCCGGATGGTTTTGCTGGAACCCCGCGAGGCGGGGAATCAGCCAACGGCTGGCCAGGGTCGGAATGACGCCGATTTCCAGCGAGTCCTTGTCCGGCGTGTCGTTCATCAGGCGCCGGGTGTGGCGCTCGATATCGGCCAGAGCCACGCGCATCCGCGCCGCGTAGCGCTCGCCATGGCCGGACAGCTCGACGCGGTTTCCCACCCGATGGAAGAGCCGGATCCCTAGAAAGGCTTCCAGCTTGGCGATCTGGCGGCTGATGGCGCCCTCGCTCAGTGCCAGTTCCTGGGCGGCCTTGGCGAAGCTTCGGTGGCGCGCGGCGGCCTCCAGGGCAAGGAGGGTTGAGGTGCTGGGCAGGCGTCTGCTCATGGGCCGTCACGGGTCGGAGGGGGCGACAGGATGACGCATCGGCAAGCTGCCTTGCAAAAGAATCGGTAACGCTTCCGCCGCGAGGTTCCCTAGCATGGGCCGGGGTTTCGCATGGGCGGAGCCGATCATCGAACGGCAGAGGAGTACCGCGCCATGAAAACCGTTGACCGAGCGCTGCTGGGCCTGGGCGTGGTCATTCCGCTCTGGCTGTTCCTCGGCGTGGCGCTGACCGCCTTGGGCTATCCGGGCTACAGCCACCTGGAGCTAGCCATGAGCCGGCTGGGAGCCACGGGTGCCCCGACCCAGGTCTATTCCGCATGGGTGAACAACGTTCCCCTGGGCGTGTTCTTTCTATTGTTCGCGATGGGCGTGGCGAGGCGCTTCCGTGACTCCCGCCTGGCTTGGCTGAGCGCCGCGCTCATGGCCATCCATGGCCTGGGAAGTCTCGCGACGGGCTACTTTCCCTGCGACCAGGGCTGTGCGCCGGCGCAGCCTTCGACCTCGCAGCACATCCATAACCTGGCCGGGCTGGTGATGTTCGCCTCGCTGACAGTGTCCAGCGGGCTATGGGCGTTTCTCGGCAAGCGGCTGCTTTCGTCGCCTGGCTTCGGGATGTTCTCCGCACTCTGCGTCCTTCTATCCCTCGTGACGGTGTCGATGATGGCGAAGGCGTTTGCCGACGGGCATCTGTTCGGCTTGTACCAGCGGCTCAACTACGGTGTTTCGGTGGCCTGGATCGCGGTCCTGGCCGTGTTCGCGCTACGCACGGGAACCAAGACGCTGCCGCGTCCATGTCCAGCCGGCGACCGAGCCGCCGGGTAGCACGCCATGCCCTGTCGGGCGGCTCATACAAGAGAGCGAATCGCGCCTGGCGATCCCAGCAGAAGTGCTTGAGGCCCGCATCGGGCGGGGCCGCGCCGGCTAGGCTGGCATGGGCAGTGCGGCCTCCCTTTGACCACGGACTCCTGTCGCGACGCACCACCCCGCGTTTCCACCGTTATCGCTCGTCACCGCGAAGGGGCGTGCTCGCCCTCAGCGAAGCAGGTTCGAGGATGGCGTAGCGCCGGGTGCCGGCTTCGGTGTCCGGGCCGGCGCGGGCTTCGTCGACGGCGGGCTCGGAGGGCATGGGGCTCAATCCAGGCCCCGGAAGTGCTTGAGGTCCCGGATCAGGGTCTTCGCGTCGGCGACGGCTTCGTTGAGGGTGTGTTCCACCGTGTCGTTCCAGTGCTCGATCTGCTCTCGGGCCACGCCGGTATCGTCGAGGGCCGCCCAGGTGGACTCCTGGATTCCCGACATGTCGAGGGGGCGTCGCTGAGTGTTTTCGCCGGTATTCAGCACGAAGTCGTAATTCACCAGGAAACAGCTTTCCACAAGCTTCGCCAGCATGCCGGTGCCGGGAATGAAGCCGACGTAGACATCGCCATCGGCCGTGCTGATCGGCAGGCCCGACGTGTTCTCGATGCCGCCCGGGGTCCTCATTGTGTAGATCGCGCCACCCGGTTTGAGGTGCTCCCCCAGGCGGGTCTTCAAGGGGCGGGAGGTGAAGCCGCAATAAACGGGGAAACAGGTTTGCAGGGAGGCCGAGGTGACGAAGTAGAGCAGGTAGACCCCCGGCTCGCTCACCGTGGGAATGTGGTCGCGGGTGACGGCATGGACACTGCCGCCGTAGGCGCGAATGAGGCCCGTGACGTTCCGACTGTCTCGTTCCGCTTTGTTCATGTCTCGTGCTCCATGCTGTGTCGGGTTGTCCGAAAGCATAGTCGAGGGGCGTGGAGTCGCCCCCGGCACGCCCTAGCCGTCCTGGCGCATCAGCTTGGTGCCATCCGCCGGGTCCGACGGCCCTCGGGCAGGCGGTGGCCATTTCGCAGGACGCGCATCGGGCTGCCCTCGGCGGTGTAGACCACCAGGCGCCGTATTCGATGTCGAGAATGGCCGGCGCGCCATTCCCGTCGACGAGGAGGCGCCCGATGGCGTGGCTGTCGTTCCAGAACTTGCTGGAATGGGCTCGATCGCCAGCAGCAGGCGCGCGGCCGCGCCGTTGATGAACGAAGGGCGTGTTCGTGGCTCACGGTGCCATCTTCAGGCAGGCGCAAGGGAAGGAGGACAGGCGCGGCGCTGGTCCCGACGGATGCTCATGAAGCAGAGCAGCCCGCCGAGGGCGGCTACCGCCATGAGGGCGACGAACATGACCGCCGGCTGCCGCGTGGGACAGCAGATAGCCGCAGAGGATCGGGCTGAGCGCGCCGCCCAGGGCGGACAGGTTCCGGGCGCTGTAATAACTGCCGCGCGGGGGCGGGCGCGATGAGGTCGATGAGCAGGTACTCGCCCGGCAACACCATGAATTGAATGTTGGCCTGGCGGCCATCAGTAAACAGATTTCGGACTGGAGATTCGTCTAGCCGTGTCGCCGGCCCGTCCTCGGATGGGCATGACGGTTTCGCGCCACGCCGCCGCTCCGGCCCCGTAGAATGCCTCGCGCTTTCGCCTTGTCTAGCAACCTTTCTTCTGCCGTGGTGGAGTTCCCATGAAGTACTTTCGATTGGTATTCGTTCTAGCGCTGGCAAGTCAGATCGCCGGCTGCGCTTTCGGGCAACGCGTCGATTACCGGCGCGCTGCGCCCTACGTGACGGTCACGTCGGACAAGCAGGTCGCGGTGGCCGTGGTGGACGAGCGGCCCTACGTGCTCGCGCGGAGCAAGCGGCCGACCTACGTCGGGACCCTGCGGGCGCTGTACTACAACCCCTACAACGTGACGACCTACAGCGGCGACCCGCTGGCGGCGGATATCCAGGAAGCCGTGCGCAGCGCCCTGTCGCGGGCCTCCATCCAGGCGGTTCCCGCCGCGTCCACCGACAGGGCCTCGGGGCCGAACCAACGGCTGCTGCTGATCCGCATGCGAGAGTGGAAATCGGACGCCTACATGAGCGTCCGCTTCGACTATGACCTCACCGCCTCGGTGATCGACGAGAACGGCCGGGTATTGGCCAGCAAGGACGCCAAGCGGAGCGGCGCGGTGACCAACCTGATCACCGCCGGCTCCGGGGTGCTGGCCCAGTTGCTCGGTTCCGAGGAAATCGTCGCCGCGCTGGCGCCGGCGATCGTCCCGGCGAGCTCCGTCACCGCCGCCGAGCCGACAGCCCGGGCGACGCCGGCCGCGAGCGACGGTTCGGCGGCTTACGACGCCTGCATGCGCCGAGTGCTGCGCATCGCCGATCCGGCCTTGCGGCTGTCGTCCATGTCGATGTGCGATTCAGCGCGCTGAGCCGCAAGCCCGCCTGCGTGGGCTTTCTCGCGACGGCGAGGTGTTATTTGGCGGCGTCGCAGGAGCCCATGGCCTCCAGGCGTAGCGCCGGATCGGCGATGCGCAGCACCCGCGCCATGCAGGCGTCGTAGGCTGTGGAGGCCGGCCCGGTCGGTGCCGTGGCGGTTGGGAGCGGGCGCGGGGGTGGCGTGCCGTCGAAGCGTCCGCCGTTGGCCAGGCAGTCGAAGGCTTCGGGGTTCTTGAGTTTTACCGCATAGCCCCAGGACTGGGGCCTGACCACCGCGATGAAGCCCATCTTCATGTGGGAACGCATGCTCACCACGGCGTCCGCTCCCACGCTGCGGGCCACTTCAGCCACGGCATGATTGACCTTGGCGAAGCCGCCGTACCACTGCTGGTTGGCCACGGCACGCCCCAGCGGGGTGAACGCCACATCCTGGGGCAGCCGCTTGGGCAACAGGCAGACCGGACCTGAGTAGCGCGGCAACGGGGGTTTCGAGTCCCGGGTGGGCTGCACTACCGACTTGGTCCCACAGCCCACCAGCGCCAGCAGGCAGATCAGCGCGAATCCCGCTCTCATTGCAATAATCCGTCGTTTGAAAGGGACGGCATCATAGCAACCGGATGCTCCGAGCGAGACGATCCGGGTCAAGGGGGCGAACCTCGCCGAACGGTAACGAGGAGCAGCCTTCCCTGGCGTGGCCGCAGGCTGCCATCGGTTGTGGCACGCCGTAGGGTCCGGGGCGGCTGGTGGCGCGTAGGCGGTCTGGTCGAGGGAGAAGTGCTTGCGAGCGAGGCGTGGGAGGGAAAAGGCATCGCCCCCTTGGGGCGTCGCCGCAACCGGGCCAGCCGAGTCAGTCGGCGAAACAGCCGAAGTGGGTATCGGGTTTCGCGTCGTTGAGGAAGAAGCCGCAGAGGGCGACCAGGCCTTCCCGGTCGGCTGCCTGGGCCGATACCAGGCGCTCGCCCTCGAAGGCGAAAGTGGTGAAGTTGTGCCCGGTGGGGATGCCCAGGGGCAGCGGCACGATCAGCACCGGCATGACCGCCGCCCAGGCCAGGTCCGGCTGCCGGTAGTACCAGAAGTCCCGACCGTCTTCCCGCCACGTCCGGTCGGGCTCGCCCCAGGCCGCCCGGACATCGTCGCGACGGGTGAAGGTCTCGCTGCCGGAGCAGCAGTAGCCGCGCCCGCCGGGCTTCACCGCCTCGCCGGTATAGGTTCGGGTCGGATTGTGCAGCGTGATCACGCCGACGCATCCCGACAGCATCGACACCAGCATCGCCACGACCAACACACGCATGGGGGCCTCCCGTTCTCTCGGATGACCGAGCCTAGGCGCAGGAGCGGTCCGCTGACAAGCGCACCGGCGGAAACGAGCCGGGCGGGGGGCGCCGGCCCGGCCTTTTCGAGAGGCGCGCCGCGCCGGCGTGGCCTCGGGGGACATCTTCTTCGCGAAAATGGAATCGGCCGGGACGCCCCGTCAGGGGGCGCGCCCGGCGCGGTTCATCCCTTGGCCACCCAGGCGTTGAAACGCTGCTCCAGCTCTTCGCCGTGTTCCACCCAGAAGGCGTTGTCGATGGGCATCGAGACCGCCAGGTTCTCCGGAGCGGTGTTCAACCGCGCCGCCAGTTTCGGGTCCAGCAGCGAGGCGGTGGCCGGGCTGGTGGGTCCGTAGGCGAGCCGCTCGGTGTGCAGCTTCTGCTGTTCTGGGCGCAGGGCGAAGGCGATGAACTGCTCGGCCACCGCCT
The DNA here is from genome assembly GCA_032052615.1 of Pseudomonadaceae bacterium. Lineage (GTDB taxonomy): Bacteria > Pseudomonadota > Gammaproteobacteria > Pseudomonadales > Pseudomonadaceae > Pseudomonas_T. Next base: position 548,028 of record DAMBWF010000001.1, read on the forward strand.
TGTTCCGACTGCCCTTGGGGATCGCCCAGGAGTCGATGGCGTAGATGCTGCCGTTCCAGACGATGGCCATGTTGGCCCCTTCCTGCTGGGCGGCGAACACCCGGCCGTTGAAGGCGGTGCTCATCACCACGTCGCCACTGGCGAGGAACTGCATCGGCTGGGCGCCCGACTCCCACCACTGGATGTCCCGCTTGATTTCGTCCAGTTTGCGAAATGCGCGGTCGACGCCCTGGGGAGTGGCGAGCGCCTTGTACAGGTCCTTCCGGGGCACGCCGTCGGCCATCAGGGCGATTTCCAGGGTGTACTTGGCGCCCTTGCGCAGGCTGCGCTTGCCGGGGTACTTGCGGGTGTCCCAGAAGTCCGTCCAGCCGGTGGGCGCTTCCTTGAGGCGATCGGCGTTGTAGGCCATCGCCATGGACCAGACCAGCAGGCCGGCGCCGCACTCGCTGAGGGTGCCCGGCACGAAGTCTTCCTCCCGGCCGATGGCCGCGGCGTTCAACTGCTCGAACAGACCCTCGTCGCAGCCCCGCAGCAGCTCCGGGCCCTCCACCTGGACCACGTCCCAAGTCACGCTATGGGTGTCGACCATGGCCTTGATCTTGCCCATTTCGCCGTTGTACTCGCCGGCCAGGACCTTGTTGCCGGTGCTGCGCTCGAACGGCTTGTAGAAGGCTTCGGTCTGCACGTCCTTGCTGGTCCCGCCAAAGGAAATCACGGTGATTTCCGTGGCTTCGACCAGACCCGTGGCCAGCCAGGCGGCGAACAGGGTCGCGCCGATGGTGCTGGTGTTCGTCTTCATGTCTACCTCTTGGATGTGTTGTTGACAGATTCAGGACTCGCAGGCGGTACGGGGCAATGGGGTCCGTTCCCGGCGCCGGGCTCCAGGGCCCGGATGGCATCGCCGCCGGCGCCCCAGGCCGACGACTGGCGGCCCGCGTCCGGCGGACCAAGGGGGGTCAGCAGCGGTAGTCGGTCTCGCCGTCGAGCAGGCGCAGGGCGGATGCCCAGGCCAGCAGGTGCAGGTCGCGGGCGATTTCGTCCTCGGACTGGCGCGCGGTGAGTTCGCAGACTTCCTGGGGCGGGATACGCAACGGCCGACCACCGGCCAGGGCCCGTACCTGGGCCTGGCAGGCCCGTTCGAGGAAGTACAGCTGGTTGAAAGCTTCGGCCACCGAGCCGCCCACCGCCAGCAGGCCGTGGTTGCGCAGGATCATCGCCTGGTGAGCGCCGAGGTCGCGCACCAGGCGGCCGCGCTCGTCCGGGTTCAGGGCGATGCCCTCGTAGTCGTGGTAACCCAGCCGGCCGTAGTACTTCAGGGCGTGCTGGCTGATGGGAAGCAGACCCTCTTCCTGGGCGGACACGGCGATGCCGGCGGCGGTATGGGTGTGCACCACGCAGTTGACGTCGGCGCGGGCGGCGTGGATCGCCGAGTGGATGTTGAAGCCCGCGCGGTTGACGCTGTCGGGGCCCAGGCGCGGGTCCAGCAGATTGCCCTCGTGGTCCACCTTGACCAGGTCGGAGGCGCGCATCTCGTGGAATAGCACACCGTAGCGGTTGATCAGGAAGTGGTCCGGCTCGTTCGGCACCCGGGCGGAAATGTGGGTGTCGATCAGGTCGGTCATGCGGAAGTGCGCCACCAGCCGATAGAGGCCGGCGAGGTCGCAGCGCGTCTCCCACTCCTCGGGAGAAATTCGCTCGCGGTCGATGGGGTAAGCTGGTGCGCGCATGGGCATGTCCTTCTTCTTGTGATGTGGTCAGGCCGAGGGAAGGCCGGGCAGGGCGTGCAAGCCGCCCGCCCGACGACACGAGCTTGCGGCAGACGCCGCGCCGCTCGCCATGTACAGGGAGCGCTCCCGGCCGGCAGGGCTGTCGCGGTGGTTTCACCGATACACCCGCCGATTCCTTTCCCTTCGATGGACGTTCTCATGCTGTTTCTCGACCCCGCCTCGGACACCCCGCTGGTGGCCCAGATCGTCGCAGGCATCGCCCAGGCCATCGCCGAGCAGCGGCTGCGCCCGGGCAGCAAGCTGCCATCGATCCGCAAGTTCGCCCAGACTCACGGGGTCAGCCCGTTCACCGTGGTCGAGGCCTACGACCGGCTGGTCGCGCTGGGCCACCTGAGCGCCCAGCGCAACGCCGGCTTCTATGTGCGCGGTCAGCCCGTCGAGGCCTTGGCGGAGACGCCGGCTGACGAGGCGGAGGGCGCGGCGTTCGATTTCGATGCCCAGCTCCTGCTGCACAAGGTATTCCAGCCCCTGGGCATGGAGTTGCGCCCCGGCATTGGCCTGCTGCCCGACGCCTGGACCGACCACGACGGCCTGCAGCGCAGCCTGCGCGCCCTGGGTCGGCTCGACCCAAGCCGCTTTTCCGGCTACGGCCCGACCAAGGGCGACGCGCGCCTGCGCGGTCGTCTGGCGGACAAGCTGGCCGACGCCCGGATCGCCGCCTCGCCCGACCACCTGATGCTCACCAGCGGCGCCAGCCAGGCCCTGGACCTGATCTCGCGCTACCTGGTCCAGCGCGGCGACACGGTGCTGGTGGACGAGCCGGGCTACCACAACCTGTTCCTCAACCTGCGCTTGCAGGGCGCGCGGCTGGTGGGTATCCCGCGGACCCGCGACGGCCTCGACCTGGCGGCGTTGGAGGAGGCCCTGGCGCGCCATCGGCCCAAGGCGTTCTTTACCAACACGCGCCTGCAGTGCCCCACCGGCGGCAGCCTGTCCCTGGCGGTGGCCCATCGCCTGCTGCAACTGGCGGAGCGTTATGACTTCCTGATCGTCGAGAACGACATCTATGCCGATCTCGACCCCGACGGCCGGCAGGCCCTGGCCGGCATGGACCAATTGTCCCGGGTGATCTACGTCGGCAGCCTGTCCAAGGCCATCGCGCCGGCACTGCGGGTGGGCTTCGTCGCCGCCCACCGGGACCTGATCGACGAGTTGGTGCCGTTGAAAATGGTCAGCGGCCTGACCGGTTCCGAGATCACCGGGGAGCTGGCCCTGGACGTGCTGCTGCAAGGGCGGCATCGCAAGCACATCAAGCAGGTGCAGGAGAACCTGGCGCGGGCCCACGAGCAGGTGGCCCGGCGCCTGGATGACGCTGGCCTGGAGCTGTTCGTCGAGCCCCGGGCCGGGCTGTTCCTCTGGGCCCGGCACCACGCCCTGGACGACGCCACCGCCCTCGCCACCCGGGCCAAGGAGGAGAAGATCCTGCTAGCGCCGGGGCAGTTGTTCATGCCCGACGCGCGACCGGTGCCCTGGCTGCGCTTCAACGTCGCCCATTCCCTGGACGACCGGCTCTACCGCTTCCTGGAACGGCAGCGCGGCGACTGAGGGGCGCGGGGGACGACGAGCCAGGCGGGGACCCTGGCGAAACCGGTTCGGGTGGGATGCGCGTCCGGGCGGGTAGCGCCTACAGCTCCATCGTCATTTCGTGCCAGGCCATTCCGCCATGCCCGGAGGCGGAGGGGCGGACGTAGCGGTAACCGAGGCGCTCGTACAGCGCCACGTGGCGCTCCTTGCACATCAGGTGCAGGGTTCGCTTGCCCAGGCCCCTCATGCGCGCGACGAAGGCGCCCATCATCGCGGAGGCGAGGCCCTTGCCTTGGTGAGCGGGGTCGATGACCACCGACATGATCACCCCATTCGGCGCCGCCGGGTCGTGGCCGACCAGTTCCTTGAAGGCTTCGTCCTCCATCACGACTTCGTGGGCGCAGCCGCTGTTGATGAAGCCGATCACCTCGCCGTCCAGTTCCATGATGAGGAAACCGTCGGGGTACTGGGCGATCCGGGTGGCGATCTTGGCCTCGGTGGCGGCTTCGTCGCCTTCGTAGGCGGAGGTTTCGATCCGATGGCAGTGGGCGGTGTCGGCCGGGGTGGCCGTGCGGAAGACAGGCGTGATCATGAGAGATCCGTGGCGGGCCGCGATACGGCGGGAGAGCATGGTAACAGGCCGAGTCGCGGGGCCCGCCTGTCGGGCCCATGTCCACGCAACGACCGGCGTCGAGCCGGGGCACCCGATCACCGGCGCCATAATGCCGTGGACGCGTCGTTGCCGCCGACCGTCGCGCTGACCGGGTTCTCCCGGGCGCGGCTTGCCGCCGCCGCGTAGCCGCGCACTGTTCCTTTCATTGCCGAGGAGAGGAACGTCGCCTCCGCCAGCGCCGCTCATCGGCGCCCCTGGTGATCGCGCGGGCCGCATCACCGCCCGCCGCAATGGCGAGCGTCATCGTCGCTGTTGAGCACGGTGGTCGCTCCGGGGGCCAGGAGGATGACTAGGGGCTTGGCACGCCTCATGCGCCGGTTATCCGGCTGGCCAGGGCGCTCCCTGTCGGCTGGGAAACGGGGGGCATTCGCCGGGCCGTTGCGATTCGACGAACGCCCCCGTCAGCGGAAATATGCCTTCGGCGTGGTGCCGGTCATGCCGCGAAAGAACGCAATGAAGGCGCTGTCGCTGGAAAACCCCAACTCCAGGGCGACGTCCGTCAGGCGTTCGCCGACGCCCAGGCGCTCCACCGCGCGCATCAGGCGCCACTGTTGCCGCCACTGCTGGTAGGAGAGACCGGTGTCGCGCTTGATCAGGCGGGCGAGGGTGCGTTCGCTGGCGCCCACCCGGCTCGCCAGCGCGTGGAGCGGCGGCGGCAGGTCCTGGCCGTGGAGCGCGACCAGGCGCCGGTCGGCCGGCAACGGCAGGAGCATGGGCTCCCCGGGAGCCGCCATCAGTTCCTCGATGCACAGGGCGGCCAGGTGGAAGGCCCGGCCCTCGTTCCAGTCCGTGTCGAAGGGCGCCGAGGACAGCCGTTCGAGCAGCTCCCGCAGCAGCGGCGCGACACTCAGGATACGTGGGGTGGCCGGCAAGCGCTCGCACAACCCGGGGGAGAAGTACACCGAGCGATACTCCGCCGCCTAGCGGATACGGGCGCGATGGGGCACCTCCGGGGGAATCCAGGCGGCCCGGGTGGGCGGCAGCAGGCAGAGCAGGGCCGGCCGGTCCAGCTCGATGCGGGTGCAACCGGAGCGGGTGAACAGCACTTGGCCCATGCCGTGGCCATGAGTACCGGAATCGTGGTCCCGCAGTTCCGAGCGAATGCCGACGACGGGGGCTCCGAGTCGCTCGGGGTCGAAAGGCAGAGTGGGAGCGATCCAGGCCATGGGTTGTCCGGTTTCCGCCATTTTTAGTCAGGGCATAGACAATAAGCCGGTGCCGGGCTCCCTACAATCGCTGTCCTTTCGAGTCTCGACGGGAGCATTCCATGGACAGCCGCGGAGGGTGGGCACTGGTCACGGTGCTGCTGATGTTTCCCCAGGTAGTGGAAACCCTCTACAGCCCGGCGCTGCCGGGAATCGGCCAAGGGTTCGGCGTGTCGCCCGGCGAGGCCGCCCAGACTCTGTCGGTCTACGTCGTCGGCTTCGCCGCCGGCGTCCTGTTCTGGGGGCGCGCCTGCGACGTGGTTGGCCGCCGGCCGGCACTATTGGCCGGCCTGGCCTGCTATGCCGCTGGCGCGGGCCTCGCGCTGTGCACCGGATCGTTCGGCGGGTTGCTGCTGGCGCGGGTGCTGTCGGCGTTCGGCGCGGCGGTGGGCTCGGTGGTGACCCAGACCGTGCTGCGCGACCGCTACCAGGGGCCGGAACTGATGCGGGTGTTCGCCGGGATCGGCGTGGCCCTGGCGATCAGCCCCGCCTTGGGCATCCTGCTCGGCACCGGGCTGAACGAGGCCTTCGGCTATCGCGGCGTGTTCGCCGGGTTGGTTGCGCTCGCGCTGCTGCTGATGGCCTGGAGTGGCTGCGCGTTTCCGGAAACCCGTCCGGTCGATGCGCCCCCCGCCGCCCTCTGGGCGACCCTGGTGGACATGCTGGCCGACCGGCGCATTCGCTGGGCGACCCTGCTGGTGGCTTCGTTCAATGCCAGTGTGTTCGCCTACTACGGCCTGGCGGCCTTCCAGTTCGAGCGGGCGGGCCTGGCGCCGGCGCTGTTCGGCTACAGCGGCCTTTGGCTGGCGGCCGGCTCGCTGCTGGGCGCCCGGCTGGGCCGGGGCTTGCAGGCGCGGGGGTGGTCCGGCGCGCGCATCCTGGGGCTGGCGGTAGGGATGAACCTGGGGGCGGGGCTGGGCGTGCTGGTACTGGAGGGCTCGGCCCTGTTCGTCCTGCCGATGCTACTGGTCATGGCTGCCTTCGCCCTGGCCATTCCCCAGGTCCTGGGCTCGGCGCTGGCGGACTATGGCGCGCGCCGGGGCACGGCCGGCGCGCTGTTCGGGCTGTTCTACTACCTGGCGCTGGGGGCGCAATTGGTGGTGATCGGCTGGAGCCAGCGCCTCGGGCCGAGCCTGCTCGTCTGCGCCCTGGCGACCCTGCTCGGCGCGCTGGGCTATCGGCGCTACCTGCGATGAGACGCGGCGGGCCTCGAAGGCCCGGTGGCGCCGGCTGGGGCCGTCGCCTGGAGGAACAAATCCCGAGTCTGCTGGGGGCCATATTCTGGGCGCCGGTGCCCGCCCGGATCGGGCCGTGTCGGCGCGACCGTGTGGAGGCGGTGGCGCCCCCGTCCTGGCGGTCGGCGTGCCGGATCTTCGCGCCAGCCGGGTGAAGAGCGCAAGCGATCACCGCGTTTAGCGGGCCCCGACGAAGGGCCGCGATAGCAGCAATCAGCCGGCAAGGGCCTGCACGGTCGGCCGCAACGGCTGCAACGGGCCGGGCTTGGTCGACCCCGGCCGCAGAAAGCCGAAGATGGCGTCCCGGGTCGCCTCGCTGGCGCGCTTGTGCTCCATGTCGAGGAAATGCCCGGCATTGGCGATGGTGGCGAAGCGGCTGTCCTCGATCAGGGCGGCGAAACGCCGGGCGTCCGCCGGAGGCGTGTAGGCGTCCCGTTCGCCGTTGACGAACAGCAGCGGGATGTCGATGGTCGCGAAGTCGCGGCAGTAGTCCCGGGCCTCCAGGTCGAGCATCTGGCGGATGTGGGCGTGCATCTGCACGTATTCGTGGTGGTCCAGGCCGACGATGTGCCGGTGGTTGTGGCGCTTGTACAGCGCGTTCAGGTGCTGACCGATGGTGGCGTTGACCAGCTCGGCGACGCGCTCGCGGTCAGCGCGGCGCAGGTGTTCCAAACCGCGCCGGAGGTAATCCAGCATCGCCTCGTTGAAGGTCGGGGCGAAGGAGGCGATCACCGCCTTCTTCACTGTGGGCGGCCGCCGGGTCAAGGCCATCAGGGCGGCGATCCCGCCCCAGGAAAAGGCCATCAGGTAGTCCGCGCGGAACCGTTCGATCAGCCCCAGCAGGATGTCCGCCTCGCGCTCCTTGCCCAAGCACACGCCGCTGACGTTGTAGGCCTTGGAACGGCCGGCGTAGGGGGCGTCGTAGAGCACCACGTTGAAGCGCGGGTAGAGATAGCGGACCGTCTGGGCGAAGGAAGCGGTGGTGGACAGCGAGCCGTTGACCAGCAGGAAGGTTTGGTCCGCCTGGGGCGAGCGGTAGTGCTCGGTGTGGATGTTCCAGCCCGCTACCGGGATGACGGCGGTTTCCGCTTTCATGTCGCTGCTCCCATGCCGTTGAGTCGAGGCGCCTCGCGCCGGGGACTCCCAGCTAACCGCATCGGCGTGACAAGGGCATGTCAGCCGGGCCGCCGGCCGACGCGCGGGGCGCGCGGTCAGAAGGCCGCGATTTCCTCGGCGGTCAGCGGCCGGTAGCCCCCGGGCGGCAGGTCGGGGTCGAGCGCCAGAGGGCCGATGCGCTCCCGGTGCAGGCGGACCACCCGGGTGTCGAAATGGCCGAACATCCGCTTGACCTGGTGGTAGCGGCCTTCGTGCAGGGACAGGCGCGCCTCGTGGCTGGAGAGGATCTCCAGCCCGGCGGGGAGGGTGGTGAGGTCCTCGTAGGCGAAGTACAGGCCACGGGCGAAGGCTTCGACGCAGGCCGGCGGGATCGGCGTTTCGGTGCCGACCCGGTAGACCTTGGGCTGGCGGCTGCCTGGCAGGGTGGCGCGGCGCGACCAGAGGCCGTCGTCGGTGATCAGCAGGAGGCCGGTGGTGGTCAGGTCGAGGCGCCCAGCCAGGTGCAGGGTCTGGGTGTCCGGTTCGTCCAGCAGGTCGATCACGGTCCGGTGGTGGGGATGTCGGGTGGCGCTGACGCAGCCGGCCGGCTTGTGCAGCATGAAGTAACGGGCGGGGCCGCCGCCCTGGAGCGCCAGGTCGTCCAGTTCCACCCGCTGGAAGCGCGATACCGGGCGCTCGCCGTCGGCTTCGACGAGCCCGTCGACCCTTACCCGGCGCGCCACCAGTGCTTGGCGTACGCTTTGGCGGCTGAGGCCCGCCAAGTGCCCCAGCAGGCGATCCAGGCGCATCAGCGGGCCGCTTCCGCCCGGCCGGCGGCGCACCGCGGACACAGGCAGGCACGGTCGCGGGCCTCCGCCGGCAGACGCTCCAGGGCCTCGGCGGACAGCGTGGCCTGAAAGCACCAGCACGGCTGGTCGCGGGTGGCCGGGCTGGCTTGGGTGCAACGGTTCGGCTGACCGCAGAGCGGGCAGCGGCTAGGGTCGAGTGGGTCGGACATGGCGGCGGAAACTGGAAGGCGTGGCCAAGGGTGGCGCGTGACGCGCGGCGATGCAAGCGGGGAGGCTGGACGGGGAGCGAGGCGCAGGGGGAGCGCGCGTGGACCGGCGGATCGCGATACGCCCCGTTTTCCGCTGTCCTACATCGCGGGCGCCGATTGTCGTCGCGCCTCTCGCGATCGAAGGAGGCCGCCATGTATCGAGCACTCATCCTGGCTTCATGGGGCGCGCTCCTTGGAGGATGCGCCGTCTACGACGCGCCTCGTTACGCCTATCCGGTAAGGGTGGAACCGGTTCGCTACTACTCCTTGCCTTACTCGCGATGGCCGGCGCCGGTGATCTACGTGCCCGGGCCGCGCTATTACGACTACCGGGCGCCGCCGCCCCCGCGCTTCTTGCCGCCGCCGCCCCGCTGGGGGCCGGGCTACTGGCCGCCGGGCCCGGGATACGGGCCGGGGGCGCCGGCCTTCCGGCCATCGCCACGCCCCTGGGTGCGCGGCATGCCGATGCGCTGAGGCGCTACAGGTCGGCGAGGGGATGGGGGCCGTGCCAGGTCGGCTCGAAATGCGCGGCCACCACGCCCTCGGGCACGCTCTCGATGTCCGGCCAGTGCCAACGGGGCCGCTGGTCCTTGTCGATGAGCCGCGCCCGGACGCCCTCGGGGAATTCGGGGTGGCGGCAGCAATTCAGGCTCATGGCGTATTCCAGGCGGAATACTTCGGCCAGGGACAGGTGCCGGGCGCGGGCGATCTGCTCCCAGACCAAGTGGGCGGTGAGCGGGCAGCCCCCGGCCAGGGTCTTCGCCGCTCGCGCCAACAGCGGGTCCGGGTCGTCCGCCAGGGCCACCAGCGCCCGCCAGGCCGCCGGGGCATCGCTCACGTCCAGCAGCGCATCAAGGCGCTCCCGGCGCGGCAGCCACTGGGGCTCGGGCAGGAGTGGACGGGCCTCCTGGCCGAGGGCCTGCAGCAGGCTGATGAGCTGCGCCCCGGGGCGTTCCCGCCAATTCAACTGGGCGAGTCCTTCCAGCAGCGATTCTTGCTGGTCTTCCCCGAGGAAACGGTCCGCCAAACCCAGGTCGAGGGCATCGCGGGCATTCATCGGGCTGCCGGTGAGGCCGAGGAACAGCCCCAGTCGGCCAGGGAGCCGGGACAGGAAATGACTGGCGCCCACGTCGGGATAGAGGCCGATGCCGATTTCCGGCATGGCCAGGCGGCTGCTGGGGGTGACGATGCGTATCGACGCGCCTTGCAACAGGCCCATGCCGCCGCCCAGCACATGGCCGTGGGCCCAGCACAGCAAGGGTTTCGGGTAGGTGTGCAGGCGGTGGTCGAGGCGGTATTCCTCGGCGAAGAAGTGGACGGCCAGCGGTGGTACGTCGGCCGGCCGCTCGCGGCAGGCTTCGGCGAGCTGGCGCACGTCGCCGCCGGCGCAGAAGGCTTTCTCGCCCAGGCCGCGCAGCAGGACGCAGACAATCCCATCGTCCATTGCCCAGCTTCCGAGCCGATCGGCTAGGGCTCGGATCATCGGCAGCGACAAGGCGTTGAGGGTGTCCGCTGCCGCCAGGGTGGCGATGCCGATGCGCAGGCCGTGCGCGATGGGGCGTTCCTCGAATCGAACCGTCACGGGCAGCTCCGGGTTGCAATGAAGGGCGTGGAGATCATCGGCGCGTGCCCGGGCGAGCGGCCCGGGCGGCGGATGATGAGGAGATGAGCCATCAGCGATTGCGCCATTGCGGGTCGCGTTTTTCCAGAAAGGCGTTGACTCCCTCGCGGGTATCCTCGGCCTCGAACAGGTCGACGAAGCGTTCCCGCTCCTCGGCCAGCCAGGCGTTGGGGCCACGCTCGCGAGCCCCCTGGATCAATGGCTTGATGGCGCGCACGGCCACCGGGCTCTGCCGGGCCACCTTGGACGCCAGCAGCAGCGCCGCGCCCCGGGCTTCGCCGGTGTCCACGACCTGCTCCACCAAGCCGATGCGCAGCGCGGTCTCGGCGTCCACCCGCTCGCCACAGAGGATTATCCGCTTGGCCCAGCCTTCGCCCACCAGCCAGGGCAGCGCCTGGGTGCCGCCGGCGCAAGGCAGCAGGCCGACGGCCGCTTCGGGCAGGGCCATCTGGGCCTGGCGCTCGGCGATGCGCAGGTCGCAGGCGAGGGCGCATTCCAGGCCGCCGCCCATGGCGTAGCCGTTGATCGCGGCGATCGAGACCCCGCGAAAGTCCCGCAGCGCCTCGAAGGCTTCACCGAAGCGGCGCGCCATTTCCCGGGCGCGGTTGCGGTCGCCGTCGGCGAACAGGTTGAGGTCGGCGCCGGCGCTGAAGAACTTACCGCCCTGGCCGGTGATCACCAGGGCATAGATATCGTCGTCTCGGTTGAGATGCTCGACCAACTGCTTGAGGCCGATCAAGGATTCCCGGTCCCAGGTATTGGCCGGGGGATGGTTGATGGTCAGCAGGGCGGTATGGCCGTGCTTCTCCACCGTGAGTTTATGGGTCAGGTCGGACGGGCCGGGGCCATAGGCTTCGACAGCGGTGTTCATGGTGTCCCTCGTGTCATGGCGCGCGGCTCGCCGTCCGATGCCAGGGGCGTCAGCTCGTACAGTGCCTGCGAGGTTCGCAGGCGGCTGGCGATCGCCGCGCGCAGGTGATCATCGTTGCCCAGAACGCCGGCCTGCGTGTCGCTGTCCCGGGCCCGGCGATCCATGGCGTGATCGTCGAGATAACCGTAGCCGGCCTGGAGTTGCAAGGCCGTGCGGCACAGCCGCGGGCCGTGAAGGTCGGTGTAGCGCTTGGCGGCGGCGCAGAGCAGCCCGGCCTGGGGCGCGTCGTGGTCGACCTGGGCTGCGGCCAGGCGGACCAGTTGTTGCCCGGCGATCAGCGCCGCGTAGGGTTCCGCCAGCGCTTGGGGCACCGTCTCCGCGCTGGACGAAGGGCATTGCGGATGCTCCGGTCCGAGGCCGGCACGCAGGGCTTGGGCAAGGGCCGCCTGGGCATTGCCGACCGCCACGGCGGCCAGCGCCAGTCGCGCCCGGTCCCGGGCCTGGCGCAGGGCTTCCACGCGCTGGCCTTCGCCTCCCAGGCGCTGGGAGGCCGGCATCGTCACGCCGTCGAGGCGCAAGGGGCGCAGGGATACGGCGCGCCATCCCGCGTGGGACGCCTCTTCGCCGAAGCCCACGCCCTCCGCGCCCGCCGGCAGCAGGCAAAGCGTCGCCCCGTCGCCTTCGATATCCACGTCCATCAGCAGCAGATCGCTGACCGCCGCGCCCGGCACCGCGCCGAGAAGGCCTTCCAGCCGATATTCGTCGCCGTCGCGTCGGGCTTTCACCCAAGGCGGCCCTTCGCTCAGCGCGAAGGCCACCCGCGCTTCGCCCGCGACGAGCCGGGGCAGCCAGTGAGCCTTAAGCTCGGGCCCGCCGAAGCGTCCCACCGTCCAGACGGCGACCGTGTGCAGGGCCATGAACGCGGCGCTGGCACCGCATCCCGTGGCCAATTGTTCCAGCACCAGCGACGCGTCCAGCGCGCCCAGGCCGAGGCCGCCATGGTCGGGGCCGGCCGTCAGACCGAGGTAGCCCCGGGACGCCGCCCGGGCGATGGCCTTGAGGGGAAAGTGGCTGTCCCGGTCCCAGGCGTCGGCATGGGGGGCCAATTCGTCGCGGGCGAAGGCGAAAGCCTCTTCCACCAGACACCGCTGTGCGTCGCTGAATCGATAGTCCATGGAGCCTCGCGCTGAGCCGAACGGGCACCGCGCCGTGCGCGGCTGTCCCTATCCTTGACCGCGAAACGGGCCGTGACGTTCTGGCGGATCAGGGCGTGGGGTGTTTCGCCGGGGGCTTGGCGCCGAGCAAGCGGAACCAGAGCGGCGCCTCTTCCTCTATCTGGTGCAGCAGCGTGGCCATGGCCTCGGCGGACTCGCCGGCCACGGGAAACAGCCGCCGCCAGGCGGGAAGCTCCGCCAAGGGCGGCGCGTTGGCGGGCGGCACGGCTTGCAGCAGGCTGGCCACCTGGACCAGATCGGCGAGGTCGGCGAAGGCTTGCTCGCGGTGCCACTCGCGCCGCTGGCGGGCCACCTCGATCATCGCCGGAGGCTGTTTCCAGGCGGTGAGGATGACCACCCCCACGGCGCCGGACAATTCCTCGCAGAGCCCTTGCAAGGTCTCTTCCTGGCGTGGGAATTCGGGCCAGCGCTCCAGCTCCGCCAGTAACGGCAGGCTGCCGATATCCTGCAGCAGGCCGGCGAGCAAGGCGTCGTCCACCGAGGCGACGGCGCCACGGGCCGCCACGCAGGCGCAATAGGCCGCGCGTTCCAGGGAGGCGCGCCAGCGGGCGCGAAAGACCTTCTGCAACGGCAGTTCCTTGCTGATGAACAGGTTGCGCATGCTGAAGCCGAGCACCAGTTGGTAGAGCTTCTCGGTGCCCAGGCGGCTGAGCACGTCGCGCAGGCTGTTGCACGGCCGCGCGCCTCGCAGCATCGGGCTCTCGGCGAATTGCAGCAGGTAGGCGGCGAGGGGCGGATCGCTGCCGATGACCCGGCTGAGCTGTTCCAGGGAGGTGCGGGGATCGTCCAGCAGGCGACGGACGCGCAGGGCGTTCTCCGGCATTTGCGGAATCTTCGCCTCGCCCTTGAGGAAGCGGGTGTACAAGGCGAAGCGCAGGCTGTCGCTGGAGGGGGGCGGGGCGGTGCTCATGGAAACGGCCGGAGGCTCCTGATTGACAAGCCGCGCGGGCTTTTCTAGGGTGCGGCGGCCATGTACAGGACGGGTTGCGCCATGACCGCCAGCGATGATCGTATCAAACTCGAACCCGGTTGGAAGGAAGCCCTGCGGGATGAGTTCGACAAGCCCTACATGCAGGCCCTGAAGGCCTTCCTCGTTCGCGAAAAGGCGGCCGGCAAGGTGATCTACCCCCCGGGCCCGCTGATCTTCCATGCGCTGGACTCCACCCCGCTGGATCAGGTCAAGGTGGTCATCCTCGGCCAGGACCCCTATCACGGGCCGAATCAGGCCCACGGTCTGTGTTTCTCGGTCCAGCCGGGTGTTCCGGCCCCGCCGTCGTTGCAGAACATCTACAAGGAGCTCAAGCGCGATTTGAACATCGACCCGCCCCGCCATGGCTATCTCCAGCACTGGGCGGTGCAGGGCGTTCTGCTGCTCAACACGTCGCTGACCGTCGAGCAGGCCCGCGCCGGGTCGCACGCGGACAAGGGCTGGCAACCGTTCACCGACCGGGTGATCCAGGTGGTCAGTGAGTGCCGGCCGCACTTGGTGTTCTTGTTGTGGGGTGCCCATGCCCAGAGCAAGCAACCCCTCATCGATGCCAGCAAGCACCTGATCCTGCGATCGGCCCATCCTTCCCCGCTATCGGCTCATCGCGGCTTCCTCGGGAATGGCCATTTCAGCCGCTGCAACAAGTTCCTCGAACAACACGGCCTGACGCCCATCGATTGGCGCCTGCCCGAGCTCGCCGCCTGAGGCGGCGAGCTCCTTGCAGGACATGTCGGCGAAGCGCTGGCGCAGGTCCTCCAGGCGCTGCCGGACCCGCTCGCGCTGCGCGGGCTTGGCGTCGTTGAGCAGGTCCGCGAGTAGCCGCGAGAAGGCATTCAGGGCCTGATCGAAGGACGCGCGGTAGGCGTCGCTCCAGAAACGCTCGCGATGTTGCAGGAGGTCGGTCATCCGCTGCGGGAAGTCGGCCTCGCCGCGCTTGGCCAGGGCGGCGCGGAAGTGGTTCTGCCAGTTCTCGCGATTGCCCAGCCAGAGGGCGTTCTGCCCGCCCAGTTCCTTCGACCAGGCCAGCACCCGCGCCCGCTGCGCCGCGTCGAGCCGGCCAAACCAACCTTGCAGGCGTTGCTGCATGCGCCGGGCACGGTCTTCGATTTGCTCCTGTAACGGCGGATCGAGGTAATCCTCTTGCCAGTTGGCCTTATCCTCGTCGAGGCGCTTGAAGATCTGCGCCACCTGCTCGTCGCTCAGGCTGCGGGCCAGCTCGATGGCGTCCGGGGTGATGCGCACCGCCACGGGGTGGACCGCTTCCTTCATGTCGAGGAGCTGGCGCGCCACCTGCTCGGGTTTCACCGGAAGGGTTTCGGTCAAGGCGCGGGCCCGGGCGATCCACTCCACGTAGGTGGGAAGCTGGGTGCGGCAATGCCAGGTCATATGGCGTTTCAGGGCGGCGTCGAGCCGGCTCTTCTGCGCCTTGTCTAGGCTTACGTAGTCGCGCAGCGTCCAGGGAACCAGCCAGTCCACGCTCCGGTAGGCCAGGTCGAGGCGGGTACAAGCGTTCAGCAGAAGGACCAGCGTGATCAGCAGGCAGGTGGCGAGGCGTACGTTCAGGACCGGCATAGAGAGGCTCCAGGGCGCTATCTGAACGAGGCCTCTGCCTCGTTGGGCTGGAAGCCACGGAAGCCGCGGCTTCTGGGTTCTGACCGGGGGGCCGGAAGAAGGGTTCCGGGCCGGTGCGCCGGGTGGACGTCTGGCGTGAGGGAAGTAGTCGGCGGAGCCTCGAAAGGGCATGCCAGGCGGGGAAAGAGAGAGAATAGGAGGGCGTTTCGCCCTGGAGGGGCGCGATCCGCGGGGCTCCGCCCGGGCTCCCTTGGGAGTCCGGGCGGAAGGTCAGGCCCTCACTTCAACATGCCCATCGCGGCTTCCATCGCGTCGGACAGGTCCTCGTTGGCCTGCATGTCGACATGGGGGTCGAGGCCGAGCTTGCCGAAGGCGGGTACCTGGGTCCAGTCCAACTGGGTGTAGGGGTGTTCGCTGCCCAGGTAGCTCTGCAGGGTCGCGACCTGCACGATGTCGACGTAGTCGACCTTCGCCGAATCCCGGCCGAAGTCCAGGTACTGGCTGGGCACCGCCGCGATGGGCTCGGGGAATTCCCAGGCGCGCAGGATCTTGTCGCCGATCAGCGGGTGGATTTTCTCGATCACGTGGTTGAGGGTGATGGAATCCGCCAGCAGTTCGTTGTGTTCCTCGGCGTAGGTGAGGATCGGTAACACGCCGATCTGATGCACCAGGCCCGCGAGGGTCGCCTGGTCGGGCATCAGGCGGGTGTAGTGACGGCATAGCACGTGGCTGATCCCGGCGATTTCCGTGCTCTTGTTCCACACTTCGCGCATCTTGCGGTCCACCACGTCGGAGGTGGCCTGGAACATCTGTTCCATCGCCAGGCCGGTGGCGAGGTTGCAGGTGTAATTGATGCCCAGCCGGCTGATGGCCATCTGCAAGTCGGTGATTTCCTTGTTCGTGCGCAGCAGCGGACTGTTCACCACTTTCACGATTCGGGCGGTGAGGGCCGCGTCGTTGCCGATCACCTTGGCCAGGGCGGCGATGCTGATATCCGGGTCTTCGGCGGCTTCGCGAACCTTGAGCGCGACCTCCGGCAGGGTGGGCAGGACCAGTTCATCGTTGTCGATGGCGCGGATCAGTTCTTCTTGGACTTTTTCGGCGAGGTTACTCATATCGGAATCCAATGCGGGGCGGGTGCCCTGTCAGTGTAGGTCTAGCGCTGGATCTCTCGGTCCGCGTCCAGGGTGTAGGGCAGGTCCAGCGGTTCCAGGCGCGGACCCTCGGGTGCGCCAAGGGTCACGCGGCCATCGCCCAGGGCATCCTCCTGCAGCACCGCCAGCAGTTCCACCGTATCGTCGCCGGCCACGGCGGCCAGCACCACTTCACCGACGGCGGTGGCGTGCACCGGCGAGTACAGCGGGGCGCCGATGGCCGGTGGCTCGCCCTGGGCGAGCTTCAGGCGGTAAAGGCGGCGCTTGAGCTTGCCCAGGTACTGCATGCGGGCGACGATCTCCTGCCCGGTATAGCAGCCTTTCTTGAAGCTGACGCCACCTACCGCCTGCAGGTTGATCATCTGCGGCACGAACAGCTCGCGGGTGGGCCCGAATACCTGGCCGACCCCGGCGCGCACCTGGGCCAGCAGCCAATCGTTCAGCGGCGCCTCGGGCAGGCGATGCGCGGCGAGGCGCGCCAACAGGTCGTCACGCTCCGGGGCCGGTACCCACAGTTCGACCCGCCGGGCGTCCAGGCGGATGCCCAGGCGCTGGCCGTCGCGGACCACCTGGCCCGCGTCTTCCCCGGGGCGCAGGGCGAGTTCGTCGAGCAGCGCGTCGGCGCCGGCGAGGCCGATGCGGGTCCAGGCGGCACTTTCGTCGTCCAGGCGGACCTTGGAGAACACCGCATACTTTTTCAGCTCCGCTTGCTGCGTTTCCAGCAGTTCCGTGGCCATTGCCAGCAGGAAACCGTCCCCTTCGGGGACGACGCGGAAGCTGGACAGCATGCGCCCCTTGGGCGTGCAGCGGGCCCCCAGGCTGCTGTGTTCGGCGCCGAGGTAGTTGAGGTTGCAGGTCACCTGCCCTTGCAGGAACTTGGTGGCGTCCGGGCCCCGTACGGCCAGCAGGCCTTCATGGATCAACGGACAGAAAAACGCGGAATGGGTCATTGCGAGTCGCTGAATGAGGGCGAGGCGTCATCATAGAGCCGCCTTCCCGGCTTGTCAGCGGGTGCGGCCCGCCGCCGGCCGCCGCTATAATGCCGGCCCTTTCCCGGACCTGCGGAGCGCGCGATGGTCGACGCTACTGAACTCAATCGCCTGTTCTGGCACAGCCGGCGCGGCATGCTGGAGCTGGATGTGCTGCTGGTGCCTTTCGTGCGCGAGGTGTATGCCGACCTGGATGCCGAGGACCAGGCGCGCTACCGCAAGCTCCTGGCCTGCGAGGACCAGGACCTGTTCACCTGGTTCATGCAACGGGGCGAACCGGACGACGCCGATCTGCAACGCATGGTTCGCATGATCCTGGATCGTGTCCAGCCGAAGTGATCGCTTCGAGTGTCACTGGCGGCCGTCGCGTCGCCTGTTGACACTCTACTTTTCCCTTCAGGGCTTCGCCGTCGCCGCGTTGCTGATTGGCGACGTGCCGCCCTGGGGCGTCATGGCGGGGCTTGCGCTGGCCGTGTTGCATGGCGTCTGGGTCGTGCCGCGCCAGGTGACGCTCAGCGCGCCGTCCGCCTTCACCGGGCTGCGTCATGACGGCGAATCCTGGTCGCTGTGGAATGCCCGCGACGGCTGGCGCTCCGTGTCCCTTCTACCCGACAGCCTGGCGCTTCCGCTCGTGGTGATCCTGCGTTTTCGGCTCGACGGGGAGCGGTGGGCGAGAAGCGTCTGCATCCCGTTCGACGCGTTGCCGGTGGACCAGCATCGACGCCTGCGGGTGCGCCTGCGCTTCAGTCGCCGTACAGCGGCGGCACCAGAATAGTGTCCCGAGGCTCGTCCGCCAGTTCGGGGTAGTCCAGGGTGTAGTGCAGGCCCCGGCTCTCGCGGCGCTGCATGGCCGAACGAATGATCAGGTCGGCCACCAAGGCCAGGTTGCGTAATTCGATCAGGTCGCGGCTCACCTTGTAATTGCTGTAGAACTCGTCGATTTCTCCGAGCAGCAGGCGAACACGGTGCTGGGCCCGCTGCAAGCGCTTGTTGGTGCGCACGATACCGACGTAGTCCCACATGAACCGGCGCAGTTCATCCCAGTTGTGAGCGATGATCACGTCCTCGTCCGAATCGGTGACCTGGCTCGCATCCCAGTCCGGCAGGTTGTCCGGCATGGGCGCCCGGGGCGCCTTCTCGACGATGTCGCTGGCGGCCGAATGGGCGTAGACGAAGCATTCCAGCAGTGAGTTGCTGGCCATCCGGTTGGCCCCGTGCAAGCCGGTGAAGGTGGTTTCGCCGATGGCGTAAAGGCCGGGAATATCGGTTTGGCCCTGGCGATCGACCACCACTCCGCCACACGTATAGTGAGCCGCCGGCACAACGGGGATCGGCTCGCGGGTGATATCGATGCCAAACGTCAGGCAGCGCTCATAAACGGTCGGGAAGTGCGTTCTGATGAAGCTCGCCGGCTTGTGGCTGATGTCCAGGTAGACGCAGTCCACGCCGAGGCGCTTCATCTCGTGGTCGATGGCGCGCGCCACCACGTCCCGGGGCGCTAGCTCGGCGCGGCTGTCGAAGCGCTGCATGAAGCGTTCCCCGTTGGGAAGGCGCAGCAGGCCGCCTTCGCCGCGCACCGCCTCGGTGATCAAGAAGCTCTTGGCCTGGGGGTGGTAGAGGCAAGTGGGGTGGAATTGGTTGAATTCCAGGTTGCCTACTCGGCAGCCGGCGCGCCAGGCCATGGCGATGCCGTCGCCACAGGTGCTGTCGGGGTTGCTGGTATAGAGGTAGACCTTGGAGGCGCCACCGCAGGCGAGCACCACGAAGCGCGCATGGTAGGTGTCGACTTCGCCGCTGAGCCGGTTCAGCACGTAGGCTCCCAGGCAGCGATTGCCCGGCAGGCCGATCCGGCGCTCGGTGATCAGGTCCACGGCGACCCGTTGTTCCAGCAGCTCGAGGTTGGGGCGTTGGCGAGCCTTGTCCAACAGGGTGTTGAAAATCGCCGCGCCAGTGGCATCGGCCGCATGGATGATGCGGCGATGGCTGTGACCGCCCTCGCGGGTCAGGTGATAGGCGAACCCGCTCTCTTCCCGGTCGGGGCCTTCGGCCCGGGTAAAGGGAACGCCTTGGTCGATCAGCCAATGAATGGCTTCGCGACTGCGTTCGACGGTGAAGCGCACGGCCTCCTCCCGGCAGAGGCCAGCGCCGGCGTTCAAGGTGTCCTGGACATGGGAGTCGATGGTGTCCGTATCGTCCAGCACGGCGGCGACGCCGCCCTGGGCCCAATAGGTCGAGCCGCTGGCCAGGTCGCCCTTGCTCAGGATGCCGACCCGCAAATGCACGGGGAGCGCAAGGGCCAGGGTAAGGCCGGCGGCGCCGCTGCCGATTACCAGAACATCGTGCCGGTGGTGTTGGCTCATGGTAGAAGTCCGGGTCAGAACGCTCGCTAGTATATAGAGGGGACCAGCGGCACAATAGCTGGCCGCTCGGGTGATGGCGCTCTGGAACTTTCCCTGGTACAGGGGTTCCATAGCAGGTCACCCTTGAACGGGACACGGCTTGTTTCGGTGGCTGCCTGGATGAAACCACCCGCCGCAACGAGTGAATTATGAGTGCAGCCAAGTGGAAGCCTGGCTGCACAATTCCGCGCAGGACAGTGAAACGATTCTGCGGGAAGCTTGCTTGGAGGGGAGAACTTTTGCGCAACGCCCGAGTCTATTTTGGCAGTTCGGTCTGCTGGTTGGCGCGACATTCCTGCATACGAAAAGAGGAGTGCCCATGCTGACCCAAGAGCAGGATCAACAGTTAGTCGAGCGAGTGCAGAAAGGCGACAAGCGGGCTTTCGACCTGCTGGTGCTCAAGTACCAGCACAAGATTCTGGGACTGATCGTGCGGTTCGTTCACGATACCCAAGAAGCCCAGGATGTCGCTCAAGAAGCCTTCATCAAGGCTTACCGTGCACTCGGAAACTTCCGCGGAGACAGCGCTTTTTATACCTGGCTGTACCGTATCGCCATCAACACGGCGAAGAACCACTTGGTGGCACGTGGACGCAGGCCCCCGGACAGTGATGTAAGCGCTGAAGATGCCGAGTTCTACGATGGCGATCATGCCCTTAAGGATATCGAATCGCCCGAGCGTTCTCTGCTGAGGGATGAGATCGAAGGCACCGTTCATCGAACCATCCAGCAATTACCAGAAGATTTGCGTACCGCTTTAACATTACGCGAATTCGACGGTCTGAGTTACGAAGACATTGCCAGTGTGATGCAGTGTCCAGTTGGTACCGTGCGCTCCCGTATATTCAGAGCGCGTGAAGCCATCGATAAAGCCCTGCAACCGTTATTGCAGGAAGCCTAGGCAGCGGCGATAGCCAAGAGAGGAAACGCCATGAATCGTGAAACCCTGCAGGAATCGCTGTCCGCGGTGATGGATAACGAAGCGGACGAACTGGAACTGCGGAGAGTGCTGAGCGCCAGCGAAGGCGAGGATGTTCGTGCCAATTGGGCGCGCTATCAAATAGCACGTGCCGCCATGCATAAAGAATTGCTCGTTCCCCGTTTGGATATCGCCGCAGCTGTTTCGGCTGCGCTCGCGGATGAAGCCGCTCCGGCCAAAACATCCGCACCGTGGCGTGGTTTGGCGCGACTGGCTGTAGCAGCCTCGGTGACGGTCGCCGTTCTGGCGGGTGTGCGCTTGTACAACCAAGACGAGATGGGTGCAGAATTGGCACAGCAAGGGGCTGTCCAATCCGTGCCGGCAGCAGTGACTGCTCCTCAAGCCAAGGGACCCGCCGTATTGGCTGGGTATACCGAGGAAACTACGCTCGAAGCACCGGCTGCTAATGCCCAGGAGAATCGATCGGATTGGCAAGAGCAGCAGCCCGCGCCCATGAGCCAGCAATCCAGTGGCGCCGATTCCGCGATGGAAGCCCGTTGAGATTGCTGTCGTTGTACTCTTACCGTCTTAGACCGACCGGCTTACGTAGAGCTACAGGTATCTAAGTAGTAACGCTTGGTCGCTTCAATGACTAAGCAGAGACTTCTCCACCCCTTTGAATTGAATGCAAGAGGGTGGGGAAGTAGAGGTGTCTGTCATTGGGATGAACACCAGAGTCAATTTTCCCTTAATTAATGTGCCGGTGCGAAGATAGCTCGTAGCGTTTCTGCTTGCGTGCCCGCAAATCGCTTAGCGCAGCGAGCGATCATCGTTTTAAATATTCAAAGTGTAGGGTTGCGCTAAGGCCAAGTTTGCTTTGGTGATTGATCTGCCAAAGTGCATGCTACATCGGCGAATGCCTAAAGTCATAAGCGCAGGCCGTAGCGGAAGTTGCAATGACCATGCCTTATAGCAAGGGGTAATGTACGTTCGGCAGATTCAGACTGGCTAAGGCCATTGCCTTCGTCATGTATCGGCTCAAGGCGTTCGCCTGTTCGAGCCATTCCCTCGCGTTTAACGGGAGCCTTCTATCAATGCTAAAGCTGAAAACCTACCTAATAGCGGTTGCCGCGGTGCTTCTGTTGGGGCAGTCGCTGGGTGCTCAGGCCGATTTGCCGGACTTTACGCCTCTAGTCGAGGAAGCTTCGCCCGCAGTGGTGAATATCAGTACGCGACAGAAGCTACCTGATCGGAGTCTATCCGCGAATGCTCAGGGTATTCCGGACCTGGAGGGCTTGCCGCCGATGTTCCGTGAGTTCTTCGAGCGTAGCATTCCACAAATGCCCCGTAACCCAGGCGGTCGTCAGCGTGAAGCTCAATCGCTAGGCTCGGGTTTTATCATCTCGCCGGACGGTTATGTCCTGACGAACAACCATGTTGTCGCGGGAGCCGACGAAATCATCGTGCGGCTCTCCGATCGCAGCGAACTGAAGGCCAAGCTGATCGGGGCCGATGCGCGCACCGACGTGGCGCTCCTCAAGGTGGAAGGCAAGGGGCTGCCAACCGTGAAGCTGGGCAAGTCCGAACCGCTGAAAGTGGGCGAGTGGGTACTGGCCATCGGTTCGCCCTTCGGGTTCGATCATTCGGTGACCGCCGGGATCGTTTCCGCTAAGGGGCGTAACCTTCCCAATGAAAGTTATGTGCCTTTCATTCAGACCGACGTTGCGATCAATCCGGGCAACTCGGGTGGCCCGCTCTTCAACCTGAAGGGAGAAGTGGTTGGGATTAACTCCCAGATCTTCACCCGTTCGGGCGGTTTCATGGGTCTTTCATTCGCTATTCCGATCGATGTCGCGCTCAGCGTATCCGACCAGCTCAAGACTGAAGGCAAGGTCAGCCGTGGCTGGCTTGGCGTGGTGATTCAGGAGGTCAACAAGGACCTCGCCGAGTCCTTCGGTCTCGAGAAGCCGGCTGGTGCGCTGGTGGCCCAAGTATTGGAAGACGGCCCCGCAGCGAAAGGTGGGTTGCAAGTCGGTGACGTGATCCTCAGCCTTGATGGCAAGCCGATCATCATGTCTGGCGATCTGCCCCATTTGGTCGGTGCGCTCAAGCCCGGCAGTTCTGCCAATCTTGAAGTGGTGCGTGAAGGAACCCACAAGACGCTCAAGGTAACCATCGGCAACCTGCCGGACGATGATGAAGATGTCGCGGGAGCCGGTGCGTCTCAGGGTACGGAACGCAGCAGCAATCGTCTGGGCGTCGCTGTGGCGGAACTGTCCGCCGAGCAGCGCAAGGCGTTGGATATCAAGGGTGGCGTAATCATCAAGGAGGTGTTGGATGGTCCAGCCGCGCTGATCGGCCTTCGCCCGGGGGACGTCATCACCCATCTGAATAACCAGGCCATAGACTCAGCGAAGACCTTTACCGAGATCGCCCAAGGGCTACCGAAGAATCGCTCGGTCTCGATGCGGGTGCTTCGGCAGGGGCGGGCCAGCTTCATTACCTTCAAGCTGGCGGAATGACCCAACCAGAAAGGGCGGCCTAGGCCGCCCTTTCTCATGGGGCCACCGTCCTTTGCCATACGTGACGGCCTGCCGGGGGATCGGGTAAACTCCGCGACTATTTTTCAAACGAGCAACCAGCTCGTGCCATCTCGAGTGTTGATCCGTGAGTGACCTGAGTCATATCCGCAATTTCTCCATCATCGCCCACATCGACCACGGTAAGTCGACGCTGGCGGACCGCTTCATACAAATCTGCGGAGGTCTTGCCGATCGCGAAATGGAAGCCCAGGTACTGGACTCGATGGACCTGGAGCGCGAGCGCGGGATCACCATCAAGGCCCATAGCGTCACCCTGCACTACAAGGCTCAGGATGGGCGCACCTACCAACTGAATTTCATCGATACGCCCGGACACGTGGACTTCACCTATGAAGTCAGCCGCTCCCTGGCGGCCTGCGAAGGCGCGTTGCTGGTAGTGGACGCGGGCCAGGGCGTCGAGGCGCAGTCGGTCGCCAACTGTTACACCGCCATCGAGCAAGGCCTCGAGGTCATGCCGGTCCTGAACAAGATGGATCTGCCCCAAGCCGAGCCGGAGCGGGTAAAGGAAGAGATCGAGCACATTATTGGCATCGATGCCACCGACGCGGTGCCATGTAGCGCGAAGAGCGGCATGGGCGTGGTGGATGTCCTGGAGCACCTGGTCAAGGTGATTCCGCCGCCCGTGGGGGAAATCGAAGCGCCCTTACAGGCATTGATCATCGATTCCTGGTTCGACAATTACCTGGGCGTGGTCTCGCTGGTGCGGGTCAAGCACGGCCGGGTGAAGAAGGGCGACAAGATCCTGGTGAAGTCCACCGGCAAGGTCCACCAAGTGGACAGCGTCGGTGTCTTCACGCCCAAGCACACCGAGATGGCGGACCTCAAGGCGGGCGAGGTGGGGTTCATCATCGCTGGCATCAAGGAAATCCTCGGCGCCCCGGTGGGGGATACCCTGACCCTTTCCACCACGCCGGACGTAGAGGTGCTGCCCGGTTTTCAACGGGTGAAGCCTCAGGTCTATGCCGGCTTGTTCCCGGTGAGTTCCGACGATTTCGAGGATTTCCGCGAGGCGCTGCAGAAGCTCACCCTCAACGATGCCGCCCTCCAGTACGAGCCGGAAAGCTCCGAAGCCCTCGGGTTCGGGTTCCGCATCGGCTTCCTCGGCATGCTGCACATGGAGATCATCCAGGAGCGGCTCGAACGCGAATACGATCTGGACCTGATCACCACGGCGCCCACCGTGGTCTTCGAGGTGGTGATGAAGAACGGGGAGACCCTCTACGTCGACAACCCGTCCAAGCTTCCCGATCTGGCTTCCATCGCCGAGATGCGCGAACCCATCGTGCGCGCCAATATCCTCGTGCCCCAGGAGCACTTGGGGAACGTCATCACCTTGTGCATCGAGAAGCGTGGCGTCCAGCGCGACATGCAGTTCCTCAGCAGCCAGGTGCAGGTCAGCTACGATCTACCGATGAACGAGGTGGTACTGGACTTTTTCGATCGGCTGAAGTCCGTCAGCCGTGGCTACGCCTCGCTGGATTACGGTTTCGACCGTTTCGAGTGCGCCAATTTGGTGAAGCTGGACGTGCTGATCAACGGTGAAAAGGTCGACGCTCTGGCCTTGATCGTCCACCGTGACAAGGCGCACCACAAAGGGCGCGCGCTCACCGAGAAGATGAAGGAGCTGATTCCGCGCCAGATGTTCGATGTGGCGATCCAGGCGGCGATCGGTGGCCAGATCGTGGCGCGAACCACGGTCAAGGCGCTCAGGAAGAACGTTCTGGCCAAGTGCTACGGTGGCGACGTGAGCCGTAAGCGCAAGCTGCTGGAAAAGCAGAAGGCCGGTAAGAAACGGATGAAGCAGGTCGGTAGCGTGGAAATTCCCCAGGAAGCCTTCCTCGCTGTGCTCAAAGTGGATAGTTAGGGTCTATGACGATCAATTTCCCGCTGTTGCTGGTTATCGCCGTGGCCGTCTGCGGCCTTCTCGCGCTGTTCGATCTGCTCGTGCTGGCGCCCCGTCGTCGCACGGCCATCGCCGCTTACACCGGGCAGGTAGGGGAGCCGGATCCGGCCACCCTCGAACGCTTGAACAAAGAGCCGATGCTGGTTGAGTACGGCAAGTCCTTCTTCCCCGTGCTGGCCATCGTATTGGTGCTGCGTTCCTTCTTGGTAGAACCCTTCCAGATTCCCTCCGGCTCGATGAAGCCGACCTTGGAAGTCGGCGATTTCATTCTGGTGAACAAGTTCGCCTACGGCATCCGTCTGCCGGTGATCGACACCAAGGTGATCCCCATCGGCGACCCGCAACGGGGCGATGTGATGGTGTTCCGTTACCCGAGCGAGCCGGACATCAATTACATCAAGCGCGTGGTGGGCCTGCCAGGCGATACCGTGCGGTACACCAGCGACAAGCACCTGTACGTCAACGGCCAACTGGTCGCCGAGACCCTGATTGGCGAAGAGCCCGGCACGCTGGGGAGCGCGACCCTTTATCAGGAAAAACTGGGCGAGGCGGAGCACCAGATTCGCAAGGAAATGCGGCGCTATCGCATCGAGCCGGACCGCGAGTGGAAGGTCCCCGCCGAGCACTATTTCATGATGGGCGACAACCGCGACAACTCCAACGACAGCCGCTATTGGAACGACCCGAAGATTCCCAAGGAGCTGCTGGGCATGGTTCCCGACCGCAATATCGTCGGCAAGGCGTTCGCGGTCTGGCTGAGCTGGCCGGAGCCCAAACTGCACAGCCTGCCGACCCTCTCCCGGGTCGGCCTAATCCACTGAGGTCGGTGGCGGCCTGCGGGGCAGGCCGTTGAACGTCACACACATTCATGGGGTTGTAGATGAGCGTTTCGCATTCTCAGAAAGGGATGTCGATGCTGAGCTGGGTCGTGGTGCTCGCCGTCGTGGCGTTTCTCGCCAGCGTTGCCTTCAAGATGATTCCGCATTACCTGGATTTCATGTCGCTGGAAAAGATCATCACGTCCGTCGAGACCGATAAAGCCACCGAGATCAGGTCGGTCGGCGACTTCTACAACCATGTCGACAAGGGCATGCAAGTGAATGGCATCCGCGACCTGAACTCCCACGACATCATGACCGTGGAACTGGCCAACGATCAGTTCAGGGTCCACCTGAAATACGAGAAGCGCGAGCCGATGATCCAGAACCTCGATCTGGTGGCCCGCTTCGACAAAGAGTTCCGTCTACGCCCGTGAGCCTGTCCCTTTCCCGTCTCGAGCGTCAGCTCGGCCACACATTCAAGGACCAGGAGTTGATGACCCTGGCCTTGACCCATCGCAGCTACGCCGGCCGCAACAACGAGCGGCTGGAATTCCTCGGCGACGCGATTCTCAACTTCGTCGCCGGCGAAGCGCTCTACGAGCGCTTTCCCCAGGCCCGTGAAGGGCAGCTCTCGCGCCTGCGCGCCCGGTTGGTGAAAGGGGAAACCCTGGCCCTGCTGGCGCGCGGCTTCGAGCTGGGAGAGTACCTTCGGCTCGGCTCCGGCGAATTGAAGAGCGGCGGGTTCCGCCGCGAGTCGATCCTGGCCGACGCCTTGGAGGCCCTGATCGGCGCGATCTACCTGGATGCCGGCATGGACGTCGCCCGCGAGCGGGTGCTGGCCTGGCTGGCGGGCGAACTGGACGGCCTGACCCTGGTCGACACCAACAAGGACCCGAAGACCCGCTTGCAGGAATTCCTGCAGTCCCGGGCCTGCGAGCTGCCGCGCTACGAAGTGGTGGGCATCCAGGGCGAACCTCATTGCCGGACCTTTTTCGTCGAGTGCGAGGTCAACCTGTTGAACGACAAGACCCAGGGCCAGGGCGCCAGCCGTCGGATCGCCGAGCAGGTGGCCGCCGCCGCCGCACTGATCGCCTTGGGCGTGGAGAACGGTCATGACTGACGCCTCGACCACCCGCTGCGGCTACGTCGCCATCGTCGGGCGGCCCAACGTCGGCAAATCCACCCTGCTGAACCACATCCTCGGGCAGAAGCTGGCGATCACCTCGCGCAAGCCCCAGACCACCCGGCACAACATGCTCGGCATCAAGACCGAGGGGGAGGTGCAGGCTATTTACGTCGACACCCCCGGCCTGCACAAGAACAACGACAAGGCGCTGAACCGCTACATGAACAAGACCGCCTCGGCCGCCCTGCGGGACGTGGACGTGGTGGTGTTCGTGGTGGATCGCACCCGCTGGACCGAAGAGGACCAACTGGTGCTGGAGCGGCTCCAGTATGTCCAGGGGCCCTTGCTGATCGCGGTGAACAAGACCGATCGGCTGGACGACAAGGCCCTGTTGATTCCCCACTTGGAATGGTTGCAGCAGCAGTTGCCGAACGCCGAAGTGGTGCCGATTTCCGCCCAGCAGGGCTACAACCTCGACACCCTGGAACGGCTGGTGGCCGAGCGCCTGCCGGAAAACGAGCATTTTTTCCCCGAGGACCAGATCACCGACCGCAGCAGCCGTTTCCTCGCCGCCGAGCTGGTGCGCGAGAAGATCATGCGCCAGCTCGGCGCCGAGCTGCCCTACCAGATCACCGTGGAGATCGAGGAATTCAAGCAGGAGGGCCGCATCCTGCATATTCATGCCCTGATCCTGGTGGAGCGCGAGGGGCAGAAGAAGATCATCATCGGCGACAAGGGCGAGCGCATCAAACGCATTGGCCAGGAGGCGCGCAAGGACATGGAGGTGATGTTCGACTCCAAGGTCATGCTCAACCTCTGGGTGAAAGTGAAGGGCGGCTGGTCCGACGACGAGCGCGCCCTGCGCTCCCTGGGCTACCTCGACGAGTGAGGCGAGACGCCTCCTTTTTCTCGCGGCCATGAATCCGAATCCGGTCACGGCCGCCTTCGTCCTGCACAGCCGCGCCTATCGCGAGAGCAGCGCGCTGGTGGACTTCCTCACGCCCCGGGGCCGGTTGCGCGCGGTGTTGCGCGGTGCCCGTGGGCGCGCCGGCACCCTGGCGCGACCCTTCGTGCCCCTGGAGCTGGAATTGCGCGGTCGCGGCGAGCTGAAGAACGTCGCCCGCCTGGAAAGCGCCGGCATTCCCTCGATGTTGGGCGGCGAGGCGCTGTTCGGTGGCCTCTACCTCAACGAGCTGCTGGTGCGCCTGCTGCCGGCCGAAGACCCGCACCCCGGATTGTTCGAGCATTACGCCGCCACCGTACCCGCGCTGGCCGCCAACCGGCCGCTGGAACCCCTGCTGCGGGCCTTCGAGTGGCGCCTGCTGGATGAGCTGGGCTATGGTTTCGCCTTGGACCGGGACTGCCAGGACCGGCCCATCGATCCCGGGACGCTGTACCGCTTGCAGCCGGAGTCCGGCCTGGAACCGGTGGCTCAGCTCCAGCCAGGCATCTTCCAGGGCCGCGAACTGCTGGCCATGGCGGAAGCGGACTGGCAGGCGCCGGGGGCGCTGGCCGCCGCGAAGCGCCTGATGCGCCAGGCCCTGGCGCCCCACCTCGGCGGCCGGCCTTTGGCCAGCCGCGAGCTCTTCATGAACCGCAAGGATTCCTCCCGTGACTGAAGCCAATCGCATTCTCCTCGGTGTGAACATCGACCATGTCGCTACCCTGCGCCAGGCACGCGGCACCCGCTACCCCGACCCGGTGAAGGCGGCGCTGGACGCCGAGGAGGCCGGTGCCGACGGCATCACCGTGCACCTGCGGGAGGATCGCCGGCACATCCAGGAACGGGATGTGCTGTTGCTCAAGGACGTGCTGCAGACCCGGATGAACTTCGAGATGGGGGTCACCGAGGCGATGCTGGCCTTCGCCGAGCGTGTCGTGCCGGCCCATGTCTGCCTGGTGCCGGAGACCCGCCAGGAACTGACCACCGAGGGCGGGCTGGACGTGGCCGGCCAGGAGGCGCGCATCCGCGACGCGGTGCGCCGCCTGGCCGACAACGGCAGCGAGGTGTCGCTGTTCATCGACGCCGATCCACGACAGATCGAGGCGGCCCAGCGCATCGGCGCGCGGGCCATCGAGCTGCACACCGGCCGTTACGCCGACGCCCACGCCCCCGACGAGGCGGCCCGGGAGTTGCGGCGCATCCGCGAGGGAGTTGCCCAAGGCGTCGAGCTGGGCCTGATCGTCAATGCCGGCCACGGCCTGCATTACCACAACGTCGAGCCGGTGGCGGCCATCGCCGGGATCAACGAGCTGAACATCGGCCATGCCATCGTGGCCCATGCGTTGTTCGTCGGGTTCAAGGCGGCGGTCGTGGAGATGAAGCACCTGATCGTGGCGGCGGCCGGCCGGCGCCACTGAGGGTACGGCCTGGCCGGACTGAATCGCCGACGACGCCGGCCAGGCTACCCAGGCGAAGTCGCTTAGGAGAAACCGGGTACTCGCCCCTCTCGGCGATGCTCCGGCGGCACCCGGCGCTAGGGTTTACGGGCCAGCAGAACGGCGCGGGTCGGGGCCGGCAGGCCCTCCACCGTGCGGCTCGGGTCTTCGGGGTCGAGGAACTCCGGCAGGGACTGGAAGCGCATCCACTCGGTGCCGCGCTGCTCATCGAGGGTGGTGACGTTCACATCCACGCAGCGCACGTCGGTGTAGCCGGCGCGGCGCAGCCAGCGCTCCAGCGCCGCCACCGAAGGCAGGAACCAGACGTTGCGCATTTGTGCGTAGCGGTCCTCGGGCACCAGGACCCGGTATTCGTCGCCTTCCACCACCAGGGTTTCCAGTACCAGTTCGCCGCCCTTGATCAGGCAGTCCTTCAGCGCCAGCAGGTGGTCGATGGGCGAGCGACGGTGATAGAGCACGCCCATGGAGAACACCGTGTCGAAGCCTTCGGGTTTTTCCGGCAGTTCTTCCAGGGCGAGGGGCAGGTGCCAGGCCCGCGCCTCGGGGAGAAAGCGCTTGAGGGCGAGAAATTGGCAGAGGAACAGCCAATTGGGGTCGACGCCCACCACGCTGTCGGCGCCCGCGCCAAGCATGCGCCACATGTAGTAGCCGTTGCCGCAACCCACATCCAGCACCCGCTTGCCGCTCAGGTTCAGATGCGGCGCGACCCGCTGCCATTTCCAGTCCGAGCGCCATTCGGTGTCGATCTCCACGCCGAACAGGGAGAACGGCCCCTTGCGCCAGGGAATCAGCCCTTGCAGCGCCTGGCGCAGGGCGGCGCGTTGCGGCGCGTCGCAGGAGCCCTCCAGGGCGACCCGCCGGTCCAGCTCGATGCGTTCGGGGCGAAGCGCTGGCATCGCTTGCACCGCGCCCAGCCAGCGTTGCAGGTCGCCATGGCCGGCCGCCAGGCGCGCGTCCAGGCGTTCCGGCAGGCGGGCGCACCAATCGCCCAGGGGCGTGGCGGCGAGGTGGGCGCTCAAGGTGTCGTAGTCGAGCAGGTCGATCATGGCAGGGCGATCAGCGAGGCGAAGTTGAGGCACTGGAACCAGGGCACCACCTTGCCGAAGCCGGCTGCCCGCAAGCGGTCCCGATGGTCATCCAGGCTGTCCGGGCGCATCACGTTTTCCAGGGCGCTGCGCTTCTGGGCGATTTCCAGTTCGCTGTAGCCGTTGGCGCGCTTGAAATCCAGGTGCAGGTCGGTGAGCAGGGCGTGTTCGTCAGCGTCCCGGAAGCGCAGCTTTTCCGAGAGGATCAGCGCGCCGCCCGGCAGCAGGGCCCCGCGCAGCGACTCCAGCAACCCCTGGCGCCGTTCCGGTTCGATGAATTGCAGGGTGAAGTTCAGGGCGATCAGCGAGGCCGGTTGCAGGTCCAGCGCGAGAATGTCCGCCTCGATCACCTCCACCGGCAGCAGTTCCTGGTACATCGAGTCCTGGGCGTGCAGGTATTCCCGGCAGCGCTCCACCATGGCCGCGGAGTTATCCACCGCCACTACCCGGCAGCCCTCGGTCTTCACATGGCGGCGAAGGGCCTGGGTCACGGCCCCGAGGGAGCTGCCCAAGTCATAGAGGCGGGTGTAGGGCTGGGCGAAGCGCGCGGCGAGCACGCCGATATTCTCGACGATGGTGGGGTAGCCCGGCACCGAACGCTTGATCATGTCGGGGAAGACCCGCGCCACGTCTTCGTTGAAGACGAAGTCGGCCACCTGGCCGTGGGGGGTGGCATAGATGCGATCGGGCGTGTCGGTCACGGTCGGGTCCGCCTGGCGAAAAGGCGGCATTTTAGGTTCTACGGG
Organism: Pseudomonadaceae bacterium; assembly: GCA_032052615.1. Taxonomy (GTDB): domain Bacteria; phylum Pseudomonadota; class Gammaproteobacteria; order Pseudomonadales; family Pseudomonadaceae; genus Pseudomonas_T. The sequence goes on from DAMBWF010000001.1 coordinate 579,036, forward strand.
ACAGGCCGTCGAGCGACGCCCGGGGCGCCGGCGGCCGTGGGCGAGGCGGGCCGGCGGGCTTGGCGTGGCCCTGGGCGGCACCGGAGCTTCCCGGGCGGGGCGAGGCGTTCGTCGCCCCGCTCCCGGAGCGGGGCGGGCTTCAGGGCTGGACTTCGACCCGGCAGTCGAACATGTCCGCCGGCGCTACGCCGGTTTCCCAAGGGCGGCGCGAGATCAGCATCAAGTGACCTTCGCCGGCCTCGGCGGCCTTGAAGCGCCAAGTGGAATGGCCGCCGCCGTCCACCAGTCCCTCGTCGTTCTCCCCGGCCGCGTATACCTCCGGCCCCAGGCTGCGCAGGACGTTGGCGGCGCCTTCGCGCACTTCCCAGCGGAAGCCGCTGGTGGGGTCGCTGGGCAGGGTCAGCACCAAGACCTGATCGCGGGTGAGGCGCAGCGGGCAGTCTTCCTGCTGCTGGACCAGCAGCGTGCCGCTCGGTTGGCTCGCGCAGGCGGTCAGCAGGGCCAGCGGGCCCAGGCCCAGGGAACGAGTGAGGCGCGTCATCGAAGGACTCCTGTCGGCGGAATCGGCACAGGATAACCAGAAGCGGAAGGAGAGGGGACCTTTGGCGCGGCGGCGGCGGACGCTTTCGCCGACCGCGTCACATCCGCGCGTCAGCGCAAGAAAAGGGCCCGGATCGCTGGATTAGCGATCCGGGCCGAGTTCTCACTTGAACAGCACCTTGGCGACGTCGGCGTAGTGCTTAGCGAAGTGCACGGTGAGGCCGGTCTTCAGGTACTCCGGCAGCTCCTCGAAATCCCCGCGGTTGGCCTCGGGCAGGATCAATTCGAGGAGTTTCTGCCGACGGGCGGCGATGACCTTCTCCCGCACGCCGCCGATGGGGAGCACCTGGCCGGTGAGCGTCAGCTCGCCGGTCATGGCCACGCCTTTCTTCGGCGCCTGGTTGCGGGCCAGGGACAGCAGGGCGCTGGCCATGGTGATACCGGCGCTGGGGCCATCCTTGGGCGTCGCGCCCTCGGGCACGTGCAGGTGGACGAATGCCTGGTCGAAGAAAACCGGGTCGCCGCCGAAGCGCTTGAGGTTGGAGCTGACGTAGCTGTAGGCGATCTCCGCCGACTCCTTCATCACCTCGCCCAGCTTGCCGGTGAGCTTGAAGCCTCGGTTGAGGGTGTGGATCAGGGTGGCCTCGATGGGTAGCGTGGCGCCGCCCATGCTGGTCCAGGCCAGGCCCGTGATGACCCCGACGCCGCCGAGCACCTGTTCCTTGCGGAACACCGGCATGCCCAGGTACTCGGGCAGGTCCCGGGGGCCCACCTTGATCTTCGCCTGCGGGTCTTCGAGCAGACGGACCACGGCCTTGCGGACGATCTTGCCCAGCTGCTTCTCCAGTTGCCGTACCCCGGACTCCCGGGCATAGCCCTCGATCACCGCGGTCAGCCCGCTGTCGCTGATGCCCAGGCGATCCTTCGGCACCCCGGCTTTTTCCAGTTGCTTCGGCCACAGATGGCGCTTGGCGATGGCCAGTTTTTCCTCGGTGATGTAGCCGGACAGACGGATCACTTCCATGCGATCGAGCAGCGGTCCCGGGATGGAGTCCAGGGTGTTGGCGGTGCAGACGAACAGTACCTTGGACAGGTCCAGGCGCAGGTCCAGGTAGTGGTCGAGGAAATCGACGTTCTGCTCCGGGTCGAGGGTCTCCAGCAAGGCCGAGGCCGGGTCGCCCTGGTAGCTTTGGCCCATTTTGTCGATCTCGTCGAGCATGATCACCGGGTTCATCACCTCGACGTCCTTCATGGCCTGTACCAGCTTGCCCGGCTGGGCGCCGATGTAGGTACGGCGATGGCCCTTGATCTCCGCCTCGTCGCGCATGCCGCCGACGCTGAAACGGTAGAACGGCCGGCCCAGGGACTCGGCGATGGAGCGGCCGATGCTGGTTTTGCCCACCCCCGGCGGGCCCACCAGCAGCACGATGGAGCCGGCGATCTCGCCCTTGAAGGCGCCCACCGCGAGGAATTCCAGGATGCGGCTCTTGATGTCGTCCAGGCCGGCGTGGTGCAGGTCGAGCACCTTGCGGGCGTGCTTGAGGTCGAGCTTGTCCTTGCCGTAGACGCCCCAGGGCAGGGCGGTGGCCCAGTCGAGGTAGTTGCGGGTCACCGCGTACTCGGGGGAGCCGGTTTCCAGGATCGACAGCTTATTGAGTTCCTCGTCGATGCGTTTCTGCGCGGCGGGCGGCACCTGCTTGCCCGCCAGCCGGGCGCGGAACTCGTCGCTGTCGGCGCTGCGGTCGTCCTTGGTGATGCCCAGTTCCCGCTGGATGATCTTCAACTGCTCCTTGAGGAAGAATTCCCGCTGGTGCTCGCCGATCTTGCGGTTGACCTCGGCGGACAGCTCCTTCTGCAAGCGCGCCACTTCCACTTCCTTGCGCAGCAGCGGCAGGACCTTCTCCATGCGCTTGAGGATCGGCACGGTGTCCAGCACTTCCTGCAGTTCGCTGGCCGGCGCGGTGGTCAGGGCGGCGGCGAAGTCGGTCAGGGGCGAGGGCTGGTTGGGACTGAAGCGATTCAGGTAGTTCTTCAGCTCCTCGCTGTATAGCGGATTCAGCGGTAGCAGCTCCTTGATCGCGTTGATCAGGGCCATGCCGTAGGCCTTCACCTCGTCGCTGGCGGGCGGCTGTTCCTTGGGGTATTCCACTTCCACCAGGTAGGGCGGGCGGTGGCGCTTGAGCCAGCCGCTGATGCGCAACCGGGTCAGGCCCTGGGCGACGAACTGCAGCTTGCCGTTCTCCCGGCTGGCATGGTGCACCCGCACCAGGGTGCCGTACTCCGGCAGGCTGTTCGGGTCGAAATGCCGGGGGTCTTCCGGCGGCTGCTCCATGAAGAACAGCGCCAGGCAGTGATGGTCGCTGTTGGCCACCAGTTCGAGGGTTTCCGCCCAAGGTTCTTCGTTGACGATGACCGGCAGGACCTGGGCGGGAAAGAACGGACGGTTGTGGATCGGGATGATGTACAGCTTGCTCGGCAGATGCTGTCCGGGCAGCGCAAGATCCGTGCTGGCCTGTACGGCTTCGGCTTCGAGAATGTCCTGGTTGATATCCTGATCGCTCATGGGGCACCGTCTGAAAGGGTTACCCGGGCTTAGATGGGGAAAGCCCCCGGGTATTTCAAGGACGCCCGGCTTTTTGCCGCGATGCCCGCCGGGGGCCGCCACACGGTGCTGTGCAGGTGTACCGACGTTCACTAGAATCCGGCGAAACCCGACCGCGCGCCGCCATGCTCAACGCCCGCTTCATGCGCCTGGACGACCAGGCCACCGAACATGCCCACGATCATCACCAATTGGTGATGTCCCTGGCCGGGCGCGCGGAATTCCAGGTCGACGGTCAGGGCGGCGAGGTCTGCCGGATGCGCGCCTGCCTGGTGCCGGGAGACGTCGGGCACCAGTTCGCCGGCATGGGCGAGAACCGGATGCTCATCCTTGACTTCAGCGAGCGGGACACCCCCAGCGAAGACCTCGACCTGCTCGGCCGGCTGTTCGACGCGCCGCGCTTCCCCGCCCTGGATGCCGACTTCCAGAACCTGCTGCACTATGCCGATGCCGAGCTGACCCGCTATGGCAACGATCCCCTGCTGGTGCGCGCCCTGGGCGGCGTGCTGATCCGCGCCTTGCACCTGCGGCTGTTCGGCGAACGTTCGCGGCGCCAGGTCGGCGCCCTCGACCTGGGCCGCCTGGATGCCTACATCGGCCGGCACCTGGGGCGGCGCATCAGTGTCGCCGAGCTGGCCCAGGTGGCCTGCCTCAGCCCGAGCCATTTCCACGTGCAGTTCAAGGACTGCACGGGCCTCACCCCTCACCAGTACCTGCTCAAGGCGCGCCTCGACCGGGCGTCCCGCCTGTTGCGGGAAAGCCCGTTGCCCCTGGTGCGGATCGCCGAGGAGTGTGGCTTCTCCAGCCAGAGCGCCCTGACCACCGCCATGCGCCGCTATCTGGGCCTGACGCCCCGACGGTTGCGGCGCGACGGCTGAGCGGAAGCGGTCGCCGCCGAGTCCTAGGCGCGGGACAGGAGGTTTTCACAAAAACTCCGGAGGTTCCGGCAAGAGCCCCGGGCCCGGCAGCTTCTACAGTCCGGCAACCTCCCGTCGTGGCGGCACAAGCGTGCCGGCCGCGCCGGCTTTCGACCATCCACTCCCCCTGGAGAAAAGGCGTGATGTTCAATGCCGCTCGCGTCTTGCAAGACGACCTCCCGAACCAGACCGCCGCCGCGTTCTTCCCGGTCATCAGTGCCCACTACAGCGTCGACGAAGCGGACTACCTGGCGCAGCTCGCCCGCCTCGCCGACCCGGGCGAGGCCGGCATCGAAACGATCCGTCGCAACGCCCGGGCGTTGATCGAGGACGTGCGCCGCCGCGACAACGTGGTGGATACCCTCGACGCCCTGCTGCGCCAGTACAGCCTGGACACCCAGGAAGGGCTGATGCTGATGTGCCTGGCCGAGGCGCTGCTGCGGGTACCCGACGCCGCCACCGCCGACGCGCTGATCCGCGACAAGCTCAGCGCCGCCGAGTGGGAGCGCCACTTGGGCCAGAGCGACAATCTACTGGTCAACTTCGCCGCCTGGGGGCTGGTGATGACCGGCCGGGTGGTCGACCCGGACACCACCGACGGCCGGCCGAAGAGCGTGCTCGGGCGCCTGCTCAAGCGTTCCGGGGAGCCGGTGATACGCGCCGCCATGAACCAGGCCATGAAGCTGATGGGCAAGCAGTTCGTCCTTGGCCGCGCCATCGGCGAGGCGCTGAAGAACGGCCGGCCGCAGCGAGAGAAGGGCTACACCTATTCCTTCGACATGCTCGGCGAGGCGGCCTTGACCCGGGCCGACGCCGAGAAGTACATGGCCGACTACCGCCAGGCCATCGACACCGTCGGCCGCGAGCCCCAGGTCGGTCCGGCGCCGCGCCCGTCCATCTCCATCAAGCTCTCGGCGCTGCATCCGCGCTACGAGGTGGCCCAGCGGAAGCGGGTGCTCGACGAACTGTTCGCCTCGGTCCGGGAACTGGCCATTCGCGCCCGGGCCTTGGACGTGGGCATCACCATCGATGCCGAGGAAGCCGATCGCCTGGAACTGTCCCTGGAACTGTACGAAAAGCTCTTGCGCGACCCGGCCATCGCGGGCTGGGGCGAATTCGGCCTGGTGATCCAGGCCTATTCCAAGCGCTGCCTGCCGGTACTGGTATGGCTGACCCTGCTGGGCCGGGAACTGGGCGCGCGCATCCCGCTGCGGCTGGTGAAGGGCGCCTACTGGGACAGCGAGATCAAGCAGTGCCAGGTCCAGGGCCTGGACGGCTACCCGGTCTACACCCGCAAGGAAGGCACCGACACGTCTTACCTGGCCTGCGCCCGCTACCTGCTCTCGGAACACACCCGCGGGGTGATCTACCCGCAGTTCGCCAGCCACAACGCCCACACCGTCACCTGCATCCTGGCCATGGCCGCCGAGGCCGCCACGCCCCGGGACTTCGAGTTCCAGCGCCTGCACGGCATGGGCGACGCGTTGTACGACACGGTGATCGAGAAATACCGCAAGCACGTGCGCATCTACGCCCCGGTGGGCGCCCACAAGGACCTGCTGCCCTACCTGGTGCGGCGCCTGCTGGAAAACGGCGCCAATTCCTCGTTCGTCCACCAGTTGGTGGACCCGCGAGTGCCGGTCGACGCGCTGATCGAGCATCCGGTGAACGAGTTACGCCGCTTCGCCAGCCTCGCCAACGACCGTATTCCGCTGCCGCCCGCGCTGTTTGGCGCGGGGCGCACGAACTCCAAGGGTGTGAACATGAATATTCAGCAACAGTGGCAAGACCTGGACGCCGCCTACCGGCCCTTTCTCGACCGTCAGTGGCAGGCGGCGCCCGTCGTCGACGGCCAGGTCCTGGACGGTGTCGCCCATGACGTGCTCTGCCCCTACGATCTGGACAAGCGGGTCGGGGTGGTGCGGTGGGCCAGCGCGGAGCAGGCCCATCAGGCGCTGGACAGCCTGGAGAGGGCCTGGCCACGCTGGAGCGCGACGCCGGTGGCGGAGCGGGCGGCGATCCTCGAACGCCTCGCCGACCTGCTGGAGCGCAACCGCGCCGAGCTGATGGCCCTGTGCACCCTGGAAGCCGGCAAGTCCCTGCAGGACGGCAGCGACGAGGTGCGCGAGGCGGTGGATTTCTGCCGCTACTACGCCCAGCAGGCCCGCGAGCGTCTGGTGCGCACCGAACTGCGGGGCCCCACCGGCGAGCGCAACGAGCTGTTCTACGAGGGGCGCGGTCTCTTCGCCTGCGTCAGCCCGTGGAACTTCCCCCTGGCCATTTTCCTCGGCCAGATCGGCGCCGCGCTGGTGTCGGGCAATACCGTCATCGCCAAGCCGGCGGAACAGACCGCCCTGATCGCCGCGCGCACCGTGGAGTTGATGTTCGAGGCAGGCCTGCCCAAGGACGTCATCGCCCTGCTGCCGGGGGATGGCGCCACCCTGGGCGGCGTGTTCTGCCGTGACGCCCGGCTGGTGGGCGTGGCCTTCACCGGTTCCACCGACACCGCCCGGCTGATCAACCGCCAACTGGCCGACAAGCCCGGCCCGATCGCCGCGCTGATCGCCGAGACCGGCGGGCAGAACGCCCTGATCGTCGACTCGACCGCGCTGCCCGAGCAGGTGGTGAAGGATGCCGTGCATTCGGCCTTCACCAGCGCCGGCCAGCGTTGCTCGGCGCTGCGGGTGATGTATGTCCAGGCCGATATCGCCGAACGGGTGATCGAATTGCTCAAGGGCGCCATGGCCGAGTTGCGCGTCGGTCCCACTCACCTGCGGGAAACCGACGTCGGCCCGGTGATCGACGCCGAGGCCAAGGCCGGCCTGGACGCCCACATCGCCAGGCTGAAGGGGGAGGGCCGGTTGATCGCCGAGACGCCGCTGCCCAGCGGCCTGCGGGGACACTTCGTGGCCCCGGTGGCCTTCGAGATCGACGGCATCCACGTGCTGGACAAGGAACACTTCGGGCCGGTGCTGCACGTCGCGCGCTTCGCCGCCGAGCACCTGGACGACGTGGTGCGCGCCATCAACGCCACCGGCTACGGCCTGACCCTGGGGGTGCACAGCCGCAACGAGGAAACCGCGCGGCGCATCGAGCACCTGGCACGGGTCGGCAACCTGTACGTCAACCGCAACCAGATCGGCGCGGTGGTGGGCGTGCAGCCGTTCGGTGGCCATGGCCTGTCCGGTACCGGGCCGAAGGCCGGCGGGCCGAACTACCTGCTGCGTTTCGTCAGCGAGCGCACCACCTCGGTCAACACCACGGCGGTGGGCGGCAACGCCTCGCTGCTGTCCCTGGCCGACGAATGACCTCGTCCCGGTGAACCCCGAGATACGGCGAGGCCCGGCGCCCGCCGCATCGCGCCGCTGCAAACGGCGCGCCGGCGTGTAAACTCCACGCCGCTTCGCTTCGTCCTCTCGATGCGCTCCGGCGCACCTCATCCTTCATGCCAGAGGAACGGCACGGCCCGCGCGGCCAGCCCCGGAGCGGGCGGGAGCCTCGATCGTCGCCACGAGCGGCGCCTTCAAGACGGTCACCGGGTCATCGCCCGGCCGTATAACAACAACGCAAGGGTAGATACCCATGAGTGTGAGCAACCCGACTCTGATCACCTTCGTGATCTACATCCTGGCGATGGTCCTGATCGGCTTCGCCGCCTACCGCGCCACCAAGGACTTTTCCGACTACATCCTGGGCGGGCGCAGCCTGGGGAGTTTCGTCACCGCGCTGTCCGCCGGCGCCTCGGACATGAGCGGCTGGCTGTTGATGGGGCTGCCGGGGGCCATCTACGTGTCGGGGCTGTCGGAGAGCTGGATCGCCATTGGCCTGATCGCCGGCGCCTGGCTCAACTGGCTGTTCGTCGCCGGTCGCCTGCGAGTCCACACCGAGCACAACGACAACGCCCTGACCCTGCCGGACTACTTCAGCCACCGTTTCGAGGATCACAGCCGCATTCTGCGGGTGCTGTCGGCCCTGGTGATCCTGGTGTTCTTCACCATCTATTGCGCCTCCGGCGTGGTGGCCGGGGCCCGTCTGTTCGAAAGCACCTTCGGCGTGCCCTACGACATCGCGCTGTGGGTCGGCGCCGCCGCCACCATCGCCTACGTGTCCATCGGTGGTTTCCTGGCGGTGAGCTGGACCGATACCGTGCAGGCCACCCTGATGATCTTCGCCCTGTTGATCACGCCGGTGTTCGTGATCCTCGCCCTGGGCGATTATCCGGCCGCGATCGCCACCATCGAGGCGCGCAACCCGGCGAACCTCGATCTGTTCCGTGGGCTGGGCTTCGTCGCGGTCGTTTCCCTGCTGGGCTGGGGCCTGGGCTACTTCGGCCAGCCCCACATTCTGGTGCGCTTCATGGCCGCCGACTCGGTGAAGTCCATCCCCAACGCCCGTCGCATCGGCATGACCTGGATGATTCTGTGCCTGGGCGGAGCGGTGGCCGCCGGTTTCTTCGGTATCGCCTACTTCGCCGACAATCCCGGCCAGGCCGGGCCTGTGAGCGAGAACAGTGAGCGGGTGTTCATCGAACTGACCAAGCTGCTGTTCAACCCCTGGGTCGCCGGGGTGGTGCTGTCGGGCATCCTCGCGGCGGTGATGAGCACCCTGAGCTGCCAGTTGCTGGTGTGCTCCAGCGCGCTGACCGAGGATTTCTACAAGGCGTTCCTGCGCAAGGGCGCCGGCGAGCGCGAGCTGGTCTGGGTCGGCCGGGGCATGGTGCTGCTGATCTCGGCGGTGGCCATCGCCCTGGCGGCGAACCCGGACAGCAAGGTGCTGGGGCTGGTGTCCTACGCCTGGGCCGGCTTCGGCGCGGCGTTCGGCCCGGTGGTACTGTTCTCCCTGCTGTGGAAACGCATGACCCGCGACGGCGCCCTGGCCGGCATGCTGGTGGGCGCGGTGACCGTGATCGTCTGGAAGCAATTGGCGCTGTTCGGCCTGTACGAGATCATCCCGGGATTCGCCTTCGCCAGCCTGGCCATCGTGATCGTCAGCCTGCTGGGCAAGCAGCCGTCGGCCGCCATGCAGGCCCGCTTCGAGGCCGCCGAGCGGGAATACCGCGACGCCTCCCGCTGAGCCTTCGCGGCGGCCGCCGGCCGCCGCGTCCTTCCGACGCCTGGGGAGGCTCGCCCCGCTCTGCTAAGCTGCATCCTCCCTGGCTTCTGGCGATCCCCCATGACGTCCCCTTCCCGCGACCCGTTGCATGGCATCACCTTGAACGCCCTGCTCGCCGAGTTGGTGGCCCGCCACGGCTGGCCCGAGCTGGCCAGGCGCGTCCCGATCCGCTGCTTCCAGCATGAACCGAGCCTGAAGTCGAGCCTGGTGTTTCTGCGCCGGACCCCCTGGGCCCGCACGAAGGTGGAGGCGCTGTACCTCGACGGCCTCGCCGGCGGCTGATCGGTCCTGGCCATGGGCGACCCTTCGCTTCCTTCCACCGATGCGGGCGTCGAGCGCCTGCTCGCCAGTTGGCAACGCAACGCCGATCCTTGGACCCGCGCCGTCCGCGAGCGACGCATCGAGAGCCGCCGCCTGGGTACCGACGCGGCGATTCTCGCGGCGGTGCGCGAACGACGGCCGGCGCGGGTGCTGGACGTCGGCTGCGGCGAGGGCTGGCTGTGCCGGGCCCTGATGGCCGACGGCATCGAGACCTTGGGCATCGACGGCTCCCCGTTGCTGGTCGAGGCGGCCCGGTCCGCAGGCGGACGCTTCGAGACGCTGGCCTATGCCGACTGGCCGGCGCATCCCCGTCGCTTCGGCCTGTTCGACGCCGCCGTCTGCAATTTCGCCTTGCTGGACGAACATCCCGACACGCTGCTGACCGGCCTGCGGGACGCCTTGGCGCCCGGCGCCGCGCTATTGATTCAGACCGTGCACCCCTGGACGGCGGCGGGGGAGGAGGGCTATCGCGATGGCTGGCGGCTGGAGCGCTTCGCCGCCTTCGGCGAGGGGTTCTCGCCGATGCCCTGGTACTTTCGGACCCTGGAGTCCTGGGTCGCGCTACTGCAGGCGGCGGGCATGCGCCTCGAATCGGTGCGCGAACCGTCCCACCCGGTTTCCGGGCTTCCCCTGTCCCTGCTGCTGGTGGCCGGCGCCGACGAGTGAGCGGGGCGAGCGGACCTCCCGTTTCGGCGCCGCTTCGCTGATAAAATTCTGATTTCGTACCGGCTTTCGGCAGAACCTGTCGCAAAAGCGGCTTGCCATGGGTAAACCTGCGCTCCGCTACTGGCGACTGGCCCTGTACGGATGCGGCCGCTCTAAAACGGAGCATGACGCTGAGTTGTCTTTGTGCAAAACTCGCCGCCGACCTCGGGTGCCTCGGTTCCCGTCCCGTTTCGCGCCCCCATGAAGGCCGCTCGACGGGGCGGCGCGTGCCGGTCGATCGCTGTCACGAACGGGCCCGCATCCGATTTCTCGATAAATACAAGATATAGAGGTAACCGCTTCATGCACGTCGGCGAAAACGATCCGCAACGTGACACCCTCCACCGCGACTTGGGCGAGCGTCACATCCGGCTGATGGCCCTGGGCGCCTGCATCGGCGTGGGCCTGTTCCTCGGTTCGGCGAAGGCTATCCAGATGGCCGGGCCGGCCATCATGCTTTCCTACGTTCTCGGTGGCCTGGCGATCCTGGTGATCATGCGCGCCCTGGGCGAAATGGCCGTGCACAACCCGGTGGCGGGCTCCTTCAGCCGCTACGCCCAAGACTACCTCGGCCCGCTGGCCGGCTTCCTCACCGGCTGGAACTACTGGTTCCTCTGGCTGGTGACCTGCGTCGCGGAAATCACCGCGGTGGCCATCTACATGGGTATCTGGTTCCCCGACGTGCCGCGCTGGATCTGGGCGCTGGCGGCCCTGGTGAGCATGAGCATGGTGAACCTGATCGCCGTGCGCGCCTTCGGTGAGTTCGAGTTCTGGTTCGCCCTGATCAAGATCGTCACCATCATCGCCATGGTCCTGGCGGGCGCGGGGATGATCGTCTTCGGCCTGGGCAACGGCGGCATCGCCACCGGCATTTCCAACCTGTGGACCCATGGCGGCTTCATGCCCAATGGCTTCCAGGGTGTGTTGATGTCGCTGCAAATGGTGATGTTCGCCTACCTGGGCGTCGAGATGATCGGCCTCACCGCCGGCGAGGCGAAGAACCCCCAGAAAACCATCCCCCATGCCATTGGCTCGGTGTTCTGGCGCATCCTGCTGTTCTATGTCGGCGCGCTGTTCGTGATCATGTCCATCTACCCGTGGAACGAGATCGGTACCCAGGGCAGCCCCTTCGTGATGACCTTCGAGCGCATGGGCATCAAGGCGGCGGCCGGCATCATCAACTTCGTGGTGATCACCGCGGCGCTGTCTTCCTGCAACGGCGGCATCTTCAGTACCGGCCGCATGCTCTATAGCCTGGCGCAACAGGGCCAAGCGCCGCGCGCGTTCGCCGTGACCAGCCAGGGCGTGCCGCGTCGGGCGCTGATGGTATCGGCGGTGGCGCTGCTGTTCGGCGTCTTGCTGAATTACCTAGTGCCGGAGAAGGTGTTCGTCTGGGTGACGTCCATCGCCACCTTCGGCGCGATCTGGACCTGGGCGATGATCCTGCTGGCGCAACTGCGCTTCCGCCGCAGCCTCAGCCCGGCCGAGCGCGATCGCCTGGCTTTCCGCATGTGGCTGTTCCCGGTGAGCTCCTACGTGGCCATGGCGTTCCTGGTGCTGGTGGTCGGCCTGATGGCCTACTTCCCGGATACCCGCATCGCCCTGTACGTCGGCCCGGCCTTCCTGGTGCTGCTGGTGGTGCTTTACCGCGTCTTCAAGCCCGGCCAGGCCAACCAGGCCACGACCGCCCCGGCTCCTGGCGTCGCGTCCTGAGTTTCCGCGAGCGTCCCCGACGATGAGCCCAGCGGGGGCCGTGCGCAAGCACGGCTCCCGCTGTCGTTTCGCCGGACCGGCTCGGTCGTCCCCGCCACCAGTTCCTCAGGTCGGTTGCAGCGTGACCGTCGCCGGCGTCCTCGGCTTCTGGCCCAGGCGTCGATTCAGGTCGAGCCAGGCCGCCAGGCCCGCCATCAGGATCAACCCCAGCAGGGCGGTGCACACCTGCGCCAGGGGATGGTCGTCCGCCAGGGTGTTGGCGGCATCCGCCAGCGGGGCGAGCAGTACCCCCAGGCAAAACACCTCCAGCGAATGACGTCCCATGCGGGTGAACTCCCGGGCTGGCCAGCGCTTCAGCCAGTCTCCCGTCGGCAGCCAGGCCGACACGCAATACGCCAGCGCCAGGAAGTGCAGCAGCCGTGCCGGCGCCAGGTTGGTCTTGTCGATGGGATACAGCCACTGCGCGAGGACCGGGGGCATCCAGGCGTCGTGCAACGCGGGGAAGCGCCAGGACACGGCGATCAGGCCGGTCGCGAACAGGTAACCGGCGCACAGGGCCAGCAGCAGCCGCCGGCGATGGGGCACGAGCCGCGCGCCGGCGGCCTGGCGGCGTTGGGCCGCCAGCGAGGCCGCGCCGCCCAGCACGAACAGGAATTGCCAGGCCCAGGGGTTGAAGAACCAGGTTCCTCCGCTGGCGGCGGCGAAGTTCCACTGCAGCAGCGGGGCGCACAGGTAGAGGGCCAGGGAGGCGGCGACGCTGGCTACCGTGTGGCGCATCAGCGCCGGCAGGATCGCCGGCAGCGCCATCAGCAGCACCACGTAGAGGGGCAGCGGGTCCATCAGGTTCGGCTTGAAGCGCAGCAGCAGTTCGTCGATCAGGGCCTGCTGCGGGTCGGTAAGGAAATAGCCCAGGCCCATCTCGGCGATGAAATCCCGGGTTTCCACGTGGCTGTTGGTGACGAACACGATGCCCATCAACACCGCCAGCAGGAAGATGTGGGCCACGTACAGGACCCAGACCCGACGCAGGATGCGCAGGCACGCGTAGCCGTAGCCGTCACGCCGCAGCACCTTGCCGTAGGCCATCACGGCCGCGTAGCCGGCGAGGAACACGAAGATCTCCGCGGCATCGCTGAAGCCGATGTTGCGCGGCGTCAGCAGGCCCAGGGGGTTCTGCGGAATGTGATCCCAAAAGATGAACAGCAGGGCCAAGCCACGGAAGAAATCGATGCGCAGGTCGCGTCCGCTTTGCATGTCGTCGTCTCGCCAAAGGTTCGCCAGGCCGGCGAGGGGCGAAGGGTACTTGCTCGCCCCGGGCGCGACTAGATGCGCGGCGTTTTCGTTCAGCGTGGCCGGCCCGGCGGGGCAAACCTTCCCGCCCTGACGAGCGCGGGTCGAATTCCCGCCCCGGCCGAGGGTCTTGAGCAAAGGGAGCGGTGGCGCTGGGCACGCCGTTCGGCCTGGACCGAGGGAGAGTGTGCGGTGCGCTACATAAGCTTGCGAGGAAATGAACTGCCGGTCATTGGCCAGGGAACTTGGCGCATGGGTGAATCGACCACGCGGCGCCAGGAGGAGGTGGCGGCGTTGTGTCTTGGCCTGGACCTGGGCCTGACTCTCATCGACACGGCGGAGATGTATGCTGATGGCGGCGCCGAGCGAGTGGTGGGCGAGGCCATCGCCGGGCGCCGCGACGAGGTCTTTCTGGTCAGCAAGGCCTATCCGTGGAATGCCGGGCGACACAGCCTGCCCCGCGCCTGCGAGGAGAGCCTGCGTCGCTTGGGCACGGACTACCTCGACCTGTACCTGCTGCACTGGCGCGGCGAATACCCCCTGGGGGAGACCGTGGAGGCCTTCGAGCGCCTGCGGGAGCAGGGCAGGATCCGCCATTGGGGAGTCTCGAATTTCGATGTCGATGACTTGGAGGCGTTGAGCGACACCCGCTGCGCGGTGAACCAGGTGCAGTACAACCCCGAGGTCCGGGGAATCGATTTCGACCTGCTGCCCTGGCAGCGCCGGCATGATCTGCCGTTGATGGCCTACTGTCCCGTGGGCCAGGGCGGCCAGTTGTTGAAGCACCCCGCGCTGGGCCAGGTGGCCGAGCGTCATGACGCGACACCAGCGCAGATCGCCCTGGCCTGGTGCCTGCGCGAACCCGGCGTGATGGCCATCCCCAAGGCGATCGATCCCGAACACTTGCGGCGGAACGCCGAGGCGGCGGACATCCGGCTGGACGATCGAGACCTGTCGATCCTCGACGCGGCATTTCCGCCCCCGACCCGTAAACGCCGCTTGGCGATCCTCTGAGGCGTTGCGCTAGCGCCGGGTCGGGAACGGGTTGGCACAAGGGCGTTGAAGGAAAGCGTGCCTTCCAGTATTGTTACCTTATAACATTAAATGGAGAGGCAGATGAAACCCGGTATCCATCCCCATTACCGCCCCGTACTGTTCCACGACCTGGCCGCCGATGTGTATTTCCTCATCGGCTCTTGCGTCGAAACGGACAAGACGCGGCGGCATAGCGATGGCGTAACTTATCCCTACGTGCCGCTGGACGTGTCCAGCGCCTCGCACCCGGTCTACACCGAGCAGCAGCGGCAGGCCAAGAGCGAAGGGCGCGTGGCGGGCTTCCATAAGCGCTTCGCCGGTTTCGCCGGAGGTCGCGCATGAAAGTCCTCGCCTCGCTGAAGAAGGCCAAGCTTCGTCATCGGGACTGCCAGATCGTCAAGCGCCGGGGGCGCCTCTATGTGATCTGCAAGACCGAGCCCCGCTTCAAGTGTGTCCAGGGCCGGCCCAAACCGCAGCGCAAGCACAAGGGCTGAGCGGATCGGCGCCGCTCGCCGGACGCCGGGAATGATCCGCGCGCGCCCGAGTCCCTTTTTCTGATGCCCGACCGGCAACGAACGAGGAGAGCCCGATGGCGAGCAACGATCTGACAGACAAGCTGGTGGTGGTGACCGGCGCTTCCAGCGGTATCGGCCGCGCGACCGCCCTGGCCTTCGCGCGGCGCGGCGCCTATGTGGTACTGGCGGCCCGGGATGGCGAGGCATTGGCCGATGTGGTCGATGCCTGCCGTCGTCTCGGGGGCGGCGCCGAGGCGGTGATCACCGACGTCACCGATCCCGATGCCGTGCGCCGACTGGGCGAGACGGCCCAGCGCATCGGCGGCGGGCGCCTCGATGTCTGGGTGAACAACGCCGGGGTCGGCGCCGTGGGGCGGTTCGAGGAGACCCCGCTGGCCGCCCACGAGCAGGTGGTGCAGACCGACCTGCTGGGCTACATGCGGGGTGCCCACGTGGTGCTGCCGATCTTCAAGCGCCAGGGCCATGGCGTTCTGATCAACACCCTGTCCTTGGGGAGTTGGGTCGCCCAGCCCTACGCCGCCGCCTATTCCGCGGCGAAATATGGCCTGCGCGGCTTCACCGAGGCCCTGCGCGGCGAACTCAGCGGCTGGCGGGGCATCCATGTCTGCGATGTCTACCCGGCCTTCATCGACACGCCCGGCCTGCGTGACGGCGGCAACTACAGTGGTCGCAGCATCAAGCCACCGCCGCCGGTATACGACCCGCGCAAGGTCGCCGACGCCATCGTGTCCCTGGCGCTCCGGCCGCGCGCCTCGGTCACCGTCGGCGGTGTCGCCACCCTGCTGCGGGTCCAGCATTTCCTGACCCCGGGTTTCCCGGCGTTGTCGCGCTGGGTGCTGGACCGCGCCTTCGCCCGGGCCAAGCCCGTGGCCCAGTCCTCGGGGAACCTGTTCGAGCCGCCCAGCGGCGAGCGGCGCATCGACGGCGGTTTCGCCCGCGGCAGCAACACCGCCGGCGCGTTGGCCGTCGGCGCCTTGGCGGTGGCGCTACTGGGGCTATACGCGGCACGGCGCCTGAGCGACCGGCCTCGAAGCATCAGCCCTTGGCGGCGCTGACACCGGATAGGGTGGCGAACGAGGTGTCCTTGGCGGTGAGCAGGAAGTCGCGCATGAAGGGCGCGTCCAGCATGTCGCTGCGGATCGCCGCGTGCAGCGTGGCATGGAGCGCCTTCTCCCCGAGGCGCTTGGCGGTCACATAGCCCCGGGCGCTGTATTCGTGCAGCGCCCAGTTGGGCAGGCAGCAGACGCCCCGCCCGCTGGCCACCAGTTGCATCATCATCACCGTGAGCTCCGAGGTGCGCACCTGCGCGGGCTCGACGTCGGCGGGTTCGAGGAAGCGGGTGAAGATATCCAGGCGATCCCGCTCGATCGGGTAGGTGATCAGCACCTGGTCCCGCAGGTCTTCCGGCTGGATATAAGGCTTGCCGGCCAGCGGGTGCTGGTTGGCCACCGCCAGCAGCGCCTCGTAGGTGAACAGCGGCACGTAGGTGATCCCGCTCAGCTCCACCGGGTCGGCGGTCACCACCAAGTCGAGGTCGCCCCGGGCCAGAGCCGGCAACGGGGCGAAGGAAAAGCCCGAGGCTAGGTCCAGCTCCACTTCCGGCCAGGCGTCGCGGAACTGGTCGATGGTCGGCATCAGCCACTGGAAGCAACTGTGGCATTCGATGGCCATATGCAGGCGGCCGGCCGTGCCGCCAGCCAGCCGCGCCAGGTCCCGTTCGGCGCTACGCAACTGGGGCAGCAGGTTGTCGGCCAGTTGGAGGAGGCGCAGACCGGCGCTGGTGAAGCGCACCGGCTTGGTCTTGCGGATGAACAGCGGCACCCCCAGGCGCTCTTCCAATTCCTTGAACTGATGGGAGAGGGCCGACTGGGTCAGGTGCAGGCGCTCGGCGGCCTCCACCAGGCTATCCGCCTCCCGCAGCGCATGAAGGGTTTTCAAGTGGCGCAGTTCGAGCATCGGTACCTCGGCACGAAGGCGATCGAGACGGCCGCCACGCCCCTGGCAAGGCAGGAGGGTACCGACCAACATGAATAAAACTGGAGTTCATCAAAAGAAGGTTGAGTTTGTCTCATGACTTGAGGGGTGTCGACAATGCCCGCTCCCTTGAAGGAGCACCCTGACATGGCTTTGTCCCATTCCCTTGGATTTCCCCGCGTCGGTCACGACCGCGAATTGAAGAAAGCCTTGGAAGCCTTCTGGAAAGGCGAACTGAGCGAGACCGCGCTACGCGAGTGCGGGCGAGAGTTGCGGGCGCGCCACTGGCAGGTCCAGCGCGACGCCGGGCTCGACCTGCTGCCGGTGGGCGACTTCGCCTGGTACGACCAAGTGCTGGCCCAGTCCCTGATGGTCGGAGCGGTGCCCTCGCGCTTCCGCGTCGAAGGGGAGCGGCCAAGCCTGGATACGCTGTTCGCCATGGCCCGGGGCGTGAGCGCGCCCCGTTGCGGGTCCTCCGGCGAGCGGGCGGGGGCGGCGCTGGAGCTGACCAAGTGGTTCGATACCAACTACCACTACCTGGTCCCCGAATTCAGCGCCGACCAGGAGTTCGCCCTGTCCTGGGACCAGCTCTTTGAGGAGGTGGAAGAGGCGCGCGCGCTGGGCTATCCGGTAAAGCCGGTCTTGATCGGCCCGCTCACCTACCTTTGGCTGGGTAAGGTCAAGGGCCACCCCAAGGAAGACCTTTTCGACAAGCTGGAGCTGCTCGAGCGCCTGTTGCCGGTGTATGGCGAGATTCTCCAGCGCCTGGCCGCCCAAGGCGTGGAATGGGTGCAACTGGACGAACCGATCCTGGCCCTGGACCTGCCCCAGGCGTGGAAGAACGCCTTCGAGCGCGCCTACAACCTGCTGCAGCGGGCGCCGCTGAAGAAGCTGGTGGCCACCTACTTTGGCGGCCTGGAAGACAACCTGGGGCTGGCCGCCGGTCTACCGGTGGACGGCCTCCATGTGGATCTGGTGCGCGCGCCCGAGCAATACCCCGCCATCCTCGACCGCCTGCCGGCCTACAAGGTGCTGTCCCTCGGCGTGGTGAACGGGCGCAACGTCTGGCGCTGCGACCTGGAGAAGACCCTGGCCCTGCTGCGCGACGCCGCCGAGCGCCTGGGAGACCGCCTGTGGGTCGCGCCGTCCTGCTCCCTGCTGCACTGCCCGGTCGACCTGGCCCGGGAGGATCGCCTGGACGATGACCTGAAAACCTGGCTGGCCTTCGCCGTACAGAAGTGCGAGGAAGTCGCGCTGCTGGCCCGGGCGGTGGATCATCCGCAGGCGGTCGATGTCCGCGCCGCCCTCGCCGACAGCCGCACCCGCCAGGCCAGTCGCTTCGCCTCGCCGCGCATCCACAGGGCCGAGGTCCAGGCCCGGCTGGCCTCGGTGCGGCCCGAGGACAGTCGGCGCCGTTCGCCCTACGCCGAGCGTTCCCCGCTGCAACGCCAGCGGTTGCGCCTGCCACCCTTGCCCACCACCACCATCGGTTCCTTCCCGCAGACCGCCGCGATCCGCCTGGCGCGCCAGGCCCATCGCCAGGGCGCGCTGTCCGCCGCCGGATACGCCGAGGCCATGCGAAGCGAAATCCGCCATGCGGTGGAGATCCAGGAACGGCTGGGCCTGGATGTGCTGGTGCACGGCGAGGCCGAGCGCAACGACATGGCCGAGTACTTCGCCGAACAGATGGACGGCTACGCCTTCACCCGCTTCGGCTGGGTGCAGAGCTACGGCTCCCGCTGCGCCAAGCCGGCGGTGATCTATGGCGACCTGAGACGCCCGCGAACCATGACGGTGGACTGGATCGCCTACGCCCAGGGGCTCACCGGCAAGCCCATGAAGGGCATGCTCACCGGCCCGGTGACCCTGCTGATGTGGTCCTTTCCCAGGGAAGACCTTCCCCTCGAAACCCAGGCCCGGCAATTGGCCCTGGCCATTCGTGACGAGGTGAACGACTTGGAGGCGGCGGGCATTCCGATCATCCAGATCGACGAGGCGGCCTTCCGCGAGGGCCTACCCCTGCGTCGCGACCGCTGGGACGCCTACCTGGCGTGGGCCACCGAGGCGTTCCGCCTGTGCGCCTCGGGCGTGGCCGACGAGACCCAGATCCATACTCACATGTGCTACAGCGAGTTCAACGAGGTGATCGCCGCCATC
This sequence comes from Pseudomonadaceae bacterium, assembly GCA_032052615.1. Taxonomy (GTDB): domain Bacteria; phylum Pseudomonadota; class Gammaproteobacteria; order Pseudomonadales; family Pseudomonadaceae; genus Pseudomonas_T. The sequence continues at coordinate 597,938 of DAMBWF010000001.1, forward strand.
GCGGCCATGGACGCCGACGTCGTCACTCTGGAAACCTCGCGCTCCGACATGGAGTTGCTGGACGCCTTCGAAGCCTTTGCCTACCCCAACGAGATCGGCCCCGGGGTGTACGACATCCACTCGCCACGGGTGCCGACGACGGACGCGATGCGCCATCTGCTGGAGAGGGCCCTGGAGCGGCTCCCCGTGGAGCGTCTATGGGTCAACCCGGATTGTGGGTTGAAGACCCGTGGCTGGCCGGAGACCGAGGCGGCGCTGGTGAACATGGTGGCCGCGGCGCGGGGGCTGCGCGCGCGCTTCGCGTGACAGGCGCCGACGAGCCGTTCGGCGTCTGTCATTCAATTGTCACCCGCTTGTGGCAGCGCGGTGGCGGAACGCCCGGGCAGAATCGGCCTTTCACTGGCCCCGCGTTCCGGATTCCACCATGCGTTTGCTGTTGCTCCTGGCCGTCTTGCTCGGCGCCCCGATCTGCCTCGCCGCCGCCCGCTGCGATACTCATGTGCCCACCGAGACCGTGGCGCTGGGGGATGTGCGGCTGGCCTACCAGAGTATCGGCGATGCCCAGGACCCGACCCTGTTGCTGATCATGGGCCTGGGCGGGCAGTTGATCCACTGGCCGGACGAAGTGGTCGCGCGCCTGTGCGAGCAGGGCTTCCGGGTGATCCGCTACGACAACCGCGACGTCGGCCTGTCCGCGTGGTTGAAGGAGCCGCCCGGGGTCAGCCTGACCTACGAGGTCCTGCGCTACCGACTTGGCCTGCCGGTCCAGGCGCCCTACAGTCTGACCGACATGGCCGACGACGGCCTGCGCCTGCTGGATGCGTTGGGCGTGCGGCGCGCCCACGTGCTGGGCGCGAGCATGGGCGGCATGATCGCCCAGCATATGGCGGACCGGGCACCCGAGCGGGTGCTCAGCCTCACCCTGATCATGACCAGCTCCGGTGCCCAGGGGCTGCCGGCGCCCAGCGAGGCGTTGTTGGCGCTGTTGGCGCGCCGCGAGGCGCCGGACCGGGCCGCCGCGCTGGAACGCCAGGCGGACCTGCTGGCCGCCTTGGGCAGCCCGGAGGTGAGCGACGACCGCGAGCAGTTGCTGCGCCAGGCCGCCCAAGCTTACGACCGCGCCTTCAACCCCGAGGGCGTGCAGCGGCACTTGCTGGCGATCCTCGCCGAGCCGAGCCGGGTACCGTTGCTGGAACGGCTGCGGGTGCCGACCCTGGTCATCCACGGCACCGCCGACCCGCTGTTGCCGGTGATGCATGGCGTGCACGTCGCGGCCCACGTCAGGGGTGCCCAACTGCGCCTGATACCCGGCCTGGCGCACCGCTTCCAGGATGTCTTCAAGGAGCCGCTGCTGGCCGCCGTGCTGCCCTACCTGTCCGCCCAGCGCTCGGCCCCGGAAGCCAGCCTGTAGCGCTCACAGGCCGAACGGGAAGGTGTCCTCCTCATGGCTGCGGGAGCCGCCGGTGGGCAGGGCCTCCACGGCATGGGTCTCCTCGAACCACAGGTAGGCGTCGAACTGCTCCGCCAGCACCGCCTCGAAGTAGTGACTGAGGCGTTCCGTATCCGGCCGGTAGATGACTCCGATGGCGCGCTCCAGCAGCGCCTCGCACAACGCCTCGCGGAGCACCTCGCGGTCGTCGCCCCGCCAGTCGGTGAGGGAGGCCGATATGCCGGCCTGGAGGAAGCGCCGCTCCCAACTGTCCGGATCGGCGGGGCGCACGCGCTTCACCCGCATCTCGCCGTCCCAGTCGTCGGCCGCCGCCACCTCGCCCCGGTCCGTGCCCATGCCGATCAGGACGGCGTCCCGCCCCCAGGCGGTGCGGCATAGCTGGCCGATGTTGAATTCTCCCTCCCAACCCATGGCGGTGGCCGCCGCGTTGCCGATGTGGGAGTTGTGGGCCCAGACCACCGCCTTCGTGGCCGACCCCCGGTGCTCCATGAGGGCGCGCAGGGTGTCGAACATGTGCCGGTCACGGAGATTCCAGGAGGCGGTGCTGCCCCGGTAGATGGCCCGGTAGTACTGTTCGGCGGCCCGTACCACCCGGGCGTTCTGGGTCGCGCTGAAGAACGCCTCCTCGTCCTGGACGAAACGCTCCAGACGGTCGCCCAGCAATTGCCTCAGTTGCTCGACGACCGCTTGCTCGCAGGACGGCTCGCCGACCCGCTCGACGAAATGCCCGTACAGGGCTGGATCGTCCTGCCAGGGCGTGAGGCAGGCGTAGCGCTGGCGGGCGTGGCGCGCCGCCTCGGGGTCGGCCTGGTCCAAGTAGCGCAGCACCTCGGTCATGGAATTGCGCAGGCTATAGATGTCCAGGCCCCGGAACTCCACCCGTCGCGCCGCCGCCAGCGTCCGGTTATGGGCCTGCAACCAGCGGGCGAATTCGCACACCTCGGCATTGCGCCACATCCAGGTGGGAAAGCGCGCGAAGGCCTGCTCGGTCCACGAGGAAGGCCCCAGGTCGCGCACGTAGCGGTCGATCTGGCCGGCATCCGGCCAGTCGGCTTCCACCGCCACCAAGTCAAAGCCATGGTGTTCGATCAGGCGCCGGGTGATGGCCGCGCGGGCCCGGTAGAACTCGGAGCTGCCATGGCTGGCCTCGCCGATCAGCACCACCCGGGCGTCGCCGTAGCGGTCGAACCGTTCGCCGAACGCCGGGTCGTCCAGGGCCGGCAGGGGCTCGGCGTACCGGCGTAGCAGCGCCGGCAGGCGCGCGTCGTCATCGCCGGCGCGACGCCGGCGGAAGCGTTGCAGCAGGTCCTGGGCGGGCAGGGTCATGGCGTTCTCCTCTCGACGGCCGACGGGGCCTGCTTATCCCGACCTCGCCGCCATCGGCCTCGTTCCCCGCCACCGACCGGCGCGCGGGACCGGCGGCCGCACCCGCGCGGCGGATGGCGGTCGAGATGCATGAGGACCACCCGAGGAGGACACCCATGGCCTTGAGCAAGGCGTTCCGCGACCGCTTCCGCGAGCAGGCGGCCCATATCGAGGGGATCGACACGGAGATTTACCGGCGCTTCGGCAAGGACCCGCTGGAACCGATCATCGGCGCCGGCGAGCGCACCGCGCGGATCGGCTTCTTCGGTCGCGACCCGGGGCGCGAGGAGGTCCGCCACGGCGAGCCGTTCATCGGCTCCGGCGGGCGGATCGTGCGCAAAGTGCTTTACCAGCACCTGCACGGCGAGCCGGCGCCGGACTTCGAGGCGCTGCGGGCCCTGGGACGGGGCTTCTTCTGGATCAACACCGTGCCGTACAAGCCGGTGGGCAACAAGGCTTGGTCGATGGCGGTGAAGCGGCGCTTCCACCCCCTGATGAGCCGCCTGCTGATCGAGCAATGGGACGGCCGGGACGTCATCACCCTGGGGCGCGAGGCGTTTCTCTGGTTCGGCCTGGAACAGTCCAGGGAAACCCGCGAGACGCTGGAAGCCTTCTGGGCGCGGGAGGCGCGTTTCAACGAGTCCCTGGAGGTGGAGCTGCGCAGCGGCGACGAGGCGCGAACGTTCCGCCTGCACCCGCTGCCCCATCCATCGCCCTTGAACCAGACTTGGTTCAAGCGGTTTCCAGACCTGCTGCGGGCGCGCCTGGACGCGCTGGACGTGAAGGCCGACGAGACGGCGGGCGCCTGAGCCGGCCCGCGCCGGCTATTCGGCGATCTGCAGCTTGCGCGCCTCGGTGTAGACGTAGCGGATCTTTTCGTATTCGAACGGCGAGTTGAGCTGGCCGTAGCGCAGGTTGGTGGTGTAGCGCTTGTCGATGCCGCGCAGCACGGTGATTTCCGGATACTCGCCGCTCAGGTCGTTCATGTTCAGGTAGTTGATCTGGCTCTCTGCGCCGAAATCCACCACCAACCCACCGGTGTCCCGCAGGTTGGACGGGCCCAGCAGCGGTAGCATCAGATATGGGCCCGCCGGCACGCCGTAGAAGCCCAGGGTCTGGCCGAAGTCCTCGCTCTGCTTGGGCAGGCCCCAGCGGGTCGCCGGGTCCCACAGGCCGACGACGCCCACCGTGGTATTCACCAACAACCGCCCGGTGGTCTGCAGGGCGCGCTTGCCCTTGAACTGCAGCAGGCTGTTGAGCAGGTTGGGCACATCCCCCAGGTTGCTGAAGAAGTTGCTGACCCCGGTGCGCACGAAACTCGGGGTGACGTAGCGGTAGCCGTTGACCACCGGCAGCAGGACCCATTCGTCGACCCGGTAGTTGAAGTGGTAGACCCGGCGGTTCCAGGATTCCAGCGGGTCGTAGATGGTCAGCGCCTGCCAGGTGGAACGTTCGAACTCCCGCTGGTCCAGGCCCGGGTTGAACTTCAGGTCCTTCAGCGGCTGGGTGAAGCCGTCGTCGGCGGGCTGGTCGGCGAGTGCCGCGCCGCTGATCAGCAGCAAGGCGAGCAAGAGCGGTTTCTTAGCCACGGAAGAACTCCAGCATGGCGTCGCTGTTGACGCGGTAATTGAGGTTGCCGCAATGGCCGCCGTAGGGGTAGACGATCAGCCGCGGACCCAGGGTGCGGCGCAGGAAGCCCAGGTCGCCGGGGCCGAGAATCACATCGTCGGCATTGTGCATGACGGCGATCTTGTCGCTGTTGCGCAGGTAGTCCTCCAGGGCGTAGAGGCTTACCTGATCCACCAGTTGAGCGAGGCTGCCGCCCTTGGACAACTTGCGCCAGTGGGGAATGAGCTGCTCGCTCAGGTAGCAGTCGAAGTCGCATTGCAGCGCGCGGCGGAAGAACGGCGTCAGGCTGGTGCCTTCGCTGATCGGGTAGGTGGGAGGCGTGATCAGGCCGCGACGGTTGATCAGGTCGGAGGTGAAGGTGATGTCGGCGGCGGAAAAGCGGAACGAGGTGCCGATCAGCATCGCCATTTGCTCATCGGACAGGCGTTGCTTGGACGACTGGAAGTCGAAGAGCAGGGCATCGTTGAGATCGATGTAGCCTTTCTGCTGGAAATAGCGGGTCAGCTTGCTCAGCACCACGTCGTAGAAGGTCGTGGTGTTGTCGATCCCCTTCACCTGGGTCTGTACCAGGCGGTCCAGGTTGGTCACCGAGGTGTACAGGTTGACCGGCGGGTTGAGCATCAGCACGCGCTTGAAGTTGAAGCTGCGGCGAGTCTCGTCGAGCTTGCTGACGAAGGCCGCGTCCAGCGCGCCGAGGCTGTAGCCGGTGAGGTAGAAGTCGGTGACCGGCAGTTTCGGGTGCTGGGCGCGTACCGCTTGCATGACCCGGTACAGGTCGTCCGCGTCCTCGCTGGACACCCCCGGGGTGGCATGGCGCGAGGCGGCGGCCATGAAGTCGTAGCTGGTCGGCGAGGACAACTGCACCACGTGGTAGCCGGCGCCGTAGAACAGCTTCTTCAGGTATTCGGCGAGGCTGCTGGAGTACGGCGCGCCGGTGCCGGCGATGACGAAGATCAGCGGCGCCGGATGATCCTGGCGCGCCAGGCGGTAGCGCAACTGTTTAACCGGCCAGAAGTTGTCCGGCAGGATGAATTCGCGCTCGGGGCGCAGCCGCAGGGTGTAATCGTCCTGATCGATGTCCTCGTCGGCCAACAGCGCCGGGCGCAGGTCCGGCGGCGTGGTGGCGATGGTCGCCTCGAACGGGTTGGTCAAGGGGAAGCCATAAGTGGCTTTGTCGATATCGGCGGCGGAGGCGGGCGCGCCGTGAAGCAGGCCACCGAGGAGCAGGGCGGCAAGGCAGCGAAGGCGAAGCATGGCGGTTTCCCTGGAATTGAGGCTTCGATGAGTGCCACGGGGGCCGTCCTGGCCTCCGTGAAATGCCGCCGGCCACGAGGCGTGACCGGTATCCGACGCGTCCTGGCATCGGCAGTGGGTGAAGTCGGGCGGTGCGTCGCCGTCCGGCGGTCGCCCTGGGCGTTGCCGGTCGGAGGCGAGGGCCGCGCACAGTGTACGGGGAGCCGGCCGGGCTGTGCAGCCGTCCCCGGAAAAAGCCCGAAGACCAGCGGTCCCGCGCGAAGCCGGGCGAGCGGCCGCCCTTGCATAAGCCGGGCGGGGGATTATGCTGGGCGCCGTTTCGCCATTAGGAGAGTGCGTCATGTCCCGCCGTCTGCCCCTGATCCTGTTGCTCCTGGCCTTTTCGGCATGGTTGGGCGTCAGCTACGGGCTGCGCTATGCCTTCATGGAGGATCCGCGCTGGGTCGGCCTGTGCGTCGAGGATAGCCAGCGCTGGGAATGCGTGCTGCGCGCCAGCCTCGGCACGCTCATCCACTATCGGGTGATCGCCCTGGCCGGCCTGCTGACCGCCTTGGTGGCCTTCTTCCTGCCGGGCCGCCCGGGTTGGCTGCTGGCGGTGCTGGCGATGCTGTTCGCCTTGCCCGCGCTGGTCCTCTACAGCGCCAGCCTGGCGGTGTTCGCCGTGGTGATCGGCGCATTGCGGCTGGTGCGCAAGCCGGTGGGCGCGGCGTTCTAGGCGCCCGCCCGGCGGCCGAGGGGAGAACCGACCGGCGGCGGCCGACGACCGGGCCATCCCGGTTCCGTCGATGCGCCTCGCGGCCTCGTTCGGCCCATGGAGGCCGCGCTCGCGGGATCGCCGTCGAAGGCGCTGTCGTCGTTCCGTATCCATTTCCATTGTGCCGCCCGATGAGGAGAAAGAGTCGGCGGCGAATGCGCGCTTGGTCGACCGCCCAATAGACCGGCCAGCCGAAGCCGGCGTTCTATCCGGATGAGGTGGCCATACAGTGCCGGGCATGACCGTTCGGTCGGGTCGAGGGTGGGGCAGGCGAGGCCGAAGCCACCTCAGCCCGGCGACCATCGCAGCCTGCCGTGGCCTGGGCGCCGCCGTTTCCCTGGACGCCTGGTGCGTCCCGCCGGCTATTATGGGCGCCCCCTTCCGCGAGCCCCGTCATGCCAGCGCACCGAGCCGAAATCGTCATCACCTACTGCACTCAGTGCCACTGGCTGCTGCGCGCCGCCTGGCTGGCTCAGGAATTGCTCAGCACCTTCGCCGACGACCTCGGCCGGGTAGTACTGGAGCCGGGGCGTGGCGGCGTGTTCCGCATCACCTGCGACGGCGAGCAGATCTGGGAGCGCAAGGCCGACGGCGGCTTCCCCGAAGCCAAGGTACTCAAGCAGCGGGTTCGCGACCGCATCGATCCGCAGCGGGACCTCGGTCACAACGACCACGCCTGACGATCCCAATCCTTTATCTTGCGTTTACCCGCCGCTGACAGTGGGGTCTCGGGTTCTACCGGCGCGCCTTGGGCGCTGCCTGTCCGGTCGCGGCTACAGCATCAATTGAGTCCGTGCCTAGGGCGACGGCTGCGGCGCCTGCCTCGGCCTCGCCTTGGGCCGGGTCGACAGGAGGATGGCGGCGATGATCAGCAAGCCGCCCAGTAGCATGCGCGGCCCGGGGCGTTCGCCGAACAGCCACCAGGCGAAGGCAATGCCATAGACCGGTTCCAGGGCGAACACCAGGGAGGCGGTACGGGCGTTCAGCACGTGCAGCGCGGACACCAGCAGGCTGTGGGCGACCCCGGTGCAGAACGCGCCCAACAGGAACAGCCACAGCCAATCGGCCGGGCGTAGCGACAGCAGGTCGTCCCAGGCGAACGGCAGTAGGCACAGCAGAATCGCGGCATTCTGGCAGAGCGCCGTCTGCATCGGGTTGAGTCCCTTCACCGTGGCCCGGTTGGCCAGGGTGAGCAGGGCGAACAGCAGGCCGGACGCCACGGCCCAGAGCAGGCCGGCGGTGGCCTCGCCGGCCAGGTCGAAGCGCGGCGTCACCAGCACCAGGCCCAGGCTGACCAGTGCTACCAGGACCCACTCCCGGCGGTGGATGCGCTCGCGGAACAGCAGGCCTTCGAGCAGTACGGTGAAGGCCGGGAAGCTGGCGAAGCCGAGGGTGGCGATGGCCACCCCCGATACCTTCACCGCCTGGAAGAAGGTCAACCAATGGGCCCCCAGCAGCAGACCGCTGCCCGCCAGCCGCAGCAGGCATTGCCGGTCGATGGGGCGCTGGCCGGGACGCCGCCGGCTGAAGGGCATCAAGGCCAGCACGGCGAACAGGGCGCGCCCGAGGACGATGGCCAGGGGCGCGGCCAGCACGAGCTTGCCGAAGATGCCGCTGAGGCCGAAGGCCAGGGCGCCCAGGTGCAGGCCGAGCAATGCGCGCCGTGGGCTCATGCCAGACGCGCTCCGTTGGGCAGCGGCCGGTCGAAGCCGGCCAGTACCACCTTGCCCTCGGCGTCATGGACGCCGGTGACCAGTACCTCCGAACGGACACCGGCGATCCTTTTTTGGGGCAAAGTTGCATACACAAAGTACTTGGCGACCGACCAGGTCGCCGGCTTCGTAGTGGGCGGTGATCTGGGCGCTGGACGTTTTCACGCCGGCCTCGCCCAGATCGATTTCCAGCACATAGGCCGGTTTCAGGGCTTTTTCGTTGGGCCGGGCGTCGAGCACGGTGCCGACCCGCAGCTCGACGCGCAGGAAATCGTCCCAGGAAATGACAGGGTTCATAGGACCTCCGAGGTTGGGAGCGCCAGTCTGACGCGCTGCCCTGGCTCCGTCTGTCGAGAGGCTCGCGGCGATTGTCGCGTCACTCGCGGCGCACCTGCCGAGGCGTGCGCCCGAAAGCCTTGACCAGCGCGGCGGTGAACGCGCTCTGGGAGTGATAGCCGACCCGGGCGGCGATCTCGCCGACCGGCGCCGCGCTGGTGCGCAGCAGGTGCTCACCCAGGCGCAGGCGGCGCTGACGCACATAGTCCATCGGGGTCTTGCCCGTCTCGGCGAGGAAGCGGGCGTGGAAGCGCGCCGCCGACAGGCCGCACAAGCGCGCCAGGTCGGCCACCTGCAAGGGATGGGCGGCGTGGGCGTCGATATGGGCGTCGAGAGCGGCCAGGGGCAGGCGCGACGACGCCTGCGCCCGGGGCGCCACCAGGCTCGCCAGCAACAGCGCCGTGCCCTGGCGGGCGAAGACCTCGTCCTGGAGCGGGCTGGCGGCGAGCCAGGCGACCAGTTGGCTCTGGGCGGGGTCGAGTTCGACCATCCCGGGGCGTTCCAGCAGCCGCCTCGCGGCGTCGGCGTGGCCGCCGAGGGCCTCGGCCAGCCAGCGCTCGTCCGGGACGTCCATCACCAGGCACTGGCTGCCGCGCGGGCTGGCGCAGGCGTGGGAAACGGCGCTCGGCACCACCGCCAGGGTCTGCCGCCAGACCTGGGCGCCTCGCCCGGCCACTTCGAACTCCAGGCAGCCCGACAGCCCGAACACCAGTTGCGGGTGGGCATGGCTGTGAGTCAACAGGTCGTGGTCGTACTGGCGCAGGCTGAGGAGGGCGGGCATGGACTTCGCTCGAACGGTTCGCCGCAGTCTAGCAAGCCGGGCCGGAAGGCGTCCGAGCGCCGCCAGCCTAGAGGATGACCTTGTCGCGCAGCTTTTCCGCTGCGGCTTGCAGGGCCTGGATCACCCGTTCCTTGTCGTAGTTCTGGATGCCGTTGGTGTCCAGGTACATGGAGAAGCCCGGCAGCTCGTGCTCCACGTAGCTGGAGGTGGCGCCGAGGTCGCGGCGAAAATCCACCACTTGGTAGATCTGCACCGGGCGGGTGAAGCCCTTCACGGTAATCTGCCCCTTGTCGCGGCACATGATCACGTCCTTCACCATGGAGTAGGTTTCGTGGGAAATCAGGATTTCCCCAGCCTCCGCCGCGCTTTCCAGGCGGCTGGCGAGGTTCACCTCGCGGCCGATGATGGTGTAGTCCATGCGGGTGTCGGCGCCGAAGTTGCCCACCGTGCAATAGCCGGTATTGAGGCCCATGCGGATCTCCAGGGGCTTGGTGATGCCCTGGGAGCGCCACTGCTGGCGCAGCACCTTCATGTGCTTGCGCATGGCGATAGCCATGGACACCGCCAGCACCGCGTCCTTCTTGGCGCCCTGGGAGGTGGGGTCGCCGAAGAACACCATCACGCTGTCGCCGACGAATTTGTCGATGGTGCCGCCGTGCTTCAGGGCGATCTTCGACATTTCGTTGAGGTAGGTGTTGAGCAGGTCGGTGAGTGCCTCGGCCTCCAGCTCCTCGCTCAGCTCGGTGAAGCCCTTGATGTCGGAAAAGAACACCGTGAGCTTCTTGCGCTGGGTCTCCAGGCGCACGCTCTTTTTGCCGCTGAAGATGGTTTCCCAGACTTGGGGCGACAAGTACTTGGCCAGGTTGCGGGCGAGCCGCGCGGCTTTTTCCTGCTCCCGGGTGATCTCGCCCCGGGCTTGGGCTAGGCGCAACCCCTGCTGGTGGACGAAGTAGGCGGTGATGCAGATATACAGGGTGGTGAAGAGGCAACTGACCAACGACACCAGCACCGGCGTGGCGGCCCGCAGCTCGGGGCGAAAGACCACGCTGGTGAGTACCAGCGAGCTGGCCGCCACCAGCAAGGCGAGGCCCAGGTAGCGCAACCCGCCGATGATCAGTGCGCTGAAGGTCAACACCAGCAGGAACATCAGTCCCGGCACCACCGAGAACCCCAGGAGCACCGCCCCGGCCCCGGCATGGAGGGCGTCGATGAACAGCAGCACCAAGTGGGTCTGCTGGGGGTGGTCACGCTTGAAGCGCAGGCTCAGGTGATGGGCCAGGTGCGGGTAGAGCAGCGCGTAGGGCACCATCCAGAGCAGGTCGTAGGTGAAATGCTGGACATAGGTGCCGGCCGCGATGGTCGCGGCGGTGGCGATATAGGCCAGCACCCGCGAGTAGTATTCGCGCAGCAAGGGCATGGGCAGGCTGCTGGGGGGCGCTGTGACGACGGGCTTCATGGACGGTAGACGATCCCATGCTGGATGGACGCCGCTGGGCGGCGCTGCAAGTCCCGCGCCAGAGACCATGGGCGGGGTGCGGGATCATAACCAAGCCCGGTGGCGCCCGCCAAGGCGCGACCGGGGCCATCGCGTCAGGGAAATCAGAAGTGGATCCGGCCGGTGAGGGCGTCCTTGAGCATCACCCAGTCGCCCATCAGGCTGTACAGCGGGTAGCTGAAGGTGGCCGGGCGGTTCTTCTCGAAGACGAAATGGCCGATCCAGGCGAAGCCATATCCGACCAACGGGACCGCCAGCAGCCAGAGCCAGTGCCCGCTGGCCAGGGCGTAGGCCAGCAGGCCCAGCACCAGCAGGCTGCCGACGTAGTGCAAGCGCCGACACACCGGGTGGCTGTGTTCCTGCAAGTAATAGGGATAGAAATCGGCGAAGCGGGTATAGCGCTCGGGGACGGGCGGGTTCATGGGCGGCTCCTGCGATGCCGGGCGGCGGTCCTGGCAGTCTAGGCGGGCGCCTGGCCCCCGGCAGTGACAATGGGTGCCAGTCTAGTATCCTTGCCGGCAGTCCGGCCCGCCGGGTTCATCGAATAACAAGAAGACGCCAATGAGCGAACGTACCACCTCGTCAAGTTGGGCGCTGGGCATCGTCCAGGCGCTGGAAACGGGCGGCGTCGATTGCCGGGCGCTGTTCGCCGAGCTGGGGCTGGACTACGCGGCCCTGCACGACCCCGACGCGCGCTTCCCCCAGGACGCCATGACCCGGCTGTGGACCCGCGCGGCGGCGCTCTCGGGGGATCCGGCCATCGGCCTGAACATGGCCCGGGTGGCGCGGCCGGCCGCGTTCCACGTGGTGGGCTACGCGTTGATGTCCAGCCATACCCTGAGCGAGGGATTCGCCCGGCTGGTGCGTTACCAGCGGATCATCGCCGAGGGCGCGGACCTGCGCCTCCAGCCCGGCCTCGAGGGCTACACCTTGAGCCTGTCGATCCACGGCGACCGCCTGGCGCCGGCGCGGCAGAGCGCCGAGGCGTCCCTGGCCGCCGCTCTGGCGCTGTGCCGCTGGCTTACCGGTCAGCCCATCGTGCCCCTGGCGGTGAGAATGCGCGGCGAGCCGCCCGCCGACCCAGCATCCTACCGCGAGGTCTTCGGCCTCGCCCCGGTCTTCGGCGCCGACGACGATGCGCTGACGTTCTCGCGGGCGGACATGGAGCGCCCCTTGCCCACCGCCAACGCCGCCCTGGCCCATTTGCACGACCGCTTCGCGGGGGAGTACCTGGCCCGCTTCGTCGGCAGCCGGGTCACCCATCAGGCGCGCCAGGCCCTCGGCCGGCTGCTGCCCCAGGGGGAGCCCCGGCGGGAAGCCGTCGCCCGTGCCCTGCACCTGTCCGAGCGCACGCTGCAACGGCGGCTGCGGGAGGAGGGCACCGGTTTCCAGCAACTGCTGGACGACACCCGGCGCGAACTGGCCGGACAGTATTTGCGGCAGCCGGAGCGGACCCTTCTGGAAGTCGCCTACCTGCTGGGGTTCGCCGACCCGAGCAACTTCTTCCGTGCCTTCCGCCGCTGGTTCGGGGTCACGCCAGGGGACTACCGGCGCCGCGTCGAGCCCGTCAGTGACGCCAGAACGCCGGGGTCAGCACCACCAGCACGGTGATGATCTCCAGGCGGCCGAGCAGCATGCCCACCGAGAGCATCCATTTGGCGGCGTCCGGCAGGCTGGCGAAGTTGCCCGCCGGTCCGATGATGTGGCCCATGCCCGGGCCCACGCCGCACACCGTGCTGGCCGCCCCGGAGAGGGCGGTGATCCAGTCCAGGCCGGTCAGGGTCAGGCCCAGGGCGATGACCGCGATGGTGATGGTGAAGAAGAACGAGAAGGTGATGATCGAGCGGACGATTTCGTCGTCCAGGGGGTGGCCGTTGTACTGCTGCTTGATCACCGCGCGAGGGTGCACCAGTTGCTGCAGGTTGGCCCGCAGCAGCACCCAGGCCACCTGGAAACGGAAGATCTTCAGGCCGCCGGCGGTGGACCCGGAGCAGCCGCCGATGAACCCCAGGTAGAAGAACAGCATGATCGAGAAACTGCCCCACAGGGTGTAGTCGCCCAGGGCGAAACCGGTGGTGGTGATCACCGAGGTGGCGTTCACCGCGACGATGCGGAAGGCGTCCAGCCAGGGCAGGTCCGAATGCAGCCAGTACCAGGTGCCGAACCCGACCCAGATGACCAGCAGCAGCCCCATCAGCCCACGCACCTGCTGGTCCCTCCAGAGCGCGAGGCGGTGACCGCGCAGGGTCGCCACGTAAAGGGTGAAGGGCAGGCTGCCGAGGATCATCACCACCACCGCGACCCAGTGCACCGCCGGCTGCCGCCACTTGGCCAGGGACAGGTCCGAGGTGGAGAAGCCCCCGGTGGAAATCGCGGACATAGCATGGTTGACCGCGTCGAAGAGCCCCATGCCCGCGGCCCAGAACCCCAGGCTGCCCAGCAGAGTGATGCCCACATACACCGCCAGGATGTATTTGGCGACCATGTGGGAGCGCGGCATGATCTTCTCCGACCAGTCCGAGGACTCCGTCTGGAACAGGCGCATGCCGCCGACCCGCAGCAACGGCAGGACCGCCACCGCCATCCCGATGAAGCCGATGCCGCCCAGCCAGTGCAGCAGCGAGCGCCAGATGAGGATTCCCGGCGACATGTCGTCCAGGCCGCTGAGCACCGTCGCGCCGGTGGCGGTCACGCCGGACATGCTCTCGAAGAAGGCGTCCGTGTAGCTGATGTGCTGGATCAGGAGCAGCGGCAGGGCGGCGAAGCAGCAGACCGTCATCCAGCTGACGGTGGTGAGGAAATACATGTCCCGTGGCCGCAGGTGCACGTGGGCGGGGCGGCCGGGCAGCACCAGGGCGACCCCCGTAGCGAGGGTGATCAGGCTGGCGGTGAGGAAGGAATACAGGTCGCCGCCGCGATCGTAGACCAGCAGGGTCAGCATGGGCACGAGCATGCTGATGGCCAGGGTGATGAGAAAGATGCCGATGATGAAGCCGATGATGCGCAGGGTCGGCAAGGCCATGGAAACCGTCTCGACGGACAAGGGGCGCCATTCTACCCACGGTGCCCAGGCTGTAAACCGTGCCCGACCCTCGGCGTGGGCTTGCCGCGCGGGCTAGAATGCCGCCTCGTTCGATTCTGGAGATGACCCGATGGAAGCCCTCGATGCCTTGCTCAATCGCGTATCCGCCGCGCGCCTGGTGGGGCCGGCGCCGAGCCAGGCGCAACGCGACAACCTGTTCCGCGCGGCGCTGCGCGCGCCCGACCACGGTCAATTGCGCCCCTGGCGCTTCCTGACCGTCGAGGGAGAGGCCCGCGAACGCCTCGGCGAATTATTCGCCGAGGCGCTTCGGGCGAAGCAGGCGGAGCCTCGCCCGGAGGCCCTGGACAAGGCGCGGGCGATGCCGCTGCGGGCGCCCTTGCTGGTGGTCGCCATCGCGCGCGTGCAGGATCACCCCAAGATTCCCCGGGATGAACAACTGCTGGCGGCCGGTTGCGCGGCCCACGGCATTCTCCAGGCCGCCTTCGCCCAGGGGTTGGGGGCGATCTGGCGAACCGGGGAATTCTCCCATGACCGCCATGTGGCTCGGGGGCTGGGCCTGGCGGAAGACGAGCGGGTCGTCGGTTTCCTGTACCTGGGTCAGGTGGACGGCGCCTTCCGCGCGCCACCGGTCCTGGACCCCGAGGTGTTCGTCAGCACCTGGGGCTGAGCGGAGCCTTCAGCGCCGGCGGCCCGCGCCGGCGGCCTCGGGCAAGGCCGGCGCGGATGGCATGTCCAGGGTCGCGACGAAGCCGCCTTCGGGATGATTGGCGAAGGACAATTCGCCCCCATGGCGTTCCACCGTGCGCCGGGCGATGGCCAGACCGAGGCCATGGCCGCTGGCGGTTTGCCCCGGGGCGCGGAAAAAAGGCTCGCCCAACTGGGCCAGGTGCTCCGGCGCCACGCCGGGCCCATGGTCGCGCACGCTGAGCAGCAGGCGTTCGCCGTGGCGCCTGGCCTGGACCTCGATGGGGCGATCCGACGGGTTGAATCGCGCGGCGTTGCGCAGCAGGTTATCTAGGGCCCGCTCGAGCAGGTCCGGCCAGCCGAATACGCTCAGGCCGGGCTCGATACCTACCTCGATGAGCTGCTCCGGATGGCTCAGGCGCATGTCCTCACGCAGTTTGTGCAACAGCGGCAGAAGCTCGATGCGGTGCGAGGCGCCCGGTTCGGCATCCAGGCGGGCCAGGGCGAGGATTTCGCTGATCAAGGCTTCCAGGCGGTCGCATTCCTGGGCCAGGCGCGGCCACAGGCGCTCCCGCTCCTCGGGGCCGGCCCGCTCTACCAGGGCCAGGGCGATGCGCAGGCGGGCAAGGGGCGAGCGCAATTCATGGGAGACATCCCGCAGCAATTGCCGCTGGCTGCCGATCAGGCCCTGCAGGCGCTGCCCCATGCGGTTGAAGTCTCTCGCCAGCACGCCCAGTTCATCGCCGCGCCGCGCCAGGCGGGCCAGACTCTCCTGCTGGTAGACGGTGTGCCCCAGGTCGTGCACGGCTCGGCGCAGGCGATTCAGCGGGCGGGTGATGGACAAGGTGAGCAACAGGCTGAACAGGGTCAGTACCACCAGGGCGATGCTCAGCGCGCTCAAGGGCCAGAGCAGGCTACTGCGACGCCAGGCGTCCAGCTCGGGAAGCGGCAGGCGGTAGATGAAGAGATAGGTGTTGCCGCCGGGGCTGGTGTACTCCTCGGTCAGGCGACGCCAGGGAAGCGGCCGTGTATTGTTGATACGTTCCTCAATGATGGCCGCCTGGGGGGAAAACGTGCCGCGCATCAGGGGGAGGTAGTTGATATCCAGTACCTGTACATCGATGTGATAGTGAAACCTCCGTCGCTCCAGGAGTTCTTGCGCCCCCCTGACATCGCCCCTTTCATAGGTCTTTGCCCAGCTCATGGCCAAGTTGGCGATGGCCGGATGGCGGGCGATGATCCAGGAGTCCTGGTTCGCCGCGTGGCCCAGCAGCAGCGACAGTCCGGCCACCAGGGCGATGGCCAGCCAGAAACTGGCGAAGACCCGCCAGAACAATGAACGCACGGTAGTTCCTCTTGCACGGGACGACCCCGCCGGGCTTATCGCCGAGCGGGGTCGAAGCACCATCAGGGGGGCGAGCTCAGCGATCGGCCTGACTCACCCGTTGGGCCTTCCAGGCCTGGAATTCCTTCCATTCCTCGCGCCGATCGGCTTGGCGTTTGCGGTGCTCGGCGAAGCGCTGCTGCTGTTCGGGCGTCAACTTCGCCTGGATGGCCGCATCGGTCTTGTCCTCGCTGGCCTGGATTTCGTTCTCCATCGCCTGCTTGTCCGCGACCGGCAGTTTATCGAGGTAGCGCTCGGTGATCGTCCGACGGCTTCTCATCTGCTCGGCCATCAGGATACCGATTTCCCGGCGCTGCTCACGGTTCAGTTCCACGTCCTCCAGCATGTGCAGTCCGCCGAGGTCATGGCCCGGAGGGCCACCCGGGGCACCGTGGTCCATGCCTGCCAGCGCCAGGCCGGGCAATGCCATTGCGAACATCAGGGCAGCGAGCGTCTTGTGCATGATCCATCCTCGTCGAAACCGGCCGATTGCCGGATGAGCGCTACTGTAGGCTTCGCTCCGTCAGGCGCGGTCAGGCGAGGGTAAAGGCTGGGTAAAGGGACTCAGGGCGCGTAGTAATAGCCGCGGCTGCGCAGGGCGACGATCCGCGGGCGCCCATCGGCGTGGGCGCCTAATTTCTTGCGCAGGTTGCTGACATGCATGTCCAGGCTGCGGTCGTAGAGCGTCAGCTTGCGGCCCAAGGCCAATTGGGCCAATTCCTGCTTCTCCACCGGCTCGCCGGGATGGGCCAGCAGCGCTTCCAGCAGGCGGCCCTCGGAGACCGTGAGAGGGATCTCCTGGCCGGCGATGGTGGCCACGCCGCGCAACGCGCTGTAGCACAGATCGCCCAGTTCCAGTTGGCTGGAAGGCGCCACCGGCTGGGTGCGGCGCAGCACGGCGCGCAGGCGCGCGGTCAGTTCCCGGGGATCGCAGGGCTTCGCCAGGTAGTCGTCGGCGCCTAGCTCCAGGCCGAGGATGCGGTCCAGGGGCTCGCCCCGGGCGGACAGCATGACCACCGGCAGGTCGGGGTGCTCGCCGCGCAGTTGCTTGAGCAATTCCAAGCCACTGCCGTCCGGGAGCATGACGTCCAGCACCACCGCGGCGGGCGCCAGATCCGCCAGCGCCTGACGGGCGCTGAGACCGTCGTGGCAGGCGCGTACGTCAAAGCCTTCCTGGGTCAACCAGGAGCCGAGCAGTTCGCAGAGCTCCTGATCGTCGTCGATCAATAGTAGTTCGCTCATGACGTCCTTCGGCTACGAGGGTGGGGAGCGGCGCGGCGGGCCGTCAGGGCAGCACGCGCTTGAACGGCTTGACCCGCACGCTGGCGTAGACGCCGGCCTCGCGATAGGGGTCGGCGTCGGCCCAGGCCATGGCCGCGTTCAGCGAGTCGAACTCGGCCACCACCAGGCTGCCGGTGAAACCGGCTTCGCCCGGCTCGTTGCTATCCACGGCGGGGTGGGGGCCGGCGAGGACCAGGCGGCCCTCGTCTTTCAAGCGCTCGAGGCGGGCCAGATGGGCGGGGCGGGCGGCCAGGCGCTTGTCCAGGGAGCCGGTTATATCGGTGGCGATGATCGCGTACAGCATGCTTGCGTCCCTCACTCGTTGCGTTTTTCGGGTTCGGCGTCGTGCAGGTGACGCGCCAGGAACAGGCCTTGGCCGAGCAGGAACAGCACCGTCAGGCCAAGGCTGCCGAAGACCTTGAAGTCCACCCAGAACTCGGGGAAGACGAAGGCCACGAACAGGTTGGCCGAACCACAGACCAGGAAGAACAGGACCCAGGCCAGGTTCAGCCGGGCCCAAGTGGCAGACGGCAGGCTGACCGCGTGGCCCATGATGCGCTCGATGAGGGGCTTCTCGCCGATGAAATGGCTGGCGGCGAACGCCAGGGCGAACAACCAGTTGATCACCGGAGCCTTCCACTTGAGAAAGGTTTCGCTGTGGAACACCAGGGTCATGCCACCGAAGACCAGGCAGCCCGCGAGGGTCAGCCACTGGCCTTTCTCCAGGCGCCGGTGCAGCAGCAGGAGGGTGCCGTAGACCACCACCGAGGCGGCGATCAACACCGCCGTGGCGCTGAAGATACCGCCGAGCTGGAAGGCGTGGCCCACCAGTTCGACGCTCCGGGGCTCCAGCTTGTAGACGATGAAGAAGAGAATCAGCGGGATGAAATCGATGAGTTGTTTCACTGTGGCGTTCGCGGGCGGGATGTCGCGGCATAATAACAAACCCGCTTTCGGGGGGAACGTCGAACGGCATCCAGTTTCAACACGTATGATGCTCCGTTTGTCCGGCCGGTCCCGACAGGAGAGAAGCCCCGTCCATGCATGTCGATCTGCACTGCCACAGCACCGCATCCGATGGCGCCCTGATGCCCGCGGCGCTGGTGACGCGCGCCCATGCCCGGGGGGTGGGCGTGCTTGCCTTGACCGACCACGACACCCTGGACGGCCTCGCCGAGGCCCAGGACCGTGCCCGCGAGCTGGGCATCCGCCTGGTCGATGGTGTCGAACTGTCCTGTACTTGGGGCGGGGCGACCATCCATGTGCTGGGCTACGCCTTCGATCGCGACGCGCCGGCGCTGCGCGAGGCCCTGGAGGCCCTACATCGCGGGCGTTGGGAGCGCGCCGAGGAAATCGGCCGACGCCTCGCCGCCAAGGGCATGAGCGGTGCGTTCGAGGGCGCGCGAGCCCTCCAGCAAGCCTTGGGGGGCGGGCATAACGCCCCGGCGCGTCCGCATTTCGCCGATTTCCTGGTACAGGCTGGCTATGCCGTCGACCGTGCCGAGGCGTTTCGCAAGTGGCTGGGCTCGGGCAAGCTCGGGGACGTCAAGCAACACTGGCCGGCCCTGGACAAGGCGGTCGGAACCCTGGCCGAGGCCGGCGCCTGGATCAGCCTGGCGCATCCCTGGCACTATGCTTTCACCCGCAGCAAGCGCCGCCGGCTGGTCACCGACTTCCGCGCCGCCGGCGGCCATGCCCTCGAAGTGGTGAATGGCCTGCAACCGGCCGAGCAGGTCGGGGGGCTGGCCATCCTCGCCCGCGAATTCGGCCTGATGGCCAGCGCCGGCAGCGATTTCCACGCCCCCGGCGATTGGTCCGAACTGGGCATGTACCGCCCGCTTCCCGACGACCTGACGCCCCTCTGGGCGCGTTTCGACGAGCGCGTATCCTCTTGAACCGGAGTCTCACATGAGTCAGTTCTTCCAGCTTCATCCGGACAATCCCCAGCCGCGACTGATTCGGCAGGCGGTGGAGATCATTCGCGACGGCGGTGTCATCGTCTATCCCACCGATTCTTCCTATGCCGTGGGCTGCCGGCTCGGCGAGAAGAACGCGGTGGAGCGCATCCGCCGCCTGCGCCGGCTCGACGACAAGCACAACTTCACCCTGGTGTGCAGCGACCTCTCCCAACTGGGCATCTTCGCCAAGGTGGACACGGGCGCGTTCCGGCTGCTCAAGGCTCACACGCCGGGACCCTATACCTTCATCCTCGACGCCACCCGTGAAGTGCCGCGCATGCTGCTGCACCCCAAGCGCCGGACCATCGGCCTACGGGTGCCCCAACACCCCATCGCCCAGGCCTTGCTGGCGGAGCTGGGCGAGCCGCTGATGAGCGCGTCCCTGATCCTGCCGGGCGAGAGCCTGCCGATGAGCGACCCTTACGAGATGCGCCAGGCCCTGGAGCATCAGGTCGACCTGATCATCGACGGCGGCCATGGCGGCCTGGAGGCCTCCACGGTGATCAACCTGGCCGAGGGCGAGCCCCAGGTGGTCCGGGTGGGCTGCGGCGATCCCTCGCCGTTCCTCGCGGACTGACGACGTGGTCGAGGAAACCCGCGTCCCCGAGCAGCAGGAACTGCCCTTCGCCCTGGTCTACGGCCAGGCGGTCACCGAGCTGCCCATCGACCTGTATATCCCTCCGGACGCCCTAGAAGTCTTCCTCGAGGCGTTCGAGGGGCCGCTCGACCTGCTGCTGTACCTGATCCGCAAGCAGAACATCGACATCCTCGACATTCCGGTGGCGGAAATCACCCGGCAGTACATGGGCTATGTCGAGTTGATGAAGACGGTGCGCCTGGAGCTGGCCGCCGAATACCTGGTGATGGCGGCGATGCTCGCCGAGATCAAGTCGCGCATGTTGCTGCCGCGTTCCAGCGAGGCGGAGGCGGAAGAGGAGGACCCTCGCGCCGAATTGATCCGCCGCCTGCAGGAATACGAGCGCTACAAGGCCGCCGCCGAGGGGCTGGATGGCCTGCCGCGGGTCGGTCGGGATACCGTGGTGCCCACGGTGGCGGCGCCCGAAGCCCGGGCCCGCAAGTTGCTGCCGGATGTCAGCCTGGATGAGTTGCTGTTGTCCATGGCCGAGGTGCTGCGCCGAGCGGACCTGTTCGAAAGCCACCAGGTCACCCGCGAGGCCCTGTCCACCCGCGAGCGCATGAGCCAGGTGCTGGAGCGCCTGCGCGGTGGTGCCTTCGTGCCGTTCGTCGCGCTGTTCGCCGTGGAAGAGGGGCGCCTCGGCGTGGTGGTCACCTTCATGGCGGTGCTGGAACTGATCAAGGAGTCCCTGGTGGAGTTGGTGCAGAACGAGCCCTTCGCGCCCATCCACGTCCGTGCCCGGGTCGAACAGCCATGAACCTATCCGATCCCAAGGGGCTTGCCGTGCTGCTTGAGGCCTTCCTGTTGGCGTCGGGGCGGCCGCTGTCCCTGGAGCGGCTGGGCGAGCTGTTCGACGCGCAGGAGCGGCCCTCGGCCGCCCAGCTCAAGGCGGCGCTGGAGGTGCTGCGCAAGAGCTGCGACAAGCGAGCCTTCGAACTCAAGGAAGTGGCGTCGGGCTATCGGTTGCAGATACGCGAGCGTTTCTCGCCCTGGGTCGGCCGGCTTTGGGAAGAGCGGCCCCCGCGTTATTCCCGGGCCTTGCTGGAGACCCTGGCGCTGATCGCCTATCGTCAGCCCATCACCCGGGGCGAAATCGAGGATATCCGCGGCGTTGCGGTGAACAGCCAGCTCGTCAAGACCTTGCTGGAGCGGGAGTGGATTCGGGTGGTCGGCTACCGGGACGTGCCAGGCCGGCCGGCGATGTTTGCCACCACCAAGGCGTTTCTCGATCATTTCAACCTGAAGAGCCTGGAGCACTTGCCGCCCCTGGCCGCGCTGCGCGAGCTGGAGCCGGAGCCGGTGCCCGGCCTGGATGAGGACGCGCCGGTGCCGGCCGAGTTGCAAGCCCGGGCGGATGCCAGCGCCGAGCCGCCCGTGGAGGCGCGCGAGGAAACCAGTTTCCGCACTCTGT
Organism: Pseudomonadaceae bacterium; assembly: GCA_032052615.1. Taxonomy (GTDB): domain Bacteria; phylum Pseudomonadota; class Gammaproteobacteria; order Pseudomonadales; family Pseudomonadaceae; genus Pseudomonas_T. Next base: position 619,112 of record DAMBWF010000001.1, read on the forward strand.
TGGCCGAGCTGGACACCATGGAGGTGGGCCTCAAGACGGATTTCGACGACCTGGTCGAGACGTCGCCCGAGGCCGCGCCCACGGATGTCGACGAGCCGGGCGAGTCCTCGCGCTGACATGCGGCGCGAAAGAACTCCCCGTCGAGCACTCGGAAGAACGATGCCAGGCGTCGCTGGAGGTCCCGTGAAGAACCCTTGCATCAAGGTCTGTGAGTACGCGCGGGAGGTCTGTGTCGGCTGCGGTCGGAGCCGGGACGAGATCAAGGCCTGGAAGAAGCTGGACAAGGCCGAGCGTCGGACGGTGCTGGCGGAGGCCGAGTTGCGCCTGCTGGCCTTGGAAGCCACCGGTCGGCGCCGATACCGCTGAACCGGCTGCGGAGCGGCCACGATGGGCGTATGATGCGCGCCCCTTCGCGGCCCACCCGCCGCCCGCGTTGCCGGATGCCCGGCACCGCCACTTGACGACACACCGGGAGGTGCCCTGATGAGTGATACCGATAACAGCCCCGCCGGGGAGAAGCTGCAGAAAGTGCTGGCGCGCATGGGCTTGGCCTCGCGTCGCGACATCGAGGACTGGATCGGCGCCGGCCGGGTGATGGTCAACGGCGTGGTCGCCAGCCTCGGCCAGCGGGTCGATAGCCTCGATGCCATCAGCGTCGACGGTCGCCTGTTGCGCCGCGAGGAACAGGCCGGTCCCGTGCGCCGCGTGCTGATCTACAACAAGCCCGACGGCGAGATCTGCACCCGCGACGACCCCGAGGGACGCCCGACGGTTTTCGACCGCCTGCCCAGGCCCAAGGAAGGCCGCTGGATCAACATTGGCCGGCTGGACATCAACACCACGGGCCTGCTGCTGTTCACCACCGATGGCGAGCTGGCCAACCGTTTGATGCACCCCTCCTACGAAATGGACCGCGAGTACGCGGTGCGGGTACGGGGCGAGGTTACCGAGGAAATCCTCGAGAACCTGAAGAACGGCGTGATGCTCGAAGACGGCCCCGCCAAGTTCACCGATATCCAGGAAGCGCCCGGCGGCGAAGGCTTCAACCACTGGTATCACTGCGTGGTGATGGAGGGGCGCAACCGCGAGGTGCGTCGTCTGTGGGAATCCCAGGGGCTGGTGGTCAGTCGCCTGAAGCGGGTGCGCTTCGGCCCGGTATTCCTGACGTCCGACTTGACCATGGGGCGCTGGCGCGAGATGAGCCAGGCCGAGGTGGACATTCTCAGCGCCGAAGTGGGCCTCAAGCCGGTGGCCTTGCCGGAAATGAAAGGCAAGTTCCGCGAGCGGCTGGAGCGCTTGCAGCGTAAATCGGCCAAGCCGGTGGGCCGTGGCGAGCGAGCGCCTCGCGCGTCGCGCCAACCAGGTGTCGAGGGCGAACGCCCGGCGCGGGCGCCCAAGGCGGATGAGGGGCGCCGGCCGTCCGGCGCCAAGGACCCGCGTCCCGCGCGGGCGCCGGGGCGCGGCGAAGGCAAGGGCACGCCAGTGGCCGAACGGCCCCAGGACAGCGGTAAGAAGCGTCCGGCGCGCCAGGGCGTGGAGCTGGCGGAGCGGCCCGCGCGCAAGCCTCGCGTGCCAGCGCCCGGCAAGCGCCCGCCAACTGGCGAGGGCCAGCGTCCGGGGTTCGGGCGTAAACGCTGAGCGCAAGCGGTCGACGCACCTGGGAAAAAGGCCGGACATTGTGTCCGGCCTTTTTCGTTAGCCAATCGTCGTAGTGCTCAGCCGGCCAAGGCGATGCGGTTGCGGCCCTCGCGCTTGGCGCTGTACAGCGCGTTGTCTGCCCGCCTCAGCAGGCTTTCCGCCGTTTCGCCGGGGGCCAGGGTGGCGCAGCCCAGGCTGATGGAGAGCACGACGGGTTGGCCTTGGACCAGATGCTGCAAGGCTTCCACGCCCCGGCGCAGGCGTTCGCCGATCATCGCCGCCGCCTCTTGGTGGGCGCCCGACAGGACGACCAAGAATTCCTCGCCCCCATAGCGGAAGACCATGTCCACGTTGCGCAGGCTGGCCTTGAGCGAGGTGGCGATGGCCTTGAGCACCTCGTCGCCGACGCCGTGGCCGAAGCGGTCGTTGATGCTCTTGAAATGGTCGATGTCCAGCATCAGCACGGACAGCGGCGAGAGGTTGCGCCGCGTGACCTCGATCTCCCGCCGCAAGGCTTGGTCCATGGCGATCCGATTGCCCGTGTCGGTCAGCGGGTCGCGCAACGCGCTCCTCAGGGCGGCCCGGTAGAGCAGGGCGTTACGCAAGGGGTACAGCAGGCACGCCATCAGCGACTCCAGTTGGCCCAGTTCCTGATCGTCGAAGCGCCGACACCGGCGGAACACCACCTCGCCCAGGTATTCGCCCTCGTGGCTCAGGCGATAACGGGCGGAATGGCTGGCCCGAACGCCGAATTCCAGGCGCAAGTCACTGCCAGGATGCCGGTAAGTCAGCGCGTCGAGCGGCACATACTGCCGGAGCCCCCGGAAGAAAAGCGCCAGGATGCGCTCGACATCCAGGCTGGTCTGCAATTGCAGGGTGAGCTGGCGTCGCAATTCCGCCAGGCTCACGGGACGGAGCGGGCCCGCCTGGCGCGCGCTGGAATAGCCCAGCCGCTGCAATTTGGCGGCATCGAAATCGATGGTGTTGCTTTGATCCGAAGGAGCCATGGCTCGACCTCTGAGCGAAACGGAAAGCTCAGTGATCTCAGCGAAAACCGTGCCAGTTTTTGAATCGCTTATTAAGGTCTTTAGAATCAATGACCTAGAGAAGTCATCCAGCGCTGATGGCCAGGCCGAGCGCTGGCGACTTGGCGGTGGCGGCCAGTCCTTGCCGCGTGGAGCGGGCGCCGTGCCGGAAAGTCGGCGACCCTGTTGCCGTTACTGGGCGTCGAACGCCTGGCCGCTGACCCCCGTGCTATCCGGGCCCATCAAGTACAGGTAGACCGGCATGATGTCTTCCGGCAGGGGGTTCTCGGCCGGGTTCTCGGCCGGATAGGCCTGGGCGCGCATGCCGGTGCGGGTGGCGCCGGGGTTGATGCTGTTGGCGCGCACCGGGGCGACTTCGTCCAGTTCGTCGGCGAGTACCTGCATCAAACCCTCGGTGGCGAACTTGGAGACCGCGTAGGCGCCCCAGTAGGCCCGCCCCTTGCGTCCGACGCTGCTGGAGGTGAAGACCACCGAGGCATCCCGGGACAGCTTGAGCAGCGGCAGCAGAGTGCTGGTGAGCATGAAGGTCGCGTTCACGTTGATGTGCATGACCCGCATGAAGTTCTCGCCGGACAACTGCTCCAGGGGCGTGCGGGGGCCGAGGATCGAGGCGTTGTGCAGCAGCCCGTCGAGGCGGCCGAATTCGCTCTCCAGCCGGGCCGCCAGCTCGTCGTATTGGTGGGGCAGGGCGGTTTCGAGATTGAAGGGGATCACCGCCGGCCGGGGATGGCCCGCGGCCTCGATGGCGTCGTAGACCTCGTTGAGGTGCTCCTCGGTCTTGCCCAGCAGCAGCACGGTGGCGCCATGGGCCGCGTAGGCCCGCGCGGCGGCGGCGCCGATGCCGCGGCCGGCGCCGGTCACGAGGATCACCCGGCCTTCGAGCAGGCCGGGACGGGCGGAATAGTCGAACATGTATCGCTCCTTCGGAGGCCGGGTCGCGTATCGCGTCGGGCGGAAGTCAGGGGTAAGGGATCAGCAGCCGCACAGCGCGCGGTCGAGAACGGCGCGCAGCTCGCCCGGATGGTCCACCACCACGTCCGCGCCCCAGTTACGGGGGTTGTCGTCCGGGTGGATGTAGCCGTAGGTCACCGCGGCGGTGCGGCTGCCGGCGGCGCGGCCGGACTCGATGTCCCGCAGGTCGTCGCCGACGAACAGGACGCTGGCCGGTTCGACGCCAAGGCGCTCGCAGGCCAGCAGGAGTGGCTCGGGGTCGGGCTTGCTATGGGTGACATGATCCGGGCAGATGAGCACCTTCGAGCGCTCGGCCAAGCCCAGGCGCTGCATGATCGGCTCGGCGTAGCGCACCGGTTTGTTGGTCACCACGCCCCAGAGCAGCCGGGCATGCTCGATGTCGGCGAGCAGCGCTTCGATGCCGTCGTAGGGACGCGTCAGCACGGCGCAGTGCTCTTGGTAACGCGCCAGAAACTCTTGGCGCAAGGTCTCGAAGTCGGGGTCGAAAGGGTCCACGTCGAAGGCGTTGAGCACCATCGCCCGGGCGCCGCCGGAGACCACGTCGCGGACCCGATGCTCGTCCACCGGCGGCAATCGCCGGGCGGCGCGCATCTGCTGGATCACCGCGACGAAGTCCGGCGCGCTGTCCAGGAGCGTGCCATCCATGTCGAAAAGAACCGCTTTCAGCCGCATCGTCACGCCTCGCGCAGGGTCTGGATCATGTAGTTGACGTCCACGTCGCTATCGAGCCGGTAACGACGGGTCAGGGGGTTGTAGGTCAGGCCGGTGATGGCCTTGACGCTCAGGTCGGCTTCGCGGCACCAGGCGCCCAGTTCCGAGGGGCGGATGAATTTCTTGAAGTCGTGGGTGCCCCGGGGAAGCAGGCGCAGCAGGTATTCGGCGCCGAGAATGGCCAGCAGGTAGGACTTGGGGTTGCGGTTGAGGGTCGAGAAGAACACCTGGCCGCCGGGCTTGACCAGGGTCCGGCAGGCGCGGATCACCGAGGCCGGGTCCGGCACGTGCTCGAGCATTTCCAGGCAGGTGACCACGTCGAACGCCCCGGGGTGTTCGGCCGCCATGTCCTCGGCGGTGATCTGCCGGTAGTCCACTGGCGCGCCGGATTCCAGTTGGTGCAGGCGCGCCACCGCCAGGGGCGCCTCGCCCATGTCGATGCCGGTGACGGTGGCGCCGCGCAGGGCCATGGCTTCGCTGAGGATGCCGCCGCCACAACCGACGTCGAGTACCCGCTTGCCGGCCAGGCCGACTCGCTGGTCGATCCAGTTCACCCGCAACGGGTTGATGTCGTGCAGCGGCTTGAACTCACTTTCCCGATCCCACCAGCGATGGGCCAGGGCTTCGAATTTGGCGATTTCGGCGTGATCGACGTTGCTCATGTATATCCCTTGAAGGCTAGGGCGGGCGGCGACCGCTATGGTGCCAGTTTCGCGGCGGCCCCAGGGTGCCCGCCGGTTGTCAGTTTGTCGCAGTCAGCGCTGCCCGATGCGTTCGCCCCAGGCCTTCGCCTGGGCCGCCACCTGGTCCGCGTCCAGGCGTGTCAGGCGACGGTCGTCGAGCAGGTGCTTGCCCGCCACCCAGACGTGCTTCACGCAGTCACGCCCGCTGGCGTAGATCAAATGCGAGACCGGATCGTAGACCGGCTGCTGGCTCAGGCCCGACAGGTCGAAGGCCACCATGTCGGCCACCTTGCCCACTTCCAGCGAGCCGGTCTGTGCCTCCAGGCCCATGGCCCTGGCGCCGTTGAGGGTCGCCATGCGCAACGCGCGATGGGCGTCCAGGGCGGTGGCCGAGCCGGCCACGGCCTTGGCCAGCAGGGCCGCGGTGCGGGTTTCGCCGAGCAGGTCCAGGTCGTTGTTGCTGGCGGCGCCATCGGTGCCCACCGCGACATTGACGCCGGCCTGCCAGAGCCGTTCCACCGGGCAGAAGCCGCTGGCCAGCTTGAGGTTCGATTCGGGGCAATGGATCACGCTGGAATTGCTTTCCACCAGCAGCTCCAGGTCTTCGTCGTCCACCTGGGTCATGTGCACCGCCTGGAAGCGCGGGCCCAGCAGGCCGAGGCGGGACAGGCGCTTGAGCGGACGCTCGCCGCTCAGCTCGACGGCGCGCAGGACTTCCGAGGCGGTCTCGTGGACATGCATGTGGATGCCGGCGTCCAGCTGGTCGGCGAACACCCGGATGTTCTCCAGCTTGTCGTCGCTGACCGTGTAGGGCGCGTGGGGGCCGAAGGCCACGCTGATCCGGGGATGCTGCTTGAGGTCGTCGAACACTTCCAATCCCTTGCGCAGCGCCTCGTCGGCGTCGCGGGCGCCCGGGATCGGGAAGTCCAGGATGGGGATGGTGATCTGGGCGCGCATGCCGCTGCGGTGAACCCGTTCGCTGGCGATGTCGGGGAAGAAATACATGTCGGAGAAGCAGGTGATCCCGCCCAGCAATTGCTCGGCGATGGCCAGGTCGGTGCCGTCGCGGACGAAGGCCTCGTCGACCCATTTGGCTTCCGCCGGCCAGATGTGCTGCTGCAGCCAGCTCATCAACGGCAAGTCGTCAGCGAGGCCGCGAAACAAGGTCATCGCGGCGTGGCCGTGGGCATTCACCAGGCCAGGAGCCAACAGCATGCCAGGCAGCTCGCGCACCTCCAGCGCTTCCTGGCGCAAGGCCACCTCGCGGGGCGCCAGCAGCACGATGCAGCCGCCACGCACGCCGAGGGCGTGGTCGCGCAGCACCACCCCGGCGGGTTCGACCGGCACCAGCCAGGTGGGGAGCAGCAGCAGGTCGAGGGGCGCGTTGGACATCGGCAGAGTTCCACGAAGGGCGTAACCGGCAAGTGTATATGAGGAATGCCGCCCGCTTGAAGCGATCGGCCGGGAGCGCCGGCCGGCGGGGCGGTGCTGGGGTCCCGCCTGTGGTCTTCGCTTGCGGGTATACTCGACCGTTTTGATTTGCGAGGACGTGTGCGATGCGCGAGCAATTGCTGGCGGCGGAGAAGGTCAAGGCCATCGAATGGCGGGATGGCGTCCTGTACCTCCTCGACCAGCGCCTGTTGCCCTTCCAGGAGTGCTGGCTGGCCTACGACAGCGCCGCCGGGGTCGCCGAGGCGATCCGTTCGATGGCGGTGCGCGGCGCGCCGGCCATCGGCATCAGCGCCGCCTACGGCCTGGTGCTCGGCGCCCGCGCCCGGCACGCGGCCGGCGGCGACTGGCGCAACGCGCTGGAGGCGGACTTCCGGGTCCTGGCCGATTCCCGGCCCACCGCGGTCAACCTGTTCTGGGCCCTCAACCGCCTGCGCGAGCGTCTCGACCGGCTCAAGCCCGGCGAAGACCCCGTCGTCGCCCTGGAGGCCGAGGCCGTGGACATCCACCTGAGCGACCGCGAGGCGAACCTGACCATGGCCCAGTTGGGCGTGGAGTTGATCCGTCGCTACCAGGGCAATCCCCAGGCGCTGCTGACCCACTGCAATACCGGTGCCCTGGCCACCGGCGGCTTCGGCACCGCCCTCGGGGTGATCCGTGCCGCCTGGCTGGACGGCCTGGTGGAGCGGGTCTATGCCGACGAGACCCGGCCCTGGCTGCAAGGCGCGCGCCTCACCGCCTGGGAACTGGCGGGGGAGGGCGTGCCGGTGTGCCTGAACGCGGACGCCGCCGCCGCCCACCTGATGAAAACGGCCGGCATCACGTGGGTGATCGTCGGGGCCGACCGCATCACCGCCAACGGTGACGTGGCGAACAAGATCGGCACCTACCAATTGGCGGTCAATGCCATGCATCACGGCGTGCGTTTCATGGTGGTGGCGCCCAGTTCCACCATCGACATGGCGCTGGAGACCGGCGACGACATCCCCATCGAGGAGCGCGACGGGCGCGAGCTGCTGGAGCTGGGTGGCCGGGCGGTCGCCGCCCCGGTGGAGGCGGTCAACCCGGTGTTCGACGTGACCCCGGCTGACTTGGTCGACGCCATCGTCACCGAGCGTGGGGTGGTGGAGCGCCCCGACACCGCCAAAATGGCCCAGTTGCTGTGCCGCAAACGCCTGCATTGAGGCCGCCGCGAGGCCCTCGCCGACGCCGTCCCGCCGCCTTGCCGACGCTCCAGCGGCGTGACGCCATGTGTTACCATCCCGCGCTTACTGCAAGCCCTCGCTGACAATAAGGAACCAGGCTTCTCATGGGTGAACTGGCCAAAGAAATCCTCCCGGTCAATATCGAAGACGAGCTGAAGCAGTCCTATCTCGACTACGCGATGAGCGTGATCGTCGGCCGAGCCCTGCCGGATGCCCGCGACGGCCTGAAGCCGGTGCACCGTCGCGTGCTCTACGCGATGAGCGAACTGGGCAACGACTGGAACAAGCCCTACTTGAAGTCGGCCCGCGTGGTCGGCGATGTGATCGGTAAATACCATCCCCACGGCGACACGGCGGTGTACGACACCATCGTGCGCATGGCGCAGCCCTTCTCGCTGCGCTACATGCTGGTCAACGGCCAGGGCAACTTCGGTTCGGTGGACGGCGACAACGCCGCGGCCATGCGATACACCGAAGTACGCATGTTCAAGCTGACCCACGAACTGCTGGCGGACCTGGACAAGGAAACCGTCGACTGGGTGCCTAACTACGACGGCTCCCTGCAGATCCCGGCGGTCCTGCCCACCAAGATTCCCAACCTGCTGGTCAACGGCTCCAGCGGCATCGCCGTGGGCATGGCCACCAACATCCCGCCCCACAACCTGGGCGAAGTCATCGATGGCTGCCTGGCGCTGATCGACGACCCCGACCTGACCGTCGACGACCTGATGAGGTACATCCCGGGTCCCGACTTCCCCACCGCCGGCATCATCAACGGGCGCGCCGGGATCATCGAGGCGTACCGCACCGGCCGAGGGCGCATCTACGTCCGCGCGCGGGTGGAGATCGAAGACATCGACAAGGTCGGCGGTCGCCAGCAACTGGTGATCACCGAGCTGCCTTATCAGCTCAACAAGGCCCGGCTGATCGAGAAAATCGCCGAGCTGGTGAAGGAGAAGAAGCTCGAAGGCATCACCGAGCTGCGCGACGAATCCGACAAGGAAGGCATGCGCGTGGTGATCGAGCTGCGTCGCGGCGAGGTGCCCGAGGTCGTGCTCAACAACCTCTACGCTCAGACCCAGTTGCAGAGCGTCTTCGGCATCAACGTGGTGGCCCTGGTGGATGGCCAGCCGCGCATCCTCAATCTGAAGGACATGCTCGAGGCGTTCGTCCGCCACCGTCGCGAAGTGGTGACCCGGCGTACCGTCTACGAACTGCGCAAGGCCCGCGAGCGCGGCCACGTGCTGGAAGGCCAGGCGGTGGCGCTGTCCAACATCGACCCGGTGATCGCGCTGATCAAGGCTTCGCCGAGCCCGGCGGAAGCCAAGGAGCGCCTGATCGCCACGGCCTGGGAGTCCAGCGCCGTGGAGCAGATGGTGGAGCGCGCCGGCGCCGATGCCTGCCGCCCGGAAGACCTCGATCCACAGTATGGGCTGCGCGACGGCAAGTACTACCTGTCGCCCGAGCAGGCCCAGGCGATCCTCGACCTGCGCCTGCACCGCCTGACCGGCCTGGAGCACGAGAAACTCCTGGCCGAGTATCAGGAAATCCTCGCCCAGATCGGCGAGCTGATTCGCATCCTCACCAGCCCGGCGCGGCTGATGGAAGTCATCCGCGAGGAACTGGAGAAGGTCAAGACGGAGTTCGGCGACGCCCGGCGCACCGAGATCGTCGCCTCCCAGGTCGACCTGACCATCGCCGACCTGATCACCGAAGAAGACCGCGTGGTGACCATTTCCCATGGCGGCTACGCCAAGTCTCAGCCGCTGCACGCCTACCAGGCGCAGCGGCGCGGCGGGCGCGGCAAGTCGGCCACCGGCGTGAAGGACGAGGACTACATCGAGCACCTGCTGGTGGCCAACAGCCATGCCACGCTGCTGCTGTTCTCCAGCAAGGGCAAGGTCTACTGGCTGAAGACCTACGAGATTCCGGAAGCCTCGCGCACCGCGCGCGGCCGGCCATTGGTCAATCTGCTGCCGTTGGACGAAGGCGAACGCATCACCGCCATGCTGCAGATCGACCTGGAAGCGCTGCAGCAGAGTTCCGGCGCCGACGAGGAGCTGGACGACGCCGAGGACGGCGTGATCGAAGGCGAGGTGCTGGAGGCGGAAGAGCCCGCCGAGGCGGCCGAGGTCGAGGAAGTCGACGGCGAGACGGCCGAACTGGTGGCCGAGCCGACCGGCGCTTATATCTTCATGGCCACCGCCCTCGGCACGGTCAAGAAGACCCCCTTGTCCCAGTTCAGCCGCCCGCGTTCCAGCGGCCTGATCGCCCTGAAGCTCAAGGAAGGCGACACCTTGATCGCGGCGGCCATCACCGATGGCTCCAAGGAAGTGATGCTGTTCTCCAATGCCGGCAAGGTGATTCGCTTCGCCGAGAGCGTCGTGCGGGTGATGGGCCGGGGCGCCCGCGGCATCCGCGGCATGCGCCTGGGCAAGGACCAGCAACTGATTTCCATGCTGATCCCCGAATCGGGGGCGCAGATCCTCACCGCCTCCGAGCGCGGCTTCGGCAAACGCACCGCCCTGAGCAAATTCCCCCGTCGCGGGCGCGGCGGCCAGGGCGTGATCGCCATGGTCACCAAGGAGCGCAACGGTAAGCTGATCGGCGCCATCCAGGTACAGGAAGGCGAGGAAATCATGCTGATTTCCGACCAGGGCACCCTGGTGCGTACCCGTGTCCACGAAGTCTCCAGTTCCGGCCGCAACACCCAGGGCGTCACCCTGATCAAGCTGGCCAAGGATGAGACCCTGGTGGGCCTGGAACGGGTGCAGGAGCCCTCGGTCGAGGAGGAGCTGGAGGACATCGAGGCGTCGCTGGACGACGAGGTGCTGGACAAGGAGTTGCCGGTGGTCAGCACCGAGCCCGAGGAAGACGAATTGCTCGGCGGTGTCGGCGACGTGCCGCCGGATGTCGTGCCGACCGACGACGAGGACTGACGGGTCGCCTCATCGTTCCGCTCGGCGCCCGGACGGCCCGGGGCGGGACTTGGATCCCGCTCCCGCCCGGAGCGGAGGAATGGCAGAGGCCGCGCCCGATGCGGCCTGCGAACGTTGAGAGAGAACCATGAGCAAACGCGCCTTTAACTTCTGCGCCGGTCCCGCCGCCCTCCCGGAGGCCGTCCTCCAGCGTGCCCAGGCCGAGCTCCTCGATTGGCAGGGCAAGGGCCTGTCGGTGATGGAAATGAGTCACCGCAGCGACGACTATGTCGCCATCGCGCAGAAGGCCGAGCAAGACCTGCGCGACCTGATGGGCGTGCCTTCCGACTACAAGGTGCTGTTCCTCCAGGGCGGCGCCAGCCAGCAATTCGCGGAAATTCCCCTGAACCTGCTGCCCGAGGGCGGCAGCGCCGACTACATCGAGACCGGCATTTGGTCGAAGAAAAGCATCGAGGAGGCCCGCCGCTACGGCCGGGTGAACGTGGCGGCCAGTGGCAAGGACAGCGACTTCCGCGCCATCCCGGCCCAGGACCAGTGGCGCCTGGACCCCAAGGCGGCCTACGTCCATTACGCCTCCAACGAGACCATCGGCGGCGTGCAATTCGACTGGGTTCCCCAGGTCGGCGACGTTCCCCTGGTGACCGACATGTCCTCCGATATCCTGTCGCGCCCTCTCGACGTATCGAAATTCGGCCTGATCTATGCCGGCGCCCAGAAGAACATCGGTCCTTCCGGGCTGGTGGTCGTCATCGTCCGCGAGGACCTGCTGGGCAAGGCCCGCGCGGTCTGCCCGACCATGCTCGATTACAAGATCGCCGCCGATAACGGTTCCATGTACAACACCCCGGCGACCTTCTCCTGGTACCTCTCGGGGCTGGTGTTCGAGTGGCTCAAGGAGCAGGGCGGGGTCGCCGTCATGGAGCAGCGCAACCGGGCCAAGAAAGAATTGCTCTACGGCTACATCGACGGCAGCGGCTTCTACGCCAACCCCATTGCGGTTGCCGACCGTTCGTGGATGAACGTGCCGTTCCGCCTGCCGGACGAGCGCCTGGACAAGCCGTTCCTGGCCGGTGCCGAGGCCCGTGGCTTGCTCAACCTCAAGGGGCATCGCTCGGTGGGCGGCATGCGCGCCTCGCTCTACAACGCCGTCGGCCTCGATGCCGTCGAGGCTCTGGTGACCTACATGGCGGAGTTCGAGAAGGAGCGCGGGTGATGAGCGACCAGGAACTCAAGGCGCTGCGCCTGCGCATCGACAGCCTTGACGAGAAGATCCTCGACCTCATCAGCGAGCGCGCCAGCTGCGCCAAGGAAGTGGCGCGGGTCAAGATGCTGGCGTTGCCCGAGGGCGAGGAGCCGGTGTTCTACCGTCCCGAGCGGGAAGCCTGGGTGCTCAAGCACATCATGGAACGCAACCGCGGCCCGTTGGACAACGAGGAAATGGCTCGGCTGTTCCGCGAGATCATGTCCTCCTGCCTGGCCTTGGAGCAGCCCCTCAAGGTGGCTTACCTGGGCCCCGAGGGCACCTTCTCCCAGGCGGCCACCGTCAAGCATTTCGGTCACGCGGTGATCACCGTGCCGATGGCGGCCATCGACGAAGTCTTCCGGGAAGTGGCCTCCGGTGCGGTGAACTTCGGCGTGGTGCCGGTGGAAAACTCCACCGAGGGCGCCATCAACCACACCCTGGACAGCTTCCTCGAACACGACATGGTGATCTGTGGCGAGGTGGAGCTGCGCATCCACCACCACCTGCTGGTGGGCGAGACCACCAAGACCGACCGCATCACCCGCATCTACTCCCACGCCCAGTCCCTGGCCCAGTGCCGCAAGTGGCTGGACGCTCACTACCCCAACGTCGAGCGGGTGGCGGTGTCGAGCAACGCCGACGCCGCCAAGCGGGTCAAGAGCGAGTGGAACTCGGCGGCCATCGCCGGCGACATGGCGGCTCGGCTCTATGGGTTGAGCAAGCTGTACGAGAAGATCGAGGACCGCCCGGACAACTCCACCCGCTTCCTCATCATCGGTAGCCAGGAAGTGCCGCCCACCGGCGATGACAAGACCTCGGTGATCATTTCCATGCGCAACAAGCCGGGTGCCCTGCACGAACTGCTGGTGCCGTTCCACACCAATGGCATCGATCTGACGCGCATCGAGACCCGGCCCTCCCGCAGCGGCAAGTGGACCTACGTGTTCTTCATCGATTTCATCGGGCATCACCGCGATCCGCTGATCAAGGACGTGCTGGAGAAGATCAACGGCGAGGCCGTGGCGCTCAAGGTACTGGGCTCCTATCCGAAGGCCGTACTTTAAGGACAGCCGCGGCTTCGCCGTCGACGTGAGGTTCGAGGCGAGGCCGCGCAGCGCGAGGCGTTATGATGAGTTGCGATTTTCTCGCCCTGGCGGTGCCAGGCGTACAGAAACTTTCCCCTTACGTGCCGGGCAAGCCGGTGGACGAACTGGCCCGGGAGCTGGGCCTGGACCCGGCGCGCATCGTCAAGCTGGCCAGCAACGAGAACCCCTTGGGCCCGAGCCCATTGGCCTTGCGGGCGATCCGCGAGGGGCTCGACGAGCTGCCCCGCTACCCGGACGGCAACGGCTTCGAGCTGAAAGCGGCCCTGGCGCGGCGCTGCAAGGTGGCGCCGGAGCGGATCACCCTGGGCAACGGCTCCAACGACATTCTCGATCTGGTGGCCCGGGCCTACCTGGCGCCAGGGACAAATGCCGTGTTCAGCCAGTACGCCTTCGCCGTCTACCCCATCGCCGTGCAGGCGGTGGGCGCCGAGGGCCGCGCGGTGCCGGCGCGGGACTGGGGCCATGACTTGGACGCGATGTTGGCGGCCATCGACGAGGCCACCCGGGTGGTCTTCCTGGCCAACCCCAACAACCCCACCGGGACCTGGTTCGGCCCCGATGCCTTGGGACGCTTCCTCCAACGGGTGCCCGAGCGGGTACTGGTGGTCTTGGACGAGGCCTACATCGAATACGCCGAGGGTGACGACCTGCCCGACGGTCTGGATTACCTGGACGCCCATCCCAACCTGCTGGTCTCCCGGACCTTCTCCAAGGCCTATGGCCTGGCCGGCCTGCGGGTGGGCTATGGCGTCTGCTCGGCGGCCATCGCCGACGTGCTGAATCGGGTTCGCCAGCCGTTCAACGTCAACGCCCTGGCCCTGGCGGCGGCCCGTGCGGCGCTGGACGACGAGGACTACCTGGCGCGTAGCCGTCGGGTCAACGACGCCGGCATGGCCCAGTGGGAAGAGGGCCTGAAGGCCTTGGGGCTCGGCTGGATTCCGTCTCGTGGCAACTTCGTCGCGGTCGAGCTGGACCGCGAGGCCGGGCCGGTCTACCAAGCGTTACTGGCCGAAGGGATCATCGTGCGTCCGATAGGCGGCTATGGCATGCCGCGCCACCTGCGGATTTCCATCGGGCTGCCCGAGGAAAACGCCCGCTGCCTGGCGGCGCTGGGCAAGGTGCTGGGCCGTGGTTGAGTCGCGAGCCGACATGCCGGGCTCGGGCCGGCTGGTGGTGATCGGCCTGGGCTTGATCGGCGGCTCGTTCGCCAAGGGGCTGCGGGAGAAAAAGGTATTCCGCGAGGTAGTGGGCGTCGATCTCGACCCGCGTTCCCAGCGCCTGGCGGTGGAAAACGGCGTGGTGGATCGCTGCGAGAGCGACCTCGCCCAGGCCTGCCAAGGCGCCTCGGTGATCCTGTTGGCGGTCCCGATCATCGCCTTGGAGCGGCTGTTGTCCGACTTGGCGCGTCTCGACCTGGGCCAGGCGGTGCTGACCGACGTCGGCAGCGCCAAGGGCACCGTCGTGGCAGCCGCCCGTCAAGCGTTCGGCGCGCGCTTGCCGCGCTTCGTGCCCGGGCATCCCATCGCCGGCTCCGAGCGCAGTGGGGTGGAAGCGGCGAACGGCGGCCTGTTCAAGCGCCACAAAGTGATTCTCACGCCGTTGCCGGAAACCGATGCCGCGGCGCTGGCCCGGGTGGACCGTCTGTGGCGGGAGTTGGGCGCCGATGTGGAGCACATGGACGTGACCCATCACGACCAAGTGCTCGCCGCCACCAGCCATCTACCCCATCTTCTGGCGTTCGGGTTGGTCGACTCGCTGGCCAAGCGTAACGAGAATCTGGAAATCTTCCGCTATGCCGCTGGCGGTTTTCGCGATTTCACGCGGATCGCCGGCAGCGATCCAGTCATGTGGCACGATATCTTCCTCGCCAACCGCGAGTCGGTGTTGCAGAACCTGGATGCGTTTCGCGACGACCTCGACGCCTTGCGCGCGGCGGTCGACGCAGGGGACGGGCACTATCTGTTGGGCGTTTTCACGCGCGCTCGGGTGGCCCGTGAGCACTTCGGCAAAATTCTGGCCCGTCGGGCCTATGTGGACGCCATGCATACGAATGACTTGATCTATCTGGCCCAACCGGGCGGTCGCGCCTCCGGACGCCTTCGCGTGCCCGGTGATAAATCGATCTCCCATCGCTCGATCATGCTCGGCTCGCTGGCCGAGGGCACCACCGAAGTAGAGGGCTTCCTCGAGGGTGAGGACGCCCTGGCGACCCTGCAGGCATTCCGTGACATGGGGGTGGTGATCGAAGGCCCGCACCATGGGCGGGTGACCATCCACGGCGTTGGCCTTAAGGGCTTGAAGGCGCCGCCGGGACCGCTTTACCTGGGCAACTCCGGCACCTCCATGCGCCTGCTGGCGGGGCTGCTGGCCGGCCAGCCGTTCGATACCGTGCTCACCGGCGACGCCTCGCTGTCCCAGCGGCCGATGAACCGCGTGGCCAAGCCGCTGCGAGAAATGGGCGCGGTCATCGAAACCGGACCGGAAGGCCGTCCGCCGCTCACCATTCGCGGCGGCCAGCGCCTCACTGGCATGCACTACGAAATGCCCATGGCCAGTGCCCAGGTGAAGTCTTGCCTGCTTCTGGCGGGCCTCTACGCAGCCGGGGAAACTTCCGTGGCGGAGCCGGCGCCGACCCGCGACCATACCGAGCGCATGCTCCAGGGATTCGGCTACCCGGTGGCGGTGGATGGCAACATCGCCTGCATCGAATCGGGCCATCGCCTGGTGGCGACCCACATCGAAGTACCGGCGGACATCTCTTCGGCGGCCTTCTTCATGGTGGCGGCGAGCATCGCCGAGGGCTCGGATCTGCTGCTGGAGCACGTGGGGGTCAACCCGACCCGGACTGGCGTGATCGATATCCTCAAGCTGATGGGCGCCGACATCACCTTGGAAAATCCGCGCGAAGTGGGGGGCGAGCCGGTGGCGGACGTTCGCGTGCGGGCGGCGCGCCTCAAGGGGATCGATATCCCCGAGGACTTGGTGCCCCTGGCCATCGACGAATTCCCGGTACTGTTCGTCGCCGCTGCCTGTGCCGAAGGCCGCACCGTGCTGCGGGGCGCCGAAGAGCTCCGGGTGAAGGAGTCCGACCGAATCCAGGTGATGGCCGACGGCCTCGCGACCCTGGGCGTCAAGGTCGAGCCCACGCCCGACGGCATCATCATCGAGGGCGGCGCCTACGGCGGTGGCGAGGTCTACAGCCACGGCGACCACCGCATCGCCATGTCTTTCAGCGTCGCCGCGCTGCGCGCCGGGGCGCCGATCCGCATCCACGACTGTGCCAACGTGGCGACCTCCTTCCCGGGTTTCCTGGACCTCGCGGCCAAGGCCGGCATGGGTGTGCGGGAGGAGGGTCGATGAGCGATGCGCCGGTGATCGCCATCGATGGTCCCAGCGGATCCGGCAAGGGCACGCTGGCGAGTCTGGTGGCCCGCCGCTTGGGCTGGCACCTGCTGGATTCCGGGGCGCTCTACCGGCTGCTGGCCTTCGCCGCGGTCCGTCGCGGGATAGACCTGGCCGACGAAAAGACCCTGGAGGTCCTCGCGGCGAACCTCGATGTGCGCTTCGAAGGCGAACTGCGGATCGTCCTGGACGGCGAGGATGTCGGCTCGCTCATCCGTAACGAGCAGGTCGGGGCGGGGGCGTCCCGGGTCGCCACCCTGCCGGCGGTCCGCCAGGCGTTGCTGGGGCGTCAACGTGCATTCCGGGAACCGCCGGGCCTGGTGGCCGACGGGCGGGACATGGGGACAGTGGTGTTCCCCACGGCCCCGCTGAAGATCTACCTCACCGCCAGCGCCGAGGAACGCGCAAGAAGACGTTACCTGCAGTTGAAGGGCAAAATCGAAGGTGTTAGTCTGGCGAGTCTGCTGGATGACATCAAGGCTCGCGATCGGCGCGACACTCAGCGCGCCGTGGCGCCGCTGAAACCGGCGAGCGATGCCATCCAGTTGGACTCCACGGACCTTTCCATCGAACAGGCCCTGGAACGCATCCTTAGCGAGGCCGTTGCACGCGGCCTGGTCGGGTGACAAGAAGCACGGGAAACCAGTCCTGTCCCGGAGCTCCTTTATTCATGAACGAACCCACATTGACTGGAGTGTGGTTTGGGCGGATTCGCCGCCCTTGATCAACAGGAATCGACATGAGCGAAAGCTTTGCAGAACTTTTTGAAGAAAGCCTGAAATCCCTCGACATGCAGCCGGGCTCCATCATCACCGGCATCGTGGTCGACATCGACGGTGACTGGGTCACCGTGCACGCTGGCCTGAAATCCGAGGGTGTCATCCCGGTCGAGCAGTTCTACAACGAACAGGGCGAGCTGACCATCAAGGTGGGTGACGAAGTCCACGTCGCGCTGGACGCCGTGGAAGATGGCTTCGGCGAGACCAAGCTGTCCCGCGAGAAGGCCAAGCGTGCCGAGTCCTGGCTGGTTCTGGAAGCTGCGTTCAACGCCGAAGAAGTGGTCAAGGGCGTCATCAACGGTAAGGTCAAGGGTGGTTTCACCGTCGACATCAACGGCATCCGCGCATTCCTGCCGGGTTCGCTGGTGGATGTGCGCCCGGTGCGCGACACCACTCACCTCGAAGGCAAGGAACTCGAGTTCAAGGTCATCAAGCTGGACCAGAAGCGCAACAACGTTGTCGTTTCCCGCCGCAGCGTGCTGGAAGCCGAGAACAGCGCCGAGCGCGAGGCCCTGCTGGAGTCCCTGCAGGAAGGCCAGCAAGTCAAGGGTATCGTCAAGAACCTCACCGACTACGGTGCGTTCGTTGACCTGGGCGGCGTCGATGGCCTGCTGCACATCACCGACATGGCCTGGAAGCGCATCAAGCACCCGTCGGAAATCGTCAATGTGGGCGACGAGATCGACGTCAAGGTCCTCAAGTTCGACCGCGAGCGCAACCGCGTATCGCTGGGTCTGAAGCAACTGGGCGAAGATCCGTGGGTCGCCATCAAGGCGCGCTACCCGGAAGGGACCCGTGTCATGGCCCGCGTCACCAACCTCACCGACTACGGCTGCTTCGCCGAGTTGGAAGAGGGCGTAGAAGGTCTGGTGCACGTTTCCGAGATGGATTGGACCAACAAGAACATCCACCCGTCCAAGGTCGTTCAGGTCGGCGACGAAGTGGAAGTTCAGGTTCTGGACATCGACGAAGAGCGCCGTCGTATCTCCTTGGGTATCAAGCAGTGCAAGTCCAACCCGTGGGAAGATTTCTCCAGCCGCTTCAACAAGGGCGACCGCATCTCCGGCACCATCAAGTCGATCACCGATTTCGGTATCTTCATCGGTCTGGAAGGCGGCATCGACGGTCTGGTTCACCTGTCCGACATTTCCTGGAACGAAGCCGGTGAAGAAGCCGTGCGTCGCTTCAAGAAAGGCGACGAGCTGGATACCGTCATTCTCTCGGTCGATCCGGAGCGCGAGCGTATCTCCTTGGGCATCAAGCAGCTGGAAGACGATCCGTTCTCCAACTACGCGTCGCTCAACGAGAAAGGCAGCATCGTCCGTGGCACCGTGAAAGAAGTCGATGCCAAGGGCGCCATTATCGACCTGGGCAACGACATCGAAGCGACCCTGAAGGCTTCCGAAATCAGCCGCGATCGCGTTGAAGACGCTCGCAATGTGCTGAAGGAAGGCGACGAAGTCGAAGCCAAGATCATTAGCATCGACCGTAAGAGCCGCGTGATCAGCCTGTCCATCAAGTCCAAGGATGTCGAGGACGAGAAGGACGCGATGAAAGAACTGCGCAGCAAGCAAGACGCTGAAAGCACCGGTCCGACCACCATTGGTGATCTGATCCGTGCTCAGATGGAGAACCAGGGTTGATCCCCTGATTCACCGTCGATAAGAAAAGGGCGACTTCGGTCGCCCTTTTTGTTTCCGTTGGATTTTCCCGGTCGCCAAACGGACTGTTCAAAGCGGATCGGTCATGCTAAAACTCCCGATGAGCTCATCTAGCCGCTTGAAAAAGAAGGGAAAACTGATGACCAAGTCGGAGTTGATCGAACGCATCGTCACCCAACAGGGCCAGCTTTCATCGAAAGACGTCGAGCTGGCCATCAAGACCATGCTCGAGCAGATGTCGCAGGCGCTTTCCACGGGGGACCGCATCGAGATTCGCGGCTTCGGCAGTTTCTCTCTTCACTACCGAGCGCCACGGGTGGGGCGTAATCCGAAGACCGGCGAGTCGGTCTGCCTCGACGGAAAGTTCGTTCCTCACTTCAAGCCGGGCAAGGAATTGCGGGATCGGGTCAACGATTGACCCAAGCTGCTTCCATCCGTCCTCATTCCATCCGCTTCATTTCGTTTTCGCTGCCACGAACCGATCGCCATGCGACGTCATGAGGCGCCGCATTCCCCTCGATGTATTAAATGGTCCGGCGGTCGATGCGCAGGCTGCGCCACAGCGCTCCCAACAGAATCAAGCTGGACAGCGCCCAGAAAACGGCCTGGATATTACTAGGCGTTTCCTCGAACAGTTGCGGAACAATGCCGGCGCCAACGAAGACGGCCAGCAAGGCGATTTCGCGACGGGGCGCCGCGACGGGGCGTAACAGGTAGAAGATCGCTGGCAGCAGGATCGCCGCGCTGGGGAAGCTGCGATAACGGGCGTCGAAGACCAACCCAAGCATCAGCACCGCGCCAGCGAAGCCGGTGGCGGAGAGCCACCACCCCCCTCGGCATTGCAGCCAGTCATATAACCGCTCGCGTCCGCCTTGGCGAGCCGACAGGGCTAACGCGCCATGGGCCA
The DNA here is from genome assembly GCA_032052615.1 of Pseudomonadaceae bacterium. Lineage (GTDB taxonomy): Bacteria > Pseudomonadota > Gammaproteobacteria > Pseudomonadales > Pseudomonadaceae > Pseudomonas_T. Next base: position 638,853 of record DAMBWF010000001.1, read on the forward strand.
ACACGATCAGGTTCAAGCCGACCAGGAACGCCGCCCAGGCCCATTCGCCGACGAAGCGGCTCGTGATCCGGGCCAACTCGCCCCACAGACCAATGCAACCAGCCCCCAGAGCCGCGAGCAGCGGCAGCAGGAAGGCGGTGCGAGCCGAGGCCGGTCGGCCCGCCAGCAGCAAGGCGGCGGCGAACAGCGCCAGCGAGACCCCCAGCCAGACCGGCCAATGAGGCAGATTGGTAACAGGGCCGGCGAGAACACCCTTGTCCTGGCGATTGGCATCGAACAGGCCCCAATAGCCACCGACCGCCCCTTCGCTCTCACGCTTCCAGGGCTGGTCGAAGGCTTCGATCAAGTTGTAGCGCCAGCCATTCTCTTCGGCCATGTGCACGAAGCCACGGATGAACCGGGCTTCGTTCACCCGGCTGGGCAGGGCGGTTTCCCGCTGGCGGCCCTCGCTCGGCCAGCCCGTTTCTCCGATCAGGATGTCCTTGGGCGCGAAGCGGGAGCCGAATACCTGGCGGATATCGGCGACATGGGCCAGCGCCGCGTCGATGCCGGTCGGCTGGTCTTCCCAGTAAGGCAGCAGGTGGATGGTGATGAAATCCACAGCCGGGGCCACCTCGGGGTGCTTCAGCCAGAACTCCCAGACATCGGCGTAAGTGACCGGCTGCTTCACCTGGGCCTTGACTTGGCCAATCAGTCGCGCCAATTGCGCGCCGGTGACTTCTTTGCGTAGCAGCGTCTCGTTACCGACAATCACCGCCTGGACCACGTCCGGGTATTCGTTGGCCGCCTTGACCAGCGCGCCGATTTCCTTGCCGGTATCCACCGGGTTGGCATTGACCCAGGCGCCCAGCATCAGCTTCAGCCCATGCTTGCGCGCCAGGGCGGGCAAGCCTTCCAGGCCCGTCATGGAATAGGTGCGCACGCACTCGAAACGGGTAGCCAGCAAGGCGAAGTCCGCATCCATGCGTTCGGGGCGCAAGGTAAAGGGCTTGTCGAACGGGGACTGGTCCTTATCGAAGGGGGTGTAGGACGCGCATTGCAGCTTGTGGGTCGGCGTCGCGGCGTCCGGAAGGACGACCGGTTTGCCGAGCCCGTACCACAAGCCGGCGAGGGCCAGCAGAGCGAGCAGAACAGCGAGGCAGTAGGGCAAAACCGGGAAGCGGGCTGAGTGGGTCATGAGGGCTGCGCGGTCGAAGTGGCAAAGCCGCGCATTTTAGCGGAATTCGCCTTCGATGCGGCGGCAACCGCAGCGGAATTCAATTCGTCGCGATCGACAAGAGTGCTTCGCGCACTACAAGCAGAAACGGAAGGGGCAGCTATCGTTCAAGGTATGGCGCCGTGCCCTCGGCCCGAGGCATCGTCGGTTACGACTAACGTCGACTGTCGCCCCCCTGGCATCGGCTTAGAGTGAAGCAACCCCAACCATGCTGTGGAGGACAACAACAATGAACGACAGCATCTACAGGCGGATCGAGCAGAGTCCGCGCTTTCAAGAACTCGTAGCCAAGCGCGAGCGTTTCGCCTGGATACTCTCCGCGATCATGCTCGGCCTCTACTTGGCCTTCATCCTGCTCATCGCGTTCGAGCCCCAGATCCTGGGCTCCCGTATCCAGCCCGACTCCAGCATCACCTGGGGCATCCCGATAGGCATCGGACTGATCCTGATGGCTTTCCTGTTGACGGGTATCTATGTGCATCGGGCCAATGGCGAATTCGATGCCCTCAACCAACGCATCCTCGAAGAGGTGCAGTCATGATCGCGCGTTCACTCGGCGCTCTCGCGCTTCTTGGCTTTACCCCTGTCTTATGGGCCGATGCCCTGACTGGGGACGTGCAACGCCAACCCATCAACCTGTCCGCCATCATCATGTTCGTCGCCTTCGTCGGCGCGACCCTCGGGATTACCTACTGGGCGTCCAAGCGCAACAGGTCGGCCTCGGACTACTATGCCGCCGGTGGCCGTATCACTGGCCTCCAGAACGGCCTGGCGATCGCCGGCGACTTCATGTCCGCGGCCTCCTTTCTCGGGATTTCCGCCCTGGTCTTCACCTCGGGCTACGATGGCCTCATCTATTCCATCGGCTTCCTGGTGGGTTGGCCAATCATCCTGTTCCTGATCGCCGAACGGCTGCGCAACCTGGGTAAGTACACCTTCGCGGACGTGGCCAGCTACCGGCTCAAGCAAAAGGAAATCCGGACCTTGTCCGCCTGCGGTTCGCTGGTGGTGGTGGCGTTCTACCTGATCGCCCAGATGGTGGGCGCCGGGAAGCTGATCGAGCTGTTGTTCGGGTTGAACTATCACATTGCCGTCGTGCTGGTCGGCATCCTGATGGTGCTCTATGTGCTGTTCGGCGGCATGCTGGCCACCACATGGGTGCAGATCATCAAAGCGACGCTGCTGCTGTCGGGTGCGAGCTTCATGGCGATCATGGTGATGAAGCACGTCAATTTCGATTTCGGCGCCCTGTTCAGCGAAGCGATCAAAGTACACCCCAAGGGCGAGGCGATCATGAGCCCCGGCGGGTTGGTGAAGGACCCGGTGTCGGCCATCTCCCTGGGGCTGGCGCTGATGTTCGGTACCGCGGGCCTACCGCACATCCTGATGCGTTTCTTCACCGTGAGCGATGCCAAGGAGGCTCGCAAGAGCGTGTTCTATGCCACCGGCTTCATTGGCTACTTCTACATCCTCACTTTCATCATTGGCTTTGGCGCGATCTTGCTGGTCAGCACCAACCCGGCCTTCAAGGACTCCACCGGAGCGCTGCTGGGCGGTAACAACATGGCGGCGGTGCATCTGGCCAATGCCGTGGGCGGAAGCATTTTCCTCGGCTTCATTTCGGCGGTGGCGTTCGCCACCATCCTGGCCGTGGTGGCTGGTCTGACCCTGGCCGGAGCCTCGGCGGTTTCCCATGACCTCTACGCCAGCGTTCTGAAGAAGGGCCAAGCCAACGAGAAAGAGGAAATCCGCGTTTCCAAGATCACGACCGTCGCCCTCGGCGTCCTGGCCATCGGACTGGGTATCTTGTTCGAGAAGCAGAACATCGCGTTCATGGTCGGTCTGGCTTTCTCGATCGCCGCGAGTTGCAACTTCCCGGTCCTGTTTCTTTCGATGTACTGGAAGCGCCTGACCACGCGGGGAGCCATGATCGGTGGCTGGCTGGGCCTGATCACGGCAGTCGTACTGATGATTATCGGGCCGACCATCTGGGTGCAGATACTGGGACATGCCGAAGCGATTTACCCCTATGAATACCCGGCCTTGTTCTCGATGGCAGTGGCTTTCGTCGGTATCTGGTTCTTCTCGATCACCGATAAGTCCGCTGAGGCGGAGGAAGAGCGTGCGCGGTTCTATCCGCAGTTCGTGCGGTCGCATACCGGGCTGGGGGCCAGTGGGGCGGTAGCGCACTGATAAAGTTTCCCCCAAAAGGCGGCTCGCGAGCCGCCTTTCTATTGCCGGTCGGTTTGTTGCAACGTTCTTGCATATAGCCCGTGAACAGCAAAGTCGCTGTTTATTTGTGGCGGGCTTCACTATATCGGCTGAATCTTTCTTTAGAGGGGGCAGTCAGAACAGGTGAGCATCGAAACTTCATGTGATGACGTAAGTCGAGCTGGCCGATGCTGGGAATTATTACCTCGAGCATGAAAGGAGTTTTCCATGAGTCTCGGCACTATTCTGATCATTGTACTGATCCTGTTGTTGGTCGGCGGCCTTCCGGTCTTTCCTCACTCCCGTAGTTGGGGATATGGTCCATCGGGCATCATCGGTACGATCCTGGTCATCCTCTTGATCTTGGTGCTGCTCGGCAAGGTGTAGCACCGAGGATCGCCGAATCGTGACCGTTCAAATGGCGGTCACGATTTTTATCTCCTAATCAGTCACGAATGAGCTGGCTTCATTCGTCGCCTGGTGCTGAACGACTTGGTGTTTAACTTTGTCAGCGCCTGGAAAGTCGTATATAAAACACTGCGTTTTTCGAATCCACATCGTGAAGCGGGTGTTTAATGTCAATTAAAGTGTCTTTTTATTTGCCGCTGGCCCTGGTGCTGGCGGGATGTGCCCACACTTCCACTCCCACCTCTGAACAAGACGCCGCGGCCACGGTTACGAACAAGCATTGGTGGTGGCCATTCGGTAGCCAAACGACCCCTACCCAGCAAGCCGCCGTTGCCAAGCCAGACCCGAAAGTCACCCAGGCATGGCTGGACGAATACGAGCCCCGGCTGCGGGAGGCCTTGAAGGACAGTCGCCTGGAGCTGGAGCGCCGGGATAACCTGCTGGTCGTCACCGCCCCCGTGGACAGCTCCTTCAACCCCGACCGTCCCTCGATGCTGCTGCCGATCACCCTCGGCCCCTTCACGCGCGTTGCCAAGTTGCTGGAAAAAGACCCGAAGACCGGCGTGCTCATTCTGGGGCATGCGGATAGTTCGGGCCAGGATAAGGCGAATCGCGAGCTCAGCCAGCAACGCGCCCAGGCCGTCGCGGCCATCTTCCGCCTGAGCGGCCTGCAGCGTGATCGCTTGCAGCTTCGCGGCCTGGGATCGGATATGCCGCGCGCGGCCAACGACAGCAAGGAAGGCCGTTCCCTCAATCGCCGCGTGGAGATTCTGGTGACGCCCCGAGATACGCTGGTGGCCTTGCTGGCGGGCTATAACCACCCCCTGAAAACCCGCGCCGTGGTTGCCGCAGATCAACCCAAGTGAATACCCGAGTCCTAAGCTAGAACGCCCGACGCCCTCGCGATGACGAGGGCGTCTTCATATAGGGTCTGCAGGAGTTGCCATGTATCAGACGCTGGCCGACATGCGCCGCGATTACACCCGGGACGGCCTTAGCGAGAGCAATGCCCCGGATGAGCCATTCGCCCTGTTCCGTCGTTGGTTCGACGACGCGGTTCGGACCGAGCAGCCGCCCGTGGAGCCGAACGCCATGACCCTGGCGACGGTCGATGCCGAGGGACGTCCCCATTGCCGCGTGCTGCTGCTCAAGGGCCTCGACGAGCGAGGATTCACCTTCTTCAGCAACTACGAAAGCGACAAGGGGCGCCAATTGCAAGCTCGACCTCATGCCGCGATGACGTTCTTCTGGCCCAGCCTGGAACGCCAAGTCCGAATCGAAGGGCCCGTCGAACGGGTCGGCGAGGCGGAGTCCAACGCCTACTTTCAGATTCGCCCCCTGGGGAGCCGCATCGGCGCCTGGGCCTCGCCGCAGAGCCGGCCGATACGCGACCGCGCCGAACTCGAAGCATTGCTGAGGGAGACCGAGAGCCGCTTCCTCAACCAGGCTCCCACATGCCCGCCCCACTGGGGCGGGTACCGGCTGTTACCGGAGCGGGTGGAATTCTGGCAAGGCCGGCCCAGCCGCCTGCATGACCGCCTGGACTACCGCTTGGCGGACGGGCAGTGGAGGCGCCAGCGTCTGGCGCCTTGAGCCAGGCGGTTCAGGCCGGCCCGGAGCCCTCGTAGGCATGGGCGCGCTGAGCGAGCCAGTCGGGGAGGTCGCGACGACTGATCCGTTGGGCGCGTGCCTCGTCGAGGCGCTCCAGCATATAGGCGCGCTTGCCGGGGTCGGTTCCCGCGAAGGAGAGCGCGAGGTCGCGGTCCATCCAGCGTCGAATGCGTACGTACAGCCACCAGTGAAAGTACAAGCCGGCCAGGGTGGTGGCGACTACGATGAAATAATCCATGGTTCCCTCTGCGTCTACGCACCCAGGCCGCATGCCGCGCGAAGCGGAACGGTGGGTACAGTCAAACTGTATGGTGACTGAACGGGGGTGAATTATACCGATCACAAGAATGACAGGCCGGCGGTGTGCAAGGTCTAATTGGAAACAGTCTCTGTTGGAGGAAGCGTTATGCGTAATTCGGGTCTGCTGTTGGCCTCAGTCACCGCAGTGGCCATGGCGTTGGGCGGTTGTGTATCCAGCCTGACTGGCGATAGTTATTCTCGCGACGAAGCCCGCGCGGTGCAGACGGTACGCATGGGCACCATCGAATCCCTGCGACCCGTGAAGATCGAGGGGACCAAGACGCCGATCGGGGCGGGTGCCGGCGCAGTGATCGGCGGCGTTGGTGGCAGCGCGGTCGGCGGAGGACGGGGCAGCGTGGTGGCGGCGGTGATCGGCGCGGTGGCGGGTGGCATGCTCGGCGCGATGACCGAAGAGGGCATCACTCGCACCCAGGGCGTGGAAATCACCGTGCGGGAAGACGACGGTTCTCTGCGTGCCTATGTGCAGGAAGTGGAACCGAACCAAGTCTTCCGCGTGGGCGAACGGGTTCGTATCAATACGCTCAACGGGACCAGTCGCGTCACCCATTGAGGGTCAAGCAAGAAAAGCCGGCGAATGCCGGCTTTTTTCATGGGTGTGACTTCAACGCCTCGATGAGGCAACGAAGCGTGGCGTCTCCGCGCCATCGGTCGAGGGTTCTCGGGCGCTCATCCGCCCCGTTCCATCACTCGTCCCGGGCCGCCCCGAAATAGCCGCAGCCACGCAGTCGCTCGCCATTCACCCGCAATTCGGCTTGCAGGTAGCGAACGGAGCCGCTTGGCCGATCGACGCAGCGTTGCGGCGCGATCCACAATTCCACGCGCGCGCCATTGGCTTCGCTGGACAGGTTGAAGCGGCCGTCCGGCAATTGTTCCTCCATGTACGGAAGGGCCTGAGCCGGCTCACCGGACCGCTCCAGCATCAGGCCCTGCTTACCGACACTCACTGACCAGTCGGGTTGATGGCCATCGGCATGCAGCAGGAGGCGCGGGAAATTGGGATCGTCGCAGCCTTTGCCTTCGCGCTGGAGCCGGTAAACCCGGCTCAGCTTCAACTCGCCATCCAACCCTTCCATCCGGCTGGCCGCCAGGGTGCCGCGCAGATCGGCGAACAGCGGCGCCCCGGCGTCAGCCAGCGGCCCGGCATCCTGACCCAGGGTGGTTTCGCTGCCTTCGCGAACGACGAAGCGCCGTTGCTCCTGGCATGGCGTGAACACCCAGGCATCGGCCTGGTGGGTCAGCGTACCCTGCAGGCGCACGCCTTTGTCGGACGGCGGGGGCGAGGCGGGGCCGCCGAAGAACTGACAACCGGCGAACAGTGGCAGGGCGAGAACGAGGGGGACGAGATGGACGCGCATAGAACTCTCCGGCGGGAAGCGGCCACCTTAGCCAGAGGCCGATGGCGTCACAAGAGTCAGGTGCGATGATCCAGCCAAGAAAAACCGCCCCGGAGGGCGGTTTCGTGAAGCGGGTTCAACCGCCGAGGTAGGCGTCGCGAACCCGGGGATCGCTGTGCAGCGCCTCGCCGCTGCCCTGCATGACGATCCGACCGTTTTCCAGCACGTAGCCCCGATCCGCCAGCCTGAGCGCCTGGTTGGCGTTCTGCTCCACCAAGAACACTGTCACGCCGTCTCGGCGTAGCTGTTCGATGATGTCGAAGATCTGCTGGATGATGATCGGCGCCAGGCCCAGGGACGGTTCGTCCAGCAGCAGCAGGCGCGGCCTGCTCATCAGTGCCCGGCCGATGGCGAGCATCTGCTGTTCGCCCCCGGACATGGTGCCGGCGCGTTGTTCGAAGCGCTCCTTGAGGCGCGGGAACAAATGCAGCACCTTGTCCATCTGCTCCTGGTAGTCACCCTTGGGGGTGAAGAAGCCGCCCATGGCCAGGTTCTCCTCCACGGTCAGGCGGGCGAACACACGGCGGCCTTCCGGCACAACCGCGATGCTCTTGCGCATGATCCGCGCGGGCTCCTGGCCCACCAGTTCCTCGCCCTCGTAGAGGATGCTGCCGCTGGCCGCCTTGGGCGAGCCGCACAGGGTCATCATCAGGGTCGACTTGCCGGCGCCGTTGGCGCCGATCAGGGTGACGATCTCCCCTTGGTTCACTTCCACGCTGACGCCATGCAACGCCTGGATCTTGCCGTAGAAGGTGGAAACATCTTTGAACACGAGCATCAGGCTTCCCCCAGGTAGGCTTTGATCACGTCCGGATGGGTGCGGATCTGCTCCGGCGTACCGTCGGCCAGGGGGGTGCCCTGGTTGATCACGTAGATATGGTCGGAAATGCTCATCACCAGGTGCATGTCGTGCTCGATGAGCAGCACGGTCACGTTGTATTCGTTGCGCAACAGAGCGATTAGCGCCTTGAGGTCTTCCGTCTCCCGGGGGTTCAGGCCGGCGGCCGGTTCGTCGAGCATGAGGATGCGCGGGCGCGTCATCATGCAGCGGGCGATCTCCAGGCGGCGCTGCTGGCCGTAGGCGAGGGTACCCGCCGGGCGGTTGGCGACCTCGGTCAGGTTGACCCGTTCCAGCCAATGGGCCGCGTGGGCCATGGCTTCCCGTTCGCTGCGGCGGAACGCCGGCGTCTTGAACAGGCCCGCGAGGAAGTGGGTGTTGAGGTGGCGGTGCTGCGCCACCAGCAGGTTCTCCACCGCCGTCATGTCCTTGAACAGCCGGACGTTCTGGAAGGTTCGCACCACGCCCCGACGGGCGATCATGTGGCCGGGCAGACCCTGGATCGGCTGGCCGTCCAGTAGGATGGCGCCCGAGGTGGGCCGATAGAAGCCGGTCAGGCAGTTGAACACGGTGGTCTTGCCCGCCCCGTTGGGGCCGATCATCGACACCACCTGCTTCTCCTGGATGTTCAGCGAGACGCCGTTCACCGCCAGCAGGCCGCCGAAGCGCATGCTCAGGTCCTTTACATCGAGAATCGCGCGGCTCATGGCTTCAGCTCCAGGTGGGGACGTTGCATGGGCAGCAGGCCCTGGGGACGCCAGATCATCATCAGCACCATGAGCGCGCCGAACATCAGCATGCGGTATTCGTTGAATTCCCGGGCCATCTCCGGCAGCAGGATCATCACCACGGCGGCGAGGATCACCCCCAGTTGCGAACCCATGCCCCCCAGCACCACGATGGCGAGGATGATCGCCGACTCGATGAAGGTGAACGACTCGGGGGAGACCAGGCCCTGGCGCGCGGCGAAGAAACTGCCGGCGAAACCGGCGAAGCAGGCGCCCAGGGTGAAGGCCGAGAGCTTGATCACCGTCGGGTTCATGCCAAGGGCGCGGCAGGCGATCTCGTCTTCCCGCAGCGCTTCCCAGGCGCGGCCGATAGGCATGCGCAGCAGGCGGTTGATCACGAACAGCGTGAGCAGCACCAGCAGCAACGCGATCAGGTACAGGAATATCACCTTGTAGTTCGAGTTGTAGGCGAGGCCGAAGTACTCGTGGAACGTCTGCATGCCTTCCGCGGCGCGGCGCTCGAACGTCAGCCCGAACAGGCTCGGCTTCTCGATGTTGCTGATGCCGTTGGGGCCGCCGGTGATGCTGGTGAGGTTGCGCAGCAGGATGCGGATGATCTCGCCGAAGCCCAAGGTGACGATGGCCAGGTAGTCGCCCCGCAGGCGCAGCACCGGAAAGCCGAGGAGAAAGCCGAACAGCGCGGCCATCGTTCCGGCGATCGGCAGGCAGACCCAGAAGCCCAGGCCGTAATAGTGGGAGAGCAGGGCATAGCTGTAGGCGCCCACCGCGTAGAAGCCGACGTAGCCCAGGTCCAGCAGACCGGCCAGGCCCACCACGATGTTCAGGCCGAGGCCGAGCATCACGTAGATCAGGATCAGCGTGGCGATATCCACCGCGCCCCGGGAACCGAAGAACGGCCACACCAGCCCGACCACCACCAGGCTGAGGATGATCCAGCGCTGGGTCGAGGGCAGGGTGAGGAAGTTGCCAGCGCCGGCGGGAATGCTCGGCAGGTTTGGGCTCGCCGCCCAGCCGGCGGGCATCCGATGACGGAACAGTTGCCAGACGAACATCGCCAGGGCGCAGGCGGCGATGGTCCACAGCATGGTGGGGCTGGCCCCGTGCACTTCCAGCTTGATGCCCACGGTGCTCAGCTTGAGGCCGAGGACCGGATAGGCCACGGCGATCACCAGCAGGGCGCTGAAGAACGCGGCTTTGAGGCGTTTGGTCGAGAGCGTCATACCTTTTCCACCTCCGGGCGGCCGAGGATGCCGGTGGGGCGGAACAGCAGGACGAGCACCAGCAGGCTGAACGCCACCACGTCCTTGTACTGATCGCCGAACACGTCGGCGCCGAACGCCTCGGCGACGCCCAGCACCAGCCCGCCGAGCATGGCGCCCGGGATGCTGCCGATGCCGCCGAGTACCGCGGCGGTGAATGCCTTGATGCCGGCGAGGAAGCCCAGGTGCGGGTTGATCACGCCGTACTGCATGCCCAGCAATACCGCGGCCACCGCCGCCAGGGTGGCGCCGATGACGAAGGTGAGGGCGATGATGGCGTTGGTGTCGATGCCCAGCAGGTTCGCCATCCGGATGTCTTCCGCGCAGGCCCGGCAGGCGCGGCCCAGGCGCGAGCGGGAAATGAACTGGCTCAAGCCGAACATCACCAGAAAGGTCACGACGAAGACCAGCACCTGCATGTAGGAAATGGTCACGCCCTGCATGGTGCTCTCGCCGAAGACGAAGTTGCCCGGGATCAGGTTGGGGATGGACTTGTCCTTGGAGTCCTGGGTCAGCAGCACCTCGTTCTGCAGGAAGATGGACATGCCGATCGCCGAGATCAGCGGGATCAGCCGATTGCTCCCGCGCAGCGGCCGGTAGGCCACCCGTTCGATGCTATAGCCATAGGCGCTGGCCACGACGATGCTCGCGGCGAACGCGGCGATCATCAGCACGGGCAGGCTGTGGATGCCGAACATGGCGAGTCCGGCGATGACGATGAAGGCTACGTACGAGCCGATCATGTACACCTCGCCGTGGGCGAAGTTGATCATGCCGATGATGCCGTAGACCATGGTGTAGCCGATGGCGATCAAGGCATAGGTACTGCCAACGGTCAGGCCGTTGATCAGCTGTTGCAGGTAGTGATAGAGCTCTGGCATCACCTAACTCCTCGGGGTCGCGAAAAGCGGCGCTTGTGGCGCGGCGGACACCCGGAAAACAGGGGGAGGCGGCGGCACGCGAGAAGTCCGGCCGGACGGCGCCGCTTCCATCGGCATCAGCAAGGCCCCGGGCATCCTGCCGGGGAACCGACGCGGCGGGCGTTGCCGGCCCGGGTACGGGCGCGCGCCGTTGGCGACGGAGCTGGAGCGTCGAGCGTCTCGGTCGTGCAGCGACCTCGTCGGATAAACGAAGCCCACTGCGGGACAGTGGGCTTCGCATGCAAGGCGACGGCTTATTTGGCCTCGGTCTTGGTTCCGTCCTGGTGCCACTCGTAGACGACGAAGTTGAAGTTCTTCAGATCGCCTTTCTCGTCGAATGCCAGGGGCCCGGTCTGGGTGTCGAAGGTGTTGGCGCGCAGGGCGTCGGCCACCTTGGCGGGATCGGCCTCGCCGGCTTTCTTGATGCCTTCGGCGATGACCTGGACGGCGGAGTAGGCCGGGAAGACGAACGGACCGCTCGGGTCCTCGTTCTTCGCCTTGAAGGCCTCGACCAGGGCCTGGTTCTTCGGATCCTGATCGAAGGACTTCGGCAGGGTCACCAGCAGCCCCTCGGACGCCGGGCCCGCGATGGCCGAGACTTCCTTGTTGCCGACGCCTTCCGGACCCATGAAGCGGGCCTTCAGGCCTTTCTCGGAGGATTGACGCAGCAGCAGGCCCAGTTCCGGGTGGTAGCCGCCGAAGTACACGAAGTCGACGTTGGCCTGCTTGAGCTTGGCGATCACCGAGGAATAGTCCTTGTCGCCGGCGTTGATGCCTTCGAACATCGCCACCTTGACGCCCTTGCTTTCCAGGGTCTGCTTGACGGCGCTGGCGATGCCCTCGCCGTACTGCTGTTTGTCGTGGATGACCGCGATGGTCTTGGGCTTGATGTGGTCGGCGATGTAGGCGCCGGCGGTCGGCCCTTGCAGGCTGTCCAGGCCGATGGTGCGGAAGATCAGCTTATAACCACGGCTGGTCAGCTCGGGACTGGTGGAGGCCGCGGTGATCATCAGGATGCCTTCGTCCTCGTAGATGTCGGACGCGGGCTGAGTGGAGCTGGAGCAGAGGTGGCCGACGACGAACTTGATCTCGTCGTTGACGATCTTGTTGGCGACCGCCACGGCCTGTTTCGGGTCGCAGGCATCGTCGTAGACCACGCCTTCGAGCTGAGCGCCGTTCACCCCGCCGGCCTTGTTGATCTGCTCGATCGCCATCTTGGCACCGATGAATTGCATGTCGCCGTATTGGGCGACGGCCCCTGTCACGGGACCCGCCAGGGCGATCTTGATGGTGTCGGCGGCCATCGAGTAGCTCGCGACGCCGGCCATCGCCATGGCGGCAAACAGTCTGGAAATCTGCTTCGTTGCCTTATTCATAGTGCTCCACTCATGTGTGCTTCGTTGTTGTAATTCTTGGCTGCCGGTCTGGCGCGAGCGGGTCTGAAGCCCCGGTTCGTCCGGGCAACTGTACCGGTGCAGTGTAGAGCGACGATTCGCGGCTTGAAAAGCCATGCCGAACTGGCATTTTGACGGCCTGTCGCCTAATCGACATGTATTTATAGATAGGCGCCATCGCGCCCTGAGCGCGGCGATACCCGCTTTCCGGGGTGGACGGCCCCTTTCGGCGCGGCGTCGCCGAACGGTTCGTCGAGCGCCCGGACGGGGCTATCATGGCCGACCTTTTGCCTCGGAGCCCTACGATGTCGGACGCGTCCGAACTGCTGCATGCCAAGCTGCTGGGCGAAACAGCCCCGATCCGCTGGCAGGAACTCCAGCCCTTCTTCGCCCGTGGTGCCTTGCTGTGGGTGGGCGAGACACTGGACCTGGTGGAGGTGGCCGTCGCCTTGGCCGAAGACGATAGGGAGCGGGTAGCCGGCTGGCTCCAGGCCGGCACGCTCGGCAAGCTGGAGGCGAGCCTCGCCCAGGATTTGCAGGCGCGCGATCCTTCGCTCTGGGCCGTGGTGGTGGCCCCCTGGGTGCTGGCCCAGGAGCGGGCGCCCGTCGCCGGGCGCTGATCCAGGACAAGCCGAGAGGTCCGGGGCGGGTTAGACTGCCTGCAACGTTTCCATCGAAGGAGTCCTCCCGATGTTCCAACCCGGCCACCTCCACCGAACCAACCTGCCTGGGCTGCACGAGAAACTCTCCTACACCCTCGACCTGTACTACGACGTTCGCAGCGACCCGAAGGAAGGCACGATGTTGCACTTCCGCCTGGTCGGCAACGTGGACGGGCGGGCGTTCGAGGAGGAGTTCGAACTCCACCGCGACACCGCCTTCAACTTCGCCAGCATGGTGACGCGGGTCGCCAGTAAGCACGGGCTGCACCCGCACCTGGGGCCGATCCTTCGGGACCACCAGGATTACGACGCGATGTTCGAGGACATCCGGCAGAAACTGAACGTGCAGCCGGGCGAACCGGTGAACCTGGACCACCTGCTCAAGGACGGCTTCTGATCCATCCGCTCGACGGCCTGACCTGAGTGGTCCTTCCGCCACTTCGGTCCGGGTGACGCGCGGGTCCGGCCTCTCCCGCTAAGATGGCGGCTTCGTTTCGACAGGAGTCCGCCATGTCCGCCGCCTCGCTTCCTTCCCTTGCCTTCGCCGGCCTCGGCCTGATGGGCCTGCCGATGAGCCAGCGCTTGCTGGCCGCGGGGCACGACCTGTGGGTCTGGAACCGTAGCCTCGCCAAGTGCGCGCCCTTGCTGGAGCGGGGCGCCCGGGCCGCCGAGCGGCCGGCTCATCTGTGCGCCGGCGCCGACATCGTGCTGCTCTGTCTGGCGGATACCGAGGCGGTGCGTCAGGTGGTGTTCGGCGACGGCGGGATCGTCGAAGGCGCCCGGGCAGGGCAATTGCTGGTGGACTTTTCCAGCCTGGAGCCGGCGGCGACCCGGCGCATGGCGGCGGATCTGGAGGCGCGCTGCGGCATGCGCTGGGTGGACGCTCCGGTGTCCGGCGGTGTCGCCGGCGCCCAGGCCGGCACGTTGATCGCCATGGCCGGCGGGCGCGTGGAGGACATCGAGCGGCTGCGGCCGATCTTCGCCGCCCTCGGCCAGCGCCTCACCCACATGGGCGAGGTGGGCACGGGGCAAGTGACCAAGGTCTGCAACCAGATGATCGTCGCCTGCAACGCCTGGGTGATCGCCGAAGCCCTGGCCCTCGCCGAGGCCGCCGGAGTCGACGCGGCGTGCCTGGCGCCGGCGCTGGCCGGCGGTTTCGCCGATTCGCGGCCCCTGCAGATCCTCGCGCCGCGCATGGCCGAGCGGCGTTTCGAACCGGTGGACTGGCACGTGCGCACCCTGCTCAAGGACCTGGACAACGCGCTCCGGCTGGCCGGCGAGCAGCGAAGCGCCGCGCCCTTCAGCGAACTGGCCGCCCGTTCGATGCGGCGGCATGGCGACCAGGGCTACCTGCAGCGCGACCTCTCGACTCTCATCGACTTCTACCGGGAGGACATGCCATGAACATATCCGCCAACCTGTCCATGTTGTTCACCGAGCGGCCGTTGCGGCAGCGAGCGGTCGCCGCCCGCGCCGCGGGTTTTCAAGGGGTGGAAATTCAGTTCCCCTATGAGTTGCCGGCCCTCGTTCTCAAGGAAACCCTGGCCGCCGCGGGCATGCCCTTGGTGCTGATGAACCTGCCGGCCGGCGACCTGATGGAGGGCGGCTGCGGGCTGGCCGCCCACCCCCGGCGACGCGAGGCATTCGGCGCGGCCTTGCGGGAGGCGCTCACCTACGCGGCCATGGTCCGCCCGGGTTGGGTCAATGTCCTGCCGGGTCGCCTCGCCGAAGGCATCGGCCACGAGGAGGCCCTGGGTTGCCTGGCCGAGAACTTGCGCCAGGCGGCCGACGCCTTTTCGGTGCTGGGCATAACGGTGCTGTGCGAGGCGATCAACCCCCTGGACATGCCCGGCTTCCTCATCAATACCCCCGAGCATCTGGAGGCCCTGCTGGATACGGTGGATCATCCCAACTGCCTGGCCCAGCTCGACCTTTACCACATGGCCCGCCAGGGGTTGGATGGCGTCGCCTGTATCCGGCGGCTGGCCGGGCGCATCGGCCACGTGCAGTTCGCCGATTGCCCGGGGCGGGGCGAGCCGGGCTCGGGCGGGCTGGATTTCCCGCCGCTGCTCCAGGCGTTGCGGGCCAGTGGCTACCAGGGCTGGCTCGGCGCGGAATACACGCCGAGCTGTCGCACCGAGGAAACCCTCGGTTGGCTGGCGGCCTGGAAGGAATGACCGCCATCGTCCGCCATCAGGCCCGCGAATGGTCGCAGACAGGGTCGAGCGCAGCGCCTAGATTGGCTCGGGACGCCCGGGCCGCGGTTGCCCGGGGCCGATAACAACAAGAAGAGACCGAGCCATGCATCAGCATCCCCCGCAAGCGGCCAACGCCTGGCGCATCCTATTTCTGCTGTTCCTCGCCAACCTGTTCAATTTCTTCGACCGCACCATTCCCGCCATCATCATCGAGCCGATCCGCATGGAGTGGCGCCTCAGCGACTTCCAGCTCGGCCTGATCGGCACGGCTTTCACCCTGGTCTATGCGATGGCCGGGCTCCCCCTCGGCCGGCTGGCGGATGTCGGCAGGCGCAGCCGGATCATGGGCTGGGGGCTGGCGGTGTGGAGCGGGCTGACCGCGATCAACGGGCTGGCCTGGAATTTCTGGAGCTTCCTGCTGATTCGCATGGGCATCGGGATCGGCGAGGCCAGCTATGCCCCGGCGGCCAATGCCCTGATCGGCGACCTGTTCCCGGCCCACAAGCGGGCGCGGGCTATGGGGATCTTCATGCTGGGGTTGCCCCTGGGGCTGCTGCTGGCCTTCTTCACCATCGGCGCCATGGTCAAGGCGTTCGATAGCTGGCGCGCGCCGTTCTTCATCGCGGCCGCCCCCGGCCTGGTGCTGGCCCTGTTCATGTTCTTCATCCGCGAGCCCCGGCGAGGCGCGGCGGAGCGCGTGCAAATCGCCACCGAGCCGGTCGAGCGGCCGTTGCGCAAGGTCCTGGCGATCCGCACCTTCTGGTGGCTGACCCTCGCGGGGCTGTGCTTCAACTTCGCCACCTACGCCAGCAACTCCTTCATGGTGCCGATGCTGCAACGCTACTTCCGGCTGCCCCTGGAGCAGGCGGCGGTCGCCACCGGGATCATATGCGGTGTGACCGGGCTGGTGGGGTTGACCCTTGGCGGCTGGCTGGCCGATCGCCTGCACCAGCGCTACGAGCGTGGCCGGCTGCTGCTGGGGGCCTTCAGCATGCTGGTCGCCTGGGTCGCCACCGGTTATGCGCTGCTGGCCGGGCGTATCGAGGTGGGCCTGTTCGTCGGGGTGTTCAGCCTGGGCTGGCTGTTCTCCTACAACTTCTACACCTGCGTATACACGTCCATCCAGGACGTGGTCGAGCCGCGCCTGCGAGCCACCGCCATGGCACTGTTCTTCGCCGGTCTCTACCTGCTGGGGGGCGGGCTCGGCCCGGTGGTGGTCGGCCTGCTGTCCGATCACTTCGCCCGGGGCGCGATGGTCGCGGCGGGGGCGCTGGAGATGAACGAGGCGTTCAAGGCGGAAGGGTTGCACAACGCCATGTACCTGATCCCGGTGGCGCTGTGCCTCACCATGCTGGCGTTGTTGCAGGCTACCCGCTGCTTCGGCGAGGACGCCGCCCGCATGCTCTCGGGCGGCGCCCCGACCTCGCCGGGCGCCCGCGCGCGGGCGGCGATCGGCCGGGGGCAGGGCGAGCCGGTGGCCTGATCAGCCGGCCACCAGGATCCGGATCGCCTCCAGCCGCAGCGCCGCCTTGGCGAGGAAGGCGAGGCCGTCCTCGCGTTGCTGGCGCAGGGTCTGCAACTCGCTGTCGCGGACGTTGGGGTTGACCGTCTGCAAGGCGGTCAGGCGCGCCAGCTCCTCGTCCAGCTCGGCGCTCAGGCGACGCCGCGCGTCGTCCACCCGCGCGTCGTGGCGGGGCGCGACCTTGGCCTCGGCGGCGGCGATCTGCTTGCTCAGCACGTCGCGCTGGGCCTGCACGAACTTGTTGGCGCTGGCCCGGGGCACGCTTTCCAACTGGTCGTTGAGGGTTTCGAAGTTGACCTTGGCCGCCAGGTCGTTGCCATTGGCGTCCAGCAGGCAGCGCAGGGCGGCCGGTGGTAGGTAGCGGCCGAGCTGGAGCGCGCGGGGCGCCACCACTTCGCTGACGTAGAGCAATTCCAGCAGCACGGTGCCGGGCTTGAGGGCCTTGTTCTTGATCAGCGCCACGGCGGTGTTGCCCATGGAGCCGGACAGCACCAGGTCCATGCCGCCCTGAACCATGGGGTGTTCCCAGGTGAGGAATTGCATGTCCTCGCGGACCAGGGCCTGCTCGCGGTCGTAGGTGACGGTGACGCCCTCGTCGTCTCCCAGGGGGAAACCGGCGTCGAGCATCTTCTCGCCCGGCTTGAGCACCAGGGCGTTCTCCGAGTGATCCTCGCTGTCGATGCCGAAGGCGTCGAACAGCTCTTCCATGTAGATCGGCAGGGCATATTCGTCGTCCTGCTCGTTGATCGCCTCCACCAGCCGCTCGCCTTCACCGGCCCCCGAGGAGTTCAGCTCCAACAGGCGGTCGCGGCCCTTGTGCAGATCGCCTTCCAGCCGCTCGCGCTCGGCACGGGCTTCGTCCAGCAGGGCCTGCCAGGCCTCGTCCTCGCCGCCTTCCAGCAGCCCCGCCAGGCGCTCGCCGTACCGCTGTTGCAGGGTGTTGCCGGTGGGGCAGGTGGCGAGGAAGGCGTTGAGGGCTTGCTGGTACCACTGGAACAGCCGGGCCTGGGCGCTGTTCTCCAGGTACGGCACGTGCAATTGGATGGTGTGCTTCTGGCCGATGCGGTCGAGCCGGCCGATGCGTTGCTCCAGCAGGTCCGGGTGGGCCGGCAGGTCGAACAGCACCAAGTGGTGGGCGAACTGAAAGTTGCGGCCCTCGCTGCCGATCTCCGAGCAAATCAGCACCTGGGCGCCGAATTCCTCGTCGGCGAAATAGGCGGCGGCGCGGTCGCGCTCGAGGATGCTCATGCGTTCGTGGAACACCGTGGCCGGAATGCCCGAGCGCACCCGCAGGGCGTCTTCCAGGTCCATGGCGGTGCCGGCGTGGGCGCAGATCACCAGGACCTTGACCCGCTTGAGGGTCTTGAGGGTCTCCATCAGCCAGTCGACACGGGGGTCGAAGCGCCACCAGCGGTCGGCCTCCGCGTCGGCCTGGGCGGCCTGGAAGCGTACTTCGGGGTACAGGTCCGCCTGCTCGCCCAGGGGCATTTCCATGTACGCGTCCGGACTCGGCAGCGGGTGGGCATGGAGTTCCCGCTGGGGGAAGCCGTGCACGGCCGCGCGGGTATTGCGGAACAGCACCCGACCGGTGCCGTGGCGGTCCAGCAGCTCGCGGGTCAGGCGGCCGGCGGCATCGCCGTCGCCCTCGTCCAGGGCTTTCACCAGGGTCTCGCCTTCGGCGCCGAGGAAGCCGCGAATGGTATCCCGCGCCCGTTCGGACAGGCGGCCCTCGTCCAGCAGCTCTTGCACCGCCTCGGCCACCGGACGGTAGTGTTCGCTTTCCGCGCGGAACGCTTCGAGGTCATGGAAACGGTCGGGGTCGAGCAGGCGCAAGCGCGCGAAGTGGCTGTCCAGGCCCAGTTGTTCGGGCGTGGCGGTGAGCAGCAGCACCCCCGGTACCACTTCGGCCAGTTGCTCCACCAAGGCATATTCCGGGCTGGCCTGTTGCGGATGCCAGACCAGGTGATGGGCCTCGTCCACCACCATCAAGTCCCAGCCGGCGGCGAATAGCGCATCCTGGGCCTTCTCGGAGCCCTTCAGCCATTCCAGGGCGACCAGCGCGAGCTGGGTGTCCTCGAAGGGGTTGCTGGCGTCGCTGGCGGCGAATCGCTCGGCATCGAACAGCGCCACTTGCAGGTTGAAACGCCGCCGCATTTCCACCAGCCATTGATGCTGGAGATTCTCTGGCACCAGGATCAGTACCCGGTTGGCGCGCCCGGAGAGCAGTTGGCGGTGAATCACCAGGCCGGCCTCGATGGTCTTGCCCAGGCCGACCTCGTCCGCCAGCAGGACCCGTGGCGCGATGCGGTCGGCCACTTCCCGGGCGATGTGCAACTGGTGCGGGATCGGCTGGACTCTCGCCCCGCCCAGGCCCCAGAGCGGCGCCTGGAGCAGGCGGCTGCGGTGTTCCAGGGTGTGGTAGCGCAGGGCGAACCAGTTCAGCGGGTCGATCTGCCCGGCGAACAGGCGGTCGCTGGCGAGGCGGAACTGGATGAAGTTGGAGAGCTGGGTTTCCGGGAGGGTCTTGGCTTCGTTGTGTTGGTCGAGGCCGTGGTAGACCAGCAGACCGTCCACGTCCTCCACCTCGCGGACCGTGAGCTTCCAGCCGTCGAAATGGCTGATCTCGTCGCCCGGGGCGAAGCGCACCCGGGTCAGCGGAGCATTGCGCAGTGCGTACTGGCGGGTATCGCCAGTGGCCGGGTAGAGCACGGTGAGGAGACGGCCATCCGATGCCAGAATGGTGCCGAGCCCCAGCTCCGCTTCGCTATCGCTGATCCAGCGTTGGCCCGGTTGATACTGTTGCGCCATGCCCCACTCCGTGATTGTGAAAAAGCGCGCTATGGTAACGGAACGCCGGACGCGAGGCGACGCCGGCGGTACGCCCATGCCCGGCGTCCGCCGGTCGGCGCACGGGGTCGATAGTCGTCAAGTTCGGCTCGGCGGGGCCGACAGCCCCTATGAGAGGAAGGAGAATTGCCATGCTGCCGACCATTCCCATCGGGTTGGTTCCGCCGGCCACGCAAGACATGGCGCGCCTGCATCCGGAGGTGCCGCCGATCGCGCCGGTGCCCCAGAGTCTTCCGGACAACGAAGTGACCCTCGACCAGCGTCACCCCGAAGAAGTGGCCGAGCGCCTGCGCGAGGAGCAGCGGCGCCGCCAGCGCCGGGGCCATACCGCCGAGGAAATGGCCGAGGAGCCCGAGTCCGATGCGGACGGCGAGGGGGCGCCGCGCCAAGGGCTCTGGGTGGACGTGCAGGTTTAGGGGCGGCAGACTCGTCGCCCCACCCGCGCCACTCTGGAGTACTCCCCGTGGAGCTTTTCGAGGATGCCCAACCCGCGCTGGCCGACGCCGACCTGCGCCTATCGCCCCACTGGGTGGAACCGGCGCTGGCGGACGAATGGCTGCGGCGCCTGCTGAACGAAACCCCCTGGGCTCGGCCGACGGTCCGCCTGCACGGGCGCGACTACCCGGTGCCGCGCCAGGTCGCCTGGTACGGCGATCCCGAGGCGCGTTACGGCTATTCCGGGCTGACTCACGAGCCGCTGGCCTGGACGCCTCTGCTGGCGGACATTCGCGCCCGGGTCGAAGAGGAAGTGGGGCAGCGTTTCAACGGCGTGCTGCTCAACCATTACCGCGACGGCGGCGACTCCATGGGCTGGCACAGCGACGACGAAGCGGTGCTGGGGCGCGACCCGGTGATCGCTTCCCTCAACCTCGGCGGCGCCCGACGCTTCGACCTGCGGCGCCGAGGCACCACGCGCATCGGCCATTCGCTGTGGCTGACCCATGGCGCCTTGCTGGTCATGGCCGGTCCGACCCAGCATCATTGGCAACATCAGGTGGCGAAGACCCGTGCCCACTGCGCGCCACGCCTCAATCTGACGTTTCGCCTGCTGACGTTTACCGGAGCCCGCCCATGAGCCAAGACAACCTCATCGACTTCAACACCGAGCGCGGCAAGCGCATCCACGACCTCAACGACAAGCGCCTCGACGACATGCGCCAGGCCTTCGAGCAGGCTCTGCCGCTGGGCAAGCCCAAGAAGAAGGGCAAGAAGCCTAAAAAGCGCTAATCCGCCAGCGGCCCTAGCCGTTTTCTTGATCCAGGTCAGCTCCCCTTCGCCCCGCCCCGAAGGCCCCCGCGAGCATTGATCCAGATCAATTTTCGCCCCTGCGCCGGTGGCTACCTTAGACCCATCGAAACCGAAACGCCCCAGCCAGGAGGCTCCCCATGTTTATCGATGAAGTGGTGATCGCCGGTGTCGTCACCGTCGGCTTGATGGTCGCCTTCTGCGCAGGCGTCGGCATTTTTATCTGGAAGGATTCGCACAAACGCGGCTGAGCCTTCCCAACAGAGCACGCAAGGCACCTCGGGCGACTTCGGTCGCCCTTTTTTTGCGTCGACGATTCATCCTCGCGCGGTTCGCCGACACGGCGCCTCGCCCTCCCGCGTCGTTTCCCGCCGCTCCCATGACGCTTCGAGATCGAGCGGATTGGGTCGCCTGTATCGATTTCCCTTCGCTCCCGAGTCCGCAACGCCGTCACGGCACATCGCCTCGCTGACTGATTAAGCCGTGGCGATCGGATCGTTATCCGGTCATGCCTGGTCATCGGCTCGCCCAGCGGGCCGGTCGTCTTCATCAAGGGGGCGAACGTAGCGTTCCCTTCCGTCGGGCCGCCGTCCGCGTCCCGAGCCGCACCGAATGCCCGGGGGACTGTCCATGACCTTACGAGGGTGTCGCCCGCGCAAGGGGCTGGACGAAATATCGTTAGCCGACTAATAATTCGCCGCGCGGCGTTCGCCGTTCTTCATTGCATGGCCTCCAGGCGCTTCCGGCACGGCGCGGGATCGCCACGGCTGGTATTCAATCGACGAACTTACAGGTTGCAGCGGTGCGCGATTCGTTGCGGGCGTTCCTGATGCCCTCCACCCAGGCGTTGCAGTTCACCATCAAGACACTGCTCGGGGCCGGTTTGGCCTTGTGGTGCGCGATGCGCTTCGGCCTGGAGCAACCGCAGTGGGCGATGATGACCGCTTTCATCGTGGCCCAGCCCCTGTCCGGCATGGTGGTGCAGAAAGGCCTGGCGCGACTCCTGGGGACGCTGGTCGGCACGGTCATGTCGGTGGTGATCATGGCGCTGTTCGCCCAGGCGCCCTGGGGCTTCCTGGCGGCCCAGGCGCTCTGGCTCGGGCTGTGTACCGCCGCCTCCACCTTGCTGCGTAGCGCGTGGTCCTACGCGTTCGTGCTGGCCGGCTACACCGTGGCGATCATCGGCCTGCCGGCCATCGCCCAGCCACTGACCGTGTTCGACCAGGCGGTGGCCCGTTGCACCGAGATCTGCGTGGGAATCGTCTGTGCCACCTTCTTCAGCGCGGTGCTATGGCCGCAGCGGGTCGAGCGGCAATTGGCCCAACAGGCGCGCTCCGCCTGGTCCGCCGGCATCCAGACCGCCCGAGCCGCCCTGGGCGGCGAGGCCTATGGGCGCAAGGGGCTGCTGGAGACCTTGGGGCGGATCGTCGCGGTGGATGCGCAACGGGAGCACGCTTGGTTCGAGGGTAACCAAGGCCGCCAGCGGGCGGTGGCGCTACGGGTGCTCAGCCGCGACCTGCTGGCGCTGCTGCGCTTGGCCCGGGGCGTGGCGCGGCAATGGCGGCAGCTCGCCGCCAGCGAAGCGGACAGCCTGAGCCCTTGGCTGGAGGACGTGCGCGGCCTGTTGGAGAGCAGCGAGCGGTTGCCGCTGCAGGATGCCTTCGAGCGCCTGCGGGCGGCGGCCCAGGCGCCCGGCTACTCGGCCTCCCAGCAATACTGCCTGGAACGCCTGGCGCTGGTGACGCGCCAGGCCCTGGCGGCGAGCAAGGCGTTGCTGGCGGTGGAGCGGGGCGAGGCACCCATGCAGGCACCGGCGGCCCTGTCCTGGCACCGCGACATCCAGACCGCGCTCGCCTACGGCGCCCGCAGCGCCGTCGCCTTTCTGGCTCTCGGCGCCTTCTGGCTGGCCACCGCCTGGACCGCCGCGAGCGGGGCGATGTTGCTGGCGGCGGTGGTCTGCAGCCTGTTCGCCAACCGGGAAAACGCCGACAGTATCGGCCTCGGGTTCCTGCGAGGCATCCTTTACGCCATTCCGGTGGCGCTCATCGTAGGCCAGGTGCTGCTGCCCGAGGTCACCGGCTTCCCCATGCTCTGCCTGTGCCTGGGTGTCCCGCTGTTCTTTGGCACCCTGGGCATGACCAAGCCGGCGATCGGAGCGACCTCCACCTCGTTCTGCCTGCACCTGATCGTGCTCAGCGCACCGCAGAACCTGATGCATTACGACACCATCTCGTTCCTCAACCAGTCCGTGGCGATCCCCCTGGGGGTCGGCTTCGCCGTGCTGGTGTTCCGCCTGATCGGCTTGCGGCATCCGGGCTGGCACGGGCGACGCCTGTTGCAGGCCACCTTGCGCGACCTCGCGCGGCTGACCTCGCGGCCCCTGGCTGACGCGGAAAGTTGGTTCGGCGGGCGCATGGCCGACCGCCTGGTGCAACTGGCGCGGCATTACCCGAGCTTGCCCAGCCAGACCCGCAGCCGCTGGGACGACGGCATCGCCGGGCTGGACCTGGGCGACGAGCTCTTGCACCTGCGAGCCTGCCTGGCGGCGATGGATAAACCCTTGGGCGCGGTGGAGCAGCGGTTCCTTCAGGCGGTGCGCAAGGTTTTTCTGGTCGGCCCTTCCCTGGATCGCCAGGACGCCCTGGACCCTCCGGTGAACGAATTGCTCGACGCGCTGGACCAAGCGCCACCGGGCGTCGAGCGACGCCTGGCCCAGGTGGCGCTGGCGCACCTGCGCAACAGTTGGCGCCAGTGGTGCCAGCAGCAGGCGGGCCTGGGGGCGGGCGCGATGGCCACGCCGGTGGCGGAAGAGGAGGGCAGCCATGGGGTTGCGTGAATGGGCGCTGGGCGGCGTATTCGTCAGCCCGCTGCTGGCTTATGCGTTATTGGCGCTGTTGTTGACCGGGTTGCTGCGCAAGGCGCTGCAACGGGTCGGCCTGACGCGCTGGATCTGGCACGAGGCGTTGTTCGACTCGGCGCTCTACGTTTGCGTGTTGGCGGGCATCACCGCCGCGCTCGGCACTTGGTGAGGAGAGTTCACGATGGGTTCGATGATCCGGATCGTCATCACGTCTTTGGTGGTCGTCCTGGCGGTGCTGGCCGGCTACTGGCTCTGGCAACACTACATGCTCTCGCCCTGGACCCGCGATGCCCGGGTGCGGGCGGACGTGGTCATCATCGCCCCCGATGTGTCGGGCTGGGTGAACGAACTGAAGGTGCGCGACAACCAGCAGGTGAAAGCCGGCGACCTGCTGATGGCCATCGACCACGAACGCTACCAGGCGGCGGTGGACAAGGCCCGGGCCATCGCCGAGACCCGCCAGCAGCAATTGCGCCTGCGCGAGCACGAGGCGTCGCGGCGGGCCAGCCTGGGGCCTCAGGCCATCAGCGCGGAACTGAAGGAGAACGCCCAGATCAATGCCGATATCGCCCGTAGCGAATACCGCGAGGCCCAGGCGGACCTCAAGCTGGCCGAGCTGAACCTGTCCCGCAGCCAGCTGCGCGCGCCGCGCTCCGGCCAGGTGACCAACCTGCGCCTGGCCCAGGGCAACTACGTCAGCGCGGGGCAATCGGTGATGGCCCTGGTGGACGACTCATCCTTCTACGTATTGGCCTACTTCGAGGAAACCAAGCTGCCGCGTATCCATGTCGGCGCGCCGGTGAAGGTCTGGCTGATGAGTGCCAGCGAGGCCCTGGACGGGACCGTCGAAAGCATCAGTCGCGGCATCACCGACCGCAACGCCAGCCCCGACACCCAGTTGCTGGCGAATGTCGAGCCGACCTTCAACTGGGTGCGCCTGGCCCAGCGGATTCCGGTGCGAATCCGCCTGAACAAGCTGCCCGAGGACCTGAACCTGAGCGCCGGGATGACCGCCAGCGTCACGGTCATGGAGTAACCCCGGGGCGCGTCAGGACCGGCCGTTCGTCTCGTGCCTCTGCGCCCGGGCGAATCGGTCGAACGCCCGGGCCTCGGTCCGGTCTAGAGTGTGAGCCGTCGCTTTTCCGGACAGCGGAACGTCCGGGCAGCGTCCTGATGTCGGAACCGCAGGGTCGAATCGTCATGTCCAAGCGTTTATCCCCGATCGTGCTGGCCGCGTTGTTGCTCGGCGCGTGCGGGGACGATCATCCCACGCCCCCGGCGCCACCTCCCGGCGCGCCCACCGCGCCCAAGGTGACCGAGGCGCAACCCGCCCGCGCCAAGCCCGCCCCGCCGCCCGCCCGAACCGCGAAGCCCTCTGCGGAGCCGGTCGCGACGAAACCCGCCAGCCCAGCCCGGGAAAAGAGCGCCGACTCCGTCCCGCAACGCCCGGCCCGGGTGACCGGCGTCGTGCCCCCGGCCACGCGCGCCGAACAACAGGAAGACGAAGACAAGCCCCAGCCGAAGCCGGCCCGCAAGCTCGCCGAGGCCGTGCGCCAGGCCAACCCTCCGCCCAGCGCGGCCGCGAACGAGCCGCTGCCCCCCGTGAAGCTGGACCTGCGCCTGCCCAGCGAGGCGGTCAAGCAGATCGAGCCCGGTCACAAGCTGGCGCGCAAGGCGTCCCGAGAGGAGTCGCTGCTGCCGCCGATGTTCGTCGAGCGCCAGGCCAGCAGCCCGTTCCAGCTCAATGGCCGGCTGATCACCAAGGAGCGCGAGGACGCCATCGAAGGCGCCGAGCTGCGTTTCGAATTCAAGCAGTGAGTCGTGCCGGCGCCTGGTCGCGGTCCATGGCTCCATGGCTCCATGGCTCCATGGCGCCGCGCGCATCGGCCGTCGAGGACCGGTGCGCATCCCCCGTCATGAGCGTTCGGTCAACACCCGCCCCCCGGGCTCCTCGACCCGTGGCTCGCCATGCCGGCCGGGCAGCTCCAGGGCCAGCGCGCGGGGCAGCGGAACCGGGAACGCCAGCATCCGATGGGCGAGCAGCCCGCCCCGGGCCTCCTCCGGCCTGCCGCCAGCCAGCAGGTGTTCCACTACCAAGGTCAGGCCGTGGCTGCCCGGCAGGTAGCCACGGGTGACCCGTCCCAGCCCGGGGTCGAGCCACGGGCTCAACCAGTCCACCAGTGCTTCGTTGCCCAGCGCCTCGGCGATCCAGGGCAGATAACCGGGTCGCCGGGCCATCACGGCGAGGCAGGCGCGGCGGCCCTCGCCACGGACCCGGGTCACGACCGCCAGGGCTTTCAACGGCACGCTGACGTCGGCTTCCCCTTGCGGCGCGGGTGGATCGAGCGCTTCGGGAAAGGCTTCGGGATCGATAGCGCGCGGCGACGGCAAGGCCACCGGGTGGCGGACCCCGTCGAGGCTCACCTCCACTTGGCACAGCGACTTCGGCGCGAGGCCGGAGAACCGACCGATCATCGGGTAGACCACGGGGCGGCCGCCCAGCAGCGCCGCGACTCCCGATGGCGCGTGGGACAAAGCCGTGGCGATTTCCCGGGCGAACAGCGCGAGGGCTTCCCGTCGGGCATGGCGCGCCGTCAGGTTGATCACGATTTCGCGGTCTTCCCGTTCCGGTCCGGGGAGGCTGTGGGGCGTGTCCTCCCCGAGCAGCTCCACCTGGCTGTCGGAGAAGGGCTCCCAGTCTCGCTCGGCCAGGAGGGTCGCGCCGCGTTCCAGCAGAACCCGGGCGACACGCCGCGCCTTGTCCGGGGCATCGGGGCCCGTCACCAGGAAGGCGGCTGCGCAGCGAAAACCGTCCCGATACGTGGCTCCGATGCGGTAATGGCCGTCCGGTGGCAAGCCGCGCGCGCCTTGCACCTCGACCCGGTCGGGTCCGACCGGAGCCAGGGTGACCCGGGTGAAGTCGCCGATCACATCCGGCAGGCGGTAGGCGCGCGGGTCTTCCAACCCTTGCAGGCATCCTTCGCCGATGGCCAACGGCGTGGCCGGACAGGCGCGGTCGCCCACGGTGAAGCGCCCGTCCTCCCGGACGCACGCCCTGGCCAAGCTAGCCCCGGCGCGGCCCGCTGCCCGTTCCCAGTCGGTGAACGGGTTGCCGAGGCTCCGGGCGGTGGCGCCCAGCAGATGTCCGGCCAGCGCGCCCTGGGCGAGCCGAGCGTAGTCGTGCCACGACCAGCCGAACCCGTGGATCAGCGCCGCGCAGACCAGCGCGCCATCCGCCACGTAACCGGTCAGCACGATGTCGGCGTCCCGCTCCAGCGCCGCGACGATGCCGGGTGCCCCCAGGCGGGCCCTGGCCAATAGGCACTCGTCGGGAAAGCGGTCGCCGCTGGCGGTGTCCCGGCACGCCCGCAACGCCGCTTGCCGCGCCTTCAAGTCATCGCCGTGCAGCACGGCGACCCTCAGCGTCACTCCCGCCCGTTCGCAGGCCGCGCGCAACGCGTCGGCGCAGCCTTGCGGATCGTCCCGGGCGGCATCGCTGAGCACGCGCGGGCCGCGCGCGGGCCATGTATCCAGCAGCGGCTCGATGAGCTCGACCAGCGCCGAGCCGGGGCTCGCCTCGCCTTGGTCGGTCAGGCTTGGCGGCGGCGAGGAATGGGTGATCACCAGGACATCCGTCTCCTCATCGCTTAAGGCCCGGGCAACGGTGAGGGGCGCGGGGCGGGGCAGGGCGGAGACACAGGCGATGCGCAGGAGACGGGTCATGGTGTCACTCCGAGCGAGGGCGAAAACAGTCCAGCACTCCGTTGGAAGCGGAAACCGGAGCGTGCGTTCACCTGGCGTGGCCGCGCCTCGGCGGTCGGCCTTGGGCGACGCGCTGCCCGAGGGGCGAGGTTGGCGCGTCGTTCGATCCAGGCCGTCCCCCAGGTCACGCCGTGGACGGCACCGGGCGGCATGGCAGGCGGATACGCGAGGCGGCGAGGACGTTCCCGCCGGTCTGCGCTAGGCTTTCTCGCTGAATGTCCACAGTACGGTGATCCATGTTTCCCCGCTTTCGGTACGTCGCTTCGAATAGGAAAGGCCCAGGACATGCGTTAGCCTGCGACGAACGTGGACGTTCGGATCGGTCGATGCTTCTCACTTCGCGCGCATGCCTCGGGACCTTGCTGGTCCTCGGTCTTTCCCTGGCCTTGTCGCCGCCGGTCGCGGCGTTGCAGGAGGTGCACATCGGGGGTGCCCATTTCCCGCCCTACGTCATCAAGCCCGAACAGGAGGATGCCAGCGGCTTGCTGCCGGAACTGATCGTCGCCCTCAACGCCGCCCAGCCGGACTACCGCTTCGTCATGGTTCCCACCGCCATTTCCCGGCGCTTCCGTGATTTCCAGCAGGGACGGATCGACATGGCGGTGTTCGAGAACCCGGGCTGGGGGTGGGAGGGGATCGAGGGCGCGCGCATCGACATGGGTCTGGAGGATGCCGAGATTTACGTGGCCCGGGCGAAGGAGGGGCGGGACGAGCATTACTTCGACCAGCTCAAGGACAAGCGTCTCGCCCTCTACAGCGGCTACCACTACGGCTTCGCCCAGTTCAATTCCGACCCGGCGTACCTGAACCGGGAATTCACGACCACCAGTACCTACTCCCACGACAGCAACCTGATGATGGTGCTGCGCGACCGGGTGGACGTCGCCCTGGTCACCCGCTCCTACTTCGGCGCCTACCTGGAGGCCCATCCCGGGGAGCGCCCGCGGTTCTTACCCTCCAAGCGGGTCGACCAGACCTACCGGCACTACGCCCTGCTGCGTCCCCAGGCACCGATCGACGCGGCGACCTTCGCCGCGTTGCTCGACCGGCTGCGGCAGAACGGTGAACTGGAGCGGATCTTCAGTCGCTACCAGATCGAGGTCAAACCGGTCGCGCGGGATACGTCAGCAGCAGGAAGTGCGCCGAATTGACCGCCAGGTGCAAGGCCACGGGGGCGACGAGGCGCCCGCTGAATCGATAGACCCAGCCGTAACCCAGCCCCGCGCAGGCGGCCAGCGAGGCGAAGGCCAGCCCAGACGTTCCATGGGCCAGCCCGAACGGCAGGTGGGCCAGCCCGAAGAGCAGGGTCGTGACGAGCAGGGCCGGCCATTCGCCGAGCCAGCGGGACAAGCCGCTCTGCAATAGCCCCCGGAAGAACAACTCCTCCGCCAGCACCGTCATCCCCAGGTTGAGGGGCAGCCACAGCCAGAAGGCGTCGTGCCATTTTGGCCGCCACTCCACGAGGCCGAGGCCCAGCGCCAGGGAGGGCACGAGCGCCAGGGTCAGGGCGGCGCCGAACCAGGCCAGGGCCGGCCGGGTGTACTGGGGCCAGGACCCGCCCAGCCACCAGGCCAGCAAGGTAACCCCCACCAGCAACTTGTCCCAGGACAGGCGCAACGGCAGGGGCGGTGCGCCGGGGTCGAGGACGAGCGTTTCCAACAGGCGTGGCTGAAAGCCAGGGACCAAGTGAGCGGCAAGGGCGAGGCCGGTCAGCGGTACCAAAGACGCGTGGGCATTTGGCGGGCAGACAGCACCCAGGCGGCGAACAGCACGCCGGCGGCCAAGCCCGATGGGGCCAGATCGCCCAGGCCGTAGCCGCAGGCGAGAGCCAGCAGGGGAAAGAGGACTTGCAAATGGAAGGGCATGGGCTGTCGGGGATCGCGGAGCGGGGCGACAGTGTAGTCAGGCGGGGTAACGGCGTCCCGGTGGACGGTTGCGGGCGGGGTAGAAGAGCGGCTACCGACCCCGCTTGGCAGCGCCGACGGCCGGCGAGGTCGATGCCGTCGGCTCGTGGGCGTCAGGAGCCTCGGTGCTGCGGATCATGGGAGGCGGCGTGTGGCTTGCTCCGCGCCAGACGCAGCAGGGGTAGCAGGCTGAGCCCCAGCCGCAGCATGCCGAGCACGCCCCGTGGGCGGCGGCGCTTCAGCATGAGCCCCAGCAGCGAGGCGCCCACGACGCCCCAGGTGGAGGAAGGACCGACAGCCAAGGTGCTGGTAACGCCCCGGGTCGCGCCCTGCATGCGGCGTAGGGGCTGGGTGAGCAGCAGGGTTTCGTGCTGTAACTGCTGTCGATGCAGTTCCAGGCGCAAGCGTATCACCGCCTTGCGCAGGTCCCGGCGGGAGGTGAAGCGAGGTTCGGCATGGCTCATGGCAGGAGGCGCTCCCGGTCGCGTTTCAGCTCTTCCAGCGTGGCGCTGAAGGGGGTCGATTCGTCGCGCAACTGGGCCCGCAGACGAAGGCCGCACAGCACCGCCGCCAGGCAGTAGACGATGCACAGGCCGACGATGCCCTGCAGGCGGTAACTGTCCCAGACCACGATCATGATCAAGGTCGAAAGGCCCAGCAGCAGCAACAGGGCGAACAGCAGCGCGAGGCCGGCGAACAGCAACAGGTGCAGCGAGCGCTGCTTCTGTTCTTGCAGCTCGATGCCGAGCAGTTCGAGGTGGCTGTGCAGCAGGCCAAGGGCCGCCGCGCCGAGCCGGCGCGGCGAGGGGCCGGGGTTCACCGGCCGCCGGCCGGTTTCCATGTCCGGCATCATGTCAGCGCCGCGCGGTCAGGAGACCGAGTACGAAGCCCACGCCGGCGGCGATCCCGACGGCCTGCCAAGGGTTGCTCAGGACGTATTCCTCGGTGCTCTGGATCGCCTGCTTGCTCCGCTCGCGCACGGTCTCCTCGACGCTGTGCAGGGCCTGACGGGCGCGCTCCAGGTTCTCGTTCATGCGCATGCGCAATTCGTCGGCGTGCTCGCCCGCGAGGTCGGCGGTGCTTTCCAGCAATCGTTCCGTGTCGCGCACCAGGGTCTGGAACTCGACCACCAGTTCGTCTTGCTTGTGCTCGGTTGCGGAGGTGGACGCCATGGTGTTTCTCCTTGCGAAGTGGGGACCTGTGGCTATGAGTGTCCGCTCATCGGGAAGGTTCACTCCGTTTCGCTTCGCCGCCGGCGGCCAGGCGCCAGAGAACGCGGGCCGCTTCGGCGCCAGGCGCGTCGGGTCGTGCCGGCTCGGAACCCCCGCTAGCCGCCGTGCCCGGGCGAGCCGCGACGTGTCTTTCCCTGGGCCCGGCGACTGGCTAAGCTCGCCGTTCCTTCGATCACGCGAGTACTTTCCATGGCGCAACAATGGCCGGCGGCGGACATCGCCCGGCGAATCCTCGACGGGTTCGATGACTACCGGGAGCACTTCCGCGAGATCACCGATGGCGCCCGCGCCCGCTTCGAGAAAGCCCAGTGGCAGGAAATCCAGCGCGCCGCCGCCGCGCGGATCGCCCTCTACGAGGAAAAGGTGACGGAAGTCGGCCAGCGCCTACGGGTCACCTTCCCGGAAGCGGTGCTGCTGGACGTGCACCTGTGGCCCTTGGTGAAGAGCGCCTATATCAACCTGATCGACGTGCGCTTCGACGACGAACTGGCGGAGACCTGGTTCAACTCGATCTTCTGCACCCTGTTCAGCCATGACCTGATCAGCGATGGCTGCATGTTCATCCACACCACGCGGCCGTCCCTGCGCGCCCACGAGCGCATGCCGCAGACCCGCAGTTACCGGCCGGGCGGCGACTTGCGGGCGGCCCTGGGGGCGATCTTCGAGGACTACCGCTTCGGCTGCCCCTACGAGAACCTGGACCGAGACCTGTCCCGCCTGGAGACCCAATTGCGGGAGAACCTGCCGGACTGGGTGTGCAAGGACCCGGCGCTGACCGTCGAGCTGTTTTCCTCGACCCTCTACCGCAACAAGGGCGCCTACCTGGTGGGGCGCATCTACACCCTGGACGAGCAGTGGCCCCTGGCGATCCCCCTGCTGAACCACGAGGGGCGCGGCGTGCAGGCGGACGGGCTGATCACCGACGAGGCGGATGTCTCGATCATCTTCTCCTTCACCCGCTCCTACTTCATGGTGGACGTGGCCATCCCGGCGGAATTCGTCGCCTTCCTCAAGCGCATCCTGCCCGGCAAGCACGTCGCCGAGCTGTACACCTCCATCGGGTTCTACAAGCATGGCAAATCGGAGTTCTACCGGGCGCTGATCAACCACCTGGCCAATACCGACGACCGCTTCGTCATGGCGCCGGGGGTGCGCGGCATGGTCATGAGCGTGTTCACGCTGCCCGGCTTCAACACCGTGTTCAAGATCATCAAGGATCGCTTCTCGCCCTCGAAGAACGTGGATCACGCCACGGTGATCGAGAAGTACCGATTGGTGAAGCGGGTCGACCGGGTCGGACGCATGGCCGATACCCAGGAGTTCTCCGATTTCCGCTTTCCCCTGAATAAGTTCGAGCCCGACTGCCTGGCCGAGCTGCTGGAAGTGGCGCCTTCCACCGTGGCGGTGGAAGGCGACAAGGTGCTGATCCGCCACTGCTGGACCGAGCGGCGCATGACTCCCCTCAATCTGTACCTGGAGCACGCCACCGACGCCCAGGTACGGGATGCCCTGGAAGACTACGGCCTGGCCATCAAGCAACTGGCGGCGGCCAACATCTTCCCCGGCGACATGCTGCTGAAAAACTTCGGCGTCACCCGCCACGGCCGGGTGGTGTTCTACGACTACGACGAAATCTGCTTCCTCACCGAGGTGAACTTCCGCTACATCCCGCCGCCTCGTTATCCGGAGGACGAGATGGCCTCCGAACCCTGGTATTCGGTGGCGCCCCATGACGTCTTTCCCGAAGAGTTCCCGCGCTTCCTGTTCGCCGACGCGGGGCAGCGCAAACTGTTCCGCGAGTTGCACGGCGAGTTGTACGACGCCGCCTACTGGCAGGGCCTGCAAGCGGCGATCCGCGAGGGCAAGGTGATCGACGTGTTCCCCTACCGACGCAAGGATCGCCCCGAGGTCCTCTAGCCCGCGCGGCGATCGCGCCTGGGCGTCGCGTTTCGCTCGCGCCCGGCGCGAAGATTCAGGCGCTTTCGCGCGCCGGGCGGAGGGTGCTGTCCACCTGGCCCGGCACGGTAGGCTCCGACCGTGGGGTGCCAGCGCGCACCAGCGCCCCTGCCGCGAGGAACGCGACGCCGGCGCCCGCCAGGGCCAGGCCGAGGCCGCCCGCCAGGCGGCTGCTCAGGGCCGCCAGCAACGGACCGCCCAGTTGCCCGGCGGCGAAGCCCACGGTGAGCAGGCCGATGCTGCGGCCATGGCCGTCCGGGTCCAAGGCATGGGCGTGGCGCATCGTCAGCACCATGCTCGCCAGGTAGGGCGCGCCGCACAGCAGCACCCCCAGCCCCAGTCCGGTGGCCCCCGGTAGCAGACAGGCGAGGGCGCCCAGCCCTTGCAGCCAGAGGGTCCAGGTCAGCCAGCGGCGGGTGCCCGCCGGGGTGGGGCGCCCGAGGCAGGCCAGGACCACTCCGGCGGTGGTCATCAGCCCATACCCGGGCCAGAACAAGTCCGCCAGCCAGGAGCCGTGAAAGCGCGCGCTGGCCAGTTGGGAGAGAAACGTGGCGGGAATCACGTAGCCCAGGCCCACCAGGGTGTAGGACGCCAGCAGCGCATGAAAGCCGTGGGCCGGCACACCCTTGGCGGTGCCCGGCGCCGGATGGGGCGAAGGAGCGGGCAGGGCCGGGGCGGCCAGCACGGCCAGGACCAGGCCGGTTCCGCCATAGAGCAGCCATAGGGCCGATGCGCCCTGGGCACTCAGGTTGCTGAACAGGGCGATCAACCCGGTGAGCAGCATCCCCAGGCCTGGCCCGGCGAACACCAGCCCGCCCAGGCGTACCCGACCGGCCTGGAGGGCGACCCGCTGGCTGGCGGCGCTGATCAGTACCAGCACCCAGGCGCTGGCCACCCCGGCGGCGAAACGCAAGGCGGCGTGTTGCCAGGGGCCATGGGCCCAGGCGGAAAGAACGGTCAGCGCCACGCAGCCCCACAGCCCGCCGACCAGCCGCGCCCGCGCCCGGCGCTCACTGCCGGCGCGCAGGGCATCCATGGCGCCGGCCAGGTAGCCCAGGTAGTTGGCGGCCGCCACCAGGCCGGCGGCGGTCAGGTCGAACTGGCCTTCGGCGAGCAACAGGGGCAACTGGGGCGTCAGGCTGAAACGGCCGACGCCCATGGCGACGATCAGGGCCAGCAGGCTGGCCAGCAAAGAGGCGAAAGGGGACATCGCGGCTCCGGTCGGGAAGGGATGACCCACGGTATAAGCTTGCGTTGTTCTGCAATACCGAATAATAAAGAACGCCTTGTTCGGTTTTTCAGAGGGGTGAGCGGTGGAGTTCAGTCAATTGCGCATCTTCCAGGCGGTGGCGGAGGAAGGCTCCATCGCCAAGGCGGCGCTGCGCCTGAACCGTGTTCCGTCCAATCTCTCCACCCGCCTGCGGCAACTGGAGGAGCGGTTGGGGGTGGCGTTATTCCTCCGGGAGCGGCAGCGCCTGCAACTGTCGCCCGCCGGTAAGGTGCTGCAAGGCTACGCCGAGCGGCTGTTCGCCCTGCAGGACGAGGCGGAAGCGGCGCTCAAGGGCGGCGAGCCGGCCGGCACCTTCGTCATCGGCTCCATGTACAGCACCGCGGCGATCCACCTGCCGGCGATGCTCGCCCGCTACCATCGCCGCTATCCGGCAGTGAACCTGCAGGTCCACACCCTGCCCAGCGGCGAACTGGTGGACGGCTTGCTCGCCGGTCGCCTCGATGCCGCGCTGCTGGACGGCCCGCAGACCTACGCCGAACTGGAAGGCATCGCCCTGTTCGACGAGGAACTGCTGCTGATCACCGAAGCGGGCCACGCTCCGGTACGTTCGGCGCGTGACGTGGCCGGTCAGCCGCTGTTCACCTTCCGCCCGCGCTGTTCGTACCGTCGCCGGCTGGAGAGCTGGTTCGCCGCCGAGCGCGCCAGCCTCGGTCCGGTCATGGAGATCGAGTCCTACCACAGCATGCTGGCCTGTGTGATCGCCGGCGGCGGGGTGGCGCTGATGCCCCGCTCGATGCTCGACAGCCTGCCGGCCCGGGACGCGGTCTCGGTCCATCCCCTGGCGGAGCCCTTCGGCCGCGCCACCACCTGGTTGATGTGGCGCAAGGGTAGGGTGGGGGCCAACCTGCGGGCCTGGAGCGACGAGCTACGGGAGCTGCTTCAACTGCCCTGAAAGGCCTGCCGGTAGCGCTGGGGTGACCCCCGAAGGCGCGGGCGAAGGGCTGCCGCGGGGACCCGGCGAGCCGGGCCGGCCAGGGCGGCGATGGCCTCCACCGAGCGGTCGGTGCGCTCCAGCAACCGCCGACTGAGGCCAGACGCTCGGCCAGCAGCCAGCAGCCTACGGTGCCGCCGGTGAGGCGGCGGAAGCGCCGGGCGAAGGTCCGCTGGCTCATCAGTGCCCGCGCCGCCAGGCTGTCCAGGCTGTGGGGCTGGTCCAAGCACGCGCGCATCAGGTCAAGCAGCCCGGCCAGGCCGGTCGTCACGGATGTCGGCGGGCAGCGGTTGTTCGAGGGATTGCGCTTGCCCGCCCTGGCGGTGGGGCGGTACCACCCGGCGCCGCGCCACCCGGTCCGCTGCCTCCGCGCCGCATTCCTGGCGCGGCGGGTGCCAGGCCGCAATCGATCTCCGCCACCGGCGCGCTGTCCTACGCCAACGCCGCCGGCCGTGCTAGCGCCGAGGACATCCACCGGGTGTTCACCGTGGTCCAGCACACCGGCTTCGCCGCAGTTTTGGGCACCGACACCTGATGCGCACGGGTGGCCCGCGGCGAGCCGACGGTGCGCGCCGGCATCCTCGCCTTCCACCGCCGGGCCCTGGCCAGGGGGCTGAGGGGCTTTCCGTCGCCGCGCCCGCTGTGGCACCTTCTGTCGCGTTGGCGGCTCGTCCGCTTCATAAGGACAGCCATGAGCCCGAATCGGAAGCGCCACCCCGTCCCTGCCTGGATAGGCCTGCTGGGCTGCGGCTGGCTGGCGGGACCGGGCACGGCGGCCCAGCCGGCCACCGCGTCCACCGCCGTGCCTACCGCCGTACTGAAACCCTTGGTGATCACCTCCACCCGCAGCCCGAGCGCCTGGCTGGACGATCCGGTGGCGGTGGGCCGGATGGACGAGGCGGATGCGGCGGGCGAGCAGAATCTGACCCTCGACCGCCTGCTGGCGCCGATCCCCGGGGTGTTCGCCCAGGATCGCTACAACTTCGCCCAGGGCATGCGCCTGTCGATCCGTGGCTTCGGCGCCCGCGCCAACTTCGGCGTGCGGGGCGTGCGAGTGCGGGTGGACGGCGTCCCGCTGACCATGCCGGACGGCCAGACCGAACTGGACGGACTGGACCTGGGCCTGGTGGAAGGCGTCGAAGTGATTCGCGGGCCGGCCTCGACCCTGTACGGCAACGCCGCCGGCGGAGTGCTGTCGGTACGCACCCGCGAGCCGTCCTTCACCCCCCGCGCCGAGCTGGACGCCAGCGCCGGTGGCCTGGGCTACCGCCGCCTGCGCGGCGAGGCGAGCGCCGGCGAGGGGCAGGTGGCGGGCCTCTTGGCCTTCAACGCCACCGCCTTGGACGGCTACCGCCACCACGACCGCGCGGAAACCAACAGCCTTACCGGCAAGCTGGGCTGGTACGCCGATGCCGGCACCCTGGGCCTGACCTTCAATGCCATCGACAACCGCGCCGAGGACCCGGGCGGGCTGACCGCCGCCCAGGTTCACGCGGACCGCCACCAGGCGGCGCCCAACAGCCTGCGCTTCGACGCCGACGAGCAGATCAGCCAGCAGCGCCTGGCGCTGACCTGGGACGGGAAGGGGGCGGGCCGCGACGACTATCAGTTGCATGGCTATCTGGGCCGGCGCGACTTCGCCAACCGCCTGGCCTTCGCCGCCGGCGGGCAGGGCGCCTTCGAACGCACTTTCGCCGGCTTCGGTGGCCAGTACAGCCACCGCTTCGACGGGTTCGGCCTGCCCCAAACGCTCACCGCCGGGATGGACCTGGAACAGCAGTTGGACGACCGCCGCCGCTATGACAACCTGCAGGGCGCGCGGGGCGCCACCACCCTGCGCCAGGACGAGCGCGCCGCCAGCACCGGGCTGTTCCTGGAAGACCGGATCGCCCTGGGCGAGCGCTGGCTGCTCGATCTCGGCGGCCGCTACGACCGGGTGCGGCTGGCGGTGGACGACCGCTTCCTCGCCGACGGCGACGAGGGCGGCGCGCGCCACCTCGACCACTGGAGCTACAACGGCGGCCTGGCCTACCGACTCGACGCGCACCAGCGTCTCTACGGGCGGGTCGGCACCTCCTTCGAGACGCCCACGGTGAACGAATTGGCCAACCCCAGCGGCGGCGGCTTCAACCCGGGGCTGGAGCCGGCCCGGGCGCTGAACCGGGAAATCGGCGTGAAGGGCGAATGGCCCGCCGTGCGCTACGAGGTCGCGCTGTACAGCCTGCGCCTGGAAGACGAACTGGTTCCCTACAGCCTGCCGGACCAGCCCGGGCGCAACTTCTACCGCAACGCCGGCGCCTCGCGCCGCGACGGGTTGGAGCTGGCCGCCGACTGGCTGTTCGCCGAGCACTGGCGCCTGGCGGCGTCCTATGCCTACAACGACTACCGCTTCGAGCGCTATCGTCTGACCGGCGCCGACTATGAAGGGAACGCGCCCGCCGGCATTCCCCGGCAGACCCTGTTCACCGAACTGGTCTACCGGCGCGGCACGGGCTACGTGCGGCTGAACATGACCGCCGTGGACCGGCTGTACGCCGACGATGGCAACCAGGCCCGGGTCGGCGGCTACGCGCTGTTCAACCTGCGCATCGGCCGCCACTTGACCCTGGGCGGGCAGACCCTGGAACCCTACCTGGGGCTCGACAACCTGCTGGGGCGGCGCTATGTGGACAACCTGCGCATCAACGATGCCAGCCGCCGCTACTACGAGCCGGGGCCGGGCCGCACCCTGTACGCCGGGCTGCGGGTGGCGTTCTGAGCCTGAACTAAAGCCGCGGGCGCCCGGTCGACTTTCCGAGACCCTTGCCCAAGGAGCCGGACATGTCGACCTCCCGCTACCTGCTTTCCACCCTGGGCGGCCTGATCGCCGCCTGGGCCGCCGGCCAGGCCCTGGCGGGCGCGCCGGACGGCGACCGCGTGCGCACGGCGGTGGGGGAGATCGTGCTGCCCCCGCCGGACCCGGGCCACGACGCCCAGCGCCGCAGCAAGGTGATCGGCTGGCCCGAGGGCAAGACCCCGACGGCGCCGCCGGGCTTCGTGGTCAGCCGTTACGCGGATGGCCTGGACAGCCCCCGCTGGCTGCTGGTGACGCCCAACGGCGACGTGCTGGTGGCCGAATCCAGCACCGCCTCGCGCAGCGCCGACCGCATCACCCTGTTCCGCGACAGCGATGGAGACGGCCGCCCGGACCGGCGCGAAGTCTTCCTCCAGCGAAACCTGAAGAAACCCCTGGGCATGCAGGTGATCGGCCAGCGCTTCTACGTGGCCAACACCGATGGCGTCTGGCGCTACCCCTACCAGCCGGGCGACATCCGGATCGCGGGCGAGGGAGAGAAAATCCTCGATCTGCCCGCCGGTGGCTACAACAACCACTGGACCCGCAACCTTCTGGCCAACGTGGACGGCAGCAAGCTCTATGTCTCGGTGGGTTCGGGCAGCAACATCGGCGAGCACGGCATGGACAACGAGGTACGCCGCGCCGCGATCCTGGAAGTCGACCCGGACGGTCAGCACGAGACGCTTTACGCCGGCGGCCTGCGCAACCCGGTGGGCATGGCCTGGGCGCCCGGCACCCAGACCCTGTGGACCGTGGTGAACGAGCGCGACCGACTGGGCGACGAGTTGGTCCCCGATTACCTCACGCACGTAGAGCGGGGCGGCTTCTACGGCTGGCCCTACGCGTATTTCGGTCCCCACGAGGACCCACGCCTGGCCGGTCAACGGCCCGACCTGGTACGCGAGGCCCGGGTACCCGACGTGCCCCTGGGCGCCCACACCGCTTCCCTGGGCTTGGCGTTCTATAACCAGGAGGCTTTTCCGGAGAAATACCGGGGCGGCGCCTTCATCGGCCAGCACGGCTCCTGGAACCATTCGAGCCTGGTGGGCTACCAGGTGGCGTTCGTGCCCTTCGAGCGGGGCTCGCCCAAGGGACCGGCGGAGCCGTTCCTCCAGGGTTTCATCGCCGATGCCAACAAGGGCGAGGTCCATGGACGCCCGGTGGGCGTCGCGGTACTGCCCAGTGGCGCGTTGCTGGTGGCGGACGATGCCGGTGGTACCCTCTGGCAGGTCCGGGCCGCGCCATGAGCGGCCTCAGGCCGCTGCACTTCGTCGGCGTGGCGGTTCGATTCGCCCCCGAGGGGCGCGGACGGGGCTAGTCTAGGAAGCGGAAGGTCCAACGGGCGCGCGGCCGGCTCATCCCGGCTTTCCGCCTTCGGCCGTCCGATCATCGCAGTGAGGAGTGATCATGAAAGCATGGCTCAGCCGTTTCGCCTGGCAGGTCTCCGTCGCCCTCGGGCTCCAGGAATCGCCCCGCCTACAACCCGTCCCCGTTCGCCGCGATGAGCGAGCCGCCGCCCAGCGGCGGCGTCGCTGACCGCCACCGGAGCGCCTTCGCGGCGCTCCGATCGTTTCACGTCAACGCGAAAGCGGCACTCACCCCATCGACCCGCCACGACCGATCAATAGGATCGTCCAGCAGCCCGCGCTGATATCGCGGGCCGGCTGCGGGCGCTGCTGCCAATCACCTTCGGCTACCATGGCCGTTCTTCCTGCTTCCGCGGCGCGGCCGCTTGGGACCGCTGTTGCTGACTTCCATGACCGATCGAGGGCTCGGATGAAATGATCATTGAGCCCTTCGCCCTAATCCCTCGTTCGCGCTGCCCACGGTGTCAGCGGCCCACGAGCCATTGCCTGTGCCCGCTGATCCCATGCCTGGACAGCCGCACCGAGGTGCTGATCCTGCAGCATCCCAGCGAGGTCGGCCACGCGCTGAATACCGCCCGGCTGGCGGCCCTCGGCCTGAAGCGGGCGGAATTGCGGGTGGGCGAACACTTCGACGATCTCGAACCTTGGCTCGCGGCGCCGGCGCGGCGGGCCTGCCTGCTGTTTCCCGGGGAGGGCGCGCGGCCCCTGGCGGAGCTGACTGGCGAGGGCCCCCTGACCCTGGTGGTACCCGACGGCACCTGGCGCAAGGCACGCAAGCTGCTGCACGTGAATCCGGCTCTGGCGGCCTTGCCCCGGGTGACCCTGCCGGTGGGCGCGGTCTCTCGCTACCGGCTGCGCAAGGCGCCCATGGCCGGCGCGCTGTCCACCGTGGAGGCCATCGTCCAGGCGCTGAACATCCTGGAGGCGCCGGCGCGTTTCGACGCCCTGCTGGAGCCCTTCGAGGCCCTGATCGACGGCCAGGTGGCCGCCATGGGGGTGGAAACCTACCGGCGCAACCACCTGCCCGGGTAGCGGTCCGGTCGGACGCGAAGGACGGACGTCAACCGGCGCGCGGGCCGTCGCGCCGGGTCGGCAGGGTCTTCTGCCGCAGGATGTAGACGCTGACGCAGACCGCGCTGGTCAGCATGAAGGCTCGGGCCCAGGGGCGCGGCACCAGGTAGCAGGAGAGGGCGATGCTCGCCCACATCAGGACCAGTGCGTAGACCTTGCCCTTGAGCGGGATGCCTTGACCGCCCAGGTAATCCTTTATCCAAGGGCCCAGGCGCGGGTGGCCCACCAGCCAGTCATGGAAGCGCGTGGAGCTGCGGGCGAAGCAGGCGGCGGCGAGCAAGAGGAAGGGGGTGGTGGGCAGGACCGGCAGGAAGATGCCGATCACTCCCAGCGCGACGCTCAGCCAGCCCACCGCCAATAGCGCGTAGCGCACGCCGCGATGGCGGCTCGGGCGGATGACCCGGCGCGTCATGACTCAATGGCGGGGTTTGAGCAGCGCCGGCTTTTCCTCGGGGGCCTGGCAGAGCAGGAAGAGGGCGGTGAGCACGTCGGGAATCTGATCCACCATGCTGTCGACCAGGTCGCGCTCCTGGGCGATCTCGGCGAATTCGGGCTGTTCCTCGAACAGGCCGGACCCCACCATGATCGGCAGCAACAGCTCGCTGACCTCGTCCTCGGCATCCTCGAACCACACCGATTCCCGCAGGAACACGCCTTCCATGAAGCCGATGCACCAGCCGCGCAGGTCGGACTCGTCGGGTTCCTCGCCCAGGTCCAGTTCGCAGGGCACTTCCGGCTGATCGTCGCTGGCCAGTTGGCGGGCGATATGGCTCTTGAGCTGGACCAGGGCGCCCTCGATGTCGGCGCGCTCGGCGTCTTCGCGGTAGCGCGGCGGCTCGGCGAAGAGGGCGTCGATCCACTCGCGTTCCGGCACCGGCTCCGGGCAGATCGCCAAGGCGGTGAGGTAGCCGTGGGCGGCCACGTAGTCCAGGGCTTCCTCGTGCAGGTCGTCGGCATCGAGGAAGGCTTGCAGGCGGGAAAGTTGCTCGGCAAAGGACATCGTGGTCTACCTGGGAGAAGAAACAGTGGGGGATTCTAGTCCAGTAGGCACGTGAGGGCTACCGCGCGCGGGCCATCGGTCCGGCGCGCTGAAAGGCGCCAGGCGGGTCGGTATACTGGCCGACTCGTTTACGGAGATCGGCATGCTCGACCAGGCACTAGGCATCCTCAAGAACGTTTTCGGCTACGACGCGTTCCGTGGCAACCAGGCGGCGATCATCGAGCGCGTGGCGGGTGGCGGCGATGCCCTGGTGCTGATGCCGACCGGTGGCGGCAAGTCGTTGTGCTACCAAGTGCCGGCCCTGCTGCGGGAGGGCCTGGCGGTGGTGGTCTCGCCGCTGATCGCCTTGATGGAGGACCAGGTCGCCACGCTCGACGAGCTGGGCGTGGCGGCGGTGGCGCTCAACTCCACCCTGGGCGCCGACGAGCAACGGGACATCGCGGCGCGTATCCGCCGGGGCGAGATCAAGTTGCTCTACCTCGCCCCCGAGCGGCTGGTGCAGCCGCGCATGCTGGCCTTTCTGAAGGGCTTGCCCCTCGCCTTGTTCGCCATCGACGAGGCCCACTGCGTGTCCCAGTGGGGCCACGATTTCCGCCCGGAATACCTGCAACTCGGACAACTGGCGGAGCTGTTCCCCCAGGTGCCGCGCCTTGCCTTGACCGCCACCGCGGACAAGCGCACCCGCGAGGAGATCGTCCAGCGCTTGCACTTGGAGGACGCCGAGCGCTTCCTCTCCAGTTTCGACCGGCCGAACATCTTCTACCGCATTGTGCCCAAGGAGCAGCCGCGCAAGCAGTTGCTGGGGTTCCTCGCCGAGCGGCGGGGTGACGCCGGCATCGTCTATTGCATGTCGCGCAAGAAGGTCGACGACATGGCGGCCTTCCTCGGCGAACAGGGCTTCCCGGCGCTGCCCTACCACGCGGGCCTGCCCGCCGACTTGCGGGCCCACCACCAACGGCGCTTCCTCAACGAGGAAGGGCTGATCATGGTGGCGACCATCGCCTTCGGCATGGGGATCGACAAGCCCAACGTGCGCTTCGTCGCCCACCTCGACCTGCCCAAGTCCCTGGAAGCCTACTACCAGGAAACCGGCCGCGCCGGCCGCGACGGTCTGCCCGCGGACGCCTGGATGGCCTATGGCCTGCAGGACGTGATCTTCCTCAAGCAGATGCTCAGCCAGTCCGAGGGCGACGAGCGCCATAAGCGGGTGGAACAGCACAAGCTCGATGCCATGCTGGCCCTTTGCGAGGAAACCCGCTGCCGGCGCCAGACCTTGTTGGCCTACTTCGATGAGGTGCTGCCCGAGCCCTGCGGCCATTGCGACAACTGCGTCGATGGGGTGCAGACCTGGGACGCCACCGAGCCCGCGCGCCAGGCGCTGTCCGCCATCTACCGCAGCGGCCAGCGCTACGGCGTGGGCCACTTGGTGGATATCCTGCTCGGCCGCGACACCGAGAAGGTCCGCGAAGGGGGCCACCAACGGCTGGCGGTGTTCGGGGTCGGCAAGACCCTGAGCGAGGCGGAGTGGCGCACGTTGTTCCGCCAACTGGTGGCTCGCGGCCTGGCCGATGTCGACCTGGAAGGCTTCGGCGGCCTGCGCTTGTCCGAGCGCTGCCGGCCTCTCTTGCGCGGCGAGGTGAGCCTGGAGCTGCGACGCGACCTGAAGCCGCAGCAGGCCGCCCGAGGCGCCGGCAAGAGTCCCGCCAGCCAACTGGTGCGGAGCGAGGAGCGGCAGACCTGGGAGGCGCTGCGCACCTTGCGGCGCAAGCTGGCCGAGGAACACAGCGTGCCGCCCTACGTCATCTTTCCCGACGCCACCC
The DNA here is from genome assembly GCA_032052615.1 of Pseudomonadaceae bacterium. Taxonomy (GTDB): domain Bacteria; phylum Pseudomonadota; class Gammaproteobacteria; order Pseudomonadales; family Pseudomonadaceae; genus Pseudomonas_T. Next base: position 681,678 of record DAMBWF010000001.1, read on the forward strand.
TGCTGGAGATGCTGCGCAGCCAGCCGCGCTCCCTGGCGGATCTGGCGGGCGTCAGCGGCGTCGGCGCGCGCAAGCTGGAGCGCTACGGCGCGGCCTTTCTCGACGTGCTCAACGGCGGCGCCGAAGAGGGCGAGGCGCCGCGCCCGGTCACCGACCTGCGTCACGAATTGGTGAGCCTGGCGCGGGCGGGTATGACTCCGGCGCAGATCGCCGTCCAGTTGGACTGCACCGAGAAGAACGTCTACGTGATGCTGGCCGAGGCCATCGCCGGCCAACAGTTGAGCCTCGACCAGGCCCTGGACCTGCCCGACGACCTGCTCATGGAGGTCCAAGAGGCGTTCCTCGATGGCGAGGGCGAATTGCCGTCGGTCGCCGCGCTCTCCGAGCGTTTCCAGCGGCGGGTGCCGGAGGGGGTGCTGCACTGCGTGCGCGCCGCCTTGCAGGCTGAGCTGGAGGTCTGAATACGGGCATCCGCTAGGCCGGCCTGGTCGCGCGAGCCCAGGGGCCGTCCGTCTCGTCCCGTTCCGCGCGTCGCGCGGCGGCACCGAAGCCGGGTGAGGCCGTCTCGTGCCAGTCGCTTCGGGGCCAAGCTCGAGGCCGCGCCAGCGGGCGCGGTTTCCTCTCCCGCCTCGGTATCGCGCCCGTCACCCGGACCATCTCGATCGTTTCGTTCCGGTGAGTGAATTTGCCGCACCCCCCTTCTTTTTCGAGCGGCTATGATTAGCCTCCTAATAATTAGAACTGCGTGCGGATTCACTCATGTCCCATCTCGACCAACATCGTTTCGCCATGCAACTCGCCCAACTTTCCCGTGGCTGGCGGGGCGAACTGGATCGCCGCCTCGCCGATCTCGGCCTCTCCCAGGCGCGCTGGCTGGTGCTGTTGCACCTCGCTCGTTTCGAAGACTTGCCCACCCAGCGCGAGCTGGCGCAGAGCGTGGGCGTGGAAGGGCCGACCCTGGCGAGGCTGCTGGATGGCCTGGAAGCCCAGGGTCTGGTCACTCGCCAATCGGTGGCCGAGGATCGTCGGGCGAAGAAGGTGGCGTTGCGCCCCGAGGCACGGCCCCTGATCGAACGCATCGAGGCGATTTCCACCCAATTACGGAGCGAGCTGTTCGCGGGTATCGACGACGAGGAACTGCGTCGGTGCCAGCAGGTGCATGCACGGGTGCTCGAGAACCTGGGCAAACTGGCGCGCTAGCCACCCCAGCAGCGTTTTGGTTCATTCGTTGACGCCAAAAACCAGGCGCTTTTGTGACGGATTTGTCAAGTCTGATTTATGGCGCTTTGCTATCCGCTTCGCGTATGCTAGGCGCGCTTTCGTGCCTGCCATTCGCCCTCCCGGCGGATAAATGTTCAAAAGCATCCATACTCAGCTTCAGCCGGACCCTCCCGGGACGGTTTCGACTGAACGTTTGTCAACGCCTGCGAGGCCCCACCCAGCATGCTTCTTCGATGGGGCCATGGTGTAAGAGCCGGCAAGAACGAGGGACCCATGGCTCGCGTCCGAACCTTTCTGTTGTTCCTGGCGACCTGCGGCGCGTTCCATGCGCCCGGGGCGATGGCGCTCGGCGTCGGCGACATCACGCTGCATTCCGCCCTCGACCAACCCTTGGTCGCGGATATCCGGCTGCTGGAAACCGGCGACCTCGATAGCAACGACATCAAGGTCGGCCTGGCGCCCGAAGAGGCCTATGCGCGATCCGGCGTGGAGCGCGTGGCGTTCCTCACCGACCTGCGCTTCACGCCGATCCTGCGCAACGGAGAGGCTCGTATCCATGTAGTCTCCACCCGCCCCGTGCGCGAGCCCTACCTGAATTTCATCATCGAAGTGGTGCGGCCCAACGGGCGGCTGCTGCGTGAATATACGGTGCTGCTCGATCCCATCGACCCCGCCTGGCGCGGCCCGGGCGCGGTGGCCGCTTCCGAGGAAGCGCCGCGAATCCAGGCGAAACCCGAGACCCGCGCGAGCCGCGCGGACGTCGCGCCCAAGGCCGTGCCGCCGGCGCGCGAAGGCAAGCACTATACCGTCGCCCCGGGCGACAACCTGTGGCGCATCGCCAAGCGTTTCGCCGGCCCGGGCGCGGCCCAGGGCGAGATGCAGGACGGCATTCTTGCGCTCAACCCCCAGGCGTTCGTCGGCGGCGATAGCCATCGTCTCAAGGTCGGCGAGCGGTTGCTGTTGCCGGACAGCGCGGTCGAGGCATCGACGCTTTCCCGGGAGCGGCATGCCGCGCCGGTGGCCGAGACAATGGGCGCGCCGGCCACCGTGGCGAGCGCCGACGAGGCCATGAATCCCGCGCGGATGGCGGAGGTGCAACGGCGCGTGGAGCAGCAGTTGGCGGAGAGCGAGCAGGAGCGCTTGCAATTGCGCAAGGACATCCTCGAATTGCAGCTCAAGCTGGAGCAATTGCAGCAACAGGTTGCCCGCAAGGACCAGCAGGTGGGTGACCTGCAGGCGCGACTGGCCGAGCGGCCCGCCGCCAACGATGCAGCCTCCGGCGTGCCGGGCACGAGCCCGTCCCTCGAGCCGGCACCCACCTCCGTTCCCGAGGCGACCCAGCCGACGGCCGTGGCCCCGGCGCCCGCCGCGCCGGCGAGCGAGCCCCGCGAGGCGGACGAGACGGGCTGGTGGCGAAACGCACCCGTCCTGCTGGCCGTGGGCCTGGTGGCGCTGCTGATCCTGGCGCTGCTCGTTCTTCGCCGTCGGCGGCGCCCCGTACGGCGCCCGCTCGAACCGGTGCCGACCGCGCCGCCGGAAACCCCGGTGGCGGAGGCGTTGTCGGTGCGCCCGCACGAACCCGAGGCGCCGATATCGCCCCAGGCCACCATCGTCCGTCCTCCGGTACCGCCCCGTTCGCCCTGGGTGGGCAGCGATGCCTTGGAAGGCGCCAACATCTATATCGCCTATGGCCGCTTCGGCGAGGCGCGCACCGCCTTGCACGAGGCCATCGAGCGGGAGCCGCAGCGGCTCGACCTGCGGCTGCGCTTGCTGGAGGTACTCGGCGAGCTGGGCGATGGTCCCGGCTTCGCCGAGCAGGAAGCCCAGATCATCGAGCGAGGGGGCGACCCCCAAAGCCTGGCCCCTATCAAGGCGCGCTATTCACGCCTGGGCGCGGCGGCGCCCGTCGAGGAGCGGCCCGAGCCATTCGACGATGTGCTCCTGACGCTCGATGCCGACGAGGGTGTTTCCGGCAAGGTGGCCGAGCCGGAGAACGACGATTTCCAGCTCAACCTGGACGACCTGTCCCTGGAGGCCGACTGGGATCTGGTCAGCCCCTTCGAGCCGGCCACGCCGGCGCGCAAGATCAGCGAGCGGGCGGCCGCCGAGGAAGCGGCCGCCGCGTTCGATGCCCAGTTCGCATCGCCCTTGCAGGCCTTGCCCGAGGTGCGGGAGCTGGATAGGGAGCAGCACCCCGGGGATTTCGACGCCTTCGACCTGTTCGACGACGTGGCTCCGGGGGCGCCCGCGCGCCTCGATCCGTTGGATGACCTGCCGGGCCGACCCGAGGAGCCGCTGGATATGAGCCTCGACGACCTGGCCGGTAACCGCGAACACCTGTCGAAGCTGAACCAGGCCCTGGCCTATATCGAGCAAGGCGACATGGAAAGCGCCTGCGGCATTCTCAATGAAGTGATCAGCGAGGGGGACGACCGGGAGCGTCGAGAGGCGCGCGAATTGCTCGCGCGCATCGCCTGAAAAATTTCGCGAGCGGGGCTTGAAAGCGAAAGGCGCATCCCTATTTCAGTGACTGTGGGACGCCGCTAGCGGGTCCCGGATACAACCACTCGCTGAAAGTCAGGAGAACGTACATGAGCACTGCTTTTTCCCTCGCCCCCCTGTTCCGCCATTCCGTCGGTTTCGACCGGTTCAACGACCTGTTCGAATCCGCCCTGCGCAACGAGGCCGGCAGTTCCTACCCGCCCTATAACGTCGAGAAGCACGGCGACGACCAATACCGCATCGTCATCGCGGCGGCGGGCTTCCAGGAAGAAGACCTCGAACTGCAGGTCGAGCGCGGCGTGCTGACCGTCAGTGGTGGCAAGCGCGACAAGACGCCCGAAGGCGTGACCTACCTGCACCAGGGCATCGCCCAGCGCGCGTTCAAGCTGTCCTTCCGCCTCGCGGATCACATCGAGGTGCAAGGCGCGGCCTTGCAGAACGGTCTGCTGCACATCGACCTGCTGCGCAGCGTGCCGGAAGAGGCCAAGCCGAAGCGTATCCCCATCGTCGGCGGCCAGCAGCGTCCCGCTCTGGAGCACTGATGGGCCATCCGGCCGGACCGGTCGGTATCTGAACAAACGCCCCGACTCGTTCGGGGCGTTTTCGTTTGGTCCGCGAAACCGTCGGCGACCCGGCCGAGCTTTGCAGGAACGCCGCGGGGCGCTAAGGTTCGCCCGCATGAGCATGCGGCTTCCCCCGGTGGGCAGCCGCGTCGATACATAGCGAAGGGGTGGGGCGATGAGAGTGATCGGTTTCGTCGGCAAGGCGCTCGCCTTGCTGTTCTGGGGCGCGGTGGTGGCGAACCTGCTAGCGCCATTCGCCAAGCCGTTCGACATGCTGATGTCTTTCTGCGGCGGCCTGGTGTTCCTGATCCATGGCCTGGAATTGCTTCTGTTCCGCGAGACCCTGCGCCAGCGGAGCCACCCCACGGCCCAGCGCTTCCAGGTGCTGCTGTTCGGCATCTTCCACCTGCTCACGCTACGCGCCGAGCGAGGAACCGATCATGCGTAGGCTGGCGTTGGCGCTGGCCTGCTGCGGCTCCCTGGCCCAGGCCGCGACCGAGATCGATGTGGAGCCGAACCACCTGCTGCGCCTGGCGGGCGCCGAGGGTGTGGTGATCCTGCGGCGCCTGGACGTGGCCGATCACGCCAGCCTGTTGATCCCTGCCGGCGTGCGGGAGTTGCAGGTGGACGAGCTTCGCCTGGGGAAGGGTGCCTACATCGGCATCGCGCCCGGGGAAGACGCGTTCCGCCTGGAGGTCCAGAGAGGCGAGATCGGTCCCGGCAGTCGTATCGACGCCCATGGCCTTGCCGGTACGCCACGTCGCCATGCCGGCGGCGGACGAGCGCTGATGCTGAAGCTGTACCAGGTCGAGGTGGCCGACCTGGTCGTGGACCTGCGGGGTGGCCAGGGCGCGCCCGGCTACGCGGGGTTGGACGGCGCCTACGGCGAGCCGGGCGGCTGTTTGTGGGGGCGGGCCGGCCGTGGCGACGATGGCCAGAATGGAGGCGACGGCCAGGCGGGTGGAGCTGGAGGCCGGTTGCGGCTTGAGGTGCCTTCGCGCTTTCCGGTGGACCGCCTGTCCGCCCAGGTGGACGGCGGCGCGGGCGGGGCGGCCGGGCAGGGCGGTCAGCCCGGCAAGGGCGGCACCGGCAAGGGCTGCTGGATCTACGGTACCGCTCCCGGCCACGACGGGCGCCCCGGCGTGGCCGGTCGTCCCGGGTTGCCGGGGATGCCGGGATCGGTGGACGTGGTGCGCTTCTGAAGGGCGTCGGCCCGGCTTAGAAGCCGGGCCGCGCGGCGCCCAGGACCACCACTGTCACCCCCAGCAACAGAGTGAAGCCCACCAGGCGGCGGATACGCGCCAGCACCCGTGCACCTTCCTCCCCGTCCGAGTCGTTCAGCGCCCGGCGCAGGCCGGGCAAGTGCAATGCCTGGACCCGCAGGAACAGCGAGACCATCGCCACGTACAGGCCCATCATCGCCTGTACGTAGCGCGGTGCTCCGTCGAAGCCGTTGAAGCCGAGGTGCAGCAGGCCCACCCCGCTGGCCGGCAGGACCAGCACCGCCGCCCATACCCAGAGGAAGAACCTCGGCAAGACCGCGCTCCATAGCGCCAGGCGCGTCGGCCCGTCGAGGGTGGCCGCCGCCGGACGCAGGACCGCCCAGGCGAAGAACAGGCCGCCGACCCAGACCAGGGCGGCCAGCACATGCAGGCTGTAAAGAGCGGCAAAGGCGGTCATTCGGCGATCTCCGGTGGCGGTGGTCGAAACGCGCGCTATCATAGCGGCCTCTCCGCGATACTGAAAATTCATACAGCTCCTCATGCTCACTCCTGAACTCAAGGCCCAGATCCAGGGCGCCTATTCGCGCTTCCTCGAGTCCAAGGGCCTCAAGGCCCGTTATGGCCAGCGGCTGATGATCGCCGAGGTGGCCAAGGTCTTCGGGGCCATCGCGGTGGACGACGAGGGCCGACGCACGGGCGAGCCGGCGGTGGTGGCGGTGGAAGCCGGTACCGGTACCGGCAAGACCGTGGCCTACAGCCTGGCGGCGATCCCGGCGGCCAAGGCGGCCGGCAAGCGACTGGTGATCGCCACCGCGACCGTCGCGCTGCAAGAGCAGATCGTGAACAAGGATTTGCCCGACCTGATCCGCAACAGCGGCTTGAACTTCAGTTTCGCCCTGGCCAAGGGCCGCGGCCGCTACCTGTGTCTGTCCAAGCTGGACCTGCTGCTCCAGGAGGGCCAGGCCCAGAGCGCCACCGCCCAGTTGTTCGAGGAAGAAGGTTTTCGCCTCGACGTCGACGAGCGGGGCCAGAAACTGTTCAATCAAATGATCGAGAAGCTCGCCGGCAACCGCTGGGACGGCGACCGCGACGCCTGGCCGGAGGCCATCGAGGACATCGATTGGGCCCGGGTCACCACCGATCACAGCCAATGCACCAACCGGCACTGCCCGAACTTCCAGCAGTGCGCCTTCTACCGGGCAAGGGAGGGTATGACCAAGGTCGACGTGATCGTCACCAACCATGACATGGTGCTGGCCGACCTGGCCCTGGGCGGCGGGGCCATCCTCCCGGACCCTCGGGACACGCTGTACGTCTTCGACGAAGGCCACCACCTGCCGGACAAGGCCATCGGTCACTTCGCCCATTTCACCCGCCTGCGTTCCACCGCCGACTGGCTGGAGCAGATCGCCAAGAACCTGACCAAGCTGCTCGCCCAGCACCCCTTGCCAGGGGATCTCGGCCGGCTGATCGAACAAGTCCCCGAGCTGGCCCGCGACCTGCGCACCCGCCAGCAATTCATGTTCAGCGCCTGCGAGGAACTGGCGGACTTTCGCGCCGGCGAGGACATGGAGGGTCGCGAGCGGCCGCGCCATCGTTTCCCCGGCGGCGTGGTGCCCGAGCACGTGCGAGACATCGGCCTGGACCTGAAGAAAGGCTTCGCCGTTCTCCATGACCTGTTCACCCGTCTCACCGAATTGCTCAAGGAAGCGATGGATGGCGAGGCCACCGTGGGGATCGCCAGCCACCAGGCCGAGGAATGGTACCCGTTGTTCGGCAGCCTGCTGGCCCGTGCCCAGGGCAATTGGGAGCTGTGGACCGCCTTCACCGCCGAGGACCCGGAGGAAAGCCCGCCCATGGCGCGCTGGCTGACCCTGGCGGAAAGCGGCTCGCTGTACGACATCGAGGTCAACGCCAGTCCGATCCTGGCCGCCGAGACCCTGCGCCGGCACCTGTGGAACGTCGCCCATGGCGCCCTGGTGACCTCCGCGACCCTGACCGCTCTGGGCACTTTCGACCGCTACCGGATGCGCGCCGGCCTGCCCCGCGTGGCGGTCACCGCCGTGGTGCCGAGCCCGTTCCACCATGCCGAGGCCGGCGTGCTGCGGGTGCCGGACCTGAAGGCCGACCCGCGTGACGCCGCCGCCCATACCGCCGCCATCGTGCGGGAGCTGCCCGGGTTGCTGGAAGGCGGGCGGGGCAGTCTGGTGCTGTTCTCTTCGCGACGGCAGATGCAGGACGTCTTCGATGGCCTGGAGCGGGAGTGGCGCAAGTGCGTGCTGATCCAGGGCAACCTGTCCAAGCAGGAGACCCTCAACAAGCACAAGGCGCGGGTGGACGAGGGCGCGTCCAGCGTGCTGTTCGGCCTGGCCAGCTTCGCCGAGGGGGTGGACCTGCCAGGGGCGTATTGCGAGCACGTGGTGATCGCCAAGATTCCTTTCGCCGTGCCGGACGATCCGGTGGAGGCGGCGCTGGCGGAGTGGATCGAGGCGCGGGGCGGCAACCCGTTCATGGAGATCGCGGTGCCCGATGCCTCGTTGAGGTTGGTGCAGGCCTGCGGGCGTCTGTTACGCACCGAGCAGGATCGGGGCGTGATCACCTTGCTGGACCGGCGCCTGGTGACCCAGCGCTACGGCAAGGCGATTCTCAATGCCCTGCCACCGTTTCGCCGCGAGATCGCCTGAGAAAAAGGGCCGGCAATGCCACGGTCGCGGGGACGCGTGGCCGGCCAAAGGACACTCAGTTGAGCAGCTCGGCGAAGGCCTTGTCGGCCTCTAGGACCGTGGGCAGCTCGGCGAACAGCGCCTCCAGGTCGAGCCCTTCGAACAGCGGACCATCCAGCGTCTCCTTCGCCTCCTGGGTGGCGCCCCCGTGCTGGCCCAGGGCCTCGGCGATCAGGACCGCCTGGGCCACCAGCCGGGCCAGCGGCGCGTCCGCCGGCGCCTGCAACGGTTTCGCCTGGTAGGCGATGGTCTGCTGGATCAGCTGGGGCAACTGCCAGCGCCTGGCCAACTCGGCGCCCACTTCGGGGTAGCCGAATCCGAGTTGCAGCGTCTCGGCGGCGGCGCGCCCGGTGGCGTCGGTCTTGCTGCGGTTGAGCTTGCTCGCCAGTTCGCCGGCCCCCGTCTGGATCAGCAATTCGCCGATGTTGTGCATCATGCCGCAGGTGAAGGCGGTCTCCGTGGCCACGCCGCGTTGCTTGGCCAGCAGCCGGCAGATGCTCGCCACCTGGAACGTGTGGGTCCAGAATCCCTTGAGGTCGAAACCGGTGTCGGACTTGAAGGCGCCGGTCACCGCCGAGGCCAGAACCAGGGTGCGCAGGGTGTTGAAGCCCAGGCGCATCGCCGCGTCCTCCACGCTGGTGGCCTCCCGCGAGCCACGAAAGCGCGCGGAGTTGGCCAGGCGCAGCACTTTCGCCGCGATTACCGGGTCCAGTGCGATGTTGCGCGCCACATCGTCGAGGTTGGTGCGCGGATTGTCGAATTGCAGGATCAGATCCTGTGCCACCTTGGGAATGGTGGGTAGAGTATGCAACTGTTCGAACAGCGTATTGATATCCATGCGAGACTCTCCGGCTTTGATGGAATACTCAGAACCATAGTCAGCCGGCGCCATTTTTTCTGCCCGTAACGATTTTTTATGCAGCGGACGCGGTTCGCGTCCTGAAACGCTGTCCAGAGAGGAAGACCTATGCGTCAAAGTAGTGCGTTGAGCAAGCTGTTGGTCGCGATGTGGCTCGGCGTCGCCGGCTCGGCCGCTACGGCCGACGACCAGAGCCTGTTCAACTTCGTGCGGCCGTTGGATGCGGTGCAGGTGACGACCGAGAACGCCAGCCTGCCGAGCGTGACCGCCGAGACGACGCCCGAAGGGGAAGTCCTGCGCCGCCTGACCTTCAACGCCGGCGAGCAGCCCAACTTCCGGTTGACTCCCCAGTCCGGAACCTGGGACTGGAGCCAGAGCCGGGCCATGAGCCTGCGCATCCAGAACGCCATGGACTGGGCGCTGACCCTGGACGTGAAGATCGTCAGCACCGACGGCAAGACCCTGCACAGCCGCGTCGCCCTGCCCGCCGGCCCGGCCCAGACCCTGCTGATCCCCCTCCAGGCCACCGCGCCCAAGGCCCGGGGCATGCGCGCCGGCCCGCCGATGCCTTGGACGCGCGACGGCAAGCGGGTGCTGCTGGCGGATACCGTGGAGGGCGAACTGGATGCCAGCCAGGTCCACCAGGTGGTGATTGCCTTGGACAAGCCCGACGTGGCGCAGAGCATTCTGCTGGGCCGTTTCGGTACCCGTGACACTGACGCGCAGGAAGAAGCCTATAAGGGCTTGGTGGACGCCTACGGGCAATACACCCGTGGCGACTGGCCGGAGAAGGTGAAGAGCGACGAACAGTTCAAGGCCGCCGTCCAGAAGGACCGCCAGCACCTCGACGACCAATTGGCCCATTTGCCCACCGAGGACCGCTTCGGCGGGTGGACCGGTGGCCAGCAGTTCGAGGCCTCCGGCTTCTTCCGCACCGAGAAGCGCGACGGCCGCTGGTACCTGATCACCCCGGAAGGCAACCCGTTCTATTCCCTCGGGGTGAACGCGGTCAACGCCGGCCAGAGCCAGACCTTCGTCGAGGGCCGCGAGGCGATGTTCGATTCGTTGCCCCAGGACGGCGAGCCGCTGGCCGCCTATTTCGGCCGCCAGGACAAGCCCAACGATATCGGCGCCAACAAGGGGCGCGCCTTCGGCCAGGGCCGCTGGTTCGATTTCTACGGCGCCAACCTGGAGCGCCTCGCGGGCGCCAAGCCGGACGCCGACCAATGGCGTCAGCAGGCCGGCGAGCGCCTGCGCGCCTGGGGCTTCAACACCATCGGTAACTGGAGCGACGAGGGCTTCGCCATCGAACCCAAGCTGCCCTACACCCTGCCGTTGTCGATCCATGGCGACTTCGCCACCATCAGCACCGGTGTCGACTGGTGGGGCGGCATGCCCGACCCCTTCGATCCCCGCTTCGCGATGGCCGCCGAGCGCGCCATCGCCATCGCCGCCCGCGACCACCGCGACGATCCGTTCCTGATCGGTTTCTTCGCCGACAACGAACTGGCCTGGGCGGGACGGCCGGAGGACCCGCAGTGGCGCTACGCCCTGGCCTACGGCACCCTGCGGTTGACCACCGACGTGCCGGCCAAGCGCGCCTTCCTCAAGCAATTGCGCGACAAATACCGCAACCAGGGCGGGTTGTCCGCCGCCTGGGGCATCGACCTCAAGGCCTGGGAGCTGATGGAGGACCCCGGCTTCGAGGCGCCGATGCCGAACCCCGAGCACCCGGCCATCGAGGAAGACCTCAGGCGCTTCCAGAAGCTGTACGCCGAGACGTACTTCAAGACCATCGCCGACTCCCTCGACTGGCATGCGCCGAACCACCTGCTGTTGGGCGGACGCTTCGCCAGCAGTATCCCGGAGGCGGTGGAAGCCTGCGCCCAATACTGCGACGTGCTCAGTTTCAACTTCTATACCCGCGAGCCCCAGCACGGCTACGACTTCGCTGTGCTGCGCGCCCTGGACAAGCCCTTGCTGGTCAGCGAGTTCCATTTCGGCTCCCGCGACCGTGGCCCGTTCTGGGGCGGCGTCGCCGAGGTGGCCAAGGAAGAAGAGCGGGGCCCGGCCTACGCCCACTTCCTCCAGCAGGCCCTGGCGGAGCCGCAGATCGTCGGCATCCACTGGTTCCAGTACCTGGACCAGCCGGTGACCGGTCGCTTGCTGGATGGCGAGAACGGTCACTTCGGCCTGGTGGGGATCACCGACCGGCCCTGGCAGGGCTTCGTCGACAGCGTGCGCAAGGCCAACCTGGACGTGCCGAAGACCCTGCTCGGCAGCGCGCCGGCACCGGCCGCCAGCCAGGACAAGCCCACCGCGCCGAACGCCAAGCCTGCCAGTACCAACGACACGCCGGAGCATGCCACCCCGGCCGCCAAGCCGCTGAAGGAAGACGGCCGCTCGGCGCCGAAGAAGGCCGAGGCACCCGCCGCGAAGCCGGCCCCGAAAGCGGACAAGCCGGGCCCCGAGACCGTGGATCGCCCCGTGCCGCAAGCCCCGACCGAAGCCCCGCGGGACGATCAGCCAGCTGGCCAACCCGCGAGCCAGCCTGGCGGCGAACCGAACGGCCAGCCAAATGGCCAGCCGAACGGCGAGCCGAACGGTAAGTCGACCGACCAGGCGTCCGGCGCCGAGGCGGCGGACCCCGCCGAGCCGGCCGGCGCGCCCACGAAGGCCGATCCGGCCCGCCAGCCTTGATCCCGAGCCGGGGCCTTCGGGCGCCGGCGTCCTTTCTCCATGGAACGAGGAATCCTACCGGTGCAGACACAGGGTTATTTCGATCTGGCCTTCGAGCCGCTGAAGGAGGCGTTCGCCGCGCTGTTCGACGATCCCCAGGCGCGCGGCGCGGCGCTGTGCGTCAAGGTCGGCGGCGAGACCGTGGTGGACCTGTGGGCCGGGGTGGCCGGCCGAGATGCCCAGGATGCCTGGCACGCCGACACGCTGCTCAACCTGTTTTCCTGCACCAAGACCCTGGCCGCGGTGACCGTGCTGCAACTGGTCAGCGAGGGCAAGCTGGACCTGGACGCGCCCATGGCGACGCTGTGGCCGGCCTTCGCCGCCGCCGGCAAGCAGCGCATTACCCTGCGCCAAGTGCTCTGCCACCAGGCCGGCCTGCCGGCCATCGCCACGCCGCTGCCGGCCGAGGCGCTGTACGACTGGTCGGCCATGGTCCATGCGCTGGAATGCCAGGCGCCCTGGTGGACGCCTGGCGAGGGCCAGGGCTACGCGCCGATCACCTTCGGCTGGCTGGTCGGGGAGATGATCCGCCTGGCCACTGGACGCGAGCCGGGCGAGGCGATCGTCGCCCGGGTCGCCAAGCCCCTGGGGCTCGACTTGCACATCGGCCTCGACGACGCCGAGTTCCACCGGGTCGCCCATATCTCCCGGGCCAAGGGCAACCGGGGCGACGAGGCCGCCCAGCGCCTGCTCAAGGCCACCATGGGCGAGCCGCTGTCGATGCCCAGCCTGGCCTTCGGCAACCCGCCTTCGGTGCTCACCAGCACCAATAAGCCGGAGTGGCGGCGCATGCAGCAACCCGCCGCCAACGGCCATGGCAACGCCCGCAGCCTGGCGGGGTTCTACGGGGCGCTGCTGAATGGCAGCCTGCTGGACAGCGAGGCATTGGCGGAGCTGACTCGGGAGCAGGGCGTGGGCGAGGACCGCACCCTGCTGACCCGGACCCGCTTCGGCCTCGGCTGCATGCTCGACCAGCCGGACGTACCCAACGCCACCTACGGCCTCGGCCCCCGGGCCTTTGGCCACCCCGGCGCCGGCGGCTCCATCGGTTTCGCCGATCCGGAGCGGGACGTCGCCTTCGGCTTCGTCACCAACACCCTCGGCCCCTACGTGCTGATGGACCCGCGGGCCCAGCACCTGGCCCGGGTTCTGGGCGACTGCCTGTAGTCGATCACCTTTCTCCCCAACGGAGCGTTACATGGTCACCTGCTACCTGCGCTACCTCATCGATCCGTACAAGCTGAAGGAATTCGAGCATTACGGAAAACTCTGGATTCCCCTCGTGGAGCGTTTCGGGGGGCGTCATCACGGCTACTTCCTGCCCGCCGAGGGCGCCAACAACGTGGCCCTGGCCCTGTTCACCTTCCCCAGCCTGGCGGAATACGAGCGCTACCGGGAACGCTCCCTGGAGGATGCCGAATGCCAGGCGGCATTCGCCTACGCGGAGCGGACGCGCTGCATCCTCAGTTACGAGCGCAGCTTCCTCCGGCCGGTGTTCGGCTCGTCCGAAGCCCCCGCCCCGCAGGACGACTGACGTCCCCGGGCGCGTGGGGGGACCGCCTCCGCCCACGACGCGGGCAAAGCCCATGGGCGGGGTGAGTCGTTGACGTCGTTTCGCTTCGCCAGTCCGCCCGGGTCGTTGCGAGCGCCCGGTGGCGCGCCTGACGGGCCTCGCGGTGCAGGGTGATCCCCCAGTCCGGGCCGGGGCACTGGCACTCTCTGGCCGCTCCACGCCGGTGGCCGGCCGCTCGCTGGGGCGGGCCGGCCACCGGCGCCTGGCTGGTGTGGTGTTTGCCATCGTCATTCAGCGTCCTGATGACGCGCCGGAACGACCGGGGCCTTGGCTACACTCCCGGCATTTCCCGCCACCTGAAGGCAACCCCCATGCAGAACAACCGCATCATGATCACCGGGGCCGGCTCCGGCCTGGGCCGCGAAATCGCCTTGCGCTGGGCGCGCGAAGGCTGGCGCCTGGCGCTGTCGGACATCAACGAGCAAGGTCTGGCGGAGACCTTGCGGGGCGTGCGCGACGCCGGTGGCGACGGCTTTACCCAGCGTTGCGACGTCCGCGACTACAGCCAGCTCACCGCCTTCGCCCAGGCCTGCGAGGAGAAGTTCGGCGGCATCGACATCATCGTCAACAACGCCGGCGTGGCGTCCGGGGGCTTTTTCGACGAACTGACCCTGGAAGACTGGGACTGGCAGATCGCGATCAACCTGATGGGCGTGGTCAAGGGCTGCAAGGCCTTCCTGCCCCTGGTGCGACGCAGCCGGGGCCGGATCATCAACGTTGCCTCGATGGCGGCTCTCATGCAGGGCCCGGCCATGAGCAACTACAACGTCGCCAAGGCCGGCGTGCTGGCGCTGTCCGAAAGCCTGCTGGCGGAGTTGAGGGAGTCCGGCATCGGCGTGCACGTGGTCTGCCCATCCTTCTTCCAGACCAACCTACTGGACTCGTTCCGGGGGCCCACGCCGACGATGAAGGAGCAGGTGGGCAAGCTGCTCGCCAGTTCGCCCATCAGCGCCGCCGACATTGCCGAGCATATCTACGATGAAGTGGCCAAGGGCACTTTCATGATCCTGCCCCACGAGCAGGGACGGGCCGCGTGGATGCTCAAGCGCCACGAGCCACAGCGGTTGTACGACGAGATGGCCACGATGGCGGAGAAAATGCGCGCCAAGAGCCGCCAGGCCGGCTGAGAAGCGCGACAGGGTTGTGAGCCGGCGGTTCGCACGGTAGGGTGGCCCGCCCCGGCTTATGCCGCTCTACCGATGGAGCTTCCGTGAAATCCGTTTCCCGGGCCATGACGATGTTGGCCCTGGTGCTGGCGGCGATCAACCTTCGCCCCGGCATCACCTCTCTCGCGCCGTTGATCGAGCGGATCGCCGGCGACCTCCACCTCAGCCGGGGCCTGATCAGTCTCGCCACCGCGCTTCCCGTACTCTGCATGGGCCTGCTGGCCCCCTTGGCGCCTCGTCTCGCGGTGCGCTTCGGCCTGGAGCGCACCGTTGGCCTATGCCTCGGGTTGATTGCCTTCGCCCTGCTGGCGCGGCTTGCCGGGCATGGCGATGGCGTGCTGATCGCCACGGCGGTGCTATTGGGCACCGGGATCGCCATCGCCGGGCCGCTGCTGTCCGGCTTCATCAAGCGGCACTTCCGCGAACAGGCGGGCCGGGTGGTCGGCTGGTATTCCTTCAGCATGTCCATCGGCGGTGCCAGCGGCGCGGTGTTCAGCGCGCCGCTGACCCGGGCGTTCGGCGACGACTGGGCTCTCGGTCTGGCCTTCTGGGCCGTTCCGGCGCTACTGGCGATGGCCCTCTGGCTTCGCCTACCGGTGCATCGCGAAGCCGCCAGCGGCGCGCCTTCAGGCGGCCTGCCCTGGGGCAACCCCCGGGCCTGGCTGGTCACCGGTTTCTTCGCGATCCAGGCGGGGCAGTTCTATACCCTGGCCACCTGGCTAGTGGCCCGCTACCACGAGGCGGGGCTGAGCGGGCTGCGCAGCACGGCGCTGTTCAGTACCTTCATGCTGGTGGGTTTGCCCAGCGCGTTCCTGCTGCCCTGGCTGGCCCAGCGTTTCGATTGCCGCCATCACCTGCTGCTGATCTGCGGCATGAGCGCCACCCTCTGCCTGGGCACCGTGGCCCTGGCGCCGACCTTCTACCCCGAGGCTTGCATGGTGCTGCTGGGGTTCGCCCTGAGCGGTTCGTTCTCGCTGTCGCTGGTGCTGCCGCTGTACGAGGTGCACAGCCCGATGGAGGTGAGCCGCTGGACCGCCATGATGCTCTGCGCCGGCTATTGCCTGGGGTGCCTGATGCCGGTCCTGATTGGCTTGGGCCGCGACCTGTCGGGCGGCTACCGGCTGCCGTTCCTGGTCATGACCGGGCTCGCCCTGGGCATGTGCGTGCTGGCGATCGCGCTGCGCCCGCGCCGGGTCGCGACGGGAGAGTGAGACCGGCTTCGCGTCCGCGCGAGGTCGGCTTCAACCGGGGAGGCTCGCTGTGTTAGAAGGCTGCACCGTTCTAGCAGGAGCCTTTCGTGGAGTCTGAATCCATCGTCTACGGTCGCATCCGCGACTGGTCGGCGGAAGCCGGCGAGAGCCGTCTGCGGCGGGCGCTCAATCGCCGCGTGCTGGCGCGTCTGCCGGCCGGCGGCGCCTGGCCCTTCCTCGGCCGCGAGATGTTCTCCTGCTGCGGCCAGCAGGGGGAGGGGTTGTACCAGAGCCAGGTGATCCACTTCGGCGCCAGCTACCGCGCGGTGGAGTACGAGTGGGCAGGCTGGATCGAGCGCTTCGAGGCGCTGCTCAAGCGGCTCTACTGGACCAGCGTGGTGGTGCACCTGGAGACCGAGCTCAACGGCACCCATACCTTTCGTTGGGAAAGCGACCAGGGCTACCACAGCCCCTCGGAGGAAGCCCTGCGGGTCCGCTGCGCCTGGGAACGGGAGGGTGGCCTGGGCGGCTGACGACGGACCCGCGCCGCTTCGGGTACGCTCCCTCTTTCTTCGTCGCCGATGCCGTCGTCATGCTCAATTACCTCTGGTTTTTTCTCGCCGCGTTCTTCGAAATCGCCGGCTGCTTCGCTTTCTGGGCCTGGCTGCGCCTGGACCGCGGCCCGCTGTGGATCGCCCCGGGCCTCCTGAGCCTGACGCTCTTCGCCCTGCTGCTGACCCGAGTCGAGGCGGATCAGGCCGGGCGCGCCTACGCCGCCTATGGTGGCCTCTATATCGTCGCCTCCTTGGCCTGGCTGGTGGGCGTGGAGAAGGGCAGGCCGTTGCTGACCGATTGGCTGGGCGCGGGGTTGTGCCTGCTGGGCGCGAGCGTGATCCTGTTCGGCGCGCGCTGGAACGCGTCGTGACGCGGCTTACGCGTCGTCGAGCCACTCCCGGGGCACGTCGCGCTTGAGCATCAACTGGCATTGCTGGCTGTCGGCATGGAAGACGATCACCGCCTGGCCCTTTTCCAGGGCGTGACGGACCCGCTCGACCCGGGTCGCCAGGGGCGTCTCGTCGCCGTTGTCGGTGCCTTCGCGGGTGACGAAATCCTCGATCAGGCGGGTGAGGGTGTCGGCTTCGAGCAGGTCGTGGGGAATCAGCATGGCGGCTCTCCAGGGGGTGCGGGATGCTAGCCGGTGTCGCCCGGCGAGACCAGCCATTCAGGCGTCGCGCGTCCGGGTGACGAAGCGCTCCAGGGTGGCGTAGAGCAGGGCGCTGTCCAGGGGTTTGCCGAGGAAACCGTCCATCCCGGCGGCGGCGCCCGCTTCGCGGTGCTCGTCGAAGAGATGCGCGGTGAGGGCGACGATGGGAATCGCCGGCCAGCGGCGCTCGCGCTCCAGGCGACGGATCGCCCGGGTGGCCTCGAAGCCGTCCATTTCCGGCATCTCGCAGTCCATCAGGATCAACTGGAAGGCTTGCGGGGTTTCCCGGTAGGCGGTGACCGCGGCGTCGCCGTCGTTCACCAGGCGCACGGCGTAGCCTCCCTTGCGCAAGAACCCCTGTACCACCATCTGGTTCACCCGATTGTCCTCGGCCACCAGGATGCACGGCGGCGCTTCCGGAGCCCTTGAGGCCGACGCGGGCGTCGGGCCCGGGGATGGGGCCGGCTCCCGGTACAGCCCCAGCAGCGTTTCCCGCAGGCCCATGAGGGTCACCGGCTGGGCGAGGGTCGCCAGGCGGGCTTCGGGCGCGGCGGGCAGGCGCCGGCACTGGTCCGGCGGACAGAGCAGCAGCGTTGGCTGGTCGCGAAGCGCCAGGCCGTCGAGCCAGTGGGCGGCGTCGCCCGGCCAGGGCGCCATCAGCACCAACAGGGGCGGGGCGGCGAAGTCGTGAAGGCATTCGCGCAGGCGCTCGGGGCTTCGGCAACGCTCGGTGCGCATACCCCAGCGCCCCAGCAGGCGGCTCAGGGCGTCCAGGCCGACGCCGTCCAGCGACGCGAGCAGGGCGGTGCGACCACGCAACAGCCGAGCCAGGTCATCCTCTTCTTCCATACCAAGACCTTTGAGTGGGATATCGAAGGCGAAGCGGGTGCCCTGGCCGACGGTGCTCTGCACCTCGATGCGGCCACCCATCATTTCCACCAGTTCCTTGCTGATCGCCAGCCCCAGGCCGCTGCCGCCATAGCGGCGGGTCGTGCTGGAGTCGCCCTGGGCGAAGGAGTCGAACAACTGGCCGAGGGATTCCGGGCGGATGCCGATGCCGCTGTCGCTCACCGCGAACACCAAGTGGGCCACGTCGAAGGCATCGTCGCGCCGGTACACGGCAAGCGTCACATGGCCCTCGGCGGTGAATTTCAAGGCATTGCTCAACAGGTTCATCAGCACCTGCTTGAGGCGGGTGGGATCGCCCATCAGGTGCCGGGGCACGCCGCTCTCCAGGCTGACATAGAGGCTCAGGCGCTTTTCCAGGGCCTGGGCGGTGAACAGGCTGAAGGTGTCGGACACCAGCCGCTCCAAGTCGAACTCGATGGTTTCCAGGCTGAGCTTGCCCGACTCGATGCGGGCGTAGTCGAGGATGTCGTTGATCACCGCCATCAGCGCGCCGCCGGAGCTGGAAATGGTCTCCACGTAGAACCGTTGGCTGCGGTCCAGCGAGGTTTCCCGCAGCAGTTGCACCATTCCCAGCACACCGTTCAGCGGGGTACGGATCTCGTGGCTCATCTTGGCCAGGAAGCGGCTCTTGGCCTGATTCTCGACCTGCGCCTGCTCCGCCGCCTGGCGCGAGCGGTAGCCTTCTTCCTTGAGCCGGTTGATGCGGTCGGCGAGCCCGATGGACAGGGTGATCAGTTCGAGGGTCACGCCGATCTTCACCCAGGTGCCGCCGAAGATACCGAAGGCCTCCACCCCCAGGGAGCCGCTGGTGGCCTGGATGAAGGCGAACAGCAGGATGCCCCAGGCGAGGATGTAGTAGGAGCCAAAGCGCAGCCCCCGCTGCCAGATGTAGATGCCCGCCAGCAGCAGCGCGAACGACACGCCCAGTACCGTCAGGCTGGCGAGGAAGTTCCAGGCGCGCAGGCCGATCAACGGCGCCGACATCAGGCAGAGGAAGGTGAACAGCATCAGCCCGCGAAGGGCGGTGTCGAGGCGGGGGAAGAATTGCCGGGCATGCAGGAAATGCCGGCTGAACTGCATCGCCGTCAGGCAGTGCAAGTACATCAGGATGTAGATGCTCACCGACTGCAGGGCGACATGGTCCGGTAGCAACTTGAACAGCATGCCGTCGAAGCAGGCGGCGAACAGGCCCGCGTTGAGGTTATAGGCCAGGTACCAGAAATAGGCCGCTTCGCGCAGGGACAGGTACAGGAACAGGTTGTAGCAGAACATCGCGAACAACACCCCGTAGAACGCCCCGTTGAGCCCCATCAGGTTTTCCTGGGCGGACGCGCTGGCGCCGTAGGTGCTGAAGAAGATCGGCACGAAGATCGTACTGGTGCTTTCCACCCGCAGCAGGACGGTGGAAACGCCGGGAGGCAGGCGGACGGGAAACCAGAAGTTGCGGACCTGGACGGGGCGCTGGGAAAAGGAAAAGCGGTCGCCGCTCTGTTGGGCCTCGACCTGGCCGGCGGGGTCGATCACGTACAGATCGAGCAGGTCCAGCAACGGGTAGTTCACTTCCAGGTAACCCTGGAGGGGATGGTCGAGGCGATTGTCCAGGCGCGCGCGAAACCACCAGACCGATTCGTTCTTGCCCAGGTTGATGTGTTCGCTGGGGGCCGCCGCGAACGCTTCGTCGGGCAGGTCGCGGATCGCCTCGACGCGCAGCCGGCCGCCCGGGTCTTCCCGGTAGCCCAGGGCATGGCCTAGGGACAGGCGGACATCCTCCTGGGTCAGCGGAACGCTATCCAGGGCCCAGAGCGGCGCGCAGAACAGCATCAGTGTCAGCCACAGACCCAGACGAGGCATTCCAGCTCTCTTTTTCCATGTCCTGTTAGCGAGGCGAACGGTCTGGCGCCACTGTGCCTTCGGGGACGGTCCGCCGGCAAGGGGTGGCGAAAGGCAAGCAACGCTACTTGGTAGCGCCGCGGGTCACTCGGGGTCTTGCTCGTCGCGGACGTGCAGCAGGCTGTCGACCGACGGCACGCGGGTCTCGCTTTCCATCTGCGCCGCGTGTTCCAGTTGATGGCTGAAGGGCTCCAGGGAGTCCTGGATCGGCTGGGCGTCGCTGGCGAATACCGGCGGGCTGAGCATGTACGCGCCGAGCAGGCGGCTCAGGGCCATCAGGCTATCGACGTGGGTACGCTCGTACCCATGGGTGGCGTCGCAGCCGAAGGCCAGCAGCGCGGTACGGATGTCGTGGCCGGCGGCGATCGCCGACTGGGCATCGCTGTGGTAGTAGCGGAAAAGGTCGCGGCGCACCGGGATGGCATGGTGATCGGCGAGGCGCAGCAGATGCCGGGACAGATGATAGTCGTAGGGGCCGCCGGAGTCCTGCAGCGCGACGGTGACGGCATGTTCGCTGGACTGCTGACCGGCCGCCACCGGTGCGATGTCGATGCCGACGAACTCGCTGACATCCCAGGGCAGCGCGGCCGCCGAACCGGAACCGATCTCCTCGGTGATGGTGAACAGCGGGTGACAGTCGATGGGCGGTTCCTGGCCGCTCTCCTTGACCGCCTTGAGGGCGGCCAGCAGGGCGGCGGCACCGGCCTTGTCGTCCAGGTGGCGGGCACTGATGTGCCCGCTTTCGGTGAATTCCGGCAGCGGGTCGAAGGCCACGAAGTCGCCCACCGACACCCCCAGCGCCGCGCAGTCGGCGCGGGTGGTGCTGTAGGCGTCGAGACGCAGCTCAACGTGGTCCCAACTGATCGGCAGGTCGTCCACCTCGGTGTTGAAGGCGTGCCCCGAGGCCAGCAGCGGCAATACGCTGCCGCGCAGGACCCCCTGGTCGGTGAACACGCTGACCCGGCTGCCTTCGGCGAAGCGGCTGGACCAACAGCCCACCGGGGCCAGGGCCAGGCGTCCGTTGTCCTTGTAGTCGCGGACGATCGCGCCGATGGTGTCCAGATGCGCCGACAGGGCACGGTCCGGGCTGCTGCGCCGGCCCGTCAGAGTGGCGCGGATGGTGCCGCGGCGGGTCAGCTCGAAGGGAATGCCGATTTCCTCCAGGCGTTCGGCGACGTAGCGCACCACCGTGTCGGTGAAGCCGGTCGGGCTGGGGATGGCGAGCATCTCCAGCAGGACCTTGCGTAGATAGTCCAGGTCGGGTTCGGGCAGGTTGGGGATCATGTTACCTCCGGGCGCACGACCGTCCGGCTAGAGCCGGACGGTGCATTCGGGTTCGGACGGCCTCAGGCGGGGGCCTGGCTGAGCGGGAACAGCAGGTCGATGAAGCGTTCCGCCGTCGGTTGCGGTTGGTGGTTGGCGAGGCCGACACGCTCGTTGGCCTCGATCATCACGTAGTCCGGGGCATCCGCCGCCGGCACCAGCAGGTCGAGACCCACCACCGGGATTTCCAGGGCACGGGCGGCACGGATGGCCGCATCGGCCAGTTGCGGATGGAGGGTCGCCGTGACGTCTTCAAGGGTGCCGCCGGTATGCAGGTTGGCGGTGCGGCGCACGGCGAGGCGGGTACCGGCGGGCAGCACGGTGGAGTAGGTGTAGCCCGCCGCCTTCAGGGTGCGCTCGGTTTCCGCGTCCAGGGGGATGCGGCTTTCTCCGCCAGTGGCCGCCTGACGGCGGCGGCTCTGGGCTTCGATGAGGGCGCGGATGCTGTGCTGGCCATCGCCCACCACTTCCGCCGGCCTGCGGATCGCCGCCGCCACCACTTCGTAGCCGATCACCACGATGCGCAGGTCGTAGCCTTCGTGGTAGCTCTCGAGGAGCACGTTGGCGTCGTAGCGCTGGGCCGCGCGAATCGCCTTGGCCACTTCATCGTCGCTGCGCAGGTCCACCGCCACGCCCTTGCCTTGCTCGCCATCCACCGGCTTGACTACCACCCGCTCATGCTCGGCGAGGAACAGGCTGTTTTCCTCGGGCGTGCCGGCGCGGCGCTGGGCGGGTACTTGTATGCCCGCCTGGCGCAGCACCCGGTGGGTGAGGGTCTTGTCCTGGCAAAGGGTCATGCTCAGGGCGCTGGTGAGATCGCTCAGCGACTCGCGGCAGCGGACCCGGCGCCCGCCATGGGTCAGGGTGAACAGGCCCGCCTTGGCGTCGTCGACCCGAACCTCGATGCCCCGACGATGCGCTTCGTCGACGATGATCCGGGCATAGGGGTTGAGGTCCTGCTCGGGCCCCGGCCCAACGAACAATTGCAGGTTGATGCCGTTCTTGCGCTTGATGGCGAAGGTAGCCAAGTCGCGGAAACCGAGCTTGCCGTAGAGCGCCTTGGCCTGCTTGTTGTTGTGCAGCACCGACAGGTCCATGTAGCTCAGCCCATGGCCCATGAAGTGTTCCACCAAGTGGCGGACCAGGGCCTCGCCGACGCCCGGGCGCCGGCACTCGGGGGACACCGCCAGGCACCAGAGGCTGGAACCGCCCTCCGGGTCGGCGAAGGCCCGCACATGGTTGAGACCCATGACGCTGCCCACCACTTGGTCGGTGGCGCTGTCCTCGGCCAGCCAGTAGACCGGCCCGCCCTCGGCATGGGGCGTCATGCGCGAGGGATCCACCGGCATCATGCCGCGTCCCCGGTACAGGTGGTTGATGGCCGTCCAATCCTCGTCGCGGTAGGCGCGGCGAATACGGAAGCCCCGGTAGGGGCGACGCGCCGGACGGTAATCGATGAACCAGAGGCGCAATGTGTCGGAAGGGTCGAGGAACAACTGCTGGGGCGCCTGGGCGAGCACTTGCTGCGGCGCCGCCACGTACAGGGCGATATCGCGCTCGCCCAGATGTTCGGTCAGCAGGTCCTTGGCCAGGCTGCCGGCGTCGGGGTAGGTGTGACCGAGCAGCAGGCGGCCCCAGCCGCAGTGAACGGCCTTGGCGGTGCATGGAGCGCCTTGGTGGCCTTCCGCCAGGCGAGCCTGGAGGCGTTCGTAGGTGGGCGGCTGGCCGCGAAGCAGGCGTTGGGTGTGTACCGGAGCGCCATGACTGACGGGTCCTTTCATAAAAGCAGGTCTCCTAAAGGCCCTGTTCGTTCAGCCACAGATTCAGGGTGGCGAGTTGCCAGAGTTTCGAGCCGCGCAAGGGCGTCAGGTCCCGCGAGGGATCGGCGAGCAGCCGTTCCAGGGCGGCGGTGTTGAAATAGCCCCGGTCCTGGCTTGGGTCCAGCAATAGGTCGCGTACCCAGTCCCGGGTCCGCCCTTGCAGATGCTTGAGCCCCGGCACCGGGAAATAGCCTTTCTTGCGGTCGATCACCTCGTGGGGGATGACCAGGCGCGCCACTTCCTTGAGTACCTGCTTGCCGCCGTCGCCCAGCTTGAAGCGGGACGGAATCCGCGCCGACAGCTCGGCGACCTTGTAGTCGAGGAACGGCACCCGGGCTTCCAGGCCCCAGGCCATGGTCATGTTGTCGACGCGCTTAACCGGGTCTTCCACCAGCATCACGGTGCTGTCCAGGCGCAACGCCTTGTCCACCGGGTCATCGGCGCCCGGACGCTGGAAATGCTCGCGGACGAAGTCGCCCGCGATATCTTCGGTGCGCCAAGCGGGCGCCACGGTTTCCAGATACTCCTCGTGGGTACGGTCGAAGAAGGCGGTGCGGTAGGTGCCGAACGGGTCCTGGCTGTCGGCCAAGGGCGGGTACCAGTGGTAGCCGCCGAACAGTTCGTCGGCGCCCTGGCCGCTCTGGACCACCTTGCAGTGTCGGGAGACTTCCCGAGACAACAGGTAGAACGCGATGCAGTCATGGCTGACCATGGGCTCGCTCATGGCGCGCAAGGCCGCGGGCAACTGTTCGAGCACCTCATGCTCGCCGATACGCAACTGATGATGCCGGGTACCGTAGCGCCGGGCGATCAGGTCGGAGAATTCGAATTCGTCGCCGCGTTCGCCGCCGGCATCCTCGAAGCCGATGGAGAACGTGAGCAGATCCTTGACCCCGGCCTCGGCCAGCAGCCCCACTAACAGGCTGGAATCCACACCGCCGGAGAGCAGCACGCCCACTTCCCGGGCGGCCCGCTGGCGGATCGACACCGCTTCGCGCAGGCCGTCCAGCAGACGGTCGCGCCATTCGGGCAGGCCCAGGTCGCGCTCGTCGTCCCGGGGGCCATAGTCGAGCTGCCACCAGGTCTGGCGCTGGCAGTTGCCTTGGACGTCCACCCGCATCCAGGTGGCCGGCGGCAGCTTCTCGATACCGGCGATCAGGGTACGGGGCGCCGGCACCACGGAGTGGAAGTTCAGGTACTGGTTCAGCGCCCGGGGGTCCAGGGTGCCGTCGATGTCCCCACCTTTCAGCAGGGCGGGGAGCGTCGAGGCGAAGCGCAGGCGCTGGTCGGTCCGGGACAGGTAGAGCGGTTTGATGCCGAGGCGGTCGCGGGCGAGGAACAGCGTCTGCCGATCGCGCTCCCAGATGGCGAAGGCGAACATGCCGTTCAGGCGCGGCAGCAGCGCTTCGCCCCAGGCGTGATAGCCCTTGAGGAGCACCTCGGTGTCGCCGTCGGAATGGAAGCGGTAGCCGAGACCTTGCAGCTCCTGGCGCAGCTCGGGGTAGTTATAGATCGCCCCGTTGAAGCTCAGGGACAGGCCGAGGTCGCTGTCCACCATGGGCTGCGCGGAGCAATCCGACAGGTCCATGATCTTCAGCCGGCGGTGGCCGAGGGCCACCGGACCCTGACTATGGAAGCCCCAGGCATGGGGGCCGCGAGGGGCGAGGTGGTGGGTGATGCGTTCGACCGCTGCGAGGTCGGCCGGGCGATTATCGAAACGTAGTTCTCCAGAAATGCCGCACATAGTCCTTACCGGTTCTGCCGTTGGGGAGGCGCGAAAAGCGCGTATAAAGGTCCGACCGGTGGATGGATCGTGAGTTTTATATTGTTCAGTTATAAGCCGGCGGAGCGGGCCAAGACGCCGGTTCGCTTACGCCGGACTCAATAACTTCTGCGCGGCCAGGGACAGACTCACCGCCACCAGCATCAGGGCGAACAGTCGCTGCAGCGCCGGCCCGCCAATACGTTGCGCCAGGCGGTTACCCACCAGCACCCCACAGGCGCCGCCC
The DNA here is from genome assembly GCA_032052615.1 of Pseudomonadaceae bacterium. Taxonomy (GTDB): domain Bacteria; phylum Pseudomonadota; class Gammaproteobacteria; order Pseudomonadales; family Pseudomonadaceae; genus Pseudomonas_T. The sequence goes on from DAMBWF010000001.1 coordinate 706,592, forward strand.
GCCACGAGGCCCCCCAGGAGCGATACGGGCGGATTGGCGTGGCCGAGATAGAGCAGAAAACCGCCTCCGGAGACCAGGGCGATCACCGCCATGGACGTGGCGGTGGCGATCAGCATCGGCATGCCGGCGAAAGCCAGCAGCCCCGGCACGATCAGGAAACCACCGCCGACACCCATCAGGCCCGACAGCACGCCGACCCCGAGGCCCAGGCCGAGCAAGGCACCCCGGCGCGGCGCGGTGCCCACCGGCAGTGGGCGCGACGTGCCCCGCCACATGCGCCAGGCCGACCACAGCACCAGCAGGCAGAAACCGCAGACCAGCACGCCCTCGGCGACGAAGCGTCCCAGCCATTGGCCCAAGGCATTGCCCGGCAATCCGCTCAGCGCCAACAGCAAGGCCGGGCCGTGGGCGACTTGGCCGAGCCGCGCGCGGGGCACGACGCCCACCAGGGCCGACAGCGCCACGGCGCCGAGGCTCACCCCGACCGCGTCCCGCATCGGCAGGTGCAGGCTGAGCAGCAGCGGCAGCGCCACCAGCGAGCCCCCGGCCCCGGTGAGCCCCAGCAGCATCCCCAGCAGCCCGCCGATGCCCAGCGCCTCCAGGGCGAGCAGGCTCATCGTCGCCCGCCTGGATGGGGTGGTACCCGATGCACCATCGCGTCGTCGCTCCTGAGGTCCTGGTGTTCCCTGCTGGGACGCCGGCGGCGCCCCGCTCGTTCAATGCCCGCGAATCAGCCTTCGCAGGGGGAAGCGGTTGGGGTGGCAGGCCTCGGCCACGGCGCGGGGCAGGGGGAGGGGCTCGTCTTCCAGCCAGGCCGCCAGCAGCTCGCCCGACAGGGGCGCGCTGACCAACCCCCGCGAACCGTGACCGGTGTTGACGTACAGGCCCTCCAACCAGGGGCAGGGGGTCGCGGGCGCCTGCCGGGCGTCTCGGGCGAGCACCCCGTAGGCTTCGGCGAAGGCGCCGGCTTCCGCCAGGGGGCCCACCACCGGCAGGTAGTCCGGGGTGGTGCAGCGAAAGCCCACCCGACCCTCCAGGGTATGCGCGTCGAGGACGCCGGCTTCCAGCCGCCTAGCCAGGTCCGGGGAGAGTTGCTCCAGTAAGGCCAGGTTGCTGGCGTGCTCGGTGGCGCTGGGGATGTCGTCCTGGCGGTGGAAGTCGAAACTGGCGCCAAGGGTGTGCTCGTCGTGGCGCGTCGGCGCCACGTAGCCTTCGGCGCAGAGCACGGTGCGCAGGGCGCGGCTGTCCGGCGTGGCCGGCAGGCGACTGATCTGCCCACGGATGCGCTTGAGCGGCAGCGACGCCGCCGGCTCGAAGCGCGCGGCGTCGGCCGCGCAGGCCAGCACCGCCAGCGGCGCCCGGGCCACCTCGCCGTCCTCGGCCCACGCCCGCCACAGGCCGTCCCGGCGTTCCAGACGCACCGCCTCCCGGTGGGTCACCAGGCGAATGGCCGGGTGGTCCAGCAGGTGCCGGCACAGCGCGGGCGGATGGGCCCAGCCGGCTTCGGGGAAGAACAGCCCGCCCTGTTCCAGGGCGACGCCGGCCCGCGCCGAGGCGCCTTCCCGATCCAGGGGCTGGAGCAGGCCATCGACGTAATGCCCCGCCAGTTGCGCCTGGCGAGCCGCCTCCGCTTCGTCGTAGGCCAGTTGCAGCACGCCGCAGGGCGACCAATCCTCGCCCGGGACCAGGCGTTCGAGCAGCCGGCGGGTGTGGCCGAACCCCGCCACCACCAACCGGGAAAGGGCCGTGCCATGGGCGGACAGCTTGAGATAAAGGATGCCTTGGGGATTGCCGGAACCTTCCCGGGCGGCTGCCTCGCGGCGTTCCAGCACCGTCACCCGCCAGCCCCGGGCCGCCAGGCTGGCGGCGGTGGCGCAACCGGCCAGGCCGGCCCCGACGACCAGCGCCTCGCGGGTGCCACGCCAGGCGGGTGGCCGCGCGTACCAGGCCTTGACCGAGGCGCTCGTCGCCCCGCCGGCCCGTGGCTGGGCCTCGGCCGGGCCGACAAACACGCCCTTGAGCACTTCGCGCTTGCGCCCCTGTCCGGGGGTGCGTTGCATGGCGAACCCCGCCTCGATCAAGCCGCGCCGGACGAAACCGGCGCTGGTGAAGGTACCCAGGGTGGCGCCCGGCGCGGACAGCCGCGCCAGCTCGGCGAACAATGCCGGCGTCCACATCTGCGGGTTCTTCGCCGGGGAAAAGCCGTCGAGGAACCAGGCGTCGATGCGGGCGTCGAGCTGGGGCAGCATTTCCAGCACATCGCCCACCAGCAGGGTCAGTGTCACTCGGCCGTTGGCGAAGCACAGGCGCTGGAAGCCCGGATGCACCGCCACGTACTGGCCGAGCAGAGCCTCGGCCTGGTGTGCCAGTTGCGGCCAGAGCGACAGGGCGCGCGCCAGATCGTCCCGCCGCAATGGGTATTTCTCCACGCTGACGAACCGCAGGCGGGCGTCGGCCGGCCCGTGCTCCTCGAAGCAGGCCCAGGCGGCGAGGAAATTCAGCCCGGTGCCAAAGCCGGTCTCGCCGATGGTCAGGCCGCCGCCGGCGGGCAGGGCGGCGAAGCGCGCGGCCAGGTCGTTGTTGGCGAGGAAGACGTGACGGGTCTCGTCGAGCCCGGAAGCCTGGGAGAAATACACATCGCCGAACTGCCGCGAGCGCGGCTGTCCGGTCTCGTCCCAGTCGAGCTGGGCGTGGGGTGCGTCGGTCATAAAGGCCCCTGGAAAAGCGACCGACGCATTCTACGGGGATGCGCCGGATGGCGGCAGGGTGCCGACGGTCGCATCCCTACCGGACAGACGGTTTCATGGCGGGGCGCCACTGTCGGGTCTCGGAGGCTTCCAGCCTCGGGTTCGCTGGAGGCCGGCCGCATGATGGGCTCCCCTCAACGGCTCCTGCTGGTGGGGATGGTGCTGCTGGCGCTGTTTTGTCGTTTTACCTCTGGCACCTGCTGAGGCTCGCGACCTGAAGCGGAGGACGCACCCGCCGAACCCGCCGCGCGCGCCGAAGCTGGACGCCGCGGCGACGCAGACAAACCCGGACCGATCCTCTACTGTGGTGCCACCGTTGGTCTTCAGGGGACGCCCCATGTTCGAATCCGCCGAGATCGGTCACTCCATCGACAAGGACACCTACGACGCCGCCGTCAGCGAATTGCGCGAGGCGTTGCTGGATGCGCAGTTCGAGTTGAAGCAGCAGGCGCGCTTTCCCCTGCTGATCCTGATCAACGGCATCGAGGGGGCCGGCAAGGGGGAGACGGTCAAGCTGCTCAACGAGTGGATGGACCCTCGGCTGATCCAGGTGGAGAGCTTCGTCATGCCCTCGGACGAGGAGCTCGCCCGGCCGGCGCAGTGGCGGTTCTGGCGGCGCTTGCCGCCCAAGGGGCGCACCGGGATCTTCTTCGGCAACTGGTACAGCCAGATGCTTCATGCCCGGGTCGACGGCGACATCAAGGATGCCCGCCTGGACCAGGCCATCGACTTCGCCGAGCGCCTGGAGCGGATGCTCTGCGACGAGGGCGCGCTGATCTTCAAGTTCTGGTTCCATCTGTCCAAGAAGCAATTGCGCGAACGCCTCAAGGCCCTGGAGAAAGACCCTCAGCGAAGCTGGCAGATCAGCGAGCTGGACTGGAAGCAGAGTAAGGTCTACGACAAGTACGTGCGCTATGGCGAGCGGGTGCTGCGGCGCACCAGCCACGACTACGCGCCCTGGTACGTCATCGAGGGCGCCGACCCCCATTACCGCAGCCTGAGCGTCGGGCGGATCATCCTCGAAGGCTTGCAGGCGGCCCTGAACCAGCGGGACACGCCGCGCCGCACGCCCCACGCGGCGCCGCTGGTGACCAGCCTCGACAACCGCGCCCTGCTGGACAGCCTCGACCTGGGACAGCGGCTGGACAAGGATAGCTATCACCAGCAGATCGCCCAGGAGCAGGCTCGCCTGGCCCAACTGGTGCGGGACAAGCGCTACCGCCGCCATGCCGTCATGGCGGTATTCGAGGGCAACGACGCGGCGGGCAAGGGCGGGGCGATCCGCCGCGTCACCGCCGCCCTGGACCCTCGCCAATATCACGTCGTGCCCATTGCCGCGCCCACCGAGGAGGAGCGCGCCCAGCCCTACCTCTGGCGGTTCTGGCGACACGTGCCGGCGCGGCGGGCCCTGACCATCTTCGACCGCTCCTGGTACGGCCGGGTGCTGGTGGAGCGGGTCGAGGGGTTCTGCTCGGAGGCCGACTGGCTGCGCGCCTACAGCGAGATCAACGAGTTCGAGGAGCAATTGGTCGACCATGGCATCGTGCTGGTGAAGTTCTGGCTGGCCATCGACAAGCAGACCCAGATGCAGCGCTTCAAGGAGCGCGAGACGGTGGCCTTCAAGCGCTACAAGATCACCGAGGAAGACTGGCGCAACCGCGACAAGTGGGACCAGTACGTCGACGCGGTGGGCGACATGGTGGACCGTACCAGCACCGAACTCGCGCCCTGGACGCTGGTGGAGGCCAACGACAAGCGCTTCGCCCGGGTCAAGGTGCTGCGGACCCTCAACGACGCCCTGGAACGCGCCCTGAGTCGGGAATGACCTTCGGCCCCGGAGGATGGGTCGGCATATCGGCAATGAATGATCGTCGCCGCCGCCCCGGGGCTTTCCTAAGCTGCGCCTCTCATCGAACCCGAAAAGAGGTGCGTCATGCGTGATGTGGTGATCGTGGACAGCGTCCGGACCGGCCTGGCCAAATCCTTCCGTGGCAAGTTCAACCTGACCCGGCCGGACGACATGGCCGCCCATTGCGTGAATGCGCTGCTGGCGCGCAACGACCTGGACCCGGCCCTGGTGGAGGACTGTATCGTCGGCGCCGGCTCCAACGAGGGCGCCCAGGGCTACAACATCGGCCGCAACGTGGCGGTGCTGTCGCGGCTCGGCCAGGACGTGGCCGGCATGACCCTCAACCGCTACTGCTCCTCGGGCTTGCAGGCCATCGCCGTGGCCGCCAACCAGATCGCCTCGGGGTGCGGCGACGTGATCGTCGCCGGCGGGGTGGAGTCCATTAGCCTCACCCTCAAGAGCGTCAACACCGACCACCTGTACAACCCGCTGATCCAGGAAAGCCTGCCGGGCATCTACTACCCCATGGGGCAGACCGCCGAGATCGTCGCGCGGCGCTATGGCGTCACCCGCGAGCAGCAGGACCGCTACGCCCTGCAAAGCCAGCAACGCACCGCCCGCGCCCAGGCCGAGGGGCTGTTCGCCGACGAAATCGTGCCGATGAACGTTCGCTATCGGGTGGAAGACAAGGCCAGCGGCGAGACGCGCCAAGTGGAGGGGGTGGTGGATCGCGACGACTGCAACCGCCCGGACACCACCTACGAGAGCCTCGCCGGGCTGAAGCCGGCGTTCGCCGAGGACGGCTCGGTGACCGCTGGCAATGCCTCGCAACTGTCCGATGGCGCGTCCATGACCCTGGTGATGAGCTTGGACAAGGCCCTGGCGCTGGGGCTGCGACCGAAGGCGTTCTTTCGCGGGTTCACCGTCGCCGGTTGCGCGCCGGACGAGATGGGCATCGGCCCGGTGTTTTCGGTGCCGCGCCTGTTGGCGGCGAAGGGCTTGAAGCTCGACGACATCGACCTGTGGGAGCTGAACGAAGCGTTCGCCTCCCAATGCCTGTATTGCCGCGATCGACTGGGCATCGACAACGAGAAGTACAACGTCAATGGCGGTTCGATCGCCATCGGCCACCCGTTCGGCATGACCGGCTCGCGCCAGGTCGGGCACCTGGTGCGCGAGCTGCAACGGCGCAACCTGCGCTACGGCATCGTCACCATGTGCGTCGGCGGCGGCATGGGCGCGACCGGCCTGTTCGAAGCGGTGCGCTGACACCGTCGCGGGAGGGCACAATGCGTGCCCGACTGTACCTGTCGGGGTGGCGGGCGGGGCGGCTAGAATGGCGCCTCGGCGGCCCGCTGTCGGCGCCGCTCCTGGCTTCGAGAGCTCCATGCATATCGCCTCCGGCCGCTGGCTGTACGGCCTGCTCCTGACACTGCTCACCGCCGTGCTCTGGGGCATCCTGCCGATCAAGCTCAAGGAAGTGCTACGGGTCATGGACCCTTATACCGTCACCTGGTATCGCCTGGCGGTGGCCGGCTCGCTGCTGTTCGTCTGGCTGGCGGCCGGGCGCCGCCTGCCGCGCTTCCGCGCCTTGGGCCGCCACGGCGCCTGGCTGTTGCTGGCGGCGGTGGGCGGCCTGCTGGGCAACTACGTCTTCTACCTGCTCGGCTTGCGCCTGCTCAGCCCGGGAACCGCCCAACTGGTGATCCAGGTGGCGCCGATCCTCCTGCTGCTGGGGAGCCTGCTGTTCTTCCGGGAGCGCTTCGGGATGGGGCAGGCCATTGGGCTGCTGGTGATGCTGGCGGGGTTCGGCCTGTTCTTCGACCAACGCCTGGAGGAGCTGCTGGGCTCCCTTGGCGCCTACACCACCGGCGTGCTCATCGTGTTGCTGGCGGCATTGATCTGGACCTTCTACGGGCTGGCCCAGAAACAGTTGCTGACGGTGTGGTCCTCGGCGCAGGTCATGATGGTCATCTACCTGTTCTGCGCGGCGCTGCTGACCCCATTCGTCCACCCGCTGGACGTCGTGAACCTGAGCGCGACCCAGGGCTGGCTGCTGCTGGCCTGCTGCCTGAACACTCTGGTGGCCTATGGCGCCTTCGCCGAGGCGCTGGCCCACTGGGAAGCCTCGCGGGTCAGCGCGACCCTGGCGCTCACTCCCTTGGTGACCTTCGCCGCGGTGGCGCTGTTGGCCTGGGGCTGGCCGGGTTCGATGACCCCCGAATCCATCGACGCCCTGGGCTACCTGGGCGCGCTACTGGTGGTGCTGGGGTCCGCGCTCACCGCCCTGGCGCCTTCGCTGCTGCGCAGCTACCGCGCCCGCCGCGCTCTTCGCGCGCCCTGACGGTCAGGCACGGTGGCCGAGCGGCTCGGCCTTGCGCAGCCAGCGCTGGCGCTGCTCCTCCGGGAGGGCCGCAGCGGCGCGCGGGCCAACAGGCGCTGGGTCTTCACCCCGCAGAACCCCAGGGTGGTGCGGATCATCTGCCGATGGGCCGGCGCGCCGTGGACCCAACGGAAGTACCAGGGCGGGGTATCCAGGGTCACCAGCAGATCGGCGCTTCGTCCGCGCGGCGGCTTGTCCCAGCGCAGGCTCCGGGCGTCCCGGTACTTGAAGGCGAAACCGGGTAACCGCACCCGGTCGAGGGACCCTTGAGCAACGCCGGCACGCTGCCCCACCACACGGGTAGACGAACACCAAGTGTGGCGCCCAGTGGATCAGGCGCTGCGCTTCCAGCAGGCCCGGCTCCAGGGGCTGGTTCTGGTCGTAGCCGGCATGCAGGATCGGATCGAAGCGCGGCTCGCCCTGGCGCACCACGTGACCCTCGGCCCTCGCGCCCTGTGTAGGCTTCCCCCAGGGCGTGCAGAAGCTGTCCCCCTTGGGGGCCGAAGACCGTCAGGATGCGCTTGCCGCCCCTTCCAGCGGTGTCGCGCCGCTTTTCGCGGCGTCACTCATGGGCGCTGTTCCCGAGCATGTCCTGTGGCCGTACCCAGGCGTCGAACTGCTGCTCGTCCAGGTAGCCCAGGCGCAGCGCTGCCGCCCGCAGGGTAGTGCCCTCGGCATAGGCCTTCTTGGCGATCTCGGCGGCCTTGTCGTAACCGATGTGGGGGTTCAGGGCGGTCACCAGCATCAGGCCGTTTTCCAAGTGCTCGGCCATGCGCTGGGCATCGGGCTCCATGCCGGCCACGCAGTGCTCCTGGAAGTTCCGACAGCCGTCGGCGAGCAGCCCGATGGCCTGCAGCAGGTTGTGTACGATCACCGGCTTGAACACGTTCAGTTGCAGGTGGCCCTGGCTGGCGGCGAAGGTCACCGTGGCGTCGTTGCCCATCACCTGGCAGGCGATCATGGTCAGCGCTTCGCACTGGGTCGGGTTGACCTTGCCGGGCATGATCGAACTGCCCGGCTCGTTGGCCGGCAGCTTCACCTCGGCGAAGCCGGCGCGGGGGCCCGAGCCCAGCAGGCGCAGGTCGTTGCCGATCTTCATCAGGCACACCGCCAGGGTCTTCAGGGCGCCGGAGAGGTGCACCAGCGGCTCGTGACCCGCCAGGGCGGCGAACTTGTTCGGCGCCGAGACGAAGGGCAGGCCGGTCAGGGCGCTCAGTTCGGCGGCCATGGCCTCGGCGAAGCCCTTGGGCGCGTTCAGCCCGGTGCCCACCGCGGTACCGCCCTGGGCCAGCTCGTAGACCGCCGGCATCGCCCCGCGAATGGCCCGCTCGGCATGGTCGAGCTGGGCGACGAAGGCCGACAGCTCTTGGCCGAAGGTGATCGGCGTGGCGTCCATCATGTGGGTGCGCCCGGTCTTCACCAGCCGGCCATGGCGGGCCGCCTGCTCGGCGAGGCCGCCGGACAGTTCGGCGATGGCCGGGAGCAGCCGTTGGTGCACCGCGGTAGCGACGGCGATGTGCATGGCCGTGGGAAAGCTGTCGTTGGAACTCTGGGCACGGTTCACGTGATCGTTGGGGTGCACCGGGCGCTTGCCGCCGCGCGGCCCGCCGGCCAGCTCGTTGGCGCGGCCGGCGATGACTTCGTTGGCGTTCATGTTGCTCTGGGTGCCGCTGCCGGTTTGCCAGACCATCAGCGGGAACTGATCGTCGTGCTGGCCGGCGAGCACTTCGTCGGCGGCCTGCTCGATCAGCCGGGCGATGTCCGGCGGCAGGTCGCCGATGCGGCCGTTGACCCGCGCGGCGGCCTTCTTGATCAGGGCCAGGGCATGCAGGACCGGCAGCGGCATGCGCTCGCCGCCGATGGCGAAGTTGGTCAGGGAACGCTGGGTCTGGGCGCCCCAATAGGCGTTTTCGGGGACCTCGACCGGGCCCAGGCTGTCGGTTTCGATACGGCTCATGCGGCATGTCCTCCTGCGATTGGCATCCGGTTTAGGTCGCCCCCGTCGCGCCTGGTTCCTTCCTTCGGGCAGAGCGCGCCGTACGTCCCGGTGGCTTGAGCCCCGGCGACCTTGGGCGCAGAATGGCCGCCCCCGGGCCGCGAGCCCCCGCCACCGCAAGGATACCCATGACCAAGCTTCGCGTACTCTGCTCCGCCGTCCTGCTGGCCTGCGCCAGCGGTCAAGCCCTGGCCGACGCTTCCAGCCACACCGCCAACGCCGAGACCTTCCTCAAGCTGATGAACGCGGACAAGGGCACCGTGGGGCTCTACGGTCAGGTGCAACAGATGTTCAACCAGCGCTTCGAGCAACTGAAGGCGCCGGCGGACAAGAAGGCCACCCTGGAGAGCTATACCGCCAAGGCCAACGCCGCCCTGGACAACGCCGTCGGTTGGAACAAGCTCAAGCCGGACCTGGTCAAGCTGTACACCAGCAACTTCACCGAGAGCGAGCTCAAGGACATGATCGCCTTCTACCAGTCGCCCACCGGCAAGAAGATGCTGGAGAAGATGCCGCAACTGAGCGGCGAGGCGGCGCGCGTCACCCAGGCCCGCCTGGAGCCGGCGGTGCCGGTGGTGAACAAGCTGCTGGACGACATGACCGCCGAGCTGTCGCCGAAATCGGCGGCTCCCGCGAAGAAAGCCGCCGAGCCGGCGAAGAAGCCCTGACATGAGCCTGCGCGACGCCATCCACCAGGCCCTCGGGGCCCTGGCGCCTCGCCACCTGGAGGTGCAGGACGAAAGTCACATGCACAGCCGTGGCCTGGAGACCCATTTCAAGGCGGTGGTGGTCAGCCCGGTATTCGCCGGGCTGAACGCGGTGAAGCGCCACCAGGCGGTGTATGCCGCCCTGGGCGAGCTGATGCCGCGCTTCCATGCCCTGGCCCTGCACACCTACACCCCCGAGGAGTGGGATGCCCAGGGCGTCGCGCCGGACTCGCCGACCTGCCGCGGCGGCAGCCGGCACGATCGCTGATAGACCTGGCGCCGGGCTCGTCCCGACGCCCGCACGACCTGGCGGCCCGGTCCCTCCGGCCCCGCCAGCCGCCCCCGCCGGCCCCGCGCCGGCGGTCGCGCGGTTCGATGAAACCCGGTCCGCCCTTTGCGCGGGCGACCCCCTGGAGACTGTCCCATGAGCACCCCGACCATCGTCGTGGCGGCGTTGTACAAGTTCGTCACCCTGGCCGACTACGTCGAGCTGCGCGAACCGTTGCTGCGCACCCTGCTGGATAACGACATCAAAGGCACCCTGCTGCTGGCCGAGGAGGGCATCAACGGCACCGTGTCCGGCACCCGCGCCGGCATCGATGCCTTGCTCGCCTGGCTGCGCCGCGACCCGCGCCTGGCGGATGTCGACCACAAGGAGTCCTACTGCGCCGAGCAGCCGTTCTATCGCACCAAGGTCAAGCTGAAGAAGGAGATCGTCACCCTTGGCGTCCCGGGCGTGAATCCCAACGAACGGGTCGGCGCTTATGTCGAGCCCAAGGATTGGAATGCCCTGATCGACGACCCCGAGGTGCTGCTGATCGATACCCGCAACGACTACGAAGTGGCCATCGGCACCTTCGAGGGCGCGGTGGACCCCAAGACCAAGTCGTTCCGCGAGTTTCCCGAATACATCAAGGCTCACTACGACCCGGCCCGGCACAAGAAGGTGGCGATGTTCTGCACGGGCGGCATCCGCTGCGAGAAAGCCTCCAGCTACATGCTCGGCCAGGGCTTCGAGCAGGTCTTCCACCTCAAGGGCGGCATCCTCAAGTACCTGGAGGAAATACCCGAGGCGGAGACCCGTTGGCGCGGCGACTGTTTCGTCTTCGATAACCGGGTCACCGTGCGCCACGACCTGAGCGAGGGCGACTACGATCAGTGCCATGCCTGTCGCAACCCGATCTCCGCCGAGGACCGTCGCTCCGAGCACTACGCGCCGGGTATCAGTTGCCCGCACTGCTGGGACAACCTGAGCGAGAAGACTCGCGAGAGCGCCCGCGAACGGCAGAAACAGATCGAACTGGCCAAGGCGCGCAATCAACCGCACCCGATCGGCCGCGATCCCCGCGTGTCGTCCCGCTGAACCGCGCAACCCCCACCGGAGCTCGTCAATGAATGCCCGCCTGCTGTATGTGATGGACCCGATGTGCTCCTGGTGCTGGGGGTTTGCCCCGGTCCTGGAGGCGCTCGCCGGCCAGGCCGCCGAGGCCGGGGTGCCGCTGCACCTGGTGGTGGGCGGCTTGCGCCACGAGCGCCTCGCCCTGGACCCGGCCGGGCGGGTGCGCATCCTTTCCCATTGGCAGGCGGTGAACGCCACCACCGGGCAGCTCTTCGACTTCGAGGCGGGCATGCCCGAGGGCTTCGTCTACGACACCGAGCCGGCTTGCCGCGCCCTGGTGGCCGTGCGGGCCCTGGACCCGGCGAAGGTCTGGCCCCTGGCCGTGGCGCTGCAGACGGCGTTCTACCGCGAGGGGCGCGACCCATCCCAGGTGCGGGTGTTGCTGGACTTGGCCGAGGCGGTCGGCGTGCCGCGCATGGCGTTCGCCAAGGCGTTCGACAGCCCCGCGATCCGCGAGGCGACCCAAGCCGACTTCGCCTGGACCCAGGGCCTGGGCATCGCCGGGTTTCCTACCTTGCTGGCCGAGCGCGACGGCCAACTGGCCCTGCTGACCAACGGTTATCGCCCCTTGGAGGAGTTGGTCCCGCTGCTGGCCCGCTGGCTGGAGCGCGGCGTCCATGACTGACCGCTTGAGCTGGGCGGAGATCCGCCGCCTGGCGCTGCGCCACCGCCGGGCCCTGTGGCTGGCCAACGGCATCGCCGTGCTCGCCGCGTTGTGCAGCGTGCCGATCCCGCTGTTATTGCCGCTGCTGGTGGACGAAGTGCTGCTGGGCAAGGGCGACGCCGCGTTGCGGGTCATGGACCGGCTGCTGCCGGCCGCCTGGCAGCAGCCGGTTGGCTACATCGGCCTGATCCTCCTGGTCACCCTGGCGATGCGCAGCCTCGCGCTCGCCTGCAACGTCCTCCAGGCCCGGCAGTTCGCCCGCCTGTCCAAGGACCTGGTCTACCGCATTCGCCTGCGCCTGATCGAACGCCTGAAGCGCATCGCCCTGGCGGAATACGAAAGCCTCGGCGGCGGCACGGTGAGCGCCCACTTGGTGACCGATCTGGACACCTTGGATAAATTCATCGGCGAGACCCTGAGCCGCTTCCTGGTGGCCATGCTCACCCTGACCGGCACCGCTTCCATCCTGCTGTGGATGCACTGGAAGCTGGCGCTGCTGATCCTGCTGTTCAACCCCCTGGTGATCTACGCCACGGTGCAGTTGGGCAAGCGCGTGAAACACCTGAAGAAACTGGAGAACGACAGCACCGCGCGCTTCACCCAGGCCCTCACCGAGACCCTGGAGGCGATCCAGGAAATCCGCGCCGGCAACCGCCAGGGGCATTTCCTCGGCCTGCTCGGGCTGCGCGCCCGGGACGTGCGCGACTATGCCGTGGCATCGATGTGGAAGAGCGACGCCTCGAGCCGGGCCAGCGGCCTGCTGTTCCAGTTCGGCATCGACGGGTTTCGCGCGGCGACGATGCTCACCGTGCTGTTCTCCGACCTGTCCATCGGCCAGATGCTCGCCGTGTTCAGCTACCTGTGGTTCATGATCGGCCCGGTGGAGCAACTGCTCAGCCTGCAATACGCCTACTACGGCGCCGGCGCCGCGTTGCAGCGCATCAACCAATTGCTGGCGCGGGCGGACGAGCCGCGCTACCCGGGGGGCGTCGACCCGTTCGCCGGGCGCGACACGGTGGGCCTGGAGGTCCGCGACCTGCGCTTCGCCTACGGCGAGGAGCCGGTGCTGGACGGGCTCGACCTGAGCATCGCCGCTGGCGAGAAGGTCGCCCTGGTGGGGGCCAGCGGTGGCGGCAAGAGCACCCTGGTGCAATTGCTGCTGGGGCTCTACACGCCCCAGGCCGGCAGCATCCGCTTCGGCGGCGCGCGCCTGGAGGAGATCGGCCTGGACACCGTGCGCGAACACGTGGCGGTGGTGCTGCAACACCCGGCGCTGTTCAACGACACGATCCGCGCCAACCTCACCCTGGGGCGCCCCCGGGACGACGACGCCTGCTGGCGGGCCTTGGAGATCGCCCAGTTGGCCGAGACCGTGCGGGCCCTGCCCGAAGGCCTGGATAGCGTGGTCGGGCGCTCCGGGGTGCGCCTGTCCGGCGGTCAGCGGCAGCGCCTGGCCATCGCCCGCATGGTGCTGGCCGAGCCCAAGGTGGTGATCCTCGACGAGGCCACCTCGGCCCTGGACGCCGCCACCGAGTTCGCCCTGCACCAGGCCCTGGGGCGCTTCCTCGCCGGGCGCACCACCCTGATCGTCGCCCACCGCCTGAGCGCGGTGAAGCAGGCCGACCGGGTGCTGGTGTTCGACGGCGGGTGTATCGCCGAACAGGGCGGCCACCAGCAACTGATCGCCGACGGCGGGCTGTACGCCCGGCTCTACGGCCACCTGCAGCAGGGCTGACGCCCTCAGGCCTCCAGCTCGGTCCGGGACCGGCAACTGCCGTCGCAGGTGCCCGGGCAGGCGCAGCCGGTGCGGCTGCGGCCGGTGGCCTTTTCCATGCGCCGTGCCACGGCGTCGTCATCGGCGAAGGGCAGCATCGCCGCTTCGTCCAGTTCGTGCCTCCGCTTGCCGCCGAGGTGCCGTTGCAGCGCCAGATAGAACACCGCCAGGGCCAGTAGCAGCCAGTATTCGCTGGGCATGTTCAAGCTCCCGCGAAGGCGGCGGCGCGGCGGTCCGCCGGCGCCGCCTGGCGCAGGGTGCGCCAGACGTTGAAGGCCATCAGCAGCATCCCGCCGAGGAAGCAGGCGCCGCCAATCAGGCGCACGATGAAGCCCGGGTGGCTGGCCTCCAGCGCTTCGACGAAGGAGTAGGTCAGGGTGCCGTCCTGGTTCACCGCGCGCCACATCAGGC
>DAMBWF010000028.1:0-4261 GCA_032052615.1 Pseudomonadaceae bacterium
CCGCTGTCGGTGGTCTCGCAGCGCTATCACACCGTGCAGCCTCGTGAGGTATTGGAGTTCTACCGCGACCTCACCGAAGTCTCCGGCTACGAGCTGGAAACGGCCGGAGTGCTCAAAGGCGGACGTAAGTTCTGGGCGCTGGCGCGTACCGGGCAAGTTGCTGCCCTCAAGGGTAACGATCAGGTCAACGGTTATCTGCTACTGGCCACTTCCTGCGACGGCACCCTGGCCACCACGGCCACGCCAACTACGGTGCGCGTGGTCTGCAACAACACCCTGACCATCGCCTTGGACGGCACCAGCCGGGCGATCAAGGTGCCGCACAACACCCGCTTCGATCCCAAGGTAGTGAAGAAGCAACTCGGTATCGCGGTATCTCAGTGGGATGAGTTTATGTACCGCATGCGTGCGCTGGCCGAACGCAAGGTGCAATGGCATGAGGCGCTGGGCTTCTTCATGAACGTGATGTGCGAGACCAGCCCGACCGGCGCTCTGCCGGAGCAACTGCCCAACGAGCGCGCCCTGCGCAAAGTTCAGGAGCTGTACGAAGGCCGTGGTCGCGGTAGCCAGCTGGACTCGGCACGCGGCACCGCCTGGGGCCTGCTCAACGCCGTGACCGAGTACGTCGACCACGAGCGCCGTGCGCGCAGCAACGAGTACCGCATGGACTCGGCCTGGTTCGGCCAGGGGGCGCAGATCAAGCAACGCGCGCTGGATGCTGCGCTGCAGCTCGCCGCTTAACCCTCACTCACATCAACCCTCGCGCCCGGTCAGCCTTGTGCTGGTCGGGCGTTTTTATGTCTGCAGGTGAATACCATGAAAGCAACGTCATTGAACGGCAGCACCAGCAAGAAACGCCCTGCCCTGCGCCTGATCAGCACCAAGGAGCTGCCGCGCGAGGACTGGCTGCAGATCCGTAAGCAAGGCATCGGCAGTTCGGATGCTGCGGCTGCCGTGGGCCTCAACCCCTACAAGTCGCAGCTGGAGTTGTGGCTGGAGAAGACCGGCCGCGATGCCGGCATGCCCAAGGCTGATCCCCATGATGAGGAAAGCCCGATGTACTGGGGCAACGTCCTGGAGCCCATCGTGGCCTGGCATTACAGCAAACGCACCAAGAACAAGGTGCGGCGCATCAACGCCGTGCTGCAGCATCCCGATCCGGAGCTGCCCTGGATGCTGGCCAACATCGACCGCGAGGTGATCGGTGCCGACGATGTGCAGATCCTCGAATGCAAGACCGCCGGCATAAACGGCGCACGCCTGTGGAAGGAAGGTGTCCCCGAATATGTCCATCTGCAGGTGATGCACCAGCTCGCCGTCACCGGCAAGCAGGCGGCCGATGTGGCGGTGCTGCTCGGTGGCCAGACGCTGGAGATCCACCGAATCGAGCGTGACGAGCAGATGATCGCCCGCCTGATCGAGCTGGAGCGCAAGTTCTGGCACTACGTAGAAACCGATACACCACCGCCGGCCGATGGCACCGCCTCTGCAGAAGCAGCATTGCGCTGCCTGTACCCGGAGGACAACGGCCAGGTCGTCGACTTCAGCAGCCATGCCGGACTGGCCGCTGCCTTCATCGAGCTCAAGGCCGTTCGCCAGTCGATTGCCGACAAGGAAAAGCGCGAGGCCGAGCTCAAGCAGATGCTGCAGCAGGCCATGGGCGATGCCTGTCGGGCGGAGTTCTCCAGCGGCTACGTCTCCTGGCGCAAGGCCAAGGACAGCATCGGTCTCGATGTCGCTCAACTGCTCCAGGACAAGCCCTACCTGCAGGCCAAGTACCCGCTGCTGAAACCCGGTGCACGGCGTTTCCTGGTCGGCTGATTTCCATCTCCATCAACCCCTCCCTCCCCTTGGTCAGTCCATGCAGTTCGCGCTGCGTGGCTGGCCTTTTTTCATTTTCAGGAGAGCCATCATGCTCAAAGGTTTGGCTATCACCCCGCCGGTGCTCGGACGCATCTCCATCGGCAAGGTCGTCGAGAAGAACGGCAAGCGTCTGCCGGAGAAGGATGACCAGTTCACCATCACCTCCCAGGTGCAAGGCAAGGACGGCTGGCTGCTGCATCCGCTCAACGACGAGCTGCGCCAAGGTAAGGACGACAAGCTGCGCAGCATCCCGGTACGCCTGCTGTTCAACGAACCCGAGCTGAATTTCCGCGCCGACTACAGCCTGTTCGACCGTCAGTCCGGACGACCGCTGTGCGTGGGCAATGGCGAGACCTGCAAGCGGATCACTCAGGACGGCATGCAGTCGCTGCCCTGCCCTTCGCCGGATGCCTGCCCACTGGCCAAAGGCAATGCCTGCAAGCCCTACGGCCGACTGAACGTGGTCATTGGCGACGACGATCCGCTGGGCAGCTTCGTGTTCCGCACCACCGGCTTCAATAGCATCCGCACCCTCGCCGCCCGGCTGCACTACTTCCAGGCCATCTCCGGCAACCGCCTGGCGTGCCTGCCGCTGGAGCTGCGCCTACGCGGAAAGTCCACTCGGCAAAGCCATGGCACGCCGATCTTCTACGTCGACCTGACGGTACGCGGCGGTATGGAGATGACGGTGGCGCTGCAGGCCGCCAACGAGCTCGATGCGCAGCGGCAAGCAGCAGGCTTCGATCAGGCCGCCTTGGATGAAGCGGCGCAGCGTGGCTTCGGCAATGGCGCGTTCGAGGACAGCGAGGAAGACGCTGGCGCCGTCGCCGAGGAGTTCTACCCCGCCGAAGAACCCCCATCTCCAGCCACCAACACTCCCCAGCGCTCGGCGAAAGCCAGCCTGGCCGAGAAGCTGGACGCACAAGCCCAGCGCCACACCCCACCGACCGATAACCCTCAAGGAGCCCAGCATGCGCCTGCACAAGCTGAAGGCCAGTGAATCGACCGGCACCTACCTGGTCGAGTCGCCGGTCACCGAAACCGACATCCTGCTGATGGCCCGGCAGTTGGCGAATCTGCGTCTGCGCCGAGGGCGAGCACTGACCTCACCGAAGGAAGTATTCAGCCATCTGCAGGCGCTGCTGGGCGATTACGAGCATGAGGTATTCGCCCTGCTTCTGCTCGACAGCCGGCACCGGGTGATCGTCTTTCACGAACTGTTCCGGGGCACCCTGGACAGCGCCAGCGTCTATCTCCGGGAAGTCGTCAAGGCTGCCCTGGAGCACAACGCCGCGGCAGCCGTGCTGGTCCACAACCACCCTTCCGGTGATCCGGAACCCAGCCAATCAGATCTCACCCTGACCCACAAACTGCGGGAGGCCCTGAACCTGGTCGGGGTACGCACCCTGGACCATATCGTGGTGGGCCACGAGGGCTGCGTGTCGCTGGCGGAACAGGGCTACCTGTGAGGAGAACACGACAATGAAGCTACTGCGGATCTTTGCTGCCGTGTTCATGTTCGCCGGCATCCTCGCGGGCTGCCTGGCCCTTCTGCTGCTGGTGTTCCTGATGGTGCGCTTTCCGCCACTGCTGATCGCCTTGTTGCTGGCGTGCTGGATTTTCTGTCGCCTCGTGAAGGCGTTTACCCCCGGAACAGCAACGGCAGTGTCCACCACTAAACCGCCGAAATAATCACTACCTCAAGCCGCCAGGCATGCACTGGCCGCCTCAACTCGATAGGGAGCATGACGATGAACAGACAGTGTTTGATCTGCGACTCCAGCGCCGTGCTGACACGGGACGCAGCAAAAGGACTGGCCCTGCTGGTCGGGCTGATCGATGGCGCAATCAAGGGCGCTCGACGCCCAGGTGAAGGGGGCTGCCATGCCGATCTTCTCAGCGGCCTGGCAGCAGTCGTACCCGCTTGCCCGGAGGCGCGAAAGGCGGCAGAGGATGTCGCGCGGTTTCACTTCGCCCGCTTCGACTGCCTGTGCCTACGCTGCGGTGCTCTGTTCGACGAGACGGCAGAAAGCAGGGAGGGCCTTAGCCCCGGCTGAGGCGCTCCACCAGACGCTCCACAAACTCCAGCACCAACGCACGATCATCCGAGTTCAACGTGGACAGCAGCCCCTGCAGTCGACGCGCCTGGTCTTCCGGGCGCGAGCTGCCCTCGGTCAACAGGTCGGCGGTCTCACAGCCAAAGACCGCCGCCAGTTCAACCAGACGCTCGACGTTGGGCATCACGACGCCACGCTCAATGCGTGAAACGGCCTCACTACCAATCCCCAGTCGCTCCGCGACCTGCTCCTGACTCAGCTTGCAGCGCACTCGTTGGCGAGCGATCGCTTGACCCACGACTTCCGCCAACTGCTTCGAATCGGTTTTCGACATGCCACCC
>DAMBWF010000014.1:0-61893 GCA_032052615.1 Pseudomonadaceae bacterium
CACGCTGGCCTGCACGCTGCGGTGCCTACGGCAGTACTTTTCGTACAGAACCTAATACACCTAACACACCGGTAAGGCTGCAGCAGCCAACACCTGCCGGAAGCGCGAAGGGAAACGAAAACTTCGCCACGATGGTCTGAGAAAGAGTCTCCCTTTAGAGGTTTTCACATGACCGATCGACCCACGTTTGCTATTTCCTATCGGCTACATGGCGAGCCAATGACCCACTTGTCCTATGCGGATCAGTTGTCCCTGGAGGACGCAGCGGTCGAGCTATTCGAACGCCATGGGTTCGTGGTACCAGAGCACCCCTTGGGGGGCCGTAGCGCCATCATGGAACAACTGCCCGCCACCGGTATCTCGGATATCACCCTGCGGGAAGTCTGAGCCGACACGGCGCTCGCGGAATGCGTAGCGCCTTGTTTCCCTTGCCTATCAAGGGGATATGCGTGCCTTGCACCCGCACCGCGAGCTGTATATAGTCCCGTCCTTCTTGGTCCGGCATCGGCGCGGCGCGCTATCCTAATGCCTTGGTTCCAAGCCTCGCTCGAAGACGGCGCACCGGCCAGCCGCCTCATAGCGACACCCCCGCGTGGTGAAATCGGTATACACAGAGCACTTAAAATGCTCCGACGAAAGTCTTACCAGTTCGAGTCTGGTCGCGGGGACCACTCAATCGCTGCCGCTCGCACGGCATGAACATCCACCCCCCGGCCATCTGCAACCATCGCGGGGGCGCTGGCGCATTTCCAAGGTAGGCTGCCGTCCTTGGCCCTACCGCCTCATTGCACCCTCTTCTCGGCCTGAACGAGCTGCCCGCCTTCTTTTCAAGCGACTTGGGATCATGTTCTTCTAGCGGGTGTCGTATGAGCGCCGCGACCTCCTCGCTCGGTCGGGCGAACAGAAGCACTACACGCCCGTGTCCAAGCAGGAAGCCATGATGACCCCTGAAAAACTGAGTACTGCGCTTCAGCAACACTTTCAGGTAGAAAGCTCGCCCAAAATCAAATGGGCCGTCATGTCCCATCTCGGTGATCGACATACCCTTTTCACACCCGAAGGTGCCCGGCAGAGCGCCCTGCTGACGATCCAGGAAGACGGCGCCTTCACCCGCAGGGCATCCTTGTCATTCGAATTCATCAGCCATCATTATTTTTCCGAAGCCAATATCGGCCATCTCACCATCGGAATCGGCAGCGTGACCGACCCCGAAACAGGCGCCCCTTCCCTGCAAGGGAAAGGCATCGTCATCGGCAATGTGTCGGCGTATGGCTGCCGGGGAGAATGCACCGAGACGGACTACACCAATACCGTCGCGATCGAGAGCTATTGGGCCAATGGCAATTGCGTTTACGGCCAAACCACCCAGTATCCATGCGAATTGGAGGACAACCTTAACTACCGCGTGGAAATCCAAGTCTTCCCAGGCGATGCGCTAATTCGCTACGCCCTCTGGTGCCGGAAACCCTTCGGCAAATGGAAGAAGCTCTACATGTCGGAAATCAACGACCAGCACTTCGAACAATCAACCAATCGAGCCGGCTGGTGGATAGGCGAAGTGTTTTCCCAGCACGACTGGGTGGTCAATTTCCGAAATATCAAATGGAAGTTCGATTAAAGCATCGACTGGCTCGATCGGCTACACGAGCTTCACCCTGCGTCAACGAGGGCCATACTCATCAAATTTTGAGATGAGCGCCTAGCATCTAGCTGTTTGAATGGCCAGGTCATAGCTATTAGAAGCGTGCGGCGAGCTGTGGCGGCATGCTCTTAGCAACGAGGATGCGTTAGTACCGATTCAGAGACACTTGTCCGAAGCCGCCCGAAATTAAGAACTGGAGGGATGCCAGCCTGCGGCTCGGACACACCCAAAAGGCCATCGCGAAGAAGGTCTATCGGGGCGTCGGAGCCATCGTGCACCCCATCAAATAGGCTGAGTTTTGTCCTCGCGGCCAAAACCTTTTGTACTAACCGCAATCCGCAAACCAATCCCGGCCAGGAGCCGTCAGCGTTAAAAGCAAAAAACCCTGAAAAAACAGGGTCTTGGCTTGCGGTAATATGGCGGAAGAGGTGAGATTCGAACTCACGGACAGTTGCCCATCGCCGGTTTTCAAGACCGGTGCCTTAAACCGCTCGGCCACTCTTCCTGACTTCAAGACAGGTGTGTTCGACCACACCTTGCTGACGGCCTAGGCCTGGCGTTTCGATTGGTTCGATCTGCCTGGCGGGCACGGGCCGCCATACTACCCGAACGCAACACCCTGTCAAACTCTCAGCGCTAGTATCCGGGGCACCTTTGTTACCATGCCGAATCGATAGTGTTGTCTACGCTCTCAGGAGAGAACCATGCAAGAACGCGACTTCGCACTGAATCCCGCGCAGGCCGAACAGCGACAAGTCAGCGGCGTCCTGCGCAACACGTACGGTCTGCTGGCCCTCACGCTGGCCTTCAGCGGATTGGTGGCTTATGTATCCCAGCAGTTGCGCCTACCGGCGCCTAACCTGCTGGTCCTCTTCGCGGGCTTCTATGGCCTGCTGATCCTCACCACCAAGCTGCGCAATTCCGCCTGGGGCTTGCTGTCCACCTTCGCCTTGACTGGCTTCATGGGCTACACCCTGGGGCCGATTCTCAACCGCTACCTGGGCCTGCCCAATGGCGGCGAGCTGATCGCCTCGGCGATGGGCATGACCGCACTGGTGTTCCTGGGGCTGTCCGCCTACGTACTGACCACCCGCAAGGACATGAGCTTCCTGTCGGGCTTTATCACCGTGGGCGCCATCGTCCTGCTGGTGGCGGTCGTGGCCTCGCTCTTCCTGCCCATCAGTGGTCTGCACCTGGCCATCAGCGCGGCCTTCGTGCTGTTTTCCTCGGCGGTCATTCTGTATCAGACCAGCGAGATCATTCATGGCGGCGAGCGCAACTACATCCTGGCCACGATCAGCCTGTACGTCTCGATCTACAACCTGTTCCTCAGCCTGTTGCAACTGTTCGGCGTGGTCAGCGCCGACGATTGATCACGGATGAGCCCCGCGAAGCCCGCCCCTTGGCGGGCTTTTCGTTTTCTCACGACCAGGATGGCCTTATCATTCTCCCCTTCCCGTCGCCATGCCTGCCCATGAAATTCGCCATCGCCCTGTTCGCCCCGCCCCATGCCCCCTCCTCCCGTCGGGCCCTTCGCTTCGCCGAGGCAGTGGTGGCCGGCGGACATGAAATCATTCGGGTTTTCCTGTACCAGGATGGCGTGTACAGCGCCTCGGCTAACCCCGTATCCCCGCAGGACGAAGCGGACCTGGCCATGGAGTGGCAACGCTTCGCCGCCGAGCATGGCCTTGACGGCGTTGTCTGCATCGCCGCCGCGCTGCGACGGGGCGTATTGGATGCCGGCGAGGCCCGTCGACACGGCCGCCCCGCCGCCAACCTGGCGCCAAATTGGCAACTGTCCGGGCTGGGTCAACTGCATGAAGCCGTGCAGGGGGCCGATCGCCTGGTGTGTTTCGGAGGACCGTGATGGCCCGCTCGCTCCTGATCGTCAGCCGCCAGCCCCCTTGGTCAGGGCTCGGCGCTCGCGAAGCACTGGATATCGCCCTGGCGGGCGGGGCCTACGACCTGCCCCTGGGGCTGTTGTTTCTCGATGACGGGGTGTTGCAGTTGAAGCGCGGCCAGCATCCGGAAGCCGTCGGGCAAAAGGATCTGACCGCCAATCTCCAGGCGTTGCCGCTGTTCGGGGTCGATACGCTGCTGGCCTGTCGGCACAGCCTTCATCTGCGAGGCCTAACCGAAGCGGACCTCGCGCTCCCGGTCCGGGTGCTGGATACACCCCAGCTACGCGCCCTGTTCGAGACTTACGACGAGGTGATCACGCTCTGATGGCCACTCTCCACCTCCTGAGCCACTCTCCCTTCGGCGATGATCGGTTCGCCAGTTGCCTGCGCCTGCTCGGCGAACGGGATGGCCTGCTCCTGAGCGGGGATGCGGTGCATGCCCTGCAACCCGGAACCACTACCCGCGAAGCCTTGGAAGGACTGCCGGGGTCGATCGCGCTTCTCGCATTGAAAGAAGACCTGGAAGCCCGTGGCTGTGACCATGAACCGCCCCGCCGCCTCGAAGCCATCGACTACCCTCGCTTCGTCGAAGCCTGCCTGGATTACGAAAAGGTGAACAGTTGGCTATGAACGCGCTGCTGATCGACGGGCGTGAACTGGCGCTCGACCCCGAGGGCTACCTGAAAACGCTCGAGGACTGGTCGCCCTCCGTAGCCGATGCCCTGGCCCGGCGCGAAGGTCTCGAACTCCAGGCGGAGCACTGGGAAGTCATCGAGGCGCTACGGGCGTTCTACCGCGAGTTCCAACTGTCCCCCGCCACCCGCCCCCTGGTGCGCTACATGGCCCAGCGCCTGGGACCGGAGAAAGGCAACAGCGCCCACCTCAACCGCCTTTTCAAAGGCACGCCCGCCAAGCTCGCGGCCAAGCTGGCTGGCCTGCCCCGCCCGACCAATTGCCTATGACCTTGCTCCAGACTCCCGTGGAACACCCCTTCGCCCCCTACGTGCGCATAGTGGGCAAGGGCAAGCGAGGCGCCCGTGGGCTGACCCGCGAGGAAGCGCGCGAGGCCATGGGCATGGTACTGGACGTTCGGGTGGAGGATGTCCAGCTCGGCGCCTTTCTCATGCTGCTGCGCCACAAGGAAGAAAGCGCGGAGGAACTGGCGGGATTCTGCGAGGCGGTCCGCATGCGGATGCCAGTGCCGGACGAGCTTCGCGTGGACCTGGACTGGCCCAGCTACGCCGGCAAGAAACGCCATTTGCCGTGGTACTTGCTGGCCGTCAAGGCCCTTTCGCAAGAGGGAATCCGGGTCCTGATGCACGGGGGCGGAGCCCATACAGCCGGCCGCCTCTATAGCGAGGGGCTGCTTGAGCGGCTGGCGATTCCCCGCTGCGAAAGCTGGGGCGCCGTCGACAGGGCGCTCGCGGACGGCCGGCCCGCCTTCATGCCCTTGTCCGCGTTCATGCCGGCCCTGCAACGAATGATCGACCTGCGCGCCGTACTCGGATTGCGCTCGCCCATTCACTCCCTGGCGCGCCTGCTGAACCCGGCCGGCGCCCGGTGCGGCCTGCAAAGCATCTTCCATCCGGGGTACCAGGCGGTCCATCGCGAGGCCAGCCGCCTGCTGGGGGATCGCGCCATCGTGATCAAGGGCGAGGGCGGCGAGATCGAGATCAACCCCGATGGGCCTTGCGCCCTCGCCGGTACCGCCGAGGGCCTGGCGTGGGACGAAGCCTGGCCCGCGCGCGCCGCCCTGCGCCGGATCAAGCCAGACAGCCTCGACCCAGCGCACCTACTGGCCGTCTGGGACGGCTCGGCCCACGATGCCTATGGCGAGGACGCCGTGCTGTCGACCTTGGCGCTGGCCTTTCGTGGCCTGGGAGCGCCCCGGGAAGAAGCGTTCGAGCGCGCCCGCGTTTGCTGGGAACGACGGCACGCGCACTGATCCGTGAACGAACCCCTCACGACCTGACCACTCCAAGCCTTCATGAGCCTGGCCTTTCCGGTCGCGGCGACGAAATAGGGAGACCCCATGGGCCTGCTCATCGAAGGGCACTGGCACACGCGCGGCTACGACACCGGCAAGAGCGGGCGCTTCGAGCGCGAAGCCGCGAAGCGTCGCCACTGGGTCACGGCCGACGGCCGCCCCGGACCGACCGGCGAAGGCGGCTTCGCCGCCGAGGCCGGCCGCTATCACCTGTATGTATCCCTGGCCTGTCCCTGGGCCCATCGCACCCTGATCCTGCGCCGGCTCAAGGGCCTGGAGAGGCTGATAGACGTGTCGGTGGTCGCCTGGTACATGGGCCCGCAAGGCTGGACCTTCGACCGTGACCAAGGCTCCACCGGCGACCGGCTGGATGGACTGGATGCCCTGCACCAACGCTACACCCGGGACGACCCGGCCTACACTGGCCGCGTCACCGTCCCGGTGCTCTGGGATACCCGAAAGAGACGCATCGTCAGCAACGAATCGGCGGATATCGTCCGCATGTTCAACAGTGCCTTCGATGGACTGACCGACCAGTGCAACGACTTCTACCCCCAGCCGCTACGCCCGGTCATCGATGCGCTGAACGAGCGCATCTATCCGGCCGTCAACAATGGCGTCTACCGGGCCGGGTTCGCCACGACCCAGGTGGCTTACGAAGAAGCCTTCGATGCCTTGTTCGCCGAGCTGGATCATCTGGAGCGGCTACTTGAAACGACACGCTACTTGGCCGGGGACTACCTGAGCGAAGCCGATATACGCCTGTTCACCACCCTGATTCGCTTCGATGCGGTGTATCACGGGCACTTCAAGTGCAACCTGCGGCGGATCGAGGACTATTCGAACTTATCCCAGTGGTTGCGTGAGCTTTACCAATGGCCCGGTATCGCCGACACCGTGGACATGACCCACATCCAGCGGCATTACTACCTCAGCCACTCGAGCATCAACCCCAACGGCATCGTACCCAAGGGACCCCAGCTGGACTTGGGCCGCCCCCACGGGCGTAATCGCCTGCCCGGCCGCGGAATCTTCCAGCGCCAGGCCTGAGTCGAAGCGGCTTCCTCGGGGCGCGCTGTCGGCCCCACGCCCAGGCGATCGGTCGTAGTGAAGCGGTCGCGCCGCAGTGGGCGCCCTCTCAGTTCGTCGGTGGCCGCGCACCTTCGAACCAAGCCAGTTTCTCCCGCAGGCGCACCACATCGCCGACGATCACCAGGGTTGGCGCATGCACCTCGTGGCGGGCGACCAGCGCCGGCAGGTCGGCCAGGGTGCCGGTGAAGACTCGCTGGCGCGCCGTGGTGCCCTGTTGCACCAGGGCCACGGGGGTATCCCCGCGGCAGCCGTGGGCGATCAGTTGCTCGCAAATATGGGGCAAGCCTACCAGTCCCATGTAGAACACTAGGGTCTGGCCCGGGGCCGTCAGGTCGCGCCAAGGCAGGTCGCAACTTCCATCCTTGAGGTGACCAGTGACGAAACGCACCGACTGGGCATGGTCGCGGTGGGTCAGTGGAATGCCGGCGTAGGCCGCGCATCCCGAGGCGGCGGTAATCCCCGGCACCACCTGGAAGGGAATGCCCTGGGCAGCCAGTTCCTCGATCTCCTCTCCCCCGCGCCCGAAGATGAACGGGTCGCCGCCCTTCAGCCGCAACACCCGCTTGCCCTGTCGCGCCAGCTCGATCAGTTGCCGGTTGATCTGGTCCTGGGGCAAGGCATGTTCGGCGCGCCGCTTGCCCACGTAGATCCGCTCGGCATCGCGCCGGCACAGGTCGACGATCGCGGGCGCCACCAAGCGATCGTAGAGCACCACATCGGCCTGTTGCATCAGGCGCAGGGCGCGGAAGGTCAGCAGGTCGGGATCGCCCGGCCCCGCGCCCACCAGGTACACCTCGCCGACGCCGGATGGCGGCGCCCCGGCGAGCCGGGCCTCGAGAAGCCGTTCCGCCTCCCCCGCGCGTCCCGCCAGCAGCCGCTCGGCCACCTCGCCTTGGAAGACCTCCTCCCAGAAGGCGCGTCGCCGACCGACATCGGGGATGAGCCGCTTGACCCGACCACGGAACGTCTTCGCCAAGCCGGCCAACTGGCCGTAGGCCGCCGGTACCCAGCTTTCGATCCTGGCCCGGATCAGCCGGGCCAGCACCGGCGCGTCGCCACCGCTGGACACCGCCACGACCAAGGGCGAACGGTCGACGATGGCCGGGAAGATGACGCTGCAGAGGGCCGGCGCGTCCACCACGTTCACCGGAATGCCGGCGTCCTGAGCATCCTGGGACACCCGCGCGTTGAGGGGGCCATCATCGGTGGCGGCGATGGCCAGCCGGCAACCGTTCAGGTCCTCGGCGCGATACCCGCGGTCGAGCCAGACGCCTTCGCAACCGGTCACCAATACGAGCAGTTCGGGCTCGATGACCGGCGCGACGACCCGCAGGCGAGCGCCCGCCTGGGCGAGCAGGCGCCCCTTGCGTAGCGCCACTTCGCCCCCGCCCACCACGAGTACCGGGTGCCCGCGCAGATCATGGAACAGCGGAAGGTAATCCATGGGAATCCCGCCAGGAAAAGGAAAACCGGTCGCCTCGCGACCGGCCCGTGTCGCCTCAGCCGATGCGGTCGATACCGCCCATGTAGGGGCGCAGCACTTCGGGAACGAGGATCGAGCCGTCGGCCTGCTGGTAGTTTTCCAGTACCGCCACCAGCGTACGGCCCACCGCGAGGCCGGAGCCATTGAGGGTATGCACCAGCTCGGGCTTGCCGGTTTCCGGGTTGCGGTAACGAGCCTGCATGCGCCGAGCTTGGAAGTCCCCGCAGTTGGAGCAGGACGAAATCTCCCGGTACTTGCCCTGGCTGGGAATCCAGACCTCCAGGTCATAGGTCTTGACGGCGCCGAAGCCCATGTCGCCGGTGCACAGGGCCAATACCCGGTAGGGCAATTCGAGCAACTGGAGCACCCGCTCGGCGTTCATCGTCAGCTCTTCCAGGGCCTCGAAGGCGTTCGCCGGTTCGACGATGCGGACCATTTCCACCTTGTCGAACTGGTGTTGGCGGATCATTCCACGGGTGTCGCGTCCGGAAGCGCCCGCCTCGCTGCGGAAACAAGGCGTATGGGCGACGAACTTCAGCGGCAATTGCTTGGCATCGAGAATCTGCCCGGCGACCAGGTTGGTGAGGGATACCTCGGCGGTGGGGATGAGGTAGAGATTCGCCTCGCCTTCGCGTGTGATCTTGAACAGATCCTCTTCGAACTTGGGCAAATTCCCGGTGCCTTGCAGCGCGGGCGCCTGCACCAGGTACGGCGTGTAGGCCTCCTCGTAGCCATGCTCGGCGGTGTGCAGGTTGAGCATGAACTGCGCCAGGGCGCGGTGTAGCCGGGCGATCGGGCCGCGCATCACGGCGAAGCGCGCGCCGGAGAGCCGCGCCGCCGCCTCGAAATCCAGCCAGCCATGCTGCTCGCCGAGGCTGACGTGATCGCGCACCTCGAATGCAAAGGACTTGGGCGAACCCCAGCGACGCACCTCGACGTTCTCCTCTTCGTTCGCGCCGACCGGCACGGACTCGTCGGGTAGGTTGGGCAGGCTGAGCAGCAGCGTGTCCAGTTCCGCCTGAATCGACTCCAGCTCCCGCTTGCCAGCCTCCAGCTCGTCGCCCATGCGATCCACCTCGGCCAATAGCGGCGCGATGTCCTCGCCCCGTTGCTTGGCCTGGCCAATGGACTTGGAACGGGCGTTGCGCTCGGCCTGAAGCTGTTCGGTACGGGTCTGTACCTGCTTGCGCTGGGCTTCAAGCGCTTCGATACGCGCCACGTCCAGTTGGAAGCCACGGGTGGCGAGGCGTTGCGCCACGTCCTGCAACTGGGTACGTATCAATTTCGAATCGAGCATGTCCTACTCTCAAGCTGAACGGAAAAGAAAGAAGCACTCGCGCCGGTCGGCATCGAGGCATCACGGTCGGGCGAAGGATAAACCCGCCCACGTAGCGAATAAACCGCCGAGGATACTGCATCCCAGGTATACCAAGGCCAGGGCCGACTGCCCGCTTTCCAGCAAACGCACGGCTTCCAGGCTGAACGAGGAAAAGGTCGTCAAGCCGCCGAGCACACCAGCGGTCAGCCCGACGCGCACTGCCTCGGGCAGGTCGGCGCGGGCCAAAAAAAGCCCGCCGAGGTAGCCGATCAGCAGGCACCCCACCAGGTTGACGGCCAGGGTGCCGACGAAGGCATGGCGCGGCCACTGCTGGCCCACCCAGGAAGACGTCAGGAAGCGCAGCACCGAGCCCAGGGCGCCCCCCAGCGCCACCGCCATCACCGTGGGCATCATGGGGTTCTCCGCTTCCAGGGGCTGGCCTGGTCCAATTCCTTCAAATGCGCGAGTTTTTCGCGAATCCGCAGCTCCAGGCCACGGGGCACCGGTTCGTAGTAGCGCCTGGGCTCCAGGGCCTCGGGGAAATAATCCTCCCCGGCGGCATAGGCTTCGGGCTCGTCATGGGCATAGCGGTATTGCTCGCCATACCCCAGTTGCTTCATCAGTTTGGTCGGCGCATTGCGCAAGTGCAGCGGCACCTCCAGGGAGCCATGCTCGGGCGCGTCGCGCATGGCGGCCTTGAAAGCGGTGTAGACGGCGTTGCTCTTCGGCGCGCAGGCCAGGTAGACCAGCGCCTGGGCCACCGCCAGCTCGCCCTCGGGACTGCCCAGGCGCTCCTGCACATCCCAGGCCGCCAGGCACAAGCCGAGCGCCCTGGGGTCGGCATTGCCGATGTCCTCGCTGGCCATGCGTACGACGCGACGGGCGATGTACAGCGGGTCGCACCCCCCGTCCAGCATGCGGGCGAACCAGTAGAGGGTGGCGTCGGGATCGGAACCCCGCACCGCTTTGTGCAGCGCGGATATCTGGTCGTAGAAGGCCTCGCCCCCCTTGTCGAAACGGCGGCGACTATCCCCCAGCAGGTCTTGCAGCAGGTCCACGGCGATGACCCCGCCGTCCTCCACCAGGTCCGCCGCGTTCTCCAGGAAGTTGAGCAGACGGCGGCCGTCTCCGTCGGCGGCCGCCACCAGCAGCGCGAAACTGTCCTCCGGCAGGCTCAGATGCCGTTGCCCCAAGCCCTTGTTTTCTTCCAGGGCCCGCCGCGCCAACTTGCGCATCGCGGCTTCGTCGAGGCTCTTCAGGACATAGACCCTCGCCCGGGAGAGCAAGGCATTGTTCAGTTCGAAGGAGGGATTCTCGGTGGTCGCGCCGATGAAGATCAGCGTGCCGTCCTCGACATAGGGCAGGAAGGCATCCTGCTGGCTCTTGTTGAAGCGGTGCACTTCGTCGACGAAGAGAATGGTTCGCCGGCCGTACTGGGCGGCCTGTTGCTTGGCCACGTCCACGGCCTGGCGAATCTCCTTGACCCCCGACAACACGGCCGAAAGCGTCTCGAAGTGGGCCTCGGTGACCTGGGCCAGCAGGCGCGCCAGGGTAGTCTTGCCCACGCCCGGCGGCCCCCAGAAGATCATCGAATGCAGCGCGCCCTGCTCCAGCGCCTCGCGCAACGGCTTGCCCGGCGCCAGCAAGTGCTGCTGGCCGGCGTATTCGTCGAGGGAGGTGGCGCGCAGACGCGCCGCCAGGGGCTGGGCAATGGGCTCGCTGCGAAACAGGTCCATGTCACTCCTGGATGACGTCGGCGCCCTCGGGCACTTGGAAGTCGAATTGCTTGGCATCCACCGGCTGGTTCATCTTCACGCTCATGAACAGGATGTTGGTGCGTTGGCCGACACCATCGATCAGTTGCATGTCGTTCACCACGCCCCCCCGGAAGGACAGGCGCAGGCTGTCGAACAGCGTGTCCTTGGCCTTGGGCTTGAGCATGAAATCCACGACGTCGCCGGCTTCCTTGTGGGTGATGTCGAAGTTCTGGCTGATGCTGGAGACATCGCCCGATAGCAGCAGGGCCGGCGTGTGGGTCAGGCGCTGGTCAAGGGTCTGGATCGTCACTTGCTGCAAGTCCGGGTCGTACAGCCAGACCTTCTGGCCGTTGGAGACCAGCAGTTGCTCCTGGGGCGCGTCGGTGTGCCAGCGAAACAAACCCGGGCGCTTCAGGCTCATTTCACCCGAAGTCTCCTGCAACTGGGTGCCGGAGCCGTCCAGGGTCAACTGGGAGAAACGGCCGGTGATGGTTTGCGCCTTGCTCAACAGCTCGCTCAGCCGCTTGACGGCCATGTCGTCGGCCCGGGCCTGGATGGCGGAAAAACTCAGCAGAGCAATCAACAGCATGCGGATCAGTCGCATGGAATCCTCGTGGTTTCAGGGGTTAATCGCGCACCGGCGCGGGCGCGACGACTTCGCGGGAGCCGTTGGTGTTCATTGGGGTGACGACGCCGGCCATTTCCATCGCCTCGATCATCCGAGCCGCGCGGTTGTAGCCGATCTTCAGCTTGCGCTGCACGGCGGAAATGGAAGCGCGGCGGCTCTCGGTGACGAAGCGAACCGCCTCGTCGTACAGCGGGTCCTCTTCGCTGCCCTCACCGCCTTCACCAGAACCGCCGCTCTCGAAGCCGCTACCCGCTTCTTCGGCGCCGGCGAGGATATCCTCGATATAGTCCGGCGCGCCGCGCAGCTTCCAGGCTTCCACCACCCGGTGCACTTCCTCGTCGGACACGAAGGCCCCATGGACGCGGATAGGCAGGCCGGTGCCCGGCGGCAGGTAGAGCATGTCGCCATGGCCTAGCAACTGCTCGGCCCCGCCCTGGTCGAGGATGGTCCGGGAGTCGATCTTGCTGGAGACCTGGAAGGCGATGCGGGTAGGGATGTTGGCCTTGATCAGGCCGGTGATCACGTCCACCGAGGGACGCTGGGTGGCAAGGATCAGGTGAATACCGGCGGCCCGCGCCTTCTGGGCGATCCGGGCGATCAGTTCCTCCACCTTCTTGCCGACGATCATCATCATGTCGGCGAACTCGTCCACCACCACGACGATGGTTGGTAGCTTGGTCAGCAGGGGGGCCTCGTCCTCCAGATTCTCGCGGCGGAACAGCGGATCGGTCAGGGGCGTGCCGGCCTCCTCGGCGTCCTTCACCTTGCGGTTGAAGCCCGCCAGGTTGCGCACTCCCATGGCCGCCATCAGCTTGTAGCGACGCTCCATCTCGGCCACCGACCAGCGCAGCGCGTTGGCGGCCTCCTTCATGTCGGTGACCACGGGGCACAGCAAATGCGGGATGCCTTCGTAGATGGACAGCTCCAGCATCTTCGGGTCGATCATGATCAGCCGGGCATCTTCCGGCCGGGACTTGAACAGGATCGACAACAGCATGGCGTTGACCCCGACCGACTTACCCGAGCCCGTGGTGCCCGCCACCAGCAAGTGAGGCATCTTCGCCAGGTCGGCGATGATCGGCCGGCCACCGATGTCGTGACCCAAGGCCAGGGCCACGGGCGACTTGGCTTCGTCGTACTCGGTGGACTCCAGCACTTCGGAGAAGCGCACGATCTGCCGGTCCTCGTTGGGAATCTCGATGCCCACGGTGGTCTTGCCGGGTATCACTTCCACCACCCGCACGCTGATGACCGCCAGCGAGCGCGCCAGGTCCTTGGCCAGGTTCGATATCCGGCTGACCTTCACACCGGGCGCCGGCTGAATCTCGAAGCGGGTGATCACCGGACCGGGGTGAACCGACTCGACCAGCACCTCGACACCGAATTCCTTCAGCTTGATTTCCAGCAACCGCGACATCGCCTCCAGGGACTCCGGCGAGTAGCTCTTCTGCTTCTTCTCGGCCGGGTCGAGGATGGAGATGGGCGGCAGCGTGCCTTCCACCGCGCTGTCCACGAACAGCGGCGCCTGCTTCTCCTGCTGCACCCGCTTGCTCGGCTCGGCCGGCTTGGCCGGAGGCGGCGGCGCGATGGTCGGCGGCTGGCGCTTCTCCCGCTCGCTCATATGCTTGCTGAGGGACTCTTCCCGCTCGATCAGACGCTCCTTGACCTTCGCCTGCTCGCGCCGATCGGTCACCACCGGAGCGGCGACCACGCTGACCCGCTCGTCCACCTCGCGCAGTTTTTCGGCCAGTTCCTGCCGCTCGCGCCGGGCCCGCCACCAGCCGCCGACGGCGTTCTGAATCAATTCGCAGAGGTCCAGGGTAATCTTGCCGGTCAGGTCCATGGCGCGAAACCAGGACAGGTCGGTAAAGACTGTCAGGCCAAACAGGAACAGCGCGATGAACAGCAAGGTGCTGCCTTGGACATTCAGCGAATTGACGGCCAGTTGGCCCAGGCTCTCGCCCAGGGCACCGCCGGCGGAAGCCGGCATCCCGGGCGCGGAATGGAAATGGATGAAGGCCAGGGCGGAGCCCGACAGGATCAGGAACACCAAGCCGATCAGGCGCCAGGAAAACAGCCAGCCGCTCCACTCCCAACTACGGTGGCGCGAGCGGAAAACCTGGAAGGTCTTGACCGCCAGCAGCAGGGGAAACAGGTAGGCGAAATAACCGAGGACCATGAACAGAACGTCGGCGAACCAGGCTCCCGCCCGGCCGGCCGCGTTGTGCACCTGGTCGCTATTGCTCGTATGGGTCCAACCCGGGTCGGTGGCATCGTAGGTAAGCAACGCCATCCAGAGGTAAATACACAGCGCCCCGAGGGCGATCAGCGCGCCCTCTTTCAAACGGTATTGGATCTGCTGGCGCCACAGGGGAGCCTGCGCGGAAGTCGGAGAGTTCTTCAAAACGCGTTTATTTCCTGCGCCCGTGGCGCCTAGAACCTGAAACATCGAAGCCCGCCATTGTAAGGCTTTGCGACCGCGACGCCAGCCATGCCCGCATGGCGCGAAGCGCGCGCGGGCAGAGTCGAGGCGCCATGAAAATGATGGCTCAAAAGGAGACATGCTCCGCACTGTGACAGCGGAAGCCTCCTATATACTCGCTTTCCGCTGAATATGGCTTCCGTATTCCCACCGTCACGAACTCACAGCAAAAGGATCATGCCTGCCATGAAAAAACAGACCCTAGCCACTCTCATCGCCGCCGCGGCGCTGCTCGGCGGCTGCAAGAACTTTGACGCGAACGGCCTGATGGACAGCGGCGTCTCCGCCTTCAAGGCGGCCACGCTGAGCGATGCCGAGGTCAAGCAGATCGCCGACGGCGCCTGCAAGGAAATGGACAAGGAAAACAAAGTCGCCCCGGCCGGCAGCAAATACACCCAGCGCCTGAACAAGATCGCCAAGGCCCTCGGTAACGAGATCGAAGGCACACCGGTCAACTACAAGGTCTACATGACCAAGGAAGAAAACGCCTGGGCCATGGCCAACGGCTGCGTGCGCGTGTACAGCGGCCTGATGGATACCCTCAACGACAACGAAATCGAAGGTGTACTGGGTCACGAAATGGGCCACGTCGCCCTGGGCCACAGCAAGAAAGCCGCCCAGATGGCCTACGCCTCCCAGGCTGCCCGCCTGGCCGCGGCCTCCTCCAGCAACGCCGCCGTGTCCTCGCTGTCCAGCTCCGACTACGGCGCACTGGGCGAGGCGCTGGTCAACTCCCAGTTCTCCCAGTCCCAAGAAAGCGATGCCGACGCCTTCTCCGTGCAACTGCTGCTCAAGCGTAAAGTGAACCCGATGGGCCTGGCCACGGCCATGGATAAATTCGCCAAGGAAGAAGGCAGCGATCACAGCATGCTGTCCTCTCACCCGGCGAGCACTGAGCGCGCCCAGCATGTCCGCGACCTGATCGCCGCCAGCAAGAAGAAGTGAGTGAACTTCGGGTATGCTCTAGCCTTTGCTCGAGCATACCCGTCTCACCGAAGGACTTCTTTTCAGATGACCGATGTCAAACACTCCCGACTGATCATCCTCGGCTCCGGCCCCGCCGGCTATACGGCAGCCGTTTACGCCGCCCGCGCGAACCTCAAGCCGCTGGTCATCACCGGCATCCAGCCTGGCGGCCAACTGACCACCACCACCGAGGTGGACAACTGGCCCGGTGACGTGGAGGGCCTGACCGGCCCCGCGCTGATGGAGCGCATGCAGAAGCATGCCGAGCGCTTCGATACCGAAATCGTCTACGACCATATCCATACCGCCGAACTGCGGCAGAAGCCCTTCACCCTCAAGGGCGATAACGCCACCTACACTTGCGATGCCCTGATCATCGCGACGGGCGCGAGTGCCCAGTACCTGGGACTGCCGTCGGAAGAGGCCTTTTCCGGCAAGGGCGTTTCCGCGTGCGCGACCTGCGACGGCTTTTTCTACCGCAACCAGGTAGTAGCCGTGATCGGCGGGGGCAATACCGCAGTGGAAGAGGCCCTTTACTTGGCCAACATCGCCAAGGAAGTCCATCTCATCCATCGCCGCGACAAGCTGCGCAGCGAAAAAATCCTGCAGGACAAGCTGTTCGAAAAAGCCGAGAACGGTAATGTGCGCCTGCACTGGAACCATACGCTCGACGAAGTCCTGGGCGACGACAGTGGCGTCACCGGCGTTCGCCTGAAGAGCATGGTCGACGGAACCACCCGCGAACTCCCCCTGGCCGGTGTCTTCATCGCCATTGGCCACAAACCCAACACCGACCTGTTCCGCGATCAGCTGGAAATGCGTGACGGCTACTTGGTGGTCAAGGGCGGCGGCGAAGGCAACGCCACGGCTACCAGCATCGAAGGGGTATTCGCGGCGGGCGACGTCGCCGATCACGTGTACCGGCAAGCCATCACCTCGGCCGGCGCGGGCTGCATGGCGGCGCTGGACGCCGAGAAGTTTCT
This sequence comes from Pseudomonadaceae bacterium, assembly GCA_032052615.1. Taxonomy (GTDB): domain Bacteria; phylum Pseudomonadota; class Gammaproteobacteria; order Pseudomonadales; family Pseudomonadaceae; genus Pseudomonas_T. Next base: position 16,240 of record DAMBWF010000014.1, read on the forward strand.
GGACCTCTGAGCAGGTGGGCGGCGCGCCAAGGCGCGCTTCCCGCGAGAGAGGCGCCTGAATGCTGACTTGGTTGAACCGGAAATCCCTGGAGTTTCCTCCGCTCGAACGCGCCTTGCGGGAACCCAACGGGCTGCTCGCGGCCGGGGGAGATCTCTCAGCCCAACGGCTGCATGAAGCCTACCGGCATGGCTGCTTTCCCTGGTTCGAGGAAGGCCAGCCCATCCTCTGGTGGTCACCCGACCCCCGCACCGTGCTCTTCCCCGACGAATTGCATGTTTCGCGCAGCCTCGCCAAGACACTCCGCCAAGGTCGCTATCGAGTGACCTTCGACCGCTGTTTCGAAGCGGTGATTTCCGCATGCGCCGCCCCACGCCCTTATGCCACTGGCACTTGGATCACCGAGGGCATGCAGGCGGCCTACGTCGACCTGCACGCCCAAGGGCTCGCCCATTCGGTGGAGGTCTGGCAGGACCAGGCGCTGGTGGGAGGGCTTTATGGGCTCGCCATCGGCCAGCTCTATTTCGGCGAATCCATGTTCAGCCGCGCCGACGATGCCTCCAAAGTGGGCTTCGTTACTTTGGTCGAACAGTTGAAGCAGTGGGGCTTCGCTCTGATCGACTGCCAGATGCCAACCCGGCACTTGCAGAGCCTGGGTGCTCGCTCGATTGCACGCAGCGAATTCGCCACTCTGCTCCGGCGTCACCTGGACGGCCCAACCACCGCCGACTGGCTCGCCTAGGCGACCACCCCAGGCTGGCATACACTTGCCGGAGGGTCACTTCCCGAGGTTCGACCATGACAGAGCTGGCACGCCTGAAGTTCTATGCCACCCAGCCCCATCCCTGCAGCTATCTGCCCGAGGAACAGGCCACCACGCTCTTCCTCGATCCCAGCCAGCCCATGGATCCTCATGTCTATGCCGAACTGTCGGAGCTGGGCTTCCGCCGTAGTGGCGATCATCTGTATCGCCCTCACTGCCAACGTTGCAATGCCTGCATCCCGGCACGCATCCCAATCAACCGCTTCGAGCCCAACCGCCAGCAGCGAAGAATCCTCAAGCGAAACGCTGATCTGCAGGTATCCGCCAGCCGTCCGGTCTTTACCGCCGAGTACTACGCCCTGTACTCCCGCTATATCGAATTGCGCCATTCGGATGGCGACATGTACCCACCGAGCCGGGAGCAATTCAGTACCTTTCTGGTTCGCGACCTCCCCTTCTCGCGCTTCTATGAATTTCGCCTGCAAGGGCGCCTGCTGGCCGTGGCGGTAACCGATGTATTGCCCAACGGCCTCTCGGCGATCTACACCTTTTATGACCCCGAGGAAGAGCGCCGGAGCCTGGGCCGCTATGCCATTCTCTGGCAGATCGGAGAGACGGAGCGGCTCGGCCTGCGGGCCGTCTACCTGGGCTACTGGATCAAGAATTGTCGCAAGATGAATTACAAGACCCAGTACCGGCCCATCGAGCTTTTCGTCAACCAGCGCTGGACGTGCCTGAGCTGAAACGCTTGGCGAGTCAGGCCATTTTCAGGCACAATGCATGCCGTTTTTACTGGGTGCTTTCGTACCCGGTCCGCCATTCGATACCGAGGGTTCTACTGCATGTCGAAAGAAGACAGCTTCGAAATGGAAGGCACTGTCGTCGACACCCTGCCTAACACCATGTTTCGCGTGGAGTTGGAGAATGGGCACGTCGTTACCGCGCACATCTCCGGAAAGATGCGCAAGAACTACATCCGCATCCTGACGGGCGACAAGGTCCGTGTCGAGCTGACCCCCTACGACCTGAGCAAGGGTCGCATTACCTACCGCGCCCGTTAACGAGCCACACCACTCGCTCCAGCCGGATCACCATAAGAAAACGCCCGACATTCGCCGGGCGTTTCTGTTTGTGGTACTCAGACTCAAGCGGGTTCGGCGGCCGTCTCGTACTCGAAGACCAGTTCGTCATCCTTGAGCTCGACATGCACGACACCGCCGTGCTCGGCAAGCTCGCCGAAGAGAATCTCCTCCGCCAAAGGCCGCTTGATCTTATCCTGAATGAGCCGGGCCATTGGCCGGGCTCCCATTTGCACGTCATAGCCTTTCTTGGCGAGCCAGTCGCGAGCGCTACCGCTGACCTCGAGTTGCACGCGCTTGTCCTCCAGCTGGGCCTGCATTTCCGTGAGGAATTTGTCGACGATGCTTTTGATCACTTCGTGGCCCAGCCGGCCGAACTGAATGATGGTATCCAGGCGGTTGCGGAACTCCGGCGTGAAGCTCTTCTTGATCACTTCCATGGCATCGGAGGAGTGATCCTGATGGGTGAAACCGATGGAAGCACGGGAAGCGGTCTCGGCCCCCGCATTGGTCGTCATGATGAGAATGACATTACGGAAATCGGCCTTGCGCCCGTTGTTGTCCGTCAGAGTGCCGTGGTCCATGACCTGCAATAACAGGTTGAACACTTCCGGGTGCGCCTTCTCGATTTCGTCGAGCAGGAGCACGCAATGGGGTTGCTTGGTGATCGCCTCGGTCAACAACCCGCCTTGATCGAATCCCACATACCCCGGCGGCGCCCCGATGAGTCGCGATACGGTATGGCGCTCCATGTATTCGGACATATCGAAGCGCACCAACTCCACGCCAAGCGCCTTGGCTAACTGGCGCGCCGCCTCAGTCTTGCCCACGCCCGTGGGTCCGGCGAACAAGAAGGAGCCGACCGGCTTGTCGGGCGACTTCAACCCTGCCCGGGAAAGCTTGATGGCGGTAGCCAACGAGTCTATCGCGGCGTCCTGACCGAAAACGGTGAGCTTGAGGTCGCGCTCCAGATTGCGCAGCAGCTCCTTGTCCGAACTACTGACGTGCTTCGGAGGAATGCGAGCGATCTTGGCGACGATGTCCTCCACCTGGGCGACCTCGATTCGCTTGACCCGCATATCCTCGGGACGCAAACGCTGATAAGCGCCCGCCTCGTCGATTACATCGATAGCCTTGTCGGGCATATGGCGATCATTGATGTAGCGAGCCGACAGTTCGGCGGCGGCCCGAAGCGCTTCGTCGGTGTACTCGATATGGTGATGCTGTTCGAAGCGCGTCTTGAGCCCCTTCAGAATCCCAAAAGTATCCTCGATGGAGGGTTCTACGACGTCCACCTTCTGGAAGCGCCGAGCCAACGCGCGATCCTTTTCGAAGATACCGCGAAATTCCTGGAATGTAGTGGAGCCGATGCAGCGAATCTCTCCCGAGGACAAGAGCGGCTTGAGCAGGTTGGAGGCATCCATCACTCCCCCCGATGCCGCGCCGGCGCCGATGATGGTATGGATCTCGTCGATGAAGAGGATGGCATGGGGGCGCTTGCGCAGCTCATTGAGCAGCGCCTTGAAGCGCTTCTCGAAGTCCCCGCGGTACTTGGTCCCCGCCAACAGCGCGCCGAGGTCCAGCGAGTAGACGATGCTTTCCGCCAACAGATCCGGCACCTCTCCATCCACGATGCGCTTGGCCAGACCCTCGGCGATCGCGGTTTTGCCGACCCCCGCCTCGCCGACGAGCAGCGGGTTGTTCTTACGACGCCGCGCCAGAATCTGCGCGACCCGCTCCACCTCGCTCTCCCGGCCCACCAGCGGATCGATACGGCCTTGGCGCGCCAGTTCGTTCAGGTTGCTGGCATAAGCATCCAGAGGATGCCCGGAAGATGACGATTCGCCCCCTTCTTCATCCTGCATATCCTGCTCACCGTCATGCTGCTCGTTGTGCCCCGGCACCTTGGAGATTCCATGGGCGATGAAGTTGACCACATCGATACGGGCCACGCTCTGCTGCTTGAGCAGGAATACCGCCTGGCTTTCCTGTTCGCTGAAAATCGCGACCAGAACGTTCGCGCCGGTGACCTCCCGCTTGCCCGAGCTCTGCACATGGAAAACGGCGCGCTGCAGCACCCGCTGGAAACCCAGGGTAGGCTGGGTTTCCCGCTCCTCGTCATGAGGCGGAATCAGCGGCGTGGTGGAATCGATGAATTCCTTGAGGTCGTGGCGAAGCTTGTCCAGGTTGGCACCGCAAGAGCGCAGCACCGTCGCAGCCGCCTCATTGTCCAGCAAGGCCAAAAGCAGGTGCTCAACCGTCATGAATTCGTGACGCTTCGAACGAGCCTCCTTGAAGGCGAGATTGAGGGTGACTTCGAGCTCTCGGTTCAACATAGCTTCACCTCATACCCTAGCGGACGGCATCAACCGTCCTTTTCGATTTCACAGAGTAGCGGATGCTGGCTCTCCCTCGCGTATTGATTGACCTGCATGGCCTTCGTTTCAGCGATATCACGAGTGTAGACGCCGCATACGGCTCGCCCTTCCGTATGAACGACCAGCATGATCTTGGTAGCCAGCTCGCGGTTCATGTTGAAGAACACCTCGAGCACTTGGACAACAAAATCCATGGGGGTGTAGTCGTCGTTGAACAAAATGACCTTGTACATGGGCGGCGCTTGCAGGACGGGCTTCGCTTCCTGGAGCGCAACGCCGGAACCATCGTCCTCATGGGGGAGCGACGAGGGGTCTTGATTGAATGTTAGTCGAATCTCGCTGTTTGCATGCATGCCGGAAAAATGTTCGCAACGGGTGAGCCAGAGTGGCCGAAGGATTTTGACCGGCTTCTCGGCCGGACGCAGCATTGCCTTGACTAACGGCAAAAGGGTGTTAAAAACAATTGAATACCCAACGGGGTATATGGGGTCCGTGCCCTCGCCTACAAGGTTGTTCGCGCGGAGTCGAAGTGGATGATACTCCAGTGATGGAGTCCTTTGCAGAGGGATATCAGCATGCTTAGCGGTAAGGTCAAGTGGTTCAACAACGCCAAAGGCTACGGGTTCATCGTCGCCGAAGGCAGAGATGAGGACCTATTCGCCCACTACTCGGCCATCCAGATGGAAGGTTACAAAACACTCAAGGCCGGCCAACCGGTGAGCTTCGAGATTTTGCAGGGCCCCAAGGGTCTGCATGCCGTGAACATTCGGGCAGCGATAGCCACCACCCCCGCGGCAACGCCCACGACCACCCAGTCCGAAAGGAGTCCGGCTGAGGTTTGAGGCCCAGGGAGGGCATAAAAAAAGCCGGTCATCGACCGGCTTTTTTTATTGCTGCCGCAGCTTACATATGGGCGATGGTGGCATCGCCGAATTGCGAGCAGGATTGCAGCTCGGCGCCTTCCATCAGGCGCTCGAAGTCATAAGTGACTTTCTTCGCGGCGATGGCGCCTTCGGTGCCCTTGATGATCAGATCCGCAGCCTCGGTCCAGCCCATGTGGCGCAGCATCATCTCGGCGGAGAGAATCAGCGAACCCGGGTTGACCTTATCCTGGCCGGCATACTTCGGCGCAGTACCGTGAGTCGCTTCGAACATCGCCACGGTGTCGGACAGGTTGGCGCCCGGCGCGATACCGATGCCCCCTACTTCCGCCGCCAGAGCATCGGACAGGTAGTCGCCGTTCAGGTTGAGAGTGGCGATCACGTCGTACTCGGCGGGACGCAGCAGGATCTGCTGCAGCATGGCGTCGGCGATCACGTCCTTGACCACGATGTTCTTACCGGTCTTGGGGTTCTTGAATTGCATCCAGGGGCCGCCGTCCAACAGCTGGGCACCGAACTCATCGCGCGCCACTTCGTAGCCCCACTCTTTGAAGGCACCTTCGGTGAACTTCATGATGTTGCCCTTGTGGACGATGGTCACGGAGTCACGATCGTTGTCCACGGCGTATTGCAGGGCCTTGCGCACGAGGCGCTTGGTGCCGTCTTGGGAAACCGGCTTGATGCCGATGCCGCAGTTCTCGGTGAAGCGGATTTTCTTGACGCCCATTTCCTCGGTGAGGAACTTGATGACCTTCTCGGCTTCGGGCGAACCGGCCTTCCATTCCACGCCGGCGTAGATGTCTTCGGAGTTCTCGCGGAAGATCACCATGTCCACGTCGCCCGGCTTCTTCACGGGGCTGGGAACGCCGGTGAACCAACGCACGGGGCGCTGGCAGACGTACAGATCAAGCTCCTGGCGTAGCGCCACGTTCAGGGAGCGAATGCCACCGCCGACGGGGGTGGTCAGCGGGCCCTTGATCGAAACCACGTAGTCGCGGACGGCTTCCAGGGTTTCTTTCGGCAGCCAGGTGTCCTGATCGTAGACCTGGGTGGCCTTCTCGCCAGCGTAGACCTCCATCCAGGCGATCTTGCGCTTGCCACCGTAGGCCTTCTCTACCGCGGCATCGACGACCTTGATCATGACCGGGCTGATGTCGACACCGATGCCGTCACCCTCGATGTAGGGGATGATCGGGTTGTTCGGCACGTTCAGGGACATATCGGCATTGACGGTGATTTTGTCACCGCTCGCAGGCACCTGGATCTTTTGGTATCCCATGCTGGACTCCGTTGTTTTCGTGGATCAGACACTGCCAAACGCGGTCGCTTGGCAGATGAACTTGGGTCTCGAAAGGCTGAACATTCTTGTAGTTTTTCTACAGAAAGTCACGCCCTTTCACGCCAGTCGCAGGGCTCAGGCCATGCGTGAGGCAAGGCTGGCAAGGCTCTGACGAGCGAGACAACGAACTACAAGAACGCTACAAGGCGCGGGAGCTCTTATCGTAGCAGCTCCACCCCCAACCCGCCGCCCGGCAAGCGCCAGCGGCTCCAGATAGAGGTCACGAATCCATGCGTTTCACCCCCCATGTCACGGTCGCCACCCTCGTCGAGGACGATGGCCGCTTTCTTCTGGTCGAGGAGTTCGCCGATGGCCGCGCCGTATTAAACCAGCCCGCCGGCCATCTGGAAGCCGACGAAAGTCTTATCGAGGCCGCCTTGCGCGAGACGCTGGAGGAAACCGGCTGGGAAGTGGAACTGACCGCCGTCACGGGCATTTACCTCTATACCGCGCCCGCTAATGGGGTGACTTACCAGCGCGTCTGCTTCGCCGCCCGCGCGTTGCGCCAGACCGACCGGCCGCTGGATGAGGGCATCATCGGCCCCCGCTGGATGAGCCGCGACGAACTGGCCAGACAACCCGAGCGCTGGCGCAGCCGCATGGTCTTGCGGTGTATCGACGACTACCTGGCCGGTGCCCGCTTCCCGCTGGAGCTGATCCGAACCGGGACATAAGGGCCTGGGTCCATCCGCCCCGCCATCTGGTAGACTCGCGCCTTTTCCGCAGTCATCGCCTATCGCTATGCATGATCCAGCCACTACTCGTGTGATCGTCGGCATGTCCGGCGGCGTGGACTCCTCGGTTTCCGCCCTGCTGCTGCTCGAACAGGGCTACCAGGTCGAAGGCCTGTTCATGAAGAACTGGGAAGAGGATGACGGCACGGAATACTGCACTGCCCGCGAAGATCTGGCGGACGCCCAAGCCGTGTGCGAACGGATCGGCATTCCCTTGCATACCGCCAACTTCGCGGCGGAGTACTGGGACAACGTCTTCGAGCACTTCCTGGCCGAGTACAAGGCGGGACGAACGCCTAACCCGGATATCCTCTGCAACCGTGAAATCAAGTTCAAGGCGTTCCTGGACTATGCTCTGAGCCTGGGCGCCGACCTGATCGCCACGGGGCATTACGTCCGGCGTCGCGACGTCAAGGGGCGCAGCGAGCTGCTCAAGGGGCTCGATCCGAACAAGGACCAGAGTTATTTCCTCCACGCCGTGGGTGGCGAGCAGATCGGCAAAACACTGTTTCCGGTGGGCGAGCTGGAAAAGCCCCAGGTGCGCGCGATCGCGGAAAAGCACGCCCTGGCGACGGCGAAGAAGAAGGATTCCACCGGCATCTGCTTCATCGGCGAGCGCCGCTTCAGCGATTTCCTCAAGCAATACCTGCCGGCACAGCCGGGTGACATCGAGACCCTCGACGGCAAGGTCATCGGGCGCCATATGGGCCTGATGTATCACACCATCGGCCAGCGCCAGGGCCTCGGCATCGGCGGCCTGAAAGACGCCAACGAGTCGCCTTGGTATGTCCTGAAGAAGGACCTCTCGCGCAATGTGCTGGTCGTGGGCCAGGGCAACGAGCATCCCCTGCTGTTCTCCCGGGCCCTGCTCGCCTCGGAGCTGTATTGGATCAACCCGGTGGAGCTGAGCGCGCCGCGCCGCCTGACCGCCAAGGTGCGTTATCGCCAGAGCGATCAGGACTGTACCCTGGAGCGCACCGCGGAGGGGTATCGCGCGGTCTTCGACGCGCCACAACGGGCCGTGACCCCGGGCCAGTCCGTCGTGTTCTACGATGGCGAGGTCTGCCTGGGCGGCGGCGTCATCGAACAGGCCGAGCCCTGGGCGGCTGGAGCGACCCCATGACAGCGCCGCGGGAACAACTGATCGCGTTGGGCGCGGTGTTCAATGCGGCCTCGCTGGTGGACCGGCTGGCCAAGACCGGGCAGGTCAGCGAGCCACCATTGGGCTGCATGATCGGCAGCCTGCTGGTACGCGATCCCAAGACGACCCTGGAGGTCTACGGCGGCGACGACATCAATTTGCGCGACGGTTACCGTGCCTTGGCCAGCGCGCTGGAGCGCGACCCGGGCAGCCTGCAACGGGAACCGCTGCGCTACGCCCTGGCCCTGCTCGGCCTGGAGCGCCAACTGGCCAAGCGCGAAGACATGCTGGATACCATCGGCAACCGGCTGAACCAGATCCAGCAGCAGGTCCAGCATTTCGGCGTCACCCATGACAACGTGATCGCCGCCTGCGGCGCGCTCTACGAAGACACCTTGAGCACATTCCGCCAGCGCATCCAAGTGCACGGCGAAATGCGTTACCTGCAACAGGCCGGCAACGCCTCGAAAATCCGCGCCTTGCTCCTGGCCGGCATCCGCTCGGCGCGCCTCTGGCGCCAACTGGGGGGGCATCGCTGGCAACTGGTGTTCAGCCGTCGCAAGCTCCTCAGCGAGCTGTATCCGTTGATCCGGCGCTGAGCTATCGCCACCTCGCCGGCACGTGGCGAAGGCCGCTCAGGCGGGCGCGGGTCCTGGCGACGACCTTCCTGTCATGACAAGGCCCGCGCAAGGCGGGCCTCATGGGAGCCGAAAGTCAGCCCTTGGTGCGTCGAGGGTCGGCGCTACGGGGGTAGGTGCGTTCTTCCTGGATGGTGCCGTCTTCCTTATGGATTTTCACCGAGGCCGTCTTGCCCTCCATGTAGGCGGCGGTGAGTTCCAGCAATTCCTGCTTGGTTCCCGCGCTCTTGGAGGCACGGGCGGAACCCGTCTTGCGTAGCTCCCACCCATTGTCCGTCTTGCTGATGTGATACGTATCCATGAGCTCTCCTGTTCGTACGGCCGGTACGCCCAACGTCGGCGCGCCGTAATCGTATGACTGACGGAGCAAACGAAACGATCCCGTTATCGACGGCGTGCCCGCCGGACCTGGCGAAACGCCTCCACCCACGCGGACGCTCGCCAATCAGCCCGTCTGGTCGCCGAGGTGATTGGCGAAGCGCCCGACCGCGCTGACCACCTGTTGCGCGCCGTCCTGGATATCGAGAATCTGCGTGCCGGCCTCGTTGGCCAGTTCCAAGCCTGCCTCCGCCTGCTGCTTACTGCTGCTCATGCTGGAAACGGCGGTCTGCGCGAGTTGCTGATTCTGCTGCACCACCCCAATGATTTCCTCGGTGGCCTGGCTGGTACGACCGGCCAGTTGGCGAACCTCATCGGCCACCACGGCGAAGCCTCGCCCCTGCTCCCCGGCCCGGGCCGCTTCGATGGCGGCGTTCAGGGCCAGCAGGTTGGTTTGCTCGGCGATACCACTGATGGTTTTCACGATCGAGTTGATGACCAGGGACTGCTTGTTCAGCGCCTCGATGCCATTAGAGGCCTCTTGCAGGTTCTGGGCAATCTGACGCATGACCTTGACCGTCTGCTGCACCACCTCGGCGCCCTTCTGGGCGCTGAGGTCGGTCCGCTGCGAAATGTCGTAGGCGATGGCGGCGGCCTCCGCGACGGAACGCTCCTGGTTGACCTGGTCGGTGACCACGGTGGCGAACTTCACGACCTTGTACAGCTCCCCCCGGGGATTGATCACGGGGTTGTAGGATGCCTCCAGCCAGACCTCGCGCCCGGCGCTGTCCACGCGCCGGAAACGGCTAGCCACGTACTCGCCGCGCCGCAACCGCCGCCAGAATTCCTCGTAATCGGGCGAGTTGTATTCCTCGGGAAAGCAGAACATCCGGTGGTGCTTGCCCTTGATCTGCTCGAGTCTGTAGCCCATGGCGCGTAGGAAAATATCGTTGGCCGCCAGCACCTCGCCGTTCAGGCTGAATTCGATGACCGCCGTGGAGCGCAGCAAGGCCCGGATCAGGCTCTCGTGTTCGGCGGCGCGCTCGATCATGTCGGTGATGTCGCTGGCGAAACACAAGGTCTTGTACACCTGCCCGTTGCAATCCTTCACCGGTTGCCAGACCGCCCGCAGCCATGCTTCCCGACCATCGCCGCGCAGCAGGCGGAAATGGCCGCTGATGTGGTCTCCCCGGTTGATCGCGAGCTTGAGGTTGCTGTAGCACTCCAGTTTCTTCACGTAGTCCGCGATGAAGGTGTCCAGGGGCTTCCCTTCAAGATCGCCCCGCTTGTAATGCATTTCGTCCAGGAACCTCTGGTTGACCGATTGGATGCGCCCCTGCCCATCGAGGGTCAGTCCCATGGTCTCCGTTTCCATCGCATCCTGAATCTGACGAAACTCGGCGTTCTCGTTACGCAGTTGGGCCAGCTCCTGCTTGAAAGCGGAATTGAACATGAGATCACCTGATCCTTTGCAGTGAGTCTTCGTCGCGTCCAGCCATGGCGTTATTCGAGACGGATGGCAGCCGTTTTATCCATTAAAGATGCCGGGAACGGTTTCGCAAGAAAGGACGCCGGACGGAGCCTGGCCCGGTTTCGAGAGATAGACGACGACGCGAGTCTCGTTGCGAGCGGGTCTTGGAGCCAACCCAAGCATCGGCGAAGCGACGGCGACAAGGCGCCAAGCCCCGCCTCCGGCCCGGCCCTCGTAATGCCGCCCGGCCATCCGGCCGTACGGCGACCCGCAAGCGCCGCTCCCCGCCTGGCGAAGGTCGTTCGCCTGAGAGCAACCGCCCGGCTACGCCCGACCTTAGCCGACACACCGCGCGTCCCGGCACACGGCTTGCAGGGGGGGGACGCCGAAGCCCCGGATGAAGGCTTCCCTCAATATGGCGGCAGTCCCGAAAGCCAGTCTTCTTGGCCACGACCTCCAGGCCGTGCCGGCTCTGCTCGATCATCAACCGAGCGGCCTCAGGCCCTCCACAACCTTGGGGGACTGTCCCGTCTCGGCGGTGAACAGCCGGGTGCATTGCCTCGGGCTCAGGCGCGCCGCCTCCGCCAGCAGCTCGACGCTCAGGAGGCGGTCGAGGTACTGGCGCATGGTCCAGGGCACGCTGGATGCGATCCGACTTCGGCGCAAGCGATAACAGCTCGGAATGCTGCGAGCGCCCTCCAGAGCGTCGCTGAGGCATCACGAGCCTGTTGGCGACCGAGCGCGCCAGCTTCGCGCCCAGGTCTTCTCGACCATGCTCAGGGCCATGTCCAACCCCGCGGTCATGCCCGCGGAGGTTCAGACGGGCCCGTCGACGATGAAGATCCGATCGTCCTCGACCTCGATGTCCGGGTAGCGGGCTCGCAGCGTCCGGGCGTAGGTCCAATGGGTCTTCGCGCGGCGCCCCGCTACCTCGCCCGCTGATCGAGGCCAAGCACACGAACCATGAAGCTGACGCGAATACCCTCTTTATCACCGGCGGAACCTCCGGAATCGGCCGTGCCCTGGCCAAAGCCTTCCATCGGCTCGGCAACCAAGTAATCGTCGCCGGCCGCCGCCAGGCGCTGCTGGACGAGGTGGCCCGGGCCAACCCGAGAATCGATACCATCCCACTCGTCATCATCGTTCCAAAGCAGATCAAGGCGGTCGCTCAGGAGGTCATCCACCGCCATCTTCGCTGAATGTGGTAATCAACAACGCCGGCATCATGCCGTTCGACGATGCGGGCGCCGGGGAGCTAGACGACGAGCAGGCCGTCCACTTGGTGCACACCACCTGCTCGGCCCGGTTCGAGGCAGCGCGGCCTTCGTGGAGCACCTGAAGCGCCACCCGATGCCTATCTCATCCACAACAGCTCGATCCTGGCCTTCGTGCCTCTGGCTGCCACGGCGCTCTACTCAGCCGCCAAGGCGGCCCTGCATTGCTGCGCGTTGTCCCAGCGCTTCATGCTGCGCGACACCTCGGTCAAGGTGCTGGAGATTGCGCCGCCCTGGGTGGGTACCGACCTGATCCACAAGAGCGGCGACGAGCGGGCCATGCCGCTGGACACTTTCGTCAGGGACACCCTGCTCAAGCTCGAGACCACGACCACCGAAGTGCTGATGGACCGGGTGATGCCTCTGCGGGACAACCCCCGTCGGAACGAGCACGCGTTGGTCGAGCAGTTAACCCGTCGCAGGTCGACAACCCCATTCCAGTCGCCTGAACCGACCGTACCCATCTTTGTAGACAAGGAACCGAACCATGACACGCATGACCGCCCTGATCGACGCGCCCCTGTGCGACAACCCGGCGCTCTACCCGTCCAAGGAAGTTATGCCTTCCCGATAGTCTCATTTCTCATCATCGTCCAGTGGCGTGCTCCAGATCACCAATTCAAGGGCCGCGGCGATCTGGATGCGGTGGTCGGCGAGCGGCACGGGCAACAGGTCCTGGGCACGCTCCAACCGACGCAGCAAGGTGTTGCGGTGCGTGCCGAGTACTTCGGCGGTCTGGGTGATGTTGCAGCCGTTGGCCAGGAAAGCGTGTAACGAATACTGGAGGCTCCTGGGCTCCGTGGCCAACCGCCCCAGCGTGCTCAGGACGAATTGCCTGGCGGCGCGCAGGTCCTGGGTCATCAGCGAAACCATCCTGACTTGATCGATAGTGGCGACGGCGGGAGCGCCCGCCAGGCGCCCCATCAGCCGCTGGGTGGTCAGGGCCTCAAGGTGTGATCGACGGAAGCCATTCACCCCTACTGCCGGAGAGCCGATGGCCGCGCGCACTCCAGGAAACTGCTGCGCGACGCCTTGCAGCGCGGTCAGGTCCAAGGGTTTTGCCGCATTCATCCAGGTCCACAGCGTTGCCGGGCCTGCGAACACGATCAGCGGCGCCACCGTGCCGGTAAGCTGCGCCAAAGCGCGCGCCATGCCCTCCAGGGGTTGGATGTCCGCATCGGCGATTTCGCTCCAGATGAGGCAGGCGTGGTGCTTCTGGAAAAGGCTGTAACCGAGTCGCCTGCCGAACTGTTCGGCGTCCACATCTCGGCCATCGAGCAGGCGACTGACCAGCGTCCTTTTATCGACAGAGTCGTCATGGGCCTGGGCGTTCTTTTCTTCCAAGATTACTTGGGTCACAACCCGCATATTGCCGCCGATGAATTCCGAGATGGAGCGCGACGAGACCTCCAGAAACTCTTCGAGCACCACTGGATCGCGCGTCAGGCTGAATGCCATCTTCATCCACAGTTCCCACGCGGTGTTCTGGGTCGACCTCGCGACATTCATCAACAACTCGGACAGCCCCCTGCGGGCCAGCTCCTTGGCGGTGTCCACCATGTCGGCTGACACGTAAGGCTCCACCGGTTCCCCCGGGCGTTGCAGGTTGGCATGCGCCCAATGCAACAACTCTGCGCGATTGGCGCGCCGGCACGCCGCGAGGATGACCGGGTCCTCCAGCAGCTCTGCGTCTTCGGTTGACGAGAAAAGCGCCTGGTTCAGACGCTCGATCCACTGCGGCGGCAGCGTCTGAGCGATCTCGGCGCCTTTGCGCATGAGCTCACGAACAGCTTCGGAGGGGCGCGGCCAGGGGGACGGAGTGCTGGTCATGGGCAGTGCAAATCACTCAAAAATAACGGGGAAAACGGTGCGGTTTGTACCTTGGCGGCAGGCAGGGTGAAACCTAGCATGACCCCACTGCCTGAACAAAAACACAAGGAGGCACCGTGACGCTCCATGTTTCTTTTTTGGGTTTAGCGCAGTGGCAAGCGGGTCCGTTCCTGATGCCCGTTGGTTGAGCATCCATCCGCCTGCGCCAACCGTTCCTTTCAATCTGGAGTGTTTCCAATGTCAGCCTCTCGCGATTCCTTGCCAGGCCTGCCTGTCGTAACCCGATCGAATTCAGCGGAAGAAATTGCGCTGCTGAGCGACCAGGCGGGGGCGGTCATCATCCGTAGCTTCCTGACCCCTGAACAAGTCGTTCGGATCAACGACGAACTCGAAGCACCGCTCGCCGCACTCGATGCGGGCTCCAAGCACGAACACGCGTTAGTTGCCGAGTTTCATGGTCATCAAACCAAGCGGCTTACCAACCTCGTTACTCACAGCAAGACCTTTCGTGAGGAAATCCTGGATGACGACCTCTTTCATGAACTGGGCCGCGTGCTTTATGAACCCGAGTGTGGTGACTGGTGGCTGACCACGGCTCAACTGATCGAGATCGGCCCAGGCAACAAAGCTCAAATGCTGCACCGGGACATGGCGCAGTACCAACCGTTCGTGGCCATGAACAAGCACGCGCCACGCGCCATTACCAACCTGATGCTGGCACTCACGGACTTCACCGAGGAAAACGGCGCGACCCGCTTGATTCCAGGGAGCCAGGATTGGGATGACTTCGAAGAGCTGGGAACCCCGGAGATGACGATCCCCGCCCTGTTGAACGCCGGGGATGCCGTACTGTTCGGCGGGAAGGTCGTTCATGGTGGCGGGCCCAACGTAACAACCGACTACTACCGTCGCGGGCTGACGATCCCGATGCAGGCTTCGGTCATCACGCCTGAAGAAGCCTATCCGCTGATCGTGCCGCTTGAGATAGTCCGAACCTTGTCCCCACGGGTGCAGAAGATCCTCGGCTTCCGCTCTCAATACCCCCATGGCAGCCCGGGCCTGTGGCAGCACAACTACGCGGACCTGGCGGATTATCTCCAGCTCTAGGCGCCCTCCAACGCAAGGAAAGAGGCCAGGCATCGGATTGCGATGCCTGGCCTTGGCAACCAGCCGGTGAACATCTCACTCCTGATAGGTGACAACCCCGCGACGTGAAAACAGCACAGGCACGCCCTCGGTGTCGAACAGCGCCGCTGTCAGCGAAAGGCCATCTGCCGACTGCTTTTCCTGGAAGCTGTGCCCACTGTCGCGGCTCTCCACCCTGAACCCGTCCAGCCCGACCGCCACGACGCGACGGCCCTCCACCGCTACGAAGGTGACAGAGCCCTTGCTTTGCGTCGGCAATCGGCGAAAGCCTTCGCCGCCCACGGCCCCCTGCAACAAGGTCCCACGTTGGCCGCCCAGCAGCAGGCTCCCGTCGGCCAGCACCGCGCCAGACCAGAGCGTGCCTTCGTAGCCGGTATCCAGGTAACGCCAGCTCTTCCCGAAGTCCTCGGATTGCAGCACCTGCCCACGCTCGGCCGTGGCGTAGAGCGTGTCGCGGCTGTCGGCGAAAAGCCCCATCAGATTGAGGTCGGCCCTCTTGGAACCGGGCGGGGCTTGCAGCGGCTGCTCCGTCCATGTCTTGCCGCCATCCCCGGTGGTCAGCAGCAATGACCAGAGGCCTACCGCAACGCCCTGCTGGGCATTGAAGAAGTGCACATCGAACAACGGCCGGTCCTCTTCCGTCGACAGGCGCTGGACCTGCCAGGACTCACCGCCATCGGTGGTCGACAGAATCGCCCCCCACTGGCCGACCGCCCAGCCGCGATCGGCGTCCACGAACGACACGCCGGTCAGTGGCGTGGACACGGGCACCGAGCGCGCCTGGCGAAAGTGCTTGCCGTGATCATCGGACAACAGCACGACACCGTGGTCGCCGACAGCGACCACGCGCTCCCCCGCCCTGGTGGCGTCCAGCATGGTGGCTTGCGTGGCATGGCTCACCTGGGCGGCCGGCACGGCCTGCAAAGGCTCGGCTCTGAGAGAACCCAGCGATAGTGCTGCGACGAGCAAAGCCGCCGCGAATGAACCTCTGTAACCCATGTGTCTCTCCTCAGTGCAGCAATGCGCCGACCATGCGCACGGGGCGCTTGCGCGGGAACACCCGCTCCAGCCACACGGCGAAGGCCGGCAGCACGGTCATGGCCATGACCATGTTGACGATGAACATGAAGGCGAGCAGCTTGCCCATGTCGGCCTGGAACTTCAGCTCGGAAAACGCCCAGGTGGCGACCCCGACTGCCAGGGTGATCGCGGTGAAGATCGTGGCCACGCCCACCTCGAGCAGGGCGTACTCGACCGCCTTGGTGATCGACTGGCCATGGGCCTGGTGCAGTTGCAGACGGTTGTAGATGTAGAAGGCGTAGTCGACACCGATCCCCACGGCCAGCACCATCACCGGCAAGGTGGCGATGGTCAGGCCGATCTGCAGCTCCTTCATGAACCAGTAGCCGATGAAGGTGCCGATGGTCAGCGGCAGGCAGCACACCAGCACGGCGCGCAGGTCGCGGTAGACCGCGAACACCAGCAGCGCGATCGCGGCATAGACGTACAGCAGCATGGGCGTTTCGCTTTTCTCCACTTCCTCGTTGATGGCGGCCAGGACACCGGCGTTGCCAGAGGCGAGGCGGATCGCCAGGCCCGGTTGCGAATACTCGCTACGAAACGCCTTGACCGCCTCCACTACCCGGTTGATCGTGGTGGCCTTGTGGTCGGCCAGATACAGATGCACGGCGGACATGCTGCAGTCAGTACGCATCAGTCCGGGCGTGCGCGACACCTCGCCGGCCAGCGCGGCATAGTTCATCGGGTCGATGGGCACTGCGGCCATCTTGGGATTGCCTTCGTTGTAGCCCTCGTTGAACTGCCGCATGGTGGTGGAGAAGGATGCGACCGACAGCACCCCGGGCACGCCCTGCATGGCCCAGACGAAGCGGTCCTGGTACTGACCCGCCGCCACATCCTCGCAAGCCACCGGCACGCCTTCACCCGAGGCCGCCGGGTCGACTTCGAACACCACGCTGAGCCAGTCCAGGCCGATGTCGTAGTTGCTGGCGATGGCGACGGCATCGCGGTTGAAGCGCGAGTCCTCGCGCAGCTCCGGAGCCCCCGCCTGCAGCGAGCCGACGACACGGTCATGGCTCTGCCAGATCGCCACCAGAAATACCATCAGGGCCACGCCAAGCACCCACTGCGCCTTGCGCCACTCGGCGAGCCGAGCCAGGCCACGCAGCCAACGGGCGCGGCGGCGACGGGAGCTCTCCTGCGCCGCCGCATAGCGTTCATCGACCCGCAGCATGGAGGCCAGCAACGGCAACATCAGCAGGTTGGTGATGATCTTGAAGGCCACGCCAAGCGATGCCGTGATGGCCAGTTCCCGAACCATCGGGATCGGGATCAGCAGCAGGGTGACGAAGGAAACCAGCGCGGTCACCAGGGCCAGCGTTCCCGGGATCAGCAAGCCGGTGAAACTCGAGCGAGCCGCCGCCTCCGCGCTCTTGCCAATGGCGATTTCACGGACGATGAAGTTGATCTGCTGAACGCCATGGGAAACGCCGATGGCGAACACCAGGAACGGCACCAGGACCGCCAGCGGATCGAGCCCATAGCCCAGCAAGTGCAGGCTGCCAAACTGCCAGACCAGCGACGCCAGCGAGCAGACCAGCGCCAGCAGGGTGAAACGCAGCGAATGGCAATACCAGTACACCGCCGCCGCAGTCAGCAGCAACGCCAACAAGCAGAACTCCAGCACCGCCGAAGCGCCGTCGGCGATGTCTCCGATCTGCTTGGCGAAGCCGATGATCTGCACGTCGAAATCGCCATCTTCGAACTGCTGGCGAATTTCTTTTTCCAAGCGGTGATTGAACGCGACATAGTCCAAGTGCGCTCCGTCGGCCTCGTACTCGTTGAGCTCCGCCGTGATCATCGCGCTGCTCTGGTCACGCGAAACCAAGGTGCCAATGAAGCCCCCTTGCGCGGTGGAGTTGGCGATCGAGGCGATGACCTGGTCGTTCAAGTGTTCGGGCGAAACCGTGCCCGGCACCAGCGGATCGGCGCGAAAACCTTCTTCGGTAATCTCGTTGACGAAGGCATTGGGCGTCCACAACGAACGCACGCTGCTTCGGGAAATCCCCGGCAGGAAACTGATCGCCTGGGTCACGTCGTAGAGTCGCTTCAGTCCGGGGGCACTCCAAATGCCACCATTTCGGGCCTTGACCACGATAGTCAAGCGGTTGGCGCCCATCAGGTCGTTGCGGTACGTCTTGAATGTCCGGATGTATTCATGGCCGACCGGCAACTGCTTTTCGAAGCCGGCGTCCATGCGCAACTGCACCGCGAACCAGGCCATGATCAGGGTGAACACGGCCAGGCCCGCCAGCACCAGCCGACGATGTCCGAACAGGACACGCTCGACGCGTGGCAACACGCCACGCGCCTGGACTTCTATCAGTTTTACAGAACCGTTCACGGTAGGCCTCACAAGGTGCGGGAGATCGCGATGCCGACATAGTCGCGGTCACGATACAGCTGGTCGTAAGGCGTATCGCCGCCCATGAACTTGGCGTAGTTCAGGGACACCTGCCAACTGGCCGGGTTGCGCACGAAGTTCAGGTAGAAATTCATGCTGCTCGCGTCCTTGGTGAAGGTGGCCGTGAGGTTCGGTGTGCGTCCGCTCAACGAGCGTGCGTAGAACACGCCCGGGGTGACTTGCCAGCCCGGCAGCAAGGTGCCGTCATAGGTCATGCTGAAGTCCAGGTTGATCCCCGACGAAGTCTTGTCGCCACGGGACTTCGGCGCGGTCGCCGGGTCCAGCTGCCAGGCATTGAGCCCGGCGGCGAGCGGCTCGCCGTTGATCTGGTCATGCAGCCCCGGGTACTTGATGACTACCAGTTCGGTGAGCAAGCTACCCGTGCTGGCACCGGTGAAATCCAGCAGCGTCGGCGAGTTGGAGGGCGTGAAGCTGTACAGGCCGGTCAGGTGCCACTGGAACTTCTTCTCGTCCTTCCAGCATTTGCCGCCATTGCTCGAACACAGGTCGACGACCGGGTTGAGCATCACCGAATCCTTTGGCCGATAGGACAGCTCGGTACCGACCGCCCAGTCGCCGATCGGCATGTTGGCGCTGACGCCATACATCATCCGGTCTTCCTGGTAGCGCCAGGACGGTGCGGCGGCAAAGGTGTCCGGGTCGAGAATATCCACGCGCAACGACGGCGTCTTGTCGTGATAGCGCATTACGTAGAAGCCATAGTTGACGTCGCTGTCCTCCGGTTGCCAGCGCAGCGAAAGGCCCCACTGGCCGCTGTCCCGGGCTTTGTTCTCGGAGAACCCGTACTCGCCCCTGCCCTCGCCGAGCGCGTTGGTGGTGGACCAGTAGCTGCCCACCGGCGGCAGCTCGCTCTTGTTCCAGCGGAATTGATAGTAGGCCTCGACGTTGACCCCGGAGCCCAGGCCGGAGGCGACACTGAGCATCGGCGCCGGCAGCACGGCCTCCTTGAGCTGCACCCCCGGACGGGCCAAGGCTTGATAGTCGTAGGCGTTGGTATTGTTGATACCCCCCGCCACGAACAGGCTCTCGCCCCAGTTGATCACCTGGTTACCCAGGCGGGCCCGTACTCGCTGCCCGCCCAGGTCGAAGCCCTTGCTCACCCAGAGATCCAGCAGGCGAGCCTTGAAGGCAAGGTCGTCGTGGGCGTCATCGCTCAGGCCGTCGCTGCCGACACTCTCGGGCGCGCTGGACGACAAGGTGCCCGTGGTATCGGTGGCGGCGAAGTCGCGGATCCAGGTGCCGCGCGCCATGAAGGTGATGTCCTCCGGCAACTTCAGCACCAGCTCGTGGGTACCCTTGAGGTAGTTGGTGAAGAGGTCGCCCCGGTCGTAGTTCAGGTCGCCCTGGTCAGCCACGCCGGAGCTCTGCGCCAGGCAGCCGGAGGGTACGTTGTGCCCGGTCGCCCCCTGGTTGATGAGGTTGCAACCGCGCGACTCCGTGCGCAGACCCATGCCTGCGGTGATCGTGGAGTCGAACGAGCCGTGAAGGGTGTCGGTTTCAAAAGTGAACCCCATTGCCAGTGGGGTTGCGCACACGATGGCAAGGCCTGACGCTTTCGTAATTGTTCTTTTCATGCTGGCTCTCGGACTGGCGTCTTTTTTAGCGCTCGCTGATAGCTCGCAGGTTGTCAGAGGTGAAGAAGTCGCGTTTCAGCCGAGGGTTTCCACTGTCCTCCGTGAGCCAGTGGATGTCCTTCTTGCCCGCGCCGATGGTGGTCATGTCGAAGAGGTAACGGCCGTCGACCAAGTTGTACTGGACCTGCGCTTGCACATCGCACGCGCCCGTCTCGTAGACGGGGATCGAGAACCCTTCACGCACCTTCCAGATCTGGCCCTGCTTGTCGTAGTCGACAGCCAGCAGCGGGTTCCAGCTGTCCTCGTCGATGTAGAACAGGCGTTTTGGCGCCTGGTGGCGCATGCCCTGGCGGACATTGGCTTCGACCACCCAGACCCGATGCAGCTCGTAGCGGCGCGCCTGCGGCGCGATCGAGTCGTTGCCGGCGAACGCCTCCACTTCGGCGGAGGTGTCGTAGGCACCGAAGGCGTTGTACGGCACCAGCAGTTCCTGCTTGCCGATCAGTTTCCAGTCAAAGCGATCCATGGTGCCGAAGAAGACGTTTGCCTCATCGACGGTGTACTGATTGTCCAGTCCGATCTGCGGCGCGTCGTAGGAGTACGACGGCATGCGCCGCACGCGACGTTGGCCGGGGAAGTAATAGAAGGTCGTGGCCTGCTCGCCGGCCACGGCCGTCTGCACCGCGGACTGGCCAGCCAGGGCGGCAGGCTCCAGGTAATTGAAGAAGGTGGCGTTTTCCAGGCGGCCGACGGAGGAGAATAGGTTGTCGCCTTTCTTGCCCCAGGGAGTGAAGAAGAAGGTATCGGTGGACTGGCGCAGCCACTCCCCGCCTTTGCGCGGCGAGATCCCCGAGATGCTTTTCGGGATTTCGACGCCCACGCCGCGGTAGCGCATCTTCACGTTCCACATCACCTCGGCGCCGTTGCTCGGCATCGGGAATGGGGCACCCGGCAAGTGGGCTTCCTCGAGGGCGACCCCGGTGGCGTCGAGCTTGGCGAAGCCCACGTTCCGACGGGTGTTCTCAGCCACGAAGGTCGGCACATCGCAGGTCCGACGGGTCGGGTAGACATCCATGCGGTAGCCCGGAATCTTCTTGAACAGTTCCATTTGAGCAGGAGCAAGCTTGCTCGCGTGCTGCGCCACATTGCTCGCATCGATGCTGTACAGGGGCTTGTCGCCCTTGAACTTCCAATGTTCCCCGCGTACCTGGCCGTAGTTCCAGCCTGTCCCTTGCGGCCCCGGGGCGCTCCAGGCCGGAATATCCCCGCTTGAGCTGGCGGCGACCTCACCACCCAGCGGCGTGAGCTTCGAACCCAGCGCCTCGGCCCCCTGGGGCGCGGCTTGTATCGAGCAGATCGCGGCCGATGCCGCGAGGGTAACCAGCAACTGTCTGAACATACGGCGGGCGCATACGTCGCCTTCCTGCCGCGCAGATACTTCTTTCATTAGTGGCTCCTCAAACAAAGGGCTTGGATTGGCTACCCGACCTTCCAGACGGAAATAGGCCTGTCGCAAACTGATCGCCTGACATGATCAATTGACCATGTCAGGCGATCAGAGGGCAAACCATATGCCAGAAACTGCATGAGGAAATTAATTTAGATGAATCAGTTAGTTAGGCGTTATTAATGACTCATATGCATCATCCGCCTGCACCATCGTGGGAATTAAAGAAACATGTGTTACCAGCAACTGCCCAGCCATGGTGCACCGCGTAGTTATATTTACCCTTGCCAAGCCGTCGGAATTATTGCACCAGAGTTGATCTCTTCATTAAGATCCAACCAATGAAAACGAATTGATTTCACATAAAAAAACCGCCCCAAGAGGCGGTAAAGAAGCGGACCTGCGGCCCGACATGGAGCTGTTTGAATCAATAAGTATTCCGCACAACAGCGCAGCCTGTACCGCTCTATCTAACGGAAGTTGAGTAATGCCTCAACGGAGTTCTTTTGGAACGCTGAAGCGCACCATAGGCATAGAACGACTGCACGATCGAGTACGACCACGTCAAGAAAGCCAAGGTCATGAACAGCATCTTCGTGTCATCACCCGGGATCGGAAAGAAGTCATATCGCAGTGCGATCGTTAGCCCCGCCACGCCCGCCAGGGCGGTGGCCAGCGCATGCAGAACCTCTCTGGCACGGGCCAGTAGCCACACGAAATAGACCAGGTACGCGGTGTAAGCCAACCACATCACCACATAGAAATAAGGGAGAAATTCCTTGAATGAGTTCGACATGAAGTAAATGGCCGCGGCCGCAAAACCAGCCAGGAACAACAGGACGTCACTCGCCAGAGATGGCTTGTAATTGTGCGTGACCGCCATCAAGCCCAGTGTTGCAATAATGGGAATTCCGACCCCTCGGGAAAAGGCGTCGAGAAACATGGCAGCATTGTAATTAACCAGCCAGCCCGTAACGAGGAAGACCGTAAAGTTCGTCGCGGATATTCCTACAATCAAGAATTCCCCGCCCAGCAGATAGTTTTTTCGCCTGGTGAACGCCACTCCGTAGTACAAGCCGCAGAGCGCTAGCAGCACACAGGAGGCCAATATACTTATTTCTATTAGTTCCACGATAACAGCCTCTATCAATAGGGCCGCGCTGTTGGCGTGCAGCCACTTGAAACAACAACGGCACGGGTTGCGATCAGCCTTTCCCGGCCTGGTACTTACGTACTTTTTTATTCGTCCAGGCGTCCAGCAATGTGGCCGCCGCAAACGCGGATTGTACGACGCACCATTGCAGCGGCTCAGGTAGCAGGGACGGTGTCTTGTGCTGGAGCGCCGCCGCCAGCAGCTCCGGCGCTTCACCGTTGATCTGCGCGGCAAAGAGCGACCCTATGAGCGACTGAGTACCCAGCCCGTGACCCGAGCAGCCAGCGGTGTAGTAAATGTTCTGCTTCGTGCCCATGACACCGATCACCGGTAGGAAGTCATAAGCGCCACTGACGTAGCCACTCCAACAGTGCTGGATGCCAAGGCCTTGCAATACCGGATAGCGCTCGCGCAGCACATGGGCCAATGCCCTGTAGGCGCCCTGGTCAGGGATGTTGGGCGTCTTCGAGCCGTAGGCATAACCCAGCTTCTTGACGGTCAACACCATGGTGCCGTGCGCCGTCAGGCGGTGGCTCTCCATGGTGTAGTGCGGCGTGATGATTCCTTCCCGCCCCTGCCAACCCAACGCGGCCAGTTGCTCCGTCGATAGCGGTTGCGTTTCGATCGCCGACACCCGAATCGCCGCGACCTTGTTGCGCAGCACCCCCAGCTGGGGTGTATAGGCATTGGTTGCCAGTACCATCACCGGGGCGGCGGCACTACCGTGCGCCGTCTTGCAGGTGATGACCGGCCCTTCACTGAAAGAGAGCAATGGCGTGCGCTCGAAGAGTTTCACGCCCGCCTGGATGGCCGCGCGGCGCAGGCCGCTGATGTATTTCCCAGGATTCAAGGTGCCGCCGCATTGCTCGGAGGCGAACAGGAAGGCAGGCGGGATGCCCCGCGCGCGCATCTCGTCACCGTCCACGAAGCGGGTCACCGCCCCCAGCTTCCGACCCAGCTCCATGTTCTGCCGTAGGCGCTTTTCCTGGCTGGGATGAACACCGGCCCGGAGCACACCCGAAGGGTTGTAGTCACAATCGATGCCCAGTGCCTTCAATCGACCTTCGACGTAGGGCACGGCCTCGTCATAGAACCTGACGAACTGTGCCGCCTGCTCCGCCCCCACGCGATTGACGAACATATCGCATTCGACGCCCATGCTGCCGAGCAGGTAGCCCGCATTGCGCCCGCTGGCACCGAAGCCCGCGAATTCCTGCTCCAGCACGATGACCTCCGCCCCGCGCGCCCTCAGCTCCAACGCGGTCGACAGGCCGGCAAAGCCGGCGCCGACCACGATCACATCGGCACGCTCGTGGCCCTTGAGCTCCGGTTGCAGATCGCCCGGACGTTCAATCCATCCGCCAAGCGTGCGGAATCTCAACGGCACGGAATCACCGCCAGTTGCTTTGTTCAACGCGTTCATTCAAATCGCTCCAAGATCACCGTCCAACGCTCCGCCAGGATCGCCCCGTGGCAGGCTCGAGACGGCTAGAAACCTTTCCCCGGTTCGGAGAAAGCAGGCATGCCCAGGAGTTCTTGCGGGTCTCGCATCTGGCCATCGATTTCCACCCAACCCAACAGCGTGGAACTGGCGCTCCAGCCCAGCAGGCGTTGCATCTCCGGTGGGAGCTGGCGAACCCGCTCAATGGGAAGGGAAAGGAAGTGGTTCTCTTCGAGACGCAGGAAGGCCAGGTCGTAGGCCATGGTCAGGCCGGTGCGAGGAGACGAGGTGGTATTGGCACCACCGCCGTGGTAGACCGACCCCATCCACAGCAGCGCGGAGCCTGCCTTCATTTCCGCGGCGATGGTTTCTTCTTGGGTCGGCATGCGCTCGTCATCCCATTGGTGGCTACCCGGAATGACGCGCGTGGCACCGTTCTCTTCAGTGAAGTCCGAGATGGCCAGCATCATCTGCAGCCGGGCCTCGCGCCCGAACTGGGGATGTCGCCACAGTGAGGTGGCATCGTCACGATGCAAGGGCTGGAGGCCTTGGCCCGGCCCGATCTGGATGGCCTGGGTAATGCTGAGTTGAATGTCAGGCGCCATCTCGATGCGGTCGCTGCCCACCCATACATGGGTCGGTGTCTGCAGGATCTGCCGGGCCGCCCCGATGAACAACGGGCTCAGGGCCACCTCCACCGCCGTGTCACTGCGCCCGATGATGCGGGCGACACGTCGGGTCTGCGTGCCCGCGAAATAGGGGTCCACCCCGCAAGGCGTGACGTTCAGGTAGGCGTCCAGCTCTTCGGTGAGGGACTTCAGCGTTTCCGGCGAGACGAAATCGGAAATGATGACACCGCCGTCACGCCGAATGATTTCCACAACCTGTTCGACCGATGCATCACTGCTGACCGTCGAGAGTTTTCCCGTATCCATCTGCTTTGTACCTGTCTGGTTTGTCATTGTTTTGCCCAGTGAGTCGGTCGAGCGGCTCGGAGCTGGGCCAGTCACCACAACGCCCTTTTCTCCCCGCTACGCAGTCGGGCATTACCCGTTCGGCGCTGTCATAATCTTCGAACATAGTCAATTGATCAAGTCGATTGATCTTGTTTTGACTCATTTCCCGAATAGGCTCAGCGCCAGTGGCCACCGGCGCTCCGCCTTACCTTCCGAGCAATGGCTTTAAGCAGACTGCTGTCCCGCACAGGAACGGGGACATCGACTCATGGATTGAGGAATGACCTTGCGATAGCATTCGTCCCCGCCGACACCAGACCTGGCGGTTGGCGGCAATGCCAAAAGGGGAAAGGCAACATGGCTCGGATAGGCGCAGAAGAGCGCAGGCAGGACTTCATTGAAGCGACCATCAAGGTGATCGCGGAGCACGGCATAGCCAACGCCACGACGCGGCGTATCGCGGCGGCGGCGAATTCTCCGCTGGCCTCGCTTCACTATGTCTTCCACACCAAGGAGGATTTGTTCTATGCGGTCTACGAGTCCTTGATCAACTTGCCGCAGCAGGACTTGCAAGCGCCGGCAGGCGCCACTCCCGCAGAGTCGGTCGGAGAAATGCTGCGCCAACTGGTCAAGTGGTTCATCGCGCACCCCGAACGGGCCATCACACAGTTCGAACTCTTCTTCTGGAACCTGCGCAACGATCCGGAAATGGCCGCGAAGATTTATACCGCTTCCAACGAAGCGACCCGCCAGGCCATACAGAAAGCGACGGGCGATGCGCTGGATCAGGCCGCATTGACTACTGTCAGTCAACTGCTCCTCAACCTCTTCGATGGCTTGCTGCTCGCTTGGATGGCCCACGGCAACCCCGAGCGCCTCGAGACCGAGACCGAGACGGCCTGCCAGGCGGTTAAGCTGCTGGTAGCCAGCTACTGAACGCAATACGAATGCGCCCAGGTTCCGGAGTGACCCGGCAACCGGGCACCTGGCGCACTCCTCCTATTGATCTCGGACATGACGATTCGAAAACACAGGGTCTCTGGCTCGAAGCATCGCCTTCCAAGGTCAAATTGGCCCAGTTAGCCGCCCTCTTTCCCTCCCTTGATCACGGCTCCTGCAACAGCGGGTTGAGTCGGCATATGCGCGACCGATCTGTACAAATCGCTCCAAAAAAATAATTTCGCGGTGCACTTTGCACCTTGCTCCGAGCAAACGACCGCCCCATCATGGTCAAATGATCAAGTCAAAAGATCAGTCTCTATAACATAACAATAGGAGGCCCTATGTCCTCGCACACTGCTCTTCCGGTTGAGCCGCTCGATATAGTGATCATGGGAGCCGGTGTGTCTGGCATCGGCGCCGCAGCTTACCTTCGACGTCATCAGCCCAACAAAACCTTTGCGATTCTCGAATCCCGCGAGCGTATGGGTGGCACCTGGGATCTGTTCCGCTATCCCGGCATACGCTCCGACTCAGACCTGTATACCTTCGGCTTCGACTTCAAGCCTTGGACCAAGGCGAAGTCCCTGGCGGACGCCGCGGATATCCTCGAGTACCTGCGTGAAGCCGTCGACGAGTACCAACTGACGCCCTTCATCCAGTACCAGCAGAAAATCCTCTCGGCGAACTGGCAAACGGACAAAGGCTTGTGGGCGGTGCAGGTGGATGATGGCCATACGGGGCAAATCCGTACTCTCGAATGCCGCTGGCTGTTCAGTGCGGGCGGTTACTACCGCTACGACCAGGGGTTCAGCCCCCGCTTCGAGGGAAGCGAACAGTTCAAGGGACAAATCGTCCATCCGCAACACTGGCCCGAGGACCTGGACTACACCGGCAAGCGTGTCGTTGTCATTGGCAGCGGCGCAACCGCCGTAACCCTGATCCCGGCCATGGCGGACAAGGTCTCCAGCATCACCATGCTGCAGCGCACACCCTCCTACATCATCAACCAGCCTGCCAATGATGCGGTCGCGGCGTTTTTCCGCAAGGTGCTGCCCGAGAAGACCGCCTACGCCCTGACGCGCTACAAGAACGCCCGGATCACCCTGGCCTTCTGGAGCTTCTGCCAGCGCTTTCCCATGCTTTCGAAAAAACTGCTTCTGTGGCTGACTCGCAAGGAGCTCCCCAAGGACTATCCGGTCGACGTGCATTTCAACCCGCCCTACAACCCTTGGGACCAGCGCTTGTGTTCGGTGCCCGAAGGCGATTTGTTCAAGACCATCAGCGCGGGTAAGGCCGAGGTCGTGACCGACCATATCGAGCGATTCACCGAGTCCGGTCTATTGCTGAAGTCCGGCAAGACGCTGGACGCCGACATCGTCATTACAGCCACCGGGCTGAATGTGCAAATGTTCGGAGGCGTCCGCCTGTACAAGGACGATAAGCCCGTGGTCCTGAGCGACACCCTGGCTTACAAGGGCATGATGCTTTCCGGCGTCCCCAACTTCGCCTTCGCGGTGGGCTACACCAACTCCTCCTGGACCTTGAAGGTGTGCCTGCTGTGCGACCACTTCTGTCGCTTGCTGGGTTTCATGGACCGCCACGGCTACAACGTCTGCGAACCCAAGGCGCCAGAAGGAATCAAGACCCGCCCGCTGCTGGATTTCGGGGCCGGCTACGTGAAACGCGCGTTGGACAGCATGCCGCGCCAAGGGCCTCGCGAGCCCTGGGTGATGTCGATGGATTACTTTCGCGACGTCAAACTCCTGCGCCACGGCACGGTGGCTGACAAGTGCCTCGCCTTCACCACGGTGCAGAACGCCCCCTTGCGCGCCGGTGTCGAGCTGCAGCAGCCGGGTAGCCGTCGATGAGCACCGATCAATTCTGCGAACTACCGGGAAAAGGCTCGCTCTGCTATCGCAGCTACGGCCGTGAAGACACCCCGACGGTCCTGCTCATCGTCGGCCTGGGCTTGCAACTGACCTACTGGCCGCAAGCGCTCATCGACGGCTTGGTCGAACAGGGACTGCGCGTGATCACGCTGGACAATCGGGATTCGGGCAAGTCGTTCTTCACCGAGGTGACCCCACCCACGACCATGCAGCAGTTCTTCCGCAAGCGGACCCCCGGCTATGACCTGGGCGACATGGCCAGCGATGTCATAGGGCTCATGGATGGCTTGCAACTGCAAACGGCGCATGTCGTGGGCATGTCGATGGGCGGCATGATCGCCCAGACACTTGCCGCGCGTTATCCAGAACGCGTCAAGACCCTCACCTCTATCTTCTCGACGACGGGGTCACTCTGGGTAGGCCAAACAACCTTCAAGGCTATCTTTCAGCTTCTCCGACGCCCTCCGCGCAACCAACAGGAGAGCGTTCGCAACTATATAAAGATCATGCGCGTGATCGGCTCGACGCTGGAGTGGAACGAGCAGGCGCATCGTCATTACGCGATGCAAGCTTGGGAGCGAGGCGGCGGCGAGGCGAGCAACCTCGGGACGGCGAGGCAGATCGGCGCAATCATCAACTCGGGTGATCGCACCCAGGAACTCCAGCGCATCCGTTGCAGCACGCTGGTCATCCATGGGGAGAAAGACCTCATGGTTGCGACCAGCGGAGGTTTCGCCACGGCCCTGGCCATTCCCGGGGCACGCTTGGTGCTATTGCCCGGGATGGGACATGACTTCCCAACCTGCCTGACAGGCATGCTGCTTTCCCTACTGACACGTCATATGCGTTGTACAGAACCTCCCCTTTAGGGGTGGTTGTTGCCACCCCTCTTTTTATTCAAATCGGAGGTTTCTCGCGGCGCCTTGCGCCAGGACACAGAGCAACACCATTCAGGCTGTGCGAAATCGCCAAGCCGTCAAGCCGTACATCAAGCACCCGAGCTGCTACGACGAACTCGCGCGGGTGCTCCTCCACTGCCCTTAACAATGACAACAATCGAGCAAGAGGTGCGTATGGAATTCAAGTTTTTACTCCCCAGCAAAGTCGTCATGGAACCCGGCCTGCGCGAGCGCACCGGCGAGCATCTGCGGGCCCTCGGCCTGAGCCGCATCCTGATCGTGACCGATCCCGGGGTGAAGGCGGCCGGCCTGCTGGACAGCGTCTACGCCAGCCTGGACAAGGCCGGCATCGCATTCGAGGAAGTGTCGGACATCAAGGCCAACCCTCGCAGCGAAGACATCAACCGGACCGCGCAGCGGTACCGGGGCAAAGGCATGGACGGCCTGCTGGCCGTGGGCGGCGGCAGCGCGATGGACGCGGCCAAGGCCATCAGCGTGCTGCTCGCTCATGACGGCCGAATCGAAGACTACGAAGGCTCGTTCACGCTCACGCGCGCCATACCGCCCATCGTCGCCATCCCGACCACGGCAGGCACCGGCAGCGAGGTGACCTGCTTCTCGGTGATCACCGACACCGCCCGTCATTTCAAGATGAGCGTCCATGATCACCGGGTCGGGCCGGTACTGGCGCTGCTCGACTCACACATCACCGACACACTGCCCGCCTCGATTGCCGCCGCGACCGGCATGGATGCGCTCACCCACGCCATCGAGGCCTACACCTGTCGCGTGTCGAACCCGATCAGCGACGGCCTGGCGCTGCATGCTATCCGCCTGATCAGCCAGCACCTCAAACCCGCCGTGCATGAGCCGGACAACCGGGAAGCCCGGGAGCAGATGCTGGTGGCGAGCCTGATCGCCGGCATGGCGTTCGGCAACGCCGACGTCGGCAGTGTGCACTGCATTTCCGAAGCGATCGGCGGCATGTACGACACGCCACACGGCGTGGGCAACGCGATCTTCCTGCCCTTCGTATTCGGCCACAACCGTGACGCCGACATTGTCCGCCACGCCCAGGTGGCCTATGCGCTGGGGATCGACCCCAGGCTTTCGCCGGTCGACGCCGCCGAGGCCGCTGTCGGCTACCTGTTCCAGATGAGCAAGGAGCTGGGGATCCCCCGCTTCGCCGACGTCAGAGGCGTGCGCGAGGAAGACTTCCTAATCCTGGCGGAGAACGCCAAGCAGAACTTCTCGGACGCCAGCAATGCCAAGTCGATGTCCGTGCAGGCCTACCACGACATCATCACCACCGCTTACCACTTCGTCGCGTGAGGGGGGTAGGTCATGAATCAGTCAAATTCCGGCGCCTCGTTGAGGCGCACCCTGGGCCCGTTATCCGTGCTGCTGTTCGGCCTGGCATTCCTGGCCCCCCTGATCGTCTTCGGCACCTACGGCGTGATCTCGCAGGCAAGCGGGAACACCACGGCGATGGCCTACCTGGTCGCGGCGACCGGCGTGGTGTTCACGGCGTTCAGCTATGGCCGATTGGTCAGGGTGTTCCCGGTGGCCGGCTCGGCCTACACCTATACCCGCAAGATGCTGAATGCCAATCTCGGCTTCCTGGTGGGTTGGGCGGCCCTGCTCGATTACTTCTTCATCCCGATGCTGATCTGGCTGCTCGGCGCCAGCTACCTCACCATGGCGTTTCCAGAGGTACCGCAGTGGGTGTGGATCACCGGGTTCATCCTCTCCACTTCCCTGCTCAATGTCCTCGGCATCCAGGTCGCCAACCGCTTCAACCTGCTGTTGATGGCGGTGCAACTCGCCATCATCGTCGTGTTCATCGGTCTGTGCGTGCATTACATCGTGGCGGCCAACGGCCCTGGCGGACTGCTATCGGCCCGACCGCTCTTCGACCCGAACGTGCCCTTCGCCACCACCATGGCCGGCGCCGCCATTGCCGCGTACTCCTTCCTGGGCTTTGACGCGCTATCCACGCTGAGCGAGGAGACCCGCGATCCAGCCCGGACGCTGCCGCGCGCCATCGTGCTGGTCGCGTTGATCGGCGGCACGATCTACGTCGGCGCCTCGTACCTCATGTACCTGGCGCATCCCTCCCCCACGTTCGAGCAGGTGGATGGGGCGGCCTTCGAGATTGCTCGGATGATCGGCGGCGACCTGTTCTTCGCCGTGGTCCTGGCGGGGATCATCGTCGCGCACTTCGCGGCGGGGATGTCCTTCCAGGCCAGCGTGGGTCGGTTGCTCTACGCCCTCGGCCGGGACAACCAGTTGCCCCGCAAGCTGTTCGGCGTCCTGCATCCACGCTACAAGACACCTGCCTTCAACATCCTGCTCTGCGGCGTCTTCGGCACCGCCGGTTTTGGCTTGACCATCGCCACGGCAACGTCCCTGGTCAATTTCGGCGCTTTTCTCGCCTTCACCGCCGTCAACCTGTGCGCGTTGCGACTCACCTTCGATGCCCGCATCAAGGATGGGGCCGGCTTGCTGCTCGGCGTGCTCCTCCCTCTCATCGGCCTGATCACGGCCGGGTGGATGCTGGTCAGCCTGGACAAGGATGCACTGCTCATGGGCTGTGGCTGGCTCGGGTTGGGGATGGTTTACCTCGCCTGCCGAACCAGTTTCTTCCGCAGCCCGGTACCTGAGGCGTTGGTATAGCGGCTCGTTCCAATGGAATGCTCTGACGACAATCACTGGCAGGCACTGGCCATGCCGTTAAATGCGAGGATCGATATGCAAACCAAACTCCTGATCAATGGTGCCTTGGTAGCCGGCGAAGGCGAGCACCTGGCCGTGTACAACCCTTCCCTGGGCAGCGTCCTGGTACAGACCACCGAGGCCAGCCGGGCCCAGGTCGATGCCGCGGTGCATGGCGCGGATGCGGCCTTCGATGCCTGGTCGCAAACGCCGCCCAAGGACCGCGCGGCGCTGCTGCTCAAGCTCGCCGACAGTATCGATGCCCAGGCAGCGGTGTTCGCCCGCCTGGAGGCGGACAACTGTGGCAAGCCCTACAGCGCCGTGCTGCAGGACGAACTGCCGGCCGTGTCGGACGTGTTCCGCTTCTTCGCTGGCGCCGTCCGCTGCCTGCAGGGCTCGGCGGCGGGCGAATACCTGCCGGGGCACACCTCGATGATCCGTCGCGACCCGGTGGGCGTCGTCGCGTCCATCGCGCCCTGGAACTACCCCTTGCTAATGGCGGCCTGGAAGCTCGGTCCGGCACTGGCCAGCGGCAACACCGTGGTCCTGAAGCCCTCCGAGCACACCCCGATGAGCACCCTGAAGCTGGGGGAACTACTCGCCGGGATCTTCCCTGCCGGCGTGGTCAACATCGTCCATGGCCGTGGCGCCACAGTGGGTGAACCGCTCACCAGCCACGCCCGGGTCCGCATGGTGTCGCTGACCGGCTCCGTGCGCACCGGCAGCCGGATCATCGAAGGCACGGCCGACAGCGTTAAACGCATGCACATGGAGCTGGGTGGCAAGGCGCCGGTGCTGATCTTCGACGATGCCGACATCGACGCCGCCGTCGAAGGCATCCGCGCCTTCGGTTTCTACAACGCCGGCCAGGACTGCACCGCCGCGTGCCGCCTCTATGTGCAGAAGTCGGTCTACCCGGAGTTCGTCCGCAAGCTCGGCGAGGCGGTGTCCAGCATCAAGTGCGGGCTTCAGGACGACCCCTCGACCGAGATGGGCCCGCTGATCACCCAGGAGCACCTGGAACGCGTCGAGGGCTTCGTCAACCGCGCCAGGGAGCTCC
This sequence comes from Pseudomonadaceae bacterium, assembly GCA_032052615.1. Classification (GTDB taxonomy): domain Bacteria; phylum Pseudomonadota; class Gammaproteobacteria; order Pseudomonadales; family Pseudomonadaceae; genus Pseudomonas_T. The sequence goes on from DAMBWF010000014.1 coordinate 48,811, forward strand.
CGCATATCGAGGTGGTCACCGGTGGCAAACGGGCGGCGGGGAACGGGTTCTTCTTCGAGCCCACCGTCCTGGCCGGCGCCACGCAGGAGGATGAAGTGGTGTGCCGTGAAATCTTCGGCCCGGTGGTCACGGTTACGTCGTTCGAGGACGAAGCCCAGGCCCTGGCGTATGCCAATGACTCCGACTACGGCCTGGCCTCGTCGGTGTGGACGGCCGATGTGGGGCGCGCCCATCGCCTCGCCGCGCGCCTGCAGTACGGCTGCACCTGGGTCAATACCCACTTCATGCTGGTGAGCGAGATGCCCCACGGCGGGGTGAAGCTGTCCGGGTACGGCAAGGACCTGTCCATGTACGCCCTCGAAGACTACACCGTGGTGCGCCACGTGATGTTCAAGCACTGAAGGCCCCCAAGACGACGCTTCCCCACTACTTACAAGAGGTTATGCATGAACAATATCGAGACGTTCGAGAGGCTCGAGTCCAACGTACGGATGTACTGCCGCGACCTGCCGCTGGTGTTCGATACCGCCCAGGGCAGCACGATCCGTGGCGAGGATGGCCGCGAATACCTGGACTTCTTCGCCGGTGCCGGTGCGCTGAACTACGGGCACAACGACCCGCGCATGCGCGATGCCCTGATCGCGTACTTGTCGTCCAACGGCGTGACCCACGCCCTCGACCTGCACACCACCACCAAGCGCCAGTTCCTGGAGTCGATCGAGCGTGACCTGTTCACGCCGCGCGGCTGGGACTACAAGGTCCAGTTCACCGGCCCGACCGGAGCCGATGCGGTCGAGGCAGCCCTGAAGCTGGCGCGCAAGGTAACAGGGCGCACCAAGGTCGTCTCGTTCTACGGGGCTTACCACGGCATGACCGCCGGCGCGCTGGCCGTCACCGGCAACCGCACCCGCCGAGGTCCCGGGCTGTCCAGCGACGTGGTGTTCGTGCCGTACGAAGACAGCCCCTACGGCGCGTTCGACAGCATCGGCTTCCTCGAACGCCTGGCCAACGACCCGGGCAGCGGCTCGGAAATCCCCGCCGCCGTGATCGTGGAATCCGTGCAGATCCAGGCGGGCGTCTACCCGGCCTCCAACGCCTGGCTGCAGCGGCTGCGCAAGTGGACCACCGAGCACGGCGTGTTGCTCATCTGCGATGAAATCCAGGCCGGCTGCGGTCGCACCGGCGACTTCTTCGGCTTCGAGCGCTCCGGGATCGTGCCGGACCTGATCACCTGTGCCAAATCAATCGGCGGCTTTGGGCTGCCGATGGCGATCGTGTTGATTCGTGCCGAACTGGATGTGTGGCAACCCGGCGATCACATCGGCACCTTCCGTGGCAACCAGCTGGCGTTCCTCACCGCCCGGATCGCGCTCGGTTACTGGCGCGACGAGCCGTTCCTGAAGCGACTGGCCGCCAACTGCGCGGCCATGGAACGCGCGGTCGCCGGTTTCGCCGAGATCCCGGGCGTCGCCTCCGCACGCTGCCGCGGCATGATCGCCGGCGTCGACTTCGGCCGAGGCAACGTGGCCTTCGCCAAGGATGCCCAGCAGCGCGCGCTGCAGGCGGGCGTGTTGGTCGACCGCTGCGGCCCGAACGGCGAAATCATCAAGCTGATGCCGCCGGTGAACACCCCCACCGACCAGCTCGAACAGGGCCTCAAGGCGTTCGGCGAGTCGGTCGCGGCAGCGCTGAGCCAGTAACGGCACAAGCCTGCGTGCGGCCTGTACCGATACAGGCCGCACGCAGCCCCATCGCATGCGGCAGACAACCCGTCGGTGACAGGAAACCACGCCGGCGATGTCCGGGGTGTCGGGCTGGTGGGCGCTATCGAGCGGGTGGCCAACAAGGGCACCGGCCAAGCGTTCGCCCAACCCGACGTGCTGGGTGGCTACCTGTTCAAACAGGCACACAAGCACGGGCTGATCATCCGCGCCCTCTACGACACGATCGCCTTCTGTCCTCCGTTGATCACGATGGAGGACGATCTCGAGGCGATCTTCAGCGCATTTGATCAAGCACTGGCTGACGCGACGGACTGGGCCCGGTCACAGAACCTTCTGTAAACAAACCAAGAACCTGGAGTGTTGAATCATGCATGACCTCGTTGATGCCTGTTCAGGCTTTGACGTATCCGTCGTGGGGCTTGGGGCCATGGGCACGATCATGGCGCAAGCGCTGCTCAAGCAAGGCAAACGCGTAGCGGTCTGGAATCGCTCACCCGACAAGGCACAGGCGCTCGTGGCTGCCGGCGCCCACCTCTGCGACAGCGCGCACGCCGCGCTGGCGGCGAGCCCGGTCACCCTCCTGGTGCTCCTGGACAATGCGGCGGTACTCGAGGTTCTGGGATCTGCCGAGGTGAGCCTTGCACTGGCCAACCGCACGATTGTCGATTACACCACCGAGTCCCAGGAAGAGAGCATGGCGCTTCAGGCGCTCGTCAGCCGTGCGGGCGGTCACTACGTCAAGGGCATGATCGTGGCCTACCCGCGCAACGTCGGCCACGCCGAAAGCTACTGCATCCATACCGGCGAGCGGGAAGCCTTCGAGCAGCATCGCGCACTGCTGCAAATACTGGCCGGCCATACCCTGTTCCTGCCCTGGGAGGAAACGTACGCGTTCGCCGCCCTGCTGCATGCTCATTCGTTTGCCGCGATGGTGACGTTCTACGAAGCCGTGGGCGCGAGCCAGGCGTTTGGCATGCCCGTTGCCAGGATGGCCCGGCTGATTCTCGACACGTCACGCTTTTTCGTCGCCGATGCGCTCGAGGACGCCGTGCGGCGTTTGGAACAGCAGGATTTCGCGGGTAACCAGGCAAGGCTCGACGGGCATGCCAGTGCCTTCGCAGAGATTGGCCAAGCCATGCAGGCAGCCGGTGCCTGGACGCCAGTGTTCGACGCTGTGTGCCAGGTGGCTCAGCGTGCGACGTCGATGGGTTACGGCGACCAGGACATCGTGGCCACCACCCAGGCCTTCGCGGCAGCGGCCCTGCCCTCGTAACCCGACCGTTAGCCGGCGCTGACCCGCCCCGTCATAACGGGGCTTTCCAAGTCCGCGCCAGCCTCGCAAAGACCTATTTAATGGCGCGCTTTATCAAGTCTCTGCGGGCGCCACGAACCAGACTCGAGGGCAATTACAACAATAAGTCCGGAGGTTCCCATGCGTGCTTTTGCTTTCCTGCTGGCAGGCCTGGCGCTCGCCCTGTTCCTGACGACCCACACCCAGAAGCCTCACGTGGAGAGTCGCGCGGCCGTGCGCGCAGGACACCCGATCGCGAGCATAGGCGATATCTTCCGGCACTACTGATGGGCGAGGCCCGGCGCTGAGCGCTCTCGGTGCCGGCCAGCTCCACCTACCGGCGCGTGCGCCCTCGCCCCAGCAGACGCGGCTGGCGCTCGATGCCCTGGCTCTTCTGCCAGCTCAACGGGCTCATGTGGAACCAACGGTGGAAGGCGCGGCAAAATCCGCTGGCATCGGAATAGCCGAGCATCGTGGCCAGCTCGCCGATGTCGACCGAAGACCTGGAAAGATAGGCTTGCGCCATGCGCTGTCGGACCTCATCCAGCAGCTGCTGGAAAGTCAGGCCCTCGTGCTCCATGAGCTGGCGCAACTCGTTCGGCGTCACCGCCATGACACTGGCCACCCTCTCCGCCGTAGCCCGCCCGGCAGGCAGCAGTTGATGCAACAACTGCCTGATCTGGTCGGACAGGTTGTCGCTGGAGAGCGGCTCCAGACGCTGCATTCGCCTGGCGACCACCTGGTACAAGACCTCGTCGAAGGCGGCATTGGACCGTGCCAGGATCGCCGGCTCGAACACCATGGCCAGGTCGTGCGCACCGAAGGTCGGCGCGATGCCCAGGGAGTGGGCATAAAGGGCCGTATCGGTGCTGGCCGGGTGTCTCAACAGTATGGCGCTGGGCAACCAGTGCTCCCCCACCAGCGCCCGCATCAATTGAATGCCCACCGCACAGGCCAGCTCCTCGGCCTGGCGCACGCCGGGCACGTTCGGCTGACGAACGTGATAGCTGAGGGTGACCCACCCGCCTTGATGGTCCAGCCCCACCTCGGCGGCACCGTTGTAGAGGGCGTAATGCTTGCGTAACGCCAGTAACGCCTCGCCGACCGTGGGCGTATTGCGCAGCAGGTAGAGCAAATCGCCAAAGACGCCCGGCGCCTGGAACAGCCCGTATTGCAGGCCGAACAGCGCATTTCCCGAATGCAGGCTGCAGGCCTCCAGCAAGGCGCAATATTGCGCGTAGGGAAAAAGGCCGTCCTCGTGCTGCACGCTGTGGCTCGGCAAGCCGGCGTGCCTGAGCATCTGCGCGGGATCGAGCCCCTGCGCCGCAGCGAACGCATGGAACCCGGCAAGGCTGATCGCGCGGACGAAGGGAACGGTCGCCATGGGGTCATGCCTCCGTGGAGGGCGGTGGCGGTGCGGGGCACGTGGCGCTGGGGTCGAGCATCGACGCCTGGTGCAGTTGGCGTTTCCATTGTTGCGGGCTGACGCCATGCCAGCGGCTGAACGCCCGGGAGAACGCACCGAGCTGGGTATACCCCAGCAAGTCCGCCACCTGCGTCAGGCTGACCGACGCATCGCGGATCAAGCGTGTGGCCATCGCCTGGCGCGTCTTGTCCAGCAACGTCTGGAAACTGGTGCCCTGCGTCAGCAGGTAGCGCTGCAGGCTGCGTGGGCTGACAGTCAGGTCCATGGCGATCTGCTCCACCGTGACGCGCCCATGAGGCAGGCGGTTGCGAATGAGCCGTTGAACGTGGAGGGGTAGCGACTGCAGGCTGATGTCCGCCAGCTCTTCCTGAAGCTGCCGCGTCAGCTGCATGAACCGTTCATCCTGCACGGCGAGCCGTGTATCCAGGAGAGAGGGGGCGAAGACCCAGGCGTTCTCCAGGCTGGAGAAGCGCGGCGCCACACCGAGCCGGCACCGGTAGGCGGCCGGCGCCATGACCGCGCCGTGCTGCAGAAGCAAGGCATGGGGGCGCCACAGGTGCTTGAGCAGGCTCTGCATGAGTTGCGCACTCATGCCCATGGCCCATTCCACGGTCTGCCGTACGCAGGGAATATCGGCATCGGTGACGTGGTAGAGCAACCGTGCGCTGCCGGCATGTCGTTCGATACGAAACGCCACCGCGGTACCGAGCATATGGGAATGCCGGCTCAACGCGTGCACGACCTCACCGACGGTGCGCGCGCCCTGGATGGCATGCAGCAGGCTTCCCATACCCCGCATGCCCTGCTCCAGGCCGAACCGCAGCGCGAACAGGCCATTGCCCGAACGGTGCGCGCACAACGCCAACAGCGCCTCGAATTGCCGGATGTCGATCACTGTGTCGAGGTCACCCGGGCCGAGCGAAACCTCTGTCATCAGCGCACGCGGCTCGAGCCCATGCGCGATGGCGAAGTCGTCGAAACCCAGTAACGCGGTACCCAGGATGGAGGAGGTCATCATTGAAGGTCCGGCTCACGACTTCTGGTCACTGACAGGCGCATGGCTTGCCTAAATGTTGGCGGATGATGTGAAGCCCTTCCCCGGGATGATGCAGCAGACTCGATCGCCTGGCGGCTGGCCGGAAGGGTGACCACGCATCACCTTCCGGTCGGTCGCCGCATGCCGAGCGACGGCAGGTGCAGCAGCGCAGCTCGATCAGCCCGCGTGGTCCATGGTTTCCGATGCCTGTTGCCGGGCCCACTCGCGCAGGACGAACTTCTGGATCTTGCCGGTAGCGGTCTTGGGCAACGCTGTCAGCGACACATGCCGTGGCGCCTTGAAATGCGCCAGGCGCTCACGGCACCAGCGAATCAGATCGTCACCCGTGGTCGTCGCCCGGGCATCGGCGCGCAGGGTGACGAAGGCCTGTGGGGTCTCGCCCCAGCGCGCATCCGGGCGTGCCACCACGGCGGCCTCGATCACCTCGGGATGCTGATAGAGCACCTCTTCGATTTCCAGCGAGCTGATGTTCTCGCCTCCGGAAATGATGATGTCCTTGCTCCGGTCCTTGATTTCCACATAACCGTCCGGATGCAGCACGGCCAGGTCGCCCGTGTGCAGCCAACCGTTGGCCAGGGCGCTGCGAGTCGCCTCCGGGTTATGCAGATAGCCCTTCATCACCGTGTTGCCGCGCACCACCAGCTCACCCAGGGTGGCTCCATCGGCGGGGACCGGCTGGCCGGTATCGGCGTCTAGCACGGTGGCCTCCTCCAGCATCGGGTGGGCCACGCCCTGGCGGCTCATGAACCGGGCCCGGTCCTCCAGCGGCAGTTCGTCGATGCCCGGCTGCCACAGGCACAGGGTGCTGGGGCCGTAGCTTTCGGTCATGCCGTACGCATGGGTGATGCTGAAGCCGAGCGCCTCCATGGCGGCGATCACTGCGCTGGGGGGCGCGGCGCCGCCGGTGATGACCGACACCGGCCCGCCAGGTGCGCCGGCATGCTTGGCATGGATCAGCATCGACATCACCACCGGCGCGGCGCTCAGGTGGGTCACGCCATGCATGGCGATCGCGGCGTGAATCGCTTCTGGCTGCACCTTGCGCAGGCAGACGTGGGTGCCACCCGACAGGGTCACGGCCCAGGTGTGGCTCCAGCCGTTGCAGTGGAACATTGGCAGGGTCCACAGGTACACGCTGCGCGGCCCCAGCTGGAAGATCAGGGCGCCGGCGCAGGCATTGAGGTAAGCGCCCCGGTGGTGCAGGACCACGCCCTTGGGATCGCCGGTGGTACCGGAGGTGTAGTTGATGGCGATGGACTGCCATTCGTTGCGCGGTGCGCTCAGCGGCCGGTTGGCATCGCCCTGGGCCAGGAGGCCCTCGTAGTCCAGATCGGATCCCGGATCACCGCCCTCGGCCTGGGCATCGTCGATGCCCACCAGCAAGGGCGGCGTCTCCAGCATCGCCAGCGCCTGGCGGACCACGGCGCCGAACTCGCGGTCGCAGATCAGTACCCTGGCCTCGCAGTGACGCAGGATGAACGCGATGCTGCGCGCTTCCAGGCGGATATTGATGCACACCAAGACCGCCCCGGCACCGGGTACGCCATAGTGTGCCTCCAGCATCTCGGGGATGTTCGGCGCCAGGATCGCGACCCGCTCGCCCGGCTTTACGCCGACCCGCTCAAGGGCGCTGGCCAGGGCGCGACTGCGCTGGTGCAGCTGTTGGTACGTGTAGCGACGGTCGCCATAGACCACCGCATCGCGCTGCGGGTAGACCTGCGCGGCGCGCCTGAGGAACGACAACGGCGACAGCGGCACATGATTGGCCGCGTTGGGGGCCAGTTCGTGTTCGAAGCTCGGCGTCATCGCGCCGGGCACCTCGTCCATGGGCAGTCCAGGGGTTGCACGCACCTATCTCTCTCCTGTTTCTTGTTGTCTTGACCGCCTCCTGCAGCCCGGCGAACGCCGGCGCCGCAGTGCCAGTCACCACGGCGCCTACAGACTGCTGCACCAATGGCCGCCATCGACCACGATCTCGCTACCGCTCATGCCCCGCCCGGCGTCGCTGGCGAGCAACAGCAAGGCACCGTCGAGGTCCGCCGGCTGGTTGAAACGCCGGCTGGGAATACGCGCACGCAACTTCTGCCCCGCGTCGCCGGACAGGAAGGCCTCGTTCAGATCGGTTATCACATAGCCCGGCGCCAGGGCGTTCACCCGTATGCCATGGCGCGCCAGCTCCAAGGCCATGGCCCGGGTCAGGTGAGCCAAGCCGGCCTTGGCCGCGAGATAGGGGGCCACGGCGCCAGCCACGCGGCTGGCGAGGATCGAGGTGACATTGATCAGGCTGCCGCCCTTCCCCACCGCGACCATGCGCCGGGCGCTTTCCTGGGCCACGGCCCAGGCGCCCTTGAGGTTGGTATCGAGCACGCGATCCCAGCTGTCATCGTCGCAGGCCAACAAGGGTTGGCTGTCGCTCACCCCGGCGTTATTGACCAGCACATCCAGCGGGCCCGCGGCATCGAGTACCCGGCAGATATCGTCGCGGCAGGTCACATCGAGGGCGAAGGCACGGGCACGTCCCCCCACCTTCTCGATGGCCTCGACCAGCTCCTGCAGCGGCGTCTGGCGCCGGGCAGTCACCACCACCTCGGCGCCCGCGGCGGCCAGGGTCATGGCGAAGTGTCGGCCCAGGCCACTGGAGGCGCCGGTCACCAGGACACGGCGACCGTCGAGGGAAAACAGTCGAACCAGGGCGAGCTGCATCAGTGACTCCCCGGGCACTGGCCGAGCAGCTTCTTCGCCAGGCTCATCCGGTGCACTTCGCTCGGGCCGTCGTAGATGCGGAACGGACGGATGTCACGGAAGATTCGCTCCACCACCGTGTCCCCGGTCACCCCGCGCCCGCCCAGCACCTGCATGCAACGATCCACCACCCGCCACAGCGCTTCGGAGCTGATCACCTTGGCCATGCTCGAATCCACATTGCCCCGCTGGCCTTGGTCAAGCACCCAGGCGCAGTGCCAGACCGCCAGGCGCACCACATGCAGGTCCATCTGGTTGTCGGCCAGCATGAAGCCCACGCCCTGGTGCTCGCCCAGCGGCTTGCCGAAGGCGTCGCGCGTGCGCGCATAGTCGCAGGCGATGTCGTGGGCACGGCGCGCGGCGCCGAGCCAGCGCATGCAGTGGGTCAGGCGCGCGGGCGCAAGGCGTACCTGGGCGTAGCGGAAGCCCTTGCCGATCTCACCCAGGACATCGCTCGCCGGCACCCGCAGGTTGTCGAAGCGCAGTTGGCCGTGACCGCCGGTGAAGCAGCGGTCCAATGAGTCCAGCTGACGCTCGTGGATGATCCCCTCGCGCTGCATGTCGGTGAGGAACATGGTCGCGGTGCCGTCTTCCATGCGCGCCATGACGATGGCGACGTCGGCCCCCTCGGCACCGGTGATCAGCCATTTGCGGCCATTGATCACATAGCCGTCACCGTCGCGGGTGGCGGTCGTGCGCAGCATCGACGGATCGGAGCCCGAGCCCGGCGCCGGCTCGGTCATGGCGAAGCACGAGCGAGCACGCCCCTGGACCAGTGGCCGCAACCAGCGGTCCTTCTGCGCCTCGGTGGCGACCACGTCCATCAAGTGGATGTTGCCTTCGTCCGGGGCGTGGATGTTCAACGCCACCGGGCCCAGCGGCGAATAACCGGCCTCTTCGAAAACGACGGCCTTGGCCACGTGGCTCAGCCCCAGGCCGCCCATCTCGCGGCTGGCATGAGGGGTCAGCAGGCCCACATAGCGCGCACGGTCCAGCAGGTCCAGGCGCAGGGCGTCACTGGGGCCGTGGGCGCCCTGGCGGGGGTCGTTTTCAAAGGGGATCACCTGTTCCGCAATGAAGTCTCGGGTCTTGGCCTGCAGTGCCAAAAGTTCATCCGGGAGGGAGAAGTTCATGGTTGTCCTTGTGGGAGCGAGTCGGTGGTGAGGCGTGGGTTGGCCAGGCGTGCTCAGGGCACGGCCTTGGGATTGCTGATCGCCAGTTGGGCGAGCGTGATTTCGCGTAATACGCTGAGCAGGTCGCGACGGGCGTGCGAGGCGTCATGTCCACCGGCGCGGATAGCGCATGCCAGCCGGCGGCGGGTCTCGGGCAAGGCGGCTGGGGCCTCATCGACCAGGGCCGCCAGGCGCGCCCGCTCCAGGTCATCGAGCGGGGCCCTGGAGCGACTCTCCCGGGCTGCGATGGCCATGGCATTGGCGATCATCAGTACCGGATAGCGCAGCTCGCCGGGCGAGGCCGGCAAGACCTGCTCCAGCAGCGTCAGGCGGGCAATGTCGAGCAGTTCGGCGGCATTCGGCTGGGTCATGGCGCATGGCTTCCAGTCATGTTCAGGATGTCGAGTTCAAGCTCGGGCAACAGGCGCGCAGTCAATGCCAGTTCGAGGGAAGGCTCCTCCCCGGAAAGGTGACGCTGACCTTGTTGCAGGGCGATCACCGCCCAGCGCAGGGTGGCCATGACCTGCCAGTAATGCAGGTGGTTGCGCTCGATGCGCAGGGCGGACACCTCGTGGTAGCCCTGCAGGAAATCCTCCAGCAAACCGATGCCACCCGCCTCGAGGTCGGGCCGGGTGAAGCGCCAGCAAGGGGCGGTGAACCAGCCCAGGTCCTCGCAGGGGTCGCCCCAGCCGGTGAATTCCCAATCCAGCACGGCCTCCAGGCCCTGCTCGCTGGCCAGGTAGTTGCCCGTGCGGTAGTCGCGGTGCAGCAGGCACAGGCCGCGGCTGGGTGGAACCTGCAGCTCGCACCAGCGCAACCCCCACTCCAGCACCGGATAGGCATCGGCGAGGGTGTCGAGGTAGCGGCGATAGGCCTGGATGGTCACCAACGCCGGCGAGCTGTCCGGCATGGGCAGGAAATCCAGCGTGGCGCACGGCGGGCGAACCTGATGCAGACGCGCCAGGTTGGCACCGAGCTGCGCCGCCAGATGCGCCTGGCCCTGGGGGCCGGCGCCCGCGCTGAGCAACCGCCCGGCGGCGATACCCGGCACGTACTCCATCAGGAAGAACACCCGGCCATGGACACGAACATCGCGGCATAGCCAGAGCGGGCGCGGCACCTTCACGCCCGCCTGGTGCACCACCTGCAACACGGCGAACTCCTGTTCGCGGTCGAGGCTGGCGGGAAGCGCGGAGAGGGCATCGCTGCGCAGCACCCAACGCCGGAAACCGGCCCAGGGGCCGCCCTCTATCTGCAGCTCCAGCAGCCAGTTTTCCTGGATGGCGCCACCGCTCAGGCGTTTGCGGGCCTGGATGACCACCCGCGTTGCCGAGGCCTGTTCACGGATGAAGTCGGCCAGGCGGTGATCGTCGGGCCTGGCCTCCGGTGTATCGCTGGCCGGAGAAATCGTTGGAGAACTGCTCATGGATCGGTGGGCTCTGCCTGGGTTTCGAATGTGCAGAGGCCGGGGAGCAAACCCTGGGCCAATTCCCGAGAGTTCGTGGCAGCCCCCATGGAGCCTGGACTCTGGCACTCCCAGCGATCGCAGCGACAAGCCTTTCATTGCAAATATGCAATCCATTCATTCAGTATCGAAACACTTCAATAATGAACAGACCCAGCCATGAACCCTCCCTCCTCCCAGGTCGTCGTGCTGATAAGCCACCTGCAACGCCCCCAGCAACGCAGCCGACTCGCACACGTGGTCGCCAGGCTGACGCCGGACTATCCCGACAGCCATATCGAGGTCCTCGATACCTCGGTGACCGAAGCGTTGCAGACCGCCCGCGAACTGGAGCAGACGGGCAAGGCCGATGTGTTCGTCTGTGCCGGGGCCACGGCCGCCTACCTGCGCAAGCACCTGACGCGCCCGGTCCTGGCGATGCGAGTGGGCGGCGGCGACCTGCTCCGGGCATTGGGGCAGGCCAGTGAAATGTCCTCGCAGGTGGCCGTGATCAGCTATAGGCGTATCAACCAGGACCTGCAGGCCATGGCCGCGCTCTTCACGGTGCAGATCCACCAGGCCGCCTACACCTCGCTCGAAGAGGCCCGCCAGGCCGTCGAGCAGGCGGCCCGGCTGGGTTGTCGCAGCATCATCGGCTCATCGACGGTGGTGGAGCTGGCGGAACAGGCAGGGCTGCATGGCGTGCTTTCGCTGAGCGAGGACACCGCGCGGAAGGCCCTGGAGGAAGCCATGGGCATTCTCGACAGCCAACGCATCGAGATCGCCAAGCGACGGCATCTGGATGCCGTACTGAAACATATCCCCACCGGCGTCGCGGCGGTCGATAACCGAGGCCTGGTGCAATCGCTCAATCCGGCCCTCGCCCAACTGCTGGAGCTGCCGATCAGTGCGGCGCTGGGGCGACCGCTGGAGCACTTGTGTCCAGAGCTGGACTGGCAGCAGGCGCTGCAGGAAGGCGCCAGCGAGGAAAACCGGGTGATCCGCCTCGGCTCGCACGCGGTGGTCAGCAACCTCCTGCCCATCCTGGAGAATGGCGAGCGCACCGGCCTGGTCCTGACCTGCCAGGACATCACCGCCGTGCAGCGCGCCGACCAGCGCATCCGCTCCACCCGCCGTCCCGGCGCGTTCGCCGCCCGCTATAGGCTCGACCAGCTGGACGGCAACAGCAAGGCCCACCGCGACATGCTGCAACTCGCCAAGCGTTTCGCCACCAGCCAATCGACCATCCTGATCACCGGCGAAAGCGGCACCGGCAAGGAGCTCCTGGCCCAGGGCATCCACAACGAAAGCCCGCGCTGGAAGCACCCCTTTGTCGCCATCAACTGCGCCGCGTTTCCCGAGTCCCTGCTGGAAAGCGAGCTATTCGGCTATGAGGAAGGCGCCTTCAGCGGCTCACGCAAGGGCGGCAAGCCAGGCCTGTTCGAAGCCGCGCATCGGGGCACGCTGTTCCTCGACGAGATCGGCGACATGCCCGTGTCGCTGCAGACACGCCTGCTGCGTGTGCTGCAGGAGCGCGAGGTCCTGCGCCTGGGGGGCACCGAGCCGATTGCCATCGACGTGCGCATCATTGCCGCCACGCACAAGGACCTCGGTGCCGCCATCCATGAGCGCGAGTTCCGGACCGACCTGTACTACCGGCTCAACATCCTTCGCCTGCAGACCACTCCCCTGCGCGAGCGGCCCGAGGACATCCCCCTGATTTGCCGGGGCATCAGCCAGCGCCTGCTGGCCCAGGGGCAACCCACGGGCGCGGCTGCCATAACAGAGGCCTTACAACCATATCTCCTGCGCTACGCCTGGCCAGGGAACGTCAGGGAACTGGAGAACGTCATCGAGCGAGCGATGCTTTCAGCCAATGAGATCCTCCACGAGCAGGGCGTGGATGAACGGTACCTGGCTCACGTCCTGCCCGAACTGCGGGAAGGCCTGACCCAGCCAGCCCCCAAGAAGCAGCAACTGCGCACAAGGGAGGACTTGCACACCATCGGCAAAACCGCGCAGCTGCAACACATACAGGAGACGCTGGAAAGCTGTCAGGGCAACCTGGACGAAGCCGCGTGTCGACTGGGGATCAGCCGGACCACGCTATGGCGACGGCTAAGATCGGCGAATCAAGTGGATCGTGGGTGATATCTCGCAGCTGTCTCGGACTGAATCGCCCCGGCTTTCCTAGACACTCTCCAAGCTCTGGAAATAGCGTTTCTCA
>DAMBWF010000015.1:0-59291 GCA_032052615.1 Pseudomonadaceae bacterium
TCCAGCCTCTCATGGCGCTGATTCTAACCGTCGGACTTTTCGTACAGAACCTAGGGACTTGGGGAGCAAACGCTGCTTGGAATGCTTATAACGAAAATGCTGATGAAGGTGGTGGGGCTTCAGCAAGCACGAGTCCGGGTACAGCGGCAGAACAAGCTAGAGAGCGTAAAGAGTACAGCCGCATCTGTAAGTCACCTATACCGCCTACTGGCGACCAATGCAAAGATGCGAGAGAAAATCTAAAGAGGCTTCAACAATGTCTAGCTCTGCGAGAGCAGTTTAGTAAAAAATGGTTTAACGATAACGATTCAGGTCATGTAATAGAAATAAATAATACAAAGCGAGCTATAGAAAATTTGAAAGACTTCCTGCGGAGAGTATGCGGTGAAAAATGTGATCAATGAAGAGGAGTTTCATAAGTTACTTGAAGATTATTCAGCGCTTCCTGAGTTTAGTGGCTTGAAGTGTGTGAGTGCTAATACTTTAAGTTTATTTGGAGATAGGCCGATTCATATTGCTGCTACGAGAGGAAATATTGATGAAATTAAGCTTATATTAAGCCGGGGAGTTGACATTAATTGTAAGGGAGAACATGGGTACACAGCTCTACACGATGCAGTAGAGCAAGGTCATAGAGATGCTGTTATTTATCTTTTAAGCCAAGGGGCAGATCCTAAAATTCACAATGATAGTGGTATTTCACCTGTCGGCCTTGCAAAATTGCTGAATATGCATGAAATTTCCTATATTTTCAGAGGTAATTTCTAATTACATTGAAATACTAGGATAAGTACCGATTTGTAAAATTTATATAGATATATTTTGATATATATTTAAGAGTTATTTCGAAAGAACATTGAATTTCAGGCTGATCAATAAAGAGGCCGCTACACAAATCTGTAACCAACCGCCCCCACACTGAAGCTCCCCCTCGGATCGGGAGAGCGCACATGTCGCGTGATCATGACCGTTACACCATGGCCGGGCAGGCGGAGCCGCTGGATCGCAAGGCGCGGGCGAAGCTGGAGGACAAGCGGCGGATGGCTTGGCGCCGGGCGGTGGAAACCTACAACGAGACGCGTCGGCTGCAACAGGAACTGAGCGATTTCCCCGACCTGGCGCGCGAGGCATTCGGGCCGGGTGGGCGTTCCGTGGACGCGGAGCGTTCGCGGCTTCGGGCTTGACGGCGGGCTGTGCCGAATTCGTCGCCTTTCGCTGGGAAAGGGGTCAAGCGGGCGCGGGGATAAGGCGGCACCTTAGGGCTTTCGCCGCCGAGGAGTGCCCATGATCCGACTGAGCCTGGACGAGGTCCACGAACTGGCCGAGGCCATCCTGCGCCGCCACGGGTTCGCCGAGGCCCACGTGCGGGCGGTGGCGGACGCGGTGGCCGCCGGCGAGCGCGACGCGTGCGCCTCCCATGGGCTGTGGCGACTGCTGGGCTGCATCGACACGTTGCGGGCGGGCAAGGTGGTGCCGGACGCGGAGCCCGAGGTGATCGACCAGGCGCCGGCCCTCGTGAAGGTGGACGCCCGGGGCGGTTTCGCCCAGGTGGCGTTCCAGCGCGGCGCGCCGGTGCTGGTGGAGAAGGCGCGGCGGGCCGGGATCGCGGCGCTGGCCATCAATCATTGCGTGCATTTCTCCGCCTTGTGGGCCGAGCTGGAAGTGCTCACCAGGGCCGGCCTGGTGGCTCTGGCGTGCACGCCGAGTCACGCCTGGGTGGCCCCCGCCGGCGGGCGCAAGCCGCTGTTCGGCACCAACCCCATCGCCTTCGGCTGGCCGCGCGCCGGGCGCGATCCGTTCATCTTCGACTTCGCCACCAGCGCCATCGCCCGGGGCGAGATCCAGCTCCACGAACGTGCCGGCAAGGCGATTCCCCTGGGCTGGGGCGTCGATGCAGAAGGCCGGCCCAGCACTGACCCCGGCGCCGTGCTGAAGGGCGCCATGCTGACCTTCGGTGGCCACAAGGGCTCGGCCCTGTCGGCCATGGTGGAGTTGATCGCCGGCCCGCTGATCGGCGACCTGACCAGTGTCGAGTCCCAGGCCTGGGATGCCGGCACCGGTTCGTCCCCCTACCATGGCGAGCTGATCATCGCCCTCGACCCGAAGTGTTTCCTCGGCGATGCGGTGGACGAGCACCTGGCCCGCGCCGAGGCGCTGTTCGCCGGGATAGAGCGCCAGGGCGCGCGGTTGCCCTCGCAGCGGCGCTACGAGGCCCGGGCGCGCAGTCTGAAAGACGGCGTGGAGATCCCGGAGAAGCTGTACGAGGACCTGCGCGCCCTGCTGCGCTGAGGCGGACGGCGGTCCGCCGAGCCTCCAAGGGGTCGAACCGCGCCCGGATGGACTCGCCGGCTCCCTGGGCGTCGAGCCGGCCCGGGTCAGAAGCGCGCATCGCTTCCCCCTTTGCCCTCGATCCCACCAGTCTCGACCTGCCGACTGCCGACTGCCGACTGCCGACTGCCGACTGCCGACTCATTGAGCCGGCCGTCGTCCGATGGAAAGCGCCCGGCCGCCGCATGGCCGGACGGGGTTTCGGGCCTACAGCGGGTCGCGGCTCGGCTGGCCATCCACCAGGCGCAGCAGGCCCAGGGGGTTGGCATTCTTCAGGGCGTCCGGCAGCAGCGCATCGGGGCAATTCTGGTAGCACACCGGGCGCAGGAAGCGGTCGATGGCCAGGGTGCCCACCGAGGTGCCCCGGGCATCGGAGGTGGCCGGGTAGGGGCCGCCATGGACCATGGCGTCGCACACCTCCACGCCGGTGGGGTAGCCATTGAACAACACCCGCCCGGCCTTCTGTTCCAGCAGCGCCAGTAGGTCGCCGTGGGCGTCCAAGTCGGCCGGCTCGGCGATCAGGGTGGCGGTGAGCTGGCCATGCAGGCCGTGCAGCGCGCGCACCAGCTCGGTCTTGTCGGCGGCTTCCACCGCCACCGTGGCGGGGCCGAAGACTTCCTCCTGCAGCAGCGGGTCGCCGTCCAGCAACAGCGAGACGTCCGCCTGGAACAGCTGCGGCTGGGCCTGGAGGCCCTGCTGGGGCGCCCCGGCCAGGTGGCGAATGCCTGGGTGGGCGTGGAGCGCGGCCAGGCCCTGCTCGTAACTATGCAGGGTGCCGGCGTTGAGCATGGTCTGCGCCGGTTGCGCGGCCATACGCGCGGCGAGGTGGGCGAGAAAGGCCGAGAAGGCCGTCGAGCGCAGGCCGATCACCAGCCCCGGGTTGGTGCAGAACTGCCCGCAGCCCAGGGTCACCGAGGCGGCCAGTTCGGCGGCGACGGTCTCGCCCCGGGTTCCCAGCGCCGCCGGCAGCACCAGCACCGGATTGATGCTGGACATCTCGGCGAACACCGGGATCGGCTGCGGGCGCGCCGCCGCCATGTCGTACAGAGCGCGGCCGCCGCGCAGGGAGCCGGTGAAGCCCACCGCCTGGATCGCCGGGTGCTTGACCAGGGCCTCGCCGACCCCGCCGCCATAGATCATGTTGAACACCCCGGCGGGCATGCCGGTGCGCCCGGCCGCCCGCAGGAGGGCGTCGGCCACGCACTCGGCGGTGGCCATGTGGCCGCTGTGGGTCTTGAACACCACCGGGCAGCCGGCGGCCAGGGCCGCGGCGGTGTCGCCGCCGGCGGTGGAGAACGCCAGGGGGAAGTTGGAGGCGCCGAACACCGCCACCGGGCCGAGGCCGATGCGGTACTGGCGCAGGTCCGGGCGCGGCAGGGGCTGGCGTTCGGGCAGCGCGCGGTCGATGCGCGCGCCGTGGAAATCGCCCCGGCGCAGCAGTTGGGCGAACAGGCGCATCTGCCCGCTGGTGCGACCGCGTTCGCCCAGGATGCGCCCGGCGGGCAGCGCGGTCTCGCGGCCGACCAGGGCGACGAAGTCGTCCCCCAGGGCGTCCAGTTCGGCGGCGATGGCGTCGAGGAAGTCGGCGCGGCGCGCGGCCGGCAGGGCGCGATAGGCCGGGTAGGCGTTGGCCGCCGCGTTGGCCGCGGCGTCCACTTCTTCCGGGCTGGCCTGGTGGAAGGCATGGGGCAGCCGTTCGCCGGTGCGGGCGTCGAGGCTATGAAGAAGCACGTCGCCCGCCGCGCGACGGGCGCCGCCGATATAGTTGTGGCCGAGTAGCTGCATGAGGGCTCCTGAAAACCAGAGAGAAGATGAGCCGGAACCGGCCGGTTCCGGCGGGGGGACGATGGGCCGAGGTGTGGGCCGGTCGGCTCGCGTCCGTGTTTCCGCCTGGACGCCCTGGCGGCGGCGTGCCGTACGGATCGCCGACGCAAGGCATGGTGTGGTATCCGCCAGCGGGCCCGCCCGGGGCGGCGCGCCCGCATCGGCTGTCCTCAGAGGCCCACGTCCGGCAGGCTCGGGCGGTTGGCCAGGGCCTTGGCCATGATCGCCTCGACATGGGCCAGGTCGTCGCCACACAGGGGCAGGCGCGGCGGACGGGTCAGGGCGCCGCCCCGGCCGGCGAGTTCCTCGCAGAGCTTGATGCACTGCACCAGGTCGGCGCGGGCGTCCAGGTGGAGGATCGGCATCAGCCATTCGTAGATCGGCATGGCCTCGGCGAAACGCCCGGCCTTGCACAGGCGGAAGATGGTCTCGCCTTCCTTGGGGAACACGTTGGACATGCCCGATACCCAGCCCTCCGCGCCCACCGCCAGGCTTTCCAGCACCACGTCGTCGAGGCCGGCGAAGAGGATGAAGCGGTCGCCCACTTCGTTGCGCACGTCGATGAAGCGGCGGGTGTCGCCGGAGGAATCCTTGAAGCACACCACGGTGTCGCAGTCGGCCAGGGAAATCAGGATGTCCGGGGTGACGTCGTTCTTGTAGATGGGCGGGTTGTTGTAAACCATCAGCGGCACATCGGCGTGCTTCGCCACGTAGCGGTAGTGCTCGGCGGTTTCGTAGGGCTTGGAGCCGTAGACCAGCGCCGGCATCAGCATCACCCCGTCGACCCCCACCTGGCGCACGGCGTTGGCGGTCCTGGCCGCGGCGACGCTGGTGAACTCGGCCACGCCGCAGATCACCGGCACCCGGCCCGCGGCGGCATCCACCGCCACCTCGGTGACAGCGATCTTCTCCTCGGTGGTCAGGGAGGTGTTCTCTCCCACCGAACCGCATACCACCAGCCCGGACACGCCGTCGCGGATGACGTTGGAAATGACCGTGTGGGTCGCTTCCAGGTTGATTGAGAAGTCCGGGTTGAATTGGGTGGTGACGGCGGGGAAGACACCGCTCCAGTTGACGCTTCTGCTCATGGGTAGCCTCCAGGCTGAATAATGTATTTCGTATACGTTAGCGCATGAGATACGGCTTGCCGGTCGGTCGCCGCATCGTTCGACCGTCGGGGGCGTGCCTCCGGTCGGGTGACGCCTGGCCGTGGCCAGGCGCCGGTTCATGGACCGTCGTCGACGGCGCCCGATCAGGTCGCCGGGGCCGATGGCCAAGTGTCGGACAGCCGATAGCCGGTGGGCCAGGGATCGCCAGGATCCAGCAGGTGCTGGTGGATGCCGGTGATCCAGGCCCGCCCGGACAGGCACGGGTAGATCGCCGGGCGCCCCGCCACCTCGGTCAGGGAGTCGATCCGGCAATGGAACTCCGAGCCGATGAGGGAACGGCCGACGAAGCGTTCGCCGACCCGCAGCCGGCCCTTGGCGTGGAGCACCGCCATGCGCGCCGAGCAGCCGGTGCCGCAGGGCGAACGGTCGATCTTGCCGGGGCGGATGACCACCGCGTTGGTCCCGGTGGCGACGCCGTGCTCGTGGGTCAGCGGGGCGGCGATCTGGCAGAAGGACAGGTGGGCCCAGTCCGGGTTCGTCGGGTGCGTGAAGCCCAGTTGCTCGTTGGCCGCCCGGGTGATCGCCATCCCGGTGGCCACCAGCTCGGCGGCCTCGTCGGCCACCAGGGCGAAGCCCAGGCGCTGGGCGTCGACGATGACGAAGCTGTCGCCGCCGTAGGCGGTGTCCACTTGCAGCGAGCCCAGCCCCTCCACCTCGATCCAGGCGTCCAGCTTGTCGACGAAGGACGGCACGTTCTTCACCTCGACCCGCTCGGCCTTGCCGTCGCGGCAGTCGGCGACCACCTCGACCAGCCCCCCGGGAGCCTCCAGGGTCAGCCGGGTCCGCGGCTCGGTCATGGGCAGGATGCCGCTGTCCAGCAGCACCGTGGCCACGCACAGGGAGTTGGAGCCGGACATGGGCGGCACGTCGGCCGGCTCCATGATGATCCAGGCCATCTGTGCCCGGGGATCCTTCGGCGGCACCAGCAGGTTGACGTGGCGGAACACCCCGCCGCGGGGTTCGTTGAGCACGAAGTTACGCAGGAAATCGTCGCGGGCGATCCAGCGCGACTGCTCCCAGAGGGTCTCGCCCGGGGGCGGCGCGACGCCGCCGACGATCACGTCGCCGACCTCGCCCTCGGCATGGCAGCTGACCACATGGATGACTTTCGATGAACGCACGTTCGGTCCTCCTGAAAGGGCGAGGGGATCAGTTCACCGACTTGAGGAAGTCGGCGGTTTCCGGCCGCTGCGGGTTGCCGATCACCTGGTCGGGGGTGCCGATCTCATGCACCAGTCCGTTGCGGAAGAACGCCACCCGGTCCGACACGTCCCGGGCGAAGCGGATCTCGTGGGTCACCAGGACCATGGTCATGCCTTCCTCGGCCAGCAGGCGCATGGTGTCCAGCACCTCGCCCACCAGTTGCGGGTCGAGGGCGCTGGTGGCCTCGTCGAACAGCATGTAATCCGGCGACATGGCCAGGGCGCGGGCGATGGCCATGCGCTGCTGCTGGCCGCCGGAGAGCTTGCCGGGAAACACCGTGAGCTTGTCGCCCAGGCCGACGTGGGTGAGCTGCTTCACCGCCAGGGCCTCGGCTTCCTCGCGGCTCTTGCCCAGCACCTTGCGCGGCGCCAGCATCACGTTCTCCAGCACCGTCAGGTGGGGGAAGGCGTTCCATTGCTGGAAGACGATACCGATCTTCCGTCGCAGCCTGTTCAGGTCGGTGCCGGGGGCATGCACCTCGGTGCCGTCGACGCGGATGCTGCCGCGCTTGATGGACTCCAGGCCGTTGATGCACATCAGCAGGGTCGACTTGCCGGAGCCGGAGCCGCCGATGATCGACACCACCTCGCCCTTGTTCACCGTCAGGCTGACGCCCTTGATCACGTCCAGCTCGCCGAAGGACTTGTGCACGTCGTCGATCTCAATCATTTTCCTGCCACCTCGCTTCCAGACGGGCGCCCAGGCGGGCCACCACCAGGCTCATGACGTAGTAGACGAGCCCCGCGATGCACAGCACCAGCAGCGGCTCCTGAATGCGCGTGACGATGGTCTGCGAGGCCCGCAGCAGCTCGACGATGCCGATCCACATCACCAGCGCGGTGTCCTTCATCACGCTCAGCACCAGGTTCAGCCAGCCGGGAAAGGCCACCCGGGTGGCCATGGGCAGGACGATGTAGCGCAGGTCCTGCCAATAGCTCAGCCCCAGGGAGCGGCTGGCGCGGCGCAGGTTCGGCGGCACCGAAAGCACCCCGCTGCGGACGATCTCGGTGCAGAAGGCGGCGGCGTAGAGGCCCAGCACCCCGCAGGCCACGGCGAAGGCGCTGAGGTTCAGCCCGGCGATGCTCTTGAGGGCGTTGAACAGCACGAACTGGATCAGCAGCGGCACGCTGCGGAACACGTCCAGCAGCCAG
The DNA here is from genome assembly GCA_032052615.1 of Pseudomonadaceae bacterium. Classification (GTDB taxonomy): domain Bacteria; phylum Pseudomonadota; class Gammaproteobacteria; order Pseudomonadales; family Pseudomonadaceae; genus Pseudomonas_T. Next base: position 7,676 of record DAMBWF010000015.1, read on the forward strand.
GCCAGGGGCAGGGTGGCGCGGGGTAACGTGGCCCGCAGCAGGCCGAACAGCAAGCCGGCGAGGGTGCCGATGGCCATCGAGGCGAGGGTCAGCAGCAGGGTGACCCAGGCCCCCTGGAGCATGAACAGCAGGTCGTTCCCGGTGAGGCTGGTGGAAAGCATGGTCATCCCCTCAGTAACGGAACAGGCGCCAGGCCAGCAGCCGGGCCACCGCCACGATCGTCTTGGCGATCAGGTAGTACAGGGCGGCGGCCAGGGCGAAGAACTCGAAGGTGCGGAAGGTCTTCACGTTGTAGTCCTGGGTGACGCCGGTGAGGTCGTCGTTGAGGCCGACGATCACCCCCAGGGAAGTCATCAGCACCGCCCAGACCATCTGGTTGGTCAGTGGGTAGAAGACGATGCGCAGCAGTTGCGGGATGACCACCAGCCGGTACGCCTGGGACGCGCTCATGCCCAGGGAGCGGGCGGCGCGCAACTGGGTGTGGGGCACCGCCTTGAGCCCGCCGCGGAAGTTCTCCGCCAGGTAGCCGGCGTTGTTGAAGGTGATCCCGGCGAGCAGGGCGAGCCACGAGCTGACATGCAGGCCGAAGGCACCCAGGCCGAAGTAAAGGATGTAGATCTGGAACAGCGACGGCGTGTTGCGCGCGATGGAGATCCAGGTCGCGGCGAACCCCCGCAACGCCGGGTTCTTGCCCTGGCGCATGAGGGTCAGCAGCAGGGCGATGAGCACCCCGAAGACCATCGACAGGGCGGCGGTCTCCAGGGTCACCCAGGCGCCGGCCAGCATGTCCGGTAGCGCCTTGAAGGCGGCGCGCCAGTGGAAGCTGTAGTCAAACATGGGCGGGGTCCTCGCAAAGGGCCGCGGTTGCCAGCCAGGCGGGCGGACGGCCGCTGGCGACGCCGGCGCAGGCGGCCTCGACGCAATCCGCCAGGCTGCCGAAGTGCACCGGGCGGCCCACCAGCCCCGGCGCGTAGTGGGCGTACTTGCCCGAGTTGGTCATCAGGGTACGGGCCGCCGGCGGGATCACCGGCTCGCCGAGCATGCACCAGCAGGTGTCGGTGACGAATCGGGCGCCGAAGGCTTCCAGGGCGGCGACATGGCCGGCCCGCCGGGCGCGGTCGTGGATCGCCCGGCCGCAGGTGATCACCAGGGCCACCCCGGGATGCTTGCGGCGGCCGGCGCAGAACGCCGCGAGGCGCGCGCACTCGTCGAAGGAAAAGTGCGGGTTGCCCAGGGAAATCAGGTCGACCCGGGGCTCGCGGGCGCTGTTCAGCTCGCGCCAGGCGCGCAGCAGGTCCGCCGCCTCGATGCGGATCGTCCGCTTCGGGGCGTGGCCGCCCAGGGCCTGCTCCGCCGTCGCGGCCTCCGGGGTCACCCCGGCGATGTGGAACATCGGCGCGGCGGAGGTGGTGGCGAAAGCGGCGCCGAAGGCCTTCAGGTCGTCCGCGCCCGGCGCGGCCCCTTCCAGCCCCGCGATCACCGGAATCTCGTCGCCGCAGAGCAGGCCGACGTGGTAGCCCAGCAGCGGGTAGAGGGCGTCGTCCGGCTTGCCGTCCGGCTCGCCCAGGGGCGCCAGGTCGAGGCGCAGGGTCGCGTGGCGCCCCGCCGGCAAGTGGCAGCCGGCGGCCGGCGCCCGCCCGGTGAGGGCGATGCAGATATCCAGGTAGTCCGGGTATTTCTGGGTGCGCGCGCCAAGCACGCTGTTGGCGTAGACCACCGCGTTGGACTCGGCCCAGACGATCTGCTCGCCGGCCTGCGGTGCGCTGTCCAGCAAGTACGGCGCGCAGGTGAAGCTGAGCCGCGCGCCCATGGCCAGGTAGGCCTCTCCCAGGGCGGCGGCCGGCTCGCCGAAGGCGGCGTCGATGCCCTGCTCGCGCCAGCGGCGCTGGTCCACGGAAATGGCATTGAGGGTAGTCGGTACCCGCACCCGGGCGCCCCAGTCCACCAGCCGGCGGGCGAAGCGCAGGCTGGCCGGGCCGGTGTAGATGCAGCCGTCGATGTGCGCCTGGGCGACGTCCAGCAACGCCTCGGCGCCCTGCAGCTCGGCCATGGTCACGACGATATTCATGGCCGCTTGGGCGGCCTTGCCGTGCTCGCCGGTCAGCAGCGCGCGGTCGCCGTCGGTCAGGGCCAGGCGTGGCGTCGGCATGGACGGGGCATCGCCGGTCGCGGTCGGCGGTATCGGCCACGGTGTGTCGCCAGCCTCCACCCGTTCGCCGTCGACCCGCGCGAAGCGCCGCCCGGCCAGGGCAGCGAAGCCTTCGGGCCCGAGTACGCGCACCGGGATCGCGCGGCCGAACATCCGCTCGGCGACCAGCACCCCGAGGACCAGGATGTCGTCCACCCGCTCCAGCAGCAGCGCCGCCGGCGCGTGACCGTTGAGGATCAGCTCCAGCATCACGCTGCTGCCGGTGCAGGAGCCGCGTCCGCTGGGGATCGCCAGTACCCGGCCGGCGATCCGCCTGCCGCTGAAAGGGTGATGGCGGTCGATCACCTCGCCACTGAAGGGATCGACGCCCCCCCAGAAGCTCAGGCCGACATCGGCGTGCAGCAACTCGCCCCGCGCCGCCCCTGCGATCAGGACGCGGCTTTCCAAGGAAATCTCAGGCATCGTGGGCTCTCGGAGGGAAGGCGCCCGGCCCGGCAGGGGCCGGACCTCGGTTTCCGTCGCGGCGGCGCGTGGCCGCCCGCCGCCGTCCGGCACTCAGTAGTAAACGCCGGGCACGGTGAGGTCGATCGGCTGGCCGCCGCCCACCCACTTCTCGTACAGTTCGGCGTAGCGACCGGAGCGCACCTGCTGGTTGACGAACAGGTTCAGGTAGTTGATCAGGCCGTATTCGGTGCGCTTGGCGGCCAGGGACACGTAGTCGATGACGTAGGGCGCGTTGCCGGCGATCTTCAGGCCCTTGTACTTGCCGGACTTGAGGGTCGCGGCGGCCACGGTGTTGGTCACCACGGTGGCGTCGATGTGGCCTTGGGAGACCGCCAGGATGGTGTCGTTCTGGCTCTGGTAGGCGCGGAAGCTGCCGCTGCCCCAGCGCTTCACGTCCTTCTCCAGGGCGATCGCCTCGTAGGTGCCGCTGGTGTTGCCCACCGGCCGGCCCTTGAGGTCGTCGAAGCCCTTGATGCCGGTGTCCTCGCGGGTCAGCACCACCATCTGGAAGGCGAAGTAGGGCACGGTGAGGCCCACGGTCTTGGCCCGCTCCAGGGTATCGGAGGTGGACGCGACGATCACGTCGGCGCGGCCGGAGACCAGCGCGGGGATGCGGTCGGGGAACGGCGTTTCCACCACTTCGGCCTCCACGCCCAGTACCTTGGCCAAGTCGTTGCAATAATCGACATCGAAGCCGGCCGGGGCATTCTTCTCGTCCCGCAGGCCCATGGGCGGGAAGTCCAGGGTCACCGCGCAACGCAGTTTTCCGGACTCGATGATGTCGTCGAGCTTGTCCGCCTGGGCCAGGCCCGCCAGCGAGGCGGTCAGGACGGCGCTCAGGGCTACGGCAAGGGTTTTCGTATTCATGTAGACCTCGTGGCTGGGAGCGGAGACATCTGATATTTCGTATACGTTATTCGTTTAGCAATCACTGTGCCGCTTAGCGCGCTTCGCCACGAGCCGTCCACGGAAAATGGAAAAACCCTGCTTATCAAGGCGTTACAGGACGACCCGCGCAATCGGGAGGACGCATCGTCACGAGGCTCGCCTTGGCGCAAGGCGAGAGAAACACCCGAGTGCTACAAAAGGGAGCAGGCGCGTTACGGTGTCCGCCGAGGCGTCCTAAGCGCGGCCGCGCCGGGTCTCGCGGTACTGGCTCGGCGACAGGCCGGTGAGCGCCTTGAACTGCCGGCTGAAGGCGCTGTGGTCGGTGTAGCCGCAGCGCAAGGCGATCTCGGTGATCGGCAGCTCGCTGTCGGCCAGCCACTGCGAGGCGGCCCCCAGGCGCGCCTTGTGGATCATCTGTCGGGGCGTGAGCTGGAAGATACGCTTGCAGTGGCGTTCCAGTTGCGCCACCGACAACCCGGCGATGGCGGTCAGCTCGGCCAGGCCGATGGGGCGGGCGTAGTGCTCGCGGATATGGGCGTCCACCGCCGCCACCTGGCGATAGGCCGGGTGGCTGGACATGGCCCCCGGCAGGTCGTGGGATATACCCGCCATGCCGATGATCGCGCCGTCGGGGTCCCGCAACGGCAGCTTGTGGGTCAGGCACCAGCCGGCCTGGCGCCCGGGGTACAGGTGCAACTCCAACTGGTCGGCCAGCCGCTCGCCTTCCAGCACCCGGCGATCCTGCTCGGTGTAGCGCGGGCCGAAGCGCGACGGAAACACCGCCTCGGCGGTCCGGCCCAGCAGCGCCGCCGCCGACTGCACCCCGCAACGCAGGGCCAGGGTGCGGTTGACCATCACGTAGCGCGCCTGGGTGTCCTTGACGAAGAACACCACCCCCGGCATCGCATCCAGCAGCGGCGCGATCTGCTCCAGGCGGGCCAGCAGATCGTCGAGGTCGAGCCCGACGGCGGGGAGGGCGAAGCTCATGGGCGCGCCTCCGTCATCGGCACGGGAAGGTGTGAGCCTGGCGTCGGCGTTCGTGGACCGATCATGATGGAACGAACCCCGAGCGTTGGGAAACCGCTCTATCTCGGCGTTCTTGAACGGCTCCACGAATCCGTGGGGTCATCATTATTCGCCCGCTTACCGATGCTATAACCGCCTTCGCGGTCGACATGAGCGTTGGCCGCCGGGGCTCCAAGGGAGCCTTCGCCGGAAGTACATCGTAAGGGAGATCGTAGGATGAATAGTCGTTTTGCAGTCAAGGCACTGTTGTCCCTGTCCGTTGCCGCGAGCCTGTCCGCCCAGGCCGGTTCGCTGAGCCTGGCCGAGGAGGAATTTCTCAAGACCGCGGGCGACGAGTGGGTCGCCGCGGGCGAGCATACCTACCGCATCGAGTCGGAGCACGGTTTCACCCAGCTCGCGTTCGGGCGTGACGCGGCGGTGAAGTATCTGGAGACCCTGAAAGCCCAAAAGGACACATCGGCCTTCACCAAGAAGGCTTCTGCCATTGGCCAGCATGAGCTGGATCAAGTCATCGAGGCGCTGGAGCGGGATCTCGAGGCCAGCGCCGACACTGCCGAAACCACCAAGGCGGCCGTTTCATATCCAGGCGCTCCCTCCTGCCGCCAGAGCTGGTCGCTGGACATCGAAACCAAACCGGCGGCGACCTCCTTCCAGTTGCTGAGCACGACCGATTTCACGCCTTTCTTCGGTCCGCAAGGGCCGAGAATGGTACGGTTGTATTCCACATCGACCGTTACTCCCCAAGGCAAGCCCTCGGTGACCGACAGCAAGGCGCTCAATCTGACCAGCGAGCAATATGCGGTCGTTACCAGCAGCGTGCTCAGCCCCACGACCTCCGGCACCTGGAGCAGCTACGGCGCCGTTTACAATCAGAATTGCGATGGCTGGGCCACCCTGACCAAGCAAGGCGTTTATTGATCCGGCGGTGAAGCGGGCGGGCGGCCTGGCCGCCCGCCCGCCCCATCAGGCCGGGCGCAAGGCTCGGCCGTTTCGAAGCCCAAGGGTCGGCGTTGCGCCGACCCGGACGGGTTCTTCCTCGATCAGCTTCCTTCATCGGAACCCAGGCACGGCAGCCTCTCGATGCACCGGCCTGTTCGCGCCCTGGTCATGCGCTGGGCCTAGGGATCGGCCACGCTAAGGGAGGCGGCATTTACCCCTATCCAGCGATAGATGATGACCTCCACCGGTATCGAAAGCGACCCGATCATGATGAAACGAGCCGCCCGGGACTGACACCACGCTTCGCGCTCAATAATTTGATCGGCCTCACGAATCCATAGCTGCGTAATCATTCGCTAGCTTGGCGATGCTATAACCCTTGTGCGGCCAGCATGAGCGTTGACCGTCACAGGTTCCTTCGGAGCCTTTGTTTGGAAGTGACATCGTAATGGAGAACGTAGGATGAATTACCGTTTTGCAGCCAAGACGTTGCTGTCCCTGTCCATGGTCGCGACTCTGTCCGCCCAGGCCGAGTCGTTGAGTCAGTCCGAAGAAGAATTTCTTAAGACCGCGGGCGATGAGTGGGTCGCTGTGGGCGAGCACACCTACCGCATCGAGTCGGAGCACGGGTTTACCCAGCTCGCATTCGGGCGTGACGCGGCTATGAACTACCTGGCGACCCTGAAAGCGCAGAAAGCGGAGCAGGCGGCCACCAAGAAAGCCCTGGCGAACGGTCCGGAAAGCGCCCTGGACCAGACAATCGCGACACTGGAGCATGATCTGCAAGCCAGCGCCCCCGCGAATCATGCGAAAGCAGCGCTCAGCTACGACGGGCCTGCGGCGTGTGGCCAGAGCTGGACGCTGAGCATCGAAACCAAGCCGGCCGCAACGTCCTTCAGACTGTCGAGCACAACTGATTTTGGGCCCGCCTTCGGCCCGCATGGCCCGGCTAAGGTACGGTTGTATTCCAGCTCGGTCATCAACCCCTCTGGCCAGCCTCAAGTGGATGACTACAAAACGCTCGAGGTGGAGGGTGAGCAATACTCAACCATTGGTAGCAGTGTGATCAGCCAGTCGAAAACCGGTAATTGGTCCAGCTATGGCGCCATTTACAACCAGAACTGCGCCAACGGCTGGGTCACCCTGACCAAGCAAGGCGTTTATTGATCCAACGGTGAAGCGGGCGGCCGACCTGGCCGCCCGCCCCATCAGGCCGGGCGCGAGGCTCGGCCGTTTCGAAGCCCAGGGGGCCGGTGTTGCGCCGACCCGAACGGGTTTCTTCCTCGATCAGCTCCCTTCATCCGAATCCAAGCACAGCAGCGTCTCGATGCGCGCCGGCGACAGGGGCGGGCGCGGCGTGGGCGGGTGCCAGCCGAACAGTGTCTGGGCGGCGGCGGCGCACACGCGGCCTTGGCAGGCGCCCATGCCGCAGCGACTGCCCAGCTTGGCCTCGGTCCAGCCTCCGTGACCGGCGAGGGCGGAGTAGGGCACGTCCTCGCAGCGGCACACCAGGGTGTCCGGCCGCGCCAGGGTCTTCAGTCGCGGGTCCAGGGCGAAGTCCCGGGCCAGGGCATCGGCGAAGCGTTGCCAGCGCTGCCGGCGCGGGAACAGCCGGCGCGCCTGCGTCTGCTCGCCCACCGCCGCGTGACCGGCGATGGCGCCTTCCACCAGGGCCTTCTCGCTGCCGCCGAAGCCGGTGCATTCGCCGGCGGCGTAGTGATGGGCGCGGGAGGTGGCCTGCCAGGCGTCGACCGCCACCGCGTCGTCGCGCAGGGCGCAGCCCAGGGCCTGGGCCAGCGGGGTGTTGGGGATCAGGCCGAAGCCGCAGGCCAGGCGTTCGCAGGCCAGTTCCACGACGCGGCCGTCCTGCCACAGGCGCACCGCCTCCAGGCGCCCGTCGCCCAGGGCCTCCAGCACATGACTGGCCGGGCGGTAGCGAGGGTCGAACAGCCGTGCCGCTTGCAGGGCCTTGCCCGGCCAGCGCGGCAGGCCGGCGACGAAGCGCGCCAGCGCCGTCCACGGCGCCTGTTCGGCGATGCGCAGCAGGCGCGCCCCGGCGGCCCGGGCGGTGGCGGCGCTGGCCAGCAGCAGCGGGCCGCTGCCGGCGATCACCAGGCGCTCGCCCGCCACCGGCAGGCCGCCCTTGATCAGCGCCTGCAGGCCGCCGGCGCCGGTGACGCCGGGCAGGGTCCAGCCGGGGAAGGGCAGCAGCCGCTCGCGGGCGCCGGTGCAAAGGATCAGCCGGTCGTAGCGCACCCGCCAGCCCCGGACGGGGTCTTCCAGCAACAATTCGCCGGGGGCGACCACGGCGACGACCCGGGTACCGGTCCAGAGCGCGATGGCGTGCCGTTCCAGGCCGTCCCGCAGGCGCCGGGCCTGGGGTGGCAGGCGCGCCTGGGGACCGTCGCGCCAGATCTGCCCGCCCGGGGCCGGGTTGTCGTCCAGCAGGGCGATGCGCGCGCCGCTGGGCGCGGCCGCCAGGGCGGCGGCCAGGCCCGCCGGGCCGGCGCCGACGATCAGCAGGTCGTAGTGCTCGCTCATGGCCGGGTCTCCACGCGCATGCCGGGCTGGCAGAGTGTCTGGCAGGCCAGGCGGCGCTGGCCGTCGATGTCCACCCGGCATTCCTGGCAGACGCCCATGCCGCAGAACGGTGCCCGGCGCGGGCCGGTCACGGCGGTGCGGCTGCTGCCGTCGCCACCCAGGGCGAGCGCCGCCGCCACCGTGGTACCGGGAACGACCCGCAGGGGGCGCCCATCGAGGTGGAGTTCGATCATGGACGGGCCTCCTGCGTCGGCGAAGGCCGCCGCGCGAGGGGGAAGCGCTGGGGCCGGTAAGGGGCGGGGTCGAGGGGCGGGCATTCGTCGAACAACTGCGCCGCCAACAGGCGGGCGCTGGCCGGCGCGGTGGTGACGCCCAGGCCCTCGTGACCCACCGCCAGCCACAGCCCGGGTTGGCCCGGGTGCGGCCCCAGCAGGGGCAGGCCGTCTGGGCTGGCGGCGCGAAAGCCGGTCCAGCCACGGATGGCGTTGAGCCCGGCCAGGCCCGGCAAATAGTCAAGGGCGCGACGCAGCATGCGCGCCAGCACCGGGCCTTCCACCTCCCGGTCCAGGGTGTCGAACTGCCGCGAGGAGCCCAGCAGGATTTGCCCGGTGGGCCGGGGCTGGGCATTGAAGGCCACCGAGGTGCCCTCGTGGGCATGAGCGCTGGTGACGTAGCCCAGCTCCACCAACTGATGACGGATATGCCCGGGGTAGCGATCGGTGATCAGCAGGTGGCCTTTCTTCGGCCGCAACGGCAGGTCGGGGCAGAGGTCCGTGGCGTGGATGCCGTTGGCCAGGATCACCGCGTCGGCCTTGAGCCAGCGACCATCGTCCAGGCCCACCAGGTTGCCGCAGACCTGGGCGACCGGCGCCTCGCGGCGGACGATCCGCGCGCCGCCCCGGGCCAACAGCCAGTCGGCGGCATTGGGCGCATAGAGAATGCCGTCGCCAGCGACCCGCAGGGCGCCGCGCAGCCCGTCGCGCAGGCCAGGCTCCGCCGCCCGGAGGGCCTCGGCGCCCAGCAGCTCGGTGTCCAGCCCGTGGGCGGCGAGGGTGGCGCCCTTGGCCTCGGCGGCGGTCATTTCCGCGTCGTCGGCGGCCAGCCAGAGGGTGCCGCAGTTGCGGTAGGCGCAAGCCTCGTCCAGGGTCGGCGCCAGTTGCCGCCAGAGTTCCAGGGACCAGGCGCTCAAGGCCAGTTCCGCCGGGTTGTCGTCCATCGCCACCAGGTGGCCCATGCCCACCGCCGTGGCGCCGCCGCGCCGGTCGTCCAGTACCAGCACCGACAGGCCGCGCCGGGCCAGTTCGTGGGCGCAGGCGCTGCCGACGATGCCGGCGCCGACGACGATGACGTCGGCCCGCGCCTGCGCCGGGGTCACGGACGGATGCCCCAGGCGAAGGGGTCGGCGTCGTCCAGCAGTAAGATGGCCTCGGCGCTCAGGTGGGCGTGGCCGCGGATGGTCGGGACGATGGCGCCGCCGGGTTGGGCGAGCCAGTGGTAGTGGCCCTCGAACTGGCTGCCGATCACGCTGGCCTGGCGCCAGGTCTCGCCGGGCCGCAGCGCGCCGTCGGCGGCGAGGCAGGCCAGCTTGGCGCTGGTGCCGGTGCCGCAGGGGGAGCGGTCATAGGCCTTGCCGGGGCAGAGCACGAAGTTGCGGCTGTCGACGCGTCGCGAGGGGCTGTCGGTGCGGGCCGGCCCGGGATGCCGGGGTTGCTCTTCGCTCGCCGCGCCTGGCCGTGCTCCTTCAGGGTCGGCGAACAGCTCGATGTGGTCGATCAGGCCGCCGTCCTCGCCACGAATGCCTTGGTCCTCCAAGGCCCTCTGCACGGCCACCGCGTAGGCGGTGAGGGCCTCCAGATTGTCGCTGGCGACCCGCAGGCCATGGTCGCTGATCAGGAAGAACCAATTGCCGCCCCAGGCGATGTCGCCGATCACCGTGCCGTGCCCCGGCACTGCCACGCCGACCGCCTTGCGATAGCGATAGGCCGGCACGTTGCGCACGCTCACCGAATGGTCGTCGTGCAGGGTCGCCTCGACGGTGCCCACCGGTGTTTCGATACGGTGCGTGCCGGGACCGATGCGCCCCAGGTGGGCCAGGGACACCATCAAGCCGATGGTGCCGTGGCCGCACATGCCCAGGTAGCCGGTGTTGTTGAAGAAGATCACCCCGGCGCAGGCCTCGGGGTCCACCGGCTCGCAGAGCAGCGCGCCGACCAGCACGTCGCTGCCGCGCGGCTCCAGGACCGTGGCGGCGCGCCAGGCATCGTGCTGTTCGGCGAGGCGCTGGCGGCGCTCGGCCATGCTGCCCTGGCCCAGGTCGGGGAAACCGTCGAGCACCAGTCGGGTCGGCTCGCCGCCGGTGTGGGAGTCGATGACACGAATGCGTTTCATGGGGAGGGCCTGCGCGAAGAACGATGGGCCAAGGGTGGCGCCTGGGTCGGGGCCTCGGCTTGATGGCTTTCGCCCGGTCGCGAGACGAAATCGGCACAGGAGTGGCCGTCGTTCGACTGGCGCGGCCGCGCCAGCGCCTTGGGACCTCGGCCTGCCGGGGCGCGGCGGGACCGGTCGAGGGGCCGGCGCCGTCGAAGCGGGTCTCGCCAAGCGCCGGCGCCCGTCCCCGTTCAGCTGGGGGTGGGGCGGTTCGGCAGGTGCTCGTAAAGGGTGCGGCAGACGCCGACGATATGGTCCTCGATCAGCGCGGCGGCGCGGTCGGCATCGCCGGCCCGGCAGGCGGCGAGGATATCGCGGTGCTCGCGGTCGGCCCGCGCCTTGCCTTCCGACAGGCTCATCTGCAGGCGCAGGTAGCGCTCCAGCTTGTCGTGGATGGAGCGGATCAGGTTGAGCAGGAACGGCCGCTGGGCGGGCTCGTAGAGACAGGTATGCAGCTCCCAGTTCAGCTCGGCCCAGCGCCCCACGTCGTCTTCGCCGACGAACTCCTCGCAGATACCCTCGGCCCGGGCGAAGGTGGCCTCGGTCATGTTGGGAAGCGCCAGGCGGATCGCCTGGACTTCCAGCAGCACCCGCACCTCGAACATCTGCGCCAGTTCCGGCTCGGAGATGCGGGTCACCACCGCGCCCTTGTTGCGCAGGAACACCACCAGACCCTCGGCTTCCAGGCGCTTGAGGGCCTCGCGCACGGGAATCTTGCTGACGTTGAACAGACGGGCGATGTCGTCCTGGCGGATCGGTTCGTCCTCGGCGAATTGCCCGGCGACGATGGCCTCGCGCAGGTGCTTGGCGATGATCTCCGAGGCGGACGGCGCGAGCCCGAGATTGGGCGGATTAAAGCGGGACAGGGGCACGCGAACGGCCTCGGTGGGAAAAATGGATATCATATACGACCAACGCGAACGCACCATGGCCGCGTCCGCCAGCGTCTGTCAGGAAGGGGCGCGGGCTAGCCTCGTCGTTCGAAGCGCTCGGCTATGGCGGCGATCAGGAGGCGTTCTTCTCGAATAAAGGCGAAGAACGCCTCGGCCACCGGGGTCAGCCGCTTGCCCCGGGGATGGACCACGCACCAGCTTCGGAACAACGGCAATTCCTCCACCGCCAGCTCCGCCAGGCTGCCTTCCGCCAGTTCGCCGCGCACCGCGTGGCGCGGCAGCAGCGCCAGGCCGAGCCCGGCCACCACCGCTTCCCGCAGGGCTTCCGAGGATGCGCATTCCTGGACCTGGGCGAAATGGGCGCGCTTCTGCTGGAAGTATTCCTCGCAGGCCTTGCGGGTGCCGGAGCCCGGCTCGCGCACCAGCAACGGGTAGGCCCCCAGGTCCCGCAGGGACAGGCGCGCGACGCGGCACAAGGGGTGGTCCGGCGGCGCCACGGCGACGATCGGGTAGTTGAAGAACGGCAGGAATTCCAGGGCCATGTCCGGCGGCACCAGGGACATGATCACCAAGTCGTCGCGGTTGTCCCCCAGGCGTTTCACGATCTGCCCCCGGTTGGCCACCGTCAGGTGCAGGCTCACGTCCGGGTACTGGTGGCGGAAGGCCGCGAACAGGTGCGGCGTGAGGTACTTGGCACTGGACTCCACCGCCAGGCGCAACTGTCCCTGCAGCGAGCCCTGCAGGTCGGACAACTGCATATCCAGGCTTTCCAGGCGCTGGAAGATGTCCTCGCCGGCCCGCAGCAGCAGCTCCGCCGCCTCGGTGCGGTAGAGCTTCTTGCCCACGTATTCGAACAGTGGCTGGCCCACCAACTCCTCCAACTGACGGATCTGCAGGCTCACCGCCGGCTGGGTGAGGGCCATTTCCTCGGCGGCGCGGCTGTAGGACTGCTGGGCGCAGACGGCGCGGAACACCTGCAACTGGCGCAAGGTGAGGCGCATCAGTGAGCGACGCATCGGGCCTCCGGAGCGAATGGAAGCGGCCAGTGTACGCCAGGAAACCCGCAATGACCGATAACCATAAGCCGAGGCTAATGGCTAGCCCAATAAAGATTGATTTTCACTGATCCCAGGACCGACGTAGGGTAAAAGCGTGACCGTATGCCGCAGATACGCTCATTCGTCGGGCCGCCAGGGGCGGTTCGCCCGTTCAACGGTTCGAGGACGAACGCGTGATCAAGAAAATCCTCATCGCCAACCGCGGCGAGATCGCCGTGCGCATCGTGCGTGCCTGCGCCGAGATGGGCATTCGTTCGGTGGCGGTGTATTCCGAGGCGGATCGCCACGCGCTACACGTGAAGCGCGCCGACGAGGCCCACAGCATCGGCGCCGACCCGCTGGCCGGCTACCTGAATCCGCGCAAGCTGGTGAACCTGGCGGTGGAGACCGGCTGCGACGCGTTGCATCCGGGTTACGGCTTTCTCTCGGAAAACGCCGAGCTGGCCGAAATCTGCGCCCAGCGCGGGATCAAGTTCATCGGCCCGTCGGCCGAGGTGATCCGCCGCATGGGCGACAAGACCGAGGCGCGCCGCAGCATGATCGCCGCCGGCGTGCCCTGCACCCCCGGCACCGAGGGCAACGTGGCCGACCTGGCCGAGGCCCTGCGAGAGGCCGAGCGCATCGGCTACCCGGTGATGCTCAAGGCGACTTCCGGCGGCGGCGGCCGCGGCATCCGTCGCTGCAACAGCCGCGAGGAGCTGGAGCAGGCCTACCCTCGGGTGATCTCCGAGGCCACCAAGGCCTTCGGCTCGGCCGAGGTATTCCTGGAGAAGTGCATCGTCGAGCCCAAGCACATCGAGGCGCAGATCCTCGCCGACAGCCATGGCCACACCGTGCACCTGTTCGAGCGCGACTGCTCGATCCAGCGCCGCAACCAGAAGCTCATCGAGATCGCCCCGAGCCCCCAGCTCACTCCCGAGCAGCGCGCCTACATCGGCGACCTGGCGGTGCGCGCGGCCAAGGCGGTGGGCTACGAGAACGCCGGTACCGTGGAGTTCCTGCTCGCCGAGGGCGAGGTGTACTTCATGGAGATGAACACCCGGGTCCAGGTGGAGCACACCATCACCGAGGAAATCACCGGCATCGACATCGTCCGCGAACAGATCCGCATCGCCTCCGGCCTCGAACTGTCGGTGAAGCAGGAAGATATCCAGTACCGCGGCTATGCCCTGCAATTTCGCATCAACGCCGAGGACCCGAAGAACAATTTCCTGCCCTCGTTCGGCAAGATCACCCGCTACTACGCCCCCGGCGGCCCCGGCGTGCGCACCGACACGGCGATCTACACCGGCTACACCATCCCGCCGTACTACGACTCCATGTGCCTGAAGCTGATCGTCTGGGCACTGACCTGGGAGGAGGCGATGGACCGTGGCCTGCGGGCCCTGGACGACATGCGCGTGCAGGGGGTGAAGACCACCGCGCCGTACTACCAGGAAATCCTCCGCGACCCGGAATTCCGCAGCGGGCGGTTCAACACCAGCTTCGTCGAGAGCCACCCGGAGCTGACCCAGTACTCGATCAAGCGCAACCCGTCGCACCTGGCCATCGCCATCGCCACCGCCATCGCCGCCTACGCGGGCATCTGACCACATTGCTCCGCGCGGCCAGGCCGGCGGCGCGGGAAGAGGGATAGCCGAATGAGCAAGAAAATCACCGTCACCGAAACCATCCTGCGGGACGCCCACCAGTCGCTGCTGGCCACCCGCATGCGCACCGAGGACATGCTACCGATCTGCGACAAGCTGGACCGGGTCGGCTACTGGTCCCTGGAAGTCTGGGGCGGCGCCACCTTCGACGCCTGCGTGCGCTTCCTCAAGGAAGACCCGTGGGAGCGCCTGCGGGCCCTGCGCGCCGCGCTGCCCAACACCCGCCTGCAAATGCTTCTGCGCGGGCAGAACCTGCTGGGCTACCGCCACTACAGCGACGACGTGGTGGAGGCTTTCGTCGCCAAGGCGGCGGAGAACGGCATCGACGTGTTCCGCATCTTCGACGCGATGAACGACGTGCGTAACCTGGAGACCGCCATCCGCGCGGTGAAGAAGACCGGCAAGCACGCCCAGGGCACGATCTGCTACACCACCAGCCCGGTGCATACCGTCGACGCCTTCGTCGAGCAGGCCCGCGCGATGCAGGCCCTGGGGGTCGACTCCATCGCCATCAAGGACATGGCCGGCCTGCTGACCCCGTTCGCCACCGGCGACCTGGTCAAGGCCCTCAAGGAAGCGGTGCCGCTGCCGGTGTTCATCCACTCCCACGACACCGCCGGCGTCGCCAGCATGTGCCAGCTCAAGGCCATCGAGAACGGCGCCGACCACATCGACACCGCCATCTCCAGCATGGCCTGGGGCACCAGCCACCCGGGCACCGAATCCATGGTCGCCGCCTTGCGCGGCACCCCCTACGACACCGGCCTCGACCTGGAACTGATCCAGGAAATCGGCGTGTACTTCTACGCGGTGCGCAAGAAGTACCACCAGTTCGAAAGCGAATTCACCGGCGTCGATACCCGGGTACAGGTCAACCAGGTGCCCGGCGGGATGATCTCCAACCTGGCCAACCAATTGAAGGAACAGGGCGCCCTCAACCGCATCAATGAGGTGTTCGAGGAAATCCCCAAGGTCCGCAAGGACCTGGGCTATCCGCCCCTGGTGACCCCCACGTCCCAGATCGTCGGCACCCAGGCGGTGTTCAACGTGCTGGCCGGCGAGCGCTACAAGACCATCACCAACGAAGTGAAGCTCTACCTCCAGGGCCGCTACGGCAAGGCGCCGGGCGAGGTGGACGAAGCCCTGCGCAAACAGGCCATTGGCCGCGAGGACGTCATCGACGTGCGCCCGGCGGACCTCATCAAGCCGGAGCTGGACAAGCTGCGCCGAGAGATCGGCGAGTTGGCCAAGACCGAGGAAGACGTGCTGACCTACGCCATGTTCCCCGACATCGGCCGGCGCTTTCTGGAAGAGCGCGAGGCCGGCACCCTGACCCCCGAAGTGCTGCTGCCGATCCCCGAGGCGGGCGGCGTGCCCGCCCACGCCGGCGAAGGCGTGCCTACCGAATTCGTGGTGGACGTCCACGGCGAGAGCTACCGCGTCGACATCACCGGCGTCGGCCTCCGTGGCGACGGCAAGCGTCATTTCTACCTGTCCATCGACGGCATGCCCGAGGAAGTGGTCTTCGAGTCCCTCAACGACTACGTCGGCGGCGGCGGCAAGGGCGGTGCCCGCAAGCAGGCCAGCGCGCCGGGCGACGTCAGCACCACCATGCCCGGCAACATCGTCGACCTGCTGGTGGCCGTGGGCGATACGGTCAAGGCCGGCCAGGCCGTGCTCATCACCGAGGCCATGAAAATGGAGACCGAAATCCAGGCTCCCATCGCCGGCACCGTGAAAGCCATCCACGTCGCCAAGGGCGACCGGGTCAACCCGGGCGAAGTCCTGATCGAAATCGAAGGCTGACCCCACCGAATGTCCCCTCGGGAGCCGCAAGGCTCCCTTTTTTTGCCCGCCCCGGGCTTCGTGGGCCCCGTGGGTGAATCCGGCAGGGTCAATCGGGGTGGACGAGAACAGCCCCAGGGGGCCATGGCCCGCTCGATCCGCGCGTGGGCGCCCATCGCTATCGACTGGGCTTAGGGGACATGCACGCCGTCATGAGTGCGGTCAGGGGCTGAAATGCAACTAATCCTCCTCTTCGGGCAGCATCGCCGTGGGAATCCGCAATAGTCGCCTGATTTGATCGGGGTCTTTGCGAGGAGGCAGCTTCCAGATACGCGAACACCTCGGTTGGTCGGCCGAGTGTTGAATAGTAGCGACGGGCCGGCCAAAACCTGACATCAAGGTAGGCGCACGCTAAAGCAGAGGTATTCAAGAAACCGGATCATTATGGATCGGTACGTATACCTGTATTGTCAGTACCCTCGGTATGATCGTGCTCATGGTTCGCGCGATGGGCAAGACTCGAATTACTCATCAGGCTCATAAAAGCGCTCAAGAAATGCCTGGGAAATTCGGGTGCGCTCTATTCGGGAGTCGGCATTGATGTAGATGTCGACCCTGCTGAACGGATACTTGATTTCGACCCACTCCTGGCTACTGGCAGGCAGGCTGAAAATGATCAGCTCGTCCGGCTCAGGAAACATATCCATGAAAAAGCGAATGTTTTCACCTGGTTCAATCACTTCCTTAAGAGTGTCGTAATTTTCCAAAAGGAAGTAGCCCAGCGTTTCAGAGGCATCGGGAGAATAGTGTATGACCAGAACGGGGCGACAAAAGAACCAAAACAATATCCAGACAATAACTATGCGGAGCGAATATCTATTGATGACACTGAAGGATTTTTTCCAATTCAATTGCATTGATGAGCTTCCTTGGCAAAATTCGTCTTGTTGCCCCAGGGAATTGGCATCGCGCTTATCGCTGACAGAAGATTATCCTTCGTTATGGAGCCAGAGCTATATTTTTCATATAAATCGCATCCTAGATTTATAGAGATATGGTCGGGCAGGTCATCTGCACTGGCAGGCCAAGGCCCATTCTCGGAGTGCTTCTGATAGGTCGGTAAGTTGCCCTTCGTTAATCTACCAATCATGTCACTTGCCATTTGGGCCAGGCCAGCTCCATTGAGAAGTTCAAGCGTGCTGAATCCCGCCGCTCTACCTACATATCCGTAATGAATATTTGACCAGATATCATAGTAATAATTGAAACCTTCATATTTATGCCAGCCATTGCCGAATGTGCCGGCCGCCGCCAATCTCTTCTGAAGAATAGGTTTGTGGTCCCAAGGCCTGTTCGGCCCCACCCGCTCGGCCCAAAGCCCATAGGCGGCGGCCTTCTTGCCCGCAGCGGCAGCCTGGAAATCGGGCATGCCGCCGACCTTGGCGTACCAGGGCAGTGATTGCCAGCGGCGCGCTTCCTCCACCGGGTCGTAGCGATTGGCCTCGGCGATCCGTTGGGTGGTGGGGCTCAAGGCGTTGCGGTTCATTTCCTCGGCCATGTAGATGGCGATTTCCTTGACCACCTGGTCGTCGTGGCGGCAGGGCTGCCTGGGCGGGGCGGGCAGGTTAACGGGGCGGGCGTCGAGCAGGCCGCGCAGCGGGCCGGGCGGGAACGCATTGCACATGTAGGGGTGTTCGTTGTCCCGGGTACCCGTGGACGGTGGGGTCATCCCGAGCACTCCGGGGATTCGGTAGCCTGCCATGACGTGTCCTTGTCTGTGCCCGCGCCGCGCCGGCGCGGGACGTTCGAGCGGCCTCCCGCCGCCCTCGGATCGGCCGGCGAGGCGCGCGGCCGTGGCGAATCTTTACATTCTTTGACACGATCCGAACAGCCGTGACATGACCAGGCGGAATGCAGAAAGCGTAACTGTGACGCGCAACACGCTTCGCGACGGCGGACCTCGGGGCACTGCCTGCCGCAGCCCGCCCGCCGGATCGGTGTCTCCCGCTTCGGCGGGTCGGCTTCCGGTATCGGCAGGACAGTGGCGCTTCGCGCCGTCGGCGGAATGCCCGTCCGCCGGGCCAGTTACCCTTCGCGCAATGCCTCCAGCCGCTGCCGTTGCCGGCCCTGGTCGTCGAAGTTGGCGGGGTCGAGCCAGCGCTCGAAGGCGGCGCGACGGCTCGGCCATTCGCCGTCGAGGAGGGAGAACCAGGCGGTGTCGCGGTTGCGACCCTTTACCACCCGATGCTGGCGGAACACGCCTTCGTGAACGAAGCCGAGGCGCTCGGCGGCGCGCCAGGAGCGCCGGTTGCGGCTGTCGCATTTCCATTCCAGGCGGCGATAGCCGAGCTCGAAGGCCCGGGCCGCCAGCAGGTAGACGGCTTCGGTGGAGGCGCGGCTGCGCTGCATGGCGTGGCCGAAGGCGACATGGCCGATCTCGAGGCTGCCGTGGGCGGGCGCGAGGCTCAGGTAGGCCAGCAGGCCCCGGGCGCGCCCGCTCGCCACGTCCGTCACGGCGAAGCACAGGGGGTCGCGCGAGGCGGCGTGGCCAGCGAGCCAGGCGTCGAAGTCGGTCCGCCCGGAGAATGGTCCGTAGGGCAGGTAATCCCACAACAGCGGGTCGGCATCCGGCCCCCGCAGGGCTTGGCAGAGGTCGTCGCCGTGGCGGGCCGGGTCGAGGGGCTCCAGGCGCACGTAGCGGCCGACGAGGGTGTCGCGAGCGGGAGCGGCGGGCGGTTGCCAGTCGAGCAGGGTCATGCCGGGGCCTCAGAGCAGGTGGCGGTACTGGAGGAAACCGGAGCGCTCGGCGAGCCGGTCGTAGAGTTGCCTGGCGCCGTGGTTGGTCTCGTGGGTGAGCCAGTGGACACGGGACGCGCCGGCCGCCTCGGCGGCGGCGTAGACGTGCCGGATCAGCGCCGCGCCGACCCCGTTGCCCCGGGCCTCCTCGACGACGAACAGGTCCTGCAGGTAGCAGTAGTCGCCGGGGGTCCAGCAGGAGCGGTGGAAGATGTGGTGCACCAGACCCACTGCCCGATCCCCGCGCCAGGCGAGAGCGGCGTGCATCGGCTCCGCCGGGTCGAGGAAGCGTTGCCAGGCGAGGGCGCTGGCCGCGGCCGGGAGGGCGGTGGCGTAGAAGCGCTGGTAGCCCGCCCAGAGCGGTTGCCAGGCGGCGTGGTCGGTGGCGCGGACAGGACGGATGGCGAGGGGCATGCGAGGCTCCGGTCAGGTACGTGGGTTGGCGATGCGCTCGGCGAGCGGGCGGGCCAGGGGATCGCTTTCCGCCCGCAGGCCGGCGATCACCCCGGCGATGTCGGCGTCGTCGCGGTTCTGGCTGAGTTTCCAGGTGCCCTCCAGGCGGCGGATCGGCAGGCGCAGGCCAACGATGGCCCGCAGCATGGCCTCCAGATAGTCCCGGGGCGCGTCGTCGAGGGCCCAGGGTTCCGGCCGGCCTCGCTCGTGGACCGCGCCAAGGGCGTCCAGCAAGACGCGCAGGCGTTCGGCGTCGTCGAACACGTCCACCTCGCCCCGGGCGTGCACCGCGATGTAGTTCCAGGTGGGCACCGCCTTGCCGTGCTCGGCCTTGCTCGGGTACCAGGTGGGGCTGACGTAGCCGTGGGGACCCTGGAAGATCGCCAACGCCTCGCCGTCGTCGACGAGGGCGCGCCAGTGGGGGTTGGCCCGGGCGACATGGCCGTACAGGGTGCCGTGCTCGCTTTCCTCGGGCACCAGCAGCAGCGGCAGATGGGTGGCCAGCAGGCCCTGTTCGCCCTGGCTGACCAAGGTGGCGAAGGGTGCCCGGCGGATTTGCCGGCGAAGCGCGTCGGGGTCGTCCTGACGGAAGGGGGCGGCTCGGTGCATGGCGGTTCTCCTTAACGTTCGAGGTCATGCTAGGCGGGACAATGGTCCGGTGTAAGATCCATTTCCCCCGCGTTCGAAGGTGCCAATCATGCCGTCCTCCGTTCCCGCCGGGCTGCCGTTCGATGCCGCCGGGCTGACCCTCGACCCCGGTCGGGGCCTGGCGCGGCACCTGTTCCAGGCGCTGCGCGAGCGCATCCTCGACGGCCGCCTGCCCGGTGGCACCCGACTGCCGGCCAGCCGCGACCTGGCGCGCCGCCTGGGGGTGTCGCGCAACACCGTGATCCGGGCCTTCGAGCAGTTGCAGGCGGAAGGCTTCGTGGACAGCCGGACCGGCGACGGCACCTATGTCGCCGGCCTGGCCGCCAGTCCTCGTCCGCCGCCGACCGCCCAGACCCATTGGCCGCCGACCCGGGCCCTGGCGCGAATGCGCGGGCAGGCAATACCGCCCGCCGGGGTTTCCCTGGCGGAAGCGCCGGCGCTTCCCCTGCCGCCGGTGGGCATCTCCCGGACTGGCGCGCCCCGGGCCTTCCGGGTCGGCGTGCCGGCCTTCGACCTGTTCCCCTTCGAGACCTGGGCGCGCTTGCAGGCGCGCTTCTGGCGCCGTCCGCCGCCGGCCGTCCTGGGTTATGGCGACCCGGCCGGCGACCCGCACTTGCGGGCCTGCATCGCCGCCTACCTGCGCAGCGCCCGTGGCTTGCATTGCGAGCCGTCCCAAGTGGTGGTGACCTGCGGTGCCCAGCAGGCCATCAGCCTCTGCGCCCAACTGCTGCTGGACCCGGGCGACCGGGTGGCCCTGGAAAACCCGGGCTACCGCGCCGCCGCCCTGGCTTTCGCCACGGCCGGCGCTCGATTGCACGGGGTCGGCGTGGACCGGGACGGCCTGGACGTTGCCGCCCTGGCGGGTCCGCCGGGCTGCCGGCTGGCCTACGTGACGCCGTCGCACCAGTACCCCACCGGCGTTACCCTGTCCCTGGCGCGGCGGCTGGCGTTGCTGGAATGGGCCGAGCGCCATGACGGCTGGATCGTCGAGGACGACTACGACGGCGAGTACCGTTACGACGGCACGCCCCTGGCGCCCCTGGCGGCCCTCGACCGCCAGGGGCGGGTGCTCTATGTCGGTACCTTCTGCAAGATCGCCTTCCCGGCGCTGCGCCTGGGCTATCTGGTGCTGCCGCCGCATTTGGTGGAGGCGTTCGCCCGGCGCCGGGCGGCGGACATGCGCCATTCCGAGATCGGCACCCAGGCGGTGATGGCGGCGTTCATCGATGGCGGCCACTTCCAACGCCACATCCGCCGCATGCGCCGCGCCGCCCGCGCCCGGCGCGATGCCCTGCTGCGGGGCTGGCCGGCGCCGGCCGGCTGCGCGCCGCTGCCGGCGGTGGCCGCCGGGCTACACGTTTGCGTCGGGGTGGAATCCCTGGCGCGGGAGCGGGCGCTGGTGGAGGCCGCCGCCGGGGTCGGAGTGGAAATCAATGCCCTGAGCGACTACTGGCTGCCCGGCAGCCTCGCCCCGGAGGCGGACCGCGCCGGGCTGGTGCTGGGCTTCGCCTCGGTGTCCGAGGCGAGGATCGCCGAGGCGCTGGCGGCGCTGCGCCGGGCCTGGGGTTGAGGCATGGCGGCGCGATGGTCGGGCGGCTCGCCAGCGGAAGGGGCCGAGGGCCCGGCGGGCTTAACCGGTTGGACGTGCCCGGAGCCCTGTCCGGCCGAGCCTTTCCGGCCGAGCCTGTCCGGCGGAACCGGGTGAGGAGGGGAGCGGCCACCCGGCGACGGGTGGCGCGGATGCATCAGTCGACGCGTTCGCCGCACAGGTCGAGGGCGAACCAGCGCTCCGCCTCGGCCTGGTCGAGGCCGGCGCCCAGCAGGGCGAACAGCTTGCCCACCGCCGCTTCGCGGGTCATGCCGCCGGCGGAAACCAGGCCGGCCTCCCGCAAGCGACTGCCGGCGGCGTACACGCCGAACTCCACGTGGCCGTGGGGGCATTGGCTGATGGCCGCCAGCACCACGCCCCGCTCGTGGGCGCGGCGCAAGGCGGCGAGCAGCGCGTCATCGCCGGAAGGCCCGGTGCCGCTGCCGTAGCATTCCAGCAGCAGGCCGCGCGCGCCGGTGTCCACCAGGGCGTCGACCTGGGCGGCGCGAATACCGGGGAAGAACGGCAGCACCGCCAGGTCCACCGGGCGCCGCGGCTGGCGGTAGTCGAGGACGGCGGGCACGCCGTCGGCGCGGGCGCCTTCGCGTTTGCGCGGGGGCTCGGCGAAGGCGTCGAAGGCTTCGCTGCTCAGCTTGCTGGCGCGGGCACCGTGCAGCAGGCGGCCGGCGAAGTACAGGTAGGTGCCCGGCGCCACGCCCCGGGCCAGCTCGGCCAAGGCGCCGAACAGGTTGTCCCAGGCGTCGCTGCCGGGCGCGCCGGCGGGCAGCATCGATCCGGTCAGCAGCACCGGCACCGGCAGGCCCAGCAGTAGGAAGGCGAGGGCGGCGGCGCTGTAGGCCAGGGTGTCGGTGCCGTGCAGCAGCAGCACGCCGTCGCAGCCGTCTTCCACGCCGGCGAGGATGGCCTCGCGCATGGCCAGCCAATTGCCCTGGCCCATGTCGGCGCTGTCCAAGGGCGGTTGCATTTCCCGGAAAACCCAGACCGGGACGGGGCGCTCGGGATGGGCGGCCTGCTCGGCGCGCAGGCGCGCCTCGAAGCCGGAGGCGGGGGCGAGGCCGGCGGCGCTGGCCTGCATGCCGATGGTACCGCCGGTATAGAGGACGAGAAGCTTACGGACGGCTGTCATGCCGAGCTCCTGCTGGTGAGCGTGGGGATGTGACCGCCCCAGGCGGGGCGGGAGCGCCGCCCGGGCGGGGCCGGGCGAAGGGCGCGCCGCGTGTCACGGCGCGCCGGGAAGCGGCGTCAGTGGGACGCCGGCAGGGAGGCCGTGGGAGCGGGCGCGCCGTTGGCGGCCTGTTCCGGCACCGGCCAGGCCTGGGGGTCCAGGTCGAGGTCGGCGAATTTGGAGGCGTCGAACACCGGGGTGGAGATGCCGGCGCGGCGCTGATCGTCGTAGTCGCGCAGGACGCGCAGACCGGATTTCACCAGCAGGGCCAGGGCGATCAGGTTGACGAAGGCCAGGCAGGTCATGGTGATGTCGGCGAAGGCGAACACGGTGGACAGGTTCTGCACCGAGCCCCAGATGATCAGCGCCAGCACCAGGCCCCGGTAGACCATCAGCACGGTGCGGTTGCGGGTCAGGAACTGCAGGCTGTTCTCGCCTAGGTAGTAGTTGTAGAGGATGCAAGTGAAGACGAAGAGGGACAGCGCGACGCTGACGAAGATACGGCCCCAGTCGCCCACCACCGCCGCCAGGGAGTTCTGGGTGAGGACGATGCCGTCGCCTTCGAAGCCGGGGGTGTAGAAGCCGGAGAGCAGGATCAGCAGCGCGGTGCAGGTGCAGATCACGAAGGTGTCCAGGAACACGCTGAAGGCTTGCACCACGCCTTGGGACGCCGGGTGGCGAACGGCGGCCACGGCGGCCACGTTGGGCGCGCTGCCCAGGCCGGCTTCGTTGGCGAACACGCCGCGCTTCACGCCCATGACGATGGCGCTGCCCAGCAGGCCGCCGAAGGCAGGGTCGAGGCCGAAGGCGCTCTTGATGATGGTCTCCAGCATGGCCGGGACATGCTCGATCTGGTTGAAGATCACGTACAGGGTCACGCCGATGTAGGCCAGGGTCTTCACCGGTACCAGCAGGTCGGACACCGAGGCGATGCGCTTGATGCCACCGAAGAACACCAGGCCCAGCAGCACGGCGAGGACGATGCCGGTGTGCTGCGGTTCGAAGCCGAAGGCATTCTGCAGGGAGTGGGTCATGGTGAAGGACTGCAGGCCGTTGAAGGCGAAGCCGTAGGTGACCAGCAGCAGCAGGGAGAAGACGATGGCCATGGCCTTCAGCTTCAGCCCGTGCTGGATGTAATAGGCCGGGCCGCCGCGGTACAGGCCATCGCCATCGGCGCGCTTGTAGAGCTGGGCCAGGGTGCACTCGAAGAAGCTGCTGGACATGCCGACCAGGGCGGTCACCCACATCCAGAACACCGCGCCCGGGCCACCCAGGGTCACGGCGATGCCGACCCCGGCGATGTTACCGGCGCCGACCCGGCCGGCGAGGCTCAGCATCAGGGCCTGGAACGAACTGAGCTGGCCCGACTGGCTGCGGACCGAGTCCTTGAAGACCGAGAACATGTGCGCGAAATGGCGGAGCTGCACGAAGCGCGAGCGCACCGTGAAGTAGGTGCCGAGCCCGACGATGAGGACGATGAGCAGTTTTCCGGACAGAAAGTCATTGAGCGCTTCGAGCATATGAACCTCGATTCTTGTTTTCCGGCGCCGGGCAGGCGCGGGCTGGCGAAGCGCGCATGGTTGGGCAAGCAACCCGTCGACGCAATTTCGCGCTCCGTTTCGATGTGACGCGAGTCGATGCTATAGTCGCGCCGCTCGCATCACCGGAACCCCCATGTCCAGCCACCTCGCCAGCAACCTGAGGCTGCTTTGCAGCCACTACCGCTCCATCGCCGAGATCTGCCGCAAGCTGGCGATCAACCGCGCCCAGTTCAACAAGTACCTGAGCGGCCAGAGCCGGCCGACCGTCTACAACCTCAAGCGCATCGGCGATTTTTTCGGCGTGGAGAGCTATGAGCTGGGGCTGCCCCACGAGCAGTTCGCCAAGCTGATGGGCGCCCGGGGCGGCGAGGCGTCGGCGTCGACGGCGGCCAGCGACCCGCTGCGCCATCTCCTGCGACCGTTGAGCGAGCACGGCGGCAGTCTGTCGCGCTACTGCGGCTATTACTTCGAATACGCCAACTGCATGTCGGTGCCCGGCAGCGTCCTGCTGTCCCTGGTGCACCTGCGGGAGGAGAACGGCCATTACCTGTTCGAGCGCCAGGAACGCCAGGAGCGCTCCAGCGGCGCCAGCGGCCAGGCGGAGGACTGGGTACGCTGCCGCTACCTGGGCGCCGCCTTCAACCTGCAGGACCGGCTGTTCCTGGTGGACTACGAGTCCCTGACCCTCAACGAGATGAGCCAGACCATCCTCATCCCCAGCTTCAAGAGCCGCATCACCCGCCTCAACGGCCTGAAGACCGGCGTCTCCAGCGACGACCGGCGCACCCCCGCCTGCACCCGGGTGGTATGGGACTTCCTCGGCACCGAGATCAACCGGGTCAACGCCTACCGCCAGGTGATGCTCTACGCGCCGGACGACCCGCGTATCGACGACGATATCCGCCAGCGCCTGGCCGGCGCGCAGATCCGCCACGGGCTGTTCGAGATCGACTGACCGGGAGTCCTGCCATGGACACGGACACGCTGCACACCCACCTGCTGGACCTGGAGCGACGGGTCATGGGCTATGCCGAGGACGACATGCGGGCCCTGCTGGCGGACGATTTCGTCGAGTTCGGCAGCGCTGGCGGCGTCTACACCCGGCAGGACCAGCTGGCCTTCGCCCGCAGCGGCGAGGGCGTGGGCATTCGCCACGTCGTCCGGGACTTCCAGGTCAGGCCGCTCGCGCCAGGGGTGGCGTTGGCGACCTACCGCACTGAGCGGTTGGGGGACAACCGGCGCGCCCGGCGCAGCTCGATCTGGGTGCAGGCGGACGGCGGCTGGAAGATGGCCTTTCACCAGGGTACGCCCGAGGACCCGGCCTCCACCCCCTGACGCGCACGCAAAAAAAAGGGGAGCGTGCGCTCCCCCGAAGGATGGCGCGCACGAGGCGCGCCGTCTGGTGACTGTCAGGCGCCGTGGGGCAGCATGCGCGGGGCGATCATGTTTTCCGGGCGGAGGATGTCGGCCAGGGTGGCCTCGTCCAGGAGCCCTTCCTCGCGGACCAGCTCCAGCACGCCGCGGCCGCTGATCAGCGCGTCGCGGGCGATCCGCGTGCTGTTCTCGTAGCCGATGTAGGGGTTGAGGGCGGTGACCAGGCCGATGGAGTGCTCCACCAGTTCGCGGCAACGGGTTTCGTTGGCGGTGATGCCGACGATGCAGTGCTCGCGCAACATGTCCATGGCCCGTTGCAGCAGGCGGATCGAGTCGAAGATCTTGTAGGCGATCAGCGGTTCCATCACGTTGAGTTGCAACTGCCCGCCCTCGGCGGCCAGGGTCAGGGCGAGGTCGTTGCCAATCACCTCGAAGGCCACTTGGTTGACCGCCTCGGGGATCACCGGGTTGACCTTGCCGGGCATGATCGAGCTGCCCGGCTGGCGCGGCGGCAGGTTGATTTCGTTGATCCCGGTGCGTGGGCCGCTGGAGAGCAGGCGCAGGTCGTTGCAGATTTTCGACAGCTTCACCGCGGTGCGCTTGAGCATGCCGGAGAACAGCACGAAGGCGCCCATGTCGCTGGTGGCCTCGATCAGGTCGGCGGCCGGGGTCAGCGGTTGGCCGCTGATGGCGGCGAGGCGCTGCACGGCGAGGGTCTGGTAGCCCGGGTCGGCGTTGATGCCGGTGCCGATGGCGGTGCCACCGAGGTTCACCTCGGTGAGCAGTTCCGGAGCCAGGCGCTTGAGGCGGTCCAGGTCCTCGCCCAAGGTGGTGGCGAAGGCGTGGAATTCCTGGCCGAGGGTCATGGGCACCGCGTCCTGCAACTGGGTGCGGCCCATCTTCAGGACGTGGGAGAACTCCACGCCCTTGGCGGCCAGGGCCTGGATCAGGCTGTCCAGGCTCGCCAGCAGGGCGTCGTGGCCCAGCAGCAGGCCGAGGCGGATGGCCGTGGGATAGGCGTCGTTGGTGGACTGCGCCATGTTCACGTCGTTGTTCGGGTGCAGGTACTGGTACTCGCCCTTCTGGTGGCCCATGGCCTCCAGGCCGATGTTGGCAATCACCTCGTTGGCGTTCATGTTGGTGGACGTGCCGGCGCCGCCCTGGATCATGTCCACCACGAACTGGTCGTGGAAATCGCCGCGGATCAGCCGCGCACAGGCTTCGCTGATGGCCGCGTGCTTGGCCTCGTTGAGGTAGCCGAGCTGGCGGTTGGCGTCCGCCGCGGCCTGTTTCACCATCGCCAGCGCCACCACCAGTTTGGGGTAGTGGGACAGCGGCACGCCGGACAGGCGGAAGTTGTTCACCGCCCGCAGGGTCTGGATGCCGTAGTAGGCGTCGGCGGGGACGTCGAGGGTGCCGAGCAGGTCTTTTTCGAGGCGGAAGGATGCAGCGCAGGACATGAGAGGCGAAAGCTCACGGAAATACGGCGAAGCCGCGATGAGGCCGTAGCTTAGGGCCTGCGGGCGTTCATCCTCCAATGCTGTTAGACGCTGGGGTATGCATAATCGGCATAATAAGGGTGTGACGCCGGCTCGCGATCCGGCGTATGCCCTTCCCTGGAGCGTCCCGTGAACCTGGAAACCAAGTGGCTGGAAGATTTCGTCGCCCTGGCCTCGACCCATAGCTTCTCCCAGGCGGCCGAGCGCCGCTTCGTCACCCAGCCGGCCTTCAGCCGGCGCATCCGCAGCCTCGAGGCGGCCCTCGGCCTGACCCTGGTGAACCGCTCGCGCACCCCCATCGAGCTGACCGAATCCGGCCAGTTGTTCCTCATCACCGCCCGCAGCCTGGTGGAGCAACTGGGGGAGGTGGTGCGCCATCTCCACCATCTGGAGGGCCAGCAGGGCGAGGTGCTGCAATTCGCCGCCGCCCACTCCCTGGCCCTGGGCTTCTTCCCCCAGTGGATCGCCCGGCTGCGGGCGGACGGCCTGAGCCTGGCCAGCCGCCTGGTGGCGACCAACGTCGGCGACGCCGTGCACGCCCTGCGCGAGGGCGCCTGCGACCTGATGCTGGCCTTCTACGACCCGGACGCCGCCTTGCAGATGGACCCGGAGCTGTTCCCTTCGATGCACCTGGGCGGCACCGAGATGCTGCCAGTGTGCGCGGTGGATGGCGAGGGCGCGCCGCTGTACTCCCTGGAGAGCGGCCAGAGCGTGCCGCTGCTGGCCTACAGCGCCGGCGCCTTCCTCGGCCGCTCGGTGAACCTGCTGCTGCGTCAGCGGGCGCTGCGGGCCACCACGGTCTACGAGACCGCCATGGCCGACAGCCTGAAGAGCATGGCCCTGCAGGGCCTCGGCGTAGCCTGGGTGCCGCGCCTGAGCGTGACCGCCGAGCTGGCCCGGGGCGAACTGGCGGTGTGCGGCGGCGAGCAGTGGCAGGTGCCCCTGGAGATCCGCCTGTACCGCAGCGCGCTGATGCGCAAGGCGGCGGTACGCCTGCTCTGGCGCAAGCTGGAAGGCGGCGTCGGCCGCTGAGCCGGCCTGGGCGGCGGACGACGGAACGGCCTCGTCCCCGGCTGCTTCCCGCGCGGGCCTTGGGGTATACTGCGCCGCCTCGAAAGCCGGCGCCCCGCCGGTTCGCCCGAACATGCCAAGCCACGCCCGTCGCGTGGCTTGTTGGTTTTTGTCGCGCCCCTGGCGCACAACGAAGAGGCACGACGATGAGCGCACTGGTAGGCGTGATCATGGGCTCCAAGTCCGACTGGAGCACCCTCAGCCACACCGCCGAGATGCTGGACAAGCTGGGCATCCCCTACGAGGTGAAGGTGGTGTCCGCCCATCGCACCCCCGACCTGCTCTTCCAGTACGCCGAAGAGGCCGAATCCCGCGGCCTGCGGGTGATCGTCGCCGGTGCCGGCGGCGCGGCCCACCTGCCGGGCATGTGCGCGGCCAAGACCCACCTGCCGGTGCTGGGCGTGCCGGTGCAGTCCTCGATGCTCTCCGGGGTCGACTCCCTGCTCTCCATCGTGCAGATGCCGGCCGGCGTGCCGGTCGCCACCCTGGCCATCGGCAAGGCCGGCGCGGTCAACGCGGCGCTGTTGGCGGCGAGCATCCTCGGCCACGTCGAGCCGCGTTTCCACGACGCCCTCAAGGCGTTCCGCGACGAACAGACCCGCAGCGTGCTGGACCAGCCGGACCCGCGCGCCTGAGCGGCGGCGCGACCATCGACAAGAAGGTGACGAGATGAAAATCGGCGTGATCGGTGGCGGCCAGCTGGGCCGCATGCTGGCCCTGGCGGGCACCCCGCTGGGCATGGACTTCGCGTTCCTCGACCCGGCGCCGGACGCCTGCGCCGCCGCCCTCGGCGAGCACATCCGCGCCGACTACGGCGACCAGGACCACCTGCGGCAGTTGGCCGACGAGGTGGACCTGGTGACCTTCGAGTTCGAGAGCGTCCCTGCCGAGACCGTAGCCTTCCTTTCCCGCTTCGTGCCGGTCTATCCGAGCGCCGAGGCCCTGCGCATCGCCCGCGACCGTTGGTTCGAGAAGTCCCTGTTCCAGGACCTGGGCATCCCCACCCCGGCCTTCGCCGACATCCAGTCCCAGGCCGACCTGGACGCCTCGGTGGCCGCCATCGGCCTGCCGGCGGTGATGAAGACCCGCACCCTGGGCTACGACGGCAAGGGCCAGAAGGTCCTGCGCGAAGCGGCGGACGTGGCCGGCGCCTTCGCCGAGCTGGGCAGCGTGCCGTGCATCCTCGAAGGCTTCGTACCCTTCACCGGCGAGGTGTCGCTGATCGCCGTGCGCGGTCGCGACGGCGAGACCCGCTGCTACCCCCTGGTGCACAACACCCACGAGAACGGCATCCTGCGCCTGTCGGTGGCCAGCGACGCGCACCCGCTGCAGGCCCTGGCCGAGGACTACGCCGGCCGCGTGCTGGACCGGCTCGACTACGTCGGCGTGCTGGCCTTCGAGTTCTTCGAGGTGGACGGCGGCCTGAAGGCCAACGAGATCGCCCCGCGGGTGCACAACTCCGGGCACTGGACCCTCGAGGGCGCCCGCTGCAGCCAGTTCGAGAACCACCTGCGGGCGGTGGCCGGCCTGCCCCTGGGCTCCACCGCGCGGCGCGGCGAGACCGCCATGCTCAACTTCATCGGCGCGGTGCCGCCGGTGGCGCGGGTGCTGAGCGTGCCGGACTGTCACCTGCACCACTACGGCAAGGCGTTCAAGGACGGCCGCAAGGTCGGCCACGCCACCCTGCTGTGCGCAGACCGCGCCACCCTCGACCGGCGCATCGCCGAGGTTCAGGCGCTGATCGACGGCTGACCGCAGCCCCCCTGCCCAACGGCGGACGAACTGTCCGCCGCCTCTCGCTGTCGGACATCACGTGGCGCAGTCGCGCCGTCGCGACCCAAAGGAGAGTCAGCATGGGCATCATCGGTACCATTTTCATCGGTCTGATCGTCGGGCTCGTCGCCCGCTTCCTCAAGCCGGGCGACGACAGCATGGGCTGGATCATGACCATCCTGCTCGGCATCGGCGGTTCCCTCGCCGCCACCTACGGCGGCCAAGCCCTGGGCATCTACCAGGCGGGCGAGGCGGCCGGCTTCGTCGGTGCCGTGATCGGCGCCATCATCCTGCTGGTGATCTACGGCATGATCGCCAAGAAATGACCTCGCCCCGCCGCCCACGCCGGTGGGCGGCCGCGCGTCCCGTGGCGTTCGCCCGGGCGCGCTAGGCAGGCACGGCGTGGCGGAGTAGCCTTCGCGCTTTTCCCCGCCGAGGCCCTTTCGATGCGCCTGCCCATCCTTCTGCTCGTCCTCGTCGCCTGCCTGGCCCGTGCCGAACCGCCGGAAACCGACTGGCTCGACCTGCTGCCTCCGGAAGACCGCCAGGCCCTGGAAGACATGCCGGAAATCAGCCACGACACTCCCGAGGCGGACGGCAACTTCGCCGCCAAGGGCGGCCTCAAGCAAAGCCAGGACATGCCAGCGGTGATGCACTCGACCAAGACCGTGCCGGCCCTCGACGGCAAGCGCCTGCGCCTGGGCGGCTACCCGGTGCCCCTGGAGACCGACGCCAAGGGCCGCAATACCCTGTTCTTCCTGGTGCCCTATCCCGGCGCCTGCATCCACGTCCCGCCGCCCCCGCCGAACCAGATCGTGCTGGTGCGCTATCCCAGGGGCATTCCGCTGAAGGACCTCTACGAGCCGCTGTGGGTGAGCGGCACCCTGAAGGTGGAAACGGTCAGCAACGACCTGGCCGACGCCGCCTACGCCCTGGACGCCCAGCAGGTGCGGCCGGTGGAGGACAGCGACCTGCCGTGAGGGGCGGCTTTCGGGTGTCGGGAGGCGCTGGCGCGCCCGAGGGCCGGACGCTGAAGCCGGCGGCCAGGCGGGATCGCCGGCGGGCTCGCGGGCCGCGTCCGTTCGGGGAGCCTCAGGGCGAGGCGTCGCTCCGGCGTGACGACCCGGCGCTTCGCGCGGTGCGCGACAGCCGGCGTCCGGCCTGGAAGAACACCAGGGCCAGGGCCAGGGTCAAGGCCAGCGGGTCCCAGAGCGGCAGGATATCGTCCACGATGGCCGACGCCCGGGGCCGCTCGGGCAGGTAGAGTACGGAGACCGTCTCGCCCAGGGCATAGCCGGTATGGAAGCCGCCCTGGGAAAACACTATGGATTCGCCGTCCGGCAGGCGGAAACGAATCTCCGGATGGGCCCAGCCGTAGGGGTGGCCCGCCACGACGCCCTCGGCCCGCCGGGCCGTGGCCAGCAAGTGCTGGCGATCCCGGACGATCAGCGCCGAGGCCACCAGCAGCGCCAGGCACGCCACGTAGCAGATGACGCCCTTGACGAGGCGGTTCCAGCGGATCGGTGGCGTGAGGTCGGTCATTCGGTATCGTCGCGGCTGCGCATAAGGAGGCGCCGTGGGCAGGCGCCGCATCGGGGTGGCGCGCGGGAAGCCGGCGAGGCGCGACTGTCCGTGAGCCGCTCCCGCGGGCCCCGGGCTAGAGGGCCTCGCTCCACAGGCTGACGCCCATGCGATGCTGTTCGCCCGGCGGCAGCACCAGCACGTCGTCCATCACCCGCGCGGTCTCGATGCAGAGCATGCGCCGCCAGGCATCGTCGGCGAACTGGCCGAGGCGCGCGCCCTTGTCGATCCAGGGGTTCCAGAGCACCGCCGAACGGGAGTCGAGGCTTTCCACCTGGATGCGCCGGTCCCAACCCTCGTCCACCAGGCTCAGGCGCGGCGGCACGTCCAGGTAGACCCGATCGGTCTCTCCGGCGAAGGTCAGGGGGCCGGCCTGGGTGCAGGGGCGCCAGTCCTGGAGCGTGTCCAGGTAACGGGCGCCGTCGAGGCCCTCCACCCGTGTCCGCTGGATGTCGCTGACGGCGAAATAGGTATGCAGCGCCTGGCCGAGGGTCACCGGACGCGGGCCATGGTTGTGGTTGTCCAGGTGGATGTGCAGGCGTTCGTCGAGGCGGATGACGAGGCTCGGCCGTACCGCCTGGGGCCAGAAGGGGAGCGGTTCGGCGCGGGTATCGAGGGTGAAGCGCAGGGTCACCGCCTCGTCCCGCTGCTCCAGATCCTGCAAGTGCCAGTCCAGGCCGCGCACCAAGCCATGGGCGGGCGCCGGCTCGTCGCTGGCGTATTGCTCCTGCACCGCCTCGGGGTTGCGCCGCAGGTCGCCGAACCAGGGCCAGCACACCGGCACGCCGCCCCGCACCGACTGGCCCCGGCGGAAGGCGGCCTCCTCGCTCAGCCAGATCAGCGGCGGCTCGCCGTCGCGGCCGTAGGAAAGAACCTGCGCGCCCTGCTGGGTCACCCACAGCTCGGCGCCGGCGTGGCGCACCCGCCAACAGGTCAGTTCGTCCCGGACGTGGCGCTCGACCTGGGAGCCGGAGGCGGGGGCGAGGGGCATGGCGATCTCCTGAAGCGGCGGGTGGATGAGCGTGGGGCACGGCGCGCCGGCGAAGGTTCCCGGCGCAGGAGAGGCTCGCCCGCCCCCGACGGGACGGGCGGGCGGTCAGCGGCGCGGCGGCACCGGGCGGGTGCGGCCGCTGCCGTCGATGGCGACGAAGACGAACACCGCCTCGGTGACCTTGCGCCATTCGCTGGAGAGGGGGTCGTCGCTCCACACTTCCACCAGCATGCGGATCGAGCTGCGGCCGATCTCCAGGGTCTGGGTATAGAAGGAGAGCTGCGCGCCCACCGCCACCGGGACCAGGAAGGCCATGCGGTCGATGGCCACGGTGGCCACGCGGCCGCCGGCGACCTTGCTGGCCATGGCGGTGCCGGCGAGGTCCATCTGGGCCACCAGCCAGCCGCCGAAGATGTCGCCGAAGCCGTTGGTCTCCCGCGGCAGCGCGGTGATCTGCAAGGCCAGGTCGCCCTGGGGGATGGGATCTTCTTGTTCGAGTTCGATCATGCCTGGGGTGCCTCTACCCCTCGTTCTTCTGGATGGCGCTTCCGGGCGGGTCAGGCGCGGGGGACGGATGGGAGCCCGCGTGGCGGGCCGCCTCACGGACGGCGGCGGGCGTCGTCGGGTCACGGCCGGGTGGCGGGCCGCGAGGAGGTCGCCGTCGCAGTATATCGGCAGGTGGCGGCGCCGACGACCGCCGCCCCGGCTTTTCGCGACCGGGGCGGCGGGCTGGGTATGGCCGGAACGTTTTGCTATCGTGCGGGACCGGCGTCGCGGCCGGCCATAACCTCCAATGAGAAGCCCAACGCCATGTCATCCGTGCCCGATCTCTCCGCCCCGCCGGCGCCCCGCGCGCTGAGCCGCGGCGACTACAAGACCCTTTCGCTGTCCGCCCTGGGCGGCGCCCTCGAGTTCTACGACTTCATCATCTTCGTGTTCTTCGCCACGGTGGTCGGCAAGTTGTTCTTCCCCGCCGAGATGCCGGAATGGCTACGCCTGTTCCAGACCTTCGGTATCTTCGCCGCCGGCTACCTGGCGCGCCCCCTGGGCGGC
The DNA here is from genome assembly GCA_032052615.1 of Pseudomonadaceae bacterium. Classification (GTDB taxonomy): domain Bacteria; phylum Pseudomonadota; class Gammaproteobacteria; order Pseudomonadales; family Pseudomonadaceae; genus Pseudomonas_T. Next base: position 41,089 of record DAMBWF010000015.1, read on the forward strand.
ATCGTCATGGCCCACTTCGGCGACCTGCTCGGGCGCAAGCGCATGTTCACCCTGAGCATCTTCCTGATGGCGGTGCCGACCCTGCTGATGGGCCTGCTGCCCACCTATGCCCAGATCGGCATCCTCGCGCCCCTGGCCCTGCTGGCGCTGCGCATCGTCCAGGGCGCGGCGATCGGCGGCGAAGTGCCCGGCGCCTGGGTCTTCGTCGCCGAGCACGTGCCGGCGCGCCACGTCGGCTACGCCTGCGGCACCCTCACCAGCGGGCTGACCTTCGGCATCCTGCTGGGCTCGCTGATGGCGACCCTGATCAACAGCCTCTACGACCCCGCCGAGGTGCAGGCCTACGCTTGGCGCATCCCGTTCATCGTCGGCGGGGTGTTCGGCCTCTTCTCCGTCTACCTGCGCCGCTGGTTGCACGAGACCCCGGTGTTCGCCGAATTGCAGGCGCGCAAGGCCCTGGCGGCGGAAATTCCGTTGAAGACCGTGGTGCGCGACCACCGCGAGGCGGTGGCGCTGTCGATGCTGCTGACCTGGGTGCTGTCCGCCGGCATCGTCGTGGTGATCCTGATGACCCCCAACGTGCTGCAGAGCGGCTACGGTTTCGACGCCGCCACCGCGCTGAAGGCCAACAGCCTGGCGATCCTGTTCCTCACCGGCGGCTGCATCCTCTCCGGCGCCTCGGCCGACCGCTTCGGCGCCGGGCGCACCTTCGTGGTCGGCAGCCTGCTGCTGGCCGCCAGCGCCTGGACCTTCTACACCCAGGTCAAGACCCACCCGGACTGGCTGTTTCCCCTCTACGCCCTGACCGGCCTGTGCGTCGGGGTGATCGGCGCCGTGCCCTACGTGATGGTCAAGGCCTTCCCGCCGGTGGTGCGCTTCTCCGGGTTGTCTTTCTCCTACAACCTGGCCTACGCCATCTTCGGCGGGCTGACGCCGATGGCGGTGGCCCTCCTGCTCAAATACAGCCCCCTGGGCCCGGCCTACTACGTGATCGCCTTGTGCGGCCTGGGGCTGGCGGTGGGGCTCTACCTATTGCGCCAACGGCGCTGAGGACGCTTCCCATGTTATTGCCCGAACGCGCGCGCTGGCCCGAGGCGCTGCAAGCCCTGCTGAGCGACGCACACTTGACCGGTAACGACACCGGCTGCTCCGGCGACGCGGTGTTCCGGGTCGAGGGCGGCCCCCAGGGGCCCGCCTTCCTCAAGCTGGCCCCGGCGCAGCGTGGTCGCACCCTGGAGCCGGAGGTCCGCGCGCTGCGCTGGCTGCAAGGCCGCCTGCCGGTGCCCGAGGTGCGCTTCGCCGGCACCCAGGACGGCCTGGACTACCTGCTGATGAGCGCGTTGCCCGGCCACGATGCCTCGTCGCCGGCGTTCCTCGCCGACCCGGACCGGGCCGTGGCGTTGTACGCCCGTGGCCTGAAGGCGGTGCATGGGCTGGACATCCGCGACTGCCCGCTGCGCGCCGGACTCGACGAGAAACTGGAGGAGGCCCGCTACCGCTGCGAGGCCGGGATGGTGGACACCTCGGACTTCGAGGACGAGTGGCTGGGCCGTCCCGCCGAGGCGCTGTACGCCGCGCTGGTGGAACGCCGGCCGGCGCGCGAGGAGTGGGTGTTCACCCACGGTGACTACTGTCTGCCCAACCTGATCGTCGCCGGCGACCGCCTGAGCGGCTACATCGACCTGGGCCGCGCCGGCATCGCCGATCGCTACCAGGACATCGCCCTGGCGTTGCGCAGCCTGCGCCACAACTACGGCGACGATCGCTACGCGGCGGCCTTCCTGGACCACTACGGCCTGGAGACCCTGGACCAGGAGCGGGTCGACTACTACGTCCTGCTGGACGAGCTGTTCTAGAAAAGACGGGGCGGTGGCGGTCCATTGCCGCCGCCCGGTGCCGTCGACGAGGCGGCGGCCAGCGGCCTCGCCGAGATGGATACCTGTCGCCTCGACCGGGGGTGGGTCCGCGCCGCGCGGCGTCGGCTCGACTCCCCTCCAGGCACCCCAGCGCGGTGCCATCCGACGGCGCGTCGCGCCGGACCTTAGCGTTTTGCCGTCACCCGCCAGACCGCGTTGCCCACGTCGTCGCTCACCAGCAGCGCGCCGTGGCGATCTTGGGCGACGCCCACCGGGCGGCCCCGGGCGCGGCCCTCGGCATCGAGGAAGCCGGTCAACACGTCCAGCGGCGGACCGGATGGCTTGCCCTCGGCGAAAGGCACGAAGATCACCTTGTAGCCGCTGTGGGGCTCGCGGTTCCAGGAGCCGTGCTGACCGACGAAGGCGCCTTCGCGAAAGCGCGCGGGCAGGGCGTCGCCGGAGGCGAAGGCCAGGCCCAGGGACGCGGTGTGCGGGCCGAGGGCGTAGTCGGGCACCCGCGCCGTGGCCACCAGGTCGGGCCGCCGCGCCTCGACGCGCTCGTCCACGTGCTGGCCGTAGTAGCTGAAGGGCCAGCCGTAGAAGGCGCCGTCCTTGACCTCGGTGAGGTAGTCCGGCACCAGGTCGCTGCCGATCTCGTCGCGCTCGTTGACCACCGTCCACAGGGCGCCGCCACGGGGCTCCCAGGCCATGCCGTTGGGGTTGCGCAGGCCGCTGGCGAACAGCCGCTTGCGACCGCTGGCGCGATCCACTTCCCAGATCGCCGCGCGACCTTCCTCGGCCTCCAGGCCGTTCTCGGCGACGTTGCTGTTGGAGCCGACGGTGACGTACAGCCGGCGGCCGTCACGGCTGGCGACGACATTCTTGGTCCAGTGATGATTGATCGGCCCGGCGGGCAACTCGGCGAGGGTGCGCCCGGCGTCCTCGATGCGGGTCTCACCGGCGCGGTAGGGGAAGGCTCGCAGGGCGTCGGTGTCGGCCACGTAGAGGGTGTCCTCCACCAGGGTCATGCCGAACGGTGAGTGCAGGCCGTCGAGGAACACCGAGCGGGTCTCCGCCACGCCGTCGCCATCGGCGTCCCGCAGCAGCACGATGCGATCAGGGCTGGGCACGCCCGCGCCGGCGCGTTTCATCACCAGCCCAGACACCCATTTCTTCAAGCTGAAACCGCCGTCGTGGGGCTCCGGCGCGTTGCTTTCCGCCACCAGCACGTCGCCGTTGGGCAGCACATAAAGCCAGCGGGGGTGGTCGAGGCCGCTGGCGAAGGCGTTCACCGCCAAGCCCTCGGCGGCCACCGGAGTGGCCCCGGTCGGCCAGCCGACCGCCGGGGCGATGTTCACCGTGGGGACCAGGCGGGCGCGGGGCGCCGGCAGCGTCGGCGCGGGGCCGGTGCCGTCGGCCACCGACAGGGTGGCGCGCTCGCCGCAGCCCGCCAGCAGGCAGGCGAGCAGGGCGGGCAACAGCGGAAGACGCGAAGTGGACATGGGGCGATCTCCTTTCGTGGGCGGGCGCCGGCGGGCCGCTCGCGCCCATGATCGGACCTCGCGCGGCCATGCTGGCCTTTCATCCAATCGTCACAAAGCGGTCATAGAGTGTTCATCGGGGCTCTCGATACTGGCCCCCGTTCCACCCCACCCCATCCTGCTAGGAGCAAGGCATGAAATTGAAGCGTTTGATGGCGGCTCTCGCCTTCGCCAGCACCGGCGTAAGCGCGGTCGGCGCGTTCGCCGCCATCGATCCGGCTCTGCCGACCTATGAAAAGTCCACCGGGGTCTCCGGCAACCTGTCCAGCGTGGGCTCCGACTCCCTGGCCAACCTCATGACCCTGTGGGCCGAGGAATACAAGAAGCTCTATCCGAACGTCAACATTCAGATCCAGGCCGCCGGCTCGTCCACCGCGCCGCCGGCGCTCACCGAGGGCACCGCCAACCTCGGCCCGATGAGCCGCACCATGAAGGACAACGAGCTGCAGGCCTTCGAGGAAAAATACGGCTACAAGCCGACCCCGGTGCCGGTGGCCATCGACGCCCTCGCCGTGTTCGTGCACAAGGACAACCCGATCAAGAGCCTGGACCTGGCCCAGGTGGACGCGATCTTCTCCAGCAACCGCCTGTGTGGCGGCGAGAAGGACATCAAGACCTGGGGCGACGTGGGCCTGACCGGCGAGTGGGCGAACAAGCCGATCCAACTGTTCGGCCGCAACTCGGTGTCCGGCACCTACGGCTACTTCAAGGAAGAAGCCCTGTGCAAGGGTGACTTCAAGGCCAACGTCAACGAGCAGCCCGGCTCGGCCTCGGTGGTGCAGTCCATCTCCAGCACCGTCAATGCCATCGGCTACTCCGGTATCGGCTACAAGACCGCCAGCGTGCGCGCCGTGCCTCTGTCCAAGAAGGGCGGCGAAGTCGAGGAGGCCAGCGAGGCCAACGCGCTGTCCGGCAAGTATCCCCTGGCGCGCTTCTTCTACGTCTACGTGAACAAGGCGCCGAACAAGCCGCTGGACCCGCTGGAAGCCCAGTTCCTGAAGATGGTGCTGTCCAAGCAGGGCCAGGAAGTGGTGGTGAAGGACGGTTACATCCCGCTGCCGGTCAAGGTGGTGGAAAAAGCCCGCAAGGACCTGGGCCTGTAAACGCCGCCGGGCAGGGAAGCCCGAGGACACGCCCGCCGCTCCCCGACAGTGGCGGGCGTCGTCGCGTCATCGCTGTGTAATGTTTCTGTCACACACCTGCACTAGGGTGTGCGCACATGAATGACGGGCTCCGACCATGACCGCTTCTCAGAATTCGCATCGGCTGGATTTCAACACGCCGGCCCTGCAGCGCAAGCGCCGCGTTCGCGCCTTCAAGGACCGCCTGGCACGCTGGTACGTGTCGATCGGCGGGCTGGCGGTGCTCGGCACCATCACCTTGATCTTCTTCTACCTCGCCCATGTCGTGCTGCCGATCTTCCAGGGCGCCGAGTTGACCGCCCGGCAGCCGCTGCGACCGGCCTGGCTGGCGGCGGACGACACGCCGCTGCTGTTGACCCTCGAGGAACAGAACCAGGTGGCGATGCGCCTGGACCGCCAGGGCCACCTGCAATTCTTCGCCCTCAAGGACGGCGCCGCCCTGCAGCGCCTGCAACTGCCGATCCCCGAGGGCGCCCGCATCGTCTCGGTGGCCGAGGACCAGCCCGGCAGCCGCCGCGCCCTGGTCGGCCTGTCCGACGGCCGCGCCCTGGCCTTCCAGGTCAACTACAAGGTCACCTACCCGGACAACCACAAGACCATCGCTCCCGAGCTGAGCTACCCCCTGGGCGAGACCCCGGTGGTGCTCGATCCCAAGGGCCGGCCGCTGGAGCACGTGGCCCTGAGCCTGGACGGCGCCTCGCTGTTCGTCGGCGCCGCCACCGGCAGCGAGCTGCACGCCCTGACCCTGGAGAAGCGCAGCAACCTGCTGACCGGCGAGGACTCCCTGGAAGAGACCCGCCTGGACCTGCCGCAGATCGCCGACCCGATCCGGGCGATCTTCATCGACCCGCGCCAACTGTGGCTGTACGTGATCAACGGCAACGCCACCGCCGATGTCTTCGACCTGCGCCGCAAGGCCCTCAACGGCCGCTACAGCCTGCTCGACGGCGACGCCCGGGTCACCGCCGCGAGCCCATTGCTGGGCGGCATTTCCCTGATGATCGGCGACTCCACCGGCGGCATCCGCCAGTGGTTCATGGTCCGCGACAAGCACGGCAAGTCGGTGCTCGCGCCGATCCGCGAGTTCCGCCTGGGCGACGCGCCCATCACCCAGATCCTTCCCGAGGAGCGCCGCAAGGGCTTCCTCGCCCTGGACGAGAAGGGCGCCCTGGGGATCTTCCATAGCACCGCCCACCGCACCCTGCTGACCCAGCCGGTGCTGGATGGCGCCGGCCTCGGCGCGCTGTCGCCACGGGCCAACCGCCTGCTGCTGGAGCGAAACGGGACGTTACTGCCTCTGATCATCCGCAACCCGCACCCGGAAATTTCCTGGAGCGCGCTGTGGGGCAAGGTCTGGTACGAGAGCTACGACGAGCCGCGCTACATCTGGCAATCCACCTCGGCCAACGGCGACTTCGAGCCCAAGCTGAGCCTCTCGCCGCTGACCTTCGGCACCCTCAAGGCGGCCTTCTACGCCATGCTCATGGCCACGCCCCTGGCCATCGCCGCGGCCATCTACACCGCCTATTTCATGGCGCCGCGCATGCGCCGCAAGGTGAAGCCGGTGATCGAGCTGATGGAGGCGCTGCCGACGGTAATCCTCGGTTTCTTCGCCGGGTTGTTCCTCGCGCCGTACGTGGAAGGCCACCTGCCGGGCATCTTCAGCCTGCTGCTGCTGATGCCCATCGGCATCCTGCTGGCCGCCTACGGCTGGAGCCGGCTGCCGGAGTCCGTGCGCCTGCGGGTCCCGGACGGCTGGGAGGCGGCGCTGCTGATCCCGGTGGTGCTGCTGGTGGGCGCCTTCGCCTTGTCCATGAGCGGCCACTTGGAGAATGCCCTGTTCAACGGCGACATGCGCGTCTGGCTGCACGATCACGGCATCCCCTTCGACCAGCGCAACGCCCTGGTGGTGGGCCTGGCCATGGGCTTCGCGGTAATCCCGAACATCTTCTCCATCGCCGAGGACGCGGTGTTCAGCGTGCCCCGCAGCCTGACCTTCGGCTCCCTGGCCCTGGGCGCCACCCCCTGGCAGACCCTCACCCGGGTGGTGCTGCTCACCGCCAGCCCGGGCATCTTCTCGGCGCTGATGATCGGCATGGGCCGCGCCGTGGGCGAGACCATGATCGTGCTGATGGCCACCGGCAACACGCCGATCATGGACATCAACATCTTCGAGGGCCTGCGTACCCTGGCGGCCAACGTGGCGGTGGAGATGCCCGAGTCCGAGGTGGGCAGCAGCCATTACCGCGTGCTGTTCCTCGCCGCCCTGGTGCTGCTGAGCTTCACCTTCGTCATGAACACCCTGGCGGAGCTGATCCGCACCCGGCTGCGCAAGAAATATGCGTCGCTATGATTCCCCGCCCCCGGTGGGCCTTTCCGCTGACACGCGGCCGTCGTCCGGCCCGGCACAAGGTGAGCGAGCAGTGAAACGAGACTCCCTGACGAACTGGTTCAAGAGCGGCGCGCCCTGGGTCTGGCTGAACGCCGGCGCGGTATCCATCGCGGTGATCATGACCCTCGGCCTGCTGGCGGTGATCGCCGTGCGGGGGTTCGGCCACTTCTGGCCGGCCGACGTGCTGGAGGCCGAATACCGCGTGCCCGGCCAGGCGCCCAAGGTGCTCGCCGGCGAGCGGGTGGAGGCCGAGCAGGTGCCCCGGGCGCGCCTGGCGGCGGCCGGGCTGCCGGTGCGGGCGGACGGCGGCGAGTTCATGACCCGTGAGTTGCTCAAGGTGGGCAACCGCGACCTGTACGGCGCCGACTTCAGTTGGGTGGTGGGCGAATGGCTGGGCGACATGCACCGGCCAGCCGAGCTGATGGTGCTGGAGCGTCGCGACTGGGGCAATTTCTACGGTTACCTGGTGGAAGTCCGGGAAAACGGCCAGCGGGTCGCCGAGGGCCCCGCCGCCTGGGACGAGCTGCAAGGCCGGCTGCAGCGGGTCGAGGCCCTCCACGACCAGTTGCGCCAAGTGCAGAAGGGCGAGATCGGTCGGGTCAACCACGCCTTGGAACGGCTGCGCCTGGACGGCCGTCGCCTGGAACTGCAAGGCAAGCTGGACGCCGCCGCCCAGGCCGACCTGGCCGCCGAGCGGGCTCGCTGGTCGGCCCAGTACCAAGAGCTGGAGAAACGCCTGGCGGAACTGAGCCAGGCCTACGACCGCGACAGCCTGGTGGTGCGCACCGCCGACGGCCGCGACCAGGAAATCCGCCTGGGCAAGATCGTCCGCGCCTACCGGCCCAATGCCATGTCGCTGCCGCAGAAGTTCGCCTTCTACTTCGTCAAGCTGTGGGAATTCGTCAGCGACGAGCCCCGGGAAGCCAACACCGAGGGCGGCGTGTTCCCGGCCATCTTCGGCACCGTGATGATGACCCTGCTGATGGCGGTGATCGTCACCCCGTTCGGCGTGATGGCGGCCATTTACCTGCGCGAATACGCTCGCCAGGGGCCGATGACCCGGATCATCCGCATCGCCGTGAACAACCTGGCCGGGGTGCCCGCCATCGTCTACGGCGTGTTCGGCCTGGGCTTCTTCGTCTACGTGCTGGGCGGCTCCCTGGACCGGCTGTTCTTCCCCGAGGCCGCGCCGGCGCCCACCTTCGGCACCCCCGGCCTGCTGTGGGCCTCCCTGACCCTGGCGATCCTCGCCGTGCCGGTGGTGATTGTCGCCACCGAGGAAGGCCTGGCGCGCATCCCCCGCAGCCTGCGGGAGGGCTCCCTGGCCCTGGGCGCGACCAAGGCCGAGACCCTCTGGAAAGTGGTGCTGCCGATGGCCAGCCCGGCGATGATGACCGGCCTGATCCTGGCGGTGGCTCGCGCCGCCGGCGAGGTGGCGCCGCTGATGCTGGTGGGCGTGGTCAAGCTGGCGCCGAGCCTGCCGGTGGACGGCAACTACCCGTACCTGCACCTGGACCAGAAGATCATGCACCTGGGCTTCCACATCTACGACGTCGGCTTCCAGAGCCCCAACGTCGAGGCCGCGCGGCCCCTGGTGTACGCCACCGCGCTGCTGCTGGTGCTGGTGATCGCCCTGCTCAACCTCAGCGCGGTGTTCATCCGCAACCACCTGCGCGAGAAATACAAGGCGCTGGATCATTGATCGAGCCGCGGGCCGGCCGTGCCGGCCCCGCGTTCCCACGGAGACACACATGGCAGATTTGCACACTCGTCCTCTCGACATGGCGGCCCTTGGCCGTGGCAAGCAGAACCTGCGCCTGGCCGACGAGGCGGTGGCCCTGGAAGTACCCGGGCTGAACCTGTTCTACGGCGAGAAGCAGGCCCTGTACGACGTCGCCCTGAACATCCCCAAGCGGCGGGTGACCGCCTTCATCGGCCCTTCCGGCTGCGGCAAGTCGACCCTGCTGCGCACCTTCAACCGGATGAACGACCTGGTGGACGGTTGCCGCGTGGACGGCCAGATCCTCCTCGACGGCCACGACATCTACCGCAAGGGCGAGGACGTGGCCGAGCTGCGCCGGCGCGTCGGCATGGTGTTTCAGAAGCCCAACCCGTTCCCCAAGAGCATCTACGAGAATGTGGTCTACGGCCTGCGCATCCAAGGCATCAACCAGAAGCGCGTGCTCGACGAGGCGGTGGAATGGGCGCTCAAGAGCGCCGCGCTGTGGGACGAAGTGAAGGACCGCCTGCACGAGTCGGCCCTGGGTCTCTCCGGCGGCCAACAGCAGCGCCTGGTGATCGCCCGCACCGTGGCGGTGCAGCCGGAAGTGCTGCTGCTGGACGAGCCCTGCTCGGCCCTGGACCCCATCTCCACCCTCAAGGTGGAAGAGCTGATCTACGAGCTGAAGGCCAACTACACCATCGTCATCGTCACCCACAACATGCAGCAGGCCGCGCGGGTCTCCGACTACACCGCGTTCATGTACATGGGCAAGCTGATCGAATACGGCGACACCGACACCCTGTTCACCAACCCGGCGAAAAAACACACCGAGGACTACATCACCGGGCGCTATGGTTGACCGTATACCTCCGATCCGGCGAGGGCCCCGGCCCTCGCGCCTTTTCAGTGACCCCGTGACACGCGGCCCATGGAGCTCGCCATGATCAACACAGACAGCCTCACCCATCACATCTCCCAGCAGTTCAACGCCGAACTGGAAGAGGTGCGCAGCCACCTCCTGGCGATGGGCGGGCTGGTGGAAAAGCAGGTCAACGACGCGGTCACCGCGCTGATCGAGGCCGACTCGGGCCTGGCCCAGCAGGTCCGCGAGATCGACGAACAGACCAATCAGATGGAGCGCAACATCGACGAGGAATGCCTGCGCATCCTCGCCCGCCGGCAACCGGCGGCTTCCGACCTGCGCCTGATCATCAGCATCTCCAAGTCGGTGATCGATCTGGAGCGGATCGGCGACGAGGCTTCGAAGATCGCCCGCCGCGCTCTGCAGCTCTGCGAGGAGGGCGAGTCGCCCCGGGGCTACGTCGAGGTGCGCCATATCGGCGACCAGGTGCGCAAGATGGTCCAGGAAGCCCTGGACGCCTTCGCCCGCTTCGACGCCGACCTGGCCCTGGCGGTGGCCCAGTACGACAAGACCGTCGACCGCGAGTACAAGACCGCCCTGCGCGAACTGGTCACCTACATGATGGAAGACCCGCGCTCCATCTCCCGGGTACTCAGCGTGATCTGGGCGCTGCGCTCCCTGGAGCGCATCGGCGACCACGCGCGCAACATCGCCGAACTGGTGATCTACCTGGTACGCGGCACCGACGTACGGCACCTGGGCCTGGCCCGCATGGAGCAGGAAGTTCAGGGTCCGCCGGAAAATTGAGCGCGGGCCGGCGCGGGTTTCGCCGCGCCGGTCGAACAAGCTTGGCAAAGCGCCACCCGCCCGGACTATGCTTAGCTCGTTTTTCGTAGGAGCGGTCGATGAGCAAAGTCAATGTGTTGGTGGTGGACGACGCGTCCTTCATCCGGGATCTGGTCAAGAAGGGCCTACGCGACCATTTCCCCGGCATCCAGATCGAAGAAGCCACCAATGGCCGCAAGGCCCAGCAGATGCTCGCGCGCCAGCCCGCCGACCTGATCCTCTGCGATTGGGAGATGCCGGAGATGTCCGGGCTGGAGCTGCTCACCTGGTGCCGCCAGCAGGACGAGCTGAAGAAGGTGCCGTTCATCATGGTCACCAGCCGTGGCGACAAGGAGAACGTGGTCCAGGCGATCCAGGCGGGGGTCAGCGACTTCATCGGCAAGCCGTTCTCCAACGACCAGCTCACCAGCAAGGTGAAGAAGGCCCTGAGCCGCGCCGGCAAGCTCGCCGCCCTGACCAGCTCGGCGCCGAAGATGCTCAGCAGTGGCGCCTTCGCCAACGACTCCCTCGCCGCGCTCACCGGCGGCAAGGCGGAAGTGGTCAAGAGCGCCGGCCCGGCGCTGGCGCCGGCCTTCCAGCCCGCCGCCGCGCCGAAGCCGGCGGCCAGCCCCGCCGGACCGGCCAGCGGCGGCCGTGGCCAGGCGCAACTGCGCCTGCCCTCCGGCGTGCTGGGCTGCGTGATCAAGGCCCTCAGCCTCAAGGACGCGCACCTGGTGGTGCGACGGGGCGAGCCGTTACCCCAGGTGCTGGAGAGCGCGGTACTGGACCTCGAACAGGGCGAGGGCGGCGAGGTGGCGCGGCTCAACGGCTACCTGCACGCCATCGCCGCGCTGGAGCCCAAGCCCGACAGCGAATGGCTGCAACTCACCTTCCGCTTCGTCGACCGCGACCCGCAGAAACTCGACTACCTGTCCCGGTTGATCGCCCGGGGCACCGCCCAGAAGCACTTCAGCCCCGGCGCCTGAACCCGCCTCGACAACCGGCGCCCCGTCGGTCGTTCGAGGCTGGTAGGCTTTGCGCCGGTTTTTACCTGTGATGACCATGCCCCGACGCCTGAGCCTCCTCTGCCTCGCCTTCGTCGCATCGCCCGTGCTGGCGGGGTTCTACAAGACCGTCGACGCCAACGGCGTGGTCACCTACGGCAACCGCCAGGGGGTGGCCAGCGTCCAGGCGCCCGGCGTGGGATCGCCCGCCGCGGGATCGTCCGCCGCGGGATCGTCCGTGGCCGCTTCGACGACCCGCTTCGCCCAGCAGCGCGACGCCCTCTACGGTGCCATGGACATCGACCCCGAGCAGAAGCGCCTGAATGCCGGCCTGCCGGCCGCCGAGGTGGCGGAACCCGAACCCACCGGGCCGGGCGGGGTGACCCTGGCCATGCTGCTGCAACGCGACCTGGAACAATTGCTGCGGGATACCGCGCCGTCTCCGGCCGAGCCGCCCCCGAGCGCCGACGGTGGCTACCGCTACCCGCTGCCCTGGGTCGGCGGCCCGTTCCGCATCAGCCAGGGCGCCAACGGCGGTTTCAGTCACCACACCGCCAAAAGCCGCTATGCCCTGGACATCTCGATGCCCGAGGGCACGCCGATTGTCGCCGCCCGCGCCGGCCGGGTGCTCACGGTGCGCAACGATCAGGTCGGCCGCGAGGGCGACCCCTCCGGCAACCACGTGCGCATCCTGCACCGGGACGGCACCATGAGCGTCTACCTGCATCTCCAGCCGGGCTCGGTGGCGGTGCGCGAAGGGCAACTGGTGGAGATGGGCACGCCCCTGGCCCGCTCCGGCAACACCGGGCACAGCACCGGCCCGCACCTGCACTTCGTGGTGCAGCGCAACGTCGGCAACCGCGTCGAGTCGATCCCCTTCGAATTCGCCGAGCCGGTCGGCGTGCTACCCAGCTTCGCCCTGGGCAAACAGTGATCCACGCCACATCCGCGCCGCGCCCGGGGCTCGTCTGACGGCTGGCGTCTCGCTCGGCGCAAGATGCGCTGCTAGGCTTGCCTCCCAACCCGTTTCTACGAAGCACCAACGGCCATGCTAGGGCGCAGCTTGCTCTTCTGCGGTCTGCTGGCGGCGGCCCTGCCGGCCGCCGCGCTGACCATCTACAAGTACACCGACGCCAACGGCGTGGTGACCTATACCGACAAAGCCGCGCCCGGCGCCCAGGTGTTCGTCTTCCGCGACCGCATGGTGGAGCGCCTGGACAACCAGGTAAAGCTGGAAACCAAGAAGCATGCCGCCGGCGAGACCCTGCTGGTGCGCAACGACCTATTCGCCCCCGTGGAAGTGGAACTGAGCCTGGAGCAGGCCGACAACCTCAGCGGCGCGCCGGAGCGGCCGATCCGCTGGGTGCTGCCGCCGCGCAGCCACATCCGCCTGGCGACCCTGGCACCCCTGGATGGCTCCCGGCCGATGCGCTACAAGCCGCGCCTGCGCTATGCCCTGGGCGACCCCCGGCTGGAGCCGCAACTCTATCGCTACCCGCTGCCGTGGATCGGCGGGCCGTTCCGCCAGAGCCAAGGCGCCAACGGTCGCTACAGCCATTTCACCCCCAAGGGGCGCTACGCCATCGACATCGCCATGCCCGAAGGCACGCCTATCGTCGCCGCGCGCGCCGGCACCGTGGTGAAGGTGGAGAACCAGCAGAGCGGGCGCGGCAATAACCCGTCGGGCAACTTCGTGCGCATCCTCCACGACGACGGCACCATGGGCGTGTACCTGCACCTGATGCGCGGCTCGGTGAGCGTCGCGGAAGGCCAGCGGATCGAGCTGGGTACGGCCATCGGCCGTTCCGGCAACACCGGTAACAGCAGCGGTCCGCACCTGCACTTCGTGGTCCAGCGCAACGTCGGGCTGGCCCTGGAGTCGATTCCTTTCCAGTTCGCCCAGCCAGTGGACAGCCTGCCCAACTTCGCCATCGGCAACCGCTGAGCGCAGGCACGAAAAAGCCCGGCGGGGGCCGGGCTTTTTCATGGGAATCAGTCCTGTTTGAGGACCTTCGCGAGGATAATCTTCGGCCCCTTCATCTTCTTCACGATGATCCGCAGGCCGTCGGTGTCCAGCACCTCTTCCTCCTCCGGCATGCGCTTGAGGCTTTCGTAGATCAGCCCGGCCAGGGTGTCCGCCTCGATGTGATCGAGGTCCACTCCCAGCAGCCGCTCGATCTTGAACAGCGGCGTGTCGCCCCGCACCAGCAACTTGCCCGGCTGGTAGGCCAGGATGCCGCGCTCGGCCTTGCGGTGTTCGTCCTGGATATCGCCGACCAGCACCTCCAGCACGTCCTCCATGGTCAGGTAGCCGATGACCTTGCCGTCGGCTTCCTCCACCAGGGCGAAGTGGGCGCTGCCCAGGCGGAACTGCTCCAGCAACTGGGTCAGCGGCGTGTGCCGGGTGACCCGCTCCAGGGGGCGCAGCAGCTCGTCCAGGTCGAAGGTCTCCGGCAGGCTCTCCAGGGCGGTGAGCGCCAGCAGCAGGTCCTTGATGTGCAGCAGGCCGATGAAGTCGTTCTGCTCGGCGTCGTACACCGGATAGCGGCTGTATTTGTGGCGGCGGATCACCGCCAGGATGTCCGACAGCGGCGCGGCGTGATCCAGGTAGATCAGGTCCTCGCGGGAGTTGGCCCAGTCGGCCACCTCCAGTTCGCCCAGCTCCACCGCCGAGGCCAGCACGCGCATATCCTGGTCGCTGGGGTCGCGGGCGCGGCTGGAGTGCAGGATCAGCTTCAACTCGTCGCGGCTGTAGTGGTGCTCGTGGTGGGGCCCCGGCTCGCCCTGGCCGGCGATCCGCAGGATGCCGTTGGCGCTGGCGTTGAGCAGGTAGATCGCCGGGTACATCAGCCAGTAGAACAGGTACAGCGGGACCGCCGTCCACAGCGACAGGCGCTCCGGCTGGCGGATCGCCCAGGACTTGGGCGCCAGCTCGCCGACCACGATGTGCAGGTAGGAGATGATGAAGAAGGCCGTGAAGAACGACACGCCCTTGACCAGCTCGGGGGTGTCGAGGCTGGCGCTGGCCAGCAGCGGTTCCAGCAGGTGGGCGAAGGCCGGTTCGCCGACCCAGCCCAGGCCCAGGGAGGCGAGGGTGATGCCCAGTTGGCAGGCCGACAGGTAGGCGTCGAGCTGGGCGTGCACGGTGCGCAGGATGCGACCGCTCCAGCCATTCTGCTCGGCGATGGCCTCTACCCGGGTGGCGCGCAGCTTGACCATGGCGAACTCGGCGGCCACGAAGAAACCGTTGAGCAAGACCAGGAACAGCGCGAAAAGGATCATGCCGAAATCGGCGAAATAACTCAGCAGGGTCGAACTAGGGGAAGGGTCCATGGAGGGGTCGTGTGGTGGATGACCGGGTAAGGGTGCAGGCTGGTCGCCTGGTTTGCAAGGGCACGGGCGGGCCCGCCCGGCGACCTCCCGCCGAACGCCGGCTACCGATCCGTGGACAGCCGCGAGAACACTTGCAGGTCGAGGGGCGCGCCTTGCTTGAACTCATAGCCCCGACGCACCCCTTCGCGGACGAAGCCAAGCTTGTGCAGCAAGCCCGCGCTGGCCTGGTTCTCCATGTCGACGTCGGCCCCCAGGCGGTGGAGGCCCAGATGGGCGAAGGCATATCGAATCATCGTGTCGACCGCTTCGAAGGCAATGCCTCGCCGCCAGTACGGAGGCAGCAGCCAGTAGCCCAGCTCCGCGCGGCGATGCTCGCGGACGATATCGTTCACCCCGCAGGCGCCCAGCAGGACACCGGGCGCCTCGGGCGCGCAGATGCACCACCACTGCCCGGTTTCCTCGCGCTGGATCCGCTCATACCAGCGAAGCTGGGCCCGGGTCTTCTCCAGCGTGTCATAGGAGACCCCGTAGTGCTCGATGACCCGGGGGTCGCTCAGGCCCGCGAACACCGCCGGCAGGTCGGCCTCGTCGATAGGCCGCAGCCTGTAGCGAGGGCCGTGCAAATCGATGGAAGGGAAGGGCATAAGGACTCGTCGTGGGAAAGAAGGGCGCCGTCAGCTCAGGTCGTGCAGGCCCTTGCCGTTGGGCGGCGTCAGGCTGAAGTCGGAGAAGCGAACGGTCAAGCCTTCGCGCTGGGGCGTGCAACACATCGGGCCTACCTCGTAGCGCGGCGAGGCCGGAAAGGGCGCCAGGCGAACCAGGGGCCAATGGAGTCCATCCAGCGAGCTTTGCAGCCGCAGCGCGCCGGCGCTCACCGTCACGCGGAGCCAGAACGCTTCGACATCCGCGGGCAGGGGCGCCGTGGCCCAGTCCGACCGGTCGAGAGTCAGCACGCTGCTCAACCAGGGTCGGCCGTCGTTGAACTCGACTCCCGCCTTCAACCAGCGCGCCTCGTCCAGGCGGACCATCAGCCCGGCCTGGTCGTACAACTCGGTAAAACGCGCCTCGACCTTGACCTGCGCGGTGAAATCCCCCTCCGCCTCGACGGCCAGGAAATGCCCGGAGTGGCGAACGAACCCGTAATGGGTCTCCCTCCAGAAGTCCCCGGCGGCGTCCGTCGTTACCTCCAGCACGCCGCCTTGCGCGGTCCATGAATGGGGCTCGTTGAGCCAGCGGCCTCGTTCAAGCATGGGGGACTCCGATCGATGAGGAACCGTGCGACGGTTCATGGCACGGTTTTCAAGGGTAAGCAGCGTAGCGCCGGTTGATGGCCTTGGTCGATGATCAGTTCTCTGCGTACCGCAAGGTCTTTTCCCTCAGGTTCCCTTTCTCGTCGAGATAAAAACGAGCCAGGCATACCAGAGGGCTTGGCAAGGCCCTTTCATTTTTTGCCTCGTCATCCTGGACGACGTTCACCCTGAATTTGAATGAATAATGCTGCGGAGCGTCGAGGTTTCTTTGGAGCAACGCTTTCATGGAGGGAGAGTGGCTGATGGGGATCAGCGTCATCACTATTTTAAGGTTGCGTAAGGTAAAGGTTCTCGATAAACCATAGTACGGATCGTGCTCGCAACTATCCTTCCAACCCGTCTGAAAAGTGGCTCGGGTAAACCTTCCCTCCCAGTTTCCTCCCGGAATGAAAAGATCGATATCGTCTTCGTAGGCCGGCATTAGCTTGCATTGAAAAAAACCGGCAAAATCACCGCTGTTTTGGTAATTTTTATCCAAATCTCCTTTGTGACATTCGAAGTTATAAGCGGGTTCTCCTGCGTCAGACAGGATGTAGAAATTTAAGTGAGCATTTTGATCGCTAAAATTGAAACTTGCCTTCATGGGTACGATACGAGGCCAAGCGGTAGGGCCGCGCTCCGCATGGCCATCGCACGCATAAAGAATAATAAAAGCAAGGAGGCTTTTTATTGCATAAGAAAAACTTCTCATGAGTCTAGTTCTCTTAGCCCACATGCCGACCCACTCCGCTACGCGCTATCCATACGGCGCGGGCAAAGCCGCTCGGCCGTAGATGGTGGTAAGCAAGTCTAGAGTAATCTTAAGTTGTTTTCCGGTACTGTAATCGATTTTAGATAAAAACAGATCATCCTTGACCTTACTGGGCAGGTGATACTGTAAGCATTGGCGCTATAGCCCAGTTGATTAACTTTGCTTTATGGAGAGCCTCTTTTTCCTAAAACATCATTCCACTTTTCGCGCAATGCTTCTTCGTCATACACTTCGAGTATTTCTCCTTTGGATAAATTCATCCTAAATCCTTGTAGGGCTCCCATGTTTCTACATGTGGAATGAGGGGGCTCGGCTACTAGGATTGCCTCCTGAGGCTGCAGCCAAGTTAATAGGGCGAAGTTAAGTTCTTCAGGTTCATCACACTGAGCAAATTCTTTTGAAAGAATTTTAGCTTTTCCCGTAATGTCTATTTTTTTGAGATGATTGTTAGGTTTTATAACATAGTAATCAACATTCCAGCTGCCTGCATAGCCTCCGTCACTATAATTTATAGCAAAGGATCTAGAATCTTTTGCCCAAGACATTTCTATTAGGCCGGGACTAAGATATGTGCTTAAGGTTTCTCCATGCCCGATATGAGAGAACTAAAATTTCTTCAGCTAATTACTTATTAACTCTTATTTTTCTTAGGCGTTCTATTAGAGCAGGAAGCAATTTGAACCATTGCAGGTATCCTAAAACCCAATATCCAAACCATACCGATATAAAAAACAAAATGGCATTATCCTTATCTATAAAACTTACCGCATTCATGCTTGAGAGAAGGAATGTAAAAATTGATCCCAGCGGGAAACTTATTATGTGCATCAACCAAACCAAGACATCCAAAACCCCTAGATCACCAACCTCAAAATAAGCAGCTAGAATGACAAGAATTACGAATAAATTCAAAAAAACCCATAGTGTTTTAATTGTTTTCATTGTTACTCCCACCAAGATTTTTCTTTCACATTGCATTGCTTTTTGCATTTATCATTTACTGCTGCGTCGTATTCCTGGCAATCCGTTCCAATAGGGATTCCATAGTCTGGCCTTGGCTTACCCCATTCATTTATCAAACAAGCTTCAAAGCAAGCATTGTCATCCAGCGAATCTTTACAATTGCCGCCTGGAGGATCTATTACATCAACACTTGGTTTGCCCTTGCCTGTGGGCTTTCCGTTAGCATCCATATCACGGTCCTGACCACCGCAAACAGCTTTGCCGTCTTTACCGATCACACAAGAATATTGATGATAAAGATATGGGCCATATTTGTAGCCCAGCGGGCCCCATTTATCCCCTAAAGCGTGCAACGGTTTTGTGCATTGCACAGTTTTAAGACCTTTAGGGTCTGTGGAATTTATTGGAGAAATATCCGAATAAATATAGCTGTTAATACCGCCGGCCAACCCGATCGGATCCTGGCTCACATAGCGCCCCAGCTCGGGGGCGTAGTAGCGG
>DAMBWF010000016.1:0-55137 GCA_032052615.1 Pseudomonadaceae bacterium
GCGACCCTGTGCATCGGCGGCGGACAGGGCGTCGCCCTGGCCATCGAACGCTGAGGGTCGGCCTGATACACTGCGCGGCCCTCCTTCCGAGCCGCCGCGCATGTCTTCTCTCGAACAGGCGCTACGCGCCGCCCTCCTCGCCCGCCGCCCCCTGTTCGCCGAACTCCACGCGCAAGGTACCGATTGCTACCGGCTGTTCCATGGCAGCCAGGAAGGCGCGCCGGGCCTGACCGTGGATCGTTACGGCCGGCAACTGCTGGTGCAAAGTTTCCACCGCCCCCTCGACGCGGACGACTTGGCGCGCCTGATCGCCGGCTGCAACGACGCACTGGGGTTCCAAACGCTGCCGGTCTACAACGACCGCTCCGGCGGCAACTCCCGCATCGACCGCCGCGACCCGGTCCATTCGCCCTCCCCGGAAGCGCTGGCGGACCTGATAGGCCGAGAATGGGGCCTGAACTACCGGGTACGGGGCCGACACCCCGGTCAGGACCCGCTGCTGTTCCTCGACCTGCGCAACGCCCGGGGCTGGGTGAAAGCCCATAGCGCCGGCCTCCGGGTCCTCAACTTGTTCGCCTATACCTGCGGCGTCGGCCTGTGCGCGGCGGCCGGTGGCGCGGCCGAGGTATGGAACCTGGACTTCGCCGAGGGCAACTTGGCGGTGGGCCGGGAGAACGCCGCGCTGAACCCTGGGCTCGCCGCGATGCGCTTCGTCCAGTCCGACTATTTCCCGGCGATCCGCCAACTGGCCGGGCTGCCCGTGGCGCGCCGCCATGGGCAGAAACTGCCCCGCTATCCACGGCTGGACCCGCGGGACTTCGACCTGGTGGTACTGGACCCGCCGGCCTGGGCCAAGAGCCCCTTCGGCACCGTGGACCTGGCGCGGGACTACCAGAGCCTGCTCAAGCCGGCGCTGCTGTGCACCGCCGAGGGCGGCACCCTGGTCTGCTGCAACAACCTGGCGAAGGTGGCCCTGGACGACTGGCGCGACCAGGTGCTGCGCTGCGCGGACCGGCTCGGACGCCCGGTACGCGACCTGGAAGTGCTGCATCCGGCGGCGGATTTCCCGTCCCAGGATGGCCGCCCGCCCCTGAAAATCCTGATCCTGCGGTTCTGATCGTCGAGGGCGAGGCGCCCGCTGACAGCGTGTCGG
This sequence comes from Pseudomonadaceae bacterium, assembly GCA_032052615.1. Taxonomy (GTDB): domain Bacteria; phylum Pseudomonadota; class Gammaproteobacteria; order Pseudomonadales; family Pseudomonadaceae; genus Pseudomonas_T. The sequence continues at coordinate 1,154 of DAMBWF010000016.1, forward strand.
CGCCGGTGTAGGCTGCCGGCTTTCCCACCCGGATGGACCATACGGTGAACCTGTCGCCCCTGTTGAGCCTGCCGCTGCTGCTGGCAGCCTTTTTCGCCCATGCCTCCTCGACGATGCGCTGCGACAGCAAGCTGATCAGCGTCGACGCCACGACCCAGGAGGTGGCCGCCAAATGCGGGGCGCCGGCCAGCCGGCAATCCCTGGGATTTCGCCGCGTCGTCGACCGCTATGGGATCGCCAACGACATTCCGGTGGAGGAATGGGTCTACGGCCCGCAACGCGGCGGCATGTCCTATTACCTGCGCTTCGAAGGCGACCGGCTGACCAACGTCGAGAGCAAGCGCAACAACTGATCGGGCCCGGAGCCGTCCATGATTATCCTGCCCGCCGAGCAGACGCTGGACTGGAAGCGCCCGCCGGTCGTCACCCTGCTGCTGATCCTGCTCAACGCGCTGATCTACATGGGCTACCAGGGCGGCGACGGACAACGCCTGGATAACGCGGTACGGATCTACCTGGGGACGGAACTGCTCGATCGCGAGTGGCCCCTGTTCCTGGCGGACGTCGCGTCCCAAGGGGACGGCCGCCAGCGCGAAGCGCGGGCCGGCCAACGGCGGGAGGCGCAAGCCGCGCGGATCCTCCAGGACCTGGCCTTCGAGACGCGCCTGCATCGGAACCCGGCCTACCGCGCCGACCCGGCTTGGGCGCAGGCGCGGCTGAAGGCGGAGCAGGCCCGGGATACCCTGAGTGTCTTCCGCTTCGGCTTCATCCCCGCGCGCTTCATTGTCCAGGGGTTGTTCGGCGCGATGTTCCTGCACGGCAGCTTCGATCACCTGCTGGGCAACATGATCTTCCTGTTCATCTGCGGCTTCGCGGTGGAACTGGCCTTGGGCCGCTGGACCTACCTGGCCCTGTACCTGGGCGGCGGGCTGGCCTCGCACCTGCTGTGGTGGGCATGCGATGCCTCCTGGCTGCCCGGCATCGGCGCCTCCGGGGCGGTGTCGGGCGTCATGGGCCTGTACCTGGCGCTGTATCGCCTGCGACGCATCCGCTTCTTCTATTGGCTGGGGCCGTTGATCGGCTATTTCCGCGCCCCGGCACTGTGGATTCTGCCGGTGTGGATGGGCAAGGAACTGTATGGGTTGTTGCAGGCAGACGATCAGGTCAACTACTACGCCCACCTGGGTGGCCTGGCCTTCGGTTATCTGGCCGTCGTGGCCTTGCGCGCCACGACCCGTGAACGGGTCGACGAAGCCTACTTGGAGAAAGTCGATCCGGATGGAGCATTCCGCGATGAACTGGCCAACCTCGATCGCCTCATTGGCGCGTTCGAACTGGAGCGGGCCAGCGAGCGCGGCGCCATGCTCCTGACCCGCTATCCGAATCGGACTGCGATGCTGGAGCGCCTGCACGCGGTGGCCAAAGGGCGTGGCGATCGCGCCTTGCTGGCAGCGGTGCTCAAGCAAGCGCTCACCGTCGAACCCTCGGCTGCCCGCTCGTTGTTACAGCGCCTCGCGGACGACACCGACGATCCCCGGCAGCCCTTGGTATGCCACCCCGCCGTGCTGGCTCGCCTGCTGCCCGGGCTGCTGAGCCTGGAGGAGACCGCCCGCGCCCTCAAGGTCTGGCGGCAGTTGGCGAAGCGATCCCCAGGGCTCGACACCCTGCCTGGGCATACCCTGCGCCTCGCCAAACAATTGGGTGTGAAGCGGGATACGCGAAGCGTCGCCGAGCTGGAAGGGTTCCTGCGCTCCACCTGCCCCGAAACAGAACAGGCCCGGCAGGTGTCGTTGCTGCGCCGTCACTTGTCCGGCTAAAAGATTCCGCACATGAAAAAGCCCCGCCAACCCTTGGCGGGGCTTTTGGGGCCAGCCTTCTGGCCGGACCGTCATGTCGGTAACAGGCTTAGAGCGTGCTACTGAAATGCCGGACTTCTTCCTTGGCCTTTCCCTTGGTCCAGCCGTAACGCTCCTGAAGCTTGCCTTCGAGATACTCGGTATGGCCTTCGGCCACATCAAGGTCGTCATGAGTGAGGTCACCCCAGCGCGCTTTCATCTGGCCGGTGAGCTGTTTCCATTTACCCTTGATCACGTCGGAATTCATGGTGTCTTCCTCTGTTATCGTCTTTGAGGCGCCCAGTCCGTGGGCCCGTCCGTCCTTGAAGTCTTGCACCGTATAAGTCAGTAGCAGCTAGCTTCCACGATGCGCGGAATCAGTCGGCGGCTTTCAGGCCATCGGCGGATACGGCTTGAACGCCTTTGATGCTTTTGGCCTTGGCAACGGCCAATTCGCGCTGAGCATCGGTAGCCACGACGCCCGACAGGGAAACCACGCCTTTGTTGGTCTCGACCTTGATATCCAGGGCGCTGAGGTCTTTCTCAGCCAGGAAGGTGGATTTCACCTTGCTGGTGATCCAGGTATCGGTGACCGCTTCCTCGGCCTTGTCGGTGCTGTTGGCGGCCATCATCAGCGGTGCATTGACGCTCTGCTGAGCCGCGAAGGCGCCATTGGCGGAAAGGGTCAGGGTAGCGGCAGCCACGAGGGCAAAGAGATTGAGGGATTTTTTCATGAGTACTCTCCTTATGTCCTAAATGCTGCGCCGTCTGGCGGCAGACTCCCTGTAGTAATGGCAAGTGATGTGCCAGTTAAAGCCTAATAAAAAATCGTTTAAAAACAATAACTTACTCAAATATTGCCGCTTCGCTTCCGTGCAACTTGCATGTTACGAAGCGAAGCCGCATGCAAGTTGCACGCTGCGTTCCTCAGGCGTCCAGTTGCGCCAGAACCGCTTCGAGCGGAGCCGCGTCCCGCAGTTGCGGGCTATGGGGATAACGGGCGCGGACGAAGGCCAGGAGCTTGCGCGCCTGCTCGACTTGGCCCAGGCCCTCCGCCAATAGCCGGGCGGCCAGCAGGTAGGCGCGCGGCAGATAGGGATAGTCCGGTGCTCGCAAGTGCAAGTTGCGCAGCAGACTGACGGCCTCCCGGTATTTGTGCCGCTCCCCCAGCGCCACGGCCAAGGCCTCGCATACCGAGGCCTCCTCGGGCAGATAATCCGCTTGCAACGCGCGGGCATTGAGAAAAGCGGTGGCGGCCTGCGCCGGATTGGCGCGCACCGCCAGGGGCAGATAATGGGCCAGGTGTCGCAGGCATCGCTCCCGCATCCGCAAGCCGAACAGCAAGCGATGGAAACGCTCATTCAGCGGGTAATCGTTGGGCAACTGGTCCAGCGCGCTGGCCAGGGCCTCCAGCGCGACGTCGCTCTGTCCTTCCTTGAGGCGGATCTCCGCCTCCGCCAGGGCCGACCGTCTGCGCCATTCCGCCTCGGGGTAGGCGTTGGCGTCCTCCTCGTCGGCGATGGCATAGCCCAAGGGTCCCTGATACTGAAACACCGCGTAGCCCATCATCGCGCACATCACCACGCCGAAATAACCGAACAGGAACAGGGCGGCCGGCAGGAGCACGGCCTTGGGCAAGCCCTGGCCGAGGAGAAAAAGCACATAGCCGGGGGATTGCCAGAGCGCGAAGAGGAAGGCCACGAGGATAAGGTAACGCCAGCCCATGGCCTTGATCACTTGTCCCACCAGCTCAGGACTCAGCGCGGCCGATAGCTCCTTTTCCAGCGCCAGCCGGATGATACTCGCCGGCAGCACCAGCATGAGCCCCAGGCTTGCCAGCCAATACAGCGCCTCGCTCTGGAAGTCCCGGACCAGCCAGAGGAGACCCGCGGCGATGAACAGCACCACCAGTTGCTTGAAGAACAGGCTGAACCCTTCCCCGAGAAAGGCGCTGGCCAGACCGGGCGCGTCCCCATGCGCCTGGCTGCAGGCCTCGATCACACCGTACAGGTATTTGGTCGCCACGCTGAACAACAGAAACCACATGAGCAACGAGGCTGGCAGGAGCGCCCCGGCCAATGCCAAGCCGCCGCAGAACATCAGGGGGCCTGGCTGCAGGCCATAGCGGAAGAAGCGGGGAAGGCGCTCCCAGAACGGCTGCGCGCTATTGGCCGCGCCCAGGAAACTCAGGGCGTTCCGGCAGAGCGGGCAGACCGGGTTGCGCTGGGACGCGTCGGCGTTCAGCGGCACGCAGCAATCGCCGAAGGTCCGCTGGCAAGGCTGGCAGCGCCATGTCGCGGGCTCGGTCGAGTGGTAATGGCAGTGAGTGATCTCCATGGAGGCGATATCCACGCTGTCGAAACGCACGGGCCGGCGACCCGTGGGTGGCCGATGGTAAGCCAGGCGGCGGCCCCGGTGCGTCTGGAAACGCTGGAACCCCCGATTCGCGGCATGAACGGCAATTCCCGAGGCCAAAAAAAAGAGGGTCCGTCCGGACCCTCTTTTCACTGTCGCGATGAATCAGACGCCGGAGGCTTCCGCCGCGGCGACGTCCTTGATGGACAGCTTGATGCGGCCGCGGTTGTCCACGTCCAGCACCAGGACCTTCACTTCCTGGCCTTCCTTGAGCACGTCGGTGACCTTCTCGATGCGCTGATCGCTGATTTGCGAAATGTGCACCAGGCCGTCCTTGCCCGGCAGGATGTTGACGAACGCGCCGAAATCGACGATCCGCTCCACCTTGCCGACGTAGATCTTGCCAACCTCGGCTTCGGCGGTGATGCCCAACACGCGTTGGCGGGCCGCCTCGGCCGCTTCCTTGGTCTCGCCGAAGATCTTGATGCTGCCGTCGTCCTCGATGTCGATGGACGCCTTGGTTTCTTCGCAGATGGCGCGGATGGTGGCGCCACCCTTGCCGATGACGTCGCGGATCTTGTCCTGGTCGATACGCATGGCCAGCATGGTCGGGGCGTTCTCCGACAGCTCGCTGCGAGACTGGGCGATCACTTGGTTCATCTGACCGAGGATATTGAGGCGCGCTTCCAGAGCCTGGTTCAGCGCGATCTCCATGATCTCTTCGGTGATGCCGTTGATCTTGATGTCCATCTGCAGCGCGGTGACGCCCTTGGCGGTACCGGCCACCTTGAAGTCCATGTCGCCCAGGTGGTCTTCGTCACCGAGGATGTCGGTGAGGACGGCGAATTTCTCGCCTTCCTTGACCAGGCCCATGGCGATACCGGCGACCGGCGCCTTCATCGGCACGCCCGCGTCCATCAGCGCCAGGGAAGCGCCGCACACCGACGCCATGGAGCTGGAACCATTGGACTCGGTGATTTCCGACACCACGCGAACGGTATACGGGAACTCGTCGCCGGTCGGCAGCATCGCCTGCACGCCGCGGCGAGCCAGGCGGCCGTGACCGATTTCGCGACGGCCGGCGCTACCCATGCGGCCACACTCGCCCACCGAGAACGGCGGGAAGTTGTAATGCAGCATGAACGCGTCTTTCTTCTCGCCTTCGAGGGTGTCCAGCAGTTGCGCGTCGCGGGCGGTGCCAAGGGTGGCGACCACCAGGGCCTGGGTTTCGCCACGGGTGAACAGCGCGGAGCCGTGGGTCTTGGGCAACACGCCGACTTCGATCTTCAACGGGCGCACGGTGCGGGTATCGCGGCCATCGATGCGCGGCTTACCATTGACGATGTTCTCGCGAACGGTGCGGTACTCGATCTCGCCGAAAGCGTCCTTCACTTCGCCCACGGTCGGCTGGCCTTCCGGATTGGCGAACTTGGCGACGACCTGCTCGCGCAGTTCGTCCAGACGGCCATAACGCTCGTGCTTGAGGGTGATGGTGTAAGCCTGGGAGATGGCCTCGCCGAACTCGCTCTTGATGGCGGACAGCAGCGCGGTGTTCTCGGCGGCAGCGGCCCAGTTCCAGGTCGGCTTGCCGGCTTCGGCGGCGAGCTCCTTGACCGCCTTGATGACGGTCTGGAATTCATCGTGGGCGAACAGTACGGCGCCCAGCATCTGATCTTCGGTAAGCTCCTTGGCCTCCGACTCCACCATCAGCACGGCGGTCTCGGTACCGGCCACGACCATGTCCAGGCTGGACGCCTTGAGTTGCTCGTAGGTCGGGTTGAGCAGGTAGCCGGTGCTCTCGTGGAAGGCAACGCGGGCGGCGCCGATCGGGCCTTCGAAGGGAATGCCGGAGATGGCCAGGGCGGCCGAGGTGCCGATCATGGCGGCGATGTCCGGATCGGTCTTCTTGCTGGTGGACAGCACGGTGCAGACCACTTGCACTTCGTTCATGAAGCCGGCCGGGAACAGCGGGCGGATCGGGCGATCGATCAGGCGGGAGGTCAGGGTTTCCTTCTCCGAAGGGCGGCCCTCGCGCTTGAAGAACCCACCGGGGATACGGCCGGCGGCGTAGGTCTTTTCCTGGTAGTGCACGGACAGCGGGAAGAAGCCCTTGCTGGGATCGGCTTGCTTGGCGCCGACCACGGTGACCAGCACGCTGACGTCGTTGTCGACGGTGACCAGCACGGCGCCGGTTGCCTGACGGGCGATGCGGCCCGTCTCGAGGGTAACGGTCGACTGACCAAACTGGAATTTCTTGATAACCGGGTTCACGGTGTCTTTACCTTCTCTGTTGCCTTGGGGGAAAGGGTCAGGAACGCGGGTATCGGACCCGGGCCTATTCCTGAAAAGCGCGAAGCTGGACGTCCGACGCGGGATCCCGGTACATGACCGAGCCCCCGCGCCGAACGTCCAGCTTCTCGCTTCAAGCGGCTTGCGCCAACGTCTTAGCGGCGCAGGCCCAGACGACCGATCAAGGTGCTGTAACGAGTGGTGTCCTTACCTTTGAGGTAATCCAGCAGCTTGCGACGCTGGTTGACCATGCGGATCAGGCCGCGGCGGGAGTGGTGGTCCTTGCCGTTGGCCTTGAAGTGATCCTGCAGCTTGTTGATGTTGGCGGACAGCAGTGCGATCTGCACTTCCGGGGAGCCGGTGTCGCCTTCGGCTTGCTTGTACTCGTTAACGATCTGGGCTTTTTCTTGAGCGCTCAGTGCCATGGTGGCTTCCTCTGATGAACAGGCCGGGAATCGCTTCCCGTGTTGAAGAGGAGGAATGACCGTGCCTGCCGACAGCCACCCTCATGACGCGACCCGCGCACCCGCGCGGACCTGCGTTAGCGGTCGTCGCCGACCGGATATTTCATGTCTCATTGGGCCCGGATCAAGCGCCGGGGTGCGACGAGGCCGTCCTCGCTGATTTCGCCGATGCCGATGAAACGGGCTTGATGGTCCTGCACCCGCACCATGCCGAACCCCGGCGCGTCCGGTGCGCGGACCGGCTGCCCGTGCAGCCAATAATAGGCGCTGTGCTCGGAAAGCCGCAGCAGCGGCCAATGTTCCAGGCCGCTGTCCACGGGCAACAGGAAGGCGTCCAGCGCCTCGTTGCCACCCTCGGCATGGGCTTTTTCCAGTGTTTCGAGGCTTACCGCACGGGCGATCCCGAACGGGCCGGCTTGAACCCGGCGCAACTCCGCGACGTGGGCGCCACACCCGAGCAAGGCGCCCAGGTCCTCGACCAGGGTCCGGATATAGGTTCCCTTGCTACAGGCCACGGCCAGCGTGACCCGGGTCTCGTTCCAGTCCAGCAACTCCAAGCGCGCAATAGTAACAGAACGCGCGGCCCGCTCCACTACCTCGCCAGCGCGGGCCAGCTTGTACAGGGGCTGGCCATCTTTCTTCAACGCCGAGTACATCGGCGGTACTTGCTGGATTTCGCCACGGAAACGCGGCAACAGGGCTTCCAGAGCCTCCCGACCGACCGTCACGGGGCGGCGTTCCAGCACCTCACCCTCGGCATCGGCGGTGGTGGTAGTGACGCCGAGCTGCATCACCGTTTCGTAGGCTTTGTCGGCATCCAGCAAATACTGGGAAAACTTGGTGGCCTCGCCGAAGCACAAGGGCAGCACGCCGGTGGCGAGCGGATCGAGGCTCCCGGTATGGCCGGCCTTCTCCGCGTTCAGCAACCACCGAACCTTCTGCAACGCGGCGTTGGAGGTCAAACCCCGCGGCTTGTCCAGCAGCAGGAGGCCGTTGACCGCGCGGCGGATCCGTTTTACCTGGGCCACGGTTCAGTCCTCGGTATCGCTGTGATGCTTGCGGTCTTCGGCCACCGCGCGCTCGATCAACGCCGACAGTTCGGCGCCACGGCGAATGCTGGCGTCATAGTGGAAATGCAATTGCGGCACGCTGCGAAGCTTCATCGCCTTGCCCAGTTGCAAGCGCAGGAAGCCGGCGGCGTCCTGCAGGACTTCCAGGTTGAGGCCCACCTGCTCCGGGTCGTCGTCCCGACCCATGACGGTGATGTATACCTTGGCATGGGAGAGGTCGCGGCTCACCTCGACCCCGGTGATGGTGATCATCCCCAGGCGCGGGTCCTTGATCTCCCGCTGGATCAGTTGCGACAGCTCGCGCTGCATCTGATCGCCGATACGCTGGGTACGGCTGAATTCTTTGGCCATAACTTCACTCACTCCAGCCTTGCATCGGCTGAACAGGAAAACAGAAAAGCGAACGGCAAGTCCGGATGAGCGCTCGCGCCCACCCGTGACCTGCCGCCTGGAACCGCAGTGCCCCGCTTACAGCGAACGCGCCACCTGGACCTTCTCGTAGACTTCGATCTTGTCGCCGACCTTGACGTCGTTGTAGCTCTTCACGCCAATACCGCATTCCATGCCGGCCCGCACTTCGGACATGTCGTCCTTGAAGCGGCGCAGGGATTCCAGCTCGCCCTCGAAGATCACCACGTCCTCGCGCAGCACGCGGATCGGACGGTTGCGATGCACGATCCCCTCGATCACCATGCAGCCGGCGATGGCGCCGAACTTCGGCGAGCGGAACACATCGCGAACCTCGGCCACGCCTAGGATGTTCTCCCGCACGTCGCTGCCGAGCATCCCGGTGAGCGCTTTCTTCACGTCTTCGATGATGTCGTAGATGACGTTGTAGTAGCGCATGTCCAGGCCTTCCTGCTCGACGATCTTCCGCGCGCCGGCATCCGCCCGCACGTTGAAGCCGAACAGAACGGCGTTGGAGGCCAACGCCAGGTTGGCGTCGCTCTCGGTGATACCACCGACCCCGCCACCGACCACGCGCACCTGCACTTCGTCGTTGCCCAGCCCGGACAGCGAGCCCTGCAATGCTTCCAGGGAGCCCCGCACATCGGACTTGAGCACGATGTTGAGGGTTTTCTTCTCGTCCTGGCCCATGCTCTCGAAGATGTTCTCGAGCTTGCCGGCCTGGGCGCGCGCCAGCTTGACCTCGCGGAACTTGCCTTGGCGGAACAGCGCGACTTCGCGGGCCTTCTTCTCGTCGGCCACCACGCTCAGTTCGTCGCCGGCGTCCGGGGTCCCGTCGAGGCCGAGGATTTCCACCGGAATCGACGGGCCGGCTTCCTTGACCGGCTTGCCGTTCTCGTCGAGCATCGCCCGGACGCGGCCATAGTTGACACCGACCAGCACCATGTCGCCCTGGCGCAGCGTTCCGTCCTGGACCAGCACGGTGGCCACCGGACCACGGCCCTTGTCGAGGCGCGACTCCACCACCACGCCACGACCGGGGGCGCTGGGCATGGCGGTCAGCTCGAGCACCTCGGCTTGCAGCAGCACGGCTTCGAGCAGCTCGTCGATACCGGTCCCCATCTTCGCCGAGACCGGAACGAACTGGGTCGTACCGCCCCACTCTTCCGGGATCACGTCGCGGGCAGCCAGGTCGTTCTTGATCCGATCGAGATCGGCGCCCTGTTTGTCGATCTTGTTGATCGCCACGACGATCGGCACACCGGCGGCGCGGGCGTGCTGGATCGCCTCCTCGGTCTGCGGCATGACGCCATCATCGGCGGCCACCACCAGGATGACGATATCGGTGGCCTTGGCGCCCCGCGCGCGCATCGCGGTGAATGCCGCGTGGCCGGGGGTGTCGAGGAAGGTAACCATGCCGCGATCGGTCTCGACATGATAGGCACCGATGTGCTGGGTGATCCCACCCGCCTCGCCCGCCGCCACCTTAGCGCGGCGAATGTAGTCCAGCAGCGAGGTCTTGCCATGGTCGACGTGGCCCATCACGGTCACCACGGGGGCCCGGTGGATCGCCTCGCCCTCGTACTTCAGCGACTCGGCCAACTGGTCTTCCAGGGCATTCTCGTTCACCAGCTTGACCTTGTGGCCGAGCTCCTCGGCGACCAACTGGGCGGTATCCCGGTCGAGCACCTGGTTGATGGTGACGGGAGTACCCATCTTGAACATGAACTTGACGACTTCCGCGCCCTTAACCGCCATCTGCTGGGCCAGTTCGGCCACGGTGATGGTTTCGCCAATGCTGACTTCGCGCACGATGGGTCCTGTCGGGTTCTGGAACCCGTGCTGGTTGCGTTTCTTCAGCTTCGACCTGCTACCCCCGCGTCCACCGCGGCGACCATAACCGTCGCTTTCGTCTTCGGTACTACGCGGAGCCACGCGGGGCGCCGGCGCTCGTTCCTTTTCCTTGATGGACGGACGATGCTGGGCGTTCTTGCGATCACGACGATCATCGTCGTCGCGCGCCTTGTCGGGACGCCGGGGCTCTTCCTTCTTGCGCTCGGTGGCGACCGACGCGGGAGCCGGCGCGGCCTCCTGGGCCACGGCAGGCGCGGAGGGAACGGGCTCGGCCGTTTTCGCGATCGCGGCCAGCGACTCTTCCTGACGCTTGGCCTCTTCCTCGGCGCGGCGGCGTGCTTCCTCTTCGGCCTTCAGGCGAGCTGCCTCTTCGGCAGCGCGCTGCTCTTCCAGCTCGCGCTGCCGCTCGGCCTCGATCTCCGCCGGGCTTCGCTTGACGTAGGTCTTCTTCTTGCGGACTTCGACGCTGATGGTCTTGCTACCAGCCACCCTCAGCGTCGTGGTGGTTTTCCGCTGCAAGGTGATCTTGCGCGGCTCTTCCAGTCGCTCCCCGTGACTCCCCTTGAGGTGGGCCAGCAGTACCTGCTTCTCACCGTCGGTTACCGCTTGATCGGCGCTGGTATGCGGCAGACCCGCCTCGCGCATCTGCTGCAGCAGGCGCTCCACCGGTGTGTCGACCACTTTGGCCAGTTCTTTCACCGTGACTTGCGTCATGCACTTCTCTCCTCAGGCCGCGCTTGCTTACTCGAACCAATGGGCTCGGGCGGCCATGATCAGCTTGCCGGCACGCTCTTCATCCATGCCGTCGATGTCGAGCAGGTCGTCGATGGACTGCTCTGCCAAGTCTTCGCGGTTGACCACCCCACGCATCGCCAACTCCACGGCCAAGTCCTTGTCCATGCCTTCCAGGGAAAGCAGGTCTTCGGCAGGCTGTGCATCGGCCAGTTTTTCTTCGGTGGCGATCGCCTTGGTCAACAGACGATCTTTGGCACGTGCCCGCAGCTCGTTGACGATGTCTTCGTCGAAGCCGTCGATATTGAGCATTTCCTCCATGGGCACGTAGGCGATTTCTTCCAGGCTGGTGAACCCCTCGTCCACCAGGACTTGAGCCAGCTCCTCGTCGACATCCAGCTCATCGATGAAGCCCTGCAAGATATCGCCGGTTTCGGCCTGCTGCTTCGCTTGAATGTCCGCCTCGGTCATGACGTTCAGGGTCCAGCCGGTCAATTGACTGGCCAAGCGGACATTCTGGCCGCCACGCCCGATGGCCTGGGCGAGATTGTCTTCGCCTACGGCGATGTCCATCGCATGGGCATCCTCGTCGACGATGATCGCCGCCACTTCGGCTGGCGACATTGCGTTGATGACGAATTGGGCCGGGTTATCGTCCCACAGCACGATATCGACGCGCTCCCCGCCCAACTCCCCGGAAACCGCCTGCACGCGCGAACCTCGCATGCCGATGCAGGCGCCCTGGGGATCGATTCGCTTGTCCTTGGAACGCACGGCGATCTTGGCGCGTGAACCCGGATCGCGGGAAGCCGCCATCACCTCGATGAGCTCCTCAGCTATCTCCGGCACCTCGATGCGGAACAGTTCGATCAGCATCTGAGGCGCGGTCCGGGAAAGAATCAGTTGCGGGCCTCGGTTCTCGGTGCGGATTTCCTTCAGCAGGGCGCGGACGCGCGCGCCGACACGGAAGGTCTCGCGGGGGATGATGTCTTCCCGGGCCAGCAGCGCCTCGGCATTGTTGCCCAGATCGACGATCACGCTGTCGCGCGTGACCTTCTTGACCGTTCCCGAAATGATATCGCCCAGTCGCTCACGATAGGCTTCCACCACCTGCGCCCGCTCGGCTTCGCGCACTTTCTGCACGATCACCTGCTTGGCGGTCTGGGCGGCGATCCGGCCGAACTCGATGGACTCGATCTTCTCTTCGATCACATCGCCGACTTTCGCGCCCGGCTGCTTTTCCTGAGCCTGCTCGGGGGTCAGTTCGGCGGCCGGGTTTTCCAGATCGTCTTCTTCAACCACGGTCCAGCGACGGAAACTGTCGTAGCTACCGCTGTGCCGGTTGATCTGCACGCGCAGGTCCACGTCTTCTTCGTAGCGTTTCTTCGTGGCTGTGGCCAATGCCAGTTCCAGCGCCTCGAAAATCACGCTGGCCGGCACCCCTTTCTCGTTGGATACCGACTCCACAACCAGCAATACTTCTTTGCTCATCGTACGCCTCGCCTTTCGCAATCCATTGGATCCGCGGGATCCGCGTCTCAGTCAAAACGGGGAATGATGTTGGCTTTGTCGATCGAGTCGATCGGCAACAGGTACTCGTGGTCCTCAACGAGGATCACCACGTCCTGCTCCTCCACCCCGCGGAGAAGGCCCTGGAAATTGCGCCGCCCTTCGTAGGGCACACGCAGCTTGATCTTCACTTGTTCCCCCACATGACGGGCGAACTGATCAAGCGTGAACAGCGGTCGATCCATGCCAGGAGAAGACACCTCAAGGGTGTACTCGCTGCTGATGGGATCCTCGACATCCAACACACCGCTTACCTGCCGACTGACTTTTTCGCAGTCTTCGACGAGGATGCCGTTGGCATGATCGATATAGACACGCAGTAATGAATGACGGCCCTGGGATAAGAACTCCACACCCCAGCACTCGTAGCCAAGCGCCTCGACTACCGGGGCCAGCAAGGCCTGCAACTGTTCTAGCTTGCTCGACACTGGTCTCCCTCGCGCATGCCGTACAAATAAAAAATGGGCGAAACGCCCATCGTCGATGCCAATCGATGCAATACCATTGGCGACTGTCAGCCAGCAAAAAGCCCCTAAAAAGGGGCTCCGCTAAAACTGGTTGCGGGGGCTGGATTTGAACCAACGACCTTCGGGTTATGAGCCCGACGAGCTACCAAGCTGCTCCACCCCGCGTCAAAGCTGGAACGGAAGTATACGGCCAAGCACGACCGCGGTCAAACGACTTCCTAAAGCAGAAGGCCCGCTGACGCGGGCCTTCTTGTATGGTACCGAGGAGGGGACTCGAACCCCTACAGCCTATGGCCACTACCACCTCAAGGTAGCGTGTCTACCAATTCCACCACCTCGGCAAAACTGCTTGTTACTGACTTCCCTCTTGCGCAGTGTCTTTGGGCACTTCCGCGCCACCTGCGCTTTTCTGCTCTTCCAGCACCGGAACATCATTTGATGCCGGCTTCGGCTGCTGAACCTCTACAGCCGCTGGATCGGGAAGCCCGACTTGACTCATGGCGCTAGATTTTTCTTTAGCAAGATAACCTAAGCCCAAGCTGGTCAAGAAGAAAACGGTGGCGAGTATAGCAGTAAAGCGACTCAGAAAGGTAGAGGAACCTTGGCTTCCGAAAACCGTGGCCGAAGCACCGGAACCGAAAGAGGCACCCGCCTCCGCGCCTTTCCCCTGCTGAAGCAATACCAACGCAACCACGCCGATAGCCATCAACAAATGCGCAACGATTACGACGGTTTCCAACATCATCAACACCCTGCGGCGCGACAGATCGCACCGAAATCGCTTGCATTCAGAGAGGCTCCACCAATCAGCCCCCCATCGATATCCGGCATGCCGAACAACTCAGCCGCACTGGCCGGCTTGACGCTGCCGCCATAAAGAATTCGAACCACGCTTGCCACGCTTCGACTCTTCGCCGCCAACTGAGCCCGGATGGCCCCGTGGACTTCCTGAGCCTGCTCTGCTGTCGCAGCGAGCCCGCTACCAATGGCCCAGACAGGCTCATAGGCAATGACGGCCCGCTCGAATCCTTCGATCCCGACCTTGTCGAGTACATGCCCCACCTGGCGATCAACCACGCCTAGCGTCTTACCGGCGTTCCGCTCCTGAAGCGTCTCACCGACACAAAGCAGCGGAATCAAACCACACTGCTGCGCCGACTCGAACTTCCGGGCGACCACATCGTCGGTCTCGCCGAGCAAAGATCGACGCTCGGAGTGCCCAACCAACACCCAGCGGCACTGCATATCCGCCAACTGACTGGCTGACACTTCACCCGTGCGAGCGCCATGTTCCGGGTGGACCGAGCAGTCCTGAGCACCAAAACCGACATCCGAACCCTTCAGCGCATCCCTCACCTGAGCCAGATGAATGAAGGACGGCATAACCGCGACCTCCACAGACTCAGGCAACTCCAACCGGCAAAGCCCTTCGACGAGCTCGGCGACGCTGGCGCAGGTACCGTTCATTTTCCAGTTACCGGCAACCAAAGGGCGACGCATGGGATACCTCGTCGATCAAAGTGGGCGCAGATATTACCCAAAGCCTATCGGAGTGACAAGTAAATCAAGCACATGCCTCAGCAACTACTTTGGCGAGTTCCTCCGCGTATCCGCGGACCCGTGCCTCGTCATCTCCCTCGACCATCACCCGAACCAATGGCTCGGTTCCCGATTTGCGAAGCAGCACCCGGCCTCGCCCCGCCATATGGGCGGTCACGCGCTCGCAAGCATCCTGCACGGCAGGGTGAGCTACCGGGTCCTGGCCGCCGGCAAACCGGACGTTCAGCAAGACCTGAGGGCACTTGCGCACGCCTTGCCTGGCTTCGGCGAGACGCTGGCCACGCCGCTTCAAGGCCATGAGCACTTGCAGGGCGGCGATGATCGCATCGCCCGTCGTGGTGTACTGGCAGCACACGATATGGCCGGAGTTTTCACCCCCCAACTGCCAACCTCTGGCTGCAAGCTCGGCCATGACATAGCGATCGCCCACCTTCGCACGCACGAAGGGAATATCCAACTCCTTGAGGGCAAGCTCAAGGCCGAGATTGCTCATCTGCGTGCCTACGACCCCCCCCTTCAGCACTCCTTGCTCTCGTAGGTCACGGGCGATGAGGAAAAGCAACTCATCCCCATCCACCAGGGCGCCAGTATGGTCGACCATCAGAACGCGATCTCCATCGCCATCGAAAGCGATTCCCAGATCGGCCTGCTGCGCGACCACCTCGGTCTGCAAGTTTTCCACATGAGTGGAGCCGCATTCCGCATTGATATTGAGCCCGTTGGGCTGAGCCGCCAGGGCGGAAACCTGTGCTCCGAGCTCGCGGAACACATTGGGCGCTACCTTGTAGGTGGCGCCATGGGCGCAGTCCACGATCACCTTGAGCCCCGCGAAGCTGGTACCGGAAGGTACACTGCTCTTGCAGAATTCGATGTAACGACCAGCAGCATCATTGATACGCGAGACTTTTCCCAACTGCGCGGATTCCACCACGCTCATGGGCTGCTCCAGCAGTTCCTCGATCATCAACTCGACTTCATCGGGAAGCTTGGTGCCCTGCCCGGAAAAGAATTTGATCCCGTTATCGTAGTGCGGGTTGTGGGAGGCACTGATGACAATCCCGGCCTCGGCATGGAACGTGCGTGTCAGGTAGGCGATGGCAGGGGTGGGCATCGGCCCGAGTAGCATTACATCCGCGCCGGCCGCCGAAAGACCCGCTTCCAGCGCGGATTCGAACATGTATCCAGAGATACGGGTGTCCTTACCGACGAGGATGCGACAGTTACCTTGTTTACGGAACGCCATCCCGGCTGCCCACCCAAGCTTCAACATGAAATCGGGGGTAATGGGGTACTGACCGACTCGGCCGCGAATCCCGTCGGTGCCAAAATATTTCCTACTCATAACTGACCTTCTATTGCGCGGCCTCGACCGCAGCGATCATACGAACCACGTCGACAGTTTCGGCCACATCATGCACGCGCAGGATACGGGCCCCTTTGGTAATGGCCAGCGCGGCAAGCGCCAAGCTGCCCGCCAAGCGCTCACCGGCATCGCGGTGTACCACTTGGCCAATCATGCTCTTGCGCGAGACGCCAACAAGCAACGGCCGCCCCAGCGTCGACAGGGCTGGCAAGTGCTTGAACAGACTAAGATTATGCGCCAGGTTTTTCGCAAAACCGAAGCCCGGATCAAGCATGATGCGCTCCACTGCCAGCCCCATTTCGGCACATGCCTGCATGCGCTCAGCCAAGAATGACTTAACCTCTCCCAGCAAATCGTCGTAATGAGGATTCTGCTGCATGGTGCCGGGCTCACCACGCATATGCATCAGACAGACCGGAAGACCACTTTGTACCGCAGCTTCCAGCGCACCAGGACGGCGCAAGGCACGCACATCGTTGATCAGCCCCGCACCCAGGCGCGCCGCCTCGCGCATCACTTCCGGGGTCGATGTATCCACCGACACAATGACCTCCAGGCGGCTGGTTATCGCTTCGACGATGGGCGCCACCCGCTCCAGCTCTTGCAAAGGCAAGACCGGTTGCGCGCCAGGGCGCGTGGACTCCCCGCCGACATCGATAAGGGTGGCTCCCGCCGCGCACATGCCCTCCGCATGACGAAGCGCCGCATCGCGCGCGACAAAACGGCCGCCATCGGAAAACGAGTCGGGCGTAACGTTGAGAATGCCCATGACATGGACACGGGATAAATCCAAAACCCGGCTGCCGCAAGGCAGCCGGGGCGGAGTATGAAGGGGTGGCATTAGGGATCAGTGTTCGCCGGCAGGCCCACCGATCGGGGTTTCGGGACGGTTCGTGCTTTCCCCGGTCACCGGGGTACCGTTGCCTGGCCCCCCATTCCAGTCGCGCGGCTCACGAGGAGTACGGCCCGCCATGATGTCGCTGATCTGATCGGAATCGATGGTTTCGAACTTCATTAGCGCTTCGGCCATTCTGTCCAGCTTGTCACGGTTTTCGACTAGGATTTTTCTCGCGGTGTCGTAACAGTGGTCGATGATGCTGCGCACTTCCTCATCGATCAGCTTCGCGGTTTCAGCGGATACGTTGGAATGCTGTCCGCCCGCGCTACGCCCCAAGAAGACTTCACCTTCCTCCTCCGCATACATCAGCGGGCCGAGTTTTTCGGACAGCCCCCACTTGGTCACCATGTTCCGGGCGATCTGGGTCGCTCGCATGATGTCGTTGGATGCCCCGGTAGTCACACCATCGAAACCCAGGGTCATTTCCTCGGCGATACGACCACCGAACAACGAGCACACCTGGCTGATCAACGCCCGTTTGGACAGGCTATAGCGATCCTCTTCGGGCAGAAACATGGTCACGCCCAAGGCCCGCCCACGAGGAATGATGGAAACCTTGTAGACGGGGTCATGCTCCGGCACCAGTCGCCCTACGATCGCATGACCCGCCTCATGATAGGCGGTATTCAGCTTTTCCTTCTCGGACATCACCATGGTTTTGCGCTCGGCGCCCATCATGATCTTGTCCTTCGCCAATTCGAACTCGCGCATTTCGACGATGCGCTTGTTCGAGCGTGCCGCGAACAATGAGGCTTCGTTGACCAGGTTGGCCAGATCGGCCCCGGAGAAGCCCGGCGTGCCCCGGGCGATCACGCCCGGATCGACGTTATCGCTGACCGGTACCTTGCGCATATGGACTTTGAGAATCTGCTCGCGCCCTCGGATATCCGGCAGGCCCACCACCACTTGGCGATCGAAACGACCCGGGCGCAGCAGCGCTGGGTCCAGAACGTCGGGACGGTTGGTGGCGGCGATGACGATGATGCCGTCGTTCATCTCGAAGCCGTCCATTTCCACGAGCAACTGGTTGAGCGTCTGCTCGCGCTCGTCATGACCACCGCCCAAGCCAGCGCCACGATGACGACCCACGGCGTCGATTTCATCGATGAAGATGATGCAAGGCGCATGCTTCTTGGCCTGCTCGAACATGTCGCGAACCCGACTGGCCCCGACACCCACGAACATTTCCACGAAGTCAGAACCGGAAATGGTGAAGAAAGGTACCTTGGCTTCCCCCGCGATGGCCTTCGCCAGCAGGGTCTTACCCGTCCCCGGAGGACCTACCATCAGCACACCACGGGGAATTCGACCACCCAGGCGCTGAAACTTGCCCGGATCGCGCAGGAATTCGACCAGCTCGCCGACCTCTTCCTTGGCCTCGTCGCACCCAGCCACGTCGGCCAAGGTGGTCTTCACCTGATCCTCGGACAGCAATCGCGCCTTGCTCTTACCGAAACTCATCGGCCCGCCGCGTCCGCCGGAACCTCCCTGCATCTGGCGCATGAAGAACATGAAGACCGCGATGATCACCAGGATCGGGAAGCTCGCGACCAGCAACTGGGTCCAGATGCTCTGCTGCTCGGGCTTCTTGCCTTCGACGATGACCTTGTTGTCGATCAGGTCACCCATCAGGCCGCGATCCTCGATCATCGGCCTGACCGTGGTGAAGGTCGTGCCATCGGAGCGCTTGCCGGTAATGGTGTAGCCCTCGACGGAGACGCGCTCGACGCGCCCTTCCTTGACCTGCTCGATGAACTCGGAATAGTTCAGCGTCTGCGACTCGTTAGGACTGGAGAAGTTGTTCATCACGGTGACCAGGACAGCCGCGATGATCAGCCACAGGATCAGGTTCTTTGCCATGTCGTTCAATTAGCTACCCTCTGAAGCAGGCCCGTCCCGGAACGTGCTTCGCATACGGCTGGATGGATACCGGCCTAACTTACTACACAAGCCCCTGCCCCTGGCAGGCGCCGTCTGTAACCCTTTGCTACCCTTGCGGCCCGCCTTGCAGTGTAGTCCCGCGATAGCCGCGCGCGAGCAGGTATTGCTCGCGGGAACGGTCCCGCGACGACTGAGGCTTGCGCATCAGCACCCTGTCGAACTGCTCGCGTACCGCTTTGTGGTACTCATCGAAGCCCTCGCCTTGGAAGATCTTGATCAGGAAATCGCCTCCCGGCCGCAATACGCGACCCGCGAGGTCCAGCGCCAACTCGCACAGATACATGGCTCGCGGCTGATCCGCCGACTTCACTCCACTCATATTGGGGGCCATGTCGGAAATCACAAGGTCCACCGGTTTGTCGTCGATCGCCCCCAGAATTTGCTCGAACACCCCATCCTCGGTGAAATCGCCCTGAATGAATGTCACGTCCGGAATGCTGTCCATGGGCAGAATGTCCGACGCGATCAGGCGTCCCTTGTCACCGATCAGCCGGCTGGTCACCTGCGACCAGCCTCCGGGCGCGGCCCCCAAATCCACCACCGTCATACCGGGCCGCAGGATGCGATCCTTCTCTTGGATCTCCAGCAATTTATAGCTGGCACGCGAACGATAGCCGTCCCTCTGTGCCATTTTGACGTAGGGATCATCGAAATGTTCTTTCAGCCATCGGGGGCTGGTTTTGGAACGGGCCACGAATACCTCGGATAGTCGGGTTTGGCTGGGCGTTACCTGGATCGCTCGGGTAGACTACGCCACTTTTTCAAACGGATCGGACAGGGGTCGAATTATGGCGCTCAATCAGGAGCAGAAGAAGCAGTACAAATCTATCGGCCACCACTTGAAGCCCGTATTGATCGTCGCCGAGAACGGCCTGACGGAGGGGGTGCTGGCCGAACTGGACCGCGCACTGAACGATCATGAGTTGATCAAGGTGCAGTTCCGCATCACCGAACGGGATGATCGCCGCGCCCTGATCGAGGCACTGTGTGAAAGCTCCCGCTGCGAACTGATCCAGACCATTGGCAAGATGGCGCTGGTGTACCGCAGGAACCCCAAGCCAAACAAGAACCTGTCCAACGTCAGCCGCTTCAGCGGCCTTTGACGACCGCGGACCCGGCTCGCGCCGGGTCTCGTGGCAAGCCGCCGCCCGGCGTCTCGCGCATCGCCATCAGCACACCGGCGAAGGCCGCCACCAAGTAGCAAAAGCGGGTGGCGTATTCGGCATCGGGCACCCATAGCCACACCCCGAAATAGACCAGCACCGCCGCCAGGCAGATCAGCAGCAGCTGCCCACGGGAATCCCGCCACAACGCCCATCGCGTCTCGATCATCACGAGCAAGCCGGCCTGCAACAGGGCACAGGCGCCGGCGAAGGCCATCAGCAGTGGCCGCAGCCCGCCCGCGATATCCTCCGCCAGCAACGATGCCAGGCCGAAGCGTTCCAAGGACGGCAATACGACGAAATGCAGCAGCCAGAGGCCACCGACCCAGAACACCAAGGCCAGCCGCCAGGCGCTGGCCACCAGTATCGAGCGAACATCAGACGTGCCGGACTTCGACAATCTCGTACTCGACCAAGCCGCTAGGGGTTTTCACCGGCACCACATCGCCCTCTTCCTTGCCGATCAGGGCACGGGCGATGGGCGAACTGACCGATAGTTTGCCTTGCTTGATGTCCGCCTCGTCGTCGCCGACGATCTGGTAGGTCACGCGCTCGTCGGTCTCAACGTTGGCGATGTCGACGGTGGTACCGAAGATCACCTTACCGGTATGGGGCAGGGTCGACACATCGATGACCTGGGCATTCTGCAGACGCCCTTCGATATCGCGGATACGGGCCTCCACCATGCCCTGCTGCTCGCGGGCGGCGTGATATTCGGCATTTTCCTTGAGATCGCCCAGCTCCCGCGCCTCGGCGATGGCTTGGGTGATCTGCGGACGCAGCACGGTCTTCAAGTGTTTCAGTTCGTCTTCCAGGGCGCGGGCGCCCTGGACGGTCATGGGGTATTTATTCATGCCTCGATTCCTGCATGCAGATCCTGCAACCGGCGCACGGTTTTCTCGGAGCCGTATTTGAGCGCTTCGCAGATCGCCTGGCCACCCGCGATCGTGGTGGTACAGCAGATCTTATGTTGCAGCGCGTTACGACGGATGGAATAGGAGTCGGCGATGGACTGCCGGCCCTCGGTGGTGTTGATGATCAGGGTGACCTCGTCGTTCTTGATCATGTCGACCACGTGAGGACGACCCTCGGTCACTTTGTTCACCCGACGTACCGGCAGGCCGGCCGCCTCGATCACCTTGGCGGTGCCCAGCGTGGCCACCACTTCGAAACCCAGGTTCACCAGCTCGCGGGCAATTTCGGCGGCGAATGGCTTGTCGGCCTCGCGCACGCTGATGAAGGCGCAACCGGCGGTGGGCAGGATCTCGCTGGCGCCCAACTGGGCCTTGGCAAACGCCTCGGCGAAGCTGTCGCCCACCCCCATCACCTCGCCGGTCGACTTCATTTCCGGGCCGAGGATCGGGTCGACGCCGGGGAACTTGGCGAACGGGAACACCGCTTCCTTGACGCTGAAATACGGCGGAATCACTTCCCGAGTCAAGCCGGCCTCTTCGAGGGTCTTGCCGGCCATGACCCGCGCCGCGATCTTCGCCAGGGACTGGCCGATGCATTTGGAGACGAAGGGCACGGTACGGGACGCGCGCGGGTTCACTTCTAGCACGTAGATGTCCTCGCCCTGCACGGCCATCTGCACGTTCATCAAGCCCACGACCCCAAGCTCCAGAGCCATCTTCTTCACCTGGAGGCGGATCTCGTCCTGGATCGCCATGGGCAGCGAATAGGGTGGCAGGGAGCACGCCGAGTCGCCGGAGTGCACGCCGGCCTGCTCGATATGCTGCATGATCGCGCCGATTACCACGTTCTCGCCGTCGCATACGGCGTCCACGTCCACTTCGATGGCGCAGTTGAGGAAGTGATCCAGCAGCACCGGACTGTCGTTGGATACCTGAACCGCCTCGCGCATGTAGCGCTTGAGCTCGTCCTCTTCATAGACGATCTCCATGGCGCGTCCGCCCAGTACGTAGGACGGGCGCACCACCAGCGGGTAGCCGATGCGCTTGGCGCCGGCGATGGCTTCTTCCTCGCTGCGCGCGGTGGCGTTCGGCGGCTGGCGCAGGTTCAGGCGTTCGACCATCTGCTGGAAGCGCTCCCGGTCCTCGGCCCGGTCGATGGCGTCGGGGCTGGTGCCGATGATGGGCACGCCGGCCTCTTCCAGGGCGCGGCAGATCTTCAGCGGGGTTTGGCCGCCGTACTGGACGATCACACCCTTGGGCTGCTCGACGCGAACGATCTCCAGCACATCCTCCAGGGTCACCGGCTCGAAGTAGAGCCGGTCGGAAGTGTCGTAGTCGGTGGAGACGGTCTCCGGGTTGCAGTTGACCATGATGGTCTCGTAACCATCCTCACGCATGGCCAGCGCGGCATGCACGCAGCAGTAATCGAACTCGATGCCCTGGCCGATGCGGTTGGGCCCACCACCGAGGATCATGATCTTGTCGCGGCCGGACGGACTGGCCTCGCACTCTTCCTCATAGGTGGAATACAGATAGGCCGTGTCGGTGGCGAACTCGGCGGCGCAGGTGTCCACCCGCTTGTACACCGGCAGCACCTTCAGCTTGTGTCGGTGCGCCCGTAGGTTCTTCTCGGTGACGCCCAGCAACTTGGCCAGGCGCGCGTCCGAGAAGCCCTTGCGCTTCAGGCGCCGCATCAGGTCGTAGTCGAGGCTGGACAGGCCAAGGGTCTTGATCCGCTCCTCTTCCTTGACCAGGTCCTCGATCTGCACCAAGAACCAGGGGTCGATACGGGTCAGCTCGAATACCTGCTCGACGCCGTAGCCATTGCGGAAGGCATCGGCCACGTACCAGATGCGGTCGGCGCCCGGCACGGTGAGTTCGCGCTTGAGCACGCCCTCGGCCTCCGGGTTGGCCGGGTCCAGCTTCGGGTCGAAGCCGGTGGCGCCCACTTCCAGGCCACGCAGGGCTTTCTGCACCGATTCCTGGAAGGTCCGGCCGATGGCCATGACCTCGCCCACGGATTTCATCTGGGTAGTCAGGCGCGCGTCGGCCTTGGGGAATTTCTCGAAGGCGAAGCGCGGAATCTTAGTGACGACGTAGTCGATGGCCGGTTCGAAAGAGGCCGGGGTCCGGCCGCCGGTGATGTCGTTCTGCAGCTCGTCGAGGGTGTAGCCGACCGCCAGCTTGGCGGCGATCTTGGCGATGGGGAAGCCGGTGGCCTTGGAGGCCAGAGCGGACGACCGCGACACGCGCGGGTTCATCTCGATCACCACCATGCGCCCGGTGTCCGGGCAGATGCCGAACTGCACGTTGGAGCCGCCAGTCTCGACGCCGATCTCGCGCAGCACCGCCAAGGAGGCGTTGCGCATGATCTGGTATTCCTTGTCGGTCAGCGTCTGGGCCGGGGCCACGGTAATGGAGTCGCCGGTGTGCACGCCCATCGGATCGAAGTTTTCAATGGCACAGACGATGATGCAGTTGTCCTTCTTGTCGCGGACCACCTCCATCTCGTATTCCTTCCAACCGATCAGCGACTCGTCGATCAGCAGTTCGTTGGTCGGCGACAGGTCCAGACCGCGGGCACAGATTTCCTCGAATTCCTCGCGGTTGTAGGCGATGCCGCCGCCGGTGCCGCCCATGGTGAAGGACGGCCGGATGATGCAGGGGAAGCCGACCTGCTCCAGCACGCCGTAGGCTTCTTCCATGCTATGGGCGATGCCCGAGCGCGGGCAGGCCAGGCCGATGTCCTTCATCGCCTTGTCGAAGCGCGAGCGATCCTCGGCCTTGTCGATGGTGTCGGCGTTGGCGCCGATCATCTCCACGCCGAACTTTTCCAGCACGCCGTGGCGCTCCAGGTCCAGCGCGCAGTTCAGCGCGGTTTGCCCGCCCATGGTGGGCAGCAACGCGTCGGGACGCTCCTTCTCGATGATCTTGGCCACCGTGGACCATTTGATCGGCTCGATGTAGGTGGCGTCGGCCATGGACGGGTCGGTCATGATGGTGGCCGGATTGGAGTTCACCAGGATGACGCGGAAACCTTCTTCCTTCAGGGCCTTGCAGGCCTGGGCGCCGGAATAGTCGAACTCGCAGGCCTGGCCGATGACGATGGGGCCTGCACCGAGGATCAGGATGCTCTTTATGTCTGTACGCTTGGGCATGGGACTCTCGTTGCGATATCGGACGTGTCAGGAAAGGGTGGCGGTCGCCAGCTTGACGCCAAAGCCGACGAACAGCGCCCCGACGCCGGTGGTGGCGCCGGCGCTCAGGCGGCGCCGCCGGCGGAACCACTCCGCCAACCGAACGCCGGTGAAAATCAGGAAACTCAGATACAGGGCGCTCACCAGTTCGAGGATGCTTCCCAGCACCAGGAACGACAGGCCCGGATGCCCATAGGCGGGGTCGACGAACTGGATGAAGAAGGACATGAAGAACAGGATCGCCTTGGGGTTCGACAGGCTCAGCAGCAACGCCTTGCGGAACGGCTGATGCACCTCCACCCGCTCGGCGGCCCGCGCCGTTTCCACCTGGGGATGCCGCCAACCGCGCCAGACGCCCCACAGCATGCCGAGCCCCAGGTAGAAGAGGTAGGCCGCGCCCAGGTACTTCAGCCCGGTGAACAGCATCGGTTCGGCCTTGAGCAACGAAGCGATGCCCAGCGCCGACAGCAGCATGAGCACCGCGTCGCCGAGGAACACGCCACATGCCGACCGGTAGCCGGCGGCAATGCCGCGCTGCGCGGCGCTGGCGAGCACGAACAGTGAGTTCGGCCCCGGCAGCAGGATCACGAACACGACGCCCAGGACGTAGGTCCAGAGGTCGACGATTCCCAGACTCGACATGGGCGCGACCTCAGCGGCGCGCGGCCATCGCCGCGATGAAGCGGTCGAATAGCGGAGCGACGTCGTGGGGCCCCGGGCTGGCCTCGGGATGGCCCTGGAAGCTGAACGCGACCTTGTCGGTACGCTCGATGCCTTGCAGGGTGCCATCGAACAGCGACTTGTGGGTGGCGCGAAGATTCGCCGGCAGGCTCGCCTCGTCCACCGCGAAACCGTGGTTCTGGCTGGTGATCATCACCACGCCGGTCCGCAGGTCCTGAACGGGATGGTTGGCGCCATGATGGCCGTTGGGCATCTTCACCGTCCGGGCGCCGGAGGCCAGGGCGAGCAACTGGTGACCGAGGCAGATACCGAACACGGGAATATCGGTCTCCAGCACCTGCCGAATCGCCTGGATGGCGTAATCGCACGGCTCCGGATCGCCCGGGCCGTTGGCCAGGAACACGCCGTCGGGGCTCAGCGCCAGGGCCTCGTGGGCCGGGGTCTGGGCTGGCAGCACGGTAACCCGGCAACCGCGGGCCACCAGCATGCGCAGGATGTTGGTCTTCACACCGTAATCGAACGCCACCACGTGGTAGGGCAGTCGTTCGGCGGGGATTTCCGGATGGCTGTCGCTCTCCAGGTTCCACACGCTGGAGCGCCATTCATAGCGTTCCTTGACGCTAACCACTTTCGCCAGGTCCATGCCCTTGAGGCCCGGAAAGCCCCGCGCCAGTTCCAAGGCACGCTCTTCCGTCGCGTCCTCGCCCGCGAGGATGCAGCCATTCTGCGCGCCCTTTTCCCGCAGCAGACGGGTCAATCGACGGGTGTCAATGCCGGCGATGGCGACGGTTCCGTTGACTTTCAGGTAGTCGGGGAGCGACTGCTTGTTGCGCCAGTTGCTGGCGAGCAGCGGCAGGTCGCGGATCACCAGGCCGGCGGCCCATACCTGGCGCGCCTCGGCATCTTCCGGCGTGGTGCCGGTGTTGCCGATGTGGGGGTAGGTCAGCGTAACGATCTGTTGGGCATAGGAAGGATCGGTGAGGATTTCCTGGTAACCGGTCATGGCGGTGTTGAACACCACCTCGCCAACGGTATGGCCGTCGGCTCCAATGGCTTCGCCGCGAAAAATGCTGCCATCGGCAAGGGCGAGTATGGCTGGCGTGGTCAAGCAGGACCTCCCGTAGATCAAGGCTGAAGCAAACGCAGGTTGCAAAAAAGCGGGATGACGTTCGTACCGTCACCCCGCTTTTTTATTTGTTCATCTGCGTAACTTTTAGTGGACACACTAAAGCTGCATCATACGCGAATGGAGCTTTCGGGTCCACCGCCGTTCGAGCCCCGATCAGGCCCCCCCCCTCAGCGCAGCCCGAGCACGTCCTGCATGTCATATAGGCCCGGCTCCCGGCTTTCCAGCCACAGCGCCGCGCGAACCGCGCCACGGGCGAAGGTCATGCGACTGGAAGCCTTGTGAGTAATCTCCACCCGCTCGCCTTCGGCGGCGAACAGCACGGTATGGTCGCCCACCACGTCCCCGGCGCGCACGGTAGCAAAACCGATGGTGTCCCGCTGACGCGCCCCGGTCTGCCCTTCGCGCCCGTACACCGCCACCTGACGCAGGTCGCGCCCCAAGGCCTCGGCGATCACTTCGCCCATGCGCAGCGCGGTGCCGGACGGCGCGTCCACCTTGTGCCGGTGATGAGCCTCGATAATCTCGATGTCCACCTCGTCGCCCAGGACCCGGGCAGCGGTATCCAGCAGTTTCAGGCATAGATTGACGCCGACGCTGAAATTGGCGGCGAAGACGATAGGAATATGCCTCGCGGCTTCGGCCAGGCGCTGCCTCTCTTCCTCGGTGAAGCCAGTGGTGCCGATCACCATGGCCTTGCCGGCATGACGACAAGCTTCGAGATTTTTCAGGGTCACCGACGGGTGAGTGAAATCGATCAGTACATCGAATTCGTCGATCACCCGCGCCAGATCGCCGGACAGCGGAACGCCGATGCGTCCAAGGGCGGCCAGTTCGCCGGCGTCGGCCCCCACCAGGGTGCTATCGGGCCGGTCCACCGCGGCGGTAAGGCCCGCCCCCGGAGACTGCTGCACCGCCTCGACTAGGGTCTTGCCCATGCGCCCGGCGGCGCCCATCACTGCAATACGTCGCATAATTCAGCTCCAAACCGCTATACCGGGGCGACGCACCACGCGGCGCGCCGCAGCGCCCTCAAAGATCGCCGAAGAAACGCTTCATCCCCTCGAACCAGCTACTCGCTTTCGGCGAATGAGACCCGTCGCTCTGCAAGGTGCGGCGGAATTCCTCGAGAAGTTCGCGCTGGCGCTTGTCAAGGTTGACGGGGGTTTCCACCGCTACCCGGCACATGAGGTCCCCGGCACCGCCGCCGCGTACCGGCGCCACACCCTTGCCGCGCAGGCGGAACAGCTTGCCGGTCTGGGTGGCCTCGGGAATCTTAAGCTTGACCCGTCCGTCCAGGGTCGGCACTTCCAACTCGCCGCCCAGGGCCGCGTCGGCGAAGCTGATCGGTACCTCGCAATAGAGGTGCTTGCCGTCGCGCTGGAAGATCGGGTGCTCGCGGACGTTCACCACCACGTACAGGTCGCCCGGCGGGCCGCCCAGGGTACCGGCCTCGCCCTCGCCCGACAGGCGGATGCGATCACCGGTATCGACACCGGCCGGCACCTTGACCGACAGAGTCTTGTGTTCCTCGACACGCCCCTGGCCATGGCAGGTGCCGCACGGGTCGGCGATCATCTTGCCGGTACCATGGCAACGCGGGCAGGTCTGCTGCACCGAGAAAAAGCCCTGCTGCATGCGCACCTGGCCGATGCCGCCGCACGTGGTGCAGGTGACCGGCGCGGTGCCCTTCTTGGCGCCGCTGCCGTCGCAGGTCTTGCAGGCCACCAGGGTGGGCACGCGAATGGTCACGGTGGTGCCGCGTACCGCTTCCTCCAAGTCCAGCTCAAGGGTATAGCGCAGGTCGCTGCCGCGCTGAGCACCGCCCCGCGAGCCGCCCCGGGCGCCGCCGAAGAAGTCGCTGAAGACGTCCCCGAAGATATCCGAGAAACTGGCTCCGCCACCGCCGAAGCCCGCCCCGCCGCCCATGCTGGGGTCGACGCCGGCATGGCCGTACTGGTCATAGGCTGCCCGCTTGCTGGAGTCGGACAGCACTTCATAAGCCTCGTTGGCTTCCTTGAACTTCTCTTCGGCGGACTTATCGTCGGGGTTGCGGTCGGGGTGGTACTTCATCGCCAGGCGCCGGTAAGCCTTTTTCAGCTCCGACTCGCTGGCGCCGCGCTCCACACCGAGCACTTCGTAATAGTCACGTTTAGCCATACGCTTCATTCACTCTCAAATTCATGAACTCCAGACACGCCGACGCGGGAGCAAGCCCCCGCGCGACGGTCGTGCCCGCCGCGAGACGCGACGGGCTGGAGCGGAAGCAAGCGTGA
Organism: Pseudomonadaceae bacterium; assembly: GCA_032052615.1. Taxonomy (GTDB): domain Bacteria; phylum Pseudomonadota; class Gammaproteobacteria; order Pseudomonadales; family Pseudomonadaceae; genus Pseudomonas_T. The sequence continues at coordinate 29,316 of DAMBWF010000016.1, forward strand.
CGCTTACTTGTTGTCCTTGACCTCTTCGAACTCGGCATCGACCACGTCGTCGGCGCCACCCTTGGCATCGCCCGCGCCATGGGCATGGGCGTCACCGCCCTGCTGCGGCTGAGGCTGCTCGGCGTACATCTTTTGCGCCAACGGCGCGGAGGCCTGGCTCACGGCGTTGACCTTGGCCTCGATCTCGGCCTTGTCATCGCCCTTGAGCGCTGCCTCCAGTTCGCCCAGCGCTTTCTCGATGGCGGCTTTCTCCTCCGCGGTGGCTTTGTCGCCCGCCTCGGTGATCATCTTGCGCGTGGCGTGGACCAGCGCGTCGCCCTGGTTGCGGGCGGCCGCCAGCTCCTCGAACTTGCGATCTTCCTCGGCGTTGGCTTCGGCATCGCGCACCATCTGCTGGATTTCGTCCTCGGACAAGCCCGAGTTGGCCTTGATGACGATGGATTGCTGCTTACCGGTGGCCTTGTCCTTGGCGGACACATGCAGGATACCGTTGGCGTCGATGTCGAACGTCACCTCGATCTGCGGCACGCCGCGCGGCGCCGGCGGAATCTCGGCGAGGTCGAACTTGCCCAGCGACTTGTTCTGCGAGGCTTGCTTGCGCTCGCCCTGCAACACATGGATGGTGACCGCCGACTGGTTGTCGTCCGCCGTCGAGAACACCTGGGACTTCTTGGTCGGGATGGTGGTGTTCTTCTCGATCAGCGAGGTCATCACGCCGCCGAGGGTCTCGATACCCAGGGTCAGCGGGGAAACGTCCAGCAGCAGCACGTCCTTCACATCGCCGGCCAGCACGGCGCCCTGGATCGCGGCGCCGATGGCGACGGCCTCGTCCGGGTTGACGTCCTTGCGCGCTTCCTTGCCGAAGAAATCGGCGACCTTCTTCTGCACCAGCGGCATCCGGGTCTGGCCACCCACCAGGATGACCTCGTGGATGCTGGATACGTCGATGCCGGCATCCTTCAGGGCCACGCGGCAAGGCTCGATGGTGCGCTCCACCAGGTCCTCCACCAGCGACTCCAGCTTGGCGCGGGAAATCTTCACGTTCAGGTGCTTCGGACCGGTCTGGTCGGCCGTGATGTACGGCAGGTTCACGTCGGTCTGCTGGCTGGAGGACAGCTCGATCTTGGCCTTCTCGGCGGCTTCCTTCAGGCGCTGCATGGCCAGCGGGTCGCCCTTGAGGTCCATGCCGGTCTCTTTCTTGAATTCGTCGACGAGGTAGTCGATCAGGCGGATATCGAAGTCCTCGCCCCCCAGGAAGGTGTCGCCATTGGTAGCCAACACTTCGAACTGGTGCTCGCCATCCACCTCGGCGATCTCGATCACCGACACGTCGAAGGTCCCGCCACCCAGGTCATAGACGATGACGGTGTGGTCACCCTTGGCCTTGTCCATGCCATAGGCGAGCGCCGCCGCGGTCGGCTCGTTGATGATGCGCTTGACGTCGAGGCCGGCGATACGACCGGCGTCCTTGGTGGCTTGGCGTTGGCTGTCGTTGAAATACGCCGGAACGGTGATCACCGCCTCGGTGACCGGCTCGCCGAGATAATCCTCGGCGGTTTTCTTCATTTTCTTCAGCACTTCCGCGGAAATCTGCGGCGGCGCCATCTTCTGGCCCTTCACATCGACCCAGGCGTCGCCGTTGTCGGCCTTGGCGATCTTATAGGGAACCATCTTGATGTCTTTCTGCACGACGTCTTCTTCGAAGCGACGCCCAATCAGCCGTTTCACCGCGTACAGGGTGTTATGGGGGTTGGTCACGGCCTGGCGCTTGGCGGACTGGCCGACCAGGGTTTCGCCGTCGTTGGTGTAGGCAATGATCGACGGCGTGGTGCGCGCGCCTTCGGCGTTCTCGATGACCTTGACGTTGCCGTTTTCCAGAATGGCGACACAGGAGTTGGTGGTCCCCAGGTCGATACCGATGATTTTGCCCATGCTTACTCTCCCGAAACTCGATTCGCCGAGGCCCGTTTCAGGCGCTCTGGCAGCTTATGAATGCTTGACTCAACAAATGGGGGCGTGTCGTGGCTTTTCAAGCCTGCTCGTCGATGCTCGGCGGCGCCTCCGCCGGCGCCTTGCTGACCACCACCATGGCCGGCCGCAACAGCCGCCCATTGAGCAGGTAGCCCTTCTGGAACACCTTCAGCACACTGCCGGGCTCGACATGGGTACTTTCTTCCATGGCCATTGCCTGATGGTGCTCGGGATTGAATGGCGCGCCGTGAGGGTCGACCTGCTCGAGCTGATGGCGCTTGAGGGTGTCGAGGAAGAGCTTGAGGGTCAGCTCCATGCCTTCGCGGATCGCCTTGCCGGAGGGATCGTCGGGGCTGGTCATCTCCAACCCGCGCTCCAGGCTGTCCACCACCGCCAGCAAGTCGCCGGCGAACCTTTCCAGGGCGAACTTGTGGGCTTTCTCGACATCCTGCTCGGCGCGACGGCGGATGTTCTGCAGCTCGGCAGCCACTCGCAGGGACTGATCCTGGGCCGCCGCCAGTTGCTCTTCCAATACCTGCACGCGGGTCGCCAGATCCTCCGCGGACTCGGTGTCCGGTGTCGCCTCGGGGTTCTGGTTGTCCAGGATCTGTTCGTCAGCCATGCCTTCCTCCTCTCGAACGGGCGCGGCGCACGTCCGCCGCTTCTGCCCGCCTATGTGGGGACTAATCCTGGCATTTCAAGGCTTCGCCCGGGCAACGATGCGAAGCGACCGATGGTCCGGCGTTCCATCGCCCTCGGTTGACGAGACAAACGAACACTGTATAAATACCCAGCAACGCATGAAAGGAGCGTCGCCATGCTGGTTCATCTCTCCGTTCACAACTACGCCATCGTCGAACACCTGGACCTCGAACTGTCCAGCGGCATGACCGTGATCACCGGCGAGACCGGCGCCGGCAAATCCATCATGCTCGACGCCCTTGGCCTGACCCTGGGTGGCCGCGCCGACAGCGGCGCGGTCCGCCCCGGCGCGGACAAGGCCGACATCCTCGCCAGCTTCGACCTGAGCGCCATCCCGGAGGCCCGGGCATGGCTGGCCGAACGCGATCTGGACGGCGATGGCCCATGCATCCTACGCCGGGTGATCACCGCCGAGGGGCGCTCCCGCGCCTACATCAATGGCGCGCCCTGCCCCCAAGGCGACCTGCGCAGCCTTGGCGAGTTGCTCATCGACATCCACAGCCAGCACGAACACCAGTCCCTGCTCAAGCCGGACACCCATCGCCGCCTGCTGGACGAATACGCCGGCGCCAGCGAGCTGGCTCGCCAGGTTCAGCTCGCGGCCCAGCGCTGGCGCCAAACCCGCCAGGAGCTGGAGCGCCTGTCCAGCGCCGGCGACGAGCAGCGCGCCCGCCATCAACTGCTGAGCTATCAGTTGGAAGAGTTGGAAAACCTCGGACTGGGCGAGAACGAGCTCGCCCAACTCGAGCAGGAGCACAAGACCCTTACCCAGTCCGGCCAGGTGCTCGGTGCCTGCCGGCAGGTCCTCGACCTCTGCAGCGAGAGCGACGCGGGCAACGTACTGTCGGTCCTGGGCTCCAGCCTGCAACGCCTGAGCGCCTTCCAAGACCAGCCGGGGGCGTTGGGCGAAGCGTTCGGGCTACTCACCAGCGCGCAGATCCAGGTCGAGGAAGCCGTCGGCGAACTGAGCCGCTTCGTGGATCACTTCGAAGCCGACCCGCAGCGGCAGATGCAGGTGGAGGAGCGTCTCGACGCCCTCTACAGCCTGGCCCGCAAGCATCGGGTCCAGCCCAACGAACTGGGTGAATTGCAGAAACGCCTGCAGGCCGAGCTGGCCTCCCTGAACGCGGACGACCAGGCGGTCGAACGCCTCGGCGAGGAACTTACCGCCTACGTGCGCCACTATCAGGAGAAGGCCCGCGAACTCAGCGCCCTACGCCAGGACGCCGCGACTCGGCTGGCGGCGGCGGTGGAGCAGGAAATGCAGCACCTGGGCATGCCAGGCGGCCGCCTGAGCATCGAGCTGCGCGAACTCTCGGGCGATACGCCCCAGCCTCAGGGCCTGGAAAACGTCGAGTTTCTCGTCAGCGCCAACCCGGGCCAACCGCTCAAGGGGCTGGCCAAAGTGGCATCGGGCGGTGAGTTGTCCCGCATCAGCCTGGCCATCCAGGTTATCACCGCGCAGACCTCGAGGGTTCCCACTCTGGTGTTCGACGAAGTGGACGTCGGCATCGGCGGTCCCACGGCCGAGGTGGTCGGGCAATTGCTGCGACGCCTGGGCGAGCGGGGCCAAGTCCTGACCGTGACCCACCTACCTCAGGTGGCCGCCCAGGGGCATCATCACCTGTTCGTGCACAAGGAACGCGGCAGCGCCGAGACCCGCACCGCCGTCGCCACCCTCAAGGACGGGGCACGTATCGAGGAGATCGCCCGCATGCTCGGCGGGCTGGACATGACCCGCGAGTCCCTGGCCCATGCCCGGAAGATGGTCGCCAGCGCCCGAGCCTGAAATCGCCCCATGAAAAAGGCGACCGAGGTCGCCTTTTTCATGATGAGGAACCGCCTTTCCTCCTTTTATTTACGTTTGCGCACGTAGAGCACTAAGTTGTGATCCACCAACTCAAAGCCGTGCTCCTTGACGATCTCTCGTTGGCGCTTCTCGATTTCCGTATCGAAGAACTCGATCACTTCGCCGCTATCGACGCACACCATGTGATCGTGGTGGCCGCCATCCGCCAGCTCGAATACGGCATGCCCTCCATCGAAGTTGTGACGAACCACCAGGCCGGCCGCCTCGAATTGGGTCAACACGCGATAGACCGTGGCCAGACCGACGTCCTCGCCCGCATCCATCAGCGCCTTGTAGACGTCTTCCGCGCTCATGTGACGCTGGTCGGTGGAGTCCAGCATCTGCAGAATCTTGACTCGCGGTAGGGTCACCTTGAGGCCGGCTTTACGCAGTTCGTTATTTTCAACCATGGTCAGCTTTCTCATGGAAGGCGGCTTTCGCAGCTTCCCTCAATACGGGTATGATCGGGCTTTAATTTGCCCAGCCAAGATAGTGGAAGTCACCCACCGATGCAAAACACCAAGCTCCTGCTGGCCAGCCTGACCCTTACCGGTCTGGTCGCACTTGCCGGTTGCTCGTTCCCCGGCGTGTACAAGATCGACATCCAGCAGGGCAATGTCGTGACGCAGGACATGATAGACCAGCTCAAGCCTGGAATGACCCGCCGACAAGTGCGGTTTATCATGGGCAACCCGCTAATCAGCGATACGTTCCATGCCAATCGCTGGGACTACCTCTATAGCATCCAACCCGGCGGCGGAAAGCGTCAGCAGGAGCGCGTCAGCCTCATGTTCGACGGCAATGATCAATTGGTCGGCCTCAATGGCGACTTCATGCCCGGTGTCAGCCGGGACGAGGCAATCCTCGGCCAGGATAGCGCCAACAGCATCTCCACGCCGCAGGCCAAGGAACAGCAGAAACCCGAGCAACCGCCCAAGCCCGGCTCGCTACTGGATCAGATCCAGCACGACGTGGACGACGTCAAGCCAGTCCCCGTCCCGACGCCCGAGCCGCTGGAAACCAGCCCGCAATAACGAGAAACCCGGCCAACGCCGGGTTTTTTCATGCCACTCGAAAGGCCTGTTCAGGCACCTTGCTGCCGTTTCGCTTCAGCCGCTCGCGCCGCGCGCCGTTTTCGAACCTCCTTCGGATCGGCCAGCAACGGACGATACAGCTCCACCCGGTCGCCCTCCTCCAATAAGCGCTCCTCGGGACGAGCCAGCAGCCGCCCATGAATGCCCAGAGGACAAACCAACGGATCGAGCTGGGGGAAAGACCGGGCCAAGTCGGCCAGCAGAACCGCCTGCCGGGCCGTGGTCCCGACGGGCACCTTCAGCGCGAGCAAGATCTGCTTGTCCGGCAATGCACAGGCGATTTCGATCGCCACGCGACCCTCACCCATAGAGCTGCTTGGCCCGCTTGCAGAATGCGTCCACCATCGTGTTGGCCGCCTGCGTGAACAGCGGACCAAGCGTGGCCCTGATGATCGTTCCCGCATAATCGAAATCAAGATCGAGGCTGATCTTGCAGGCCTTCTCGCCCAGCGCCTTGAATTGCCAGACGCCCTGGAAATGGGTGAATGGCCCTTCGTCGAGATTCAAGGTGATCGCGTTGCCCGGCACGAGGGTGTTACGGGTGACGAAGCGCTGGCTGATACCGGCCTTGCCTACCGTGAGGCTGGCTCGCATGTGATGCTCATCGGATTCCAGCACCTCGCTGGCCGAACACCAGGGTAGAAATTCCGGATAGCGCGCCACATCGTTGACCAGCTCATACAGCGCTTGCGCCGGATAGGGCAGCAGCGCCGACCGCTGGATATGCGTGCTCATAAGCTTCTCCTCGCTCGTGCGGCGCGCACTGGAGCAGCGGAGACCGCGACTCGCGAGCCGCTACCCGCCAACGCAAAGCGCATATTGTCCGGGATTCACCGGGCGTGCTCAAGGTTTAACGCCACCATAGCCGCGCCATGCGCGACTCCCTATAATGCCGCACCTATGGCCAAGCAAAAGAAAGCCCCGCAGGGCAACATCGCGCAAAACAAGAAAGCGTTCCACGATTACTTCATCGAGCAGAAGTTCGAGGCCGGATTGGCCTTGGCTGGCTGGGAGGTAAAAAGCCTGCGCGCCGGCAAGGCGCAACTGGTGGATAGCTATGTATTGCTCAAGGATGGCGAGGCATGGCTGATGGGCTGCCATATCACGCCGCTGACCACCGCCAGCACCCACGTCATCGCCGACCCCATCCGCACCCGCAAGCTGCTGCTGAACCAGCGCGAACTGGGCAAGCTGTTCGGCGCGGTGCAACAGAAAGGCTATACCTGCGTCGCGCTGTCGCTGTACTGGAAAGGCCACTTGGTCAAGTGCGAGATCGCGCTGGTCAAGGGCAAGAAAGAGTTCGACAAGCGCCACACCGAGAAAGAACGGGACGCCGATCGCGAAGTCCAGCGCGCCATGCGCAAGGAAAAGGCCTGACGCTCCGCAGCGATCCGGCCTCTCCCCCGCTTCTCCCTCAGGCTCGTTGTCGTCGCTGCGCGCGCGCCATCCGCAATTCCTCTTGCCGCACCTCTGCCAGCACTTCCTGCACATAGTCGATATGCCGATGGGAAATGTCCCGGGCCTCGTCGGCACGTTGCTCCATGATGGCTTCGAACAACGCCTGGTGCTGGCGCAGCAACATCTCGCGAGTCTCGCTGCGCTGGGCGTACATGCCGCCGATATTGGTGACCACGTTGCGCTTGAGCAGGTCGAACAGCCCGCGAATGGTGTGCAACAACACAGCGTTATGGCTGGCCTCGGCGATGGCCAAGTGGAAACGCGCATCCGCCGCCCCCTCCTCCGCGCGCGTTACCTCATCCTCTGCGGCGTAGCACGCCCGTAGTGCCTCGAAGGCGTCGCTCAGGCGTTGCCGGTCCACCGGCGTGGCCCTTAGCGCCGCGTAATAGGCGCACGCGCCTTCGAGGGTATGACGGAATTCCAGCAGATCGCGCTGCGCTTCCGGGCTGCCTTCGAGCAGGCGCAACAGCGGGTCGCTGAAGCTCGCGCCCAGGGACGTCGCGACATAGTTGCCGCCTCCCTGCCGGCTGACCAGCAAGCCCTTCGCCACCAGTTTCTGGATCGCCTCTCGCAGCGAAGGCCGCGAGACGCCAAATTGCTCAGCCAGAGCGCGCTCCGCCGGCAGGCGTTCGCCCGGCTTGAGCGTTCCCTCCAGGATCATTGATTCCAATTGCGCGACGATGTCGTCGGACAGACGACGCTGACGAATCTGATCGAACCCCATTCCCCTCTCCTGCCATACGCACCGCTGTGCATCCGAGCGGCCCGCGTTTTAATCAGGCTCGTCACCCCCTCGACGATGCGCGCGACCGACCAAAGTCGTAGTGCGGCAATTTGACAGGTACGAGGCCTGACTCTTACTCTGAGCCGTCGACATTGTAAATTGGTATTACCAATTTACACAACAATGAAGGACGGCAACCGCCGGCCCGACACAGGCATACCAACAACAATCAGGAGCCGTCTCCATGCAAGCCTGGCAACAATTGTACGCCCCGCTTGGCAGCCTTGGCCTTTCCGCGCTGGTCGCCGTCATCCCGATCGTCTTCTTCTTCCTGGCCCTGGCGGTCTTCCGCATGAAGGGCTATCTCGCCGGGACCATTACCCTGGCCTTGGCGCTGGCCGTGGCGGTTCTCGCCTTCGGCATGCCGACCGACATGGCCTTCGCCGCCGCCGGATACGGCTTCGCCTATGGCCTGTGGCCGATCGCCTGGATCATCGTCGCCGCGGTCTTCCTCTACAAACTCACCGTAAGGAGCGGCCAGTTCGAAATAATCCGCAGCTCGGTGCTATCGATCACCGGCGACCAGCGCCTTCAGGTCTTGCTGATCGGCTTCTCCTTCGGCGCCTTTCTCGAGGGCGCGGCCGGCTTCGGCGCCCCGGTGGCGATCACCGCCGCCCTGCTGGTGGGCCTGGGCTTCAACCCGCTGTACGCCGCCGGCCTGTGCCTGATCGCCAACACCGCGCCGGTGGCCTTCGGCGCGCTGGGCATCCCGATCATCGTCGCCGGCCAGGTGACCGGCATCGATGCTTTCAAGATCGGCGCCATGACCGGTCGCCAATTGCCGCTGCTGTCGATCATCGTGCCGTTCTGGCTGGTGGCGATGATGGATGGCTGGCGCGGCGTGCGGGAAACCTGGCCGGCCGCCCTGGTGGCGGGCGCCAGCTTCGCCGTGACCCAGTACTTCACCTCCAACTTCATCGGCCCCGAGTTGCCCGACATCACCTCGGCCTTGGTCAGCCTGGTCTGCCTGGCGCTGTTCCTGAAGGTTTGGCAGCCGACCACCGCCCGCGCCGCCCTGGGCGCCGGCGAGGCCGCGGTGGTCGCCGGCGCGTCGGCGACGCCCTACAGCGCCAGCCAGATCTTCAAGGCCTGGTCGCCGTTCCTGGTGCTGACGGTGCTGGTCACGATCTGGACGCTGAAGCCGTTCAAGGCGCTGTTCGCCCCCGGCGGCGCGATGGAAAGCGGGGTGTTCCTGTTCGCCATCCCGCACCTGGACCAACTGGTGGTCAAGGTCGCGCCCATCGCCGCCAGCCCCACGCCCCTGGCGGCGGTGTTCAAGCTGGACCCGATTTCCGCCACCGGCACCGCGATCTTCCTCTCGGCGGTGGTGTCGATGCTGATCCTGCGGATCGCCCCGAAAACTGGCCTGACCACTTTCCGCGACACCCTGGTGGAATTGAAGCTGCCCATCCTGTCCATTGGCATGGTGCTGGCTTTCGCCTTCGTCACCAACTATTCGGGCATGTCCACCACCCTGGCCCTGGTCTTGGCCGGCACGGGCGTGGCCTTCCCCTTCTTCTCGCCGTTCCTCGGCTGGCTGGGGGTGTTCCTGACCGGCTCGGATACCTCGTCCAATGCCCTGTTCAGCTCCTTGCAAGCCACCACCGCGCACCAGATCGGGGTCAACGACACCCTGCTGGTGGCCGCCAACACCAGCGGCGGCGTGACCGGCAAGATGATCTCGCCACAGTCCATCGCCGTGGCCTGCGCCGCCACCGGCATGGTCGGCAAGGAGTCGGACCTGTTTCGTTTCACCCTCAAGCACAGCCTGCTGTTCGCCGCCATGGTGGGGGCGATCACCCTCGCCCAGGCCTACCTGTTCACCGGCATGCTGGTGCATTGAGTCGGATGCCGGGCACCCTCCCAGGGGGGCCCAGTCGAAATCCATTGCGAGTGCCGCCCACGCGGCGCTTCGTTCAACCCGAGCCGTCGCCCCGCGCGGCTCCTCACTCGGTGTGAATCCTCATGATCATCTCGGCCTCTACCGACTACCGCGCCGCCGCCCAGCGCAGGCTGCCGCCGTTCCTGTTCCACTATATCGACGGCGGCGCCTACGCCGAATACACCTTGCGCCGCAATGTCGATGACCTGGCCGGGATCGCCCTGCGCCAGCGGGTACTGCGGAACATGTCCGAGCTGAGCCTGGAGACACGCCTGTTCGACGAGACCCTGGCGATGCCGGTGGCTCTCGCCCCGGTGGGCCTGACCGGCATGTACGCCCGCCGGGGCGAAGTGCAGGCGGCCCGGGCGGCGGCGGCCAAGGGCATCCCCTTCACCCTGTCCACCGTGTCGGTCTGCCCCATCGAGGAAGTGGCGCCCGCCATCGACCGGCCCATGTGGTTCCAGCTCTATGTGCTCAAGGATCGCGGCTTCATGCGCAACGCCCTGGAGCGGGCCAAGGCCGCCGGGGTGACCACCCTGGTCTTCACCGTGGACATGCCGACCCCCGGCGCCCGCTACCGCGACGCCCATTCCGGGATGAGCGGCCCGAACGCCAACCTGCGCCGCATGGCCCAGGCGATGACCCATCCCGCCTGGGCCTGGGACGTTGGCCTGCTGGGGCGCCCCCACGACCTGGGCAACATTTCCACCTACCGGGGCCATCCGACAGGGCTGGAGGACTACATCGGCTGGCTGGCGGCCAACTTCGACCCGTCGATTTCCTGGAAGGACCTGCAATGGATCCGCGACTTCTGGGAAGGCCCGATGGTGATCAAGGGTATCCTCGACCCCGAGGACGCCAGGGATGCCGTGCGCTTCGGCGCCGACGGCATCGTCGTGTCCAACCATGGCGGGCGCCAGCTCGACGGCGTGTTGTCCAGCGCCCGGGCATTGCCGGCCATCGCCGACGCGGTGAAGGGCGAGCTGAAGATCCTCGCCGACTCGGGCATCCGCACCGGCCTGGACGTGGTGCGGATGATCGCCCTGGGCGCCGACACCGTGCTGCTGGGGCGCGCCTTCGTCTACGCCCTGGCGGCCGCCGGCGGTGCCGGCGTCGCCAACCTGCTGGACCTGATCGAGAAGGAAATGCGCGTGGCCATGGTACTCACCGGCGCCAAGTCCATCGCCGAGATCGGCGCCGACGCGCTGGTACGCGAACTGCCTGTCGCCCAGCCCGCCTGAGGCGACCCGCCGCCCTCCGACGGGTCGCTCGAACGGCCCGCGGCAACCGATGATCAGAGGAGCCTCCATGAGCCTGCCCGCCGCCTTCCTGCTGGCCGTCGAACGTCTCATTCCCCGTGAGCGCCGTTTCGACGATCCCCTGTCGACCCTGGCCTTCGGCACCGACGCCAGTTTCTACCGACTCATTCCCAAGCTGGTGGTGCGGGTGGAATCGGAGGCCGAGGTCGCCGACCTGCTGCGCCTGGCTCACGCCGAACGCGTGCCGGTGACCTTCCGCGCCGCCGGCACCAGCCTGTCGGGCCAGGCCATCAGCGACTCCGTGCTCATCGTCCTGGGCGATGCCTGGAACGGCCGCGATATCCGCGACGGCGGCGCCCGCATCCGCCTGCAAGCCGGGGTCATCGGCGCCCAGGCCAACGCCTGGCTGGCGCCGTTCGGGCGTAAGATCGGCCCCGATCCCGCCTCCATCAACGCCGCGAAAATCGGCGGCATCGTCGCCAACAACTCCAGCGGCATGTGCTGCGGTACGGCCCAGAACACCTACCACACCCTGGCCGGCATGCGCCTGCTGCTGGCCGACGGCACCCTGCTGGACACCGAGGACGCCGCCAGCGTGGCGGCTTTCCGGGCCCGCCACGGCGAGCTGCTGGAGCGGCTCGCCGATCTCGGCCGGCAGACCCGGGCCGATGCCGCCCTGGCCGAACGCATCCGTCACAAGTACCGTCTGAAGAACACCACCGGGCTTTCCCTCAACGCCCTGGTGGACTACGACGACCCGCTGGAGATCCTCATCCACCTGATGGTGGGCTCCGAGGGCACCCTGGGCTTCATCAGCGCCGTGACTTACGACACGGTGCCGGAGCACCCCCACAAAGCCACGGCACTGGTGGTGTTCCCCGACGTGGAGACCTGCTGCCGGGCCGTGCCGGCGCTCAAGCGCCAGCCGGTGTCGGCGGTGGAGCTGCTGGATCGCCGCAGCCTGCGCTCGGTGCAGGACATGCCGGGCATGCCGGCCTGGGTGCGGGAACTGTCGGGGGGCGCCTGCGCGCTGCTGATCGAATCGCGGGCGGCCGACGCGGCGGCCCTGGCGGCGCAGTTGGCCGCCATTCGCGCCAGCCTGGCGCCCTTCCCGGTGGAGAAGCAGGTCGACTTCAGCGAAGACCCGGCGGTCTACAACCAGCTCTGGCGCATCCGCAAGGACACCTTCCCGGCCGTGGGAGCGGTACGCGAGACCGGCACCACGGTGATCATCGAGGACGTGACCTTCCCGGTGGAACGGCTCGCCGCCGGGGTCAATCGGCTGATCGAGCTGTTCGAGCGCCATGGCTACGACGAGGCGATCATTTTCGGCCATGCCCTGGAAGGCAATCTGCACTTCGTCTTCACCCAGGGCTTCGACAGCCCCGAGCAGGTACGGCGTTACCAGGCCTTCATGGACGACGTGGCGCGCCTGGTGGCGGTGGAGTTCGGTGGCTCGCTCAAGGCCGAGCACGGCACCGGGCGCAACATGGCGCCCTTCGTCGAGCTGGAATGGGGCCACGACGCCTACCAACTGATGTGGACCCTCAAGCGCCTGCTGGACCCCCGGGGTATCCTCAACCCGGACGTGGTGCTGTCCGAGGACGCGCAGATCCACCTGAAGAACCTCAAGCCGATGCCGGCCGCCGACCCGATCGTCGACAAGTGCATCGAGTGCGGCTTCTGCGAGCCGGTCTGCCCGTCCAACGGACTGACCCTCACGCCGCGCCAGCGCATCGTCATGTGGCGCGACCTGCAGGCGCGCTCGCGCCGGGGCGAGGACACCCGTGCTCTGTACGAGACCTATCGCTACCAGGGAATCGACACCTGCGCCGCGACCGGGCTGTGCGCCCAGCGCTGCCCGGTGAACATCAACACCGGCGAGCTGGTGCGCAAGTTGAGGGGCCAGGAAGCACGGCACGGCGCCGCCGCCGAGTGGCTCGCGGAACACTTCGCGACCACCCTGCGCGGCGCCCGGCTGACCTTGCGCGCCGCCGACGGCGCCCGCCGCCTGCTGGGCGCGCCGCTGCTGTCCCGGGCCAGCGCCACGGTGCGTTGGCTGTCCGGCGACCGCGTGCCGCTCTGGACGCCCGCCCTGCCCCAGGCGGCGCGCCCGCTGCGCATCGGGGCGCCGAGCGCCGACGACCGCCCGCGAGTGGTCTACCTTGCCGCCTGTGTCTCCCGCGCCATGGGCCCGGCGGCTGGCGACGCCGAGCGGATGCCCCTGGTGGAGAAGACCCGCGCCCTGCTGGAGAAAGGCGGCTTCCTAGTGGTACTGCCGGCGGCCGGCGACTCGCTCTGCTGCGGTCAGCCCTTCGCGTCCAAGGGGTATGCCGCACAGGCCGACGCCAAGCGCCAGCAACTGGTGGACGCCCTGCTGGAAGCCAGCCGCGGCGGCCTCGACCCGATCTACTGCGACACCAGCCCCTGCACCCTGCGCCTGCTGCAGGAGGGCCTCGACCCTCGCCTGGACCTGTACGACCCGGTGAGATTCATCCGTACCCACCTGCTGGACCGGCTGGACATCGTCCCCGAGGACCGTCCGGTGGCGGTACACGTCACCTGCAGCACCCAGCACTTGGGCGAGAGCCAGGCGCTGATCGACCTGGCGCGGCGTTGCAGCACCCAGGTGGTGGTTCCGGAAGGCATCCACTGCTGCGGCTTCGCTGGCGACAAGGGGTTCACCACGCCGGAGCTGAACGCCCATGCCCTGCGGCGCCTGCGCCAGGCGGTCCAGCACTGCGAGGAAGGGCTCTCCACCAGCCGGACCTGCGAGATCGGCCTCAGCCAGCATGGCGGCATCGACTACCACGGACTGGTCTATCTGGTCGACCGGGTGAGCCGGCCCAAAGTGCCAGCACCCGACTGAACCCTCTCCGACGGCCGGCAGTCCATTCAATGAGCCCGCTTCGGCGGGCTCACTCGACTCGGAGGTTTTGCGTGCCCTCAGTCCACCGAGCGGACATCCGAGAGCCAAAGGATGAAAAGAGGATACATGCGATGAAACGTACCGCCCTGCTGATCACCGCCGCGCTGTTGACCTCTCCGGTCTTCGCCGCCACCGACCTGTGCTCCGTCAATCTGCAGAAAATCGAGGACGCCAAGGCGACCAGTCCGATCCTGGGCGATCCGCTCAAGGAGCAGGTCGCCGAGTTCGAAGCGAAGGCAAAGCAGGCCCGCGCCGACGGCGACCTGGAAAAATGCGCCAGTTCCGCCCAGCAGGCGTTGACCCTGCTGGAAAAACAGAACAAGGAAATCGGCGACGAAGGCAGCCACTGAGCGTGGCCCAAAGGCCAGCCGCAACGGCTGGCCTTACCGTCTTACCAGGCACTTCCCAGCAGCGACAGCACCAGCCGGCGCACCTGCGCCTGATCCACCGGCTTGCCCAGGCAGGCGGTAGCCCCCCGCTCGCGGGCCGCGCCGAAGCGATCCTCTCCCGCCGTCGAACCGATCACGATCACCGGTATGGACTGGGTGCGTGGCTCTCGCCGCAAGGCATCGAGCAGCGCGAGCGCATCGTCGTCCGGCAAGTCCAGATCCAGCAGCACCAAGTCCGGCGTCAGCAGATGCAACTCGGTCCAGGCCTTCGCCGAACCGTCCACGGCGCGCACCGAGGCCTGGCCGCGCAGTCCGTCGCGTAGCGAATGCGCGCAGGCCAGCCCCGGCTCCACGCACAATAGGTCGGGTAGCCGCTCCGGCCCCGCGTCGCGGCCATTCGCCGGGAGGGGGCGGGCCGCTCCGGGCAGTTCGATCCAGAAACGGCTACCCACCTGGGCGGTACTGCTATAGCCCATTTCTCCGCCCATCAGGTCGGCCAACTCGCGGCACAACACCAAGCCGATGCCTGTGCCCGGGATGGTGGAATTCTCCCGCCCCAGCCGCTGGAACGGCTGGAACAACTGGGCCTGCTGCTCGTCGCTGAGGCCGCTACCCGTGTCCTCCACCCACAACCGCACCCCACTGGAGCGCAGCTCGTACCCCAACCGCACCACACCCTGGGGGCTGTTGTACTTAATGGCGTTCGACAGCAGGTTCAGCACCACTTGGCGCAGGCGACGGGCATCGGCCATGACGTACAGGGGCGGGTCCGGCAGCTCGCTCATTTGCAGTTGCAGGTGGCGCGATTGCAATTCCGGCTGGATCAATTCCGCGCAGCCGCTGAGCACCGAGCCGATGTCCACCGGTTCGAGCTGCAGCTTCTGCCGACGGTTCTCGATGCTCGACAGGTCGAGGATGTCGTCGACCAGCGAAGTCAGGTGGCGGCTGGCCTTGACGATTTCCCGGGCATACTCCAGTTCCACGCACTCGGCTTGCGGGTCGCGCTCCTCCGCCTCCAGGGCGATCAACTGGGCGAAACCATGGATCGCGTTCAGCGGCGTGCGCAACTCGTGGCTCATGCTGGAGAGGAAGCGACTCTTCGCCTGGCTGGCGGCCTGGGCCTCGCGGGTGGCGCGGCGCAGTTCCTCTTCCACCTGCTTCAGGCGGGTAATGTCCACGTGAGTGCCGGCGACCCGTAGCGCGCGGCCCTGATCGTCCCGCTCCAGTACCTTGCCCCGGCTCAACAGCCAGGCATAGCGCCCCTGGGCGTCGGCGAAACGGTACTCGACGTCGAAGTTGCCGTCGCTTCGCTCCATGAACAGATGGCGCAGCCGGCGTACGCGATCGAGGTCGTCCGGGTGCACGCGCTGGTTGAAATCGTTGAAGCCGAGAACGTCGCTGCCCAACCCGAAGCGCTTGACGAAGCGACCGCTGATCTTGAAGGCCAGGGTCCGGGCATCCACCTCCCAGATGCTTTCCGTAGTGCTTTCCAGCACCAGTTCCAGGCTGCGCTGCGCCTCCTGGCGCCGCTGCTCGCTGGCTTCGAGCTGAGCGCCGGCCAGTTGCACCGCCTCGGCCATGCTGCTCAGCTCATTGATCCGGGTCTGGGGCGCCTCCGGCCGGTAATACCCCTGGCCGATCTGCCGCATCATCTCCACGATGCCGGCGATGGGGTGGGCCAGCGCGTCGCTCAGGTGCCGCGAGCGCGCCCACATCCAGGCGAAGAACAGCGCATAGAACAGCACCAGGCCGGCGATCAGCACATAGCCGATCTGCTGATAGCGCAGCGCCAGGGTATTGGTCTCATGGAAAATGTCCGCCTCGTCCACCACCATGAGCAAGCGCCAGCCGGTCTGCGGGATCTCGCTCCAGGCCACCAGTTGCTTGCGCCCGCCGAGCATCACTTCCTGCACGTTGTTGTCGCGCTTGCCGGCCATCGCCTGCAACAGCGGCTGCATGCCCTGGCGGCGCCCCAGGTTGAAGTCCTCGGGCTTGAGCACCTCGCGGCGCACCGCTTCGGCGTAGGAATAGCTGGTCAACTCCCGCAGGGCGAAGTCCTGCTCGCCCGCCTCGGGCAGCGCCATGATGTTGTTATCGCGGCTGACCAGCATCGCATACCCCTGCCAGGGCACCGCCAAGTGGCTGATCTCGCTCAGCATCTGGCCCACGGTGAGGTCGAGGCCGGCGACGCCCTCCAGGAAATCGTCGCGGTAGATCGGGGCGATGGCGGACATCATCCACCCCTGGCCGGCCGGGTCCAGGTAGACATCGGTCCAGACCAGGGAGCGCCGGGGGTTGTGCTGGGCGTCGGCGAGGTAATAGAAGTTGTAGTTCGGTATCACCATGTCATGGGGATACTGCTCCAGCGGCGCGAAAAACGGGTAGATGCGGTTGTAGCTGTCCCAACTGTTGTAATACACCGCCGCCACGAGCGGGTTGGCGGCGCGGATGGAGCGCATCAGCGGGTCGACCTGGGAAAGCCGCATGGCCTTGGCATGGTCCTGCAAGGCCAGGGGCGTGCTGTTGGAATAGAAGGAGGCCGCGCGGCCATTGTCGGTGTGGCTGTAGAAAACCCCGTCCTCGCTCAGGATATGCCGGTCGCGCTCGATCTCGTCGGGCTGGAAGCGGTAGTCCGTCAGGGCCGTGGCCGTGGCGTCCCGGTAGATCCGCAACTGTGCCTCGATGCTTTCCAGCCGGCCGGCGATTACCTGCCCCTCGCGATGCACGGCGCCCGCCAGGTCCTGCACGGCGTTGCGTTGCAGGTACTCCAGTTGGGCATCGCGGATCGCCCCGTTACTCAGCAGGTAAACGGCGATCAGCACCGACTCCACCAGCACCAATGGAATCAGCGCACTCTGGACGAACGCGCGCCAGATCCATTGGCGCAAAGCTTTACCGGACGTGCGCGGCATCGAAAACGCTCCCACGGGCTCGCGAAACAAAGCGCAATCATATAGACCCGGGCGTCGAAAGGCAGGGTCGACGTCCACCGCGCCCTTCGTGTAGACTCCCAGCCTAGTGCGGTCACCACCGCGCGGGGCCGATCAGGATTCGACGCCGGTAACGAAACTTGAGGGGCATGCCGAGCTGGTAGCAGAACTCGTAAATTCGCTGCTGCATACTTATAGTTGCCAACGACGACAACTACGCTCTGGCCGCCTAAGGGCGCCAGCTGACCCTAGGGGATGCCTGTAAACCCGAAGATCTGGTCAGTCATATAGAACAGGATCGCCGCCAAGTTCGCTGTAGACGTAACGGCTAAAACTCATACAGCTCGCTCCAAGCGCCCTGCCACTCGGGCCGCGAGGAGTTAACTCAGTAGAGATGGCTAAGCATGTAGAACCAATAGCGGAGAGCTGGCGGACGGGGGTTCAAATCCCCCCGGCTCCACCAATACAACATCTAAAGACGTCCACGGACGTCTTTTTTTGTGCCTGAAACCCTTTAAATACGGGGCTTACAGCTTCATCAAGATCCGATAGCGTCCAGCAGGATCCATGAGATTCGGTATTCCAAGTGGTATTCCAAGCCATCCACTGGTAATTTTTGGAATACCGAAACCGTTCTTGGAATACCTCATGTGCGCCCAAGCCACCCGCCTCTCGGACCTCAAGGTCAAAGCCGCCAAGCCTCAAGAGAAGGACTATGTCCTGAGCGATGGTGACGGCCTGCAGATGCGAGTGAGAAGCAATGGCTCAAAGCTCTGGAACTTTAACTACCGGCACCCGGTGACGAAGAAGCGGATCAACATGGGCCTCGGGACCTTCCCCGAAGTTTCATTGGCGCAAGCCCGCAAGCGCACTGTTGAGGCACGTGAGCTCCTCGCCCACGGTATCGATCCCAAAGAGAAACGGGACGCCGTGCAGCAAGCCAAGAAAGCAGCGACTGAACACACCTTCCAGAATGTGGCGACGTCTTGGTATGAGCTGAAAAAGGATGCGGTTACACAAGCCTACGCCGAGGACATCTGGCGCTCCCTCACGCTGCACGTCTTCCCCGACTTGGGCACCACTCCGATCTCCGCCATCAACGCTCCCAAGGTCATCAACCTGCTCCGGCCACTTGAAACCAAGGGCAGCCTGGAAACCGTTAAACGGCTGACACAGCGGCTCAACGAGATCATGACCTACGGGGTCAACTCGGGGCTGATTCATGCGAACCCGCTCAGCGGGATTCGCTCCGTTTTCAAGAAGCCAAAGAAAAAGAACATGGCGGCGCTCCCCCCTGATGAGCTGAAAGAGCTCATGGTGGCGATCGCCAATGCCAGCATCAAAAGAACAACTCGTTGCCTGATCGAGTGGCAGCTTCACACCATGACTCGGCCAGCCGAGGCAGCAACTGCTCGTTGGGCGGACATCGACATCGAGAAGAAGATCTGGACGATTCCCGCTGAACGCATGAAGAAACGCCGTACTCATATCGTCCCGCTCACGGAACAGGCTCTCGCGCTCCTGGAGGCGATCAAGCCCTACAGTGGACACCGGGAATATGTGTTCCCTGCAGACCGGAACCCACGCACCCACTGCAATAGCCAGACCGCCAACATGGCGCTAAAACGCATGGGCTTCGAAGGGCGCCTGGTCAGCCACGGCATGCGCTCGATGGCAAGCACCATCCTCAACGAGCATGGCTGGGATCCAGAATTGATTGAGGTGGCGCTTGCCCACGTAGATAAAGACGAAGTCCGTAGCGCCTACAACCGGGCGGACTACATCGAGCGCAGACGCCCGATGATGGCTTGGTGGAGCGAGCACATTCAGGAGGCAGCTACCGGTAGCCTGTCAGTAGCCGCCATCAAGGAAAACCAGGACAGAAAAGTCGTTTCGATACGCTGATCAACGGGCAACTAGCGGCCAGAAGACTGAACCACCGTCATGTAGCCAACCTAGCTATCTCGATCAGTTGGCTATGACCCTAAAGTACCTGTAATCAAGGCCACAACTTAACCTCTTCGTATGCGCTGCTTCGAATGTCCTTCCTCCGCAGTAACCCCATGCTCAGTGGGCACGAGTGTCCAGATCTTAGCGTCTATCCCGTCGTTTTGAAGCTTGCGCAAGAAGTAACGCGCTTGCAGAGCGTCATGGGTAGCGATAACGACCTGGAAGCCGTGGTCGACGATGTAGTCGCGCAGCAAATCGAAGACCGCAGACGCGTGTACCAGATCATGATGTTGGGTTGGGTCGTCAAGCAGCAGCGCTTTCCAAGGCGACCATTGGTGACTCATGGCCATTGAAAGCAGGAAGGTCAGCTGAAGGTCAGTCAACTGGGCCTCGCTTGCAACATCAGGTACAGGAGCCGATTTCTTGCCCAGTGGTACAAGGACTTCGGCCTTTTCTCTGTTGTAGTGGGTGAAGAAGTTGAGGCTTGCTTCGTGGAACCTCGTTTCGCGCACGACCCGCTTGAGCAGTGCCTGCCAGCGGGGCACAACCTTGCGGACGTGCTTCTGAACGTTTCCGATTTCTTTCTTTAAAAAGGCATCCAGGGCGTCCATGGCTTCCGAGAGCTTGGTTAAATCGGCCAGTTGTCCGGTAGCCATCGCGATTCGCTCATTGAGGTCTGCGAAAAAACTCTCTTCCGTGCGATCTAAGCGCTGGGCATCGATGAGTCGTTGCGCCAGCTGCGATTCATTCAGCTTGATCCAAGCCGATATCTCAACCCCAAGATTTTCAAGCAGCCTCAGGTTGCTCTCCAGATCTGCCAACGTCGAACGCAGAAAGCTAGCGCGGGCCTGAGCGGCTTCTGCGAGAGGATCGCCCTCCAGCCCGAGCCCTTGCCAACTGGCGCGGAGCGAAGCGAGCTGGGATTGGGCATGCCTGATCGCCTCTTCGGTGGTTCTCACAGCACTGCTCAGCTCTTGCAACTGGCGTTGTTGTGCATCTAGCGCCGACTGGACAGTATCCACTTGCCCGTTAAGCTCAGTAATTCGATCGTCGAGCTGGTTTTTTTGTACGGTCAGCTCTTCGAGCGTTCGCACAACAGGTGCGTCCGTCGTAAGGGCAGATAACGTGGCGACCGCCTGATCAAGTCGAGTGAGCGCCTCGCTATGCTGAACACGCGCCTGATCCAGCGCTGTAACAGCAATATCGAAGGCGTGCTGGGCTTGTTCGAAGTCCTCCTGAGCGACCAATGGCTCCAGACCGGAGCGCCGATCTGTCAGGTTTTTGCGACTCGCTGAGACCCCGTCCAGCCGCACCCTGAGCGACTCTTTAGCCAACGGCACTGAATCGCTGGCCAAGATCGGGTAGAGGCGAAACTGAACAATCTCCCGCTCCAAGACTCGGCGAATATCGTCCAACGCCGCAAGCTTCGCCCGGCAATCCCCCACAGCTTCGAGCGCGGAAACCACCTCAGCGTCGCTCGCAGCCAAGGCCTCTACAGCTACTTTCAATCGCTGATCGGCAGAGGTCAGACTGGGGTTTATCGCCTGCAAAGCCTTAGCTACGCGCTCCTGCAACTCCGCTGCACCATGAGGATATAAACACAGCGGACAGCTTTCTTGCTCTGACGGTAGGTGCTCGGCAATCGATGCCACCGCCTGGCGAATCGCATCTGCGGAAGAACTCAACGCCTGATAATGAACTCTGGCCGCGTCTTCAGCGGTTTTGCAAGCCTCCTGAACCGCACGTTTTTCATCCAACCTGGCACTCAAATGGGCGAGAGCCTCTCTGAGAAGATCTGACTCTTTACGGTTCTCCTTCAACCGCTCTTCGGCAGCTTCCCACTCGATGACCAACTGCTGGCCTTCGCGCAGCTGTTTCTCGGTCTGATCGAGCGATTGAAGCTGATTGTCGAGCTGAGTGTGCTGATTCCGGATCTGCAGATTACGCTCATGCATTTGCCGCAACGCTGCACATTGTTCTTCGGCGTTCCTGACGGCAGTCGCAGCCTCGGTCAACACCTGGTTACGATGGTCGACCTGCTGCCTTGCACCAGCTTCATTGACCAGTCGTTCCAGCGCTTGCCCAACGCTGACAAGCTCCTGTTGAGCGAGCTGGATATTGGTCTCGTGCCCCTGAAGGAGCATCGCGTTTTCCGTTCGGATCTTCGAGTGACTGTCGAGGGTCTCGTTCGCAGAGGCCAGTTGAGTGTTGAGCGCATCAAGCCGAGACCGCACGGTACTGAAGCTTTCGACCAAGCTGTCCGCCTCGGCCAAGCCTATGATGAGCGCCTGCACACGCTCTACTTTGATACGTAAGATATCCAACAGCGTGGAGTGGGCGAGCGCCAGGCTGTCCTGATTCACAGGGTCGGAGAGTAGTCCGGTTGGGATCTGGTCAAGACTCTGCGTCTGGACAGCAGCCTCGGAAATGGCCCTGGCAAGGTGTTCCTGCGGACGCAAGGCACCAATTGCGCCGGCTGCAGCGATATTACGTTCCTGGATGAGTCGATTCCACTCTTGCAATTCTTTCTCAAGATCAATCAACCCCTGCTGTTCACGGTTTTTCTGCTCGGTCAAAGACCTTCGCACCGAAGGAAGCGTTGCCCCGGCCCGGGAGCCCTCACGCCCTATCGGAAGCTTCGCCAACTGGGAACCGGCATCCTTCTCTTCAGCCTTAACGATCCATTCGTTCTCTCTTTGATCTAGCAGATGCGTTAGCCGCAGCAGGAATGGAAGGTCGCTCTTAGGGATACCGGGGAAAAGGGCGGTCAGATCTCCTTCCTGGCTAACCTCACCAGCCGCAGTGACTTTGGACGTCGCCGTAAAATCAGCAAAGTTCAAACTGACCTGAGCGAAATCCTCGTCATCCCGAATGACATGGTTAATGCCGTCGTGGAGGCGTGCAATTCTTCCAGTGAGGCCAAATTCGATGGCCTCAAACAAGGTGGTTTTACCCGTACCATTGGGCGCGAGCACGATAGTTGCGCCTGGACTCAGCTCGATATCGACACCAGGCCCGAATTTGCGCAGATTCGTCAGCGTTATGGAACTCAACTTGCTCATTGTTGATCCTCGCTGCCAGTCATCGACGCGCGCAGTGATCGAGCAACATCGGCGCCGTTCGTAGTCGACAGCAGCTCCGTCTTCCAGAAGTCAATATGGTCTTTTGTCCACGACTGAGCGGAGGAGAGCGCTTGTAACGCCGCAACCAGCGGGTCGCTAAGCGTTTCAACATTTCCCGGTGGGTCAAGCGCCGCCAGGAATGTGCGGTCGAGGAACTCCATCGGAGTTTCCTGCTGCCTGGCTACGACTTTTCGACAAAATCGATCATCCGTTTCAATACGAATGGCCTCATCATGAGTGGCCTCTTGCAAAATGATGAACATGAACAGATCGGACGTTTCGGGTTCCGGTAAGACGTCACGAATACTGGCGGCCCACTGGTGAGCCTCTTGTGCCAAGTGAGATGGAAGTTCGATCAACAGAACAGTTCGCCAGCCGGCCTTCTCTATGCGGGCACGCTTGAGTCGTAGGATTAGTGAGGCGTGTTCAATCTCCGGAAGCTCCATCTCATCCGCCAGTTGTACCTCATACCGACCTTCCGAACGCTGGCTTATCGCCGCGGCCAATTGTTGCAGTGTCATCATGATCAGTGTCCTTTCCCACAAGCTTCGATTGCCGCTTCGCGCACCTGAAGCCAGGCGTTCCAGTGCTTTTGAAAATGTGCTTGCAGCTTGACCAGCGTGCCTGTTCGTAGCTGCTTATAGACTTGAGATCGGGTGACAAGCAGACGAGGCTGTCGCTCGGCTGCCATGCTATGGCCGGCTTCCAAATCCTCAGCCATACCTGCCTGAAGCAACTCAGTCGCAGACTCCTCTACACCAGAAAGGATGACTACGGGAGGTGGGGACTGGCCCAGCAGCTTGCGTAGATTGTCATCCCCTAGGCGCCGGGGCCCGTCATTGTCTGCCGGTTCGCCAGACCAGTGACGCAGAGCGATGCTGAGCACCTCCCCAATCGGCTCGATCGAACGCCAATGGGCGCCGCCAAGGCCCACACACGCCAGTAACAGCATGATAATTGCGGCTTCCATCAGATCCACAGTACGGGGCCCAATGCGCAAGGCGTGCTTGGCATTGATGCCTTCGGTCTGGGGGTACATCATCTTCTCGAAAAGAAGCCGGCGGGCGTCTGGATCTTTGTCTAGCTCGGCTCGCCAAATTTGCCATTTTTCTGCCATGGCAGCCGACAAGTCATAGTCGTTGATGTCATTCAGCTTCTTGCCGACACAAACCTGAAGCTGTTGCCATACAACATCATTCATTGCGCTCTGGAGCGCATCCGACTCATCTTTCGTGCCGACGGGCGAGGAAAGCTCGCGCCCCATTGCACACGAAAGGGCTTCGGAATTATCAAACCAGTGGAGATCGTCAAGATCCCGCTCAGTATCTCCAAGCGTGCCCCGCAATTCATTATGCGCACCTTGACGCCAGGCAGGCTCCCCCAGGAGCATGGATTCACTGCCCTTTTTCAAATGCAACGCCAGTCGAAGGATCGCGGTGGGCAGAGTGAGCGCCTTGGCGGGACGGGCATATTCAGCATGCAGTCGAAGCCGCCGGTTCGGAATGTTCTCCGCCCAATGATGATTTACGATTTGCTCGGCAGGGCTGCGAGGAAAAACGGACGATGTACTGCCGAGGTCGTGCGTGCCGGCGACTGTCCAACCTTGCCCGGGCATTGGGTTTATCAGGTACTGCGTCCAGGTCTGGCCGCCTGGTCGAAGCAGCTTTTGAAGGTGCACGGCCGTGGTATGGCAAGTCACCGCGTTAGTGTCAGTCGTGCTATCTCCGATATAGCCCAGCAGCACACTCAATGTCATGGCTGAGTCGCTGAAATGCCTGTCGAGCGACTCAAGCGCTCTTGCTTCCAAGGCACCTTCATCGCCGATGCAGTGAATTTCCAGCATCCGCATCTTTTCGACGATATGGGCCCAGTCTGTGAACCCGCACCACGTTGTGAGCCACGTATAGACATTCTGGGTGGGCTTATCATCGCGCCTGGCGAGTCCGGCAAGATCTACGCCATCCTTGCAACAAAGATCCCAGACCTCGCGCAGATGGGTGATCCTGATAATTTCCTGATCCTTATCCTTGCCCTTGATCACAACCTCAGGCCCGGGCAGGGTCAACGAAAAGGTGCGCTTGGACGGTTTCACTCCGCCCCCCGGCGGTTTCCAGGTCGCCAAGCTCTTCAAGACCTTCTCCAGTTCGGAGTCGAATTTCTTATCTGATGGAGCCTCGGGCTCTTCTTCGGCGGTTGCGGTTTCGGCTGTTTTGGTGGCGCTCGTGGCCTCGGTGACTTGCGTCTTCTTGCGGGGTTTGTAGGACGCTAGATAGTCAGCCTTGTCGAGGTGCTTATCACTGAATTCGCTGGTTTGCCGCTTGATTTGCAGGTGCTCCCAGTGGTCATCGCTATGGTAAATGACCACGTCGTCCCACTCAGCAATACCGCCTTGCTCGGCTCCAATACCTAATGGGGCTGGGCGCCCATCCAGGAATTTATCCAGCATGTCCGATAAACGCTGAGCAATTACCAGCTTTTCGTAGCGGCCCTTCTGCTCAAGTCGGAACCTTCTTATCATTGCGAATCCCTTCAACAAATCGATGCCCAGAGCACCACTGGCAGTTAGCCATATACTAATAGACCGACATCGCCGAAAGAACCGTGGAAGGGCTATCTCTGCACGATGGAGTTTGAGCGACGCTACGCGAGCAGTAGCTATCAGCACTAGTCCCGGCCTGTTTCTGCCGATTGTGGCTCGTTACGCCATTGGTTTCGCTTCTGAAAAGCGACCATTCGACTCGAAAAAATCTCAACCACACATTATCGCGATGACATCAGCACCAAGGAGGTTCGCCCAATGTCATTGCAGTGCCCTCGCTGTCACTCCCCCAAAGTCGCATCCTTCCATCACGCCATGAAAATCGGCGCCGCCATTGGCACCGTTGGCGGTGTTGCACGTGGCGTTAGCGCTGCCCTGGCCGGTGGTCAAGCTGGCGCAGCTATCGGCGCGTTCGCCGGCCCTGTCGGCATCACCCTCGGTTCCGTGTCGGGCGCCATCCTCGGCGGCCTGGCCGGCGGCGTGGGCGGCTGCGCGCTCGGCGCTCAACTGGGCGAGTCGCTCGACCGCCACGTCCTGGCCCACAACCTCTGCCTGCTCTGCGGTCACCGCTTCAACCTGCCGGCCTGATCGGCACCCACAGCCTTCTCATTTCAATCTTCCGGTCGGTGCTGCGCCTCGCGCGGCGCTTTATGCCGGCTTGCACCCAAAGGAATCGTTCACATGGCACATCTCGTGGAAACCATGGCTTACGCTGGCGCAACTCCGTGGCACGGCCTGGGCAATCAACTCACTCAGAAACAACCCATCGAAGTCTGGCAACGCGAAGCCGGTATGGACTGGCAGATCCTGGAAAGCCCCGTGCACTTCAAATCGGATGCCGTCGGCCACTTGGGCGCGATCCACTCCTTCCCTGAGCAGAAGGTGCTGTTCCGTTCGGACACCAAGGCACCGCTGTCGGTGGTCTCGCAGCGCTATCACACCGTGCAGCCTCGTGAGGTATTGG